>CAYRBO010000023.1:0-63660 GCA_964422545.1 uncultured Anaerolinea sp. | reverse complement strand
AAGGGCGGTTTTGCTCAAGGGCTCAACCGCCCTCATTTTTGTCTAAACACGAATTTCAATATTAAATCATGAAACTTTTTCTGCGAAAAATCTGGCGTGCCTTAAGTCGCCCCGAAAAAGTGCGCACCCTGTTCCGTAAAGCCACCTCTACATTTCGAGTTTCTGGATGGCGGGGATTATGGTTTGCCGTTCGACGGTATTTGCGCAAACAGTGGTTTTCTATCCGCGAGACTGGTGCGGTAGATATCAATATGTACATTCGCCAAGAAATAGACGCAGTTTTATCTGTGTTGTTGCCGATTCGCGACGGAATGATTTTTATTTCGCACGATGCCAGTGCAACCGGTGCGCCGATTACTTTACTGAATCAATCTAAAGCCTATAAAAAAGTTTTTGGAAGTAATCTAGTAATCGTTCTTATTTCTGGCGGTCCGCTGGTTGAGCAGTTTCGAGCAGTTGCGCCTGTATTAGATTTACATCGCCATCCAACAGACATTGTGATTGACGAAAATATAGAATATGCTTTTTCTAAACTCAAGCTGTTAGGCTATTCGCGGTGTATTGCAAATACAGTTATTTCTGGTTCATTGCAGAGAACGCTTTCTGCAAATCAGATAGAAACCATTTATGAAATCCACGAATTACTTCAACTGATTGAAACCAGCGGGTGGACTTCGTATGCGCATAGTATTGCTCAATCTGGCTCTATTGTTGTTTTTCCAGCTCATTATGTAGCGGATAAATTCATGCAGCGCTTTGGATTGCCTGCGGAACGCGTTCGAATCATCCCGCAAGGCACTTCGTTGGTTTATGAGCATGGAAAATCGTTAGCTCGAGAGAAACTTCTAAATCAATTGGGTTTGTCTAATATTCCAAATGTAAAAATAGTTCTTGGCGCCGGTTTTGCCCATCATCGCAAAGGAACCGATTTATTTCATCAAGTAGCTGCAGAATTCCACAAAAAAAGCATATTACACGTTCATTTTTTGTGGCTCGGCAACCGTGATGAATATTTTGAACATTGGAAAAATCAGGTTTTGCCTCAGCTGCCTTATCAGGGCAATATCCACTTTTTGGATTTTGACCCCCAGCCTGCATACATCTTCGCTGGTGCGGATGTATTTCTCCTCACATCCCGTGAAGACCCCTTTCCTAGTGTTGCGTTGGAGGCTCTGGCCAATAATACCCCTGTTATTACTTTTAAGGATACAGGAGGAATCGAGGAAATTCTCGATGGAACAAATGGGCTGGTTGTTGAACATTTGAACGTCCAAAAAATGGCGGAAGCCACCTGGGAAGTTTTACAAAACCCTGATAGAATGCAACCTTCTAAAACCAATTTTCAAACTTATCCAGAGTTCATTCAAACTCTTATTGCCTTATTTTCCAATCACAAATCAGATGAGATAACAAGTTCTTAAAAGTTTGATACAAATCTCGGCTTCTTCCTCATTTGCTTGCCAAAAACTTCCGATACCGTCGAATCTCCTAAAAAAGATGAGTAAGGTTGTCAGATAATTCGTTACACCATTGGAGTGATACAGCATGAAATTCCCCGTTAATTACATAACTCTAGAAAAAGAGTTAGAACCTATCCTGCCCTATCTGAAAGGGCACGTCTTAAATGCAGGATGTGGCGAGCGAGACATCTCTCCCCTCTTGAAACGTGCATATGCGACAGCGGTAGATAACTGCGATATTCAAACCTCGTTGCCTGGCGCTTTCATCTGCGACCTAACTTCTATTCCAAAACCTGACGCATCATACGACTCAATATTGTGCAATGCAGTTCTCGAACATGTGCCGGACCCTGAAGGCGCAATGGCCGAATTCTATCGACTGCTGAAAGAAGATGGCCTCGTCGTGATTGCAGTTCCATTCCTACAACCATACCATCCAACACCCTTTGACTATCGCCGCTACACCAGGACCGGAATTCAAGATCTTGCTGAAAAAACTGGCTTTAAGGTGTTGCATATTTTCCCTGTCCACAGCCTGGCCCAGACTTTGGGATGGATACTCTGGGCTTATTTGGATGAGCATCAACATCGAATCGCTAAAGCATTGTTTTGGCTTCCAATTTACATTGCGACTCGCTTGTTCCAGCGTGAAACGAAATCAGATATCAACTCTGCGAATGGTTTCCAGGCTGTGATGCAAAAAAGCCCGGTAAGCAAGGAAAATTAAAAAAACACAGATTTGGATACATACAGCCTGTGGTTTGTATTCTGAATCCCAAAAATTCAAACCACAGAAAAAGTGTCTTTGCAAGATTCATCATTGTATCGAAAAGAGATTGGCATTTATTCAGAAATGACCAGTAACGTTAAAGTAAGCATAATCATCCCAAACTATAATTACGCTCAATTCTTGGATGAACGGTTTCGTTCTATTCTGGCGCAAACCTATCAGAACTACGAAATCATTTTTCTTGATGATGCCTCTACGGACAATAGTGTGGATTTGATTCGGGAAAAATATGCTCAACATATTTCACAAATAGAAATAAACCGGTTAAATACCGGTTCTCCGTTTATACAATGGAATAAGGGAGTTCGCTTGAGCTGTGGTGAGTACATCTGGATTGCCGAAGCGGATGATACATGCGCCCCCGATTTTCTGGAACGGGCAGTGGCTATCTTACAGGAAAATCCATCCGTTGGGTTGGTTTACTGTCATACCTTGCCTATCGATACGAAGGGGAATATTCTTGACAAAAACTTTTACCAGAAGTATGTCACGGACCTAGACCCTTTCCGTTGGGCGAATGATTTTCAAAATCAGGGTAAACGCGAAGTTCAGCAATACCTTGCGCTCAAAAATACCATTACAAATGTAAGTGGTGTTTTGTTTCGACGTTCGGTATATATCCAGGCTGACTATGCGCCTGAAACGATGCGTATGTGTGGTGATTGGATGTTTTACTGTCGCATCCTGCGCCATTCTGACGTCGCATACATCAGCGCACCCCTCAATTTTCATCGCCAGCATCCTGCTAAGCAAACTACAAATTCGGTTCTGAATCTTACATATTTCAGAGAATTCCTGCTGGTCCAGAAATACTTAATGGAACATTTTAACATTTCATCATCACAGCGCCGAAACATGTTTAATCGTTTTCTGGGTGAATGGGACCGGTTAATTGTCAGTGGATATGGACGGATTGGTTTATCTGGTAATCTCGCGATTGCGCAAATGACATTTGCGCACTATAAACAGTTCAACGAGAGAATGCTCACGGCAATACATTTTTGTATTAATTTTCTCAAATCTACTCTTGCAAAATGGCTAAAAATTTAAATATTTGCATCGTAAGCAGAGAATTTCCTCCAGATACAGCGTTTGGTGGAATAGCGACTTATTCACTTGATACTGCCCGGATTCTCCAATCGCGCGGACATCAAGTTACAGTATTTAGTCAATCGCTTACCCCCACGCACTGGACCACTATTCAAGAAATTCCTGTATATAAAATAGAAATTCCAAGATTATTTAATAATTACAGGCATGCGTTCTTGCCAATTTTTATCCTCGCTTATAACCTTACGATGCTTTGGCATGTTTGGAAACAGCATCGCCAGACTCCTTTTGAAGTAATCGACGTTCCTGATCATCTCGCTGAGGGTTTGTTTACGATATTTTTGCCTGATATACCAGTAGTTACGCGTTTACATACGCCTTATTCTTTATTGGTTGAGTTGGGATTGAACAATTACAGAAAGGATCTATCATTTTGGCTGATTAAGCAACTTGAAAAAGCAGCGATTCGTCGCTCTGATGTACTATATGCTCCCACCAGAGACCTCGTGCAACGATGTGACCGTTTATTAGGAATTGGCAATATCCAAGCAGAAATCTTTGGTTACCCCCTCGATCTAGATCTTTTTTCGCCATCTTCCCAGACACACCCGTCGAATCAAATTCGCATTTTATTCTTAGGTCGCTTAGAGCAGCGCAAAGGCATTGAAACAATTGCCCAAGCATTTCCAAAAGTTTTTGCTCAACATCCTTATGTAACCTTAACCCTGGTAGGCAGAGATACGCCTAATATCGCAGGATTCTCATCTGGGAGAAAATATCTAGAGCATTGCTTTGTTTCAAAAGGTTGTATACAGGCAGTTCGCTTTATTGACAATGTTTCTCTAGAGCAACTACCAGAAATATTTCATGCGCATGATATTGTTTGGGTGCCATCCTTGTATGACAATTTCCCGCTCATTTGCTTGGAAGCAATGGCATGCGCCAAATCTGTTGTTGTTTCTGATGCAGGTGGCTTGCCTGAAATGGTTTCTCATGAAAAAACAGGTCTTGTTTTTCGAAAGGGTGATGCAGATGATTTGGTTCAAAAAACTCTCATGCTTCTCTCTCATCCAGACTTAATATCTCAATTAGGCAAGAATGCTCGATTGTATTGTCAGCAAAACTGCAATGATGAGTTCATCTATCAGAAAAACAGACTTCTTTATCAAATTGCTTTAGAAGCGAGAAAAAAATGAAATGTGTTATTTTTGGCGGAGGTGGTTTTATCGGTTCAGCAATTGCCGATCGCCTCTTGCAAGACCGGCACGAATTGCGTATTTTTGAGCGTCCACGCGTCGAACCATACCGTGCTTTTTCTGCAACAGAGCATGTAGAGTGGATGACAGGCGATATGCTAAGCCTGCACGATGTTTCAGAAGCAATTCAAGGCATGGATATAGTGTATCACCTTGTGTCTTTTACTTTACCCAAAAATTCGAACGAGGATATTTTATACGACGTGCAAACCAACCTGACGGCAACGCTCCATTTGCTAAATGCCATGATAACACACCAGGTTGGCAAAATTGTATTTATTTCCTCCGGCGGAACTGTATATGGTATTCCTGATTATTTACCTATTGACGAAAAACATTCCACCAATCCACTGGTTTCATATGGAATTGTTAAATTGACCATAGAAAAATACCTGTTGATGTTTCAAAAATTACATGGCATTCGCTCTATCATTCTTCGTGTGTCCAATCCCTATGGCCCTCGTCAGCGCATTGAGACTGCTCAAGGCGCGGCTACTATCTTTTTATATCGTGCTTTACATGGGCTTCCAGTTGAAATCTGGGGAGATGGCTCCGTAGTACGGGATTACATATACGTCGGTGATGTGGCCGACGCCTTTGCTTATGCATTAAATTATGAGGGGCCAGTCAGTATTTTTAATATAAGCGCTGGAGCAGGAATTAATCTCAACGAACTTCTTGATAACATTGAATCTGTTATCGAAAAGCCTGTCAATCGGCATTACTTGCCTGCGCGTCCTTTTGATGTCCCTATTAACATCTTAAGTAATACGCTTGCTCAACAACAATTAGGATGGACCCCCCGCGTTGGCTTAAGGGAAGGTCTTTTCAAGACAGCGCAATGGATTCAGTCCCAAAAGTGAACCAAAATAACTATCTAACGTGAGTTCGGGATAAGGGGCTCGATGGAGTAAACTTAGATTTGCGAAAACAAGCATTCCAAGGAGCCCCTTATGGACAGTTTACTCGAATTGTTTTGCGATGTCGATGACTTTTGCCAGTCTTTCTTGCCTGTCTAGCACAGATGCATTCTGACCATAGGACTTTAGAAGTATACACACAGCGCAATTTTTGCCGTATTATTTTTATCAAGTTTTTCTGCATTGTTACAACGCCCGGTCCCCAGCAAACTGTTCTGAAAAAGTACACCCCAGTCGCCAAACAGTTTTCTCTATTCCCTGTTTGCTAATAAATTTCTGCAAAAATCATCGTTTTTTGATGTTTTTTATTTGTATTGATATCTGCCCCAAATCCCACTGTTGCGATTTCTTTGAATTTAGATTTTATAGGAATGACTGATGAACATCCCCCTAAAATATACGTATCGAATGTATATAATCGGCATAATGCTTGTTTTGATAATGCAGACAGGGGGGGGCGAAGCGCGTTCCCAATCTTTTGAAGAGCCAAACAGCACGCCAACACACTATGTATCCCTCTCTGGGAACGACTCTAACCCTGGCACGCAGGCAAAGCCGTGGCGCACCATCCAACAAGCAGCCAATTCCGCGCCCAGCGGAGCTATCATTCAGGTAGAAGCAGGAAATTATGGGGAAAATGTCACCATCTCACGCACAAACCTGACATTTCGAGCCAATGGAAGGGTGATTACCAGGAGTATTTTTATATCAGGCAATCAAATTAACCTGAATGGCTTCGAAGTCACCGGCTCAAGCGGTCATGGTGTGAATGTATCTGGCTTCAATGTTGTTGTCGAAAATAACATCATCCACTGGAACTCGCTTTCCAACAGTTCGAATGGAAAGTGTAATTCTACTTCAGGCGGCAATTGGCAAAGCGGCCTCAAGTTAAGTTTAGGCGCGGATAATGTTACGGTCCGAAATAACCAGGTTTTCAACAACTGCGGCGAGGGTATCGCGGTCACGCGCGGCATCAACTCGGTCGTTGAAAATAATATCGTGTATGACAATTTCTCGGCAAATATTTACCTCGATAATTCAAGGGACATGATCGTCCGCGGTAACACTGTAACCTGCTCTGACGTGAACATGCGAGATGGAAGCCGGGCAAAGGGTATTTATCTGGGCGCCGAATACTATGCCGGTTGGGGCAACCAACGCCGCAATATCACTGTTTTTCAGAACTCGATTTCAGACTGCGAATATGGAGTTGTCTTAGGAGACGGGTATGATTCTGGCTTGACCGCCAACATCACGATTGATGCCAATACGATTCTTTCTGGCACATACAGGTCTATTTCGATTCTCTCATCCCAGAATCAGGACGTTGTTGTCAAAAATAACTTGATTTTCAATTCGATTTATGTCTCTCACCCAAACGGGGTAACATTAATCAACAATCAAATCATCACACCCTCTTATGTTATCTCTGGGAACGCTGGGGAGGCGGGGGTGGTATTAAGTTATGTAAACGATGGCAACAAATCGGTCACGACAGATGGGAACGGAAACTATACAATTACAGTGCCATATAACTGGAGCGGAACAATAACCCCCTCCAAAACCGGTTATGGTTTCAATCCTTCCCAAAGGACATATAGCAAGATAAACAAGAATCATTCCCAGCAAAATTATGTGATTACATGGGCAGGTGGTATCGCAATCCAATCCAATCAGCCGGTCATCGCGGTTGCCCGTCCGCACTTAGGAAGTCAAATTGCATCCTATAGCGGTTCTTCTGCTGGAAACACCACCCAGTATGTACCGATGCTGTTCAAGGGCGCATTTGGTGGCAGCTACAACGCAGCACTGTACGTTCAAAACACCAGTAATACCAGTGCCAACCTGACGATGGAGTTCACCAACAGCAACGGGACCGTCGTTTATACCAAAACTGATACGCTTGGCCCGAATGCCAGCAAAGGCTACTGGCTGCCTTCGGAATCCGGGCTGCCGAACGGTTTTTCGGGCGGGGTCAAGGTCATATCCAATCGAGACATCATCGCCCTCGGGCGTCCACATATCGGCAGCGAAGTCATGACCTACAACGGCGTGGGCGCAGGCGCCACCACTGCCTGGCTGCCGATGTTTTTCAAGAACGGCTTCGGCAATTACAACACCGCGCTTTATATACAAAATATTTCCAACGCCACAGCCAGCCTGACCATTCAATATCTCAACCTGAACGGTACGGTGGCCTGCACCGTCAATGACACCCTTGCGCCAAGGGCCAGCAAGGGCTACTGGTCACTTTCTGTGACGTGTAACATCGGCTCGTTGCCGATGGGCTTCGTGGGCGGGGCCAAGGTCACTGCCAACCAGAATATCCTAACAGTGGGGCGGGTGCATCTCGGAAACCAAATCACCACCTATAACGGCTTCGCTGGCGGGGCGACGACGGTTTACGTCCCAATGCTGTTCAAGAATGCCTTCACAGGCGGCTCGTACAAGGCGGCCCTCTACCTGCAAAACGTGAGCGGCACCAGCGCGAATGTGACGATAGAATATCGTGACAACAACGGCACCGTAGCCGCCACCCAGAACGTGACGCTCGGCGCAGGCGCCATCAGCAGTATCTGGCTGCCCTCTGTGGCTGGCCTGCCGGATGGCTTTGTGGGCGCGGCGCGCATCACCGCCACGCAAAACATCATCGCGGTTGGACGCCCACACCTGGGCAGTGAAATTACGGCCTACAACGGAGCGGCTGGTGGCAGCACGAGCGTCTATCTGCCTATGCTGTTTAAGAACGCCTACGGCGTGCCGTACAATGCGGCGTTCTATATTCAGAACGTAACTGGAAACACAGCGAACGTGAACATCAGTTTCTATGATGACGCTGGCACGCTCGCGTGCATCAAGAACATCACCCTCGACCCCAACGCCACGCAAGGCTTCTGGATGCCGACCACTACCTGCGCGCCGTAACCTGCTCTCGTTTGTGTATCACCCCGGGCAGATTGAACCATCAGTTCGCCCGGTTTTTTTACAGATGATTCTTGCGTTGCCAAGATAAATTCATCAAATTAACAAATTCGCAAAGAACATTTACACCTAAATATATCTACTTTATAATCAGTTGCATGAACGGTATTTCTCTGAGTAATTTTGAGAAACAAAAGGCATTTTCAGGCATTTGTTCGCCAGAAAATGCCTTTTTTGTTTTCATTTTCGCAACATGGAGGTGCTTTTTCTGAAACGGAGAGTAAGATTTGTAAATAAAACTAACAAATCCCGATTCTTGTTATAAAAAGGAGTTTCGTATGCGTTTCATCTCCATATTCGCCATTTTTACCCTGCTAGCCGGTCTCTTCCCAATGGGGACGGTGCAGGCAAGCGTCCAGGAGATCCATACCCTGGCACCGATCAGCGTTACCCTGGTTGGCGATTTGCAAAGTGAACTGGGCTGCGCCAGTGATTGGGACCCAGCCTGCGCAACCACAGACCTGACCTTTGACACGAATGACCAGGTCTGGCAAGGGACATTTTCGATCCCGGCTGGTAACTGGCTTTATAAGGTAGCCACCAACGGAAACTGGAGCGAACCTTACCCGCCCGGGTTTACCAATCTCAACCTTAATCTGGCTGCCCCCGCTTCGGTCAAGTTTTATTTCAGTTATGATACCGGTTGGGTAACCGATAATGTAAGCAGCGTCATTGCCACAGCAGTTGGAAATTTCCAGAGCGAACTGGGCTGCTCTGGCGACTGGGCGCCCGATTGCTTGCGCTCGTGGATGCAAAACCCCGATGGCGACCAAATTTACACGTTTAGCACGACCGATATTCCAGCGGGGAGTTATGAAGCCAAGGTGGCGCTAAATGAGAGTTGGGCGGTCAGTTATCCGGGTGGCAATGTGAACTTTACTGTTCCCAACAATGGAGATACAGTCACGTTCACCTATAATGCCTCTACCAACGCTGTCAACATCACAGTAACCGGTTCTGGCGCCAGCCTGGATAACAACATCTGGTGGAATGACCTGGGGCACAACAGCCGTGACCCGCTCTACCGCAACCCCGGCGGTGCGGTGCCAACTGGCACACCGGTTACTTTGCGTTTGCGCGCCGCTAGCGGCGACCTGGAACTGGCTCGTGTGCGTGTTTGGAACGACCGCGCCAACACCCAAACCATCTACAACATGACCAAAGTGGCCAGCAATGTGTCTTTTGATACTGACCCTGGCCCCTATGAGTTTTGGGAAGTGACCCTGCCTGCCAGCCCCGACCCAACGGTTTACTGGTATCGCTTCATTGTCAAAGATGGCACAGCAACAGCCTACTATGAAGATGATAACGCCCGTATCGGCGGCTGGGGACAGACCTTTGCCACCGTGCAAGATAACAGCTACCAGTTAAGC
This sequence comes from uncultured Anaerolinea sp., assembly GCA_964422545.1. Lineage (GTDB taxonomy): Bacteria > Chloroflexota > Anaerolineae > Anaerolineales > Villigracilaceae > UBA5195. The sequence continues at coordinate 53,829 of CAYRBO010000023.1, read as the reverse complement.
ATCTACGATACCGGCTTTAGCACTCCCGATTGGGTCAAAAATGCCGTTGTGTATCAGGTTTTCCCCGATCGTTTCCGCAACGGTAACCCGGCTAACGACCCGACAGCGGGTGAGTTCTTCTATGGCGCCAATGATACCATCGTGCGCTCCAACACTACCGCCTGGAATACGCCCATTTGCGACCCGCGCAACCGGCCGGGCGCGGTGAGCGGGTGCCTCAACAAATACAGCCAGAACTTTTACGGCGGCGACCTGCAAGGGTTGATTGATAAGCTGGATTACCTGGAAGATTTGGGTGTTACGGCCATTTATCTCAACCCCGTTTTCGAGTCTCCCTCCAATCACAAGTACGATACAACCAATTATGGCCAGATTGACAACAACTTCGGCACGCTGACCGACTTCCAAAATCTGGTTACTCAGGCCAGTGCGCGCGGCATGAAAATTATTCTGGATGGCGTCTTCAATCACGTCTCTTCAGACAGCCCCTACATGGACCGCTACGGGCGCTACCCCCAAACCGGCGCGTGCGAAAGTCATACCAGCCCCTACCGCAGTTGGTTCTACTTTACGGATGTCACCCCTGGCACGGGCGTGTGCGTTAGCAGCACGGGTGTGCCCAATGCGGCCAATTATGAATCGTGGTGGGGTTACGACAGCCTGCCCAAGTTGAACGCCAACAATACCGCAGTGCGCGAACTGATTTGGGCGGGTCTTTCTACCCCCAGCCCCACCAACGCCATTGGCCGCTACTGGATTGAGCAGGGTGCTGATGGCTGGCGCTTGGATGTTGCCCCCGATGTGGACCCCGGCACCATTAATGACCCGTCTAACAACTACTGGGAAGGTTTCCGCAACGCGGTTCATGCCAGCAACTCCGAGGCCTATATCGTCGGCGAAGAATGGGGTAACGCCATTTCGTGGACGCTCGGCGGCGAATGGGACGCCACCATGAACTATCAGTTTTCGGCGGCGGTGCTCAGTTTTTGGCGCGATACAGCCTTTACAGACAATGACTTCAATTCGGGCAGTTCGGCCGGGCCGCTTAACCCGCTTACCGCCGAAGGCGTGAGTGAGCGGTTGCGCAACTTGCAGGAACGCTACCCCCCCGAGGCGTTCTATGCCATGCTCAACCTGTTTGGCAGCCACGATACCAACCGGGCGCTCTTCCTGCTCGATCATAACACCTACCAGAACAATACTGCGCTCTATGCCAACCCCAACTACGATTGGAGCGATGCCATCACCCGCCTGAAAGGCGCCGCCCTGATGCAGATGACCCTGCCTGGTGCGCCCACCATTTACTATGGCGATGAGATTGGTCTGGTGGGGCCTGTTTCTCACGATGGCAGTGTCTGGCAAGATGACCCCTACAACCGGCAGCCCTACCCCTGGCTGGATGAAACCGGCACACCTTTCTATACCCACCTGCAAAGCACGTCTAGCCGCAATGCGCTTTATACCTATTATCAGACCCTTATCGCTGCTCGCAGTGCGCACCCGGCTTTGCGCATCGGCTCTTTTGACCCGTTGTGGGAGCAGGCTGGCAGCAACATCTATGCCTATGGGCGCAAAATGGATGACGACAGCGATGCGGCGATTGTCGTTGTCAACAAAGGCAGCACGCCAGGCACTGTCACGTTGCAAATTGGCGGTTACCTGCCCGAAGGGTTGACCCTGACCGACACCCTCTCCAGCGCCACATTTACGATTGACTCGAATGGCGAGTTGACCGTCACCAATGTTCCGGCGCGCGGCGGTTATCTGCTCGTGCCAGACACATCGTTTGCCGGAACGCGCCCTGCAGCGCCAAACATTAGCGCTATACCCAGCGGCGGCAGCCAGGTGACAGTTTCGTGGTCGGCCGTTTCGGGCGCCGATGTATACACCATCTATCGCTCGCGTCTGAGCGGTGGCGGTTATGAGCAAGTGGGCGCCACAGTGGGCACATCCTTCAACGATACCAATGTGCAGCCTGGCACGCGCTACTACTATGTGGTTCGCGCTTTTGCCGTCAATGGGCTGGCCAGCGACCTTTCTAACGAGGAGACTGCACTGCCGGCTTACACCATTGATTGGGCCAACCTGCAATGGCCGTTTAGCATCAGCACCGAGCGCAGCATGGTGACGCCTACCGTCAACATCTATGGTCAGGTGTACATTGATGGTGTCACCAGCGCCCCCGGCGCCACCCCCAGCCTGATTGCCCAGGTGGGTTACGGCGTGGATGGCAGCCTGCCAACCGATGCTTCGTGGCGATGGTTCGATGCCACATTCAACACCCAGGTGGGCAACAACGATGAGTTCGTGGGGCAACTTATCCCCAGCGCTACGCCAGGCGATTACGACTACCTCTATCGTTACAGCACCGATGGCGGCGTGACCTGGGTGTATGGCGCAAATGGCGTTTTTTATAGCAACCTTACTTCCTACAACTCAGCCAATGCTGGCGCGCTGACCATCACTCCGCCCAGCGACACCACCCCGCCAGATGCGCCCACCAACCTGACGGTCACTGGCACCACGACCGACAGCATCTCGCTCGCCTGGGATGCGCATCCCAATACCGATGGTGATTTGTACGGCTTCGAAATTCTGCGGCGCGATGTGACGGCCGGGGAAACATCATTCAACAGCATTGCTTTGCTGCCCGGCCCCAGCCTGACCGCGTATACTGACAGCACCGTCACGGCCAATCACGAGTACGACTACTACATCACGGCTTGGGATGAAAGCGCCAATATTTCAGCCGAATCGAACACCGTGAGCGCAACGGCTGAAATGCGCTCCGTTGCCGTGACATTCCGGGTCACTGTTCCCAACCCCACGCCGGGCACGGTTTACATTGCCGGTAGTCTGCCCGCGCCACACCCATTCTGGAATCCGGGCGGACTGTCCCTTGCCCCAACGTCTACTCCCGGCGTTTGGGAAGTCACCATTAACGCACTGGAAGGTACGGTCATTGAGTATAAATATACGCGCGGCAGTTGGGATACGGTTGAAAAAGGCAGCCTGCACGAAGAGATTGCTAACCGCAGCGTGACTGCTTCGTATGGCTCAAGCGGCGCCCAACTGGTGACCGATACCGTTGCCAACTGGCGCGACCCGATTGTCTCAAATGTTGTTCCTGCCAATGGCGCGACCGGTGTTTCGCCCAGTGCCACTGTCGAAGTAACCTGGAATCAGCCCATGTCTGACCCGATTGACCCGGCAACCTGCTTTGCAGTGAGTGGCCCCGGCGGCGCTGTGAGCGGCGTAGTAACCTACGTTTCTGGTGACCGGAAATACGTCTTCACGCCCGACTCCAGTCTGACCGGCGGCACATATACAGTCTCTGTTAGCGGCTGTAAAGATGCTCAGGGCGACACGCAGCAAACCGCATTCACATCCACTTTCTCTGTTCCTGGTGGCACGATCCCCTCCCCCTGGGTCGGCGGCATCCAAATTCTGTCCGACCAATCTATCGTGGCCGTCGGACGCCCGCACCTCGGCAGCCAGGTTGCTTCTTACATTGGTTCCGGCGCGGGCAGCACCACCCAATACGTTCCGATGCTCTTCAAAGACGCGTTCGGCGGCTCGTACAAATCTGCTCTCTACATCCAAAACCTGGGGAATGCAGCGGCGAACCTGACCATAGACTTCATCAATGACTCAGGCACAGTCGTCCACACCATCACCGAGCCATTGACTGCTAAAGCCAGCAAGGGCTACTGGTTGTCTTCGATTACCGGCTTGGGGACAAGTTTTGTTGGCGGAGCGAAAATCACCGCTGACCAGCCCATCCTGGCCGTTGGACGCCCGCACATCGGGGCCGAAGTGATGAGTTACAATGCCGCAAGCAGCGGCTCTACCACCGCCTGGCTGCCGATGTTCTTCAAGAACGGCTTTGGCTCGTACAACAGCGCTCTTTACATCCAGAATGTGACGGCAAGCAGCGCCAGCCTGACCATTGAGTACCTCGACCTGAGCGGCAATGTGATCTGCACCGACAACGATACCCTGGCCGCTAATGCCAGCAGGGGTTACTGGTCGCTTCTGGTAACCTGCGACAGCGGCTCGCTGCCGAGCGGTTTTGTGGGCGGCGTGAAGGTCACCTCCAGCGAGAACATCCTGGCAGTCGGACGCGCCCATCTTGGGACGCAAATCACCACCTATAACGGTTTCGCTGGCGGGGCGACGACGGCTTACGTCCCAATGCTGTTCAAGAACGCCTTCACAGGCGGCTCGTACAAGGCGGCCCTCTACCTGCAAAACGTGAGCGGCACCAGCGCGAATGTGACGATAGAATATCGTGACAACAACGGCACCGTAGCCGCCACCCAGAACGTGACGCTCGGCGCAGGCGCCATCAGCAGTATCTGGCTGCCCTCTGTGGCTGGCCTGCCAGATGGCTTCGTGGGGGGAGCCAAGATTACATCTGACCAGAACATCATCGCGGTTGGGCGTCCACACCTGGGCAGTGAAATTACGGCCTACAACGGCGCGCCCATCGGCAGCACCAGCGCCTACCTGCCCATGCTGTTCAAGAACGCCTACGGTGTGCCGTACAATGCGGCGTTTTACATTCAGAACGTGACCGGAAACACAGCGAACGTGAACATCAGTTTCTACGATGACGCTGGCACGCTCTCGTGCATCAAGAGCATCACCCTCGACCCCAACGCCACGCAAGGCTTCTGGATGCCGACGGTTAGTTGTGCGCCATAGCCGATGGATGATATGTTTGTATTCACAGGCCCTCCCCGAGGGCCTGTTTTTTTGTGCTTTCAAACCCCGTTTGCTAGCGAGCAGTTTTAGGGGCGCAGCTTGGACGATTTTCTTAATCCTTCGGGACGACTTGACCTCATATCGAAAATTGCTGTTGGGTTTCTCGAAGTTGGTGAATTTGCTCGTTTTTTATAGTAAAATGCGGATAGTGACCTTGCAAATTCATTGTAGATTTGCCCCAGCGATTTCCCCATACTCAATCCCAAGGATGGAAAATGGATTGGATGTTTCATAATCGCCATTTAAAATAACCGGCAAACATAACTTGCGCGCGAGGTCATTTTTGCATTAAATACCTGTTTATATTTGTTCAGGCAATAGATAAAACAGGTAATTAACTCAAGGAGGTGAATGCCAGGAAGAAATGAGATCCGCTTGTGTTTTATGAATCCCCTTGTCGTATCCGTTGTAAGCCAACTATTCAGAGGAAACCATGAAGAAAAGTCCATTTTTGATTATCTTGCTCGTTGCAAGCATGTTGCTGTCTCAGTTTGCGCCAGCAACAGCGGCCCCGCTTCGATCAGACCGTATTCCTCCTGCCCCTGTTTCTCTGAACGAAGTGATTGAGTATTATGGGCGCCTGGGTGATATCGAAGGTCCGATTGGCGTGGTTGTCGAATTTTCTGGCAAGCCAGCAGCGCTTGCTTATGCCGAAGCCAAAGAAAGTCAGATCAGTGCTCAGTCGTTGGCTTCTATAACAGCAGCCCAAATCAACACCATTCAACGCCAGCAAGATGCGTTCGCCAGTGCGCTGCGCAGCAAAGGCATTGAAGCGCGCGAACTGTTCCGCACCCAGCGCGTTTACAATGGCATTTGGCTGTATGTAGATGCCAGCCAGGTTGAGCAAATGGCAACAATGCCGGGGGTCAAGGCTCTCCATCCAATTGTCCCCAAACAAATTGACCATACGACCAGCGTACCATTGGTCGGCGCCTTGCAGGCCTGGGCCGGCACAGGCAATTACCAGGGCGAGAATATCTCAATTGGCATCATTGACACCGGCATTGACTACATTCATACCAACTTTGGCGGACCGGGTGTTTACACCGGACAAGACTTTACTTCAGTGACTGAAACCGGCAACCTGTTCCCAACCGCTAAAGTGGTTGGCGGGTATGACTTCGTCGGCGATAACTACAATGCGGCCGGCAGCGGTTCACAGTTGGTCCCTGTACCCGACCCCGACCCGATGGATTGCAACGGGCATGGTTCGCATGTGGCCGGTACTGCCGCAGGGTTTGGCGTACTGACCTCTGGCGCAACCTTTGTAGAGAGCTTGGGAGATACTTACGCTGACTTGGTCAGCCTGAGCCCTAGTGCTTATATCAGCAAATTCCGCATTGGCCCTGGCGTCGCCCCTAAAGCAGACCTGTATGCCCTGCGCGTCTTTGGCTGCGAAGGCTCAACCGCTGTCACCGAGCAAGCGATTGAGTGGGCGATGGACCCGAACGGCGATACTAACTTCTCAGACCATCTCGATGTAATTAATATGTCGCTGGGGTCTTCCTTTGGCTCTGAATTCGACACCAGTGCCATTGCCGCCAACAATGCCGCTGCCGCGGGCGTTATCGTTGTTGCTTCGGCCGGCAACAGCGGCGACCTGTATTATGTGACCGGCTCGCCCGGCGTGGCGCACCGCGCCATCAGCGTTGCCAACAGCATGGATTCTGGCGCAGTGGTGGGCGCTTTTGAACTGCTCTCCACCGCTGGCTCAATGTCCCTTGGCTTATATGATGCTGTTGAAGCTGGCTTTGGCCCCACGACCTTCGACGTATCCGGTGACCTGGCATACGGAACGCCGGCCAATGGCTGCGGTACAAGCCCAATCAGCGGCGTCAGCGGTAAAATCGCGCTGATTGACCGCGGCACATGTACCTTTGTCGAGAAATATCAGAACGCGGTAAATGGCGGTGCCATTGGTGTCTTGGTGGCGAACAATGTTGTTGGTCATCCTTTCGTGATGGGTGGTACCCCATCAGGCAGCACCACCATCCCTGCCATGATGACCACTCTTGCAATCGGCAACGCTCTTAAGTCTGACTTGACATCCGGTACAGTCAACCTGAAGCTGACCAGTGCTTATAAAAATCAGCGCATCATGCTCGAACCTGCCCTAGAAGATACTCTAACCACTTCGTCTTCACGTGGCATTGCTCGAGTTACCAACTACCTCAAGCCCGATATCGCCGCGCCTGGCGACACAATTTTCTCGACCGCCACCGGCACGGGCAATGAAGGCGTCAGCTTTGGCGGCACATCTATGGCTTCCCCGCATGTGGCTGGCGCAATGGCCCTCCTGCGTGAGCAGAAACCTACCTGGACCGTTGCGGAACTCAAGGCTCTGGTCATGAACACCGCCACGCAGGATATCACCCAAGGCGCAAGTATCAGCACGCCTTCACGCGTGGGCGCTGGGCGCATGGTCATCCCAAACGCACTCAGCTCAGAGGTGATTGCTTATAACACCACCATTCCTGAAATGGTCAGCGTGCCGTTTGGCGTTGTCAAAGTTGCGGATACCACCACTGGTGTCGACCAGACCCTGACCAAGAGCATTACCGTCTCGAACAAAGGCGCATCCTCCGAAACATATAACGTTGCCTTTGCCCTACGCTACCAGGCCAACCCGGGCATCACCTTCAGCCTGGAAGATGGTGCTGGCAACCCGCTTTCTTTAATTACTGTCCCGGCGGGCGGCACAGAAACAGTTGTTGTCAAAGTTGAGATCGATGCCGCCGCGCTGATTAAAACACGCGACGCAACAATTTCCCTCGCCAACGGACGTTCTTTCATGGCAGAAAGCGGCGGCCTGGTGATATTCACCTCCACCGGCAGCGCCCCCAGCTTGCGCGTGCCTGTCCACATTTCAGCCCGCGCCGCCTCCGAAATGGAAGTGCAGGAAACCAGCTTGGAACTGCCCGTGGCAGCCGCTGGCACTGTTACCCTGATCCCCACCGGTGTGCCGGTTGACCTGACGAACGATTTCTCGCTGGCAACCATCTTTGAACTGCTCGGCCAAAGCTCGAACGAAACAGCCAGCACCGGCTCGGTCAACAGCGCCGACCTGCAATACATCGGCGCGATGAGCAACTACGGTATCGTTGGCAGCCCGGTAGTCTACTTCGGCTTGTCCACTCACGGAGAGTGGGACACTCTGCGCTCGACGGAATTCGACATTTACGTTGATACAAATGGCGATTCGGTCGAAGACTACGTTATTTACAACTCTGCCTTGAGCGGCACCGATGCGTTTGTAACCGTAGTTGTTGACCTGACAACCAGCGTTGCCACGGCAAGCCACTATATCAACACATTTACCGGCTCTACGAATACCAACGCCTTCAATAACAACGTGGTCATGATGCCAGTTGCCGCCTCGCTGATTGGGCTGAGCGCCAGCAACACCGACTTCGATTTTTACGTTGCCACCTTCCATCGCGATGCGCCCGGCCTGGTTGACCTGAGCGACGTGTATCGTTACGATATCGCGAGGCGGGCCTTCACCACAATCAACCCTGTCATATCGAACACCCCTGCCTGGTTCGATGATGCTGCCTATTCGCCCACGTTCAATATTGCCTATAACAAGGCATATATGAATGCGAATACCCAGGGCCTGCTTGTCCTACATCATCACAACGTGACGAATACGGCTGAGGTGATTCCGTTCAACCACGGCAATGCCATTTCATCCACCTGGGTCGGTGGCGTGGCTGTTTATGCTGACCAATCGATCGTGGCCGTCGGACGCCCGCACCTCGGCAGCCAGGTTGCTTCTTACATTGGTTCCGGCGCGGGCAGCACCACCCAATACGTCCCAATGCTCTTCAAAGACGCCTTTGGCGGCTCGTACAAATCAGCCCTCTACATCCAGAACCTGAATAGCGCTTCGGCTAATCTGACCATCGAATTCATCAACGACTCCGGCGCAACCGTCCACACGGTCAGTGAATCCCTCGCTGCCAATGCCAGCAAGGGCTACTGGCTCTCCAGCATTGCGGGCATTCCGGCCGGCTTTGCAGGCGCGGCCAAAGTGACTGCTGACCAGCCCATCCTGGCAGTTGGACGCCCGCACATCGGGGCCGAAGTGATGAGTTACAACGGCGCAAGCAGCGGCTCTACCACCGCCTGGCTGCCGATGTTCTTCAAGAACGGCTTCGGCTCGTACAACAGCGCTCTTTACATCCAGAATGTGACGGCAAGCAGCGCCAGCCTGACCATTGAGTACCTCGACCTGAGCGGCAATGTGATCTGCACCGACAACGATACCCTGGCCGCTAATGCCAGCAGGGGTTACTGGTCGCTTCTGGTAACCTGCGACAGCGGCTCGCTGCCGAGCGGTTTTGTGGGCGGCGTGAAGGTCACCTCCAGCGAGAACATCCTGGCAGTCGGACGCGCCCATCTTGGGACGCAAATCACCACCTATAACGGTTTCGCTGGCGGGGCGACGACGGCTTACGTCCCAATGCTGTTCAAGAACGCCTTCACAGGCGGCTCGTACAAGGCGGCCCTCTACCTGCAAAACGTGAGCGGCACCAGCGCGAATGTGACGATAGAATATCGTGACAACAACGGCACCGTAGCCGCCACCCAGAACGTGACGCTCGGCGCAGGCGCCATCAGCAGTATCTGGCTGCCCTCTGTGGCTGGCCTGCCAGATGGCTTCGTGGGGGGAGCCAAGATTACATCTGACCAGAACATCATCGCGGTTGGGCGTCCACACCTGGGCAGTGAAATTACGGCCTACAACGGCGCGCCCATCGGCAGCACCAGCGCCTACCTGCCCATGCTGTTCAAGAACGCCTACGGTGTGCCGTACAATGCGGCGTTCTATGTCCAGAACACTGGTTCGAACACTGCAACAGCCAGCATCTTCTTCTACGACGATGCAGGCACCTTGCTGTGCGTCAAAGGCCTAACCATTCCGGCAAACGGCACAGTCGGCTTCTGGTCTCCCGTAACTACTTGCGCGCCTTAACATTTGCTTAACCCAATAACAAAAAGGACGAGCCACCAGGCTCGTCCTTTCTATTTGGATAAGGCATCTCGTCTGCTCTGTCAGCTGATTTACGGTAGAATGTAAGCCAAGCATTCGATAAAATCACTATGTCCCTCCTCCGCCGCCTGCGCCCGCTCTTGTTCCCTAAAAACTCCCTGTCAGAATTGGGGGCGCGCTATATGCTGGCAGGGTATTCGCGGTTTGTCGCGTGGCGGCGCGGGTATGCCCGCTGGCAAAGCCAGGCCGAACGGATTGAATCTTCAAGCCCACACAATCTCTCTGTGGCATTTTTCCCATACTTGCCGGGCCAGGAGATTGAAACACTCCGTCAGACCTTGACCGCATGTGAGGCCGAATGGGTTTTACTGGCTTCTGCCCCTCTGCAACTGGCTCGTTTCGCCCTGGCAGAAACCGAACGCGCAATTCAGACCTATCCTCAGGCCGACCTGATATATTCGGATGGCGATTGGCTTGACCGGCGTGGACAGCGCGCCCGGCCCTGGTTCAAACCTGCTTTTGCGATTGATTCCCTGCGCGCGCAGAATTACATCGCCCCATTTTTTGCGGTTCGCAAATCACTGGGCGATTCGCTTGGCTGGTTCGACCCGGCGGCGGGCAGTGCCTGGGCCGAAGATTTAATCTGGCGGGTGATAGAGCAGGCCCGGCAGGTAATTCACATCCCCAAAGTGCTGTATCACCAAACGGGGGAACGGATAGTTTCGACCGAGGACGAGCAGCGCGCGCTTTGGGCGCACCTTGAACGGGTTGGCTGGCCTGCCAAAATTGAGCCAGGCCCGGTGCCCCATACTTTTCATCTGCGCTATCACTTGCGCGCTCAACCGTTGATTTCCATCATCATCCCCAATCACGAACTGCCGGGGGAATTGCGGCGCTGCGTAAACTCAATTCTCGAAAAAAGCACCCACCCGAACTTTGAGATTCTCATCCTGGAAAACAACAGCCGCCAGGCAGAGACGTTTCGGCTGTACGAGCAGTTACAAGCCCGCGATTCGCGTGTCCGGGTACTGGAATATCATCACGCGCCCTTCAACTATTCCGAAATCAACAACTTCGGGGCGCGGCAGGCGCGCGGGGAGGTACTGCTCTTCTTGAACAATGACACCGAAGTGATTACCCCCGATTGGCTGGAGCGGATGCTGGAATATGCCCAGCGGCCCGATGTCGGCGCGGTGGGGGCGAAACTGTATTACCCGAAAAACCTGATACAGCACGTTGGCGTGATTTTAGGACTGCTCGGCGCAGGGGCGCATCACTTCGTAAACTACCCGCGCGACTATACCGGATATCACTACAACACCCTGCTGCCGCAGAACATTTCGATTGTGACCGCCGCCTGCCTGATGACGCGCCGCCCGGCCTTTGAGCAGGTTGGCGGGTTCGACACTGTCTACCGCCTGGCTTTCAACGACTTCGACCTGTGCCTGAAACTGCGCGAGCGTGGCTACCTGATAATCTGGACGCCTTACGCCGAACTCTATCACCACGAAGCACTCTCGCGCGGCTATGACGCGAACACCGCTATGCTGGAACGTCTCGAACAAGAGCGGCAGACCTTTATCACGCGCTGGCACGCCCTCTTGCAGGCTGGCGACCCATACTATAACCCCAACCTGGCCCTCGACCGGGGCTACTACTCCCTCCGCCCGGGGCAATACGACTTATCCCCGCGCGCCATGCCGGGGCTTGGTTTTTCCTCCAACCAAAACCAGCCAATTTCCTGAAAACGTGATATACTCTACCGTCGCCCGAAATCGGGCGCGTTGCTTGGGATGTTGTTTTGAGATTTCCAAAATAAGCCCGACGGTTCGGGCTTTTTGTTTGCATCAGTAATGAGACAGTTGGCCCGCAAGGGCTGGCTGTATGCCAGGAACAGTTGCGGAGTCGTCAAAACATCCCTTTTATTTCATGTCAGTACGAGAGTCGAGTAGCCCCATGAACTTTGGGACGTATCGAAACCCGGTTGAACGTCCCACTTTTTTGTGGTTGGTTTCGACACGGGCTGCGCGCTGCTCAACCAACGCTCGTAATGACACAACCTTTGGAGTTTTGATGACAACCGAATTTACCTCGCTCAATCTGCGCCCCGAACTGGTGCAGGCTATTACCACGCTTGGCTACGTCGAACCGACCCCCATCCAGGCGGGCATGATTCCGCTCATGTTGACCGGCGTCGATGTGATTGGCCAGGCCCAAACCGGCACCGGCAAAACCGCCGCCTTCGCTCTCCCCATTTTGAACAATTTAGAAACCGGCCGCCGCGCCCCTCAGGCGCTGGTCATGGCTCCCACCCGTGAACTGGCATTGCAAGTTTCCGAAGCGATGATTAACTTCGGGCAGTTTTGCAACGTCCAGGTGCTGGCCGTCTATGGCGGCGCGGCCTATTCCCGTCAGATTTCGCAACTGCGGCGCGGCGTGGATGTGGTCGTCGGCACGCCTGGGCGCCTGCTCGATATGCTGAATCGCGGCATCCTCGACCTGAGTGAAATCCGCACCGTCGTTCTTGACGAGGCCGATGAAATGCTCAGCATGGGCTTCATCGAAGACATCGAAGCCATCCTGGCCGCAACCCCCGTCGAGCGCCAAACCGCGCTCTTCTCGGCCACCATGCCCGCCGAAATCCGCCGCCTGGCCGACAAATACATGCGCGAACCGCAGTCGGTCACCATCCAGCGCGAACAGGTGACGGTAGCCGCCATCGAGCAGCGCTATTACCTGGTCAACGAGCAGGATAAAACAGCGGCCCTCACTCGTCTTTTTGAGATGGAGGAGATTTCCTCGGCTCTGATATTTGTCCGCACCCGGGCTGGGACCGGCGAGTTGGCGAATGCACTTTCGACCCGTGGCTTTCCTTCTGAGGCGCTGAACGGGGATTTATCTCAGGAAGCCCGCGAGCGCACGCTCAATCGTTTTCGCGGCGGTCAAATCAAAGTTCTGGTAGCGACCGATGTCGCTGCGCGCGGCCTCGATATCGACGGTATCTCGCACGTGTTCAACTACGACGTGCCAGATGACGCCGAAGTGTACGTCCACCGCATTGGGCGCACCGGCCGCGCCGGGAAGACCGGCATCGCCATTACGCTGGTGACGCCCTACGAAAAGCGCCGCCTGCGCGAGATTGAGCGCTTCGCCCGCGCCAAACTGACTCAGACGCCGCTCCCGACCGCTGACGAGATTCTCTCGAAGCGCGAGGAAGAACTCATCAACAAGGTGAATGTCTGGATGTTGCGCGGACGCTGCAAGCAGGAGCGCGCTATCGTCGAGAAGATGGTCGCCGATGGGGTGGACCCGCTCGAACTGGCCGCCGTGGCTCTCAAGATTGCCCGCGCCGACGATAAACAACGCCCAATTGCCCCAGTGAGTGAAGTGATTGAGTTCCAGCAACGCCGATTCAGCGGGGAAAGAAAACGCCCGGAACGCCGCGAACGTTCTTTTGGCGGCGAACTGCCCGGGCGCGCGCCCCGCTCCCCTTTTTCCCAAAATAAGCGAAGCGCTTCTCATGAAAGCGGCATGGTGCGTCTGATGATGAACATGGGCAAGGCGCATGGCATCCGCCCTGGCGACGTGGTTGGCGCGATTGCCTATCACGCCGACATCCCCGGGGCGACGATTGGCAAGATTTACATCGAAGACCACCGCACCCTGCTGGATGTGCCTGCCGAACTGGTCGGCAAGGTGCTGGCGAAGGCCGGCGGCTACAGCATACGCAAGCAGGCCTTTACGGTGGAGAAGGCGTAAGGCGGAATTGATTCCGCGCCATTTTTGAACGCAAAAGAGCAGCTGCGCGCTGCTCTTAAAACCCGGATTTTTCTTATAGTTTTTGCAACAACTTCTCCCCAAATTCTGGCGGGCTGCTTGTTTCAATGACCAAATCTTTCGCGCCGTGGAATTTCATGAAATCGCGCATGGCGGCGGCCACATCAGAGACCAACTGCTCCTCTGGGGCGATGCCTGGTTCGAGGTAGAGTGCCTTGAGCCGCAGCGCGCCGGTTTTTCGCTCCAGTTTTGGGTCGAGCCGCCCCACCAGGCAGTCTTTGTGCAAAATGGGCATCAGGTAATAGCCGTAAATACGTTTTGCAGCCGGCACATACAGTTCAATCAGGTGCTTGAAGCCCCACAGGGCTTCGTCGCGGTCTTGCGCCCACCAGAAGTTATCCCAGGGATTGAGGAAAGTCGTCCGCTCGGCGCGAATTTCTCCGCTGGCGGCTTGCTCTAGCAGGGGCAGGTTGTCGCGGTGAACGAGGAGCGTTTGTGGGCCGCTCATGGTCTCGCCTTGAATTTCGACCAGAACCCCCTGTTTCACCAACTCTTTCACAATTGGGCGGCTGGTCGTAATTTTCATCCAGGTGTAATCGCCGGGGTTGCGCGGCAGGCCCACGCCGATTGCCTTCGCGCCGCGTTCCACCCAAAACCGGTCGCGGTCGGCGGTGGTCGGTTCGGTCACATTCACCCAGGCCGGTAAAACCCGTTCGGTCAGGTCGTAAACGCGCTGGAATTGGACGCGGTTGGCAATCATCAGGTCGCCAAAAGCATACAGATGCTCCAACGCCACCTTGGCGGGTTTCCAATCCCACCAACTACTACGCCGCTCTTGGGGGTTCTCGAAATCGCCCGCGCGCAGCCCGCCCTCGGCGCGGATGCGCTCCCGCACGGCTTCCACCAATTCCCGATGACCCGGCTTTTCAATCCACTCGGTGTACCAGTGATGCCCGTTTTCGCGCAGGTGACGCTGGCGCGGCATCTGATAGCGATATTCCTCCAGGGGAATATAGCAGGCGGCATGATACCAGCCCTCGAACAGACGGCGCTGCTGCGGGTGGAAAGCCAGTTCATCAAAAATGGAGAGGCGATAGGTCCCGTGCCGGGACCAGAGCGTCAGGTAATGGGCGCGGTGCACCATCTGGAGCGTGTCGATTTGCACCGCTCCAATCTGTTGCACCGTTTCGTAGATGGACTCGTGGCTGGGGGCGGGTTCGCCTCCGTTGGGGGTATCCAGTTTCTGGGTGTGGAGCGCGAGGGCGCGCAGAACGGGGAGGGGGTAGGTAGTCATCAGTCATCCATCCATCATTGATGATGCAAACATCTTTCGGCGTTTGAATGAAAATTGGGAGATTTTCGATTCCTACTTCAAAAATAACAGCGCCACGCCGCCAACGGCAACCAGCGTCCCGGCGACCGATTGCCAGGTCATGCGGTCGTGGTAGAAAAAATGGCTGATGGGCAACATAAAGACCGGCGGCAGGGCCATGATGGTGCTGGCAACGCCCACCGAGGTGTGCTGGACCGCAAGCAATGAGGCTGAAATGCCGAACACCGGTCCCCAAAAGGCCCCAAAGATGGCCCACTTGAGACCCACTGGATTTTGCCTGACCACGCGCAGGGTACTTTTTGCCTGCCCCTGCAAGACTGCCAGTATCCACAGGCTGGCAGTGGCGGCCAACATGCGAATCAGGGTCCCGGCAAAAGGTGAAAAATCGCCGCCCATGCCCTGCTTGGAAAGCACCAGCCCGGCGGCCTGTCCCAGCGCGGCCAGGATACCGAACAAGACGCCCCGCCGCCAGTCGCGCTGGCCTTGCCCGGTCGGTTCTTGGCGGGCAAAGACCACCCAGCCGATTCCACCCAGGGTCAGGGCGACTCCCGTCACCTGGAGCAGGGTCAACGTCTCGCCGAAGGCGAGCCAGGCGATGACTGCCCCAAAGACTGGGGCCAGGCTCAAGAGCAGCAGGCCGAGTCTCGGCCCCAGGAAACGGTAACAGGCAAACAGGAAGGCATCACCCAGGGCCAGCCCCACCAGGCCAGAGACGGTTAGCCAGCCCCAGCGGTCGAGGCCGGCATCGCAGGGAATCGGTTTGCCGTATAGCACGCCATTAATCGCGATCAGCGCGGCCAGGGCCAGAGCCACACGCAGGCGGTTGGTCACTTGCGAACCGAGCCGCAAGGTGGCGTTGCTGAATCCGACCGCCGACATGGTCCAGCAGAAGGAAGTAAACAGGGCAGCGAGTTCACCGATGAGGAGCATGGAAATCCTGGTTAAGAAAATAAATTGGGGGCGTGGTCCCCGTCCGAGTATATCGCAAAGTATTTCCCCAACCTATGCGTAGAAATGTAAACGCTTTGTAAGTCTCATGCTATAATAACAATGTTGCGCGAAACTTGACATAAAAAAACCGCTGTGCTAAAGTAGTCAAACTATTATCAAAATCCCAACCAGTCAACCGTTTCAACATTAACGGATGATTGAGTTTTATGTCAGGAGGGCTGTTTTGTCCAAGTCACGTACTCAACTCATGGTGGACCGCCTGCGCGCCTTGCAGGCCTCGTCACCGGATATTGAAGCCTCGGCCATCGTCAGCGTTGATGGTTTGAGTATAGCTTCAGCCCTGCCTCAGGGTGTCGAAGAAGACCGCGTTTCGGCCATGTCTGCGGCCATGCTTTCCTTGGGTGAGCGGATTGCCACCGAGCTTGGGCGCGGCTCCCTCGAGCAGGTGTATATCAAAGGAGAAAAAGGCTTTGTCGTTCTCATGTCGGTGGGTGAGGAGGCAGTCCTGACCGCTCTGGCTCGTGAACAGGCCAAGCTTGGCCTTATCTTCCTTGACATGCGCCGCGCCACTGAAGACCTCGAAAAACTCATCTAAGGCGGAGACCGTTATGAGCCCAATCCCAAAATCAGGCTTGTATTACCCTAGCAAATTTGGCTATATTATCCTTAAAGCCCTCGAAGATGTCATGGGAAAGAACGGCCTCAATGCCATTCTTAACCTGGCTGGGTTGAACAACTATGTTGATAACTACCCTGCCGACAATCTGGAAAAGACCTTTGATTTTGCCGACCTTTCCTCCATAAACATTGCCCTGGAGGAAATGTATGGCCCGCGCGGTGGGCGCGGCCTGGCCCTGCGCGCCGGACGCGCCACCTTTGCCGATGCCCTGCGCAACTTTGGCGCGCTAGCGGGCGCGGGCGACCTGGCCTTCAAGGTGTTGCCTTTGCAGGCCAAGATGCGCATCGGCATCCCGGCCATGGCGAAAATATTTTCGCAGGTTAGCGACCAGTACAGCACTGTGGAAGAGCGTGAAAACGAATTTGTCTACACCATCCACAAATGCCCGGTTTGTTGGGGCCGCTCCGGCGTCGATAAGCCAGTATGCTTTATTGCGGTAGGTTTGCTGCAAGAAGGCTTGAAATGGGTTTCTGGCGGTAACGAATTCCGTGTCAATGAATCCAGGTGTGTTGCTTTAGGTGATGAAGTTTGTGAATTCATCATCCAAAAAGAGCCAATCGCCTGACATAATTTATCTTGGCGAGGCGCACTGTGGCAGAAGCAAAACAAAAAATCCTCATCGTAGAAGATGACCTGGATGTGGCCGATATGCTCAATGCGTATTTCCGCGTGCAGGGCTACGAAGTCTTTACTGTCAACTGGGGTGAGGACGGCGTGCGCGCCGCCAGCACGGCGCGCCCAGAGTTAATCATCCTGGATATTCGTCTGCCCGATATTGACGGCTACGAAGTTGCCCGGCGTCTGCGCTCTGACCGCCGCACCAGCACCATCCCGATTATTTTCCTGACCGAAAAACGAGACCGCGCCGACCGCCTGCATGGCCTGGAACTGGGCGCGGATGATTACATTACCAAACCCTTTGATGTGCAGGAGCTGCGCCTGCGCGTGCGTAATGCCCTGCGGCGCGCCAGTCAGGATACGCTAACCAATCCTGTCACCAGCCTGCCTGAAGGCGTGCTGGTTGATGAGAAACTCGAAGAATGTCTCCGGCAGGAAGGCTGGGCGCTGGTTGCTATTTCGCTGGAAAATCTGGATGCCTTTCGTGAATATTACGGTTTTGTCGCTTCTGACGATGTCATGCGCGCCGTCAGTCTCATGATTCAAAACTCCATCCGGGAACTGGCCAGCCCCGATAGTTTCCTGGGACACCTTTCTCCGACCGATTTCGTTCTTGTCCTGGAAGCAGGTTTGGCCGGGACGATGGAAGAGCGGCTGCGTACCCGCCTGGAACAATCACTGGATTATTTCTACCCCATCAAAGACCGCGACCAGGTATCAGCCCACAAGAAACGGCTGGCCGTCAGAAGCGCGCAGCTCATTCATGGGGAAGTAAAATTCAAGACAACAGACGAAATGAAGGCGGAGTTGTTGTCGCGCAGGAAGTAGGAGAAACGAGTTTGCAAGTCACGATAATTGTACCGACGTACAATGAAGCGGAGAACCTCCCAAAACTGGTCTCCGCTTTATTTGCGCTTCCGCTCGAAAACCTGAACGTGCTGGTTGTCGATGACAACAGCCCTGACGGCACGGGCCGGATAGCCGATGAACTGGCCAGGCAGCACCCTGGTCGTATCTTGGTGACGCACCGCGCCGGGAAACTGGGATTGCGCACCGCCTACCTGGAAGGCTTCAGGCGCGCAGTCGCCGAGGGCGCTGAGGCTGTTGGTCAGATGGACGCTGATTTTTCGCACGACCCGGCTAAATTGGTGGAGATGGCCGCCGCCCTGCAAACGGCGGATGTGGCCTTCGGCTCGCGCTACGTCCCCGGCGGCAGCGTGGATGTGGATTGGCCGCTGTGGCGAAAAAGTCTTTCTGCTTTTGGAAATTTCTACGCCCGCACCATTCTTGGCTTCCCGCTGCGGGATGTGACTACCGGCTACCGCCTGTGGCGGCGCGAGGCCATATTAGGGATGCCCCTAGAGCGGATTCAATCCAGCGGCTATGTCTTCCTGGTCGAGATGGCTTATATTGCGTGGTGTCTCAAGTATCGCGTGGCGCAGGTTCCCATTTATTTTGCTGACCGAAAATTTGGCAAATCGAAAATGTCGCTCAAAATCCAGCTGGAAGCGGCCTTTCGCGTCTGGCAGGTCAAGTGGAATTACCGCGATTTGCGCGCCAAAGGAAAAGCCGGGCGCAAAAATCTAATTCTTAATTCCTGATTTATCATTCGACTTCAGCGAGCCGACGCCATTCATCGAGCGAGAGCGTTTCGGCGCGGCGCATGGGGTCGATGCTGGCGATTTCGAGCAAGCGGGCGGCTTCGGTGGTGGAGATTCTCAACCCTGCGGATAGACTATTCCGCAGGGTTTTGCGTTTTTGGCTGAATCCGGCCCTGGCGAGTTGGAAGAATCGCTCTAGCCGGGGGAGCGGAATCAGCGGCTGGGGATATAAATCGACGCGGATGACAGCAGAATCGACCTTGGGCGCTGGGTAAAACGCCCCGGCAGGGATACTGGCTGCGATGCGCGGCTGCCCGTAGACCTGCACACTGAGGGCCAGCAGACTCAAATCTCCAGGCGCAGCGCAGATTCTCTGGGCGACTTCCTTCTGGATGGTCAGGACAATCCGCCGGGGGCGGGGATGCGTTTCGAGCAGGTGCCGGAAGATGGCGGAGGTGATGTAGTAGGGTACGTTGGCGACCACCAGGTAGCCCTCGGGCAGGGATAGTTCAGCAGGTGAAAAATGCAGGATGTCGCCTTCGATGATGCGGGTGTTGGCATGGGGTGCGAGAACGGTTCGTAAAACGGGAACCAGGTTGGTGTCCAGTTCGACGGCTGTCACCGTTTTGGCGGAGGCGGCCAGGTAGCGCGTCAAACTCCCTAACCCCGGGCCAATTTCCAGAACCGAATCATCCCCACAAATTTCGGCAGCCTGGACGATTTTCTCCAGCGCGGTTGGGTCTTGGAGAAAGTTTTGGCCGAGCGATTTGTCGGCGCGCAGGCCGTGTTGGCGCAGCAGGGCAGCGGCGTTAAGCGGAGGCAGGTTCATGGACAGATAAAACCGTTTTCAGAGGTGGATGCGCCAGGCGTGACGGTGACCGGGGAGGGGATGGCGCGCGGCGGCCACTGGCCGCGTTCGAACTGAG
This sequence comes from uncultured Anaerolinea sp., assembly GCA_964422545.1. GTDB lineage: Bacteria > Chloroflexota > Anaerolineae > Anaerolineales > Villigracilaceae > UBA5195. The sequence goes on along the minus strand of CAYRBO010000023.1, from coordinate 34,181 downwards.
CAACCAGCAACCGCAGCGTCTCAAAATCGGCATCGAAGATGTACACATCTTTGTCCACGCCTTTGTCGTACGTGCGTTTGGGGGTCAGCGTTTCGGGCGGAAACGTGATGAACTGGATGTTGTGGGATTCGAGCATGGGCAGCAGGCAGGCCAACTGGCTGATTTGCTGCGGGCTAAGGTCGGTCTGCACGGCGTTGTCGAAGGCGTCGATGACGTTGGGCAGTTTGGCGAGGTTGGCAGGCTTGAGCAGGGCATCGCGTAAAGCGCACAGAACAATGTTTTGGTTATCGGCGCGCTCGAATGTGCTTTGCTGGCGGATGCGCGCCAGCATGAGGGCCTGGCTGCCGTTCAGGTGGTGTTTTCCGGCTTTGAAGTACAGGTCGAGGCGGTTGGGCTGGTCCGCTTTGCGGCCATCGACACTATGCGGCAGGACGACATCGATGCCGCCGACGGAATTGACCAGTTTGACGAAGGTCTGCATGTTGGCAGCCACATAATGTTGGGGCGTTGCGCCGAAATTATGTTGCAGGGTGCGCGCCAGCAGGCCGGGGCCTTCGCCTGGGCCGTGATAGTAGCCCATGCCTTTGTTGCCGTATAGGTAGGCCTGGTTGAGTTTGCCGTGGTCGATGCCATGCTTGGGGTCCAGTTCGGGGATTTCGACCCAAATGTCGCGCGGGAATTCCAGCACAGTGACGCGCGGGGTGACGAAATCGACCCGCGCATAGCGGATGACATCTCCCAGGCCATACAGGTAGCCCGTGCCGCGCGAATCGGAGCCGACCGCCAGGATGGTGAGGGTAAGCGGGCCGCCGCATTTGGGCTGGCCGCTCACTTCGGGGGTGTAGGGGGTGCGGGTGGGCTGGCCGGGAAGCAGGGTGCTGGTTGGCCCGGTGGGGCGCGCAACAGGCGCGGAATTGCCCGAACCGGATGGTTTGAAAATTGGCAGCGCCAGCACAGGGCCTAGGGGCTGCTGCCAGGTGGTGCGATAAAACCGGTAGCCAACCCATCCCCACAGGCCAATGGCAATGAGCAGGAGCAGGATGAGGGCGGAGCGTTCTTTGGAGGTCATGGAGTTATTGTAATTCTGTCGGAATATAGGCCGGGGCGGGGGCCAGGAAGTAAACGGTTACCCAACCGCTCCAGTTTTGCCAGTCGTCGTCGCTGTAGGCCAGGTCAATCCACAGGCGGCCATCGGGAAAGCCGCCGCCCACGTCACCGATGGTGGCCACGCCGTAGCCGGGGACGTACACCTGCGAGCCGCGCAGGGCGTTGAACAGGCTGCGCGTCATTGCCACCACGCCGCGCTGCACCGGCAGGCCGCTGGCCGTGCCATAAGAACAACCTGAAATGCCAGAGCGGCAGGGCGAATAGGATGTTGCCCACATCTGCACTGCCCGCCAGTATTGGATTTGCCCGCCCGGTATCTCCAGCGTTTGCACCGTGACCTGCGTGCCGCGTCCGATGACCTGCTCTTGGGGCAGACGCGCTACGCTTTCGGTCTCGGTCACGCGCGAGACTTCTACGCCGTTTTCGTAGCGGATGCGCACGGTACTTATGCTCAGTCCCGGCTCACCGGCTTGAAGGAGATTTTCGGAGCCGAGCGGGATTTCGGGTGAATATTCATAGCGGGTGGTAAAAGGGATGGATTTTTGCACGACGGAGAGCGATTCTTGCACCCGAACAATCTCAATCGCCCCATCGGTTGGCGCGGGAGCGGACTCGGGCGGCAGGCTGTAATCCAGCCCGAGTAGCGGAATTCCGGCGGAGGCGAGCACCTGCCCCACCGTCTCGGCGGAGGATTTGACTGTTATCGACTCACCGTCCACGCGAACGACGTACTCCCGCGCCGGGCGGTAGAGGGCCGTTAAGTTGGCACTCAGTGGGGTTTCGGGGGGTGGGGCCAAGAAATCTGCTGCGTAAAGGGTTAATCCCTGTTCAGCCAGGGCCTGGCCGAGGGTGGGGGCGGCGCTTTGGAATGTCACCTCTCCAGCGGGGGTGCGCAGGCTCACGCTCACGGCACGGACGATTTGCAGGGTGTACGATTCTCCGGTTGGCAGGGGGATGTCTGCTGGGACCACCTGCCCGTTCAGCAGGAAGCGGTCAGCGGGGGAAAGCGTAAGCATGGCGCGGGCGGCGAGCGAGGCCGGGGTATCGGAAGCGGCCTCCAGCGTGTACAGTCTCTCTCCGTCCAACAAAAACACGGATATCGGGGACTGAGTTTGTGCCTGCGGTTGGCAGGAGAGCAGCAGGAGGGCCAGCGCAAGCCAGGCGATGCGTCTCATGCCTTTATTCTATCACCCACGTGGCGGTGTAGCGGGTTTGCGCGCCGGGAGGCGATTCGCGCGCGGGGTCAATGCGCCAGTGGCCGGGGAGGCCGGTTTCACGGGCGGTCAGTTCAAAGTGGCATAGGGCGATGCCCATGTCGAGTCGCTGCAAATCGCACAGGCCAAGCAGGATTTTGAGCGGGTCGGCGCGGTAGCCGGGGGTGCGATGGAGGTAAAAATGCCAGTTTGGGCCGTCGCGCAGCACGCGCCAGGGCTGTTTGTTGGAGGCCGAGGGCGCAATACGCACCATTTCAAGCGGCAGGGCGTAGTCTCCGGCGTTGGAGGGGTCCAGCGGATGGATGAAATCACCGTCAAAAAACAGAGTTTGCCAGGGCAGGCGGTGTGCCGCGCCCGCCAGGTTGCTGACCAGGCCCCGGCGGGCTTGCTCCGGGCTGGTAAATTCGCCCATCGCCGTCACAGCAGGGATGGTTTCGTAGGTTTGCAGGCCAATTTTGCGGGCGAAACTGCTTTTGGTGAAGGTGCCGCCCAGCCAGCAGGTTCCCAGGTTCAGGCCGGTGGCGCGCAGGATGAGCAGTTCCATCAGGTAGCCGAAGTCCTCGAGGTGATTTGGCCCGCTTTCGCTCGCGCCGATGAGGAAGCCGGTCGCGCCGCGGATGAAGCCATAGGTGCCGAGTCCGCGCAGGGCGGCGTTGTCGCTCTCGCTGGCGGCGGTCAGCCCGAAGCGCGGACGGTTGCCAAAGGGCCCGGGCGGGAGCGACTGGATAGCGGTTTCTAGTTGGCGCAGTTTTTCGGCCTGGATAGGCCGGGCGGCGAATTGGCGGCAGGAAAACCGGCGGCGGATGAGTTCGGTGATGGGTGGCTCGTTCATTCTTCCAGGCTCTTTTTTCGAGGCAGGAGGAATTTGAGTTGCGAGAGCATGACGGCGGCGAAGATGATGCCGCAGCCGATGACCTGAACCGGCAACAGGAATTGACTCAGGATGAGCCAGCCCGCCAGGGCAGCGAAGACCGATTCCAGGCCGAGGATGAGTGCAGCGTCGGTGGGCGGGGTGTGGTTTTGGCCCCAGACTTGCAGGGTGTAGCCCAGCCCAACCGACATCAATCCTCGATAGACGATGGCGCCGAGCATGGGCAGCGCGGTCAGTTGGGCCGGGGTTTCTATGACCAGTCCAACCGCAAGGTTGAGCAGGCCGCAGACCAGGAACTGCCCGGCGGCAAACGAGACGGATTCATAGCGCGAGGCAAATTTCCCCAGGATGACGAAATGCAGCGCCCAAAAGACCGCGCCAAGAAAAATCAGGCCGTCGCCTTGCTGGAACTCTAACCCTTGCCCGGCGCTGGAGAGCAGGTACGCCCCGCCTACGGCGGCAGTGACGGCGATGGCGTCGAGCCAGTGCGGCCGCTCGCGGAACGAAATCCAGAGCAGGAAGGGTGTAAAGACGGTGTACAGGCTGGTCAGAAATCCGGCATTGGCGACTTTGGTGTAGAAAATGCCGACCTGTTGCAAGGCGGCGGCGATGAACAGGACGATTCCCGCAATGCCCATCCATATCCACTGCCCAGCGGGGAGTTTCTTGCCGCGCGGGATAAAGGGGATGAGAATGAGCGCGCCAAGCAGGAAACTGGCGGCGTTGAACAGGTAGGCAATGCGGTATTGCCCGGCCACATCCTGGGCAATGAAGGCCGTGCCCCAGATGATGGCGACGGCGAAGAGGGTCAGGTCGGCTTTGATGCGCATAGGGTTAGGAACGGATGGCTTCGCAAAACGGATACACGGATTTGGACAACGGATGAAACGGAGAACGGATGAAACGGACAACGGATGAAACGGACAACGGATGAAACGGACAACGGATGAAACGGAGAAGCGGATAACCGGATAACCGGATAACTATAACTCACGGATAAGTGGCGGCTTTACCATCTTTTTCTACTTGAACGACTCGCGCCCGTATGGCCTCGCCGTCTTTTGCGCCGACAACCATCACATCTGCGGCGTGGGGGAAGAAGGCCGGGGCGGATTCGAGCGGCAGGATGACCAGCCCCGGCTGCGGCCCGGCTAGCCAAAAGATGAGGCGGGCTTCGGCGCTGACTTCGTAGCCCAGTTTGGCCGTCCCTGGTTCGCCCTCGCCGGATTCGTAGTAGCGCGGGTAGATGGCGCGGCCCTGGAGGCAGATTTCATTCCCCCGCAGCACAAATGGACAATTTTCGTTACTTGTATATTTGGCTGGAAAAACGACCTCGCTCAACGGGATGGAGCTGCCAACGAACAAAATGGTGGCGGCGGTGAGCGCTAACTGCCAGCGTGAGGGGGAATGTTTTCCCGTCTCATCGAATGTGGCGTGAGTGGTTGCTGGCGCGGGATACCATTCCGCGCCACGAATGCCGGAGAGGGCCGCTTGCCCAAGCAGCAGCAAGCCCCAGGCCTGGTACAGCCAGGTTGTCCAGTCAATCGGCACGAGGAAGCGGTCGCCGGAGCTAAGGAAAAGCGCGGTCCAGGCGTGATAGAACAGGCTCATGGCCAGCGGGAGCAGGCCAATCCAGCGCAGATGCGTCCATGCGGCGGAAAGGCCGAGGGCGAATAAAACGAGATAGAGAATAGTTAATGGCATGGAGCGGAAGCCCGTTTGCCAGAAGGCGTGCGCGGGCCAGATGAGTTCAATCGGCGCGGTCAACTGGTCGCGGACGGGGAAGACGTGCAGGCTGGTGATGAGATTGTTAAAGAAGTGGTTGGCCGCGCTGGAAAGGATGCGCTCTGGGTCGCGTTTGAGGTGGCCGAGCGCCATCTGGTTCAGGCGGCTGACGTATTGAGCGGTTGTCTCATCGGCCAGGCGGGGGATGCCTTCATTGCCGCTGCTGCCGCCCCAGCGCCGCGCCCATACCATCGATTGCGAGATGGGGTTATCCAGCACTAACCCACCAGCCGCGAAATAGTTGCGCGTCAGCCAGGGGGCCAGGGCGAGGGCGACGCCGAGCGTCATCCAGGCCAGGCTGCGCAGCCACTCTACCCGGCGCGTTTTCCAGAGCGGAATCAGGCTGACGAGGGCCAACGGCGCCAGCAGGATGGCGCTTTGCAGCCGAATCAGGGCGGCAATTCCGAGCATGCCGCCCATCAGCAGCGTGTACCAGCCGGGTTTGGACGACTTCATCCAGCGTATTGCCAGGATGGTGAAGATGACCAGCACCAATGCGGTGGGTGTTTCGGAAAAGTAAAGTTTAGAGTAGGTGTAATTGAGCGCGAACGGCGCGGCGTGGTTGGCGGTGAGGTCTCGCAGGGCGGCCAGGAGCGCCAACATCAGTCCAAGCGGGCGCGAGCCGAGTTCTTTTCCTAAAAGATACAAACAGGCCGGGAAACAGGCCAATACGAGCGATTGGAATGTGATGACCTGGTAATAATTCTGCCCGGCCAGGGCGTGCAGCCAGACCAGGGACGAAACGTAGAGCGGGCGGGTGGGGATGTCGGGCCACAAGAGTCCCCCGCCGACCAGGGCTTGCTGGGCGTATTGGGCATAAATCAGCGCGTCTGAAAACGGGTATGGCTCGAAGTTGGGGGCGCGCGGCGGGGTGGCGAAGAAGCCGGGGATGAGAGGGTCGGAGAGCCAAAGAAGGCAGGTAAACAGGTAAACAAGGAGAAAAGCAAACAGGTCGAGGCGGGTTTGGGGCATGCGTGGCAGGAGATATGCCGCCGTGAGCGCAACCACCAGGGCGAGCAAGATTTGCCATTCCAGGAAGGGCGTGGCCGGGTAGCCGAAAGAGCCGTCGCGGGAGGGGGTGAGGCCCCAGCGGGTGACGAGGAGGAGGATGGTGATGAGGGCGAGGGCGGCGAGGATGACGAGGAGAGGGCGTAATTTGTAATTTGTAATTCGTAATTCGTTTGATGGTCGGTGCAGCCAAAGCCATTCTAGCCCGGCCAGGGTGAACCAGGCGGCGAGCGGGGCCAGGCGCGAGGCGTAGGCGGCGTAGGTGTAGGTCGCCTGCCCCAGGGCGTGGAGGGTGAGCAGGGTCAGCGGCGCGGCCAGGGCGGCGGCAAGCGCCAGGAGGTAGAGAAGGTTGTGTATAACGGGAGCAAGTGGCAGCGGCGTTTGCGTCCACCTGCGGGAGCGGAACCAGGCCAGGGCTGAGAATCCGCTCAGGGCCAGGGCTATGCCCAAGAGTATCCATCTTCCGACAGAAAAACTGCCCGAATCGCTGGGCAGGATAATTAACCACAGGAAGGCGAGGACGCCCTGGGTTGTCCAGAGGGCGAAGAGGGTCGGGTAGGTCATTTTGAGTTGCGGGCGGGTTTCTTTTTGGCGGCAATTGGCACTTCGGGCAGGATGCGGTCGAGGTTGCGCACGCAGAAATTGACGAAGATGTCGCGGTTGACCACGAGCCGCACAGCGGTGGGCAGGAATTCGTATAACCCGCCAACGGCGGCGGCCAGGGCGGTTTCGCTGCGCAGGGTGGCGAGCGCCGCCGGGCCGATTTTCTCGACCAACAGGTTCTTGATGAGCGGAATTTGCTTTTCGAGCATGGCCGCGTAGGCGGCGTAACTGAGTGGGACGGTGGCTTTTTCGTCCACTTTGGCGGGGCGCGCAAATTTGTGTCCGGCGGCGGCCAGGGCGGTTTTGGCGGCCTTGAGATGTTCGTGTTTGACCAGGATGTAGTCGGTGTCGAAGGTGGAGACGGCAAAGATGGGGATGTTGGCGGCGGCGAGAGTGGCGGAAATTCCTGCCAGGATGCCGGTTTCGCCGAAATCGAGCGGGCCGGTCACTTTGAGAACGCTCCAGCCTGGCTCCGATTTTTCGCTCTCGATGTTGACTTTCTCCGGCGCGACGATGGAGAGTTCCTCGCTTGAGCCGCTGAGGCTGTAAAACGGGCTGGATGTGAGGCCTTTGGGGATGCCCGCGCCCGGTTTCAGGCGATGGATGGTGAAGGGGCCTTCGAGGATGCTGAATTTGAGGGGTTTCATCGCGCGCTCCTTGTGGGTGGGGCTATTATAATCGTCTGTGTTCTTTCCTTGACCTTCGTCATCATCTACACTACAATCTGCCCGCTATGTTTGAGAATCTGACCAACCGCCTGAACCAGGTCTTTGACCAATTGCGCCGCCGGGGAAAACTCTCCGAAGCGGATGTGGATGCCGCCATGCGCGAAGTGCGCCTGGCTCTGCTGGAGGCCGACGTGCATTACAGCGTCGTCAAGGATTTCGTCAACCGCGTCAAAACCCGCGCGGTGGGCGCGGAAGTCTCGAAGGCGCTTAACCCCGGCCAGCAGGTTATCAAAATCGTTCACGAGGAACTGATTGGCACGCTCGGCGACCCGGCTCCGCTTAATCTCTCTGGCCCGAAGCCGCGCGTGGTGATGCTGGTGGGCCTGCAAGGTTCTGGCAAAACGACGCACGCCGGAAAACTTGCCAAATTGTTGCGCTCCAGGGGCGAGCGGGTGATGCTGGTGGCGGGCGACCCCTACCGCCCGGCGGCGGTGCAGCAGTTGCAGCAACTTGGCGAACGCGTGGATGCGCCGGTGATTGCCGACCTGAACAAAAAACCGCCCGAACTGGCCGCCTATGCCCTCGACCAGGCCCAAAAAGGCGGTTATACGGTTATGCTGGTCGATACGGCCGGCCGCTCGCAACTTGATGACGCCTTGATGAACGAACTGAAGGCCATCGAGAAGAAAATTTCGCCGGTTGAGGTGCTGCTGGTCGTCGATGCGATGATTGGTCAGGAAGCGCTGCATGTGGCCGAAGGATTCCGGGATAATGTCTCGATTACCGGCCTGATTCTGACCAAGATGGACGGCGACGCGCGAGGCGGGGCGGCCATCTCCATCCGCTCTGTGACCGGGGTTCCGATTAAGTACCTGGGAACCGGCGAAAAACTGGACGCTCTGGAAACGTATGACCCCTCTCGCCTGGCCTCGCGCATTTTGGGCATGGGCGATGTGATTGGCCTGATAGAAAAAGCCGAGGCCGCCTTCGACGCTCAAACGGCCCAAAAACAGGCCGAAAAAATGATGAAGGGCGAGTTGGATTTGCAGGACTGGCTGGAGCAGATGCGGCAAATGCGCAAGATGGGGCCGCTCGCCCAACTGTTGGAGATGCTGCCCGGCCAATTGGGGCAGGCGGCCAAACAGGTGGACCCGCGCGACATTGAGAAGAATTTCAAGCAAATTGAGGCCATCATCAGTTCGATGACGCCTGCCGAGCGCCGCAATCCAGACCTGCTGAACGCCTCGCGCCGCCGCCGGATTGCCGCCGGGTCGGGCAACGACGTGCAGGCTGTCAACCGGCTGATGAAGCAGTTCCGCGAGACGCAAAAATTGATGAAAACTCTGCAAAAAACAGGCATGAAGGGCCTGCCGAGGTTGTTTGGATAGTTGAAAAACAAACCAGAGCGCGAGGCTGCCGGTTGTTTTATCTCGTATCTTTAGTTTCGCCAAAAGTAGTATTAGCGCCTTGAAAAAGTGGCAAAATATTTGGCTCTATAGTATGGCAAAGCAGGCAGGCGAGCCAAAGCCTTGCGATAGTCACCTATGCAAGGTGGTGAGCGTCAGACAATTGCCCAGGTCTAGGCCAAAAACACATCCTGTAAGCAAGTCTCGATTGGTTGCGCCGGAGCAAAGGGTTCAAGTACCGAGCGCAGCAACTTTTGGAAATGTTGAAGATGGTGCTGGTGAATAAAATCGGCTAGCCGCGCTTTTGAAAGCGTCTTGCAGTAGGCAACAGCAGCCATGCGGTATTGCAGATAATTGGTGGCAAGCACGAACACCGCAAACCATTGCTGAGTGGCTTGAAAGGATTGTTGCCAAAAATCACCCAATTTCATGGCAATTTTCAAGCAGATGTTATCGACTTTCACCAGCCAGCGCTTCTGATATGCTACGCAGTCTCAAGGCTTGTTCGACATACAAGGTAGGTCTGTGCAAACGAAGTACTTGGGGAACGTATTCCCCGGGTTGAGATGATTGCATGGATGGTTTTTTGAAATATCTTCCAAGTGGCCTTTGAGTAGGCGGGCGTAATACTTGGGAGTTTTGTGTTTTTCATCCACAGCAGCGAGCGTGATTTGCTCATCGTGCTTGTGCCTGAGCGTCAGGTTATGTTGGTCAACACGTACTTTGTCGATCCGCCGGTTGGATTGGATGGTACAGATGATTTGCCATTTCTATCGCCGGCAGAACTTAATCAGTAACAGCAATTTATCCCCTTTTCATCACCTGGTACAACGGCTGGAGCTGTTTATACATTTGCTTATAGACGCCCTGATAGAGTTCATCGTAGCGGGCGTGGGTTTTGGCGTCTGGCTCGAAGGTTGCGCCGCGGCGGGTCATGGCGCGGATAGCGCTCTCGAAATCGGGGTGCAGGCCAACACCGACGGCAGCATCCATGGCTGCCCCCAGGCCGGAGGCTTCGTAAACGTGCGGGCGCGAGGCGGGCAGGCCGAAGATGTCCGCCGTCAACTGCATGGCGGCCTCGCTCTGGCTGCCACCGCCCGCCACGCGCAGTTCGGTAATCGGCACGCCGCTGCGTTTGGCGGTGCGTTCCGCGCCTTCGCGCAGGGCGTAGGCCAGACCCTCCAGGATAGCGCGATAGAGATGAGCGCGGGTATGCACGTCGCTGAAGCCAATCACCGCGCCGCGCGCCTCGGGGCCGGGAAAGCGCAGCCCCGGCGACCAGAACGGTTGCAGGACGAGCCCCTCCGAGCCGGGCGGGACGCTGCGCACCAGTTCATCGAACAAAACTTCGGGTTCGACGCCGCGCGCTTCGGCCAATCTCTGTTCGCGCAGGCCGAATTCCTGTTTGAACCAGGTCACCATCCAATAGCCGCGATAAATCTGGATTTCAAAACTGTACGCGCCTGGCACCGCCGCCGGGTAAGGCGGGATGAGCGGGATGACCTCGATGTAGCGTTTGTGGGTGGTGTTGATGGTAGCCGCGCTGCCATAACTGAGACAGCCGATGTGCGGGTCGAGACAGCCCGCCCCCAGCACTTCGGTGGCTTTGTCGGCGGCGGCGGCAATCAGCGGCAATCCCACTGGCAGGCCGGTCGCTTCGGCGGCGGCGGGCGAAATCTCGCCCAGGCGCGAGGCGGGCGGGACCAGGTCAACCAGCAAGGATTTGTCCATCGGCACGGCCTGCCATTTCCAGTCCCAGGGTTTGGCCCAGTGTTGGGATTTGTAATCGAATGGCACGTAGCCCACCTGGCAAGCGACCGAATCGACGAATGCCCCGGTCAGGCGGTAGGTGAGATAACCTGACAGGAACAGGTATTTGTGGGTGGCCGCCCAGATTTCGGGCTGCTGGGTGCGAATCCAGTTGGCTTCGGCCTCGGCCTGGAGGTAGGCCACCGTTTGCGAAGCGCCCGCTACCTTGAACGCCGCGCCCCACAACCCGCCGACCGGCGGCAAGCCCTCGGCGCGGCGCTTATCCAGCCAGACGATGGCCGGTCGCAGCGGCTGGCCGTTTTTATCGACGTTGATGACGGTGCTGCGCTGAGTGGTGACTGCTGCCGCCGCCAGGCTTGTTTTGTCCACGCCCTGCGCCCACAAGCCCTGACAGGCCTCGCAGACGGCTTTCCAAAAGACTTCCGGGTCTTGCTCGGCCAGTCCCGGCGCGGTGGAGTAATAGGGTTCGATGGGGACGCGCTGTTTGGCGAGCAGGTTGCCCTGCGGGTCAAAAACGAGCGCGCGCACGCTCTGGGTGCCGTTATCGAGGGCGAGCAGGTTTTCGGGCATGAGATTCTCCGGGGATGAGAAAACCGGTACGCGGATTTCACGGATTTTACGGAGAAACACGGAAATTTCTTAAACAGTCCGTGTCACTCCGTCTTGTCCGTGTCCTCCGTGTACAAGGGTTGCGTTATTTGAACGAATACGACTGCTTCCACAACCGATTATACGCCGTTACTTCGGCCTTCCAACGCGCATCGTCCCAGCCGAGTTCGGGTTGGACGATGGGGCGGATGGTTTCCAGCAAATCCGCGCCGCCCTGCGGGAGGAGCAGGCCCAAACGCACCCGGCGCAGCAGCAGGTCATCGAGATGGACGACGCCCTCGGCGCGGGCGGCATGACGCAGTTCGGCGAACAGGTAGGGGGTAGAGCCGACCGGCGTCAATTCGGGGCGGGCTTGCGGGGTGAGCAAGGCTTGGGCATCCGCGCCGTAGCGCCCCAGCAGGCGCAAACGCTGGGCCGAGTGGAGCGTCTCGTCGGTCAGGATGTCGATGGCAGCCGGGGGCGGGTTCAAGACGGGAATGTTTGGGTCGAAATGGACAGGTCCCAGGTGCCGCCGCGCCGCTTTGAGCGCATCGCGCGCCATGATTCGGAAGGTGGTCAACTTGCCGCCCGCCACCGTCAGCAGGCCGTTTTCCTCCCAGATGGCGTGTTCGCGCGATTCTTTCGATGGGTCGGCTTTGCCGGTATCGACGACCGGCCGCAGCCCAGAGAAGGTCGCCATTATATCTGCTTCGCTCAACGCCTGGAGCGGGAAAACGTGCTGGAGGGCGGTCAGCAGGTACTCAAACTCCTCGGCGCTGATAGCAGGGTCGGTCTGCAAGCCGGTTTTGTGGTCAACATCGGTCGTGCCAAAGATAACGCCCCCTTCCCAGGGCAGGGCAAAGACTGGTCGGCCATCTTTTGGGTGAAGAAAGGCCACCGCGCGGGTTAACGGCAGGCGGTTGAGGGGCAGTACCAGGTGACTTCCGCGCAGAGGCCGCATCCGGGGAGTCTGCCCCAGAGCAACTCTCAAAGCATCGGTCCAGGCCCCGGTGGCATTGACCACGATTCGGCCCCGAATCTCCACATCTTTTTCCATTTCGCCGGATGTATCTTTCAAAACCACGCCGCAAACCTGGCCGCTGCTCGTTTTCAGCAGGCGTTCGACCCGCGCATAGTTGAGCGCCAGGCCGCCCGCCGCCACCGATTCGCGCAGCAGGCGCAGGACGAGCCGGGCGTCATCGGTTTGGGCGTCGAAGTAGCGGTAGCCGCCGGTGAGAGCGGGCGTGGTGAGCGGTGGACAGAGTTCGCGCATGTCGAGCGTGTCGTAGGCGCGGTGACTCCATTGACCAGCCATCAGGTCGTAGACCGTCAGCCCCGCGCCAAAGAGGAAGCCGGGCATCCGGTCGCCGCGCAGGCTGGCATAGAGAAAACCGAGCCGGTTGACCAGCCCGCGCCCCTGGCGTAGCAGGTACTCGCGCTCCGAGACCGATTCGAGCGTCAGTTTGAATTGGGCGTTCTTGAGATAGCGCATGCCGCCATGCACCAGTTTCGACGAGCGGCTGGAGGTGCCAGACGCAAAGTCATGCGCCTCGACCAGCAGCGCGCGCAGCCCGGCGTGGGTGGCCTGGCGCAAAATCCCCGCGCCGGTGATGCCCCCGCCGATGATAATCATGTCCCAGGGTTGGTCGAGTTGCGCCCAAACCCCTTCCCGCCAGCCTTTTGTCCAGGTCATACGAACTCCAAACGAAAACCTTTGTACACGGATTTCACGGATTGGGCGGATAAACACGGATTCTATTTTCGGTTTATCCGTGTTATTCCGTAAAATCAGCGCAATCCGTGTACGGTACGGGTTTTGCTTTAACTGACAAGTTTTCCCGGATTCATCATCCCATCCGGGTCAAACGATTGGCAGACCGCGCGAATCGCGTCCATGCCCAGCGGGCCTTTTTCGTTCGGCAGGTAGGGCGCGTGGTCGGCGCCAATCCCATGCTGGTGAGAAATCGTCCCACCGTGCGTCTGGATGACGCGGCTGGCGGCGGCTTTCATCGCGCCCCAGCGCTCCAGCAATTCATCGGGGTCAGGCCCGCGCCTAAACAGGTAGGTGGTGTAAAGGCTGGCCCCGTCGCGGTAGATGTGCGAAAGGTGCGCAAAAGCCAAAACCTGTTCGCCGCGCGCCTGCGAAGCCTCCGCAATCGCCGCCGGGATGGCCGCCGAGGCCGCCTCCACCCGGCTCCAGGGCAGGGCCGTTTCGAGCGTATCAATCGCCACGCCGCGCTCCCAGAGCGTGTTGCGCAGGTACGGCGAAAGGAAGCGGCTTTTCTGCCAGGTATGCCCCACCACCGTTCCCACCACCAGCCCGCCAAATTTGCGGCACATCGCCGCCACTGCGCCCGCCGAAGCCTCGGTCACGCCAAAAATGAGCAGGCAGCGCGCCTCGCCGTAGCCAATTAGCCCCAGGCCGCGTTTGGCTGTCTCCACCCAGCCCTTGCCCGACAGGACGAGCGTGGTATCGGTTTCCTGCGGATTGCTCAGGCGCAGCATCGAAACGGGCAGGTTATTCTGGATAATGTTCCGCACTGCGGCAGTTCCCTGCTCCCAAGAGCGGAAAAAAACGCCGTGGAAGGATTCCGTTTTCGGGCGGGGACGCACCCGGACTGTAGCCTGTGTGACCACGCCCAAGCGTCCTTCACTCCCCAGCACCATCTCCCGCAGGTCTGGCCCGGCAGCCGAGGCCGGGAAAACGGGCAGTTCCAGCCGCCCGCGCGGGGTTTCCATCCGCCCCCCGGCAAACAACCCCTCGATTCGCCCATAGCGCAGCGATTGCTGCCCGCTGGAGCGGGTCACAATCCAGCCGCCCAGCGTGGAATACTCGAACGATTGCGGGAAATGCCCGAGGGTGTAGCCGCGTTCATTGAGTTGGCTCTCCAGGCGTGGCCCGGCCACGCCGGCCTCGAAGGTTGCCAGGCGGCTGGTTTCATCGAGCGCCAGCAGGCGGTTCATCCGTTCCATAGAGAGAGTCAACACGGGAGCATCGCCCCTGGCTGGATTGATATGCCCAACCACGCTCGTCCCGCCGCCGTAGGGGATGACCCTGGCCCCGGCATTTTTGGCAAACCCAAGCAGTTCCGCCACATCCGATTCGGATTCGGGGAAAGCCACCCCGTCTGGGAAAGCCCCCACCCGCCCGGAGCGCAGCGCCACCCAATCGGGCAGGCTTTGTCCGCGCGCGTGGCGCAGGCGAATTTCCGGGTCGGTCTGCACCAGCCGGTGCATCGGCAGCCGGGATTCTGGTACAGACTGGACGACCTCCGCCAGCGTCGCATCCGGCAGCGCGGACAGCCTGCCCAGTTTTTCCACGAGATAGGCTTCTGCCGGGGCGGGCAGCGGGTAATCGGTGGCAACATTGCCCCAACCATTCCAGCGTTTCATAAGACCTTCCTTTTTCGTACACGGATTTCACGGATTTGACGGACTGACACGGAAAAATCTTAAAAATCCGCGTTTGTCCGTGCCTTCCGTGTCATCCGCGTACTGTTTTTTTAACTCCGGTTCAGACGCAGCCACAATGCCAGGCTGGCTTGCATCGTTTCGCGCATCACCGCTTCGGCCTGGGCGGCATCGGCGTTTTGGGCGCAAACCTGTAACCTGGCATAGAACCCGCGCGAATGCGCCCGGCACTCGTCGAAAGAAAAGTAACGCTCGCCGACCAGCACGTACAACTTCTCGAAGCCGTTCATCAGCAGCGGGAACACCGGGTTGGCGGCCAGGTGGGTCAGGCGGCTGTGCAATTTCCAGTCGAAGCGGGCAAAGGCGGAGGGCGTATCCGCCAGGGATTGAGATTCATCCAATAGCGCAGCAATCTCCGCTGCTGCGGCCTCGAAAGCCTGCCGCGCGTATGTCGGGCCAAGCAGCAGGCGTATTTCGAGCAGGTGGGCAATAAAATCCGCCGGTTGGTGAACCTCCGAGTGCGCCAGCGCCGCCAGCACCGCCAGGCTGCCCTCGCGCCAGTAATCACGGACGCGGGTTGGCTTGCCCTGCTGGATGTCGAGCCAGCCATCCCGCGCCAAACGCTGGAGCGCCTCGCGCAACGTGGGGCGCGTCACGCCGATTTGCTCCGCCAGGTCGCGCTCGCCGGGCAAGCTGCTGTTAATTGCAAAACGCCCGGTCAGAATCGCCTCGAGCAAACGCTGCTCGGCAACCTCGGCGGGGCGCAGGATGGGTGTCCAATCGGCCATGATGATGAAATCCTTTTTTATGGTAAGTGGTCTGACCAGTTGGATTATATAACATTTTGTTCCAACATACAATTCCCAAATGGCACCGTAAGTGTCGTTAAATCAACAACCGGCAGCCCCTTCTTGGACTGCCGGTTGGCAAAGCAACCTTCCTAAATCTTGCCCAGCGCCCGCAGCACCCGCTCTGGCGTGAGCGGGAATTCATCTATCCACACGCCGGTTGCGTCGTGGATGGCGGCGGTGATGGCCGGGGCCAGCGGCAGGTAGGGCAGTTCACCGACCCCCTTCGCGCCCCAGGGGCCAATTTCGGCAGGGACTTCCACAATCACCGATTCGACCTTCGCCGGGATGTCCCAAATCGTCGGGATGAGATAGGTGCTGAACTGGTCGGTTAGCACCTGGCCGCCCCGCGTGATGAAATTCTCCTGGATGACGTAACCCTGGGCCTGCACCACCGCGCCCTCGATTTGCCCCACCACCAGGTCGGGGTTGATGGCCTTGCCCACGTCATGCGCCGAAACAACCCGCAGCACGTGGACATGCCCGGTTTCGGTATCCACTTCCACTTCCACCGCCTGGGCGGCGTAAGTGTACATAAAGTTGGGCATGCAATAGCCGGTTTCTTTGTCGAAAGGCGTGGTGGGCGGGGCCAGGTAGGTATATTCGGCGACAGCCGGGCGTTCTTCGTTCTTCCATTTTTGCAGTGCCAGTTCCGCCGCGCCTTTGACGGCGTTGCCCGACATGACTGTCAGACGCGAGGCCGAAGCCGAACCAGCGTTGCCCATATCGAGCGTGTCCATCACGACCATGTTGACTTTTTCGAGCGGCACTCCAATCACCTCGGCTGCCATTTGGGCCAGGATGGTGTGATTGCCCTGCCCAACTTCCGCTGAGGCGCACCAGACCGTGACCGATTCCACCTCGGCCTTGCCCCGAATTTCGACCCGCGCCCAGCAGTTTTCCTTGTAGCCAAAACTGAAGCCGATGTTCTTGAAGCCCGCCGCAAACCCCCGTCCTCTCTTCACTGGTGACTGATTACTGCTCACTGATAACTGCTCACTGCGATTTTCCCACCCAAATTTCTCGACCGCTGCCTCCATCACCTCCAGCACGGTCGGCTTATTGGGCGGGAGCGTGCCAACAGACATCGTATCGGTTTCTTTGAGCGCGTTGATTTGGCGAATTTCGACCGGGTCCAGGCCCAGTTTTTCGGCCAGTTTGTTCATCTGGCTCTCGGCCATAAAGGCGGCCTGCGGCGCGCCAAAGCCGCGAAACGCCGCGCCCGGCACGTTATTGGTGTACACCCCAATGACATCGCCTTTGATATTGGGAATGAAGTATGGGCCGCTTTCGGTGATGGTGGAATTGCCCAGCACCTTGTTGGTGGTGTACATGTACGCGCCGCCATCGGCAATGAAGAGATTTTCAGCGGCGGTGAGTTTTCCATCTTTGGTAGCGCCCCATTTGGCGCGGATGAGCATGGCGTGCCGTTTGGCGTGTCCAATAATGGATTCTTGTCTGCTCCAGATGATTTTGACAGGCCGTTTCAACTTCCAGGCCGCCAGCGCGATGACAATCTGGATGGACATGTCTTCCCGCCCGCCGAACGCGCCGCCGATGGCCGGGTACTGCACCCGCACCTGTTCCACCGGCAGCCCCAGCGCGTGAGCAATCTGTTTCTGGTCGACATGAGTCCATTGCCCGGCGGCTTTGACCGTCAGCAGGCCGTTTTCGTCCACGTAGGCGAGACCGGCCTCCGGCTGAAGATAGGCATGTTCCTGCATCGGGACGCGATACTCGCCCTCCACGATGACATCTGCCTGGGCGAAGCCTTTCTCCACATCTCCCTTGCGAATCTTGTCATGAACGCAAATGTTGCTCTGGCCGCGTTCCGGGTGGATGGGGAAGGCGCCGGGCTGCATGGCTTCTTCGGGGTTGGTCAGCACCGGTAAATCTTCATACTCAACCCGAATGAGTTTGCGCGCTTTGGCGGCAATCTCCTCCGTCTCGGCCACGATCACTGCCACCTGGTCGCCCACAAAGCGGACGATAGAGGGGTCAACCTGCCCTTCTCTCCCTGCGGGAGAGGCGCCGGGGGGCAGAACAGGCCCACACAACACCGGCTGGTCATTGATTTGCAGACCGTATTCGTTGACCGGCACATCCTTTGCTGTGAAAATCGCCGCTACGCCGGGCAGGGCTTCCGCTTCAGATGTATCTATGCTCAGAATGCGGGCGTGCGGTCGCCCAGCGAACAGGATTTTGGCGTGTAACATGCCCGGCATTACCAGGTCGCCCGAATACTCGGTCTGTCCGGTCACTTTGCCGTAGGCGTCAATACGAGGGGCGGGGGTTCCAACGATTGTGGTCATAATTTCTCTCCTACATCACTTTTTTCACTTCCAGGAAGCCTTCCTTTTCCTTGTTGGCCTTTTCGATGGCTTCTGCCGCGCCAAGCACCACCACTTCGCCATGTTGGGCGACTTGTTCCAGCACATCGGCAAAGCGCTTGAAGTCGGTGATGGTTGTTCCCAGCACTTCGTCGCGGATTTTTTGGCGTTCTTCGTCGCTGTAATCGGTCAGGTAGCGCGCCATGCTCGTCCAGCCTTTGGCGTCGGGCAGCAGGTAAGTATCCAGGTCGCCGATGGCGCCGATGATGGATTTGGTCAGTTCGGATTCGTCCATCTCGAGGCCGCGCAGGAACCTGACGGTGTTGTCGTAATTTTCGAGGGTGGGCAGGATGTTCGGGTCGCGGTAACTCAGGAAGGTGAACGTGCCAGAAGCCGGGTCGAACTGGCTGAAGCCGCCATACGCGCCGCCCTGCACGCGGATTTTGTCCCACAGCCAGGTGGTGCCGAGATAGCGGTTGATGACGTTGACTGACCCATGCAGCTTATATCCCAGGGCATATAGATTTGCGCCTTTTCCCACATAGTTGACCTGGGCTGGAATGGTGAGGCCTTCATTTGGCAGATTTCCAGTTTTCCGGTTTTCAGGTTGAACAGTTGAACCGGATAACTGACGAACCGGCAAACTGGCTAACAGTTTTTTCAGCCCTGGGGCGATGGTTCGGTAGGAAGCGGCGTCGGTCGTGACGTTGACCACCATCCCCGCGCGGTTGATGAGTAAATCGCGCGCCTTCTCTAGTTTTGCCAGCACTGAACCCCAGTTGTTTTCGATGTCTTCGGCCAGTTGGCGCAGGAAGAACAGGTTTTCCAGGCCGCCGACCTGTTCGGAGACCCAATCGGCCAGGTTGAAGCGAGCCCGCAAGCGGCTGTTGACCACGCGATGTCCGCCCGGAATCAGCCCGGCTTCGGCCCCGGCTTTTTCTTCCAGCACAATTTGCCTGAAGCGTTCGCGGTCATCCAGTTTGGCGGTCAGCAGCACGTCAGAGAGGATGTCGAGCAGTTCGCCCGATTTTTCGAGGGTGGCTTTGCCGCGCAAGAAGAAGTACAGGGCTGGGTCCTGGCTCTCGCGGATGGTGGAAATGAGCGTGCCAGAGCGGATTCCGCCGGTGTGTTTGCCAATCCGCTGGGTCAGGGCCACGTAATCCTGGCTCTTGGTCCCCATTTGGAGCAGGACGCGCCCCATCAGGCCGATGAAGGGCAGCAGGTCGGCGGCATCGTCTCTGGTGGAGGGGAACAGGGGGCGCAGGTCGAAACCCAGGTCGAGATAGACGATTCCGTTGGTCGGCAGGTCGTGGGTCAGCAGTTTCGCGCCGCTCAGCTCGCCCACTTCAATTGGGATGCTTTTTGCTTTGGGGTCGAGGTCCAAACGTTTCAGGGCGGGAATGGCTGCCAGGGCTTCGGGGCTGTCGGGGGTTTCCTGGTGCTTTTTGAGGGCGGCCACATTCGCAATCAGGGCCTCAATTTGCTCCGGCGTCATGGCGGCTTTGGCGGCTTCGAGGCGCGCGGTTTCAGCAGCCTGGCGGCGTTTGCCCTCTTCGGGGTCAGGCACCAAGTGGACGGTGGCGCGGTGTGGGTTTTCGATGAGGTGCTGGCGAATTAGTCCCTCGAAATAACCCGCTGGCTGCGATTTGACCGCATGGAGCGGTTTCTCAAAGGCCATCGCCTCGAACGGTTCGCCGTCATACAGCCAGGGGCCGAGCGCGTTGAGCATCAGGAATAAGCCGCGCGGGAAACGTCCGGTATTCTGTTCGCGCAGCCGGAATTCGATGGTGTTGAGCGAGGCGGCTACCGTTTCGGGGTCAATTCCGTTTTCAGCCAGTTCTGCCAGCGTGTTGTGAATGACCGACTCCACTTTTTCGAGATTCTCCGGCAAAACGCCTTTCATCCCGGCGGAGAAGTACCCTTGCCGCAGTTCCTCCTGGTAGCCGCCGGTCACGTCTTCGCCCAGGCCGCTGTCGAGCAGGGCTTTTTTAAGCGGCGAGGCCGGGGTGGCGAGCAGGATATGGGACAAGATGGACAGCGACAGCGTGGTCTGCGCATCCGTCGATTCGGGCATCAGCCAGTTGACGGTGATGTAGGCTTTGGCATTCGGCGAATCGCCAGAATCGTAGGGGTGGGTCACCCGCCGCGGAGCCTCCCAAACCGGCTGAAGCGGGAGACTCGATTGGACCTCCTTCCGCTCGAAGGCCTCCAGCCAGGCATCGAGCAGGCGCAGCCGCTCGTCTTCGGGGTCGTCACCGTAAAAGTAGATGTAGGCATTCGATGGGTGGTAATAGGTCTCGTGGAAAGCCTTGAATTCGGCGTAGGTCAGGTCGGGGATGACCGCCGGGTCGCCGCCAGAGTTCAGGCCGTAGGGCGTATCGGGGTAAAGCGACTGCTGCGAGACTTCGCCGAGCAGGTCATCGGGCGAGGAGAGCGCGCCCTTCATCTCATTGAAAACCACGCCCTTGAAAGTGAGCGGCGCTTCGGGGGTCTCAATTTCGTAATGCCAGCCCTCCTGCTGGAGCGTGCGCTCTGGGATGAGCGGGTACAGTACTGCATCGAGGTACACATCAATCAGGTTGTAAAAATCCTTCAGGTTGGTGCTGGCGACCGGGTAGCAGGTTTTATCGGGGTAGGTAAAGGCGTTCAGGAAGGTGTTCAGCGAACTCTTGGCCAGTTCGATGAACGGCTCTTTGACCGGATATTTACGCGACCCGCACAAGACGGAATGCTCCATAATGTGGGCAATGCCGTTGGAGGTTTGCGGCGGGGTGCGGAAGGTAATGCCAAAGACTTTGTTTTCGTCGCTGTTGACGACTGAGAGCAGCCGCGCGCCGCTTTTCTCGTGCCGGTATAGTTTTGCAGTGGAGGCGATTTCGGGAATGTGTTTTTCGTGGAGGAGGGTGAAGGGCATGGGGGACTCCGTGAGTGATTTAAGAAGTGAATTGCCGTTTTTTCAACCAGTCTTGGTGATGTTTATACCAGATGGGGGAAGCGTGTCCAAGTTTTGCAATTTGTCGCGGGTGTGCCAATGGCAAGATATCGATTGGTTTTCTGTCGATATTTGCGCGATGAATTGTTCCATACCCACAGCCGTCGCGCATGAAGTCTGATAATCTTTGCCAGCGCGAGTCCAAATACGAGAGAAACCATCGAACAGGCTGGTCTCCTAGCAAAATCAATGTGCTTGCGCCGGATTGTTGAAGTTCATCCAGGATGGCGTTGCGGCGGATTTCATCCGTGAGTTTCGTGGGGACAGGATGAGCAGTCGGCAGGGGCAATTTGTATTTTTTCACAAGCGGGAGATAGGCTCGCTCGATTGCCTTTGCCTGGGCCGGATTAGCGCAACTGTGTGGCACCAAATCACATAGCCAGGCTTCGGTGCGCGTTATTCCCAGTGGTTCGAGAATCAGTTTATCAAGGGCTAGTCCAGACGGCCCATTGAATTGACGGTCTGCCGGTAAAAGTTGCCCAATATCACGGGGTATGTCAATTTCCCGAATAATGGATTCGGCGTTTTCGCCGCGCCAAAAGATGTAAGGTTCGCTGGCTACTGCCAGCGCAGTTACGATGGTTTTGTTATTGGCGGATACCCAACGGGCATGAACCGCGCTCGCGTAAACGCCAAGCACGAATACAGGCTTTGGAGAGCGTTCGGCTTGAACGACTTCTTGGACGGGCTGACCAAATGGAAACCTGGCATTTGTCATTGGCGTAAAAGGATATGGCAATCAAAATCGGAGCAGAAAGAAAAGGCTTCTAGTGCTACCATAACGCCAGAAGCCTTCCCGGTTAGTGCATTTCGCTTTTCAATAGCGCAACCGGATATTGACGGATGGATTCATCAAGAGTCACCAATGTTAGCCCATGTTCAATGGCTTGGCAGATTAACATGCGGTCGAATGGGTCTCGGTGGATGGATGGTAATTTTGCCAGGTGCGAAACGCTGCTTTCGTCGAGATTAAGACTTTCTATCTGGTGGCGCTGTCGCTGCGCAGGTATGTAATCATCTGGTGTCCCTGGCAGGAATAGTTTCCCAATGTTGGCTTTGGTAATAATCTCCCACAGCGACACGACACTCAAGTAAACGTCATTTTCGGGATTTTGGATATGTTCTTTGATGGATTGGGGCAAGCGTTCATCTTTACTGATGAACCAGAGAAAAATGTGGGTATCCAGCAACAGTCTCATTTGCCTTCGAAATCCTTGATCACATCGTCGGGCAACGGCGCATCAAAATCGTCAGGCGTGCGAAATTCTCCGGCGCACAGGCCGTAAGGGCGTGGCTTCCGTGCTATGGGAGTGGTCGGTTTCATTTCGGCCATCGGTTTGCCATCTTCCGTGATCACCAGGGTTTGTCCATTACGGACACGGCGCAGGTAGGCAGGAAAATTACGCTGGATTTCTTTCAGGCTGACATGATATGTGGATTTTGTGAGCATGCTTCACCTTGAACGAATAAACGGACTGGTCTATCTCAAAATTATAGCACTTGTGTTGGCTTTGCCAGAATCGTCGGTTTGCTTTTTTGTCTTTGGTTGTAAACAACCCAGAACGGTGTAAAATTATCTTCTTACCAGAAGTTTACCAGAGAAAACCTGCCCAGTGGCTGCCAAATTAAGCGAGCCTGCCATGCCTCTTTCCCGATTCAAAGTCATCTCCCTTTTACTGGTATTGCTCAACGCCTGCGGGCCGCTTTCTGCCCTGCCAACCGCCCTCCCTGCCGAGCCGCCAGCCAGCCCCTCGCCAACCGCGCCGCTTGTGGCTGGCAGGCCGGCCGCCTCGCCCACCCCCGCCGCCGGGTTCAGCATCCGCGTCCATCCCGATGGCCCGCTTTACGTCGGCGACTTGGTGAGTTTCGAGGTGCTGGCCCCCGATGGATTCGACCCCAAAGATAAAGTGGTCGTTCTCGAAGCGGGCGGCCAAACCCTTGCCGAGCAAGCCTTCCGCCCGTTTGGAATCGGAGGCCGCAGCCAGGCCACCTTCGCCTGGGTTTGGGATACCTCTGGATTGGAGAGCGGGACGCACACCCTGACCTTCCGCCTCCGTCCCGATGAATTTTCTTGGGTGGAAACGCTCACGCTCCTGCCTGCCGCCGATGTGCCGTACCCCGAACCGGAGGCCCGCTGGGAGAGCATCACCTCCGACTGCTGCTATATCTACTACATCACCGGCACCGACGCTCACCGCGACATCGAAACCCTGGCCGAAATGGCCGATGCCGAGGCCGAACGCGTCGAGGCGCGGTTTGGCGCGCAATTCGACGAAAAAATCCCGCTTACCTTCTTGCCGCGCGTCCTTGGGCATGGCGGATTCGCCTCCGATGGCCTGTATGTGTCATATCTGGATGAAAATTATGCCGGGAACGCCACCCGCCAGGTAATTCATCATGAAATGGTGCATTGGCTCGATGCCCGGCAGGGCGGCGATTTGCGCCCCTCTATCCTGGTAGAAGGCCTGGCCGTTTACCTGAGCAACGGTCACTTTAAAGAAGAACCCATCCTGCCCCGCGCCGCTGCCTTGCTCGAACTAAACTGGTACATCCCCCTGCGCGACCTGACCGACGCCTTTTACACCTCCCAGCACGAGATCGGCTATCTCCAGGCTGCCGCGCTGGTAGCTTACCTGGTAGAAACGTATGGCTGGGAGCGTTTCGACGCCTTTTACCGCGATATTCACGCCGCGCCGGATGGAAAGCAATCGAGCGCGCTGGAAAATGGACTTCGGGAGCACTTTGGCCTGAATCTCGATTCTCTCGAATCGGCCTTCCTCGATTTCCTGCGCGCTCAAACGGTAGATGACTCTCACCGCGCCGACCTGCGTCTGACGGTGGCTTTTTACGACACACTGCGGCACTACCAGCAGCGCTACGACCCCTCGGCCTATTTTCTCACCGCCTGGCTGCCCGATATTCCTGAAATGCGGCGGCGCGGAATTGTGGCCGACCTGTTGCGCCGCCCGCGCGAGCCTATCAACGTACAAACCGAAGCGATGCTCATCGAAGCCGACCAGTCGTTGCGCGCCGGGCATTATGAGCAGGCGGAAGTCCGTTTGCGCGAGGTGATGACGCTGCTGGACAAATAAAAAAACGTCCCGAAGAGTTTTCTCCTTCGGGACGGTTGCGGTCAGGTCTATTACGGACAGACACCGCCCAACATCGGCACCAGCCAGGAAGTCAGCGGCGAGCACCAGAGTTCGGCATAATCATAAGCGAACAGTCCAACCACGCAGCAACACAATAAAACCAGGATGACCACCACAGCAATAATCAGTGTCCGATTCGAGCCGCCCTTCGCGGGTGGTTCGGCCATTCCAGGCTCGGGCCCGGCAGGAATGCGGCCCGCATAGCCAACCGATTGAACAGGCTGTGGCGCAGGCGCGGGAGCAGGAGCCGGACTGGGAGCAGCGGCAATGCGAGCGGAAGAGGAGAGCATGGTCGCATTGGGATCAACCTGCGCCAAAGACTCGAAGAGCAGGTTGATTTGCTCGCCGAGTGAAATCACTTCGCCGGGAACCAAGACATGCGAACCGGTAATGCGCTGGCCATTGACGAAGGTTCCATTGGTCGAACCAATGTCAGTCAGGACATATTTGCCGCCTTGTAAAGTGAGCTGCGAGTGCTTGCGCGAAACTTCGGCATCGTTGATGACAATCGTATTTCCGGCCTCGCGCCCGATGGTAATCACATCCCCTTCTAAAGGAAAGGTTTTCCCAGGGGTCGGCCCGGCGTGCATAACAAGCTGGTATTGTGCGGCCATCATTCCTCCTGCAAAAATAACGTTGCTATTCCGTGATTAGTGTAATGATTTTAGCCGAAAAAGTCAAATGATTGTCGGGAGAATTTGGTAGCCAAAAAGTCCCTGCGTAGGACAGGTCACAGAGACCTGTTCTACAAATTACAAACTGCCAAACACGCGGCGAAACAAATCTGATTCGAGCAGGTTGTGCGGGTCGGTGCGGCGCTTGAGGGCCTTGAAGCGTTCGACGGTTTCTTGTCCCAAGAAACGCTGGGCAGTTTCGGGCGTGGTCTCGCTGTTTTTGGCGAAGTAGAAACGTCCGCCCGCCTCCAGCACGATGCGATCGAAGTCATGTAACATCTCACGCATTTTGGCGCGGCTGCCGTTTGTGACTTTGAAATCGAGGGCCAGCGAGAAACCATCTACCGCGTGAGAGAGCAGGAATTTATCGGGCCGGTGACGTTTGGTCACGCCAAGATAAGAGGGCATGCCGCGCTTGTGAGAGAGGGTTAGCAGTTCTCTCCAGGCTGCTTCGGCGGTCTCTTTGGGGAGGAAAGATTGGTACTGAATCAGCCCGCCGCGCCCGTAGGCTTTTTCCCAGTTGGGAACGTAATCGAGCAGGAAATGGAAAGCCGCGTGGGATTGTTTGTAACGTCCCTCGCGCAGGCTGGCAACGTATTTGGCCGTGTTCACCAGCCAGACGCCGGGATTGATCATGAACGGAGCCATGAAAAAGTGGATGATCGATTTTGGGAAAACCCCAAACAGGGTCGCCGGGAGAGTCTGGTAATTGACTTGCATGGTTTTCTTGGGGTCGGGGTCCTCGCCCTCGTGCAGGTACTTGGCAGTGTGGAGCTGACCGCGCCCCAGCCCGCTGCCGCTTGCGGTCGAATCCAACCAACCGACGGTGTAATCGTTAACCGGGGCAGTCTCGGCGATGGCGTTGAGGTGCTCGTGTAAATTTCGCGCTGGAAACGCGTGGACATCGAGCAGCCCCGAATATATCTTTTTCATCTGCATTGTTACGGAGGTGAAAACGCCCAACATGCCCATGCCAGAGATGATACTGTAAAACAAGTCGCCGTTCAGGGTGGGCGAGCAGGTCACTTCGGCGCCGGTCGGCAGCAGGGCAGTAAATTCCACCACATGTTCACCGATGGTGCCCATTTTGTAGTTGTTTTTCCCGTGAATGTTCATGCCCAGGCAGCCGCCCAGGGTGGTGTACATTGTGCCAGAAACGACCGGCGGCCACCAGCCATCCGGGAGGACGTGCTGCCACAGTTTTTGCAGGGTGACGCCGGGCTCCGCTTTAATTCGCCCCGTTTCGGGGTTCCACTCCAGGATGCGGTTCATGTCCTGAATGTCCAGGACAATGCCGCCACCGTTCAGGGCAGCGTCGTTATAGGAGCGTCCGGCCCCGCGCAAGGTAACAGTCAGGCCGTTCTGTTTGGCAAATTTGAAAACTTCGCTGATTTGCTCGGCTGTGGTCGGCTTGTATAGGTAGGAGGCCGCCCGCAGCGAGTGTCCGAAATTTTCCAGGTAAGTGATGCGTTCGTAGGGGAGGGTGGAAGTAGTCATAGGTTCTCTTTTGTGGTGTGTAGTGCGATATTAGATGTTCGTTATTGGTTATTCGTTATTCGACGAACAGCGAGTATCGAATATCGAACTTCAAAAACTTAATCGCCGGAAGATAAATGACGGAATGTGCCGGATGATGAGCATGAGCAAGCCCCATTGGGCTGGAACATAAGCGGTTTGCTTGCGGGCTTTAATCGCTTTCCAAATCCCTTCGGCGGCCTGGTTGGGATTGATGAGCCAGAAAAAGTTCTTTTTCGGCGCCGAGCGCAGGATGTCGGTCTCGACAAAGCCGGGTTTGATGGTCGTCACGGTGACGCCGCGCCGCGCCAGCCGGTTGCGCAGCGATTCAAGGTAGGTGGTGAGCGCGGCTTTGGATGTGTTATACGCTGGGGCGCCGACTCGTCCCCTATCTCCTGCCACCGATGAAATGCCTACGATGTGACCGGCTTTCAGATGATGGAACATGGCGGCCACCGGGTTGAGCCAGGCCAGCGCGCCGAGCAGGTTGGTTTCGAGCATAGCGCGGTCTTTCTCGAAATCGAACTCATCCGCTCTGACATGGTGCTGGATGCCGGTATTATAGATGAATAAGTCCAGGCCGCCCAAGTCTTGTACAATTTTTTGGAGCGTTGCTGGAACGGAATCGTAGCGAGTCACGTCATGCGGATAGGCTAGAGCGCGTGTTTCGCCATGCGCGGCGTTGATTTCGGCGCACAGCGATTCCAGAAGGTCAGCTCGTCTCGCCACAGCCGCGACCGTGTATCCCTCGGCGGCGAGCCTGCGAGTCAGGGCCGCACCAATCCCGCTCGAAGCGCCGACCACAATGGCGGCTCGGCGGTGGTGGAGTGGCGTGGCGGCAGAAGGTTTGAATTCGGGCATAATGTTTCTCCAGGTCATTCGGTTTGCGAAATCGTTCACATTCTAACATATTCTCTTGTAACAAGAGTATTGACAGTTCTTTGAACTGTTCGATATAATGTTTTTTTGCCGTCATGCTGTGTGGCATGATGGTTTTTGTGTTCCTGGCCGTTTCCCTAAATCAAAGTTAGGAGTAATTCAATGAGTTCTGCACTCTCCCGGAAAAATTATGCGCGCATCCCGGTTGAGCTTGGCCTGCCCAACCTCATCGAAGTTCAGTTGGATTCGTTTGAACGTCTCAAGCGCGAGGGCTTGGGTGATTTATTCCATGAGGTCTCGCCAATCGAGTCCTACAACAAAGGCATGAAGTTGTATTTCCCCAGCCGCAGCCCGGAGTCGCAGGAATGGGGCCTGAAATATTGGTTTGGCGAACCCAAGCATGCTATCGAAGAGTGCGTCGAACGCGACCTGACCTATTCCAGCCCGCTCTATGTTTCCGTACTGTTGGCTGGGCCGGATGTCCCCGAACCCATCAAGCAGGATATTTTCCTGGGCGATTTCCCAGAGATGACCGACAAAGGCACGTTCATCATCAACGGTACAGAGCGCGTCGTCGTCTCGCAGCTGATTCGTTCCCCCGGCGTCTACTTCGAGGCGCCTACCGACCGTTCGACAGGGCGCGCGCTCGCCATGTCTAAGCTGATTCCCGACCGCGGCGCGTGGATGGAGTTCGAGACCCGCAAAAACGATTACATCATCTTGAAATTTAACCGTAAGCGCACCGTACCGATTACTGTTTTCCTGCGCGCCCTGGCGGCCGTCGGCGATGGCCGCCCCGATGACATTCTCTCTATCGGTTCTGACGAAGAAATTATCTCGCTCTTTCAGGATGTCGACAACAATCCCGACCGCCTGTTCATCCCGACCACTCTACGCCAGGAACCGGAATGGGATTTAAGCGGTGGGTTAACGGTAGCCCAGGCCGCCTTGATTGAGTTTTTCAAGCGAATGCGCCCCGGCGACCCGGCCACTCTCGATAACGCTCGTGCGTTCCTGGAAGAGCAATTGTTTGACCAGCGTCATTACGACCTGGAGCGGGTGGGACGCTACAAACTCAACCAGAAACTCGACCTCGACGTTCCCATCCCGCATCGCACCATTACGAAGCGCGACATCATTCGTCTTGTTCGGCGCATGATTCAGATTAACAACGGCGTCGAGCCGCCCGATGATATCGACCACCTCGGCAACCGCCGCGTCAAAACCGTTGGCGAATTGATTCAAAATAAACTGCGGATTGGCTTGCGCCGCATGGAGCGTGTTATCAAAGAGCGCATGTCCATCCGAGACCAGGAGCAGCTTTCTCCGGTTACGCTGGTCAACATCCGCCCGGTAGTGGCAGCCTTGCGCGAGTTCTTTGGCTCCAGTCAACTTTCTCAATTTATGGACCAGACCAACCCGTTGGCCGAATTGCGCCATAAACGCACTCTCTCGGCCCTGGGCCCTGGCGGTCTGCGTCGCGAACGCGCCGGTTTCGATGTGCGTGATGTGCATCACTCGCACTATGGCCGTATCTGCCCCATTGAGACGCCCGAAGGCCCCAACATTGGCCTGATTGGCCGCCTGGCATCTTTCTCTCGTGTCAACGAATATGGTTTCATTGAGACGCCTTACCGGCGCGTCGTAAAATCTTTGCCCGCTGCTGACCCTGCCCTGGTGGGGCGCGCCCTGCGCGAAGATGTTGTGATTGATAATGAAACGGTTGCCAAAGCAGGCGAGAGGGTTGATGAGGCGCTTGCCAGGAAAATTGCCAAGGCGAACCGCATGATTTTGGTTGTGCCGTTTGTTTCTGATACGATGGAATATCTCTCTGCGGATGCCGAAGATAAATTTGTCATTGCGCAAGCCAATGCCGAATTAAATAATTTTCACGAGTTTGTCAGCAAGCGTGTTTCTTGTCGCTACCATTCCGGATTTGTCGACTCAACACCAGAAAATTTGGATTATATGGACGTAGCTCCGCATCAAGTGGTGGGCATCAGCGCTGCGCTAATTCCTTTCCTCGAGCATGATGACGCCAACCGCGCCTTGATGGGTTCAAACATGCAAGCCCAGGCGGTCCCGTTGGTGCGTCCCGAAGTGCCCCTCGTTTCGACCGGCATGGAATATTATGCAGCCCTGGATTCAGGCCAGGTGGTCGTAGCGGAGGATGACGGTGAGGTAATTTCTGTCACCGGTAAGGAAATTGTCTTGCGGCGGTCTGATGGCAGTTTGCAAACCCATACCCTGCGTAAATATCACCGTTCCAATCAATCGACCTGCATCGACCAGCGTCCTGCCGTTGTCAAGGGCCAGATTGTGAAGAAAGGCGACATCATTGCCGATTCTTCATCCACCGACGGCGGTGAACTGGCTCTCGGTCAAAACGTCGTCGTCACTTTCCTTTCGTGGGAAGGCGGCAACTTCGAAGATGCTATCTTGATTTCGGAGCGGCTGGTGCAGGAAGATCGCTTTACCTCGGTTCATATCGAAAAGTATGAGGTCGAGGCCCGCGATACCAAACTCGGTCCCGAGGAAATCACCCGCGATATTCCCAATGTCGGTGAAGACGCCATCAAAGACCTGGATGAGAACGGCATCATCCGCATCGGCGCGGAAGTCGGCCCGAACGACATCCTGGTGGGCAAAATCACTCCCAAAGGCGAAAAAGAACTGACCCCCGAAGAGCGCCTGCTGCGAGCCATCTTTGGTGAAAAATCCCGTGATGTGAAAGATACCTCACTACGGATGCCGCATGGCGAGCGCGGCAAAGTGGTCGATGTGAAAGTGTTCACCCGCGAAGACAATGCCGACCTGTCGGCGGGCGTTGACATGATGGTGCGCGTCTCTGTAGCCCAGCGCCGCAAAATCACTGCTGGTGACAAGATGGCTGGTCGGCACGGCAACAAAGGCGTTGTCTCGCGCGTGGTCCCGGTCGAGGATATGCCCTATCTAGAAGATGGCACGCCGGTTGACCTGATTCTGAATCCCCTGGGCGTTCCCGGTCGTATGAACATCGGCCAGGTGCTGGAGGTTCACCTCGGTTGGGCAGCCAAGCGGCTTGGCTATCGCGCTATTACCCCGGTTTTCGACGGCGCCAAAGAAACTGAAATCGAGGCAGAACTGGCCCGTGCCTGGTTGGTGGATGAGGCATGGCGCGTCGCGGTTGCCAATGCCTGGGACTGGCTTGCAGAGCAACAGTACGAAGCGGAGATGATTCGGGATGATGATGAAGTTCGCCTGCTCTACCTGGAGCATTGGCTTGGTGGGCATGGTTATGATGTTTCTCGTATCGCCCTCGACCCATATTATGCCCGCATGATGACCGTCCGCCAGTGGCTGATTGAAAAAGGCTATAACCCCGAAGAACTTATCAGTTTCGAAAACGTGCCTTACAGCCGCGCTGAAGATGAAAAAGACCCCAAAGCCATCGAGGCCTGCCTCAGGCTCTGGCTCGAAACCATGGGATACACAGATATTCCTTCGGAAGAGTTGCGCGAGAAGGCAACCCAGGTGATGCTGGAAACCGGGGTGCCGGTTCCCACCCTCGGCAAGCAGGTTTTGCGCGATGGGAAAACCGGCGAACGATACGACCAGCCTGTTACCGTGGGCGTTATGACTATTCTCAAGTTGCATCACTTGGTTGAAGATAAGGTTCACGCCCGCTCTACCGGCCCCTACTCGCTTGTGACCCAGCAGCCGCTGGGTGGTAAGGCTCAATTTGGCGGTCAGCGCTTCGGTGAAATGGAAGTGTGGGCGCTGGAGGCGTATGGCGCGGCGTATACGCTCCAAGAAATGCTGACCGTCAAATCCGATGATGTCACTGGGCGCGTCAACACATATGAGGCCATCGTCAAGGGTGAACCCATCGAAGAGCCGAGCATCCCAGCCTCGTTCCGGGTGCTGGTTAAGGAATTGCAATCACTTGGCCTGGCGGTAGAAGCCGTCAACGAAGGCGGCGACGTCGTGAAGTTTGGAAAAGACGAAGAGAAAGTTCATCCGCCCAAGTTAGAAACCGGTTTGCTTGGCCTGGGCGAAGATTTGATGGGCGTAAAATAGTTGACGTTAATGTTTTACTGTGATAGAATACAAACCCGTTGCCCATAGGTAAGAAACTCTTATCCATTGCGCGAGACAAGTGAGGCCATCAGGCAGGATTTTGATGGCCTCGTTGTTTGCTCGGAATCTGATAAAAACTTGTAATCAGCAGGAAAATTTTTCGGAGGCAAGTGTGCCAACAATTAATCAACTCATCCGCAAGGGCCGCCAGTCAAAAAAGGTCAAGAGCAAGGCTCCTGCCTTGCAATATACCTTGAACGCGAACAAACAGCGTCGTTTTCGCCAGGCCGGCGGCGCGCCGCAGAAACGCGGTGTTTGCACCGTCGTTCGCACGATGACCCCTAAGAAGCCGAATTCTGCGCTTCGCAAGATCGCCCGCGTGCGCCTGACCAATGGTATAGAAGTGACCGCATATATCCCTGGCGAAGGACACCAGTTGCAAGAACACTCTGTGGTGCTGGTTCGCGGCGGCCGCGTGAAAGATTTGCCGGGTGTGCGTTACCATATCGTTCGCGGTTCCTTGGATACGACAGGCGTTGCTAAACGGCGTCAAGGTCGTTCCAAATACGGCGCCAAGCGTCCCAAAGAAGGGGCTGCGGCCACTCCTGTCAAGGGCAAAAAGTAATCCATAAGTGATGGAGTAAAAAATGCGTAGAGGAAAGCCTGAAGTTCGTCCAATTGCGCCAGATTTGCGCTACAACAGCGTGTCGCTGGCGACTTTTGTTCAGCACATGATGTGGCGTGGCAAGAAGAGCCTCGCCTTTCGCCTGATTTACAACACGCTTGAAATCATCGAAGAGAAGACCGGCAAGCCTGGTATTGAGACTTTTGATGCAGCGATCAAGAACGTCAGCCCGGTGATGGAAGTTCGTCCGCGCCGCGTGGGTGGCGCGACCTACCAGGTTCCAATGGAAGTTCCTTCTGACCGCCGCTTGACCCTGGCGATTCGCTGGATTTTGTCTGCCTCCCGCTCCCGCTCAGGGAAATCCTTCTCTGAAAAACTGGCGGGCGAGCTGATGGATGCCGCAACCAATCAGGGTGCTTCCATCCGTAAACGCGATGAAACTCACAAGATGGCCGAAGCCAATCGCGCCTTTTCTCATTATCGTGCATAATTCGTGATAGATTTAGAGGTTTAGTACATGGCGCGTAAGTACCCGCTCGAAAAGTATCGAAATATCGGCATCATTGCGCATATCGATGCCGGTAAAACGACTACCACAGAGCGAATTCTCTTTTATACCGGTAAAACCCACCGCATTGGTTCCGTTGATGACGGCACAACCGTGACTGACTGGATGGTCCAGGAGCGGGAACGTGGCATCACCATCGTTTCCGCGGCTGTTTCGGCGGAGTGGAAGGGGTATCAATTCAATTTGATTGATACCCCTGGGCATATTGACTTTACCGCTGAGGTGCAGCGCTCACTGCGCGTCCTCGATGGGGGGGTAGTTGTTTTCGATGCCGTTCAGGGCGTAGAGCCACAATCTGAAACTGTCTGGCGCCAGGCCGACCGCTACGGCGTCCCGCGCATCTGTTTTGTCAATAAGATGGACCGGGTGGGCGCTTCTTATGAGCGCTCGATTGAATCGATTCGTCAGCGGTTGGGCGCCAATCCGATTGCAATGCAGCTACCCATTGGCAGCGAAGCCGAGTTCAAAGGAATGGTCGACTTGCTCGAAATGAAGGCCGTCCTGTTCGATGATGAGCTTGGTAAGGAGCCAAAGATTGTTGAAATTCCCCCCGACCTGGTTGCGCAAGCGACCGAAATGCGTCATGCAATGGTCGAGAAAATCGCCGAGACCGACGATGAATTGACCATGAAGTACCTGGAAGGGGAAGAAATCAGCAATCTTGAGCTCAAGGCTGCCCTGCGCCGCGCTGTCATTGCCGGGAAAGCCTGTCCGGTGTTTTGCGGTTCATCCTTAAAGAATAAGGGAGTCCAACTTGTTTTGGATGCGGTCGTAGATTATCTCCCCTCGCCATTGGATATTCCTGCTGTGCGTGGGACCTCGACTGATAATCCTGAAGAAGTTATCGAATTGCCTGCTGATGACAATGCTCCCTTGAGCGCGCTGGTGTTCAAAATCGTCACCGACCCGTACGTTGGGCGATTGGCCTACTTCCGCGTTTATTCTGGCGTGATAACCCAGGGGACGATGGTCAATAACTCAACCAAGGGCAAGCGTGAGCGGATTGGCCGTCTTATCCGAATGTATGCAGACCGGCGCGAAGATATCGATGAAGTACGCGCAGGTGACATTGCAGCCGCTTTGGGTTTCAAAGAATCTTTTACTGGCGATACCTTATGCGACAACAAGAACATTGTTCTTGAGAGCATCTCTTTCCCCGAACCCGTCATCACCATCGCGGTCGAGCCTAAAACCTCTAGCGACCAGGAGAAGATGGGCGAGGCGCTCCGTAAACTCTCCGAAGAAGACCCAACCTTCCGCGTCCGCTCCGATGAGGCGACCGGCCAGACCCAGATTTCGGGGATGGGCGAATTGCACCTGGATATTATCGTTGACCGCATGATGCGCGAGTTTAAAGTGCAGGCCAACGTTGGCAAGCCGCGCGTTGCTTACCGCGAATCAATTACCCGCCGGGTGGAAAAGATTGACTACAAATACGCCAAGCAGTCTGGTGGACGCGGACAGTATGGGCATGTTGTGATTTCCATGGAGCCGGGCGAGCGCGGTTCGGGCGTCGTTTTTGAGAACAAGATTATTGGTGGATCCATCCCCAAGGAATATATCCCCGCTGTCGAAAAAGGTATCAAGGAAGCAGCCGAAAGCGGCGTGCTGGCCGGGTATCCGGTGGTCGATTTGAAAGTCAGCCTGTTTGATGGGTCCTATCATGAAGTGGACTCGAGTGAAATGGCTTTTAAAATGGCCGCTTCGATGGCTTTTAAAGAAGGCGTACAGCGCGCTGGCGCAGTACTCCTCGAACCAATCATGAAAGTGGAAGTTGTCACGCCCGAAGAATACCTGGGTGATGTGATTGGACAATTGAACAGCCGCCGCGGCATGATTCAAGGCATGGAAATGCGCCCTGGCAACGCCCAGGCTGTAAATGCAATGGTCCCGTTGGGCGAGATGTTCGGCTATGCAACCGAGTTGCGTTCCGCAACCCAGGGACGTGGTGTGTTCTCAATGGAATTCAACCATTATGCGCCGGTAAGCGAATCGGTGGCGCAGGAAATTCTCAAATCGTAATTTTTCCTAAAGCAGCAAACAAGGAGTGACCAAACATGGCGAAGCAGAAATTTGACCGCAGCAAACCGCACCTGAACGTAGGGACG
>CAYRBO010000022.1:63282-65192 GCA_964422545.1 uncultured Anaerolinea sp. | reverse complement strand
TGAAGCAGTCGGCGAATGTTGCTAGCGGCAGGCTCCGGCAGTACCCAGGTAGGGTCGAACTGTTCGATGGTCTTCAGACTGGGGGCAATGGACGATTTCAGGCCGGAGGGAATCAGCACCAGAAAGTTGTGAGCGAATTTGGGGTCTTGCGGGTTCTGCTGCGCAAAGTACAAATCCAGGTAAATCAGCGCGGCGATGAGAAAGGTCTTGCCCGCGCCCATCGGCAGGCTGAACAGGTAATCGGGGTAGGCGACGCCGTAGAAAATCTTGCGGATGATTTCGCGGTAGGGGATGGCCGCCGGAGAGTCGGCAATGGCGGCAAGCAGCTGCGGCAGGAGCGGATTCCCCTTTTCATCGGGCTGGCGGGCAAACTGGTAGAGCGACCAGGCGGCGGGGTTAGCGTACAGGATGTCGCGCAATTCCTGGCTGATGTGCAGTCTTTCCAGGTTTTGCGGCGGCGGAAAGAAAAACCCTTCGGCAAACAAATCAGCCAGGGGCTTGTTCCCGCCTTCGAATTTGAGAAACAGATAGGTTTCGATGGCTTCGAGTTGCGCGTCGCGCAGTTGTCCGCGCTGGCGCATGTAGTCCATCATCGGTTTGATGGGACAGTGGGGGTCATTGAGCCAGTCGTTCTTTAGGGCTTCGATGAGAGAGTAAATCATGTTATCCTGGATGCTGCCTGAAAATGAAAATCCGCCTTGCGGTGAAGCGCAAGGCGGCGGCGTGCTATAATACGTTTGCCGCTGCGCGCGAGACCGCGTAGCAATTTGTTCAGCCTCGCCGATTCCAGCGGCGGGGCTGGTTTTATTGTACTCATGAAATCATCTTTTGGGTAGAACTATGGCTTCTCACATCTCATCACAGTCACAGGAGGAAGCCATGCTCATCAAAGACGCCATTCAACGCTTCGTGGTATATCTTACTGCGGCAGGACGCGCAGAGAAAACCATCCGCTCTTACGAGGAGCGGTTGCGGCGGTTCGACCGTTTCGGTCAAAAGGTGGTCATCGAGGAAATTACAGCCGATGACGTGGACGTATATGTCGTTCATCTTCGCAAATCTCTTTCGAGTGCCAGCGTAGCAGGTCATGTGCAAGCAGTCAAAGCCTTCTTTCGGTGGTGCGTCCAGCGCGGGTACATTTCTCATTCTCCGGCAGCCCATCTCAAAAAAGTGCGCGTTGAGCAAACTGCCAGGAACAAAGCCATTTTGGAAGACGATTTTCAGGCGATGCTTGCTACAGCAAAACACGAGGAACGCTCAATGGAAGTTGCGATTCTCCTCTTCCTGATGGATACGGGGTGTCGGGCGGGAGAGTTATGTTCTTTGAACATACGCGATATTGACTTTGCCCAAAGCGAAGCGACTACTAAAGGCAAAACTGGAACGAGAGTTTTGGATTTTACTCAACCAACAGCAGACGCGCTGCGCGACTGGCTGGCTGCGCGAGAACATAGAGACTGCAATGACGCGGATGCCTTGTTTGTAGAAGATAATGGGAAACGATTGAGCATTTACGCGCTATACAGCCGTCTGTTAGGGCTTGCCAAACGCGCCGGAGTGACGGGGCGATTCAATCCTCATGCGTTTCGACATCGAGTAGGACAGGGGTGGATTGACCAGGGGGCTAACCTTGAAATCGTGCGCCTGAAACTCGGACACAAGGATATTCACACGACATCTCTTTTTTACGCAAACCAGGACAGGGAACGCCAGAAACTCGCCACAGAGCGATACTCGCTCGTAAAGTGACTCTGGATCAGTTAGTAGAGGTTCGAATCCTTTGCCCCCAGCCTAAAAT
Source organism: uncultured Anaerolinea sp. (assembly GCA_964422545.1). Lineage (GTDB taxonomy): Bacteria > Chloroflexota > Anaerolineae > Anaerolineales > Villigracilaceae > UBA5195. Next base: position 63,394 of record CAYRBO010000022.1, on the reverse strand, counting down.
CCCCTCCCAAAGGGGATTTTTGGTTGAGTGGTTCGTACCCCCATTGAGGGGACGCCGTCCTTTGCCCCCAGCCTAAAATCCCCTCCCAAAGGGGATTTTTGGTTGAGTGGTT
>CAYRBO010000022.1:0-63182 GCA_964422545.1 uncultured Anaerolinea sp. | reverse complement strand
CGTACCCCCATTGAGGGGACGCCGTCCTTTGCCCCCAGCCTAAAATCCCCTCCCGAAGGGGATTTTTTGGTTGAGTGGTTCGTACCCCCATTGGGGGGGCGTTGTCTATTGCTCCAAGCACGAAAATCTCCCAGTTTTTGGAAATTTTTTGCTCTATAAGCGATATTTGATTTTTTGGTCTTTCCCGTTTCTGGCGAGATTCGTCCACAGATTTTGCTGATTACACAGATTCTGTAGTGGTCAGGAAAATGGTAAACACAAATTCTGTACACGGAACACACGGAATTAACGGAATCTCGCGGTCTGTGTCCCAATATATTCCATCACATTCTTGACCAATGCAGAGATTACACAGATTCGGTTTTTAAAATCGGCGAAATCGGTGTCATCTGTGGATAGATTTTTACTTCTTCCCGTAAAACGGTAGAGCCATTTTTGTTCAAACCGACAGTTATTTGTGATATGCTTTTTCATATTCAAGAGAAAGGAAAGATGGCTTTGAAAACACTTGTCCTGTGCGATGATTACTGGCATCCATCCCCAATCGTTAGGGAAGGGTTGAGCGCGCTGCAAGGGCATGGCTTCCGTTTTGATTGGGTCGAGGATGCCCGTCAATGGTCTACGGCCCTGATGGCAGATTACTCCCTGATCGTCTTGGCCAAATCTAACAACATCTCATCCACCAACCAAGATGCCTGGATGACGGACGAGGCGCAGGCTGCTTTTGCCGCGCATGTTGGCAGGGGCAATGGCCTGCTTGCCATCCATTCCGGCACGGCAGGCTACCTGGAAACCCCGGTTTTTCGGAACTTGCTGGGCGGAGCGTTCCTGCGCCATCCCAAACAGTGCCAGGTCAGCATTGAACCGCTGGCTGGGCACCCGCTGGCAGCCGGGGTCGAGGCTTTTGTGGCGCAGGATGAGCATTATTTCATGTCCATGTTCGACCCACAGGTGGATGTCTTCCTTGTAGCGCGTTCCACGCACGGGGAACAACCTGCTGGTTGGCGGCGGAATCAGGGGCAGGGGCGCGTGGCAGTCCTGACCCCCGGCCATACTCTGGAAGTCTGGCTGCACCCCTCTTTCCAAACATTGTTGAGAAACTCCCTGCGCTGGTGTGGCGGGGCTAATTTTTAGACACGGAGTATGCTATGGAACAAACCATCCTCGTTACCGGCAGCGACCGCGGCCTGGGATATGGCCTGTGCGCTGGCCTGCTCAAAATGGGCTGGCGCGTTTTTGCCGGTCAATATCTACCAGACTGGCCGGAACTGGCATCATTGAAAAAAGAGTATTCCGAAACCCTTGAGATTGTGCCGCTCGATGTCCGTTCAATGGAATCGATCAAAGCCGCTGCCGCCTTTGTGGCAGCGCGGGCAGGCTCGCTAGATGCCCTAATCAACAATGCAGGCGTGCAGTCGGAGACGATTTACGCCGGAATTCGCGCGCCGCAAGATTATGACGAAATGCACAGGCTCTACGATGTCAATGCGCTGGGGCCGTTGCGCGTTGTGGAAGCCTTCTTGCCGCTGCTAGATGTGGGGCGGCTCAAACGGTTGTGCTTTATCTCCTCAGAGGCGGGCAGCATTGGCGCGGCAAAGCGGACGAGTTGGTTTGGTTACTGCATGTCGAAAGCAGCGCTTAACATGGGCATCAAAATCCTGTTCAACGACCTGCGTCCGGCGGGATACACCTTCCGGGTTTATCATCCTGGCTGGGTGCGCTCGTATATGCACGGCGAAAAGGCCGCGCAGGCCGACCTGGAGCCGGAAGAGGCTGCCGCTTGCGCTCTCCCCATCCTGCTGAATGACAACGCCGATGAAGACAGGCTGGCCCTGGTGGATTACGCAGGGAACGAATGGCCCTGGTAAATTGCTGCTATTTATCATATTCAGGCGCGCGCCTCTACGACCTGCTCGCGCTGTTATAATCGGACGCATGAAGGAAAAATACCATCGCGCCATTACCGAACAAGCCCTGCGCCCGTATTTTGACCCTGCCGCGCTCGAAGAAATCGTCCGCGCCAACTTGGGGCAGGATGCCATTCGCTATCAGTTTGGTCATGACCACTTTCACTATGATAACAATTCCTTTGTTGCCGGAGATGCCTACATCGCCGAACAGCGCCAGGCCGTTATCGAAACGCTGCAGAGTGGCGGGCCGGCCTGGCTCGCCTGGGCTGCTTTTGGGCGGCTGACCCATACCGCCCAGGATTTTTATGCTCATAGCAATTACACCGCGCTCTGGCGTGAAAGGCATCCCGAGGCGGCGTCAGATTCCATCGCCCCGTATTTGGCCGAGGTGGTGAGCGACCCCCGTCTCATCTCCGGGCGAATCTATCCTCCACTGGAATATCTTTCGTTTATTCCGTTGCTTGCCCACCTCGTCATCCCTCTGCTGCCCCGCGATTCACACGCCTGGATGAACAAAGATGACCCCTCCCGCCCCGATTTCGAGTATGCCTATGCCGCCGCCGTTAAGCGTACCGAAGATGAATTCCAGAAAATCTGCCGCGTCCTCACCCCGCAGCAAATTTTCGTATTTACCATGAAGCATTCCGAAGGTTACATCTCGCGCCTGTAATGGCTTGTAAAAACCTTCGGCATAGTTGAGGTAATCACAAAATTGGCAAATCCCCCAATCCCCCAATCCCCCAATCTTAAAGGGCTATAATGAGATGATGGATACCAAAACCAAACTTAATGAAGCGATGAAACAAGCCATGAAAGCGGGCGACGAGTTGCGCAAACGAACCTTGCGCATGGCGCTGGCCGCCATTAAGCAGGCAGAAGTTGATCGGCGCGTTACGCTCGACGAAGCCGCTGTGCTGGCCATCCTGCAAAAAGAAATCAAAATGCGCAAGGAATCGCTCGAAGAAGCCCAAAAAGCCAGCCGCACCGACCTGGCCGCCGCTGCCCAGGCAGAAATCGAGGTTCTGAATGCTTTCCTCCCCAAAGGATTGAGCGCCGAGGAATTGCGCGAACTGGCCCGCCAGGCGATTGCCGAAACCGGCGCAGTGGAGCCTGCCGACATGGGCAAGGTCATGAAAGTGATGATGTCCAAAGTGGCCGGGCGCGCTCCTGGCGACCAGGTCAGCGCCATCGTGCGCGAACTCCTGCAAAATTGACATGAACCAACCTCCCCGCTGGTGGCAGCAAGTCAGCCGTCACGACTTTTTTGCCCTCATCCTGTTAATCCTCACAGGGCTGGCCGCTTATGCCATCCTCATCCTCCCGGTGTCAGTCAATGGGCCAACCCTGCCCGTCAAGGTGGGGCAAGTTGCGCCGCAAGATTACACCGCGCCATCTAACGGGGAATACATCAGCGATGTGCGCACCTCGCTGGCGCGCGATTCTGCCGAACGTGCCGTTGCGCCCATTTATACTTCTCCCGACCCTGCCATTGCCCGCCGTCAGATTGCCCGCCTGCGCGCCGCGCTCGACCGAATCGAAGCCATCCGCGCCGACGAAGTCATGCCACTAGAAAGCAAGCGCGAGCAAATGGCTGCCATCGATGACTTGACGCTGCAGCCAGATACAATAGATAGCATTCTGCGCCTGCCCGAACCGCGTTGGAACACTACGCAGCAAGACGCCATGCGCGTCCTTGAATCTGTTATGCGTGGCGCAGTGCGTGAAGAAAGCATCGCTGTTGTACAAGCAAACATTCCGTCTGTGGTCAGTTTTTCTTTGAGCGAAGAGCAAGCCGCGATTGTTGTCGAAATTGTGACCCCATTTGTCGTTCCGAACAGTTTTTTTAGCCCCGAACTGACCAACGCTGCCAAGCAAAAAGCCCGTCAGGCAGTAGAACCGGTCACGCAGACCTATGTGGCTGGGGAGGTGGTCGTCCGGCGTGGCAAAGCCCTGACTGAAACGGACATCGAAGCCCTCGAAAAACTCGGTCTGATTCGTCCGCGCAATACCAGCATGGAATACCTGGGAGGCGTTGCAATTATCAGCGTGTTGATGACCTTTACTGCTTTTTATTTTCAGCGCCGCCGCCCAGTTTATTACAGCGATGGTCGCAGCCTTGTTCTAATTGCCGTCCTTTTCCTGTTGTTTCTGGCTGCTGCGCGCCTGGTCATCCCTGACCGCACCCTGTTGCCGTATGCCTTTCCTGTTCCTGCACTAGGGCTGCTCATCGCCACTCTGTTCAGCCCCGGCGGTGGGTTGATTCTTTCAGTCGCAATCAGCATCCTGGCGGCTTTTGGACAGGTTAACGCGCTGGAACTGACCCTATTCTATCTGCTCACCTCGCTGCTTGGCGTGCTTTCGCTGGGAAAGGCGCATCGCATCAGCACTTTTATCTGGGCTGCGCTCGTCATTGGTCTGACCGGCATCGCGGTTCTTGTCGCTTACCGGGTTCCAAAAGCGGCCATTGACTGGCTGGGATACTTCCAACTGCTGGGCGCGTGCATGTTGAATGGCATTGCCTCGGCCAGCATCGCTCTCATGCTCCAATACCTGTTGGCGGAGTTTCTGGGCCTCACCACCACCCTGCGGCTGCTCGAAATCTCCCGACCCGATTCCCCTCTCCTTCAATATTTTCTGCGCAACGCTCCTGGCACCTACCAGCACAGCCTGATGGTCTCGAACCTGGCCGAGCAGGCTGCCGAACGGCTGGGATTGGATACGCTGCTCGTGCGGGTAGGCGCGCTCTATCATGATGTTGGCAAGGCTGCTAATGCGCCGTTTTTCATCGAAAACCAACTTCCCGACAACCTGAACCCACATCACGACCTCGACCCGCAAGCCGCCGCTGGCTTTGTTGTCCGGCATGTAACCGACGGCGTTCAACTCGCCAAAAAATACCGCTTGCCGCGCCGCATCATCGATTTCATGCTCGAACATCACGGCACGCTGCTGGCGCGCTATCATTACAACCTGGCGCTGCAGGCCGCAGGTGGCGATAAATCAAAAGTCGACTCATCCCAATTCCGTTATCCTGGCCCGCCCCCGCGCAGCCGCGAAACCGCCCTGCTCATGTTGGCTGACAACGTGGAAGCCCGCGCCCGCTCCGAGCGGCCTCGCTCTGAAGAACAAATCCGTGAACTGGTGCGCAAATCCATCGAATTTTGCCAAAAAGAAGGCCAATTGGAAGAGACAAACTTGACATTTCGAGACCTAACGGTCATTACCGAAGCATTCGTCACCACCTTGCTCGGTCAATACCATCCCCGCATCCAATATCCTGCTGCTGAAACACCTGCCCTGGCCGAAAACCCAACCAACCCTATTCCAAAAACTGTTCACAAAGCATGATAACCATTGAGTCAATCCCCAACCTGTTACCCGCCGTTCCCCTTGAACTGGTGGAAAATGCCGCGCTGGCCGCCTTGAAACACCAATCAGTCTCTGCCCAGGTCGAATTGACCATCGTTCTCTCCAACGATATTCAACTGCGTGAGTTGAACCTGCAGTGGATGGGAATCAATGCGCCGACCGATGTGCTTTCCTTCCCTTCCGACGAAGACGACCCGGAAACCGGTTTCCGTTACCTGGGCGACATCATCATCTCGGTCGAAACCGCTGCCCGGCAGGCCGCCCGCGCCGGACATTCGGCGGAGGCCGAAGTGCAGTTGCTCACCGTTCACGGCATTTTGCACTTGCTGGGGCATGACCATGCCGAAGAGGAAGAAAAAGCCCGCATGTGGGCGGCCCAGACAGAAATCCTAGAAGCATTAGGGTTGGGACACATCCAGGTACGCGAGTAGGACGGATTTCCAATCCATCTATGTCGTTGGGAAACTCCAGGAATGGCCGAGTTCATCAAATCTCGTCTTACATCCTTCCGCTATGCCTTTCATGGCTGGTGGCATGTTCTCCGCACCCAAAAAAACGCCTGGATTCATGCGTTGGCCTCCCTATGCGTCCTGGTGCTCGGCCTGTGGCTTGCGCTCCCGGCCCGCGATTGGGCGGCGCTGGTCATCGTAATTGCGATGGTCTGGTCGGCGGAGTTTTTCAACACCTCTATCGAAGCCGTCGTCGATTTAGCCAGTCCCACTCATCACCCGCTTGCCAAAGTGGGCAAAGATGTGGGTGCGGCAGCGGTGCTAATTGCGGCGGGCGCGGCGGTGCTGGTCGGGCTGCTCATTTTGGGCCCGCCGTTGTGGGCGAGAATTGCGTCTTTGTTGTAGCGTAAAATAGCATTTTACGCTCTTTGAGAGGAGATTCTATGACCCTATCATTTCGTTTCGGCACAGTTGGCTCGCCACTTGGCACGCCCAAAAAGCCCGGCGGCTCGGTTGGCGCAATTCAATTCAGCAAATCGATTGGGTTAGATACAATGGAACTGGGCTGGGTACAATCGGTGCGCGTTTCGGTCGAGACGTGCGCCGCCATCCGAGAGGCAGCCAGCGCGCAGGATGTGGCCCTCAGCGTCCATGCGCCCTACTTCATCAACCTGAATGCCAACGACGAGGAATGGCCCAAGAGCCGCCAACGCCTGATGGATGCCGCTCACTATGGCAGCCTGGCTGGTGCGACCGACATCATCTTCCACCCCGGTTCGTATTTCGAGCAGCCTGCCGCCGACGTGCTGAAAGTCGCCATCCCACGCCTGGCCGGGTGTATGGACGAGTTGCGCGCCGCCGGAAACCCGGTTACGCTGCGGCCTGAGACGATGGGCAAGAGCGCCATGCTTGGCTCACTGGAAGATACCCTTGAAATGTCAAAATCCATCCCCGGTGTGCTGCCCTGTCTCGATTTTGCCCACCTGCACGCCCGTCCCGGCGACGGTTCAGTCAATACTTACGAAGAGTGGGCTGCGCTGCTGGAACGGTACGCGAAATCGCTGGGCGAATCTGCCTTGAAGCAGCTCCATATTCACCTTTCGGGCATCGAATATGGGCCAAAAGGAGAGAAAAATCACCTCAAAGTGACCGAATCAGATTTGAAGATGGGAGAATTATTCCGCGCGCTGAAGGATGTAGGCGCAGGCGGGCGCATCTTGTGCGAAAGCCCCGTCATGGAAGAAGATGCGTTGTTGATGAAGAGAACCTGGCAAGAAATGAGCGTATAAAAAGAAAGGCTGTCTAAAAAGATTATTTTGCCAAACAACGACCGCCAGGTTTCGCGGTCGTTGTTGATTTGTATCGTCAGGTGGCGTGAAGCAAGATACTATTTAGCCTTACAGGTATCGCCTCGCCAGCAGAAGCGCAGCCAGCGATTTGGCGTCTTGCATTTCCCCGCTTTCGGCCTGACGCATAGCCTCGGCTGCGGGAATTTTTTCCACGCTGAGGAATTCATCGGCATCGGCTTCAAGCGGGTTGTGCTTCAGGTTGGTCGCCAGGAAGACGTGCATCAGTTCGGTGGAATAGCCAGGGGCCAGGTAAAACGCGCCGATTTCGACCAATGTTTGGGCTTCCATGCCGGTTTCCTCGCGGAGTTCGCGCGCGGCGGCCTCGGCAGGCGGCTCGCCTGGCTCCAGGGTACCGGCGGGCAGTTCAAGCAGTTCGATTTGGGCAGCGTGGCGGTACTGGCGGACGAAGTGCATTTGTCCCTCGGCATCGACCGGAATGAGAATGACCGAGCCGGTATGTTCGATGATGTCGTAGTTGACCGTTCGCCCATCGGGAGCGCGCAGGTGGTCGCGGCGGACTTCGAAAGCGCGGCCTTGGTAAACTGTTTCGGCGTGAATGAGTTCAAATTTCATTGTTCCGTCCTTTGGCAAACAAATACCCGGGCGCGCTGCCTGCCCGGGTGTGGAGTAAACAGCAAGGCGTTAGGGAATGGTAATTTGCGAACCGACAGTCAGGGTGTAGGGTGGCTGTAATCCATTTTGGTTTGCAATCGCAATTGGGTCAACATCCCCATATTTGCAGGCGATGCTGTAAATGGTGTCTCCACTTAAGACAGTGTAGGTAGCCGGATGTTTGATAAGGGAGCGTTCACCGGGGAATCCTTTGCCCGTTTGTGGAATTTTAATCACGGTGCCGGGAGCAAAGTAACTTTGTGACCGGGTTAAACCATTGAGCGCCAGCAGTTCGTCGGGGTCTATATCATACCGGCGGGCAATGCAGAACGGAAATTCACCCTTTTGCAAGGTATAGCTGGCTGGCCTGGTGGTGGAGGCAGGGATGGTGGTGATGGCTGGTAGAGGCGTAGGACTCTCCTCTGACGGTACAGGCGTGTCACCAGAAATAATATTTGGCGTTGGCGTGGCATTGGGGTCGGGAGTTACGGGCTGTTCTTGTCTATTTTCCGGTGTCCCAAATTGCGCAATAGCCGTCTGCGTCCCGGCGATTTCAATTGCCTGCATACCACTGCTGGCGGTTGGGACGCTGGGGAAGTCTGGTGTTGGCACAGGGGTGGATGCCGTGCGCTGACAGGCGGTAACCGCAATTGCCAACACGGCAAAAAAAGTAAGGGCGATACGCTTGCTCATAACTTCTCCTCTACAAAGTAAGGACGGGATATGCGCGGGAGAGTGGGTGGGTGGCTTGATACTAGCACAACCTTTCTAAAGCGTCAAGCACCCCCATGCGTAGATACGCAGTGATACGGGTGAAAATACACTGTTTGTACCGGCTGCGTCACCTCGGCTGCAAATTCGCCTAAAAAACCGCTCACTGCGAGCGGTTTTTTGGTGGATGTTTCAAAGACGATAGGTTGTAAATCAAGGTGGACCTGAGGGGATTCGAACCCCTGGCCTCCTCAGTGCGATTGAGGCGCGCTCCCAACTGCGCTACAGGCCCAAGACGAGCGAAAAGTATTCTAACTGACGGGGAGATGAATGTCAAGCAAAAAACGGGCGCAAGTGGTATATTTCGGTCATGCGCCTGCTCTTCGTGGCCGATGGCCGCTCCCCAATTGCAATCAACTGGATTCGATATTTCGTGGAACGCGGCGATGACGTTTTCCTCGCTTCCACCTTCCCTTGCCGCCCCGAACTGTCTTTAAGCGGGATGGAAATTGTGCCGGTCGCTTTCTCAAGCCTGAAAACCGCTCCCGAAGCCGGTTCAACGCCCAAGCGTGGGATGTGGGGCGCTTCGACCCTGAAACTGCGCACCGTTATAAGACAGTGGCTCGGCCCGCTGACGATTTTTCGCGCCTCCCGCCGCTTGCGCCGGTTCATTGAACAGGTCAAACCTGATATTGTCCACGCCATGCGGATTCCCTACGAGGGCATGTTGGCGGCTGATGCGGCTGGCCTGGCCCCGTTGGTCGTTTCGGTTTGGGGCAACGACTTCACCCTGCACGCCCCCGCTACCCCGCTGATGCGTCATTACACCGAATGGACTCTCAAAGTAGCTGACGCGCTGCACGCCGACTGCCAGCGCGATATTCGGCTGGGCAAACAGATGGGCTTCGGCCCCAACCGCCCCACCCTGGTTACGCCGGGCAACGGCGGAATCCGAACGGACGTGTTTTACCCGCCCCAATCGCCGCCAACTGCCGCGCTGGTGGTCAACCCGCGCGGGCTGCGGGCCTACATCCGCAGCGATACGTTTTTCGCGGCTATTCCGCTAGTGCTAAAGGAACGTCCCGATGCGCGCTTTGCCTGCGCGAGCATGGCCGGGGTGTGGGAGGCCGTCGAAACGGTGGCACGGCTGGGCCTGGGGTCGGTGGTGGAACTGCTCCCGGCGCGGCCCCATGCCCAAATGGCGGAACTCTTCCGCGCGGCGCAGGTTGTCGTCTCGCCATCTACCCATGACGGCACTCCTAATACGCTGCTGGAGGCAATGGCTTGTGGCTGCCTGCCGGTGGCGGGCGACTTGGAATCTATCCGCGAGTGGATTAAGCCGGGCGAAAACGGCCTGCTGGTGAACCCCGCCGACCCGCAAGCCCTGGCAGCAGCCATCCTGCGCGGGTTAAACGACGCCGCCCTGCGCAAGAAAGCCGCCGGAAAGAATGCGGCCCTCATCGCAGAGCGGGCAGAATACGCGCGCAACATGGCGCGGGTGGTCGCGTTGTACGAAAAACTAATCTGATGCGGCGGGCGGGCGCGGGGCGCGCAGTTCGGCCAGTTGTTTTTCCAGTTCCTGGCGGCGTGTTTCGGCGGCGGATTTAATTTCGCCGAGGAAACGGTCCGACCGGGCGCGCAGTTCGCCGCGCAGTTTCTCGCCGCTTTCGGGGGCAAACAAGAGAGCCAGGGTGGAGCCGACCAGCCAGCCCACGAACAAGCCGATTAAGAAGCCAAAGATACGTCGCATATGCTCTCCTTTCTGGGGCGCAAATCAGTTTCGCAGGGCGAATTATAACCTGTTTGGAATCCGCCAATCTCCACATCTTCACGAAAAATTCAAACAGATTGGCGATGATTCGCGCAGATGGGTGGATTCACTCCGCTGGCGGGGCGGCGGGGCCGTAATCTAGCACTTTGCGGACCCCGGTGGCGTCTTCGGGCGGGCCGATGATGCCTTTTTCTTCGAGCGTATCGACCAGGCGGGCGGCGCGGGTGTAGCCGATGCGCAGTTTGCGTTGCAGCATGGAGACCGATGCGCGGCCTTCGCGCCGTACCAAGTCTAGCGCTTCGGTGTAGAGCGGGTCGCTGGTTTCTGCGCTGGCGGTGATGTCTTCATCGAACAGGGGAACCTGTTTGAGCGGGGCGTTCACCGAGGCTGCATCGACTGGGCCACCAGAAGGGATGGGCATGCCCTGGGTGTTCTGCGCCCGCCAGAAATCGGTGAGACGGTGGATTTCGCCATCCGAGACGAAGACGCCCTGCAAACGGACGGGGGCCGGGGCGTCGGGTGACTGATAGAGCATGTCGCCGCGCCCCAGCAGGCGTTCGGCGCCGGGCTGGTCGAGGATGACCCGGCTGTCGGTGTTGGAGGCAACTGCAAAGGCGATGCGCGCCGGGAAGTTGGCCTTAATCAGGCCGGTGACGACATCTACCGAGGGACGCTGGGTAGCGAGAATCATGTGAATACCGGTGGCGCGCGCCAGTTGCGCCAGGCGGGTGATGGTGCGCTCGGTTTCGTCGGGGGCAATCATCATCAGGTCGGCCAGTTCGTCGATGACGATGACCAGGTAGGGTAATTTTTTCTGTCCCTGGGCTTTCAGGCGGGCGTTATAGTCTGTGATGTTACGCGCCCCGGCCTGAGCAAAGGCGTGGTAGCGGCGGTCCATTTCGCGCGTCATCCATTGCAGCGCGCCCAGCACGCGGTCCATTTCGACCACGACCGGTGATAACAAATGCGGTACGCCGTTGTAACTGGTGAGTTCCACCCGTTTGGGGTCTACCAGAACCAGGCGCAGGTCATCGGGGGTGTTGTAGAGCAGCAGGCAGGTCAGAATGGCGTTGACGCAGACCGATTTACCAGAGCCGGTTGTGCCAGCGATGAGCAGGTGCGGCATGGCGGTAATTTCGGCGCCAACCGGATGCCCGGAGACATCGCGCCCCAGGGCGAAGGAGAGTTGCTTGCGCGCGCGGATGAATGCTTCGGATTCAAGGATTTCGCGCAAGGTAACCAGGGTGATTTCTTCGTTGGGGACTTCGATGCCGACGTAACTTCGCCCCGGCACGGGGGCCTGAATGCGGATGCGCGGGGCGGCCAGGGCCAGTGCCAGGTCGTCGGAGAGCGAGACGATTTTGCTCACCCGCACGCGGGTGCGTCCGTTACGGGATTCGATGAAGAGCGGTTCGACGCCAAACTGGGTGATGGTGGGGCCGCGATTGATTTCGACCACCTGGGCAGGCGCGCCAAAGGAGGCCAGAGTCTCCTCGATGAGCCGGGCGCGCTGTTCGACATATTCTTCGTTGACTGAGGCAGCGCTGCCCGGTTGAAGGATTTCTTTCAGGTTGGGTAACTGCCAATCAACCTGCCGCCCGACCGTTGTGACGGGGACGCCGACCGGGGGCTGGGAGGTTGCCTGGGTTGGGGATGGCGCGAGGGCTGCGGGGTCACGATTCAGCGGGGTGAATCCGTTTTCAACGGGAGCAGGATGCAGCGGGTCTGCTCCGGCTGGGTTCTTTTGAGGCCGGGAGAATATCATCGCCCAGACTCTCCCCAGGGCGTCGAATAAAGGCTTCAATTTTCCCAAAAGTTCCGGCACGGTCAGGTCGAAGGCCAGGGTGAGGCCGATGAGCAGCAGGGCCAGCAGGGAGACGACCGTCCCGCCAAGCCCGAAGTAGGTGATGAGCAGGTAGTAGAGCGCGCTGCCGAACCAGCCGCCATCGCCGGTGAGGGCGTCGAGCAGGGTTTGAATGAGCAGGAAGAGCAGCAGGAAGCCGGTAACGCGCTCGACGGAAACCGGCGGGACGCGCTCGATTTTGCGCAACACCAGCCAGCCGCCGAACAGGATGAGCGCCAGCCACAGGACATATATGCCGTTGCCAAAGGGGAATTTGAAGAACGCCAGCAGTCCGCCGGTGATTGCGCTTTGGGTGGATGAGAGCAGGGTGAGACCCATGACCATGCCAAGCAAGGCCAGAAAGATGCCCAGGATGTCGAGTTTACGGTCGGTGGAGAGGTTGAAAAGCGGCGGGGGAGGCGCAGGCGGCGCAGGGGCAGGTTTTTGGGCGGTTTTCCCTGCCGGGGCTTTGGGCGTGGATTTGGCAGGAGCGGATTTTGCCGGAGGGGGCGTTTGGGCAGGCGGCTTTTTCTCGTCCTTTTTTGGGGCGGGTTTGGCTTGCTCTGCGCTGCGCTTGCCTTTGGCCGGCGGGGATTTTTGGAAGGGGAGTTTCAGGGGCATAGAACGACAACGGGGGAAGCAGAGAAACGGATAGCGAAGCGGAGAAGCGGAGTGGGCAACGGAGGGAGCGGAGAAGCGGAGAAACGGAGTGGGCAGCGGATGGAGCGGAGAAACGGAGGGGACAACGGAGGGAGCGGAGTGGGGAGCGGAGGAAGCGGAGAAGCGGAGTGGGGAGCGGAGGAAGCGGAGAAGCGGAGTGGGGAGCGGAGAAGCGGAGAAGCGGAGTGGGGAGCGGAGAAGCGGAGAAGCGGAGAAGCGGAGTGGGGAGCGGAGAAGCGGAGTGGGGAGCGGAGAAGCGGAGTGGGGAGCGGAGAAGCGGAGAAACGGATAGCGAAACGAAGAAACGAAGGGAGCAACGGATGAAAGCAAACAGTCAGACGACCATATAAAAAAACGGATAACCAGATAACCGGACAATTTCACAACTGGGTAACCGCATAACCAGAAAGATAGAACACATTTTCAATTATACCCCCGCTGGCAAAAAAGAAAGAGAAAGAGTTAGTCCGCCTGGTGAATAGACATGAGTTGCTCAATGTGCGTCTGCGCGGTGAGAAAATCATAGACCTGACCATTAAATCCGGCGGCAAAGCGTTCGGCGTCGGTTTTTGTGCTAAAAGCCAGCGCAGAGGGACTGCAACAGGGGGAAATGCCGCTTTCTAGTACATACCAGGCTTGGGCAGCGCCAAGCAGCGCGCCGTAAAGAAAATCGAGGGTTGTGGCCTGATAGGTGTCGGTTTGATGGCGCAGCGCAAGCAGGCCGCAGTGGGCGCAGCAGGCGGCTCGGCGAGTGCCGTTGGCTTGTTCGATGTGAAACACCAGGCGCGGGTTGACCGGGCGGTGGCAGTGCAGGCAGTGTTCGGTGGAGGATGCAGGCAGGGTGAGGCCGCCGGTGGTCTTTTGGGCAAAGCCGCCCTGAACCAGGGCTTGCATTTCTCGGTAGGCAGTGGCTTGTGAAATCTCTCCAAGAGCGCGAATTTCAGCAACGGTCAAATCACCTTTTTGGGTGAGCAATTGTAGTAGTTTATGTTGACGGGGTGAGAGAGGTTTCATCTTTACGAATGCGCGCGGGGTGATAAAATTTTGAAAAGTTTGATAATTTTATCAGACTTTCTCAAATTTTCTCACGATTTTCGCTCTGGTCAAGGAGGAACGATGAAAAAAACGTTTTGGTTGGGTGTTGGTTTGAGTGCGCTAACGCTGCTTTTGGCTGCGTGCGGGCCCAATGCTTCCATGCAGCATGACTCAAACAGCGGGATGCAGCATGGCTCTGGCATGGATATGCCGATGAGTGATGCCCCTGCCGCAGTGGTTGGGACGCTGGAAATTTATTCCCCAGTGGCGATGTCTGGTATGGCTGGGCAGACGACGGGCGGTTTTATGCTCATTAAGAACACCGGCAGCGCGGCAGACCGTTTGGTGGGCGCTTCTTGTGGGGCGGCGATGATGACCCAGGTGCATGAGACGGTTGTGGAAAATGATGTTATGAAGATGCGCGAGGTGACGGCCATCGAGATTCACGCCGGGGGAACGGTGGAACTTAAGCACGGCGGGTATCACATTATGCTGATGGATTTGAAGCAGGATGTGAAGGCTGGTGAAACAACCGCTTGTACGTTAAAATTCGAGAACGCGGGCGAAGTGACGGTTGAATTGCAGGTGATGAGCCGCTAAACCGCGATTGGAGCGCATGAAACGTCAAGTTTTGTTGCTAGTCAGCCTGGTTCTTTTGCTGGCGGTTGGGGTTGGGGTTTGGGAACTCACCCGCCCGCCAGTTTTGCATGGCACAGTCATCGAACCAGCCAAGCCAATGCCCGATTTCACCCTGCAATCGGTGAACGGGCCGGTCTCGTTGAGCGAGTTTCGTGGCAAGGTGGTGGTGCTGTATTTTGGCTATACCTCGTGTCCCGATGTCTGTCCGACTACGCTGGCGAATCTGCGCCGGGCTGTGAATGGCCTGGGCGAGAAGGCGGACGATGTGCAGGTAATTTTCGTGGCGGTGGATTGGCAAAAGGACACACCCGAACGTGCCGCTTCATATTTAAATGCGTTTCATCCCGATTTTGTGGGTTTGAGCGGCACGCAGGCGCAAATTGATGCCGTTACGAAGGATTTTGGCATTTTTTATCAGATTAATCCCCCGGATGAGAATGGGTATTATACGGTTGACCACACGGCTACGACGCTGGTGCTGAACCGCGAAGGCGCGCTGATGTTGACCTGGCCCTATGGCCTGACGGCGGATGAGTTTCTGGAGGATTTGAAGGTGCTGGCGAGGAAGTGAGAATCCACTCATCCACGCTAATCTGCGCGAATAAAACAAACGGAGTCCAAAGTTTCCAGACTTTGGACTCCGTTTGTTAAAACGGGCAATTTTACGGCTCGATGGGGTAGCCCAGGTCGCGCCAGGTTTTCAGGCCGCCATCCATGCTGGTGACGTTGGTGAACCCGGCTCGTTTGAGAATATCGCGGCCTTCGTCAGAACGGTTGCCAGAGCGGCAAACAACGACGATGGGCGCGTCTTTGGCGACCGGGATTTCACCAATTCTTGCGGCGAGTTGCCCCAATGGGATGAGGGTGGTGTTGGGAGCGTGGTATTCGTCCCATTCTTCTTGTTCGCGCACGTCCAGGAAGAAGGTGTCCCCTTTTTGGTAGAGGGCGTAGGCGTCTTGGGTGCTGATGGTGGCGGCCAGTTTGCCAGAGCCGCCATTGGCCCCGATGATGAGCATGACAATTACCAGCGCGGCGACTGCCAGGATGCCCAACTGCACCGCCGGGCGGCGCAACATGCTGGCTGGGGAATTACCAGCGTATTCCCGGCGGCGGGCTGCCGAGGAACGGGAAGGCGATTTTTTGGACATGGAAACCTCGTTTGAAGCGTGTTGATTGTTAGATGCTCAACAGGGCGAAAAGTTGCGCTGTTTATTTGCCTGCGGCGGTGGTTTCTTCGCGTGGGTCGGCGCCAGCGTAAATGAGGCCGTCTTGGCCGATGTGAATGGCGCCGACTGCGCCGAAGTCTTTATCTAGCGGATATTTTTCATCTACCTGGACGGCGTAGCCCAATGCTTTGAGCGCTTCGCTAACCTGGGCGGCCAGGGGTGGTTCGAGGCGCAACCCGCCGACGGTGTATTCGTGCGGGGCAAACGATGAAGGGGCGCTGATGCTGTAGAAACGGGGAGCGCTGACGGCCTCTTGCACATCCATGCCAAAGACAACCATGTTGAGGAAGACCTGCACCAATGCCTGCGCTTGCATATCGCCGCCGGGGGTGCTGTAGGACATGAAGTATTGGCCGTCTTTGAAGACGATGACGGCATGGGGCGTGATGCGCGGGCGTTTGCCGGGTTGAAGCGCATTCACATGCGCCGGGTCGAGGCGGAACTGGTTCATGCGGTTGCCCAGGTTCAGGCCGGTGCCGGGGAGCATGGGACTTTTGGGGAAGTCGGAGGGCGTCATAACGACCGAGTTGCCGTATTTATCGAGGACGACCAGTTGGGAGGTGTCTTGTCCGGGGTGCGTCTCTGCTAAAATAACGGAAGCCAGGCTCGTGACCGGGGTCTCTGGCTGCGCGGAGGTTGGTGTAAAGCCAGGAATCTGCCCGGCGGGCGGGAGGCTGCCAAAGGCGCGGTCTGTCATTAATTTCCTGCGCTCGGCAGCATATTCTTTGGAGAGCAGCGTTTCGAGCGGGACATTAACAAAGGCCGAATCGGCTACATAGGCTTCGCGGTCGGCGAAGGCCAGCTCGATGGCCTGGGTGACGGCGTGGATGTATTGCGGGGAGTTGTGTCCCATGCTTTTCAGGTCCAGGCCTTCGAGGATTTGCAGTACCATTGGCTCGACCACGCCCTGCGACCAGGTTCCGTTGCCGTAAAAGGTGTAGGGGCCGTAGCTGCCGCTGATGGGCGTCTCCCAGCCGCCGGTGTAGGTGGCGAGGTCTTCGTAGGTCATCAGGCCGCCTTGTTTTTGGTGCATGGCAGCGATGGCCTGGGCGATGGGGCCTTTGTAGAAGTAGTCGCGCACGGCCTGGTAGCCGTCTTTTGGGGAGCCGCCCGCTTCGAGGACGGCTTTTTCGGCGTTGGCGAGGGCTTCGAGGGTGTTTGCCAGGTCGGGGAATTTCATGCGGTCGTGCAGGTGGATGGGCCGCCAAAACTCGCCTTGCAGGAAGACGCGGGCGGTTTCGGGCATGATGATGCTGAAGCCAATCCGCTCCAGCGCGGAAAATTGGAGGTTGCGGTACATAATGGCGTGAATGGGGAAACCTTCGCGCGCAATTTGGATGGCGGGGGCGGCGAGTTCGCCAAAGGACATTGTTCCGCACTCGGTGAGCAGGGCGACGATGACATCGGGCGAGGCCGGGACGAGTTGGGCCCAGATGTGAAAATCGGGGACGGTTTCGTAACCGGCGGCCTTGAACTTTTCGATGGTGGCTGCCATGGGCGCTTTGCCCGCGCCAATGTAGGATTTAACTTGCTGCGTTTGGGCGTTGTAATAGAGCATGGGGGCAACGCCAGGGAAGGAGGCTGCTTCGCCATGCGTGACGTTGAGGGCGAGCAGTGCGGCGACAGCGGCGTCGCAGGCGGTGCCGCCTTTTTCTAATACGGTCAAACCAGCCTGCGTGCTCCAGGGGGTGCCGGTGACGATGGCGTATTCCTGACCGATGAAGAGTGGCTTTTGCGTGCCGGTCAGGTCGGTGTAGTCCATCGGGTCGCGCGGGCCTTTGGGGAGCAGAGTATAAATGACGAGGGCAAGGACGATCAGACCGAGCAGGCTGACGCCAAGCCATTTGAGAACTTGTAAGATGTTTTTCACAGTGAACTCCTGGGCAACGATGAAGTGGTGGCCTTATTGTACGCTGGAAAAGAAAATCATCCGAGGGAGTTCATCGGATGATTTTTCATTACAGGGTAATGCCCGCTGTTTGTTTAGCTCATTCAACTCATTCTGGCGAGGTCATATTTTTTAATGAGGTTTTTGGTGCTGCGGTCGGCTTCGCGGTGCAGGCGTTCTGTCTCTCGTGCAACAATCTCTGTTCCGGCCAGGTCAGAGAGGTATTCGCGGCCAGCAGCCAGCAGGATGGAAACGGATTTGCCTAAATCGTCTAGTTTGACGTTTTCAGGAACGTTGATTTCTTGCTCTAAGACGCGCACCGGCAGCCTTTGCTGTTTGGCGACCTGGTTGACTCTGTCGCTCAGACCTGCGGCACGGCGTGACCCTTCGTACTCGACGGCAAGCCCAGCAAGCATTTTATAGTGCAGGTTGAAATATGTTATGAGCAATTTTTCACTATCTTCGCCGCTTGCGCCGCTCAGGTAGAAGATATTTTCTACCAGGGCGCGTTCTTCATTGGTCAACCCTGCGCCGGCTAACCCTTCTGTTAATACCTGAACGACCATGTCCATGCCGCTGTAGCGTCTTTGCTGGTCTGAGGAGACAATTGCTGTAATCCAGGCCATATAACCGGTGCGGAAGTAGGAAGGTTCTATGACATATTTTTTTACATTGCCTTGTTTACGCAACTGGGATTTCAAACCCTGAAAAACGGAATCTGATATTCCTAAAACTTTATGCACGGGCGCGCCGACTGTTGGAATGGAATCAGGCAAGCGCATCACATATCGGAAGTTGATGCTGGTCTTGATAACAATATCCTGTTCATTCGTAAACACGAGTGCGCTTGCATTTGGCGAAACATCTTCTTTTTTTATTGTGGTTGGTTTTTGCGGCTCGAATTGATAGGTTAGCACCGTATCGTAAATGAAAAGACCAAAGGCCGCAAATCCATACCAGGAGTAATGGAAAAAGTTGGCAAGGGATAGAGGAAAACCCATCCCAAAGTTGGCCGGGAACTGTATTACGGCCTCGCCCAGGAACTTCAACCCAAATGCGAGGGCAAAATATTTCCAGGGGCCGCCAAATTGTTCCCATTGTGAAAGAATGATGCTCCCTAGCAAGAACAACAAACCCAGGTCAGCCAGTGCGTAAAGCAAACCAGCAATTCCGCCGGCTACACCAGGCGCGCGGCTCGTTACCAGCGGAATGAATTGGGCCGCAATCATATAAGCCAAACCAAGAGCCAGGCCACCCCATAACACCTGCCGCTGCCGTTCGGTGAGCGGCTTCTCCAGGTCGATGTAGCGCAGGTAAAGCCCATAAAACATGGGCAGGTATCCGAATAGCCACAGCCAATTCAACACCGAAAAACGCGGGGCAGCCGAAACTAAAAAGATCACCAAACGAACGGCTTCCAGCAGGGCCCACAGCCCTATCCCCATTGAAATTGCCATCCAGAGCACTTTAGCGCGAGGCGCGTCTTGCAGCCGCTCATAGATTCGCAATGCAAGCGCTAATAGCACAATAGCCGCAGCGAGGGCTACGACGCTGTTTAATCCCTGCACAAATCGGTAGCCGCCAATGCGCAGCAGGTTGATAATCAAGACAATTACGCCAATTGCCGATGCCGAATAGGCGATTGTCAGGAAACGGTCATTGTAAGCAAAAATTTCATTGACTTCTGCAGGTGTTTTTTGTTCGAGGGTGGAATCATTCATCACTGGTATTCCTATCCGATTTCAATTTTATGCCATTTTCAATGAAAATCGTTAACCTAATATTATTGTAATCCCTGGCCTTTTTGGCGAAATGTGAAAATCCTTGCAAAAAATTCGGATACATTCGGGAGATCGCTCTTTACAAGCAAACCACCCGACAGGTTATTCCTGTCGGGTGGTTCGTTAATTCAGGCCAAACAGCCCTCGCTTCACGAATTGTATTTCGTCGCTTCCGATAGCCGCAATCCCATGTTCGTTTAGCAGGCGATGCAGGTTATCCTCGAGTTGCCCGGCAACGAGACTCATCAACAGCGCATTGTCATCATCGGCGGCAATTCGATTAATCGAGACTTGTCCGCACGCCTCGCATACGTGTACGAGCATCAATTCCCCGTCGCCAGGGTGGGCGTACTTGCGCGTGGAGCGCTTGAGCGTCAATGCCACCGGCTTCATGCGCGCTTTGCAGGCAGAAAGCCGGTCGCCCGCCTCGAACAGGTCGAGGTGGCGCGATGACAGGCAGTAGGGGCAGTGGTTACGGTTGTGGACGCCCGAAATTGCCGTCTCAGCCGAAACGAAGTTGTGACAATGCAGGCAGATGAAATCGCCGAAGGTATTGCGCATCCCGCCAGCGCGGGTATAGATTCGCCGGGTGGTAAAACGCGCTTTCATCGATGTTCATCTCTTAACTTCAAATAACTCTGGTAACGATACGGGCTGATTTCGCCACCGTTGACCGCATGGCGGATGGCGCAGCCCGGCTCTTGGTCGTGGCTGCAACCCAGCCCGAACTTGCACGCGCCCACCAAGGGCCGCATTTCAGGGAAGAACAGCGCCAGGTCGTCTGAGGCCACGTCCCACAGGCCAAACTCGCGGATGCCGGGCGTGTCGATAATCGCGCCGCCTGCTGCCAGCGGGAACATCTCCAGGTGGGTCGTGGTATGGCGGCCCTTACCGGTCAACTGGCTCGTCTGCTGGACTTTTAGCCCCAGCCCCGGTTCGAGCGCATTCAACAGGGAACTTTTTCCCACGCCTGATTTTCCGACAAAGATGGAGAGACGATTGGAGAGCGCCGCGCGGAGTTGCTCCAGCCCCAGGCCAGTTTCTGCGCTGGTGACGATAACCTCGTACCCGATGGAGCGGTATTCCGCCGCGATGGACAGAATCTCGGCTGATTCGGGTTTCCCCTCTACCAAGTCGAACTTGGTGAGGACGACCAACGCCAGGATTTTGGCAGATTCGGCGGAAACGAGATAGCGGTCGAGCAGGTTCCAGGCTGGTTTGGGGTTGGCTGCCGCAAAGACCGGGATAACCTGGTCGAGGTTGGCGGCAATTACCTGCGCGTGAGCATACGAGCCGGGCATCGGTTGGGCGGCTCGGCGCGCCAGCTGGTTGCGGCGCGGCAGGACTTCTGTCAACTGCCCGGCCTCGTTCCAGCGGACAAAATCCCCAATCGCAACCGGGTCGCCGTCTGATTCGCGCTTCAGGCGCGTCGAAAGCGTGCAGGTCAGGCGATGTTCGCCAGTCTGGATATGGTAAACGTTGGTCGATTTTTTGGTAACGAACCCGATATTGGGTTCGGTGGTACGAAAAGCGTTCAAGGGTACACTTCCTGTTACAAATACAAAACCAGCCACGTGAGATTACCCGTGGCTGGCGGCGTTGTTCCCTGCGGTGACATAACCTGGCAGGTTTCCCCTGCCTAAGGCGCTTGCAGGCTGCCTGGCGGGGGAATCAAAAAGCCACGGGGCATGAGCGCGCCCGTGGCCGTGATTTCAGAAAGCGAATCCCGTTAAAGCGGCAGGCGCGCCCATGTCTGGACTTGAACAACGACCGATGCTGATTTGTTTGACATAAAGCGCGCTCCTTTCTTTAAGGGGTAGGTTAACAGCGGGTTGAATATACCATCCGTGTCCGAATTGTGTCAAGGAAGTTTATACTCTTCTTCACTTATTCTTTTCACTTGCCCTTTCCCTCGATTTTTGCCCAACTGTCCTTCAACGTCACCGTGCGGTTGAAGACCAGCTGGCCGGGTTTGGTATCCGGGTCGATGCAGAAATAGCCAGTGCGCTCGAATTGGATGCGTTCTCCTGCCGGGGCGTTTGCCAGGGAAGGTTCCACGAAACAGTTTGCCAGCACTTCGAGCGAATTGGGGTTGATGATGTCTTCCAGTTCGCCGTCATCGGGGCGTTCGGTGGTGAAGAGCTGCTCATACAACCGCACTTCGGCAGGGATGGCATGTCGGGCCGAGACCCAGTGAATCGTCGATTTGACTTTACGCCCATCGGGGGCGTCGCCGCCGCGCGTGGCCGGGTCATAGGTGCAGTGGATTTCGGTCACGTTGCCGGTTTCGTCTTTGATGACATGCGTGCATTTGACCAGGTAGGCATAGCGCAAGCGCACTTCATTTCCAGGGAACAGGCGGAAGTATTTGGGGGGCGGCACTTCGCGGAAATCATCCTGTTCGATATAAAGCACCTTCGAGAACGGCACTTTGCGCGTCCCGGCGGCGGGGTCTTCGGGGTTGTTGATGGCGTCCATTTCTTCCACCAAATCTTCGGGGTAGTTATCAATCACCAGTTTGAGTGGTTTGAGGACGGCCATGCGGCGCAGGGCGGTTTTGTTCAGCACATCTCGAATCACGGCCTCGAACTGCGCCATTTCGACCCAACTGTCGTTTTTGGTTTCTCCTAATCCGGTCACAAATTCGATGATGGCTTCAGGCGGCACCCCGCGCCGCCGCAGGCCGCGCAGGGTGGTCAGACGCGGGTCGTCCCAGCCGCGCACTACGCCGGTTTCTACCAGTTTGCGCAGTTTGCGCTTGCTCATCATGGCGTAGGTCAGGTTCAGGCGCGAGAACTCAATCTGTCGGCTGGGGAAGGCTTCCAGTTTTTCAAGAAACCACTCGTAGAGCGGGCGATGGATAATATATTCGTTGGAGCAGAGCGAATGGGTGATGCCTTCCATCGAGTCGTTCTGGCCGTGCGACCAGTCGTACATGGGGTAGATGTGCCATTTATCGCCGGTGCGGTGATGGTGAACGTGCATGATGCGGTACATGACCGGGTCGCGCATCAGGATGTTGGGGTGCGCCATGTCAATTTTGGCGCGCAAGACGCGGCTGCCTTCTGGAAATTCGCCGTTTTTCATGCGTTCCAGCAGGTCGAGATTTTCTTCCACCGAGCGGTTACGCCAGGGGGAATCGACGCCCGGTTTGATGGCGGCTTCCGTTTCGCTCCACTTTGTGCCTTTGGGCAGCGTGCCGCGATTGGCGCTCATCTCCTCTTGGGTCTGGTCGTCTACGTAAGCCAATCCCATTTTTACCAACCGTACAGCCCACTCGTAGAGCAGGTCGAAGTAATCAGAAGCGAATGTGACTTTGGCCCACTGAATCCCAAGCCAGGCGGCGTCTGCCTCAATCGCCTCCACAAATTCGGTCTCTTCTTTGGCGGGGTTGGTGTCGTCGAAGCGCAGGTAGAGTTCGCCGCCAAATTCTTTGGCCGTGAAGTAGTCAATCAGGAAGGCCTTGCAGTGACCAATATGCAGGTAGCCGTTCGGTTCGGGCGGCAAACGGGTGCGGACGTAGCTAAAGCGTCCATTTTTCAGGTCTTCTTCGACGGCTTCACGGATGAAGGCGGGAATGCGCGAGCGGGTGCTGGAGTCCATTATCCTATCCTTTTTGAGCAGTACCGTCGCAAAGGTTTTTGAGCAAGTTTTTACTTTTCGATAACCTTTGCGAGGGTATAATCTCCTTGGAAATAATATCCCATTATAACAAACCGCGCGGAGGAGTGATGACAGCCCCTATTGAAAAGACGCCTTTCCTGGGAACATATTTTGACCGCGACAAGGTCCTGCGCTTGGAACGCTGGACGCGTATTTTGGGTTGGATAATTTTTGCCATTTACATCGCGCAATACCTGTACGATATCGGCATGTTTCTTTACAACAATCTCGCCAATGGCTACCCTATCGATTGGTTTTACATGCTGTTCAATCTTGGGCGACCCTTTCAGGGGTTGATGATTCTGGCCGTGTTGCACGTCTTGGCCTCTGCGCTGCTGATTTTGCTGGATATTGAACAAAATACGCGCCGGGCTGCCCGGCACGCTGCCAGTCATACGATGCGCGATGAGAGCGCAGGGTAAAGCCAGAGCCTATTTCCAGATAAAGATTTGAATCCAGGCGATAGCAAGTACCAGTGAAATGAGGGTGATGACCAGCCCCGATTTGGTATATTCCCAAAAGGTGAGCCGAATGCCGCGCTTGGCGGCGCTTTCGGCCACAATCAGGTTGGCAACTGAACCGAGCAGGGTCAGGTTTCCGGCCAGGGTGGAGGCCGCTGCCAGGGTGAGCCAGCCGGCCTGAGGGTTGGAGAGTTTTGCAATGGCGGGGCGCAGGAGCAGGACGGCAGGGACGTTCGAGACGAGGTTGGATAGTAATACGGTAATGACCGAAAGAGCTGTTGCGCCTCTATCGAGGTAGGGGGCTAAAAAGGCAAACAGGTTATCGGTCAGGCCGTTGAGTTCAATGACGCCTGTGAGGATGAACAGGCCAGCAAAGAAGACCAGCAAGTTCCAATCCACTTCGTTCATTACCTTTTCAGGGTGAACGCGGCGGGTAAACAGCAGAGCGCAGCCCGCTACAAAAGCCGCCTCGGCAATTGGCACGCCCAAAACAAACGCAACTAACAACCCGGCAGTGATAAACATGCTTTTGTAAAGCAAGGGGCGAAACAGGCGCGGTTCGGGAATTTCGACCTGGTCGAAATGAGCGGTAGGGAACTCATCACGATAAAACAGGACCAGCACCAGCCAAATGCCGCCCATTCCGAGCAGGGCAATGGGGGCGAGGGCGGCGGCGAAATTCAGGTAGGAGATGCCGGATGCGATGCCGATAATCATGTTTTGCGGGTTGCCGGTGAGGGTGGCAACCGAGCCGATGTTGGAGGCTGCGGCCAGGGCAATCAGGTAGGGGATGGGGTTGCGTTTAGCGGCCAGGGTGACATCCACAATGAGCGGGGTGAGCATGATGCAGATGGTATCGTTCAGGAAGAGCGCGCTTAACACCCCCGCAATCATAATCTCCAGTGCCAGCAGGGTGCGCGGCGAACGAGTCCATTTGAGAATGGCTGCCCCTGCCAGCCGAAAGAAACCCGCCAATTGCAGGTTGGCGTTGATGACCATCATCCCAAACAAGAGGACGAGGGTGTTGATTTCGAGCAGCGCTCCCATCTGCTCAAATTGCAATAAGCCCAGCCCGAGCAGCAGTCCAACGCCAATCAGGGTGATGGTGGTGCGGTTAACCCGCAAGCCCGGAAACCCGCCAATGGCGATTCCGATGTAGGTGAGCGTGATAATGAGGGTGGTTAGCCAGAGGGTCATGTCAGGAAGCATTGTAGGCACAGGAAAACGTAAAGTAACGTTAGTTTGGGATAAGATTTCTCGGCTCAAATGGACACTTTTTTCGCGCACACCGTCCTGGTGTCCTTCGGGAAAGCGGCAAAGTTCGCAAAGAAACTTAAAAACTTGGCGGCTTGGCGTTCAAAATCTTCACGCGAGCAGGTGCTAAATTCTTATCACGAATTCACGTTAAGGTAATTTTTTTTCGATCGAACGCTGAAGGGCGAGTATCTCATCCCGAAACGCTGCGGCGGCTTGGGACGGGCTGCCGGCCCGCGAGATGCCGCGCGAGATGGGCAGGAGCATGCCTTTGCCATCTTTGCGCAAGCCTGCCTTGAGCGCGGTTCCCAAATCTCCGCCCTGGGCGCCAACGCCAGGCGAGAGAAACCACAAATCGGGCGCGGCGACGCGGACTCGGGTGAGTGCTTCGGGTTGGGTGGCGCCAACGACCAAGCCAATGTTATTTTGGGTGTTCCAGGCTTGGGCCAGACGAGCAACGTGTTCATAGAGTAAGGTTGAACGTTGAATGTTAAACAACGTTGAACTCACCACCAGGTCTTGCAAGTCCCCTGCGCCAGGGTTAGAAGTTTTACACAACAGGAATACGCCCTTTTCCGCATCGTTGATGAACGGGTCAATCGAATCTTTGCCAAGATAGGGGCTGAGCGTGATGCAGTGCGCGCCCAACGACTCGAAGGCCGATTTGGCGTAGGCTTCGGCAGTGGAGGCGATGTCACCACGTTTGGCGTCGAGGATGACGGGAATCATTGAACCCAGCCGGTCTGATTGCTCCCGAATGGCCTGGATGACGGTTTTAAGCGCCATCCATCCCTCGGCGCCAAACTGCTCGAAGAAGGCTGCGTTGGGCTTGAACGCCGCAGCATAGGGAGCGGTTTGTTTAACGAGATTCAGGCAAAAGCGCAGCGCAGATTCAGCGGTGGGATGTTCGAGGTCAGAGATGTGCGGGTCAAGTCCCACGCAGAGGAGCGACGAGCAATCATCTACCCGTTTTTCTAGCAGGGAGAAGAAAGTTTCCATAAGTTCGGTGTTGGTTATTCGGTGTTCGTTATTCGAGCATCGAATATCGAGTATCGAATATCGAGTATCGAATATCGAATATCGAATATCGAGTATCGAACTACGCCTTTCCTAATACCATCGCCAGCAGGGCCATGCGCACATACAGGCCATATTCCATCTGGCGAAAGTAAGCGGCGCGGGGGTCGTCATCGAACTCGGGGCTGATTTCGCCCACGCGCGGCAGGGGGTGCATGACTATCATTTCCTGCTTGGCGGCTTTCATGATTTCAGGGTCAATGACATACGCGCCTTTGACTTTTTCGTAATCGGCGGGGTCCTCAAAGCGCTCTTTTTGGACGCGGGTGACGTATAGCACATCGGTTTCGGGCAGGACTTTTTCGAGGGTGGCATATTCGGCCTGCGGAATGCCTTTTTCGGCCACTTCGTCCATTACTTCCCTGGGCATGCGCAGGATGTCGGGCGAGACGTAGTTGAGTTTGACGTTGTAGAGCGACAGCAGACGCGCCAGTGAGTGAACGGTGCGGCCATATTTTAAGTCGCCGAGCATGGTGACGGTCATGCCGTCAATTTGGCCTTCGCGGAGTTCCTCGAAGATGGTGAAGGCGTCGAGCAGGGCTTGGGTGGGGTGTTCGCCAATGCCATCACCGGCGTTGATGACCGGTTTTTTGGCTGCTTTGGCAGCAATTGCAGCGGAGCCGGTTTCCGGGTGGCGCAGCACGATGACATCGGCGTAGCATTCTAGCGTGCGTACAGTATCTGCCAGGCTTTCGCCTTTCGAAACAGATGAGTATTTCACCTCGTTAATCGGGATGACCGAGCCGCCCAGCCGCTCCATCGCAGCGGTGAAGGACGACGATGTACGGGTGGATGGTTCATAAAACAGGTTGGCCAGGATTTTGCCTTTGAGTAAGTCAAAAGTGCCAACCCGTTCAACCATCCCGCGCATTTCGTGAGCTACTCCGAAGATGTATTCTAAATCGGCGCGGGTGAATTGTTTGACGGATAAAATGTCTTTGCCATACCAGGGGGCGTGGGTGTTGTCGCCGAATGGCAGATAGGGGGATTGAGGGGCGGTGGGCATGTTTATCTCCTTTGGGTGGTTACAGAAAGACTTCCGAAGTTCTGGAGACCTCGGAAGCCTTTGATGAAACAACAAAAGGGTTAAGTAATATAGTAAAACGAATGAAGCACTTTCGGTCTGGTCTTCATATTCAGATTTGATTTTATCACATCGGCAGGCAGCAACGCGAGTCTTGTTCATGGTTGCGGGGATTCCGATGGCGGTAAAATGGGAAAAAATCTCTGACTATCCTTGTCATCCTGAATAAAATCCTTTATACTGGACAATAATCCATAATAAAGGACTTTTGATTGCCGTCAGATTCCGAAACCCCTTCCGTCGAACGCGCCCTGCTTCTGCTCGAAATCCTGCTCGAACAGTCTATCGGCGTTGAAGTTCCCGAACTGCTGGCGCGGATAGACATTTCGCGCAGCTCGCTGTTCGTTCTGCTCAACACCCTGAAGACGCTCGGCTATATCGAACAAGCCGAAAAGCGCGGACGCTATCGCGCCGGGCCGCGCCTGTTGGCCTGGCGAAGTGGAACCTCGCTGGCGCCCAACCTGCAAACCGCCTTTCACCAAGAAGCCTCGGCCTTGAACCTGACCGAAACGCTGGCCCTGGCCCTGCCGGCTCCAACCGGTGCGCTGCTGGCCGCGCAAGTGGAAGGCTCGGCGCGGGTGCGCAGCGTGTATCCTCCGGCGGAACAATTCCCGGTGGAGAGCGCCGCAGCCCAGGTTTTGCTCGCCTCGCCGCCGCCCGAAACCGCCCAAATGGGATACGCGCTCACCCTTGGGGACGAAAGCGTGGAACTTGCCCTGCCCATCTGCCGCGATGGGCAAATTCCATCCGCCGCGTTACTTCTGAGCACGCCAGCCTTCCGTTGGAACGCGGAAGGCCTGGAGCGATTCCTGCCCCCGCTGCGTGAGATGGCCGCCCGGCTTTCTTATCGGCTGGGAGCGCTGCGTTATACCCCCTGGCAAAATCCATCTCCCGAACCCCCTACCCGGCGGCGCGCATTGGATGACGCCCAAACTACCGCTTTTCTTTCCGGCCCCTGGATTGCCCGCCTGGCCTGCCTGCGCCCAGACGGCACCCCTCATGTCGTCCCGGTCTGGCAGGAATGGGACGGAAAGGGCTTCTACGTTACCGCCTGGCAGGGGTCGCTGTGGGCCGAGTATGTGCTTGCCAACCCCAGCGTTTCCCTGGCGATAGATGAACCCTGGCCACCCCTGCGGCGCGTCCTGGCGCGTGGACGGGCCCTTCCCCTGCAAAATTCCGACCTGCCCGGCGGGCTGAAAGGACTGCTGAACCGCTTGCGCCGCCGCTACCTGGGACAAAATAGCCCGCTTCCCGCCACCGAATGGCAGGCCTTTCGTATCTTCCCCGATTCGCTGACCGCCTGGCAAGGGCTGGCCTGATTCGCCTGATGCGCTCGTTGGTTATGTCCCGGGCTGGCAGCGCGTTGTCGCCCCAGAATCGCTCTATTTTCTTTGCCCTGCTCATGCTGGCTGGCTTGTTTGCCGCCTGGGAGTTTCTCGTGCAGTGGCGCGAGATTCCTGTCTACCTGCTGCCCGCGCCCACCCGCATCGTCCAGACCTTTCTTGCCCGGCCCGGCTACTTTCTCTCGGCTCTCTCGGTCACCATCATCGAAGCGATGGGCGGATTGCTCATCGGCGGGCTGGTCGGAATTTTGGTTGCCGCGCTGGTCAGCCTGCGGCCCAACCTGGAGCGCGGCGTGATGACGCTGGCCATCCTGGTCAAATCTACGCCGCTGGCGGCCATCGCGCCCCTGCTGACCATCTGGCTGGGGTTTGGGATTGTCCCAAAAATTATCATCACCGCTCTGTTGACCTTTTTTCCCACCCTGGTTAACGTGTTGGTCGGATTGCAAAGCGCCGAGCGCGAAATGCTCGACCTGATGCGTGTCCACCGCGCTACGAACTGGCAAATCCTGGTTCATTTGCGCGCCTGGCTGGCCCTGCCTTACCTGTTTGCCGCCCTGCGCGTCACCGCCCCGCTCTCGCTGGTCGGCGCGGTCATTGCCGAGTGGACGGGCGCATCGGGCGGCCTGGGACGCGTCATGTGGCTGGCCTACAGCAACCTGAACCTGCCGCCCATGTTCGCCGCCATCTTCATCCTGTCGCTCTCTGGCATGTCTGCATATGGCCTGATTGCCTGGCTGGAAAGAAAAATCATCCGTTGGAAAAGTTGAAAACCATCATCAAAGGAGATTCACTCAAGAACCATGCGTAAGACCATCTTCCCCCTGCTGATTTTTGCCCTGCTCCTGTTGAACAGCTGCGCTCCCAGCGCCACGCCCGCTTCTCCAGACGCACCTGACACCGCGCCCCTGACACCTGATCTCTCCACCCTCACGCCGCTCACGTTTATGGCCGGGTACAAGCCGCAAGCCAACCTGCCTTTTGTGGGCGCATACGTTGCCAAAGAAAAAGGTTTTTTTGCCGAAAACGGGTTAGACGTGACTATCGAACACTCGCCGGGTCGGGGGGAGCACGTCCAACTGCTGGTGGCCGGGACGGTACAGGTGACGACGATGGACGCCGCCACCGTGCTGCAACGCCGCGCCGAGCCAGGTTTGCCGGTCGTCTCGATTGCGCTTATTGGTCAAAAGGGGCAGCAAGCCTTCGCCGCGCTCAAAGAATCGGGACTGGAAACGCCCAAAGATTGGGAAGGCAAAACCGTCGGCTATAAAGGCACGCCCCCGCCCGATTTGTTCGCCTTGCTGGCCGCCGCCGGGGCCGATGTGAACAAGGTCAACCTGGTGAATGTGGGCTTCGACCCGCGCGCTCTCTCTGAAAAGCAAGTGGATGTTTATCCGCTCTTCAAATCCAACGAACCCTATTTGCTTCAAAGTTGGGGATACGAACTGACCCTGTGGGATGCGGCAGATTACAATGTTCCCACCCTGGGGCTGGCGTATGTGACCAGTGAAGGTTACCTGGCCGAACATGCCGATACCCTGACCCGCTTCTTGCGTGCTGCACTGAAAGGCATTGCCTACGCTCAGGCCAATCCTGATGAAGCCGTCGAAATCGTAATTAAGTATGCCGGTCCTGAAACCGACCCCGCTCACATGCGCTACATGCTCGAAACCGAACTGGCCGACGCCCAAAGCGAACACGGCTACGGCTGGCAAGACGCCCCCCAATGGCAATTGCTGGCTGACATGCTGGTCAAGTATGAAGCCCTGCCCGGCCCAATAAACGCTAACGATGCTTTCAATACTGCCATTTGGCAGCAGGCGCAATCAAACCGCTAATCATTCTCTATACATGAGAGGTAATTTTTATGAAAGTTATACTCCTGGCCGGCCTGGTGATTTTCCTGTTCATCTTCTTTATGGGACTGTATCTTGAATTTAGTTGGAGCGAATCGTTAATCGCATCTGCCGTTTTGACCGTAGTCGGGCTGGTGGTCAACTGGTGGCGGCATTTTTGAGGGTAAGCCTGTCCATATCTCCAAAATATATGCGCCGCGGGTAAACTGCGGCGCATATATTTTTATAACTGGGCCTTGATTTTCTCGGCGGTGTCTTTGTATGCAGTGAGTTTTTCCTTCTCTTTCTGGACGACCGCTGCGGGGGCCTTGATGGCAAAATCGGAGCCGAGCAGTTTTTCCAGGCGGGCAATTTGGGCCTGGGCTTCGGCCAGTTCTTTTTCCAGCCGGGCGCGTTCTTCGGCGGGGTCCACCAGTTCGGCCAGCGGCAGGTAGATTTCCACGGAACCCGCCACCAGCGCAATGTGGCCTTCGGGTTTACTCTTCAGGTCGGCATAAACCGTAATGCGGTTTTCGTCCAGCCCGGCCAGGGTGGCCAGTTCGCGCTTCAAACTGTCGTATAGGCCTTCGCGCTCTCGGCCTTCCACCACAATGGCGGCCAGTTTCAGGCCGGGTTTAACATTCTTTTCGGCCCGCAGATTGCGAATAGCGCGCACCACATCTTGAAAGAGGGTAAATTCGCGCAGGTTTTCCTCTTCCCAGCCTTCGTCCTTCATCGGTTCGGGCCAGCGGGCAATCATCAGCACTTCGCTCCACTTGCCATCTTGCGGCTTAAGGCATTCAGAGTGCTGGTTACTGGCCTGTTTCAGATGGCCGTAAATCTCCTCGGTCACGAATGGGATGAAGGGGTGCAGCAGACGCAGGGTTGTATCGAGCGTGCGTACCAGCAGGTCGGCGGTGTAGAAAGCCCGGTCGCCGCCTTCGTTAATCTGGAGTTTGGCAATTTCGAGGTACCAGTCGGCAAAATCGCTCCAGAAAAAGTCATAAAGTAACTGCCCGGCCTGCCCATACTGGAAGGTTTGGAACAGACGCTCCACTTCGCGGGTGAGGGTTTTCAGGCGGGCAAAGATGAAGGCGTCAGCCAGAGTCCACTTTGGTTGGGGCGCAGTGGGCGCAGCGGGGGCTTTTTGGAGCAGAGAAATAACCAGGCGGGAGGCATTCCACAGTTTGTTGGCAAAGTTGCGGTTGGCCTCCACCTTTTTCAGGCTCAGATTGGTGTCTTTGCCGGGCGTGGAACCGACCAGCAGGGTAAAGCGCAGCGCGTCGGTGCCGAGCTCGTCCATCACGATGAGCGGGTCAATCACATTGCCTTTGGTTTTGGACATTTTTTGCCCGTGCTCATCGCGGATGAGACCGTGCAGGTACACGGTGTGAAAGGGGATTTTGCCGGTCATCTCCAGGCCGCTCATAATCATGCGCGCCACCCAGAAGAACAGGATGTCGTAGCCAGTCTCCATATAGGAGGTTGGGTAAAAGTATTTCAGGTCGGGGGTTTCCTGCGGCCAGCCGAGCGTGGAGAAGGGCCACAGGCCGCTGGAGAACCAGGTATCCAGCACATCGGGGTCTTGTTCGATGTTCGCCGAGCCGCAGTGAGCGCAGGCGGAGGGGTCCTGGCGGGCGCAGGTTTGCTGGCCGCAGTCGGCGCAGTACCAGACTGGAATGCGGTGTCCCCACCACAGTTGGCGGCTGATGCACCAATCTTGGATGTTTTCGAGCCAGTTGTAATAGACCTTCTCGAAATGTTCCGGCACGATTTTGATGTCGCCATTTTTGACAGCGGCCAGGGCTTTTTCAGCCAGCGGGGCAATGCGCACGAACCATTGTTCAGAAATCATCGGTTCGACGATTTCGCCGCCGCGCTGCGAACGCGGCACATTAAGGGTGTATGGTTCTTCTTTGATGACCAACCCGGCGGCTTTCATGTCGGCCCATAGTTTTTTACGCGCCTCGAAGCGGTCTAGCCCCTGGTAAGGGCCGCCGTTTTCGTTCACGCGCGCTTCTTTATCGAGCATGGAGATGACCGGCAGTCCGTGCCGGTGACCGATTTCGTAGTCGTTGGGGTCGTGGCCGGGGGTGATTTTGAGCGCGCCGGTGCCAAATTCGCGCGCCACGTATTCATCGGCAATCACCGGAATTTCGCGGCCCAAAATGGGAACGATGACCTTTTTGCCGATGTATTTCTGGTAGCGTTCGTCTTCGGGGTGGACGGCCACGGCGGTATCGCCCAGGATGGTTTCTGGGCGGGTGGTGGCAACCGGGATGTATTCGTCAGAACCCGCAAGCATATATTTGAAGTAGTATAAGGTGCCGGGCTCTTCGGAATATTCCACTTCCAGGTCGCTGACGGCGGTTTTCAGGCCGGGGCTCCAGTTGATGAGGCGCGGGCCGCGATAGATGAGGCCTTTTTCATACAAATGCACAAAGGCCTCGCGCACCGCGCGGGAGAGGCCTTCGTCCATCGTGAATCGTTCGCGGGTCCAATCGCAAGAGGCACCCAGGCGGCGAATCTGACGGGTAATCATACCGCCTTTTTCTTCTTTCCAGGCCCAGGTGCGGCGCAGGAATTCCTCGCGTCCTACTTGCTCGCGGCTGGTGCCTTCTTTCAGGAGTTGGCGTTCCACCATCAGTTGGGTGGCAATCCCGGCATGGTCGGTGCCGGGAACCCACAGCGTGGAGTAGCCCTTCATGCGGTGATAGCGAATCATCAGGTCTTCCATGCTAACGAACATGGCATGACCGAGGTGCAGTTCACCGGTGACATTGGGTGGGGGGATGGAAATGACAAACGGCTCCACCGTTGGGTCGAAATCGGGCTTATTGGGGTCGTTGCGCGGCTGGAAGTAGCCGCCAGCCTCCCACAGCGCATAAATGCGCTGCTCGGTGGCTTTGAAGTCGTAGGTTTTGGGGAGTTCGTAAATGCTCATAAGAGACCTTTCCAATTCGATAATCGGTGCTCGTTATTTGATCATTCGAAAGAATGAATTTTTGAACAACAAAAACGCGCCTTGTCCACTTGAGGACGAAAGGCGCGTTCCTTCCGCGGTACCACCTCGATTCGCTGGCACATTGCCAGCGCGCTTCCCTGACCATCATCAGGTTGTCTGCTAACGGGGACGACCGTGCCGGTCTACTGGACAGTGTTCACTGATAACTGAACATTGCGTTCTTCGGCATTGACTCCGGGCGACGTTCGGCGAGGGGTGTGCTGCGGCGGCTTCCAGCGTTGAAAAATAAACCAACACCGCCTTCTCTATCAGCGTTCCGGTCGCTTACTCCTCCCGGATAGGTAAATTATACATCAAAACCGGCCACGAAGGGCAAGAATGATTTGGGCTCTCTGAGAATTAGCGTGAAAACCTGTACACGGAACATGCGGAATTTACGGAAACGCACGGAAAGAACTTTTTAAATACTGATTTTTCCGTGTTCATCCGTTTTTTCCGCGTTTTCCGTGTCCGAAAAATGCCTATCACGGAGATTCTTGAAGAGCCATTATTTGCTAACATGCGCCAGGCGCGGGTCGAGGGCGTCGCGCAGGCCATCACCCAGCAGGTTGAAGGCCAGCACAGTGAGCATAATGGCAAAGCCGGGGAAAAACACCAGGTGGGGAGCCGTAAATACCTGATTACGTTCAGTTCCAAGCATGGAGCCCCACTCTGGGGTCGGCGGCTGCGCTCCCAGCCCCAGGAAAGAAAGCGCGGCGGCATCCAGGATGGCAGTGGCGATGCCGAGCGTGCCTTGAACAATGAGCGGGGTGAGGGCGTTGGGCAAAATGCGCCCAAAAAGAATCTGGTTCGTATTACCGCCCAGGGCGCGGGTGGCAGAAACATAGTCCATTTCACGAATGGATAAGACGCTGGCTCGTACGACCCGCGCATACGCTGGGATGGAAACAATCCCAATGGCGAGCAGGGCGTTGATGAGTCCAGGTCCCAGCACAGTGACGATGGCGATGGCTAACAAGAGAGAAGGGAATGCCAGCAACACATCCATCACGCGCATGATGGCGTTATCCATCCAACCGCCAAAGTAACCGCCCAGCGCGCCCAGCACTGTGCCAACTACAATCGCAAATGTGACAGTGGAAAAGCCAACCATCAGGCTCAGACGAGTTCCATAAAGCAGACGGCTAAACTGGTCGCGGACGTTGCCATCAATGCCCATCAGATGTTGCGGCTGGTCTTGTGGACATCCCAAAAGATGAATGCACGGCGCCTGGCGGGCTTTGACGTTTTCGATGCCAATTAGCACTTGCAGCGGGTCGTAGGGAGCAATCCAAGGAGCGGTCAGCGCAATCAGCACGAGGAGTAGAATGATCCCCATGCCAACCAGCGAGGATTTGCGGCGAAAGAGACGTTTCCAGGTGATACGCCATAGGCTGACAGATTCGAGTGAGAGCGATTCGGCATCCAGTTCTGCAATTTTGGGCGAGGTTGGGTTGTTCATGGTCAATCCAAACGAATGCGGGGGTCAATATAGGCGTAGGAAATATCTACAATGAGATTGAGAACGACAAAGAAAATTGCAATGACAACCGTAAACCCTTGCACAACGGCATAATCACGCGCGGTAATAGCATCGTATAGGGTGCGTCCAACGCCTGAAAGCCCAAAAATGGTTTCAGTAAGGACTGCGCCGCCCAGCAGCGTTCCGAGCGAAAGGCCCAGCACGGTGACAATTGGCAAAAGGGCATTGCGAAATGCGTGGTTCAAAATGACTTCGCTGTAGCGCACTCCTTTGGCGCGCGCCGTGCGGATGTAATCTTGCCCAAGCACTTCCAGCATGGAAGAGCGCGTCATGCGGGCAATCAGCGCCATTGGGATAGTTCCCAACGCTACCGCAGGGAGAATCAGGTGGCGAACCGCAATCCGCAAAAGTTCCCAGTTGCCGGTCAGCAAGGCATTGAGAATGTTTAGCCGGGAAACGAATTCAGCCAAACCGCGCCACAAGCCGCTCTCAGGCAGGGTTAAGTTCCAGGCAATATAAAAAGCGGTGGTATCTGTTCCGGGGCTGACCCGGCCCGATGGAGGCAGCCAGAACGGGGTATCCCTTAAAAGTAACGAGAAAACGTAGGCCAACATCAATCCCAGCCAGAAAACGGGCATGGAAACCCCGATATTGGCCCAAATCATCGTCACAACATCCACCCATGAATTATGACGAACCGCAGAAAGAATGCCGAGAGGAATGCCAACCAGAATGCTCACGAACAGGGCTGCAAAACTTAATTCTACGGTTGTGGGCAGCCGCTCGACCAAAATGCGGGTTACAGGTTGGCTGAATCGAATGGAATTGCCGAAATCGCCGCGGGCAATATCTTGAATGTAAATTAAGAATTGCTGGTAAATGGGCTTATCCAGGCCTTTTTCACGCATAAAGCGTTCGCACGTTTCCTGGGTGGCTTTTTCTCCCAGCAAAGCCCGGCAGGGGTCGCCTGGAATCATGCGCGCCAGGGCAAAGGTCACCAGCAAAATGCCGAGCAGGACGGGAATGGCAGCGAGCAAACGGCGCAGAATGTATTGAAGCATCATGGGCAGACAATCCCTTTTGTGAACACGGGATGACGGGTTTTGAGCCGTCATCCCGTGTCATCAGAAAGCCTTAGACAGGATGATTATTTGCCGGGTTTCTTCATCAGACCCCAGAGATAATCATAGTATTCCCAAACGCCGGTGTTGCCGACGTGCGTGGGCGAGGCAATGTTCAGCCCCATGTTGAAGGTTGCTACCACATCGGCGGAGGTGAAATCGGTGCCGTCATGGAATTTGACACCCTGCCGCAGGGTGCAGGTCCACACGGTCAGGTCGTCATTCGGTTCGCAGACTTCCGCCAGCATGGGAACGACGGCTGTGCCATTAACTTCGTACCCGTAGAGCGCTTCCATCACCTGGTCGCAAGCCCGCAGCGACTCGCCATCGGTCTCATCGGCGCAGAACAGGCTGATGGGTTCGGCATTCTGCATGAAGACGAAGACATCCCGTCCGCCGGGGTCAGAAACGGCGAACTGCTCGTTGGTCAGCGGGCTGGCCTGCGGGTTGGTCACATCGGCGCGATACGCCGTGCCAGAACCGCCATGCGCCACCGCAATCATCGGCACCAATTCGCGAATTGCATTGTTGGCCTCGATATAAATCGGTTCAGCCTGCTTGGGGTCCGCAATCTGGGCGCCCTCGGTCAATTTTTCGTAGATTTCAGGGAAGGGGTTGCCAAATTGTGGGTTGGCCGCGCCAAAGTGGAAATCGAGGAAGTTGGTGATGTGTGGGTAGTCCGCGCCCCAACCGAGGAAGTACAGGCCATCCAGTTTGCCGGTGGTGGAGGCTTCGATGAAGGCGCCCGATTCCATGACTACGATTTCGGCATCGATGTTCAGGTTTTGTTTGAGTTGGGCTTGAACATCCTGCGCTACCTGCGCAACATTGGGCAGATAGCCGCGCACGACATCGCGGTAGTAAATCTTGGTCTTGAATCCATCGGGGAAGCCGGCTTCGGCCAACAGTTTGCGGCCTTCTTCGGGGTTGAAGTCGTACCAGGGGTCACCTACGCAGCCATTGGGGATGGAGCAGGGCGTAAAGTGCGAGGCAACTTCAGAGCCGGCCGGGTAGAAGTTATCTACAATGCGCTGGCGGTCGATGCCGTAAGCAATTGCCTTGCGCACGCGGACATCATCCCAGGGCTTGAAGGTGTTGGTCATGCCGATGTAAAAAATGTTGAGGGCGGGACGCTTCACCAGGGCCAGATTCGGGTCGGAGGCTACAACGTCGAAGTCCGTCGGACCGACATTGTCAATGCCGTCCACCGTGCCAGCCTGGAGTTCGAGCAGGCGGGCGGCGGCTTCAGACTGCCAGCGCAGCACCAGGGTCTTGGCAAAGGGTTGTTCGCCCCAGTAATCTTCAAAGGCTGTGAAGTTGACGCTCTCGCCGCGCTTCCATTCGGAAATCTTGTAGGGGCCAGTGCCAATCGGTTTTTCCAGGCCTTCGCTGGTGCGGCTGCTTTCTCCAGCGGTGGCTTCGAGCCATTCCGAGGGGTAAATGGCAAAGGGCGAGAAGGCAATTTTTGAAAGGAAGGCCGGGTCGGGGCGGCAGAGGGTGAACTTGACTGTGTAATCGTCCACTGCTTCGATGGCCTGGAACAGACCGGCGTAATCGCCGTTACATTCTTCCGGCGGAACGATGAGCGATTTGCCATCGAAGGTGGCAACCGGCACATCTGGCGCGGGTGTAGGTTCTTCCGGAGCGGCCGGCGCAGTAGTTGGCTGCTCTGGCGCGGCGGTCGGCTGTTCCGGCGCGGCGGGCGCCTGGGTAGCGGTTGCACCGCCTCCGCAGGCGGCCAGCACCATGCTGGCCAACACAAACAGAGACAGCAAGACGTACAACGAACGTTTCATGTTCTCCTCCTAGAGAATTGGGAATGACAGAGGCTGGGGCAACGGCGTTCCTCTTTTCCTCTGGCATAGCACACGCCATGCGTTGTTATTATACAACAGGTTAACAACTACTTAACAGAAAATGGAATGCCCATCCCATGCAAACGAACGCGCTTCAATTCGGTCGGCCACAAGCCTGCAATCTTTGCGCCGCAGTACGAGCAATTCCCTTGCTCGGTCAAATGATACGCCGTCACTACATATCCCTGGCGTTTGACCAGCGTGCGATTGCAATTTGGGCAGTGCGTTGATTCGTAATCTTCTACCCGCCCCGGCAGGTTGCCCGCATAGACGTAATTCAACCCGGCCTCGCGTCCAATCTCGGCGGCGCGGATGAGAGTTTGGGCGGGGGTGTAATCGCGGTCGGTCATCTTATAATCGGGGTGGAAGGCTGTCACATGCCAGGGAATATCCGCCGAAACCGAGCGCAGGAAGCGGGCCGCTTCGTACAACTCCTCACTGCTGTCGTTGAAGCCCGGCACTACCAGCGTCACCACCTCTACCCACAGGCCGAGCGCGTGCGCCTGTTCGATGGTATCCAGCACATTCTTCAGCACCGCGCCCAGGCGGCGGTAGTTCTTCTCTTGCATCGTTTTCAAATCCACCTTATACGCATCCAGCCAGGGGCGCAGGTACGCAAGTGCTTCGGGCGTGGCATTCCCGTTTGAGACAAAAGCACACATCAGCCCGGCAGATTTGGCTTTCTTGAAGATGGAGACGCTCCACTCGCAGGTAATCAGCGGTTCGTTGTAAGAGGAAACTACGACCTCTGCCCCGTGACGCCTCGCTATTTTCACCACTTCGTCGGGGGTCATCTGCCGGACGAGATTCCCGGCCACCGCTGCTGCCGGGTCGCGCATGGCCTGAGAGGTCAGCCAGTTCTGACAGTAATCGCAGTGCAAATCACACCCCAGCATCCCAAAGGTCAGCGCGGTGGCGCCGGGCAGGACGTGCGAAAACGGTTTTTTCTCAATCGGGTCAACTTGCAAAGCGGCGACGTAACCCCACGGCACGCGCAACTCCCCTTCCTGGTTGAAACGTACCTGACAAATTCCGCGCTTGCCCGGGCGGATGAGACAGCGATGGGCGCAGGCGGTGCAGCGCAAACTGCCATTTTCTAACTTCTGATAAAGTTCCCCCTGGGAGGTCAGCGAATCAAGGAAAGTTCCCAGGTCTTTCATAGCGGCACCTCGCTTAAGTAAACAGGGAAACAAGTAAACAGGAAAACCGGAAAACTGAAAAATTGGAAAACCGTAAACCCGGAAAACCGACAAAGGAAAACTGGCAAACTGATAAACACACTTATATAATACACCCATGTTGACCGTTTCGATTCAGGCTGGCGGCAAATCAACCCGCATGGGGCAGGATAAAGCCCTCATGCCCTTCCTCGGCAGGCCACTCATCGAGCGCATCATCCAGCGGGTTGCGCCGATTGCCGATGAAATCATCATCACCACCAACGAGCCACAAGCCTATCAATTCCTCGGCCTGCCGCTGTTTGCCGATATTTACCCCGAACGCGGCGCGCTGGGCGGGTTGCATACGGCCCTGGCCTGTGCCTCGCATCCGCTGGTGGCCGTGCTGGCCTGCGATATGCCCTTTGCCAGCCCCGAACTGATTAATTTTCAGAAAGAAATCATTCTTGACGAAAAGGTAGATGTCGTCATTCCTGGCGGGCCAGAGGGCCTGGAGCCGCTCCACAGCCTGTACCGGCGCGAAACCTGCCTGCCAGCCTGCCAGGGCGCAATTCTGGCTGACCAATGGAAACTTATTTCCTGGTTTCCCCAAGTGAACGTGCGAACACTCCAGCCTGAAGAGATTCGCCCCTACGACCAGGCTGGCCTGGTTTTCTGGAATCTGAACACTCCCGAAGAGTTCAAACGCGCCGAAGCGATGGCCGTAGAAACCAACAGATAATTTGCCCATCATCCTTATTTACCCCGGAGGATTCCTATGCCGCTCGACCTTGCGCTTGTCCGCAGCCAGTTCCCTGCCCTCAGCAAGCCCGTCATCTTCTTCGATAACCCCGGCGGCACGCAAATTGCCCGCCACTCGCTCGACCGCATCACCCACTACCTGCTGGAATGCAACGCCAATCACGAGGGAGCGTTTGCCACCAGTGTTGCCTCAGACGCTATTCTGGAAGAAGCGCATCGGGCGATGGCCGATTTCTACAACGCCCCCAGCGCCGAGGAAATCATCTTCGGCAACAACATGACCACCCTCACCCTGCACCTCAGCCGCTCCATCTCCCGCGCCTGGAACCCCGGCGATTCGATTGTCGTCACCCGTCTCGACCACGACGCGAACGTTACGCCCTGGGTGTTGGCCGCGCAAGACAGGGGCGTTGACGTTCTGTGGGTAGATTTCGATGTTGAAGACGGCACGCTCAAATTGGATGATTTACAGCGCGCCCTGGAGCGTAAACCGCGCCTGCTGGCGGTCGGTTACGCCTCGAACGCGCTCGGCACCATCAACCCGCTCCATAAAATCATCGAGATGGCGCACGCGGCGGGGACAATCGTCTATGTGGACGCCGTCCAATACGCCGCGCATGGGCCAATTGACGTACAGAAATTGGATTGCGACTTTCTGGTTTCCTCGTCTTACAAGTTCTTTGGCCCGCACTGCGGCATCCTTTATGGCAAACGGCATCTCCTAGAAGAATTATTCGCCTACAAAGTGCGCCCGGCCTCCAACGCCTTGCCCTACAAATTCGAGACCGGCACGCAAAACCACGAGGGGATTGCCGGAGTGTTGGGCGCGGTCGAATATTACGAATGGCTGGGAAAAGAGTTTGGGGATGAACATCTCGAAGGTCTCGCCGAAGAAGGCTACAGCGGGCGGCGGCTGGAACTCAAAAAAGGGCTGACGGCGGTCCACGCTTATGAACTCGAGCTGACTCGCGCGCTCTTATCCGCGCTACAATCCGTTCCGGGGCTGCAACTCTACGGCCTCACCGACCCGAAAAAACTCGAACAGCGCGTGGCGACCTTCTCCTTCCGCCTGAACGACCTGCACCCGCGCCGGGTGGCCGAACAACTCGCCGAGCGGAACATCTACGTTTGGGATGGCAACTACTACGCCATCAACGTCACCGAGCGGCTCGGCCTGGAAGACCAGGGCGGCCTGGTGCGCGTCGGCGCGGTGCATTACAACACGTTGGAAGAAGTGGAGCAACTCAAAGAAGCGCTGCTAGAAATCAGCCGGGGATACTACTCACCCTAACCCCCAGCCCCTCTACCACTGCGTGGCACGCGTCACGGGGGGAGAGGGGAGAAAAACCAGGAGATTTTGTCGTTTTTGGCCAGAAAATCCGTTTTATCTATCCGTTTCCCTCTCCCTTTGGGAGAGGGTTAGGGTGAGGGTAGGCAGTTACCAAAGGTATAATCCCCTGCAATGCCCGCCATGAACCGCGCCATTCGTTCCGCCCTTCACCTTTTCCTTTCCTATCTTTTCTCTTTCCTCCTCGTCTCCTGCCTGGCCGCCCCCCTCTCCACCTCTACCGACCCGCATCCGCTGGAAGCCTACGTTTTCGTTACCGCCAACCCGCAATCCACCGCCACCCCCTTCCAACCCTCGCCCAATACCCAAACCCCCATTCCAATTCCCACCATCCTGCCTACAACCCCAACCCCTGACACCTCGCGCCTGACACCTCCCCCTCCTCACCTGACACCTGACACCTCAACACCTGGCACCTCAACACCTGACACCCTCAACCCCCAATATACCCTCTCCGCGCTGATGGATTACGCCAATCGCACCGTCACCGTCAGCCAGGTCATCTTGTATCCCAACCAGAGCGGAGAAACGCTCCCCAGCCTGGTACTGGGCGTCAACCCCAATTTGTGGACGGGCGTTTTCTTCCTCGATACCCTGACCATCAACGACGCTCCCGGCGATTACAGCCTCAATGGTCAGTGGCTGACTGTCACCTTGAACCCGCCGCTCGCGCCGGGGCAGGCCGTCAAAATCGGAATTGCCTACCGCTTGAACCTGCCCTACAGTTCCACCCGCCACGAGAATTTCGGATACACCTGGCGGCAGGCCAACCTGATAGATTGGTATCCCTTTGTCGTCCCCTACGCAGGCGGCGGCGCGTGGGTCTTGCGCGATCCGCATCCCTACGGCGAAAACCTGGTCTATCCCCTGGCCGATTTTCGCGTGCGCCTGACCTTCGCCGATGCCGCGCCGCCGGTAGTAGCCGCCTCGGCCCCGGCCCGCTACGAAGACGGCGCCCTCCTGTATGACTTCCCCAACGCCCGCAACTTCACCATCAGTGCCAGCCCGCACTTCCTGGTGCAAACCGCCGACGCGGATGGCATCACCATCTACAATTACTACTTTGCCGAACACGCCGCTGCCGCCGCGCATGTGTTGGAAATGACCCGCCAGGCCATGCTGACCTACCGCAGCGTCTATGGCCCTTACCCGCACGGCGCGCTCTCGGTCGTCGAAACCGACCTGAACGACGGTCTGGAGGCTGATGGCCTGTACTTTTTGGCGGCCAACTTTTACAATGCCTTCGATGGCACGGTGCGCAACAACCTGACGGTGATTGCCGTCCACGAAACCGCTCACCAATGGTGGTATGGCGGCGTCGCCAACGACCAGGCCCTCGAACCCTGGCTCGATGAAGCCCTGTGCGCCTATAGCGAGCGCATTTTCTACGAGTACAATTATCCCGGCGCGCTCAACTGGTGGTGGAACTTTCGCATTTACTATTACAACCCCACCGGCTATGTAGACTGGCGTATTTACGACACCGGCTCATTCCGAACCTACGTCAATGCCGTTTACTTTCAGGGCGCCAAATTCCTCGAAGCCCTGCGCTCCCGCATGGGTGATGCGGCCTTCCTGGCCTTTTTGCAAGATTACTACGCCCGCAATCGCGGACGAATCGCCGCCTCTGCTGACTTCTTCGCTCTGCTCGCCGAACACACCTCCGCCGACTATTCCGACCTGATTCAAACCTATTTCACCTACCGATGATGAAAAAGATTCTCCCCTCTTTCCTCTTTTTTCTTTGGATTTTGACCTCCTGCGGCCCCGGCCTGCCCGGCGTTGTCACCGTGACCCCGCTGGAGAACGCGGGGCAGGCCCCAGCCTCTCCCCCTGTTCCGGCGACCTTCACCCCGCTGCCACCTGCTTCGGTTTTCCCTGAACAAACCGCCCTCCCGGTCCCCTCCCCCCCCCCCCCCCCCCCCCCGCCCCCCCCCCCCCCCCCCCCCCCCCCCCCCCTGACACCTGACACCTCAACACCTGACACCCCTCCCGACATCTCATCCGCCATTCAGGACATCGCCTACGCCATCGAAGCCCTGTTCGATTACGACAACAAGACCCTGCTGGTCGAGCAGCAAATCACTTTCACCAACCGCAGCGGCAACCCACTCGAAACAATCACCCTGGCCGTTGAACCCAACCGGTTGCGCGGCATCTTCCGCCTCGACCGCCTGGGCATGGGCGCCGTGACCATCAACAATTACATCCTGGAACGTCACCGCCTGACCTTCGACCCGCCTGCTCCCATTCCCAATGGCGAACAAGCGGCCATCTATCTCAACTATGCGCTTGTCCTGCCGCTCATCGACCAGGGCGACCCCAACGTCATCCGCCCGCAGATTTTTGGCTACACCGCCCGGCAGGTCAATCTCACCGACTGGTATCCCATGCTCCCACCCTTCGACCCGCAAAATGGCTGGCTGCTGGCCGACCCCTGGTATTACGGCGAACACCTGACCTACCCCGCCGCCGATTTCCAGGTTACGCTGGCGTTCACCGACCCGCTCAAAGCCCCCACCGTTGCTGCCAGCGGCGCGGCGCAGGTTAGCGATTTCGCCACCCGCTACACACTCGAAA
This sequence comes from uncultured Anaerolinea sp., assembly GCA_964422545.1. Lineage (GTDB taxonomy): Bacteria > Chloroflexota > Anaerolineae > Anaerolineales > Villigracilaceae > UBA5195. The sequence goes on along the minus strand of CAYRBO010000022.1, from coordinate 19,911 downwards.
ATGGCCGTACCTTCGCCTTTTCGATGGGCCTGACCATGCAATCGGCCTCCGCCGATGTGAACGGCGTGACCATCACCTCCTACTACTTCCCCGGCTTCGAGGTCCCCGGCCAGGCCGTGCTGGAGACAACCCTCAAGGCCGTGCAAACCTACACCGACCTGTTTGGCCCCTACCCGCACCCAACCCTGGCCGCCGTGCAGGGCGATTTCAACGACGGCATGGAGTTCGACGGCCTTTACTACTTGAGCAACGCCTTCTATAACCTGTACGACCGCACCCCAAACAACTACCTCGTCATGGTCGCCGCCCACGAAACCTGCCATGCCTGGTGGTTTGGCGCGGTTGCCAGCGACCAGGCCAACCATCCCTGGCTCGATGAATCGCTCACCACCTACTGCGAGCGGCTGTTCTACGAGAAAAACTACCCCGATTCACTCGCCTGGTGGCAATCGGCGCGGATTGACTTCTTCCAACCCGAAGGCAAAATAGATGGCACGGTCCCCAGTTACGGCGGATTCACCCCCTATACCAACGCCACCTACCGCCAGGGCGCGCGCTTCCTGCATGAACTGCGCGGGCGAATCGGCGATGACGCCTTTTTCGCCTTCCTGAAGGACTACTACGCCCAAATGAGCGGCAAAATTGCCCAACCGTCAGACTTTTTCAGCCTGCTGCAAACCCACGCCACCGCCGATTACTCCGACATTGTGGCAAAATATTTCACCACCGCCCCGTAATGATATGGAAGGTTATCCTGCGCCGCAGTCGTACAAGAAATTGCCATGACCAGTCTCGAACACGTCTTTCTCCAAACCAACGGCGTCCAACTGCACGTCGTCCTGGCCGGGCCTGCGGATGGCGAGCCGGTCATTCTTCTGCACGGCTTCCCGGAGTATTGGGGTGGCTGGAAGCGGCAAATCCCGGCCCTGGCGCAGGCCGGCTTTCGCGTCATCGTCCCCGACCAGCGCGGATACGGACAATCGGACGCGCCGCGCGGCGTGAGTGTCTATGCCCTGCCCGAACTGGCAAAAGACATCGTCGGGCTGATGGATGCGCTCGGCTATGAAAAGGTCTACCTGGCCGGGCATGATTGGGGCGCGGCGGTCGCCTGGGCGGTGGGAATGATGTACCCGCAGCGGGTGCAAAAACTGGCGATTTTGAACGTTCCTCACCCAGCGGTAATGATGGACTTCCTCCGCAAGCGTCCCCGCCAAATGCTCAAATCCTGGTATATCGCCTTTTTCCAGATTCCCGGCCTGGCCGATTGGCTGCTGGCGCGGAATGACTTCAGCCTGGCCGCGCGCTTACTGATTGCCAGCGGCAAGAAAGGCACGTTCAACCGCGCGCAATTGGAAGAATATAAAGAAGCGTGGCGCGCCTCCGGCGGGTTAACCGGCATGATTAACTGGTATCGCGCCCTGGCGCGCTTTCGCCCGCCCATGCCAAGCGAGATGCGCTTGAAAATGCCTGTGCTGATTTTATGGGGCAAAAACGATGTGGCCCTCAGCGCCGAAATGGCCGCCGAGAGCCTCAAGTTTTGCCTAAACGGGCAACTGGTTTACTTCGACCATGCCACCCACTGGGTGCAGCACGACGAAGCCGAAGCCGTCTCGGCGCGCCTGGTAGCATTTTTTACGAATTCAGGAGAACCCCGATGACAGCCTCCCTCGATAAGCAAATCTTCTGGGAAATCCACCGTGACCTGCCGCGTGAAGCCCCTGGCAGCGATGCATCCACCCTGCGGGCGCTGAGGATGCTCCCCGCCCTGCCCGCATCCCCGCGCATCCTCGATATTGCCTGCGGCCCCGGCGCGCAGACGGTTGCCCTGGCGCGCGCCACGCAAGGCACAATCCTTGCTGTTGATACGCACCAGCCCTTCCTCGATGACCTCGCCCGCCGCGCGGCTCAAGCCGGGGTGACGGAACAAATTCAGCCGCGCAATGCTTCGATGTTCGACCTGGAGTTCGACCAATCCTTCGACTTACTCTGGTCGGAAGGCGCGATTTACATCATCGGTTTCGAGCGTGGATTGCGCGAATGGCGCAGCCTGCTCAAGCCGGGCGGATTTGTGGCTGTGACCGAAATCTCGTGGCTCAAGCCGAACCCGCCTGAAGCAGCCCACCGTTTTTGGACCGAGGCATACCCTGCTATGGCGACTGTCGACGAGAACCTGGCGCGCCTGTCTGCGGCAGGATACCGCTCCCTGGGCTATTTCACTCTGCCCGAAAGCGACTGGTGGGACAATTACTATCGCCCCATGTCCGCCCGCATCGAGATGCTGCGTAGAAAGTATCCGGATAGTCCCAAAGCCCAATCTGTGCTGGATGCGGAATACGCCGAAATTGAGTTATATCGCCAGTATGCGGACTGGTATGGCTATGTGTTTTACTTGGGGCAGGCTTAAGCCTGCCCCAAGTTTTATCTATTTTGCCTGCTACGGCGTGGCGGTCGGTTCCAGAGTGGGTGGTTCGATTGTGGGTGGAACCGGCGTAGCAGTGGGCGGTTCGGGAGTAGAGGTCGGCGGGACGGGGGTCGGCGTTTCGGTCGGCGGAATGGGGGTTGGTTCGGGCGTGGGCGGAGTGTACTCTATTTTGACGTGAATGATTTTTTCCGCATAGCCACCATCCTTATTTTCGATGCGCAGGCGCAGAGTGACGCGGGCGTTGCCGGTCTTTTCTAAGTTCCAATTGACCACTTTCATTCGGCTGGGAACGCGCTGGTCGCTTTCCATAAGCAGGTTCCAGTCATTGTCGCCTGGGTCATCGCCCTCGGCGTATTCCAGTCTCCAAATCGTAAACCCGTCTGTAGCGTCGGCAATGATTTCGACATCGATTTTTTCATCGGTCAAAACTTGTCCATCGCGGATATTTTCGATGGAGAGTGTGGCGCGAGGGGTGCTTCCATTGCATTCTTCGCTGGGCGTGAAAAAGATGGGACGGTCGAAGCCCATTTGTTCGGCCCAGGCCCGGCCTTCATCCGTCTTACGCAGCCAGAATCGCCCTTCGGGGTCGCCCACGTTCATCGTCATTTTCTTTTCGACAAAATCGCGGCAGGAATTGTTGGCGATGAGGCCGCTCCAGGTGTCAATGATGACTTCTTTCCATAGGTCTTCGCTGGCAGGCAGGGGCGGCTGGTCGGCGGCGAAAATTTCGCTGCGTTGCTGCGGGCACCACTGCGAAGGCTCGGTGCCAGAGACAGCGCAGATGACTTTATCTACAATTCCCGGCGGGCGGTTGAACGGGGCGGGGTTGCTGGTGAGGCGCGGGATGGCCTGCTGCATGAACTGTGACCAGATGGGGGCTGCGCCGGTCAGACCGGTGGTGTTTTGCATGGGGGTATAGTCGGCATTGCCCACCCAAACGCCTACGGTCAGGTCAGGAGTGTAGCCCATCGTCCAGTTATCGCGGAAGTCGTTGGTCGTTCCGGTTTTTGCGGCAGCGGGGAAGGGCAGGTTGAGGACCGAATTGGAGCCGAACATGGGGCGGCGGGCGTTGTTGTCAGACAGGATGGATGAGATAAGGAAGGCATGTTCCGGGCGGATAACCTGCTCGCCGGGCGGCGGGTTGTACTCTTCGACCACTTTGCCGGTACTATCCACTACTTTCAAAATGGCAACCGGCGGGACGCGCACGCCGTTGTTGGCAAAGACGGCAAATGCGCCGGTCATCTCCAGCAGGCTGACCTCGCCGCCGCCCAGGGTGAGGGCCAGGCCATAGTCGTTGCGCGTTAGACTGGTGATGCCCAGTTTTTGGGCCATGCCAATCAGGCCCTCTTTGGCGGGAGTGTTGGGGTCATCGTAAATGCCCACTTCGTAAAGCGCTTTTACCGCTGGGATGTTATAGGAGTTCGCCAGCGCGCTGCGTACCGTCACCGGGCCGCGAAACTTGCCGTCATAATTGCGCGGAGTGTAGGGTTCGCGCGGGTCGTTGGGGTCGCCCGAAGGCGGGAAACCGGTTGGCACATCCCAGATGAGCGTGGAGGCCGTCCAGCCTTTTTCAAAGGCCGCAACATACGTCAACGGCTTGATAGATGAACCTGGCTGGCGGGTGGGGCTGGTTGCCATGTTGACCTGCCCGTCAATGTCTTCGTTATAAAAATCGGGCGAACCGACCATTGCCAGGATTTGGCCGGTCTGCGGCTGGATAGCCACCAGTGCGCCGTTCTTGACGTTCTTGCCCTCGGCAAACAGCGTGTTGACCTGGTTGGTAACGAGTTGCTGGGCAATATCTTGCAGGGCAGGGTCGAGCGTGGTGTAAACCGTAAAGCCGGAGCGGTAAATCGTTTGGGCGTCATATTTGGCTTCTAGCTGCGAGCGGATGTATTGCACCCAATGGGGATACCGCATTTGGATATTGGGGGTGGGGAATTTGTAACTTTCGATGTCTTGCGCGGCGGCCAGGGCCTCTTGCACGCCAACGCAGACTGGCTGCGGGCTGTTGCTGACCTCAATGCAGTTCTTCTCGGCGCTGAGGGTGTACATCAGCACAATCACATCACGGTGGCGGTCGAGGGTAGCGATGCGGTTGGTGTGAATGTCATAGACCGCCGGAGACTGCGGCAGCCCGGCCAGGAAGGAGGCCTGGGCCAGGTTCAGGTCATCGGTCAGGATTCCGTTGGGCGTTCCGGTCAACTGTCCATCAATCGCAGGGCCAAAATAGGTCTCGGCGGCGGCTTCGATGCCGTAGGCCAGGTTGCCGTAATAGATTTCGTTCAGGTACAGTTCCAGAATTTCATCTTTGCTGTAGCGGCGGGTGATTTCGGCGGCCAGGATGATTTCGCGGACTTTGCGCATGTACGTCCGCTGAGCGCGTTCTTCGGGCGAAAGCAGCAGGGCGCGCGCCAACTGTTGGGTGATGGTCGATGCGCCGCCGCCCTGCCCGCCAGTTTCGGTGTTGGCCCATAAGGCGCGCAGGATGGCGACGAGGTCGAAGCCCGGGTGATTGTAGAACTCTTTGTCTTCGGTGGCGATGGTGGCGGCGACGACGTAAGGGGAAATCTGGCTCAGTTTTACAGTGGTGCGGCGTCCGGCGTTGGGGTCAACAATTTCATACAGGTTGTTGCCGTTGCGGTCGAGGATGCGGGTGGTCTCGAATTTCGAGGAACGCGCCCGTAAATCTTCTACCGTTGGCAGGTCCGCTGCAATCGAAAAGTAAGCGGCGACGGCGGCGATTGCGCCCAGAATACTGACTACAACCAACGTAAACAGACTGATGACCAGCCAGCGCGCCAAACATCCCCAATTGTTTCGGCGGGCAGGGATGGTCGAGGCGGCTTTGGCGCGTCTGCGCCCGGTGGTCGATTGCAGCGCGGCCGGGGTGACGCGCGTGGCGTTCAGGTCTATGGCTTCGACCGGTTCGACCGGGGGAAAGTTCGGCTCCGGGTAGAGCGGCGGCGGGCTGGGCCGCTGCGACATTCCACCGTTCGGCAGCATGGTTTGTGAGTGTATCGGCGAGAGGCGCGTCTCGCCGGGAATCGGCAGTTCTTCAGGCTGGATGCGCCCGGTGAAATAATCGTCGTAATAGTCTGGGTTGCCTGTCGCCCTGCCGTGTTGGGGGTTTTCTTCCAGCCAGTCAGGGTAAGCAGGTTCGTCTGCGGGCTGGTTGGGGGGCATCGCCTCGGTAAAATCGTTCCAGGCGGGCGGCTCTTCGGGGGCGGTGAAGCGCTTTAAGTATGACGGTCTGTTTCCCGTCCCGCCGGGCGGAACAGCGCCGGTAAAATCACTCCAAGCGGGCGGGTCTTCGGGCGTGGGAGCAGGCTGCTTGGGCGCGGAATCGGGAGATTTCGATTCATCCCCAGGCTGTTTTTGGGGCGGCTTGCCTTCAGGGAAATAATCGTCGGGTTGGTATTTGGATTCGGGCATGATTTCACGCTGGTTTCGATTTGACCAACACCGTCCAGGTTCCTTTCATGGCGGTTTCGTTGGCCTGGTTGTTGACTTTGACAGAGAGGGTGACGCTGCCCCCGCCAATGCGCGGCAGGGCTTTGGCCTCGGTTACTTCCATCTCGACATGGATGGTGTCGCCGAGGAAAACGGGCTTGACGAATTTCCACTCATTGATTTCGCGGAAGGCCAGCACGTTCGCGCCCAGAATGCCGGTTTGCACAGCCAGGCCAGAGGCGATGGACAGCCCCAGGATGCCATGCGCGATGCGCTGGCCGAAAGGCGTGCTTTTGGCGAATTCGGCGTCGGTGTGAATCTGGTTGAAGTCGCCGGAAAGACCGGCAAAGGCGGCCACGTCATGCTCGGTGACGGTGCGCCCGGCTGAGGTCAGCGTTTGGCCGGGCTGGAAATCCTCGAAGAACAAGCCAGTATTCAAGGTTAAAGTGGACATGCGGTTTCTCCTCGTTTTCTTATTATAAACGGCGAAAGGGGTGAAAAAGTTTCGCCCGGCCTCGACTTGGGCAGTTGCGTATATAATCGTAGTGATTATCAAAGGAGCCTCTCATGAACTGTCCCGTTTGTAAAACCGATTCGCTTGGCGAAATCACCCTGGTCAATGACCTGCCTGCCCGTCAGTGCGTCACCTGCGCCGGGATTTGGATTTCATCGAATGCCTACATGGGCTGGCTGCGCGCCAAAGGGGGCGATTTGCCCGAAAAACCAGCCTCTCAGCCGATGAACCCAACTTGGGATGCTGACCTGCTGAAAATTTGTCCTGAGTGCGGGCGGCTGATGCGGCGATTCAAGATTTTCCCGGACGTGGACTATACTCTCGACCGGTGCAGCCACTGTAACGGAATCTGGTTCGACCACCGTGAGTGGGAAGCCTTGGCCGAGCGCAACCTGCACGATAACTTGCACGAGTTCTTCACCCGCCCCTGGCAGGAGGAACTGCGCGCCGGAGAGGCAAAGACCCGGATGGAGGCCATCTACCTGCTCAAATTCGGCGCGCCAGATTACGAAAAAATCAAAGATATCCGCGCCTGGATTCAAACACACCCGCAGCGCAATATGCTGCTGGCCTTTTTGCAGGCCGAAGACCCTTACGAATTGTGATGGAACCAATTCATTTCCTCGACGAGCCAATCACCGTGCGATTCGAGTCGCCGCCCGCGCGCGAGAAACTGCCGCCCTGCCCAGATGGTTTCACTGCCATAAAAGACCTCAACCATCGCAAGGGGGAGTGGGTGGTTTACCGTGAGATGGCGGGGTAAGTGCCAAAACGGTTCCTGGGAGGACCGCGCCTGCGAGGCACGGGCCAACCCAACCCGTTGCGTTAACTGTTGCGCGGCAGGTCATTGGATGGCCGAGTTTATTGCGATGCAATTGTTCCGTTCTGGCTGCTGGTTGCGCCCCAGGCCTCTTCCAACAAACGCAGGGCAGCAACAGAGGGGGCATCCTCGTTGACAGCAAAGACGCGAATCCCGTAAGGCTTCAACTCTTCATCGGCGCGTTGACTCAAGGCCAGAATTCCGCCCCGGCTGGCAAGGTAAGAAGCAGGGGATTCGGGTGGAAGATTGAGCATGTTGAGGATGACCCCGCTGCCTTGCTCTCGCATCACGCGCCCGACGGATTGCATCATCAGGAACGTCCCAATTGCATTGACCTCGAAGGCGCGGTGCAAATCCCATTCATCCAGGTCGAGCAGGGGGGCAGGCGGCTGGACGTTGGCGCAGTTGATCAGCGCGTCAATGCGCCCAAAATCGTCCATCACCTGTTTGACCATTGCCTGGACGGCCACTTTCTTGGCGACGTCATGCACATAGGCGCGGGCCTGCCCGCCAGCGGCGATGATTTCACCCACAACGGTATCAACATTCAGCGGGGAGATATCATTGGCGGCGATGAAGGCCCCGCGCGCAGCGAGTTCCCGCGTCATCATGCGCCCGGTTCCTTTTCCCGCGCCGGTCACCAATATCACTTTTCCGGCAAATTCGTTCATGGCGTTGTCTCGCAGACTGGAATTCCGTTTGGTTTGCGGTTGGCGTTCAGTTCCAGGCCGAAGTAGGGTGAAGGGTCGTAAGTATTTTCGATTTCGAGTTCGTTTTTGAAGCGACCGTTCCCGTCATCTTCGACAACCGAGATGTGCAGGTGCACGCCGACCGGGTTGCCCGGGCTGCCGGAATAATTGCCCTGGTAGCCAAGCAGTGTCCCGGCTTCAATATATGTTTCGGTTGTGCCAGGGGGGAAATCGGCGGCGATAAAGGAGTTGCCATATTGGTCGGCCAGATGGGTGTAATAGACCCAGACCTGGCGGCCCGGTTGGAGCGGGTCACTGGGGACGCGCACAATCAGTGATGATTTCCAATCTGGCTGGCGGGTGAGATATCCGGGATAGGCGGCATAGACTGGGGTGATGCCTGCCGCAGTCCCGGCAAAAATGTCGATGCCGGCATGACGATGGCCGGGGCGGAAGGAGTCGTCCCATAAAAACCCGACCATGCCGTCGGTTGGGAAGAGAAAGGGCGCGTCGCCGCAGCGTGACCCGGCCTTGATGACCAGCCTGGCCTGCGAGGTTGGGTCACGCAGGAATGTCCCAACGGTCAGGCCGCGCGTCCCGCTCGAACGAAACTCACGGTAAAGGTAAAATCCCAGCCCGGCCAGCAGGCCGAGGGTGACGAGCGCGAAGATGGCTTTCTGGTTCGACATGCGGGGGATTATACCCTGTCGACTCTCGCTGCCTTGAATTGGATGAAATCTGGGTGATTTTTCTGGCAACCATTGCAAAGTGCTTGCAATTTTGTTAGGTTGCGCTATACTTTATAGGCGATAACTTGCAGGGTATCTTGTAAAGTCCGTTTGTAGCCAGAAAGGGTCGACCTTCTTGGCGAGGTGGAACTGTAAAGTCATGGAACTGCAACCACAGGCAAGTATCCAGGCTCCAAAAAGTGGTTTTTTGTACCATGCCAACAGGTTCCCAATTCCCAGATGTTCAGGAGGTGTATATAGAGAGATTGGAGGGGTTATTTTGGGTTTAACCTAGCAAGCCATTCACAGACTTTTCTCAGGAGGAAACAGTTCATGAAACGCAACTTTTTTTATGCTTTGATGGCAGTGGCATTAATTTTCTCGAACGTCTCTGCCGTTTTTGCCCAGGATGGCGGGCCAGACCGCTGGGCCAACCGCGAGGTTCCGGAGAGCGTATTATCGCTCAAACTGGATGCCCCGGTGGAGATGGATAATTTCTCGTTAAACGTGCTAGACAGTTCCCTGATGGGAGCAGTCGGCGCGAATCGAGTCATTATCCGTCTGTCGGCTGACTCGGGCGCGGTGGCTTTTGCAAAAGGCGCGGATACGACGAAAGCCAAACAGGCTGCTCGTTCCCAGCAGGATGCCTTCCTCAGCAGTGTGCGCGCGCTGGATTCCAATGCGCGTGTCATTGCTCGGGTGCAGACGGTGCTGAACGCGGTTTTTGTCGAGGTGGATGCATCCATCCTGCCGCAACTGGCGAAAGACCCTCGCGTTGTGCGAATTGCCCCAGTGGGCAATTACGAAGTCGACCTGTCTGAGACGGTTCCTTATATCGGCGCATCGGCAGTGCAGGCCAAAGGTTTCACTGGTAAGGGCATCAAAGTTGCTGTGTTGGATAGCGGCATCGATTATCTTCATGCTGCGCTTGGCGGTTCCGGCAACCCGGCTGATTTTGCCGCCAATAATCCAAATATCATTGAGCCTGGCACATTCCCGACAGCCAAAGTGGTGGGCGGTTACGACTTCACCGGTTCGGTGTGGCCGAATGGGCCTGAAATGCCCGACCCCGACCCCTTGGATGACGGCCCTAGCGGTGGTCATGGCACGCATGTGGCGCACATCATTGGCGGCGTGGGTGGTGTCGCGCCCGAGGTCAATCTGTATGCTGTCAAGGTTTGCTCGTCTGTTTCCAGTTCCTGTTCTGGCATTGCTCTCATCCAGGGCATGGATTTCGCGGCTGACCCCAATGGCGATGGCAAGTACAGCGACCGGGTGGACATCATCAATATGTCGCTCGGCTCCACCTACGGCCAACCGTTCGACGATGACCTGTCGGCAGCGGTGGACAATGCCACGAAACTGGGTATCCTTACGGTAGCCTCGGCGGGTAACTCGTCGGACAAACCGTATGCCAACGGCACGCCAGCGGCGGCGAACACTGCCCTCTCGGTAGCTCAGACCAGCGTGCCGAGCGCCTTCCTGCCCCTGATGCAGATTCTTGCCCCGGCGAATATCGTCGGCAATTTCCCGGCGGTCTTCCAGCCCTGGTCGGCTCCGCTGACAACAGTCATCCAAGCTCCAGTGCAGTTTGGTAACGGTGCTGGTGGCAACACGCTTGGCTGTGACCCCTTCCCGGCAGGTTCCCTGTCTGGAAAAATCGTATTGGTCGATCGCGGTACTTGTTCGTTCAGTATCAAAATTGCCAATATAGCCGCTGGTGGTGGTCTGATTGGCATCATTGGCCTGGTTGCGCCTGGCGACCCGTTTGAAGGCGGATATGGCGGCGGCGATGCCTCTGTGCCTGGATACATGGTCAGCCAGGCCGTTGCCAATCGCCTGCGCGCTGGCCTGCCGAATACGGTTGTACGCTTTGACCCGAACTTTGGCATCCCACTGGCAGGCACCATGGTGGGCAGTTCTTCACGCGGCCCGCAACATGAAAGCACCACTTACATCAAGCCCGAAATCGGCGCGCCCGGCGCTTCGGTTTCTGCGATTGCCGGAACCGGCACCGGTGAAGGCCCGTTCGGTGGCACTTCCGGCGCAGCACCAATGGTTTCTGGCGCGGCGGCGCTTGTGTTCCAGGCTTATGGAGGCACGAAAGCCACTCCGCAAGGTACACCTCCTGGGAATGCGCTTGGCCATGGCCTGACCCCGCTCGAAGTGAAAGCCTTATTGATGAATAACGGCGAGACCAACATCATTAACGATGCCCTGACCGGCGCGCTGGCGCCCATCACGCGCATCGGCGGTGGTGAAGTGCGTGTCGACCGCGCGATTGCCGCGCCAGTGGTGGCGTTCGATAAAGATGTGCCAACCGGCGCCTTAGGCTTCGGTTTTGTCGATGTGGCCGACGGAATTGTAAAACTCACCAAGACTGTCGAAATCCGCAACCTCGATAATAAAAAACGCACCTACACTATTACTCCCACTTTCCGCTTTGCCGATGACGCGACCAATGGCGCAGTGTCGGTGAGCGCTCCCGCTAAGGTGGAGGTCAAACCAGGTAAGGGCAAATCGACCTTCTTTAACGTCACGCTGACTATCGATGGCTCTAAACTGCCTGGCAACTTCATGAACTCTGGTAGCAATGGCGCAAATCCAGCCGCCTTGACAGCCAATGAATACGATGGCTATCTCATCTTGAATGACGGTTCGCATCCCATCCACCTTGCCTGGCATGTCCTGCCGCGCAAGGCTGCCCGCCTGGTTGCAGACATAACCACTCTTGAAGCAGGTGCTTTTCCGCAGGTGATTGGCCTGAACAACACCGGCGTTGGCACGGCCCAAAATGATGCCTATGCCCTGTTGGCGGTCAGCGAGAATCTGCCCGAAGGCGGCTTGGGAGCGCAATCGCCCACGCCTGACATCCGCGCGGTGGGTATCAACACCTTCCCGGTTCCGGCCGGATTCTGCTCGGCCAGCCCATCCTTCCTGTGGACATTTGCCATCAATACCTGGGAACGCCAGCAGCATCTCTTGCCGGTCAGTCACCAGATTTGGCTGGATACGAACCAGGACGGCAGCGATGATTACGTCATTCTCAACCGCGATGCTTCTGGCCTTAGCACCATTACCGATGGCCGCCAACTGACTTGGGCCTTAAACCTCGCCACCGGTAGCGCTTCGGCCTTCTTCTTCGCCGAACACGCCACTAACACCGGCAATACCGTTCTGACCATCTGCGGCGAGCAGATTGGCATGAATGCTTCTGCTTTGTTGGCGCGGCAGGTAAACATGGATGTAATTGCCCAGGACTTCTACTTTGGTGGGCCTGGCGATATCGTCGAAGGACTGACGGTGACCCCGCTTGGTGAGCGTTTCTACGGTGAAGCCAGCGATGTGGCGGCCAACAGCTACAACCCAACTGGCCTTGCGGTGTACGACTTCGGCCTGTTCCCCGGCAACACGCCTGAATTCGGCCTGTTGCTGTTCACCAACGGCGACCGCGGCGCAGGCGCACGCGGCGGCGCAACACAGGACACAGAAGCATTGCTGTTCTTTGCTCCATAGCGCAAGGCTGCTCCGCAACACAAAACGGGGTTCCCAAAGCGGGAACCCCGTTATATTTTGGAAAAACATTATGAATCTGGCGTAACCGGCAGAATACCCGGAGGAAAACCGCTCTCGCACAGGAAAAAATATCCTGTTTTGGCAGCCCGGTAGTCGAATTTCTTCCCCGCAATCTCTAACTCAACCCAATAGCCGTTGACCAGCGCCTGATTGTACATCATGCCCGGCTGGGGACAGCCCAGCGAACCATCGCTCCAGACGACCGCCTGCCCCCGGATGATGGAAACTTCTTCTGGTGCGGCCCCGGTGCGCTCCAGTAAATCTTTCAAAATCGAATTGAGCAATTCCGACGGCACTTCCCCAGTCACCGGAGTTGGTTCTTGGGTATGGGGAACGCGTTCTGGGGTCTTATTCATCAGTGTTTCCATTCTGTCTGGCGGCACGATGGTCTTGGTGGAGACTTCCGGTAGTAGAGTGGTTGTCGGGTTTGATTCAATTTCAGACTTTGAGTTTTCTTCTCGCTCTACAGTGGGCTGACATCCCGCGCTGACAAGCAATCCTATCACAAGAATCAGGTTAAAAAGAATTCGCATGGGAACCTCCTGGGTTATTGGCAGTCCATAGACGCTGGGAACATCGATATAGTTCCCTGTTGCTTAACACAACACCTGCATCCCTCTAACGAAAATTTGACTATCCTCTAAAAATTTTCCAACGAGCGGGCGATAAGATAGGGGCAATTCAATCAAATAACGGTATTCAAAAAAGGAGACCAATCCATGTTCTACATTACCACCGCCCCTTATCGCGCTCCCCGCCGCTGGGTTGCCCGCCCCGCTGATGTGAATGCTCCCCGCGCTTTGCCCGTCGATGTCCGCGAACAAGATGATGTCTATGTGCTGACTGCTTATGTGCCGGGACTGAAGGCCGAAGACCTGAGCATCCAGATTCTCGAAGATACCCTCACCATCGAGGGCGAATACGGCCAGCATGAAGGTCAGGCTCTGATGTCTGAACTGCCTTCTGGGGCTTTCCGCCGCGCCCTGCGCCTGCCTGCTCAACTCGATGCCGAAAAGGCCGAAGCCAAAATCGAAAACGGCGTGCTGACCCTGCGCATCCCCAAAGCCGAATCGGCTCGCCCGCGCGTCATCAAAGTCGCCGCAAAGTAGCATTTCATTCCGCGTAATCCAACGTATGTTTGCCTGGCAGTTTAGCTGCCGGGCAAACTGTTTTAATCAAGTAAAATACCATCCATATCCATTCAGCCTGCGCTGCGGGTTACACCAGCCGCGGGAATGCTGGATAATGAATACTGAACACTGGAGATTTGACTGTGCGCCGACTTCTGGCTTTCCTTTTGACCCTGATATTACTGACTTCTTGCGCATCCTCTGCCGAGACTCCCTCCTCGCCGGATGTAACTTCTGCTCCCCAGCCAACTGCCACGCTCGAACCGACCTCCGGCCCCTCCCCTACCCCAGCCCCGCCGCTGGTTATTCTGGTCATCCCTGCCGATTTGAACGAGCAAGATTCTCAGGCCTATCAAGCCGCCGTGTATGACCTGGCCCAAGCGAGCGGGTACCGCTTTCAGGTGCGCAACCAACTTGATGAAGCCGACCTGGAACCGGCCTTGAAAATTGTGATTGCCCTGCCGCCCGACCCTGGCCTGGCGGCCCTGGCCGCCGCCGCGCCGCAAACGCAGTTCCTGGCCGTCAACATCCCTGGCATTCAGCCGGGGGGAAATATCAGCGTCCTGGGCGGCGATTCCATCCGCGCCGACCAGGTCGCTTTCATGGCGGGTTACATCGGCGCAATGGTAACCGAAGACTTCTTTCAGGTTGGGGCGATGCTCAAGAAAGATTCGCCCGAATCGGCGGTCATCCAGAAGGCCCTCGCCACCGGGCGGACGTACTACTGCGGGCGCTGCCTGCCGATTGGCTGGTACACCCAATATACCTATCCAGCGTTCATTGAAGTCCCAGCCGATGCCAAGCCCGGTGAGTACAATGCGTATTCCGACTTCCTGGTCATACAAAAAAAAGTTGAGACCATCTTCATCCAGGCCGGTTTGGATACCCCTGAGCTGCTTCAGTACCTTTCGACCGTCGGCGTGTTGATGATTGGCACGCAAAGCCCAACCAAAAAAGTGAACGGGTGGATAGTGACGCTTCAGCCCGATTATCTGGATGCGCTCAAAACCGTTTTTCCTGAACTGGCCGCCGGGAATGGGGGCCGCGCCTTTTCGGCCCCGCTTTCTTTCAGTGACATCAACCCCGAATTGTTCAGCCCTGGCAAGCAAATGGATGCCCGCCGCGTGCTGGATGACGTGCTGCGCGGGTATATTGATACGGGGGGGCAGTAAAATCGAACGTCCCGAAGGTTCTAAACCTTCGGGACGTTTTTTCTTACACCCAGTCGAATGTCCGGGTAATGGCTTTTTTCCAGCCAGCATAAAGCAAGTCGCGCCGGGCAACGTCCATCTGTGGCTGCCATTCTTTATCTTTGCCCCAGTTGGCGCGCAATTCGTCGAAACTGCTCCAAAAGCCGACCGCTAACCCGGCGGCGTAGGCCGCGCCCAGGGCAGTTGTTTCGGCTACTTTGGGGCGAATGACTGGCACGCCCAGCATATCCGACTGAAATTGCATGAGCAATTCATTGAAAACCATGCCGCCATCCACCTTCAGGGAGGTCAGTCGTACGCTGGAGTTTTCTCCATTTATTGAACACCGAATATCGGGTATCGAATATCGAAACTCGAACCCTTTACCACTGCCTGCCCCCGGCCAAAAAGGCTTTGCCGGGCATTTTGGCTTTGCCGGGCGGCTGAAGTTCATCGAAGACAAGCAATCCATCTCCGGTAACGACGGCGGGCAGCCCCTCCACAATCACAAGCGTCCCTGCTTCCTGTTTTCCCGTCTCTCTGTCTGCCACATGCGCCCGGTGAATTTTGAGCGGCCCGCCCTGCCAGGGCATGAACGCGCCCGGCCAGGGCTGGAAGGCGCGGATTTTGCGCTCCAGCTCGGCGGCGGGACGGGTGAAGTCGAGCAGGCCGTCTTCTTTTTTGAGCATGGGAGCATAGGTTGCGCCCTCGGCGGGCTGCGGTTGGGGCCGAATTTCCCCGTTCAGGTAGCGGGGCAGGGTTTCGAGCAGCAGTTCGCCGCCCATAACAGATAACTTCTCGAAGAGCGAGCCGCCGGTATCAGCCGGGGAAATCTCAATCGCGCGCCGGGCAAGCATCGGGCCGGTGTCGATGCCTTCGTCCATCAGCATAATCGTTATGCCGGTTTCTGTATCCCCTGCGAGAATGGCCGCCTGAATGGGAGCCGCGCCGCGATGACGAGGCAGCAGCGAGGCGTGAATATTGACGCATCCGTGCTGGGGCAGGGTCAACACTTCGGGGCGTAAAATCTGGCCGAAAGCGGCTACCACAATCAGGCCCGGATTCCAATCTCTGAGTTTTTGCATGGCTTCGGGCGCGCGCAGTTTTTCGGGCTGGTACACGTCCAATCCCAACTCCAGCGCAGCAACCTTAACGGGCGGCGGGGTAAGCACGTTTCCGCGCCCGGCAGGCCGGTCGGGCTGGGTGATAACACCCACAATGGGATACCGGGCGGCAGCGAGCGCGCGCAGGGCTGGGACGGCGAAATCGGGCGAACCCATAAAAACAACGCGGGGCAAGTTCATAACCTGATTTTATTACGAAACTGGCCTGCAAGGCCACAGTTTCGGTCAAACTGGCTATAATCGAAGCGCACTCACCAAACTTTTCTCCGAGGAAAACCATGAAAACACTGACTCTATCCGGCAACTGGCAGTTCCGTCAGGCCGGAACCGAAGACTGGCTGCCCGCCACTGTGCCGGGCGGCGTGCATACCGACCTGCTGGCCCTGGGCAAAATCCCCGACCCGTTTGTGGCCGATAACGAGCTCAAAGTGATGTGGGTAGCCGAAGCCGATTGGGAATACCGCCGCGCGTTCACCGTCGAAAAGAGCCTGCTTGACGAACCCAACCTGAGCCTGGTTTGCGACGGGCTGGATACGCTGGCGGATGTCTATCTCAACGGGGAATATCTCGGCCATGCCGAGAATATGTTCCGCCAGTGGGAGTGGGATGTGAAAGACCTGCTCAAAGCGGGCGAGAACGAAATAAGGGTGGTGTTCGGCTCGCCGGTGCGCTTTATCACCGGCAAACAGGCCCAATTGCCGCTGACGGGCGGCGGCGACATCCCCGGCGGGCCGCACCTGCGCAAAGCGCCCTGTCACTGGGGGTGGGATTGGGGCCCCAAACTGCCGCCCATCGGTATTTGGAAGGACATCCGGCTGGAAGGCTTCTCCGCCCGGCTGGAGGATGTTCACCTGCGGCAGCGGTTCGAAGACGACGGCAGCGTGACGGTAACGGCAGATGTGACCGCCGCGACCAGCCCCGGCGCGGACTTAACCGCCAGCCTGAAAATTACCTCCCCGGATGGCAGCACGCAGTCGGTGGAAGAGTCCTTGTTCTGGTTCGAGGAGAACACCCAACAAATTGCCAATCTGCAATCAAAAATCGAAAATCCGCAGTTGTGGTGGCCGAACGGGTATGGCGCGCAGCCTTTATACGAGGTCGAAGTCGCTTTGAAAGACGGAAAAACCGTGTTGGATTGTCGCGCTTACAAAATTGGCTTGCGCGTCATCGAACTGCGCCAGCAGCCCGACCAGTGGGGCCAGGAATTCACCTTCTACGTCAACGGCGTGCGCCTGTTTGCCAAAGGCGCCGACTGGATTCCCGCCGATTCGCTGCCCACGCGCATTACAAAAAATCACCTGGAAATGCTGATTAAATCTGCCGCCGACGCCAACATGAACATGCTGCGCGTGTGGGGCGGCGGCTATTACCCCGAAGAGATGTTCTACGACCTGTGCGACCAATACGGTCTGCTGGTTTGGCAGGATTTCATGTTTGCCTGCGGCATTTACCCGGCGGATGCCGATTTCTTCGAGAACGTGCGTATCGAAGCGATTGAGAACATCCGCCGCTTGCGGCATCGCGCCAGCCTGGCGCTGTGGTGCGGCAACAATGAAATGGAACAGGGCTGGTGCGATTGGGGTTGGAACAAGCCCGATGACCCGCTCAACCAGCGGCTCAAAGATGGCTATGACCGCATGTTTCACCATCTGCTGCCCGAATTGCTCGAAGTCGAAGACCCCGACCATCCCTACTGGCCCAGTTCGGCATCGTCGAACACGCCGTTTAAGGACGCCAACGGCCAGGCGCAAGGCGACTGCCACTATTGGGATGTGTGGCACGGGCGCAAGCCATTCACAGCCTACCGCACGCAGTTTCCGCGCTTCATGAGCGAGTTTGGCTTTCAGGCCCTGCCGCCGCTCAAAACGATTGCCACCTATGCCGACCCTGCTGATTGGAACATGACTTCCTACATCATGGAACATCACCAGCGCAGCGGCTCGGGCAACGGCCTCATGATTGCCCAGATGACTGAAACCTTCCGAATGCCGAAAGATTTCGCCTCGCTGGTTTACCTGAGCCTGGTCTTGCAGGCCGAAGGAATCCGCTATGGCGTGGAACACTGGCGGCGCAACCGCAGCCGGGTCAGCGGCACGCTCATCTGGCAGCTCAACGACTGCTGGCCGGTGGCTTCGTGGGCCTCGCTCGATTACTACGGGCGTTGGAAGGCCCTTCACTACGCCGCCAAACGCTTTTATGCCCCGCTGCTGCTCTCGGTAGCCGATTACAGCAAGATGATGAAGGTTCACGTCACCAGCGACCTGGTCGAGCCGGTGGATGTCACCGTGCGCTGGCGGCTGGAGACGCTGGATGGCAAAACCCTGGGCAAGGGCGAACAATTTGTTCGCGCGCTGGCCTTGGCCGATACATTGGTCGGGTCGTATGACTTCTCAGCGCAGGTCACGCCCGAAAACCAGCGAAAGGTTGTTTTTGTGGCTGAATTGTGGCGCGATGGTCAACTCGCCGCCCGCAGCGTGACGCCCTTCGTTGCCAACAAACACCTGGAACTGCGCAAACCCGGCCTGAAGGTCCAAACCCGCGTCGAGGGCGAGCATCTGTATGTGGATGTCTCGGCGAAAACCCTGGCCCGGTTCGTCGAACTTTCCATCGAGGGGGCTGATGCCGTTTTCAGCGATAACTACTTCGACGTTCCTGCCGGCCTGACCGTTACCGTGACAACTCTCCTGCCCGCAGGCTGGAATGGCCGCGTGACGGCGCGCTCCCTGTATGATTCGTTTGCATAGCGCAGCCGCTTCGCGGGCGGCAGCCAAAGGCTGCTGTGATTTGCGCTTATCGCGCAAATTCTGCGCCATAATACGATAAAACAACATGAACCCAACCGAAACTTACGCCTGCTACCGTGACCTGTTCCGAGGCCAGCGCCTGCCGCTGGCCTTTGTAGACCTCGATAAATTCGATGCCAACGTGGCGTATGTGGCACAATTGGCACGCGCGGCGGGCAAGACCATCCGGCCTGGCAGCAAATCCATCCGCTGCGCGGCGCTCATGCGGCGGATTTTGGAGTTCGACCCGCAGGTCTATCGCGGCCTGCTGACGTTTACGGTGGAGGAGACGGCCTGGCTGGCTGCGCAAGGCTTCGATGACATGATAGTTGCTTATCCATCCGTACAGCCCTCCGACATTGCCCTGTTGGTGGAGATGACCCGCGCGGGCAAACAGGTCTGGCAGATGGTGGACTGCCTGGAACACCTGCGGATTCTCTCCGCTGCCGGGCAGGAAGCGGGGCTCACGCTCCATGCCTGTCTCGAAGTGGATATGGCCTATCGCCCGCTGAATCTGGCTTCCGTTCATTTGGGCTTGCGCCGCAGCCCGGTGCGAACTCCCGAACAGGCGCGCGGCCTGGTTCGAGCCACCAGGAAATTGCCCGGAGTCAAACTTGACGCGCTGATGGGCTACGAAGGCCACATCGCCGGGACGAACGACAATTTGCCCGGCGCCGGGCTAAAAAACTGGCTCACCCGCGCCCTTAAAGCCGCTTCAGTGCGCGAACTGACCCGACGGCGCGGCCAGGTGGTTGAGATGCTGCGCGCGGAGGGAGTTGAGTTTCGCCTGGTCAACGGCGGTGGCAGCGGCAGTATCGTTTCTACCGGGGCTGACCCCTATGTCACCGAAATCACGGTCGG
This sequence comes from uncultured Anaerolinea sp., assembly GCA_964422545.1. Taxonomy (GTDB): domain Bacteria; phylum Chloroflexota; class Anaerolineae; order Anaerolineales; family Villigracilaceae; genus UBA5195. The sequence continues at coordinate 618 of CAYRBO010000022.1, read as the reverse complement.
GTCTGGGTTTTACGCTTCGGGCTTGTTCCACCACTTCTGCGAGGTGCAGTTCCAGCCTGCGGCCTTTTTCGCCATTCAAATCGTGCGGATTCCCGTCTCAGGCATGGTGACTTGTCAGGGAGGTGGTTACACAGCATCCGGCGCGCCCGGCCCCGAAAAACTCCCGCTCCCGATGTATCCTGCCGGGCTGGAATATCTCCCGTTAGAGGGCGCGGGCGAAGTCCAGACGCCCTTCCGCCTGCCGCAGGATTGCCCCCCGCTTCAATTGGGCGACCCGGTCTTCCTGCAACATGCCAAAGCCGGGGAATTGTGTGAGCGTTTCAACGACCTGTGGCTGGTAAAAGATGGAAAAGTGAGCGGGCAAGTCAAAACCTATCGCGGCGAGGGGCAGGCGTTTTTGTAAGTAACGTGAATTCGGGATAAGAATTTAGTACCTGATTCCATGAAGATTTTGTATTGGCGAGAATGTGATGAATATATTGGGACACGGAAAACACGGAAAACGCGGAGAAACACGGAAAAAATGGCTGACTCTACTGCAAAAAGGCAATTAAACACAAAGGACACAAAGTACACAAAGTACACGAAGGATTCTTGAGAACCTGATTTGAAATCTTC
>CAYRBO010000021.1:25326-65774 GCA_964422545.1 uncultured Anaerolinea sp. | reverse complement strand
AGGTACAGGTTGGCGCACAGGCTTCGGCGCAGGTGATCCGTACTTCAAATGGTATGTTTTTAAGGTTCAGCGAACATTGCGCCTTTTCAGGCATGGTGCTTGCCCTACCTGGTGCGGCTTTTGCTAACGATAACGAAAAACCGCCCATCAGCTTTTTTGATTTTTTGTGCCGTTTTTTATCGAATCGCTTCTGATTGCACAACCGTTACGCTAATACAACGAAACCTAGAGGGGGGAGGGTGAGCGCGCCTGTTTCGGAGAGAGTGGGCTGCCCATAACGGGTGGTCAGAGCGCGGCCGCCAGCCTGAATCAACACTTGCGGGGAGAGGGTTTGTTCCTGTTCTGAGAAGTTGGCAAACACCAGGGCGCGCTGGTCCGCAAAACGACGTTCGAAGCCAAGAACGTGCAGGTTTTCGGTGCTCAGTACATGCAGCTGATTGCCAGAAAAGACTTCGTTCTCTTTACGCAGTTGGATAAGCTGACACAGGCCAGCGTAGATTCGCCCTTCAACAGTTTGCAGGTCGTGACGTAGAGCATATTTTTGCCAGTCTGCGCGCGGGCGATGCACCCAGCGGCTGTCGTGGGCTTTGGCGGGGTCGTTTTGGTAAGTATAGTCGTTGAGCATGCCGATTTCATCACTCAGGTAGAGCAGCGGGATACCGCCCACGGTGAGGATGATGCCATGAATGAGCAAAATGCGCCGGATGGCAAATTCCACTTCGGCGGGGCCTTCCTCATTGAGGGCTTTTTCCAGGCCGGCCAGCGAAGCGCAGGTTCCGCTGATTCGGCAGTCGCCGGTCTTCGGGTTTTCCTGAAAGGGCAGGCCGCGCGCGAAACTGCCGGGGAATCGCCCGCGATAGAATTCGTTGAGAAAACGGCGATGGTCGAAGCCATTGATTCCCAAGTGAGCCGCATCTTCATCGGCGAAAGTCCAGCCGATGTCGTCATGGCAGCGCACATAGTTGACCCAGGCAGTTTCAGGATGGATTTTGAAGCGGGTGGCTAACGCTTGCGAAAGCAGGCGCACTTTGCGGGTGGCCAGCGAATTCCACAAAAGCGCCATAAGCAGAGGGTTGTAAGAGAGCTGGCATTCGGCTGGGTCAATATAGCGGACAACTTCATCAGGGTGGACGATGGCTTCCGATTTGAAGAGCAAGGCCGGGGCGGCAATGCGCGCAACAGCATTGAAGGCCCGAATTAAAGCATGAGCCTCGGGGAGGTTTTCGCAATTCGTTCCAAGTTGTTTCCAAATAAACGCTACTGCATCGAGTCGAATAACCTCTACACCCTGGTTGGCAAGAAAAAGCATTTCTCCAGCCATGCGGTTGAAGGTGGCCGGGTTGGCGTAATTCAAGTCCCACTGATAGGAGTGGAAGGTGGTCCAGACCCAACCGCTCTTCTCCCCCAACCCATCTCCCAATGGGAGAGGGGAGAAAGCGCCGGGGTGTTCATCGGGGAAGATTTCGCGCAGGGTGCGCTCGTATTGGTCGGGCAAGGTTCGGTCGGGGAAGATGAAGTACAGTTCGCGGGCGTCTTCATCTCCGGCAAGAGCGGCTTTGGCCCAGGGGTGTTCGTTTGATGTATGGTTGAAGACCAGGTCGGCCACCAGGCTGATTCCGGCGGCGCGCAGGTCGCGGGCCAGGGCAGCCAGTTGTTCCATCATCCCCAGCGGCGGGTGAACTTGTCGGTAGTCGCTGACGGCATAACCGCCATCGTTTTCGCCTGCTGGCATTTTGAAGAACGGCATGAGGTGCAGGTAGGTGAGGCCGAGTTCTTGAAAGTATGGGATTTTAGCGCGCACCCCTTCCAGGTCGTTGGCAAACAAATCCACATAAATGACACCGCCCAGCATTTTATGAGATTGAAACCAAAGCGGGTTAGATTCGCGCGCTGCATCCAGGGCGCGCAGGTCGGCGGGACGCTCGAACCAGGCGCGCGCCAGGGCGAAGAGCAAGTCTTCGAGATGGTAGAAGAAGTCGTAACGGGTATGGTAGAGGCCGTAATACAGGTCGAAAAGCGCAGCGAAGCGCGTTTCGAGACGCTCTCGAAAGGCGCGCCAGGCGGCTGGGTTGGCAGCGATTTCGGCAGCCAGGGCAGATTCGAGACGAGGCAGGAGGCGGCGGAGGGAGCGGGAGGATTCTGACATAGGAGAATGGAAATCGGAGAATTGCTGCGTGAGCAATTATTCTTCGAGGCTGAGCCAGATGAATTGATAGGGCGTCAGGGTGAAGGAGGCCCGTAAGTGATGGACCTGGCCGGTGAGCAGGTCGCGCGCCGCGCCGCGCAGGTTAGGCGCGATGGCAATCGGTTGGGGTGAATCGCTCATGTTTTGCAGAACGAGAACAGTTTCACCAACCAGAGCGCGGGTGTAAGCCGCAACCGAGGGATTTTGAATCTCCTTCAACCAGTTCAGGCTGCCGCGCCCAAAAACGTGATGCCGCTTGCGAATGGCGAGCATGTGCCGCAGTCGCTGAAGCAGCGAGCGAGGGTCGTTCCGTTGGGCGGCAACATTGACGAAGGCCGGGGCGTATTCGCCATTTGGAAAGGGCGCATAAGGAGGAACGGAGGAAAAACCAGCATAAGAAGATGAATCCCATTGCATGGGGGTGCGCACGCCGTTGCGGTCGGGCAGGCTGAGGTTTTCGCCCATGCCAATCTCATCGCCATAGTAAAGCACGGGCGAACCAGGCAGGGTAAAGAGCAGCGAGTGCGCCAGTTCGATTTTACGCCGGTCGTTGTCGAGCAGGGGCGCCAGGCGGCGGCGAATGCCCAGGTTGAGGCGCATACAAGGGTCAGGGGCATATTGTTCCCACATCCAATCACGTTCTTGGGGGGTGACCATTTCGAGGGTTAGTTCATCGTGGTTGCGCAGGAAGGTGGCCCATTGGCAAGAGGGTGGGATGGCAGGCGTGCGCTCAAGGACGGCGGCCAGGTCATCGGCACAACCTTTTTTGAGCGCCATAAAGATGCGCGGCATGAGCGGAAAGTGAAAGCCCATGTGAAATTCATCGCCTTCGCCAAAATAGGGTCGCAGATCTTCGGGCCATTGATTGGCTTCACACAACAAAAGGCGATTGGGGTAATGAACATCCACAAAAGCCCGCAACTCTTTAAGAAAGGCGTGCGTTTCGGGCAAGTTTTCGCAGTTTGTGCCTTCACGCTCGTAGAGATAAGGAACCGCATCTACGCGGAAGCCGTCTACGCCCAAATCGAGCCAGAAACGAACGATTTCGAGCATTTCACGGCGCACATTTGGATTGTCATAGTTCAAATCGGGCTGGTGAGAATAGAAGCGATGCCAGTAATATTGTCCGGCCTGTTCGTCCCAGGTCCAGTTGGAGGTTTCGGTATCGAGGAAGATGATGCGGGTTTGGGCATATTCCTGGCCGGTATCGCTCCAGACGTAATAGTTACGATAGGGAGAATTACGGTCAACGCGGGCGGCCTGGAACCAGGGGTGCTGGTCGGAGGTGTGGTTCAGAACCAGGTCGGTGATGAGACGCATTCCGCGCGCATGAACGGCCTGAACAAGAGCTTTGAAGTCGTCCAGCGTGCCATAATCGGGGTGAACAGCGCAGTAATCGGCAATGTCGTAGCCATCATCCAGCAGGGGAGAGGGGTAAATGGGCAAGAGCCAGATGCAATCTACACCCAGGGTTTGCAGATAGTCGAGTTTGGAGAGCAGGCCAGGCAAATCGCCAATGCCATCGCCATTGCCATCGCAAAAAGCGCGAACGTTGAGTTCGTAGAAAACAGCGTCTTTGTACCAGATGGGGTTAGACATAGCAAAAAGATGAAAGAGAGATTGATTTTTGACAAGCAAAATTAGCCGCTGCAAAAGCAACGAAGAATGACCCAGTTTTCGGAAAGTCCCCAAAGAGGCAAAGGACGCAAAAACTTTACGTCCTTTGCGCCTGGAGAAAATTACCCTTTAACCGAACCAGCCAACAGACCACGCACAAAATAGCGCTGCAAAGCGAAGAAAACGGTGAGGGGGAGTAACATACTGACAAACGCGCCAGAAGTAAGTAAATGCCAATCCTGGCCTTTTTCCCCTACCATAGCGGCCAACGCGCTGGTTATGACACGGGTTTTATCACCCAAGAAAACCAGGGCAACCAGGTAGTCATTCCATACCCACAAAAACTGGAAGATGGCAAAAGAGGCCAGGGCCGGGACCGAGAGCGGCAAGATGAGCCTGGTAAAGATAGTGAAATGAGATGCGCCGTCTATGAAGGCTGCCTCGAGAGTTTCACGCGGCAATTGACTGATGTAGTTGAAGAGCAGGTAAATTGCCAATGGCAGGCCAAAGCCGGTGTGCGCCAGCCAGATTGCCAGGTAGGTGCCGTTCAGATTCAGGCGGGTGTAATCTTGCAAAATAGGCACAAGCGCAATTTGCAAAGGAACAACCAGTAAGGCCACCACACCAACAAAGAACATTTTGCGCCCTGGGAAGTTCATCCAGGCAAAAGCATAGGCAGCAAACGCTGCAATGAGGATAGGGATGATGGTAGAGGGAACAGCAACGGCAATCGAGTTGAGAAATGCGCTGCCCAGGTTGTTACCCATGCGCAGAATCTCCTTGCCATCTGCGCCCTTGAAACGGATTTCCTGTCCTGAAAGGACGTTTTGATAATTTTCGAGGGTCAGGTTGGCAGCGAATCCAACCCAGCGGTTTTCAAATATTTCTACTTTGCGTGAACGCTTATTCCCAAACCAGACCAGTTTGCGTCCATCGGAAAGGGTCACGCCTTGACGAAGTTCCTCGAAGGTGGCCTGCGCGCCTTCGATGGTCATGACGCCATTTACATCAACATCCTCAGGCAGTTTAATTTCACCCACTTTCACATCTTCTTTGTGAGGAAAGATGGTCCACCAGCCGGTTTTGAAGATGTCCTCACTATTGCGAAAGGATGTAATGAATACCCCAAAGGTTGGCGTCAGCCAAGCCAGGCAGATGATGGTCAGCACCAGGTTGACCAAAAGACTAGAAAGTTGCTTGCGCCGGGCATATCCTAAAGAACGAAACATTAGAACGCCTTCCTTTCGCGGAACTGCCGCAAGTTGTAAATCATGACCGGGATAACAGCAACGAGCAAGACAATTGCAATAGCAGAAGCGCGCCCGGCATGACCGTAAGTAAAACGCTGGAGGTAGAACTCATTCGCAATCACGTTGGTACCATTGTTGCCGCCCGTCATCACGCGCACAATGTCGAATAATTTCAGACTGAAAATGACAATTGTGGTGGTAACAGTTAGCAGCGTGCCTTGAATGGATGGAATGATAATTTTGAAAAACACCTGAAACTCATTGGCGCCATCTACCCGCGCCGCTTCCAGGATTTCGGTAGAAATGCCTTTAATGGCCGAGGAAATCACCACCATTGCAAAGCCAGTCTGAAGCCAGACCATAATCACAATCAGGAAGAAGTTGTTCCACGGCGGTAGTTGCAGCCAGGGTTGCGATTGCCCCCCTAGTGCCAGCACAATAGCATTCAACAGACCAATTTCCGAAATCCCGACCCCTTCGCCTTTGTAGGTATAGACGAATTTCCAGATGACGCCCGCCCCAACGAAAGAAATCGCCATTGGCATAAAGATAATCGCCTTGTAGATGCTCTCAAATTGGCTTCGGTCGGCCAGCACTGCGATAATCAGCCCCAGCCCAACGCAGAACAGGGTGCCAAATATCATCCAGAGCAGGTTATTACGAAAGGCTTCGAGCATGATGCGGTCAGTAAGAGCAAAAACATAATTTTGCAAGCCAACAAAGCGCTGAGCGGTGGCATCCCTTAGGCTTAAATCCAATGTGCGCAGGGTCGGCAGGGCCAGGAACCAGAAAAGAATTGCCAGGGCTGGCCCAACAAAGACAAAAGGCTGAAGCCGGGAAACCCACTGGGCCGGTAGCTGCTCTACCAGCCAGTTAGAGACAGCATACAAAGCGCCTGCGCCGCCCACGCCCCATAGGATAGCAACCAACACAATGACCAGTTGCGGCGCGTTGCTATCGCGCAGGAAGATAAAACCCTGCCAAAGTACAACGAAGGTAAGAATTGGCACAATTAAAGACACCAGAATGCGCCCCAAACTGGCAAGCAGCCAGGAAAAGGGGCCCTCGGGAAGAACGCTTTTTTGCATATCTGCCGCTCCTTCTGAAGTTCAATCGTTATGAAAGTTGGAAAACGAGAAATTCAACCATTCAGACGCATAAAAATCATTCTCTGACAATAAAGGGAAAGACCCTGAAGATTTCGCTCTTGCTCAGATTGTAAACCTTCAGGGTCTGCGATGCGTTTGGATTACTTCGGCCAGGAGGCGTCGATTTCTTTCAGCGCCGTATCTTCGTCGATTGCGCCGGTGACATAGGAGGTCATTGACTTCCAGAAAGAGCCTGCGCCCACTTCACCGGGCATCAGGTCCGAGCCGTCGAAGCGGAAAGCCGTAGCATTCTGCAACACTTCAGCCACTTTGCGGCTGACCGGGTCCTGGTACCAATCGAGGCTGGCATCTTTGTGCGGCGAAATGGCGCCACCCGCCTTCACCCAGCCTTCTACTGAAGCACCGGTTGAGAAGTACTGAATGACGGCGCGAACTTCGGGGCGGTCGTTGAACATGGCATAGATATCGCCTGCGCCGAGAACGGGTTTACCGTAGGCCGGGTCAATCGGCGGGAGATAGAAGAAGTCATAATCTACGCCTGCTTCGAGACCTTCTGGGAAGAAGGTGGTGATGAAGTTACCCTGCTTGTGCAGCCAGCACTTGGGAGGATTCTCGAACATGGGCTTGGGGGCGTCACCGAAGGAAGTGGTGGCGATGGAGGCGCGCCCGCCATAGACATAGCCATCCTTGAACCAGATGTCGGTCACGTACTTGAGCGCGGTGCGCACTTCGGGAGAGTCAAACTGAAGTTCTCCCCTCACCCACTTGTCGTAGTTTTCCAGCGAGGTGGTACGGAGCATGGTCTCTTCAATCCAGTCCGTCATCGCCCAACCGGTGGCCGCGCCCGATTCGATACCAACGCACCACGGGGCATCGCCGTCGGCCAAAATTTCGTCGCTCAGGGCAATCAGTTCATCCCAAGTTTCGGGGACTTTATAACCGGCTTCGTCAAAGGCCTTCTTGGGATACCAGACCAGCGATTTGCCGTTGGCGCGCGCCCAGATACCAGCGGTGACGGGGCCATTCGGGCCTTCCATCGTCCCCATTTCGAGCCAGGCCTGGCTGTAGTTTTGCTTCAGCCAATCGGGGTTAATGACGGTATTCAGGTCAATCACGCGGCCTTCTTTAACAAAGTTCGCCAGCAAACCAGGCTGCGGAAAGTCCACGATATCGGGAGCGCTGCCGCCCTCGATCGAGATGCGGATGGATGCTTCGAACTCTTTTGAGCCGGAGTATTGAATATCGATGCCAGTGGCTTGCTCGAAGGCGGCAACTGACTGCTCGAATTTCACAGCGTCGTTATCCACGAAAGGGCCAGCCATAGTGACGACTGTGCCTTTGAACTTGCCTGCATACGCTTCGGCCAGTTCGGGACCAGCGGGCGGCAGGTTGGCAGGAACTTCGGCAGCGGGGGCTTCAACTACCGGGGCTTCGGTTGCCGGGGCTTCAGCAGCAGGCTGCTGGGGTTGTTCTTGGGCAGGAGCCGGGGTAGCGGCTCCGCCACCACAGGCGCTCAGTATCATCGAGGCCAGGATGAGCAGGCTGGTGAGCGACCAGAAAATACGGTTCGTTTTCATTTTTCTTTCTCCTCTTCTTAATCGTACAGTTGAAAAAGTCGGCTTACTCGGAATTTCAGGCGTGAGAAACTTTTCTGCGCGAGAAAAATCACCTCCTTTCAGAGAATGGCGCGGCAGGATTTTCGTAAAATCAACTCAGTTTCCAGGTTGAGATGTTTCACCGGCGGCGATTGCCCTTGAATTAAATCGAGCAGCATCACGCAGGCTTGTTGCGCAAGAGCCTCTGCCGGCAAGTGAACCGTGCTGAGCGGCGGGTCAGAATAACGCGACCAGGGAATGTCATCGAAACCCATCATGGAAATATCATCCGGCACGCGCAACCCGGCCTCGCGGATGGCCGACTTGGCGCCAATGGCGACGTTATCGCTGGCAACAAAGACGGCAGTAAACGGCGCGCCGCCCTCTAGCAGCGACTTCATGCGCTCGTAGCCGCTTTCCGGGTCGAAATCGGCATATCGAATCAATTCGGGATTGGGAGAAATACCGGCAGCAGCCAGCGCATCGAGATAGCCCTGAACGCGCTCTGGCGCGGCAGTGTAGGTAGCCGGGGCATTGGTAATACAGGCAATCTGATGGTGCCCCAGCGAAATCAAATAGTCTACGGCCTGTTTCGCGGCGGCGCGGTTGTCCACATCCACCGAATACAGGTTCGAGTTTGCCAGGTGGCCCATCAAAACGGCGGGGATTTCGGCCTTTTCCAAAGAAAGCAAGGCCTGGTCATCCATGCGCGGGGTGAGCAAAATCATGCCATCAATGCGCTTGGCGCGCGCCAGTTCCAAATAGGCCTGACTCTGGTGTTCGGAATTAACCTGCTCAATCATCAGGCGCAGGTTTTGGGTTTTGGTTACTTTAAGAAGACCACTGATAATTTGGGGGAGAAAAGAGTCGCTGGCAATGTGATGCGGGCTGCGCGTCATCATCAAGCCAATGGCGCGCGCCCGGCGGCTGGCCAGGGTTTGCGCAGCAGAATCGGGAACGTAGCCCAGTTGGGCGGCGGCATCCAGCACTTTTTGGCGCGTCTCCGGGCTGATTTGAAACCCCTCCACATTGTTCAGCACGAAAGAGACGGTCGTGCGCGATACGCCCGCAAGATTGGCAACATCCTGGCTGGTGATGCGTTTGGTTTTGACACTCATCACGAGTTTCTCCGCGAACTAACGCGAGTTACTAACGCGCGTTAATAATACAACAAATAAAAACGAGAGTCAATACCGAAAATTCCCGCAATCCCGGCTCCGCCCGGAGATAAATCTCTGGGCGGCTGGCACGAAATCCGCTTAAGCGGACGAGGTAGCCGGGTTTAGCCGTCTTCAGACGGCTTTGAATGAATAGCCCGGACATTCATGTCCGGGCGGAATGGCGCGAAAATATTTTTCGGGAGGCGCTATGCAATCTGCGTAATCAGTGGCCTCTCTCATGGATTGATTCGATAGACCGTAAACCGGCGGTTGTTGAAGACCTTCTCCAGCGCCAGGCCGGGACAAGCAGTAATCTGCTCCGGCGGTATCTGGCCGACGTCGCCGATTTTCTCGTGAATGGCAACGTAATCCCCTTTTGGCAAGTCTTCGCAGCGGGTAGTCATGAATGAATCGCGATCGGTGAACAGGCGCATGGCGCGCGGGCGGACAAAGACGATGACCGCATCGGCGGGGGTTTCGTCGCGGATGAATTCATACAGGTCGTAACTAAATTCATCGAACGGGCCGTTGATTTCGCGGTTGGCGGCCAGGTTGCCCCAGGCCAAATAGGCGGAAGTCCCCAGCGAGAGCAGGAACAGGATGCCCCAAAAACCGGTCACAGCGCGGGAGGCGAGGGCCTGCCAGCCTGCGGGCAGCCGCTCAATCGCCAGTTTCATGCCATCAAAAGCAAAGAGAAACAGAAAGGGTAGCACCGGGTAGATAAAGCGCAATCCCTGACGCTCTGGCCACAAGATGAACAGCCCAAAGGTGGCCAGGCTATAGGCGTGAATGGCGAGGTCGCGCTTTCCGCGCGCGCGCACGCTGACGAGCAGGAACATGGCCAGGAGCGGATAGAAAATCATACCGGCCGGGATTCCGTTGAAGGTCCAGGAGGGCAGCCACAGATAAAACAGGAAGTTATCCCACAGGCGCGGCAGGCTAAACATGGAGAAGTGACTCAGGTACGAGTCTTGCCCGTTGGGAAAAATCCAACCGGCGGCGAGAGTCAGGAAGCCGAACACGACCAACGGCGGGAGGCAGCGCCGCAAGGTGGTTTTCCAGTCGGGCCAGCGCTGAACGAGCAGCGCAACGGCTAGCGGGACGAAAAGCAAGATGCCGTTAGTGCGCAAGAAGGCCGCGAGGAAGACCGTCAGGCCAATCGCCAGACCCAATAAAAAGCCAGAAGACTTTTTACTCCAGCGGTCAATCAACAAAACTCCTAGCGTAGAGACGGCCAAAAAGGGGATGTCGGAGAGAATCAGATCGTTGGCCTGCAGCAGCATGGGGTTGACGGCCAGGACGCTCGTCAGGAGCAGGGCTTCGCTTTCCGTCAGGCGGGTTCGGGCGAGTAGAAAGAAAACGACCAGGAACAGGGCGTAGAAAGAGATTCCAACCAGTTTGAGCGCCAGGGCGTGGATGCCAAAAATCGCCACGACCGGCGCAAGCAAGAGCGGGTAGCCCCAGGGATAGGCAACCGGCCCCGGCGGGTAGGAGGAGTTCTGAACGGTGAAAGCGTTGCGACGCACAAATTCATCCATATCGCCGTTCAGAATAGCGCGGGACTGCATGACGTAGGACGCGAAATCATCCCACCAGGGATGGCCGCGCGTCAGCATGGCAAAGCTGAGCCCAGCGGCGGCCAGGACGATAAAGGCGAGGATGAAGAGGGCGCGTTTGTTCATTTGATTAGCGGAGATTGGCGAAGATTAGCGGATTGCTGCCCTACTGCCCCACGCCCAGCGAGGAGGTCCCGGCGGGTGGCAGCACGACGCGGATGGTCGTCCCTTTGCCCAGTCCCTCGCTCTCGGCCCAGATGCGCCCGCCCTGGGTTTCGATGAGGCCTTTGGCAATCGTCAGGCCAATGCCCAGGCCGCCAAAATGACGGGTGGTGTGCGGCTCGACCTGGTAGAACTCGTGAAAAATCTTGGGCAGATTCTCTGGGGCAATGCCGATACCGGTATCGGTAACCCAGGCCAAGATGTTGCCGCCCCGGTTCATGGCGCTGATGGTGATTTGCCCCCCGGGTGGGGTGAAGCGGATGGCATTGTTGATGATGTTTACAAAAGCCGGGGTCAGTTTATCAGGGTCGGCAGTGACGAGCAGCGATTGCGGCGGCAGTTGCAGGGCCACCGAGTGGCGCATCTCTTCAGCGATGGGACGCATTTCTTCGTAGGCAGCGCGCAGCACCTGTTGGATAGGAACGACGCGCGGCTTGAAGGTCAGCCCGCGCGCCTGGAGCAGGTGCAGGCTGGTCATCGATTCGATAATGGAGCGCATTTGGCTGGCGGCGGCCAGCACCCGCTCGGCGTTATCGGTCACTTCGGGCAAGTTCGATTCCTGCAAAAACGAGGCGTAGCCGATGATGATGCCGAGCGGGGTACGCAATTCGTGGGAGGCCAGCGCCAGAAAGTTGGATTTCAGCCGGTCGGTCTCGCTGATGTCTTCATAGGCTTTTTGCAAGGCGCGAATCAATTGGGCATTGTGGATGGCGATTGCGGCATGCGCCGCGACGACGCTAAGCAGACGGGCGTCCTCCTGGCTGAATTCGCCCTCCCGTTTGTTGAGGGCTTCCAATACCCCCACGCCCCGCTCCTTAATGCGCATCGGCACGCCCAGCAGGGAGTGCGGCTGAAAGTCGATTTGCTCGCCAACCGCGCCGTAGTGACGCGGGTCCTGAGTCACGTCGTTCAGGATGATGGTTTTATCGTCGCGGAAAATAGTACCGGCCAGCGACCCATCCAGCGGGACGGGAATCTGGGCCAGTTTTTTGGGGTCCGAGCCGGTGGCGGCGGCAAAGAACAGGCGGTTGCGCTTCTCATCGTGCAGCAAAATGGAAGCCGCTTCGCACTGCAAAATCTCGGTGGCGGTTTGGATAATGGATTGGAGCAGTTCGTCGAGGTTCTGAGTCGAGTTGAGCGTCAGGCTGACCTCGACCAGCCGTTCCAACTGCTTCAGACGTTTGTCGGTTTCGGGCAGGGCGTTCATGCTTATAGTGTATTCGGTTTTGGGGCAGAGGGCAACAGAAATATGCTATCTTGTCTCAATCAATCGGCATTAAAGCCACTTCAGCGCATCTTTCTTCGGCCAATATTTTTTGCGCTCGGCAAGATTTGCAAAGAGAAAGACAATTTTCGATTGAAGTCCTGGCAGCGCCCAAACTGCGATATAATACGCGCCATGCAAACCAAACCCGAATATGCAAAGCGCGCCTCCGCTCTTTGCCCGGCTGCGAATGCCGGGCTGCCTTCCCCCCTATCTTGTGAGCCGGTTTTGGCGTAATTTTCGCGTTCTCCATGCTTTCCACAATCCCGGCTCACCCTGAGACCGGGAATTTTCTTTAAGCGCAGACTCGTTATTCGATACTCGAATATCGAATATCGAACACAGTTATAATTCCACCACTCTTCACCCTTTTGGAGCCAGCATGAGCAAAAAATTTTCCGGCAACGAAATTCGCCAGACCTTCATTGATTTTTTTGTAGAGCGAGGTCATACCTTCGTCCCGTCTATGTCGCTCGTCCCAGGCGGCGACGCCACCCTGCTCTTCACCAACTCAGGCATGGTGCAGTTCAAGGATGTCTTCCTCGGCACCGACAAGCGCGATTACACCCGGGTTGCCAACTCGCAAAAATGTATGCGCGTGGCGGGCAAGCACAACGACCTCGATGACGTGGGCCGCGATGATACCCACCACACCTTTTTTGAAATGCTCGGCAACTGGTCGTTTGGCGATTACTACAAAAAAGAAGCCATCGCCTGGTCTTGGGAATTGCTAACCGAAGTGTGGGGATTGCCCAAAGACAAACTCTATGCAACCTGCTTCCGTGATGACAAAGGGAATATTCCGCAGGATGACGAGGCCGCCGAAATCTGGAAGCAGCAGCCGGGGTTCGACCCCAGTCACGTGCTGTTCTTTGGCCGCAAAGAGAATTTTTGGCAAATGGCCGAAACCGGCCCCTGCGGCCCTTGCTCCGAAATCCACATTGACCTGGGCGAAGAGCGCGACAACCTGCGCGGACAGCCGCACCAATGCGGCGTGAACGGCGAATGCACGCGCTACCTCGAACTGTGGAATAACGTCTTCATCCAATACAACCTGTTCGAGGATGGCCGCCTCGAGCCGCTGCCCGCCAAACACGTCGATACCGGCATGGGCTTCGAGCGGATTGTTTCCGTTTTACAGGGTGTCGACTCTAACTACAAGACCGACCTGTTCCAGGGCGCGCTGAATGTGCTTTCTGATTTGACGGGCAAATCTCGCGAGGAAATGTACGCCGACTTCACCCCCTACCGCGTCATCGCCGACCATGCCCGCTCGGCGGCCTTCCTCATCGGCGACGGCGTGGTGCCGGGCAACGCCGGGCGCAACTACGTCTGCCGCATGATTATCCGTCGCGCGGCGCGTTTTGGCACCAAGATTGGCCTGCGTGAACCGTTCCTCGCCAAAGTGGCAGACGCCATAATCAGCCAATATGGCGCGTTCTACCCAGAACTGACCAAACACCGCGAAACCATTCTCGACAACCTGACGCGCGAGGAAATCCGCTTCGCGCGCACCGTCGAAAGCGGCACAGCCTTCCTGCAGGGATTGCTGGATGAACTCAAACGCGAGGGCAAGACCGTGCTGGATGGCCGCAAAGCCTTCGACTTGTACGCCACCTATGGCCTGCCGCTCGAAATCAGCCGCGACATTGCCCGCGAACAAGGCCTGGATGTGGACGAAGCTGGCTTCCGCGCCGCGCGCGAGGAGCACAGCATTGCTTCGGGCGGCGGCAAAGCGATGGGCGCGCTGGGCGGCGAAGATGCCGAGTTTTTTGCCGGAATTTTCAAAGACTTGCAGGCGAAAGGCAAACTTGGCCCCAAAGGCGTGGAATATGACCCATATACAAGTACACAGGTAGAAGCGGAAATTCTGGCAATCGTTGTTGATGGACGGAGCGTGACCGAGGCGCAAATTGGCGATAAAGTTGAAATCATCTTGCCCAAAACTGGCTTCTACGTCGAAGCGGGCGGTCAGGTGAGCGATACAGGTACGATTCGCTCCCTGCCCCCCAGCCCCTCCCCCGCCGGGAGAGATGTGAGGAGTGAGGGCTTCGAGATTGAAATCACCGACCTGCGCCGCCCCGCCGCCGGACTCATCTCGCACATCGGCGAAGTCGTTAGCGGGCGCCCGCGCGTCGGCGACCTGGCGATTGCTGAAGTGGATGAAACCCGCCGTCATGACATTATGCGCAATCACACCGCCACTCACCTGCTGCACGCCGCGCTGCACCAGGTGCTAGGGGAACACGCCCGCCAGGCCGGTTCGCTCGTTGCGCCCACCCACCTGCGCTTCGACTTCACCCATCCCGAAGCGATGACCGCCGAACAGTTGGAGCGCGTCGAGAAACTCGTCAACGACGCGGTGGCCGCCGATTACAGCGTCCAGCCGCGCACCAAATCGCGTGACGAGGCGATTGCCGAGGGCGCCATGGCGCTCTTTGGCGAGAAATACGGCGAGGTGGTGCGCACGATTACAATTGAACCGGAATCTCCGGTATCGCAGGTCTCCGATTTTGGCGCGGAAACAGAGACCGCGCGCTCCAAATATTCGTATGAACTATGCGGCGGCACGCACCTCGAGCGGACTTCTGACGTAGGCCTGTTTCTGATTGTCAGCGAAGGCTCTGCCGCAGCCGGCATTCGGCGCATCGAAGCGGTAACAGGCCGCGGCGCGTATCAACTGGTGGCCCGGCGTTTCAAGATGTTGAAACAAGCCGCCGCCGCGCTCAAATCTAGCGTGGAGGAAGTTCCCGCCAAAGCCGAGAGCGTGATGGACGAACTGGCCGCCGTCAAAAAGCAACTGGCCGCTGCCCGCGCCGAGTTGGCCCTTTCCACCTTCAACGTTCAACTTGCCAACATTCAGCCCATCAACGGCGTCAATCTGCTTGTCACCCAAATGCCCGGCGTAGATAAAGACTCGCTCACCAAACTGGCCGACCAGTTCCGCGCCAAATTCCCTCAAAACGGCGTGTGCGTAATTGCCTCTCCCGGCGAATCGGCGGTGACGGTGATGGCCGCCGTGACGCAGGATTTGATTAAGCGCGGCGTCAAAGCCGGCGACCTGGTCGGCCACATCTCGCGCCAGTTGGGGGCGGGGGGCGGCGGCGCGCCGCACCTGGCCTTTGGCGGCGGCAAAGACGCGGCCAAACTCGATTCCGCGCTGGCGAGCGTGAAGGATTGGCTGGCGGAGAAAGCCAGGGCGTAAATCCGCGCAGCGCGGCGCTTAATGGTTTTTTACAGAGACTCCTGTATAATTTTGTCGGAGGCTGTGATGTTACGAAAATTTACGGCTGTGATTGAAAAAGACCCCGATACCGGCTACTATGTTGGCTATATTCCGGGCTTCCCCGGCGCGCATTCGCAGGCTGAAACGCTGGATGAATTGCGCGCCAACCTGCAAGAAGTCGTCGAGATGCTCCTCGAAGATGGAGAGCCGCGCCTCGAGTCGCAGTTTGTTGGCACGCAGGAAGTTTTCGTGGCCTGAATGGGAACAATTCCCGTCCTTAAACCACGTGAAGTGACCGCCATTTTGCTAAAAATGGGGTTTGTTGAAGTTCGCCAGCGTGGTTCGCACAAACAATTTCGCCATCCCGACGGCAGATTTACCACCGTTCCTTTCCATCCCGGGCGGGATATTGCGCCTGCTTTATTGCGTCAGATTGCAAAAGATATCGGGATGACAGCGGACGAATTTGTCCAACACCGCTAATCCTGATATGAAGACCACCCTGCTGCAACTCGAACCGCACGACGACCTGGTCTCTATCCGTGACCGCATGGATTGGGCCAAGACGCCGCGCGTGCTGCTGGTGTGGCCTAAAAAGGGCCGGGTCGGCATTCGCCCGCTCGACCTGGCGCTGCTGCGCCGTCATGCCGCCGGGTTGGGCGCGCAATTGGGACTGGTGACGCGGGCCGGTGAAATACGCGCCGCGGCGCGCGCGTTGGGCATTCCCTGTTTTCGCAGCGTCAAAGACGCCCAAAAGAAACCCTGGCCCGAAAGCGACCTGCGCCCTATGCGGCGCTTCCCGCGCCTCGATTTGCGCGCCCTGCGCGAGACGTTCCGGTCCCCCGACCCGCTGGAGGTACAATCACGCCCGCTCATGCGGCTAGGGGCATTTGCCCTGGGCGTGCTAGCCTTGCTGGCGGTTATGCTGGTCTTCATCCCCTCGGCAGAGATTCGGATAACGCCGCCCGAACAGCCCCAACGGGTGCTGATTTCCGTCAGCGCCGCGCCAGATGTCAAAACAGCCCAACTCTCTGGCGCAGTTCCCATGCAGCGGCTAACGCAAACGCTGGAGATTGACGGAACAGCCCTGGGGACAGGGCTGCTCACCATCCCCGACCAAACTGCGCAGGGCATGGCGCGCCTGACCAACCGCACCCGCGCGACGGTCATAGTCCCCGCCCAAACCGTTCTGCTGACCCGCTCCGACCCGCCTGTGGCCTTTGTGACCGTTGAAGAGGTGGAGATTCCGGCTGGCAAAAAGTCATCAGTGGAAGTTCCCATCCGCGCGGCGCAGCCTGGTTCGCGTGGTAACGTCCCCGCCGGGGCGGTCAGCGCCTTCGAGGGGCCGCTTGGCCTGTCGGTGGAAGTGACCAATCCCCTGCCCATTACCGGCGGCAGCGATAAGACCATCGCCACGCCTGCCGAAGCCGATTTCGAGTTCCTGCGCTCGCGCCTGCTGGCCGACCTGGAACGCAGCGCGCGCGCCCGCTTCGCCGCCCAGATGACCGGCAAAGACGTTTTACTGCCCTCTACCTTCCAACTGGAGCGGGTGTTCGATGAAACGGCCTTCCCCGCGCCGGGGCAGCCCGGCGAAAAACTCTCGCTGGCCTTCAAGGCCGAATACAGCGTCTCTTACGTCCGCGCCGCCGACCTGGAGAGGCTGGCCGGGTTGGTTTTAGACGCTTCTCTGCCGCCCGGCTCGGTCGCCTTGCCAGGGACGCTGACCTGGCAGTCGCAGCCGCCGCTAATAGAGACGGCCTCCGGCGCGCGCTGGCAGGTGCGCGCCGAACGTCAAACACGCCCGGCGATTGATTCGGGGCAGGTTATTTCGCTCGTTACCGGTCAAGCCGCCAGGCGCGCGGGGGGGCTGCTCGTAGAAGCGTTTGGGCTGGCTGAACCTCCCCAAATCAGGCTTCGCCCGGCCTGGTGGCCCTGGCTTCCTTTCCTCCCCATACAAATCAAGGTGATGGGCTGATGCGCGTGCTGGCAGTGGACCACGGCGAGAAAAACATCGGTCTGGCAATCAGCGATGAAACCGGCACGCTGGCGCGCCCGCTCTGCGTCATTAAGCACGTTGCAAAGGCGATGGATGCGGCCCGAGTGGCAGAACGCGCCGAAGCCGAGGGCGCGGGACTCATCCTGGTGGGCGTTTCGTATCACGAGGACGGCAACCCCAACCGGGCCGGGCGGCGCGCCATCAATTTTGCCGAGGCCCTGCGCGAGCAAACCCGCCTTCCGGTGGAACTGCGCGACGAGAGCCTGACCACCCAAGATGCCCGCGCCGCGCGCCAGGCAGCCGGTGCGCGCCAAAAACAACGCGCCGGACACTTGGACGCGTGGGCAGCGGCAGTTTTGCTGCAAGATTATCTGGATTCACAGGAGAAAGGATGACACCTCGCCGTGCCCGCAGACATCGCTGGTATCTGCCTTTGGGCTGCCTGGTTGTCCCGCTCGTTTTGCTGGCGCTGGCTGCCCTCGCTTACATTCTTGTTCCATACCACGTTGCGAGGACATACGGCCCGCCCGGGCAGAACCTGCGCGGCTTGCAGCGCTTCCAATACGCTGTGCTAATGTTGTGGCATGGCGACGCGCTAACCCAGCCGCTCGATTCGCGCGCCGGGGAAGTGCCATTCAAGGTCAACCCCGGCGAGGGCGCGGCGGCGGTGGCTTTGCGCCTGGAGCGGGAGGGCTTCATCGGCGACGCCGAAGCGTTTACGGCGTATCTCGTCTATGCCGGGTTAGACAGGGGAATTCAGGCGGGCGAATTTACCCTCAGCCCGGCCCTGGCCCCGCTGCAAATTGCCCAAAAGCTGCAAGACGCTACCCCTACCCAAATCAAATTTGTCGTTCTGCCCGGTTGGCGGCTGGAGGAAGTGGCGGCAGCCCTGCCCACGTCGGGATTCAACATCTCCCCCGAGGCTTTCCTGAGCGAAGCCCGGCGTCCGGCGCGGCGCTTCGACTTTTTCCCCGCCGGGGCAACTGCCGAGGGCTTCTTGCTGCCCGGCGCCTACACCCTGCCGCGCGACCTGACCGCCCGGCAATTGGTCGAAACGCTGATGAACAATTTCGCCCTGGCGCTCTCGCCAGAACTACGCGCCGCTTTCGAGCGGCACGGCTTGAGCGTGTACGAAGCCGTCATCCTGGCTTCGATTGTCCAGCGCGAGGCCATGCAGGCCGAGGAACAGCCGCTGATTGCTTCGGTGTTTCTCAACCGGCTATCTGCCGGAATGCGCCTGGAAACTGACCCAACCGTGCAGTATGCCATCGGCCTGAACCCGGCCACTGGTTCGTGGTGGAAGTCGCCGCTGGCGTTGGTGGATTTGCAGATTGACTCGCCCTACAACACCTATAAAATCAACGGCTTGCCGCCTGGCCCCATTTGCAGCCCAGCCCTCAGTGCCTTGCAAGCCGTGGCCTACCCGGCCCAAACGCCCTATTACTTCTTCCGCGCCCGTTGCGACGGTTCGGGCCTGCACCTGTTCGCCGAAACGTTCGAGGGACATTTGCAGAATGCGTGTCCGTAGCGAATCCGCTCATCTGCGCAAATCCACGCGAAAGTTTGGGTGTGGTTGTTGATTGGCCAAGATTAGCGTATATTGGCGGACGAAAATAAAAAAGGACGGGCGAAAGCCTGTCCTTTGCCCCTCTCCCAATGGGAGAGGGGTTGGGGGTGAGGGAGAGTAATCACGCCAGCGCCACGTAATCGCTGGTAATGTGTTCGCCTTCGGTCACGCCGAGCAGGGTGAGCAGTTCAATCGAGAGTTTGGCCTTGTGCTGGGCGTCTTTGCGGCTCCAGGTGCGGCTCTTGATTTCGAGGAAATGTCCCATATCGGGGCGTTCGACGGTATCCAGATTGATGTAAAACTCCTCGCCCTGATATTTCACCTTCCAGCGCAGGCGGTCTTTTTCGATTACTTTTTCCTCAACCGGCTTGAAATATTCGCGGTAAAAGCGCAGGGTTTGCCCCGCCGGGGCCAGGTAACGCGAGCGTGAGAGCAGCACATCCTGGTCGAATCCGCCCTCGCGGTTTTCGCCGAGCAGCGTCAGCCGGGTGCGAACGTTGGTAACTTTGCCCTTGGCGTCGATAAAATCATCTTCGCGGTAGCGCAGGCGTCCCTGGGAGGGGTCTTCGAAGGAGAAGTAAACGTCGTACTGGCGATAATGCCGCGCGTAGAGAATTTCTAACTTGGGAGATTGGAGCGCGGACTGGACACCAGCCGGGTCCTGCAATTTGACCTTGACCTGCACCTCGTAGGATTCTTCCTCGCTCGAACCACCCAGCGCAATCAACTTGCTCAACACCGACTGTTCACGCGCCGTCAGGAAGGCATCAATTTTGCGGGCATATTCGGCGGCCTGCGCAAGCAGTTCGCTCTCGTTCAGGGTGAGCAATTGTTTATCGCGCATCAGCCAGCGGCCGTTGACCATCACATCGGTCACATCGGTTGACTTGGCGGCATAGACAATTTGAGCATAGGCCCCGTTTGGGTCGCGCTCGAAGCGCGGCGAGTTGTGCAGGGGATTGATATCCACCACAATCAGGTCGGCGCGTTTACCGGGGACGAGCGAACCGGTGAGGTCGCCGATGTGCATGGCTTGCGCCCCAATGCGGGTCGCCATAGCCAGTGCTTGCGGCGCGGGCAGGCTGGTTGGGTCGTTGGAAACGGTTTTGGCGAGGAAAGCCGCCAGGCGCACTTCCTCAAACATATCCAGGTCGTTGTTAGAGGCCGGGCCGTCGGTGCCAATCCCCACGTTCAGGCCGGTTTCAAGCATTTTGCTGACCGGCGCAAACCCCGAAGCCAGTTTCAGGTTGGAGGAGGGGTTATGCGCCACCCCGGCGCAGGCGTGTTGGAGCGTGCGCATTTCGCCTTCGTCAATGTGGACGCAATGCGCCGCCAGCACCTTGGCCTCAAATAAGCCTTGTTTTTTGACGTATGGCACAACCGGCATCCCATTTTCCTGGCGCATGGTTTCCACTTCCTGCGCCGTCTCAGAGAGATGGATTTGCAGCGGCACATCGAACTCGGCGGCCAGTTGGGCGCAGGCTTTCAGGATTTCGGGGGTTGTGGAGTAGGGGGCGTGCGGGGCAACCGAAGGCACAATCAGCGGATGGCCTTTCCACTTTTGGATGAACTCACGAGCGCGCGCCAGCGCATCCTCGAAAGAGGGCGAATCAGACGTTGGGAATTTCAAGACCGATTGGCCGCACACCCCGCGCAAACCGGCCTCGGCAGTGGCCTGGGCCACGTCATCCTCGAAAAAGTACATATCGGCAAAGGAGGTCACGCCGCTGCGGATAAATTCGGCGCAGGCGATGAGCGTCCCCAGGCGGCAAAATTCCGGCGAGACGAACTCGCGCTCCACCGGCCACATATAACCCAGCAGCCAGACATCCAGCCGCAGGTCGTCGGCCAGGCCGCGCAAGAGCGTCATGGGGACGTGCGTATGGGCGTTGACCAGGCCGGGCATCAGGATTTTTCCGCCACAATCCATCACCTGCGGCGCGTCATATTGCGCTTTTATCTCTTCTTCTGGCCCAACTGCCAGAATGGAATCGCCTTTGACGGCCAGCGCGCCATGCCGGTATTGGGTAAACTCTTCATCCATCGTCAGGATGTGGGCGTTAGTCAGCAAGATATCAGCCTTTTTTGTCATTCGGTCTCCTATTCTTTGATATAGTAATGTCCCGAAGGTTAAGGTTACGAAATTGCCGCTTTTCCAGAAACCTTCGGGACGATTTTTTGCTTGACCTATTATGTACTTGTCTGACATTAAAGTCAACTGTTATACTTGGTTCGATATTCGATATTCGAACATCGAGTATTGAGTATCGAACATCGAGTATCGAATACCGACTATCGAGCATCGAGGTCCTATGCACATTCTGGTTACAAATGACGACGGCGTACAGGCGCCGGGATTGCTGGCCCTGGCGCAGGAAATGCGTAAACTGGGCAAAGTGACGGTGATGGCTCCCGACCGCAACTGGAGCGCCTCGGGGCATGTCAAGACGATGGACAGGCCGCTGCGGGTGCGCGAGGTCAAACTGGCCGATGGCACGCCTGCCCTCGCCAGCGACGGCGCGCCGAGCGATTGCGTGGCACTGGCCTTGTTGGGAGTGGTCAAAGAGAAAGTTGATTTGGTGGTTTCAGGCATCAACCCGAATGCCAACATCGGGCATGATGTCACATATTCCGGCACGGTTACGGCGGCGATGGAGGCGGCGATTGCCGGGGTAATGGGAATTGCCGTTTCGCTCGACTCTAAGCCCGGGCAAAGCGAACTAGACTACGGCCCGGCGGCGCGCGTGGCGGTAAAAATTGCGGCCAGGGTGCTGGCAAATGGGCTGCCGGAGGGCGTCTTGTTGAATGTCAACGTTCCGAGCCTGGGTGATGACGAGTTCAAGGGCATTCAGGTCACGCGCCAGGGTTTGCGCGTCTACCGTGACGCGCTGGATGAGCGCCGCGACCCGCGCGGACGGCCCTACTATTGGATTGGCGGCGAGTTCCCGACCGGCGTGAACGAGGCCGGGACGGACTTTGGGGCTTTGCAGGCAGGGTTTGTCTCAGTCACGCCCTTGCAATTGGATTTGACGGCAAGGGATGTGATGGATGGTTTGAAGGACTGGTGGAAGTAATCTGCCGCTTTCTGAGAAACGCAGCTTCTAAAAAACAACAGCGTGGCAGGTTTTCGCCTGCCACGCTGAATATTGACAACCAGATGATTGGGGGAACTACCCGTAGCGCTCCATGAACTTCTCCATGCGCCGCAGGGCTTCTTCGATTTTTTCGTAAGCAGTGGCATAAGAACAGCGCACAAAGCCCTCGCCGCCTGCGCCAAACGCGCTGCCCGGCACGACCGCCACATGCTCCTCATGGAGCAGTTTTTCGGCAAAAGTCTCTTCATCCATTCCCGAAGCGCGGATGTTGGGAAAGGCATAAAACGCGCCGCGCGGCTCGAAGGTAGTCAGGCCAAGCCGGTTCAGTCCACCAACGATCAACTTACGGCGGCGGTCATACTCGGCCACCATCTCATCGACGTAATAATCCGCTTTGAGTGCCTCAATGGCGGCATCCTGGGCAGTGGTCGGCGCGGACATGATGGTGTACTGGTGAACGCGCAACATCCACTTGAGAATTTCTGCCGGGGCGGCGGCAAAGCCAATGCGCCAGCCGGTCATGGCATGGCTTTTCGAGAAGCCACCCAGCAGCACAGTGCGCGCCTTGATTTCTTCTCCCAACGACGGGAAGCAGACGTGCTTGAAACCGTACACGAGCCGGTCGTAGATTTCATCTGACACGACCACCAGGTCGTGTTCGATGGCGATTTTGGCAATCTCCAGCAGCGTTTCGCGCTCGGCGACCGCCCCGGTCGGGTTGCTGGGGTAGCCGATAAATATGACCTTGGTACGCGGAGTGATATGTCGGCGCACTTCATCGGGGTCCACCTGGAAGTTGTTTTCCATCCGACTGGGAATTTCCACCGGCACGCCGCCTGCCAGGTACACTTCAGCCTGGTAAGCCACAAAGCATGGGGTTGGGATAATTACCTCGTCGCCGGGGTCGAGCAGGGCGGTAAACGCCAAATAGAGCGCTTCTGAAACGCCTACCGTGGCGATGATTTCGTTTACAGGGTCATATTTAACGCCATAGAGCCGCTGAAGATTATCTGCAATGCCCTGACGCAGTTCTAATTTACCGGCGTTGGATGTGTAGTGGGTCTCCCCGGCTTGAAAGGAGCGGATACCCGCATCGAGGATGGGCTGGGGCGTGGTGAAATCCGGTTCCCCAATCCCCAATGAGATGACATCCTTCATCGTGGCGGCGATATCGAAAAACTTGCGAATGCCCGATGGCTTGAGCGCAGCCACCCGCTTCGAGATATATTTCGTGGTATCGATAACTGCCATTGCGCCTCCTGAAATGGCTGGATGTCCCGCCTGTCAGTGGGACATCATAAAGTAAAAATTCGAGCATCCTTATTGTACGAAATTGTAGGAAAAAATACAGGGCAAGATGTCACCTCGCCCTGCAACGAAAATCCTATAGTTGGATACTAGAGTTGTCGCCAATGTTGACGCTGGCGGCGCGTCCCTTGATGCGGGCATGCCTGCCGACAAACGAGCCATCCAACACAGAGTCGGTAACAACCGCGCTATCATCGAGGATGCTGTTGCGCAGCACGCAGCCTGATACCTCGCATTCGGCCCCGATGGAAACATACGGCCCAACAATAGAACCTTTCAATTTCGCCGATGGATGCACAAAGACCGGCGGAATGATGGTGACACTGGGCCGTTGGGCAGCCTCGGCGGAATTATCGCGGCCATGTTCGAGCATGTATTTGTTCGTTTCAAGCGTTGCTTCGATAGTTCCAGTATCCAGCCAGACATCCACGCTGTTGGTGCGCATCCGCGCGCCGTAATCGAGCATGATGTTTATGGCATCGGCCAGGAAATACTCACCCTTTAGGGCAATCCCACGCTTCATTTGCTCATTAATGGCCGCAACCAGGTCTTCCCCTTTCTTGAAGTAGTAACAGCCCACCAACGCCAGGTTGTTTTCCATGGTTTGGGGCTTCTCGATGAGCCTTGAGATACACCCATCCTTCACTTCCGCCACGCCAAAGCGGCGCGGGTCGGGAACAGCCTTAACCCAGGCCACGCCGTCGCATTCTTCGGCGGCCAGGAAGGAAAAATCCGTCTCCAACAGAGTATCTGAAAACACCATGATGGTCGGCCCGTGCAGGTGATGGCGCGCCAGCCACAGGGCATGGCTTTGGCCCTTCATCTCCTCCTGCACAACATAATGGGCCGTAATATGTGGGTAGTGCTTCTGTACATAAACAGGAATTTGCTCCCCTAGAAACGGCCCAATAATGAATATATATTCTGTATTTTGGGGGTTTGGCACGGTCTTGAACATGTCCATCAGATGGTCGAAAGATGTTTTTCCGGCCACGCTAACCAGGGGCTTGGGCTTGCTCCAGGTATGCGGACGCATACGAGTCCCCCACCCTGCCATGGGGATAATGATTTTGAGCGTATCGGTCACAAATAGAACTCCTGATTTGTTTAGGTTGGTTTTACCTGGTTTGCAAACTTTGCAAAAGATTTCTCGCGCAATGTTCACAACAAAAAACGACCATCCAGGCGTTTACGCTAACATTTCCGGCACAGCAGCAATCCTTTGCCAAGCGGCACAATCAACACGTCTACGCGCGAGTCCTGATAGGCACGATGGAGGTACAACGAGAGTTGTTGGGTCTGGCTTAGAGCGCTGTTGGCAATCAGCATACCGCCCGGCACCAGATTAGGAATGATATGCTCATAACAATCCAGGTAAACATCTTTTTCAGCATCCATGAAGATAAAGGCTGTCGGGGGAAAGCGCGAGATGTGATTACGCACGTCGCCATGAATCACTTTGACAATCGAATCCACGCCGGCTTCAGCAAAAGTCTTTTGAGCCATCAGCACTTTTTCTTCCTGAATGTCGAAGGTTGTGAGCTTATCTCCGCGCTTCATACAGGCCAGCGCAAGCCACAGGCCTGAATACCCGCCGCTCGTGCCAATGTCGAACACCATCCCCTTGGGGGCGTTGGCGCACATCAGGGCAATGAACTTACCAACTTCAGGCGGCACCTGCGCCAGACGCTGCTCTTTTGGCAGGTTGCCCAACCGCTCCACCGCATCGCGCGCCTCCAGGTCGCGCATACATTCTTGAATTTGTGCCGGAATGTTATGGAACATAAATCCTCCAAAAATCGACCAGATGAAAACTTCCTAAAGGTGACCCGATTTACTCATTTTATCACAGTCAGGTTGGCCAGGCTGGCCGAGAGGCGTTTGATGCCCACGCTTTCGAAGATGACATCCACAATTTCGTCCCCGCTTTGAATGCGGCTATCCAGCACAATTCCATCTTGCCATATAGGATGAGAGACGCGCATCCCTACCCGGAATTTTTGTTCGACGATTGGAGCCGGGCGGCCCGGCGAAGGCAGTTTCCACGAATCGTACCCGCTGCTGCCGCCTCGCCGTTTTGCAGCGCGTCCTTTGCCGCTGATTAACTCACCCGGAATATCCTCCAGAAAACGCGACTCAATCGTCTCCTCGGCATATCCCCGCCCGCCCCGGCGCATGGCCCGCACCAGGTAGAGCCTCTCTTTCGCGCGGGTAATGCCGACGTAGAACAAACGCCGCTCCTCTTCCATTTCTTCAGGTTCATCGAATGAACGACTGTGCGGCAACACCCCATCATCCAACCCGACAATGAACACTACGCTGAATTCCAAGCCCTTTGCAGCGTGCATGGTTAGCAGGGTCGGTACGTTCCCCTCGCTGATGGTGTCCTGGTCGCTGACCAGAGCCACGTTTTCGAGAAACTCGGCCAGCGTGCGAGACTGGTATTCCTCGGCCAGGCGGCGCAATTCCATCACGTTATCGAGACGGTCTTTGCCCTCCTCCGTCCCATCGTCAAGATACTCTTTGTAGTTGATGTCATTCAGGATGCGGTCGAAGAGTTCCGGCACAGTGTAGGTATCGAGCAAGCCGCGCCAGGCCGCCAGCAGCGCGCCGAAATCGGCCAGGGGCAGGGCGGCGCGCCCGGAGAATTTCTCCCAATAAGGTGAATCGGAGCCGCGCGCCAGGTCGAGCAAAACCTGTCCGGGAGAAATTTTGGCTTCGCGCCCAACCAGGTGCAGGGTGAGCATAGTTTTCTCGCCAATGCCGCGCGGAGGAATGTTAATCACTCGGTCCAGAGAAATTTCATCGTCAGGATTCTGCGCCAACCGCAGGAAGGCAATCACATCCTTCACTTCGCGGCGGCCATAGAATCGCTGCGCCCCAACCAGGCGATAGGGCAGCCGCGCCTGAAGAAAGGCCTCTTCAATCAGGCGGCTCTGGGCATTGGTGCGATACATTACTGCGCATTCGCCCGGCTCGAACTGTTTGCTAGCGACCAGTTGGGCGATGGTATCGACCACGAAACTGGCCTCGCCGTAATCGTCGAGCGCCTCGTAAAGGACAACTTTTTCACCTTTTCCGCGCTCAGTAAAGAGTTTTTTCTTGCGGCGGTGCGGGGCTTTATCGATAACTCCCATCGCCGCATCGAGAATCGTCTGGTGGGAACGGTAGTTTTGTTCCAGCAGAATCACCTGCGCGCCGGGAAAATCTTGCTCAAAGCGCTGCACATTGCGGTAATCGGCCCCGCGCCATTTATAAATTGATTGATCGGGGTCGCCAACCACAAAGATATTATTATGCACCGAAGAGAGATGCTTGAGCAGCGCGTACTGCGCGATATTGGTATCCTGGAACTCATCCACCAGTACATGCCGGAAGCGCTGGGCATATTTTTCGCGCACGTCAGGATGTTCGGCCATCAGGTTTGTGGTCATCAAGAGCAGGTCATCGAAATCGACGCCGTT
Organism: uncultured Anaerolinea sp.; assembly: GCA_964422545.1. Classification (GTDB taxonomy): domain Bacteria; phylum Chloroflexota; class Anaerolineae; order Anaerolineales; family Villigracilaceae; genus UBA5195. Next base: position 39,160 of record CAYRBO010000021.1, on the reverse strand, counting down.
CGACTGCTGGAGCATTTCCTGGTAACGCTGGTAAATGCGTTTGACAGCCTCATCGCGGTAGGTCACGACCGGGAAATCAACAGGCTTAATCAGTTCGTTTTTTGCGCGGCTGATGGCGGCATGGACGACAACCGGGCGGTAGAGTTTGTCGTTCAGATTCAGTTCTTTGATGGCGGTTTTGACCACTTTTTGCTGGTCATCGGCGTCGAAGATGACGAACTCGTTCGAGACGGGCAGCCGGTCTGCTTCACGGCGCAAAATGCGGGCGCAGGTGGCATGAAACGTGCCAAGCAGCAGCCCGCGCGTCATCTCCTCGCCCAGCAAAGCCTGAACGCGGTGTTCCATCTCGCGGGCGGCTTTGTTCGTAAAGGTGACGGCCAACATCTGGTAAGGGCGCACACCCTGATAGCCAATCAGATAGGCAATCCGTTGGGTCAGGACGCGGGTTTTGCCAGAGCCAGGGCCAGCCAGCACCAGCACCGGGCCTTCCCCAGCCGTCACAGCGGCTTTTTGGGCAGGGTTGAGGGTATCCAGGAAATCCATTGGGGTAATTTGGGATTGGTTATTCGAGATTGGTTATTCGTTATTCGATATTGAAGATTGAACATTCGCGCAAGGGAAACCAGGCCAATTCTAAAATAAAAACCGGGAATCGGCGGCGTTCCGAGTCCCGATTTCCGGTTATCGAACATCGCACATCGAGTATCGAATTATCGCCTTACAGTTGCGAAGTGCAGTTGGGGCAGCGGGTGGCTTTGATGCTGACAGTTGAGAAGCAGAAAGGACATTCCTTCGTGGTCGGTTCTGCCGGAGCCGGGGCAGGTTCTTGCTTTTTTGCCCTATTGGCAGCCTTGACAATCAGGAAAATGACAAAGGCAATGATGATAAAGTCGATGATAGCCTGCACAAACGCCCCCCACCTGACCGAGGCCTCGCCAATCTGGATGGCCTGCTCGGAAAAATTAATTCCGCCCAGCACCAGGCCAATTAACGGCATGAGAATGTCGTTGACCAGCGAGCCGACAATCTTTCCAAACGCGCCGCCGATGATGACGCCGACTGCCAGGTCAATCACATTGCCGCGCATGGCAAAATCACGAAATTCTTTGAGCATAAATGCCTCCTGAACGAAAATTTTGAGCATGAACCTCGCTATTCCAAACGAGGCTATCGGACTGCGCAAAGGTATAAATTTGCATCCACTTCTCGGAAAAGGCAAAAAACAGATTCGCCGCTCTCAAAATATGCTGAAACCAATTGTAAACGAAATGAGGTCGTCGTATCTTCATAAAAAAGCGGGTCGGGATATTCACTTAAGTCATCCGTCCAGGTCAGGGCATACTGCGCGCTGGCACCCCTGACGGCATCCGCCACCTGAGAAAATTCATAGGGAACGCCCTGCTTTGGGGTGCTTTGCGCCGCCTGGATAAATCCGTCCATCTTGCGCATCATTTTCTGCGCTTGAGCAGAATACAGAGTAAAAGAACCCACCAACACGGCCAGAAACGTCATGAAGAGCCATCCCCGAACGCGCTGCCAGGCCCAGGCAGGTTGACGATGATGTTCCAGAATTTGCTGACTGCTCCAACGCAGCAATGCGTGGAACGGCACAAACAAAATAATCATAGGCAGAAAAGTGTACATCGTCAAAAACAAGGTGCTAACAATGTTCTCGGATGAGTCAGCCGTATCAAGCACTCCTTTGACGGCCACCGCTACCGCCGCCGTGAGCGAAGCCAGCACCACGCCTGGTAAAGCATGATAGGGCAGGTTGGTAATCAGCCCCAGTAAGGCAACTGCAAGCATCGCCCAAAGGACCGTCTCTGCCACGCTTTGAAAGTTATAGTACAACGGAATATCACGAATGATTAGGGGGTTGATGCTGGTCGAAACCACGCCATACAGAAAACCCACCCACGCCCCAAGAAGTAATCCTGACAAACCACGTTTTGTAATCGGAAAATCCATGTTGTATACACCAGGGGAAAAATGTCGACGAATAAACGAACCCTTGTGATTGTATCGCCTGCGGCAAGCCGTGTCAACGCACAGAACCGCCAACCGCTTTCCATATTTGCCCTTTCGCTTCTTTTGCCTTTTTGCTTCCTTGCTCATTTGCCAATTTGTTATACAATTCCACTATTGAAATAAAATAGGAGGCAGGCATGGAAATTCTTGGCATCGACGTAGGCGGTTCGGGCATCAAGGGCGCGCCCGTCAACACGGAAACCGGCATGATTCTGGTTGACCGGTATCGCATCAAAACTCCCGAAGGCGCGGAAACCGGCCCGGTGGCAGAAACCATCGCGCGCATTGCGCACCATTTCTCGTGGACTGGCCCCATCGGCGTCGGCTTCCCTGGGCCTATCAAACATGGCGTGGTCAAAATGGCCGCCAACATCTCCAGCGCCTGGGTGGGAATCAATGCCGATGAACTGCTTGGACATGCTACCGGCTGCCCGGTCACGGTCATCAACGATGCCGACGCCGCCGGGCTGGCCGAAATCACCTTCGGCGCGGGGAAGGGCGTGCCAGGCGTGGTCATCATGGTTACGCTCGGAACTGGAATCGGCACCGCTATCTTCAGCGACGGCAAACTGCTCCCTAATGCCGAGTTCGGTCACCTGAAAATTCAGGGACATGACGCCGAAACGCGCGCCTCCGACGCTGCCCGCCAGCGCGATGAGCTTTCGTGGAAAAAGTACGCCAAACGCCTGAACCGTTACTTCAACGAGATGGAAAAACTATTCTGGCCTGACCTGTTCATCCTGGGCGGGGGCATTAGCAAATACCACGAAAAATACCTGCCCCTTATCAATATTGAAACACCCATCATCCCGGCGCAATTCTTGAACGAGGCGGGCATTGTCGGCGCAGCACTAGCCGCCGGGGGCTTAAAATGACCCATCTTCACATCATCAACGCCGATGAAACTCTGCAAGAACGAATTGCCAGCGAATGGGGTGAAATGCAAGCGCGCCACATGCACATCGCGGATGGGTTTGCTCTGGTTGCGTTCGCACAGGACCGATTGGCAGGGCTAATTTCCATCTGCTGGAAGGTTTTGCCGACCCCGCTGCCTGTTACGCGCGAGGCTTTTGTTGACATTATCGAAGTCCACCCCAATTGTCGCCGGCAGGGAATCGCCGCCCGGTTGGTAGAACTCTCCATCGAACGAGCGAAGAACAGCAGCGCATACCAAATTCGCGCCTGGAGCTCGGAGGATAAGACGGAGGCCATTCTGTTGTGGAAACGCCTCGGTTTTAGCTTGTGTCCCGCTGTCATCTATTCACGCGGACAGGAAATCAGAGGATATTTCGCCGCCAGGACGCTGTAAAACGACCCAAAACGCCGCATGAGTATGCGGCGTTTTGGTGGGGCTGGTATAATCTTTTGGTGCCGAAGGAGGGAATCGAACCCTCACTCCTCACGGAACACGATTTTGAGTCGTGCGCGTCTGCCTGTTCCGCCACTTCGGCAAAATCAGCGCACCAAAGTATACCACTCTCAAGCATAAGGTCAAGATGAAACTCGGAATTATCGGCCTGCCCCAATCGGGCAAAACCACCCTGTTCAACGCCCTCACCCGCAGCAACACCCCTACCACCGCATCCGCCGGGCGCATAGAAGTCCACACCGGCGTGGTTGATGTCCCCGACCCGCGCGTAGACAAACTTTCAGGCATGTTCAGGCCCAAAAAGACCATCTACGCCAAAGTAACCTACGCCGACATTGCCGGGCTGGATGGCACTCAAAAAGGCATCTCCGGTCAGTTACTCAACACCCTGGCCCAGATGGACGGCTTTATCCACGTCGTGCGCTGTTTCGAGGACGAAAACGTGCCGCACCCAGCCGGTTCGATTAATCCGGCGCGCGACGCCGAGACCATGCTCTCGGAACTGTTACTCAACGATCTCATCGCCGTCGAACGCAAATTGGAGCGGTTGGTCGATGAACGCCGCAAGGGCGGCACCGATAAAGCCCTGAACGAACGCCAAACGGTTTTGTTCACCCGTCTGAAAGAGGCCCTCGACGCAGGCACGCCTCTGCGCAAACTGGAATTCTCCCCCGACGACCAGAAAGAACTCGCCAGTTACGGCTTGCTGACCCGCAAACCAGTGCTGACGGTCTTCAACCTGGGCGAAGGACAGAACGCCCCCATGCTGGAACTCGACCACGCTACCACGGCCTTGCCCGGCAAGCTGGAGATGGAAATTGCCCAGTTACCGCCCGAGGATGCCGAATTGTTCATGGCCGAATATGGCATCAGCGAACCGGCCCTCAACCGCATGATTCGCCTGTCTTTCGACCTGCTGGGCTTGCAAGTCTTTTTCACCGTCGGCGAAGACGAAGTCCGCGCCTGGACAACCCGCCGCCATGCCACCGCCGTCGAATCGGCGGGAGAAATCCACACCGACCTGGCGCGCGGTTTTGTGCGGGCTGAAGTCGTTGCTTACGATGACCTCATCGCTCTGGGCAGCATGGCCGAGTGCAAGGCCAAAGGCAAATTCCGGCTGGAGGGCAAGGAGTATATCGTCAAAGATGGCGACATCGTCCACATTCGTTCCAGTATATAAAGACAATTACGGGTTGGCGTGCGCCAACCCGTAATTATTTTGCAAAGACCGCAAAGCGCGATTTTGTGCAATAATGAACTATCTTTTAGTGAAATATCTTGACGAAGGAGGGGCTTATGAAACACATTCGATTTGCCAGTTTTTTTGCCATCCTGTTGTTATCTGCGTTGGCCTGCAACCTGCCCGGTTCCGCCGCCACGCCCCCGCCTGCCGCCCCACTGGTTGACGCGACTAAAATCGCGCTCGAAATTCAAGCCACGCAGCTATCTCTCCAACTAACGCAATCTGCATTACAGGCGCAAACGCCGGTAGAAGCGCCAACAGAACCACCCACAGCCATTCCGCCAACGCCCACGCTTCGCGCGCCAACCGAGATTCCGCCCACGCCAGAACCAGATATTGATGCGCTCGTCCAAAACGCTAACATCCTGCTTTACGAAGATACCCATTGGATTGGACTGTGGGTAGAGGATGCCCTAAACGGCATGGGACTGAAATACAATCAAATGGGCGACCGTCAGGGAGATTTCTTGGGCGCGCTTAACTCTGGTACGAAATGGGACCTCATTATCATCGCCTCCGAACATCGCAGCGGCGTGCAAGGCGAATTTTGGGATGCCATTTTGCCGCGCGTGGTCAACGACAAAACCGCGCTGATTGTCGAGATGTGGTATCTCAATCGCATTGCAAATGGGCGCATCAAACCCCTGCTCACCCAATGCGGCATCGAGTATCAACGGAACTGGGCCTACGCAGAGTCTATTTACTTTCTCGATACCAGTCACCCCGTATTTTCTGAACCCAATCAGGGCTTCTCGCTTATCAATTACGACCCCTATTGGGAAGACGCTGGAGACTTGATACGATTGATACCAGGCAGCAATGCGACCCTGCTGGCCGGCACTTTTCAAAACCGAAAATCAGATTACGGCGTCATCGCATCCTGCTTCGATGGCAGAGTCATTTTCCAAACCTTTTGCAATCACGACTTTCATCGCAGCGATATTACCCAACTCTGGCAAAATTACGTTTACTACACGCTCGAAAATCATTTCCTGGCAGTTCCCTGATATAATTTAGACAAACATCTAACCATTCAGGAGACCGTCTGCATGACCTTCCAACAATCCCCCTGGAGCCTGCAAGACCTGTTCCCCAGCCTCGACAGCCCCGAACTGGAACAGGCGTTCAAACATCTCGAAGTACAGGTGGCTGAGTTCGAGAAATTTCGGCCCGAACTGCTGTCCGACATCTCCACCGAGAAATTTCTCAACATCGTGCGCGAATCAGAAAAAATCATGCGCGCGGGGTATCGGGTCTATGGGTTTGCCAGCCTGTCCTTTGCCGCCAACACCCAGGACCAGGCCGCCCAGGCGCTAATGGGGCGAGTCCAGCAGTTTTTTGCCGAACTCCAAAACCGAATCCTGTTTTTCAGCCTGTGGTGGAAAGATTTGGACGACGCCAACGCCGCTCGCCTGATGGAGGCTTCTGGCGATTACCGATACTACCTCGAGGAAATGCGCCATTTCAAGCCGCACACACTGACAGAACCAGAAGAGAAAATCATCAACATCAAGAATGTGTCGGGCATTGAAGCGCTCACCAACCTGTACGACTCTATCACCAATCGCTACGTTTTCAAGGTAGAAGTGGATGGTCAAGTTAAGGAAATGACGCGCGGCGAGTTGATGTCTCTCGTCCGCCAGGCCGACCCCGATTTGCGCGCGCGCGCATACCAGGAACTGTATCGCGTTTACGGGAATGACGGGCCTATTCTCGGCCAGATGTACCAGACGGTCGTGCGCGATTGGCGCAACGAGAACATCACCCTGCGCAAATATGCCACCCCGTTGGCAGCCCGCAACCTGGCCAATGACATTCCAAACGATGTGGTCGATACCCTGCTCGAAGTAGCGCGCCAGAACGCGCCGGTTTTCCAGCGTTTTTTCAAGGTCAAGGCCAAATTACTTGGAATCCCTTCGGGAAAATTGCGCCGCTATGACATCTACGCCCCGGTCAGTAAATCTCAGAAAAAATATGACTTCAACACCGCCGCCGAAATGGTGCTAGACTCGTTCAGCCAGTTCGAACCGAGAGTCGGCCAGCTGGCGAAGCGCGTGTTCGATGAGAACCACCTCGACAGCGAAGTCCGCAAGGGCAAGCGCGGGGGCGCCTTCTGCTCCACGCTCGGGCCCGATTTAACCCCCTGGGTGCTGGTCAACTACCAGGGCGGCGCCGATGATGTCGCCACGCTGGCCCATGAACTCGGTCACGCCATCCACTCGATGCTGGCCGAACATCACAGCCTGTTCACCCAGCACTCCTCCCTGCCACTGGCTGAGACCGCTTCCACCTTCGGCGAGATGATGCTCATTGACCGGCTGCTGGCCGGGGAAAGCGACCCCGCTGTGCGCCGCGATATGCTCTTCCGCCAGGTGGATGATTCCTATGCCACCATCATGCGCCAGTCTTTCTTTGCCCTATTCGAGAAACAGGCCCACGAGATGGTGCAGAACAACGCCTCAGTCGATGAACTGGCCGCCGCTTACCTGGAAAATCTCAAGACCCAGTTCGGCGACGCGGTTGAAGTCAGCGACGAGTTCAAATGGGAATGGGTCAGCATCCCGCACATCTACCACACCCCATTTTACGTTTATGCTTACGCCTTTGGGCAACTGCTGGTGCTTTCGCTCTACCAGCAGTTCAAGGCCGAGGGAGAATCCTTCAAGCCGCGCTACCTGCAAATTCTGGCGGCGGGCGGTTCGGAATCGCCCGAATCCATCCTGACTAAGGCTGGCATCGATATGCACTCCGCCGCGTTCTGGCAGGGCGGGTTCGATGTCATCAGCGGGCTGGTCGACCAACTCGAACGCCTGTAACTTGGATAGAGTGACGAACGGGCTGGAGATTTTTCGCCAGCCCGTTTTTTTATTCTAATAAGTCGTTGACTGCTTTCATATCCTCCGCGCTCAATTGCCAGCCGACGGCTTTGCTATTGGCCTGGATTTGCTCCAGCCTGGTTGCGCCAGAGATTACGGAACAGACGCTCGGCTGGGCAAGCAGCCAGGCATGGGCCAGGTCGCCGAGGGTGTGACCGCGTTCGGTGGCCCAGGCTTCCAGTTTTTCGATTTTGTCATAGTAGGCTTCGGTCATGTAGCCCTGGACATAGGCGCTGCCTTCGCCGCGTGAACCAGCCGGAGGCCGCTGGCCGCGTTTATATTTGCCGGTCAGGAAACCGCCCGCCAACGGGAAGTATGGCACAAACCCAACTCCGTGTTCAGCGCAGTAGGGCAGCACTTCTTTTTCCACCTCGCGCTCCAGCAAGTGATAATGCGATTGCAGGGCCACAAAGGCCGTCCAGCCGCGAAATTCAGCCAGCAGGTTGGCTTTGGCCAGTTGCCAGGCGGCCAGGTTCGAAGCGCCAATGTAGCGCACCTTGCCCATCCTCACCAGGTCGTCCAGCCCGCGTAGGGTCTCCTCAATGGGGGTGGAGGCGTCCCAGCGGTGCAGGTAATACAAGTCGATGTGGTCGCTTTGCAGCCGGGTGAGACTGGCTTCGACGGCGTTCATCAGGTGGTAGCGGGAGCCGCCCCGGTCGTTGGGCCCGGTGCCAACTTCTATGCAAAATTTGGTCGCCAGCACTACCTTGTCCCAGCGGCCCTTGAGGGCGTTACCGAGCGTGATTTCAGACTGGCCTTTGGTGTAAATGTCCGCTGAGTCGATAAAGTTAATGCCCAAATCGAGAGCGGCGTCCAACATGTCGTTGACGGCGGCCTGCGGCACATGCTCCGCGCCGAAGCGGTTGGTTCCCAGGCCAATGACGGATACCTTGACGCCCGATTTTCCAAGATTGCGATATTCCATCAGACACCTCCGTTATTTTTTCCATTCTACCGCGTTAACATAAATACTGGCCGGTTCTCGGCCAGTCGTCTTTCGGAAAAATCGGGCTATTCGCCGTACATTTGGTCAGGGCACAGAATCTCGGGGAAACGTTCGCGCAGGGCCAGGCGGGCCTCGTAGCACAGGTGACAGGCGTCTGCGTACTCCGCTGCGTGGGGCAGCGTGTAAGTCTCAACCAGGGCAACCGGGCCCCCGGTCAGGAGCGGCCCACAAACGGGATGCGCGGCCGGGTCATATGAATCGCAAATCTCACGCAGGGGGCGCTGGAAGATATTCCCAATCGAGAGTCCCTGGCAGATGTGTAAATTCCCCAGCGGGTCCAGGTGAACGCGCCCTGGCTCGCGCAAATCCTCATGCGGACAGGCGTTGAATTTTTCCCAGGGCTGCAACACGGCGCGGGGAACGAGTTTGCGGGCCGCCCGCCCCCGGTACATCACGCCCGATTCGCCTTCGGGGAGTTGCCCAACCGAATCGGGCGCGTTGGTTTGTTCGGGCTGGGCGACGCAAATTCGTCCAATAGGAATGCCAAGTTGTTCGGCAGCGATGGCGGCATTGCGGGCGTGCAGGCTGTCGGCTTCATTATAGTGATACAGGTCGCTGCTGATGGTCAATTCTTCAATCAGGTTAGCGAAGGGTTTCAACCAGGTTTGGGCGTCTTCGGGCGTTGTGGCCCAGTAGGCATTGGTGACGATGCCGACTCGAAACCCCGCCGCGGTAGAAATTTGCGCCCCGCGCAACAAGACCGGGTAATACAGAAACGGCTCACCGCCCTCGAAAAATACCCATTCCATGCTATCGATTTCGTGCGCCTGGCGCAACACTTCATAGATTTGCTCAATGGTAAGAACGCCATTCTGGCGCGGGCTGCCCCACACAAAGCAGTGGTCGCACTCGAAATTACACTGGTAGGTCAATAAAATATGGAGGCCAGTCAGTTTCATCGGAATCATCCTCGTCAATCACAGTGTAATTAGAATGAGAATGAAAGTCATGGGTCAAATATCATCTTGAAGATATAATAAAGTAATCTGTTTTCGAGGAGAATCTCATGTCGAATGTCTTTGAAAGCCAACATCCCCTGGTTCGACACAAGCTGAGCCGCCTGCGCGACAAGCACACTGACCCCAAAAAATTCCGCGAGCTGGTGCGAGAAATTGCTGCCCTGATGGTCTACGAAGCCACTGCCGACCTCGTGGTCGTGCCGCGCGAAATCGAGACGCCGCTCAAAGCGATGACGGCCTTCGAGTTGCAGGAAAAAATCGGTTTGGTGCCAATTTTGCGGGCCGGGCTGGGCATGGTGGAGGGAATTTGGGAGTTGATGCCGCAAGCCGAAGTCTGGCACATCGGCCTGTACCGTGACGAACAGACCCTGCGCCCGGTGGAATATTACAACAAACTGCCGACGGAGCCGACCGTCTCAGTTTGCTTGATTCTCGACCCAATGCTGGCGACCGGCGGTTCGGCGACGGCAACGGTGGAGGTGCTGAAACGCTGGGGCGTCAAAAAAATCAAGTTCGTTGGGCTGATTGGCGCGCCCGAGGGCATCGCCCGAATGCAGAAGGAACACCCCGATGTGCCGATTTACCTGGCCGCCATCGACGACCACCTGAACGAGAAGGGCTACATCGTCCCCGGCCTGGGCGACGCGGGCGACCGGCAATTTGGCACGGGATGAGCAGCATTCAGTTTTCAGTGAACGAAATTCAGTGAGCAGTACAATGAACGTGATTGTCGATTTTACGATTGTGCCGATTGGGGTTGGGGTATCACTCTCAAAATATATCGCCGTCTGCGAGCGCGTCCTGGCAGAAACCGGCCTGACTTACGAAATGCACGCTAACGGGACCAACATCGAGGGCGAGTGGGATGCCGTTTTTGCCGCCATCCGCCGCTGCCACGAAACCTTGCACGAGATGGGCGTGCCGCGCATCCACACGGATGTGAAACTCGGCACGCGCGCCGACAAGCCCCAGCGCATGGCCGATAAACTCGCCAGCGTGAAGGCAAAACTGGAGTCCAAAGTCTCCTGACTTTGGAGAAAAGGCGTGTCCAGATGAACCTGAAAAATAACTGGCAAGTCTCATTATTCCAGGTATTCAGCCTGCTCACCCTGGGCGGCATGACAGCCATCTATCTCATTCACCTGGGAGAACCCAACCCGGTCGAAACGGTCACCAACCTGCTCACATCGGGATATGCCTTGCTGGCAACCTGGCTGGCGATTGCGGTATGGACGCTGCTGGGAAAAGATAACACCATACGCAGGCAATGGGCTTTCTTGAGCATTGGCATCGGACTATGGACCATGGCCGAGCTGCTGTGGGCGTTTCTATCGTACACTTTGCCAGAAACGCCTTACCCGTCGATTGCGGATGCCTTCTGGATTCCGGGATATGTCATGGTGCTGGTTTCTGCCACCCTGCGTTACCGCGCGCTGAAAATCCAGTGGAATTCCCGAACAAGCCAGGCCTTGCTGGGTGTTTTTGCCATCATTTTTATCGTTGTTCTCGCGCTAGTCATACTCCCTATTGCCACATCCGGCAAAGCCGGAGACTTGCTGATTTTGCTGTTGAATGTCTTCTACTCGGTTGCGAACCTGCTGGTTTTGTTCGCCGCGCTGCTGCTGGCGATTTCTTTTGCAGGGGGCAAGTTTTCCATTCCCTGGACCATGCTTGCCGCCGGCCTGGCCACGCTCTCCATCTCCGACATCTTGTTCACCTACGCAGACTGGAACGGCTTCTACACCCCCGACGGCCACCTGGCCTGGCTGACCGTCATCGTCGACATGGGGAACCTGTCTGCCTACGTGCTAATTGCCTACGGCGTACTACTCAACCAACGGCTACTGGCAGGCAACCCAGAACCAGAGCAAACTTCCACCCAGGCGCAGCCCGGGCCAGCCGAAGCGCAAAAGGTGCTGATATTCATCGACGAGGCCGACAGGGTTGTGTTTGCCAACTACAACCTGTCCCGGCTGCTCTCTGCGGGCAAAACCAACGCAGTGGGAATGCCCTTCGGAGAGACGCTGGGAATTTCGCAACCAGATACACAATCCATCCTGGCTGATTTACATAATCCGCGCGTCGGAACGGTTGAAAAGTACATTACCCAGTATCGCGCCGGGGGCGCAGAGATTTCGGGCTGGCTGCGCGGACGGGCCAATTTCAACGACCTGCGCGAATATACCGGCGCGGATGTTACCTGTGAGGTGGAATGGCAGCCTAATTTTATGCCCGACAGTGCATCAGCCGACAGGCTGGTCGCTGCCCCGCAGACGCTCGTTTTCGATTCGCGTGAAGAGAAACAGGCTTTGGATTACTTCAGCCGCAAGGTTCACGCTTTGCAGGAAGCAGTGACTCAAATGGGCGGCGAGGCTGTTTCGGGCGTCTTTGGGGAGGTATTCCACGCGGCGGTGGGCAAGGAAGACTGCGCATTGTTCATCGAGGCAGGCAAAATACACGTTGAAAAACTGCCCGCTCAAACCGAAGCCTACGCCAGGATACTCTTCGCGCTGACCGAATACGCGCGCGGCACGCTATCCATAGAAATAGTTGCTGGTATTTTCCAGCGTCTCGATGACGCCGCCGGGCCAGAGACGCTGGCGGCTGCCAGAAAATTTGGATTAACGCGATAATGGCGTGCATTCAGATGCTGTTTGAAATCAAAACCTTTTAGACACAGGTTTTGTAACTCCTTTGACAATGTCACATTTTCGCGTAAGTATTAGCTCTCCCCCGAAGGGAGAGGGGATAGCGGCAACATTCAATAGATTTGCCCCCTCTCCCACCGAGACTGCGAAGCGTGCCGAAGGCAAGGGGCAGGGGGGAGGGCGAAACTCGCTTTCTTGAGGACGCCCCGGGGCAGGCGCAATGGGCATTGCAATATCGCCCGCCATTTGTTATGATTATCTCAAACAATTAAAATATCATATTATGGGGAGGCAATGAACCGAGGCGGTTTATGGTCGCAAGCCCGCTTGGCGGGCAACGCATCGGGGAGCCAGGCGAAACCGGCCCTATGGTTTGGGTTGGTTTTTTTATTTTTGGGTACCTGCCCGCCAAGGCGGCGCAGATTCGGGACATTATGAACCTGTCCAAAAAAGCCTGCAACCGCAAGCCAATCTTTGTAACCTTTGCGCCATGCTCTGCGTCATGTCTCCAGACAGGGTGGAAGGATAGCCAGCATGGATGAAAAGGCCTTGCTTAAGGCTATCTGGAAACTGGAGCAAGACGCGCTCACGACTACCTTCGAGCAATACGCGCCTTTAATCTATAAATACGCGCTGCGGACCTGTCATTCCGCGCTGGAAGCGGACGATGTCGTGGGTGAAGTCTTCTCTCGCCTGGTAGATGGCTTGAGCAACGGCAAGGGCCCGCGCGAGAACCTGCGCGCCTATCTGTACCAAACTGCTTACCACATCATTATAGACAACTCCCGAAACCGCAAGCACTTCGTCGAACAAGATGAAACATTTCAAATAAAACAGAGCGAAGACTTCGTAGAAGAAGATGTGGAAAAACAGCAAAACCTTCGCGCGCTCCAGAAATCTATCTACAAGGACCTCACAGAAGAACAAAGGCATGTGATTATCCTGCGCTTTTTTGAGGGGTTTGACTTGCGCCAAACCGCCGCTATTCTTGGCAAGGAAATCAATAACATCAAAGTCATCCAGAATCGGGCTATCACAAAGTTGCGCGAATCGCTGGCCAAAGTACCCGCCGAGACAGATACATGACAAAAAAATATCCATTCAAGAGGCAAGATGTGGTCAATTTACTTGAAACATTAGGGAAATCGACCCCCGATTACCCGCCTGAATTGCTTGCCTCGAGGCGGGCGGTTTTCCAGCAAAAGGTTTCTTCTGCCCAAAAGCAGGCAGCAGACGCGAGTACAAAGGCGACTCCTGACGGGAACAGTATCATACCCTCAACGCTGATTCTCCAGGTTGCGCTTATTTTGGTCGCCATTTTTGCTGCCATCGCTTACCTTCTGATAGACGACTGGCTGTCGTTAATCATCAAGGCCTCACCTACCCCCACTCTTTCCGAGCCGGCCAGCAATTTCGTTTCAGCCATACGACAAACAAAAAACACCGCAACACTCTCCATCCTTCCCATGACAACCACAGTCGTTGCGCCAGCGGCCACAGCGCAAGCGACAATAGGCCGCCAAACAGGTGATACCAATACGCCCTTTATCCTTCCGACAAATACTAAAATAGTTGCGCTCACTGAAACGCCGCCATGCTCACTGACGGCAACCCTGACATCAACGCGGATTGTAACTTGGCCTGCCTCCCCCACCCCAACGCCGACTGCCTCCGCAACCCGAACAGAGACGCCCACCATCCCCAC
>CAYRBO010000021.1:2997-25226 GCA_964422545.1 uncultured Anaerolinea sp. | reverse complement strand
CAACGCCGACCGCCTCCGCAACCCGAACGGCGACGCCCACCATACCCACCCCAACAGAGACGACCCATCCCGGCAAGCACCTGGGGCAAACTCCCGGCACGCCAGACGTGCCAGGCCACACCAGAACCCCTCAAAGTCCATAGATTGGCCGTTTTCCCCAAACAGGACGCCTTGCGGCGTCCTGTTTGGTTTAATTTTGTAACTTTTTATGGTTTTCCCCGTCATGTATTTAGCCTTGCATTTTTGTAAGGGTAATTCTGTATGCTTCAACACAATTGAGAAAACAGGTGTTCACAAATCGAGGAGGTTCCTAAAGAGATATTCAAACCAATTTAACCAATCATTCCATGACTTTCACAAATTTCAAGGTAAGGGAGAGTAAAAGATGAACAAGAAAAGTTTCAAAACTGCGACGATTATCGCTGTGCTTGTCGCGCTATTGGCAGTCGCGCCGGTCTTTGCCTATGCCAACAGTGTCACATTCAGAGGCCAGGGCTTTATTGCCGATGGGTTCGGCGGCTATGACCTGCGCACCGAATTATGCGGCGTGGCCAATGGCGCGGATGTTGATGGTCCATACCTGCTGTGGGTGCTGACCGCGACCGGCGCGAAGAACGCCGACATCACCGGCCCCTGGGGGACAGCCGAAATGACCAAATTCGGCAATGGCACCTTCAAGTATATCAGCGGCTGGTACGACCCCGACATCCTGCCCGGCAATGTGTTTGCCACCTACGACAGCAAAGTCAAGAACACCCAACTGGTCGTCAGCCATGGCTGCCGCCCGTTCAAGAAAGGGGCCTGGTGCTCGCCTGGCTTCTGGAAGAACGCACGGCCCGGCGCTTGGGCACTGGTTGGAAAATCGGGCAGCGACCTGTTCGACGGCTTCGTCTACGACTACTGGTTTGGCAATGCGCTGCCCGGCATCACGCTGGTGACTGTGCTAAACAATTCGCCAACCTATAGCGGCCCGCCCGTCCCTGGCACAAGCGGCTATGCGCTCAACGCTTTCAACGCCACCGGAGCGGCGCTCACCAATCTCATCCCTGGTTATCAGTTTGATTGGAATGTGATGGCGGCTGGCGGCAGCGACGCCTGTCCCATCGACAACTTCGGCAACTTCAAATAGGCCGCCACCTGCCCAGTGTTGCCCGTTGGGCCAGCAGTTTGTAACGGGACAACACTCTGGTTCCAAACAACCATTCCCTACGCTACTTGACCGCGCCACCAGCGGTCACACCATAACACCAGGAATGCACAGATAAGGTCACGGGCGGCGGTGGCCATGCCCCCATCGCCGCCCGCTGCTCTTATAACATTATGTTTGCACTTCACAATTGAATAATCATTTGCGGCGTTGAACCCGGAGCTGTATTTGGTCGCTCGTCCTTTTTCCAACAAAAAGGCGATGTCACGGAGTAGCCACTAGCGAAACCGGCCTTCTCCATCGGGCATAACGTTCACTTATATTTAAGTTCCAATAAAGGGAGGTTTATGAACCAAACCTCGAAGTTATCCAATTCTTCCTCAATCAATTTTGGCTGCCACAACCTTTTTTTCGTTTGTTCAGGAGAGTTTGTATGAAACATAAATTTTCTCTCGGCCTGACCTTTGCGCTCGTGCTTGCATTGCTAGTCTCTGCCGTAGCACTGGCAGATAACCTGCTAACCGATGGCGATGGCTTGACGCCTGTGGTTGACACCCCATCCCTGAACCTGGGCAATGTGTGCACGGGAACAACCGTTACCAAAGACATTTTGCACGCAATCTCGCGCCAGGGAACCGGCGCAAACGTCTATGCCAATAACGCCGTGGTTGCTGTTTCGATTACATCGGTCAGCGGTACCGGCCTCAGCGCCAGCGGAGGCGGTTCTATCACCTTGCCTTCCAATTGGACTTCGCGCCCCAACAACACCTTGAGCAATACAGTTTCCTCCAGCATTACGTTTGTGGCTGGCGCAACCCCGCTCAGTTTCAGCGGCACGGTCAATTACTCGGCCTCAGGCAACGGAAGCACGGGCGGGACACTCACCCGCACCGATTCGCTCACCGTCACTGCCAATGTTATCAACTGCGATACCACCCCGCCGACTCTCTTCCTGCCTGATAGCATCATCGCCGAAGCAACCGGGCCTTCTGGCGCGGCGGTGACATTCACTGCCACGGCAACCGATGCCAACCCCGCCAACCCGGTGGTCACCTGCGTTCCGGCGTCTGGCGCGACGTTTGGCTTTGGCACAATCACTGTCAACTGTTCCGCGACGGATGCAGCTGGCAATACCGCCACAGGCAGTTTCACCGTCACAGTGGTGGATACCACCCCGCCCGCTGTCACCCCGCCGGATAATATCACGTTGGAAGCGGCGGGTCCCGCTGGCGCCGTGCTGTACTACAGCGGCGAATCGGCTGTTGACCTTGTGGATGGCGCCCGCCCGGTCGCTTGCGAACCGGCTTCCGGCTCCACGTTCGCATTGGGCGAGACGACAGTGACTTGCACCGCCAGCGATACGCGCGGCAACACCGGCTCGGCTTCGTTCACCGTCAAGGTGACAGATACCACTGCTCCTGGGCTGGCAATGCCCGCTGACATCACCGCCGAAGCCGCCAGCGCTTCTGGCGCAGTCGTGACCTTCTCTGCCTCCGCCAGTGACCTGGTGGATGGCGATCTTCCTGTATCCTGCAATTGGAACTCCGGCGACACCTTCCCGCTCGGCGAAACCACTGTGTCTTGCTCTGCCACCGATTCCAATGGCAATACTGCCAGCGGCTCGTTCAAGGTCACGGTGGTGGATACTACCCCGCCCGTCCTGACTTTGCCTGCCGGCTTCAGCGTGGAAGCAACCGGCCCCAGCGGCGCAGCGGCAACCTACTCCGCCTCCGCCTCTGACGTGGTGGATGGCTCGGTTGCTGTAACTTGTACGCCCGCTTCTGGCTCAATCTTTGCCCTGGGCGCAAACACAGTTTCGTGCTCAGCAACCGACGCCGCCGGGAACACAGCCAGTGGCAGTTTCACCATCACCGTGGTGGATACCACCCCGCCCGCCCTAACCCTGCCCGCCGACCAGCAACTGGAAGCCACGGGTCCCAGTGGCGCGCAGGCCTCCTTCGCGGCCTCTGCCTCTGACCTTGTGGATGGCGCGTTGGCTGTCTCCTGCTCTGCGAACTCCGGCGACACCTTCCCGCTTGGCACGACGACCGTGAATTGTTCCGTCAGCGACGCGGCGGGCAACACTGCCAGCGGCAGTTTCATCATCAAGGTCGTGGATACCACCCCACCCACCATCACCTTCGTCAGCCGCACGCCCGCCAACGCCTTTGGCTGGAACAATGGGAATGTGACCGTCAATTGGAGTTGCTCTGACCTCGTGGGCGTTGTCTCTGCTTCTGTGAGCGAGACCGTTTCCACCGAAGGCGCGAATCAATCCGCCACCGGCACCTGCGAAGACACTTCCGGCAACACTGCCTCGGATACGCAGACCGGAATCAACATCGACAAGACCGCCCCTGCCATCACCTGGAATGGCGGGCCTGCGGCTGATGGCGTTTACGACTTCGGCTTCGTCCCGGCTGCTCCCACCTGCTCGGCTTCGGATGCGCTCTCTGGCCCAGACGGATGCGCAGTCTCCGGCTACGCTGCAACAGTCGGCATGCACACCCTCACCGCCCAGGCATTCGACAAGGCAGGCAACGCAAAGGTCGAAAAGCGCACTTACACCGTTCTAGCCTGGACACTAAAGGGTTTCTACCAACCGGTGGATATGGGTAGCATTTATAACACCGTCAAGGGCGGCAGTACCATTCCGCTCAAGTTCGAAATCTTTGCCGGAGACATTGAACTGACCGACCCGGCCTATGTCCAATCGCTCACCTATGCCACCGCTGCTTGTGTATCATCACTTGGCTCGGATGAAATCGAGACGCTTACCGCTGGCAACACGTTACTGCGTTACGACGCGGTTGCGGGTCAATTCATTTTCAATTGGAAAACCCCCAGCGGCGCGGGCAAGTGTTACCGCGTCACCATGACCACCAAAGACGGCTCTACACTGGTAGCATACTTCAAGATGAAATAAACGAAAGTAAAAGAGTCACCGTTTCAGCGCGCTGCGCCGCCAATGGCGGCGCAGCCTTTTGTTAAACCTTCGAAGTGCGCCCAGAACATAATATACAATCTCATGACAGGATTGTTACACGATTTGCGCCGCGCCTGCGGCGTTATATAATAGTTTCAGGCAATTAGTAGGATGAAATCTCATCAGGAAGGAGGTGAAAACCATGTTATTCTTTCTCAGAGCACGAGGCCAGGGGATGGTGGAATATGCCATGATTCTTGTTTTGATTGCAGTTGTCGTTGTTATTGCGTTGACCGCCATGGGCCCGCTCGTGAGAAATATGTTCAGTACCATCAACGCCAGTTTGTAAGCAACCCCCGCCCGTGACAACTTCACGGGCTTTTTATTCGGTGCATGAGTTGGTAATAGACCGTCCCGAAATCACCCAGTCGAGCAAAAGCGTTCACTCGATGATGGGCTGGCTGCCCAATGGAATTTTATCCAGCCAGGCCTGGAGTTTGTCCAATCCAACCCACTTTTTGCTCCGTTCAATCAGGTAAGAGAGCATGACACACACCACAGTCACGCCCAGGAAAATCAGGAGGGGCTGCCGAATGCTGTAGATAAAGTCAGGCCAAAAATAGAAAATCAGGAAGGTGTGGAACAGGAAAATGTTAAAGAGGTGCTGTCCTAAAAAGGCCAGGCCGGTTTCCAGCCACTTAAAAGCCTGGGTTGTTTCGAAAACGAACAGGATTATCGCCAGCCCAAAGAACGGGTCCATGCGAATTTCGTTCATCACCGGCATTTTTTTGCGCAAAATGGCAGTCGCAATCACAAAAGCCAATACAATCAAGAAACGCCATCCACCGGCGCGTTTGAGATAATCGCTAATGCGTCCAAAGCCATTGTTGAGCGATAGGAAAATCCCCAGAGCAAAGGTGAACAGGTGGTCCTGCAAAATGGGCAGTACCAGATGGGTGTTTTCGGACGGCAACAGGAACAAAAAGGGCGGAATCAGCGCAACCCAGCCATAACGTTGGATGACACTGAACAGGAAAGGAAACAGCCAGTACAACCCCAAAATGAGGCTGATAAACCACCAGGTTGGGTTGTAACCATACCAGATGTCTTTGAAATACATGTGATACCCGGTCATCTGGATGAAAAATTTCAGATAGGGTTGGGTTTCAAAGACGGAAGGCAGGGTGCGACCAAAGACAAAAATGGCTATCGGGACGAAAATCAGCGCCAGGTACCAGTAGCCCAGGTAAATGCGCGTGAAACGTCGTTTGTAAAAATTCCACAGGCTGGTTGGCTTCTCCTGGACAGATTGGGCCAAACCGTAGCCGCTGATTAAAACAAACATGGCCACGCAGACTTTGGACATCAGGGCTGATAAGTAAACCCAATAGCCATATTCGCTGTGCTGGTAGAAAAGGTGATGCCAGAGCAATAACAGCAGCGCGGCGCCTTTGGCCGCATCGCTGGCGCGCAAGTCAAATTGGGCAGTTTTTTGCATCGCGAAAGCCTTTCGCCCCTATTTTACCCTTCCGATGGCAAAGGCTAACCAGGAAAATCGTATAATCCACCCAACCTCATGTAAAATAAGGGGAAGGATGCCCTTTAGGGTGTCCAATCTCCCAGGAGCGATTATGGCAATCGACCTGAAAAGAAAAGTGGTACTCATCACCGGCGCATCCTCCGGCTTTGGCGAGGATGCCGCCAAACTGTTCGCGCAAGAGGGCGCGTCCGTCGTCTTGGCGGCCCGCCGCATTGAGCGAATGCAAGCCGAAGTGGCGCGCATCCATGCCCAGGGCGGCGAAGCGATGGCAACCCCCGTCGATGTAGTCAACCGTGCCGACATCGAAAACATGGTCAAAAGCGTGCTAGAAAACTACGGGCGCATCGACATCCTCTTCAACAACGCCGGTTTCGGGCGGCTTGACTGGCTGGAAAACCTGACCCCCGACCGTGACATCGAAACCCAAATCGCCGTCAACCTGACCGGCCTCATCGAAGTTACCCGCGCCGTGCTGCCCTTCATGATTGCCCAACAATCCGGTCATATTATCAACATGTCGTCGGTGGCAGGCTGGCTGGCCGCGCCTATGTATTCCGTCTACGCCGCCACAAAGTTCGGCGTGCGCGGCTTTACCGACGCTCTGCGCCGCGAAGCCGCTCCATATAACATCCAAGTCAGCGGCATCTACCCTGGCCCAGCCGCCACCGAGTTCGGCCAACACACCGGTCAAAGCGCGCTGAAAACATTCAAAGCCCCGTCGTGGACGACCATGACTTCCGAATATGTCGCCCGGCAAGTGGTCGCCGTCGCAAAACGCCCGCGCCGCCGACTCATCATCCCCTGGTGGTTTCGCCCCGCCATCTGGGCCGATGACCGCCTGCCCTGGCTGGTCGATTGGCTCATCAAAATCGGCTTTACCAACAAACACCGCCCCTGAAATCTGCCCCTGGAACATTCCCCATGACCATCTACCCGCAACGCCTCGCTCGATTCGCCGAATTACTGGCCGCCACCGGCCTCGACGCCGCCGCCCTCAACCCCGGCCCCACCCTCACTTACCTGACCGGCCTGCGCTTCCACCTGATGGAACGCCCGGTCGTGCTGGTAATTGCCCCCGGCAAAGAACCGGCCCTCATCCTGCCCGAACTGGAGATGGCGAAACTGACCGGGATTTCTTACCCGGTTCACGCCTTTCCCTACGGCGAAAACCCCGAAACCTGGCCGCAAGTCTTTCGCAGCGCCCTGCACAGCCTGGATTTGTTCGGGCGTACCATCGGCATTGAACCGCGCGCCCTGCGCGTGCTGGAATTGCGCCTGCTGGAATACGGCGCACCGGGCGCGCACATCGTCCCGGCAGATTCCGCGCTCACCGACCTGCGCATTCGCAAAGATGCGGATGAAATCGCCAAAATGCGCCAGGCCGTCAAAATCGCCCAGGATGCCCTAGAGGCCACGCTCCCGCTCATCAAAATTGGCATGACGGAGCAGGAACTCGCCAACGAACTGGTCATCCAACTGCTGCGGCACGGCTCCCAGCCCGAAATGCCCTTCTCGCCCATCGTGGGCGGCGGGCCAACCAGCGCCAACCCGCACGCCTCGCCCGGCGAGCGCAAGATTCAGGCTGGCGATTTGCTGCTGTTCGACTGGGGCGCAGCCTATGACGGCTATATCTCTGACCTGACGCGCACCTTTGCGGTCGGCGAAGTGGACTCCAAATTCCAGCAGATTCACAAAATCGTGCAGGAAGCCAACGCCGCCGGGCGCGCCGCCGGAAAACCCGGCCTGCCCTGCGCCGTGGTGGACAAAGCCGCCCGCGAGGTCATCGAAAAATCTGGCTATGGCGTCTACTTCACACACCGTACCGGGCATGGCATTGGCATGGAAGGTCACGAAGAACCCTACATGCGCGGCGACAACATGAAACTGCTCGAACCCGGCATGTGCTACACCGTCGAACCGGGCATTTACCTGCCCGGTGAAGGCGGCGTGCGCATCGAAGATAACATAGTCGTCACAGAAACTGGCTCCGAATCGCTCAGCGACATGCCGCGCGAAATTCGCGTGGTGGGGTGACATGCCAATCCCATCCCCCTTCCTGCTCGAACGCTACTTTGCCCGTTACGAATTCAGCGCCCGATACCTGCTGTGCAGTTCCGACTGCGAATCGCTAACCATCGCCGACCTGCTGGCCCTCGAACCCGGCGCGGAGGCCGATTTCAAAAACCATTGGCTGGGCTACACCGAATCGCTCGGCGCGCCCTCCCTGCGCCGCGAAATTGCTAAAATCTACGAAACCATCGCCCCCGAACACGTCCTCGTCCACGCGGGCGCGCAGGAAGCCATCACCCTGTTCATGCAGGCCGCGCTCCAGCCCGGCCACCACGTCATCGTCCACTGGCCGTGCTACCAATCGCTGTTCGAGATTGCCAGAAGCCTGGGCGCGGAAGTCTCGTTTTGGGAAGCACGCGCGGAAAATGATTGGGCGCTCGATTTCGATGAATTGGAAAGGTTAATTCGGCCTGATACCCGCCTGATTGTGGTCAACACCCCGCACAACCCCACCGGCTGGTTAATGTCCCGCGCGGAACAGAACCGGCTGGAACTTATCTGCCGCGAACGAGACATTTTGCTCTTCTCGGACGAAGTCTACCGCGAGTTGGAGCATGACCCGCTCCACCGCCTCCCCGCCGCCTGCGACCTGAACCCCAACTTCGTCTCGCTCGGCGTGATGTCCAAAACCTACGGACTGGCCGGGCTGCGCATTGGCTGGGTCGCCACCCGCAACGAGGCAATTTACCACAAAATGGCCGCGCTCAAAGACTACACCACCATCTGCAACAGCGCGCCGAGCGAATTCCTGGCCGAACTGGCCCTGCGCCACCGAGAGAGATTGACTACCCGCAACTTAAGAATTATTCGGCATAATTTAGCCCTGCTCGATGACTTTTTCGCCCGTCAGAGCGACCGTTTTTCGTGGGTTCGCCCCCAGGCCGGGCCAATTGCCTTCCCAAAACTACTCACCGGCCAGGTGGAAACTTTCTGCGATGAACTCGTCCACGAAAGCGGCGTTCTGCTCCTGCCCGGCACGCTGTACGACCACCCCGGCAGCCGTGTCTCGACCAGGCTCGACAAACACTTTCGCCTGGGCTTTGCGCGCCAAAACATGCCTGAAGCGCTGGCACGATTGGAAGAATTTTTGAATACAGACCATAGACGATAGACCTATGACCAACGCGTAATCTATCATCGATTGTCCATCGTCCGCCCCTCTACGACAACCTGATTCACAGCGTCATCGTCGGGGAGTTGTACGAGTTCCTCGGCAAAATCCGCAATGCGGCGGCGCTCGGGCAAACGGAAAACCTGCCCGCCCTGGCGGTGGAGATGGCAAAGTACGGCGAGTACATCATTTTGATATTAAGGCTCTCCCGTTTCTGGCGGGATTCGTCCACAGATTTCGCAGATTACACATCGGCGAAATCTGTGTAATCTGTGGATAGATTTTTATTTCTTCCCGTTAAAAACGGTAAAGCCGATATTAATAACTGGCTTTGCCTTCGCCTTCGAATTTCCCGCCGCTATCCGACTGATACACTGAAGAGCGCGCCCGCTTAAACGGGGACCAACTATTCAGATTCCAGGACAAAAGATGTTTGCAAAATGGGACTTTGGCAATAGAATGGGGTATATTCACAACCAAACCTGCTCCCGGCATCCCGCCAGCGGCTAAATCGCCATTGGGATGCTAAAGAAGAATTGCCATGAAAATCCTTGCCCTGGAATACGAATCGCCCTCTGCTGACCCCGACCTGATGGAAGCCTACCTGGCTGCTGAAGCCCGGCGGGTGTTGGAACTGACCCAGGCCGGTATCATCCGCGAGATTTATTTCCGCGCCGAAAAACGCGAGGCGGTTCTCATCCTTGAATGCGCCGACGCCCATGAAGCGCGCGAGGTACTGCAAACACTACCGCTGGTACAGGCCGAACTGATTGCCTTCGAGGTCATCCCGCTCGTGCCGTATGATGGGTTTTCGAGGTTGGTGAAGTAGCGCAAGATACTATCTTGCGCTACGCTAAAATAGCATCATAACAGCCTGGGCAGCCCAATCGAAGAGGGGAAACGGCCACAGGCTGACGACGACCGTCACGACCGCCGCCGCGCCGATGGCGAATTCCAGCCACCATTCGCGCTCCACCTGCGGGTCGCCTTCGCGCATGAACATATTGACCACCACGCGCAGGTAGTAGAACGCTGAGATGAGCGAGGTCAGCGCGCCAATCACCGCCAGCCAGACCAGCCCGCCTTCGATGACCGCGCGAAACAGGTAGATTTTTCCAATCAGCCCCAGGGTTGGCGGCAGGCCGATGAGCGAGAGCATGAAAACGGCCATCGCAACGCCCAACAGTGGATATTTGCGTCCAAGCCCGTTGTAATCGGCAATTTGCAGCCCCTTTTCTTCTGACTGTTCCAGCGCAATCACCACGCCCCACGAGCCAAACGAGGCCAGAGTGTAGGCGACGAGGTAGAACAAGCCGCCCGCCACCGCCATCGTGCGAGCCGATTCATCGCCAAAAGGCGCAAAGGCCATCAGGATATACCCGGCCTGGGCAATGCTGGAGTAAGCCAGCATCCGTTTGATGTCGGTTTGGGCGACGGCGACCACGTTGCCGAGAATCATGGTCAGCGCTGCGAGAATTGCCATGACCGGGGCCAGGTCTGCCGCGAGGGCAGGGAAGGCCATCCCAAAGACGCGCAGCAAGGCGGCAAACCCGGCGGCTTTGGCGCCTGCCGCCATAAAGGCTGTCACTGAGGTCGGCGCGCCCTGGTAGACATCAGGCGTCCACATGTGGAAGGGAACGGCAGCCACTTTGAAGCCAAACCCAACCAGGAGCAATCCCGCCCCGGCGGTCAGCAGCGGCAGATTCGCCGCGCCCATCGAAACCGAAGCCAGAATTTGAGCCAGGTCGGTAGTGCCGGTCGCTCCGAAGGCCAGGGCAATGCCATAGACCACGAAACCACTGGCAAACGCGCCGAGCAGGAAATATTTGAGACCGGCTTCCTCGGATTGTATCTTGGGGTAAGCAAAGGCCGCCATGACGTAGAGCGGGATGGAGAGCAGTTCCAGCGCCAGGAAGACCACAATCAGGTTGGCGGCTTGCGCCATCAGCATCATGCCGGCCACGCTAAAGAGCAGCAGGGGATAATATTCGCCGCGCTCGATGCCCATGCGGTGGTTGTAACCATACGAAACGGCGACCCCCAGCAGGCCGGTCAGCAGGAACAGGGCGTTCAGGAAGGTGGAAAATCCATCCCGCACGACCATCCCGCCGAAACCGGGAGCAGCCTCGAGGCCAGATTGGGCCAGGGTAACCCCCATCGTCAGCGCCAGGCCCAGGGCGGCCAGCAGGGCCGTTAGGCCTTTACGCTCACGGGAGAGGAATAAATCCGCCAGGAGCAGCAGGCTGGCCCAGGCTGCGAGGAGAGTGACAGGGAGGATGGTGGAAAAGTCGGTCATTGTCATACGATCTCGCTTCCAAGATTAAAGCGCAAGCATGGGATTTTCAGGGCGTTTTCCTATGCGCGCTGCAAATTTTGCATGTGCAGGAATTGTCTGTAAAGTGCCTGACACCAACTACCATAGTGCCTTTTCGGTCTGCGCGTTGAAAAACAAGGTCGAACAATTCGTTCTCGTTATTTTCAAGATAGCGCCGCAAGGCATAGGCGCACAAATCAGCAATCTGAACCATTCCTGTTAGTTGACTATCAACAAATAACGGGGTCTCGATGATGTTTTTTAGATTTGTCCAAAGCGTGCCGCTGGCATGAAATTTTTTCATCAAAATGGTATGTTTTTTTGCCACAGTTTCGTTATTGTCATGAATCAACAAACCAAAATTTTTCTGCGGGCTATTCAAACTGGTTACCTGTAAATACTGTTCAAATCTGGAAACAACCTGCTCAAAAGCCTGTTCATCCACCGTTTTGGAAGTTCTAAATGGGTCAAAGTGAATCTTATTGATACATTCAGCAAACAGACGCGCAAATCCCCAACCTGCCAGCGCACTGGCAATCTCCCGAATCAGGCTTTTGCGCTCGTCATAAGAGAGATGAATATAATCGTCTGTCTTTTGGTAGTTTTTCCGCGTTTGTTTGTATAGTGAAGGATTTCCCGAACGTTGCAGGCGCAGGAGTTCGGCATTACGAATGGCGCTAACCTGAAAGCGTCGTTGTTGATAATCCAGAGTGTCAAAATTTGGAATTTTGCTTTGTTCCAGATAACTCCTCAGTATCCAGGCGACATGAATTTCTTTGTTGGCGAGTCTGTAACGCTGTTTGATGATTTCAATATCTCGGTCACAGCCTTTCCAATATTGAACCGGAATCGATAGACCCGCAAGGATATAGTGCGAAGTATTTCCTGGGATATCGGGCGTTCCAGATTCGTCTATGTAACAAAAATACATCGAGTCACACTCAATTCCATGAAAATAAAAAAAGCGACTGGGGAGCAGGGCTGATAGCCCTTCGATGAGACGCTTGGCGACTCATCCCAGACGCACCCTAACTTTACTCTCAAATGAGAGGCGTGTCAAGTTAAGGATTTGCGTCTTTGCGTCTAATCAAACCCGGCTTGAGCCATTAACTGCCAAAGGGTTTGAGCAGGTTCTCGATGGCAGGCATCATCAGGTCGAAGAAGGGCTTGGGGTACAGACCAATCCAGAAGATGAAAACCAGGATGGGCAGCAGGGTGACGATTTCGCGCCAGTTCAGGTCTTTCAGGTCATGATGATGGGTGACTTCGCCCGCCGGGCCGAGAAACATTTTCTGGAACATGTAGAGGATGTAAATGGCAGCCAGGATGACTCCGACCGCTGCCAGGCCCGCCAGCCAGAAGCCGCCCGCCCCGTCGAAGACCCCGCCCTTCATGCCCGCGCCAAACGCGCCGAGCAGAATGGTGAACTCGCCGACAAAGCCGTTCAGGCCGGGCAGGCCCATCGAAGAGAGCGAGACAATCAGCATGAGCGTGCCGAAAATCGGGGTGATTTTCCACAGACCGCCGTAGACTTTAATTTCGCGGGTGTGGGTTTGTTCGTAAATCATGCCGACCAGCAAGAACAGCGCGCCCGTGCTGAGCCCATGATTGACCATCTGCAAAATGGCCCCCGCCACGCCCTGGGCATTGAGCGCGAACAGGCCGAGCATGACGAAACCGAGGTGACTGACCGAGGAATAGGCCACCAATTTCTTGACATCTTTCTGCGCGAAGGAGACCGCCGCGCCATAGAGAATGCCAATCACCGCCAGCCAGCCAATCACCGGCGCGGCCTGCGCGCTGGCTTCGGGGAAGAGCGACAGATTGAAGCGCAGGAAGCCATACGTCCCCATTTTGAGCAGGACGCCTGCCAGGATGACTGAGCCAGCCGTGGGGGCTTCGACGTGCGCGTCGGGCAGCCAGGAGTGCAGCGGCCACATCGGAACTTTGATGGCGAAGGCGGCTGCAAAAGCGATGAACAGCCACATCTGGACATCCGCCGGAATGTTGCCCTGGGCGACCAAATCTGGCACAGAGAATGTCCCGCCGTTAATGCCCAGCCACAAGATGGCAAGCAGCATCAGGATAGACCCGGCCATCGTGTACAGGAAGAACTTAACCGCCGCGTACAACCGGTTGGGGCCGCCCCAAATGCCAATCAGGAAGTACATCGGGACGAGGGTGAATTCCCAGAAAATATAAAACAGGAACAAGTCCTGGGCGACGAAGACGCCGGTCATGCCGACTTCGAGCAGCAGGAAGAAGAGCATGAAATCCTTGACGCGCTCTTCGACGGCTGTCCAGGTTGAGAGGATGGCTATCGGGGTCAGGAAGGTCGTCAACAGGACGAGCAATATCGAAAGACCGTCAGCGGCGAGGTAGTAGCGGATGTCCCACCCGGCGACGTTAATCCAGTTGTATTTAGCAACCAGCTGCAAAGCGCCGCTGGCCGGGTTGTACAATCCGCTGAAGAAAAACGTCCACAGCGAAGTGAGGAAAGTCACCAGTGAAGTGACCAGAGCCGTCCAGCGCAGGGCGGCTTTTTGCTCCGATTTAAGGAACAGAAGCACCAGCACGCCCAACAGCGGGGAGAAGGTCACGATGGAAAGGGGTTCGAGAAGAAATTTCATGGGAAGATACCTCGGTCGACATTCAGTAATCAGTGAGCAGTAATCAGTGTTTGGTTATCGGAACAGCAAATATCCCAAAATCGCGGCCACGCCCAGCATAACCGACAGCGCGTAGGAGCGGACGAAGCCATTTTGCAGTTTGCGCAGACTCTCAGCGGAGGCGCGGATGGCGTCGCTCAGCCAGTAAGAAACGCGGTCAATGAAGCCCAAGTCTACCGGGTCAGCCAGGATACGCGCCAGGCCGATGAAGCCCTTTTTGAGGACGCTATCATGAAACCACTCGTGCCAGATGTCCCAATCTACTGTTTGAGACAAAAACGTGGAAAGTGCTTTGTAAGGCTGAACAAAGAGAAATTGGTAGGCTTCGTCAATGAACCATTTGTTTTCCATGCCAACAAAAGCCAGGCCGAGCGGCTTCGCCAGCGGGTCGGGGGCGCCGTGTTCGAGCGGTTTGCGCTGGTAGATGAACCAGGAGAGCGCAATCGCGCCCAGGGCCAGCACGGTTGACAGGCCAGCCACCACAAAATCAAAGGGCGGGAACTCAATCGCGCCGAGGGTGTGTTCGAGCCAGTAGCCAAACTGGTGGAAGCCCTTGAACGGCAGGTTGATGAACCCGCCCAGAGCGGAAAGTACAGCCAAAATTATCAGAGGAATAGTGATGACCAGCGGCGATTCTTCGGCGTGTTCGGCGGCTTCGTGACGCGCTTTGCCAAAGAACACCATCCATACCTGGCGGCCCATATAGAAGGCAGTCAGGAAGGCGGCGGCGCTCAAAATCCAGTACACATGCGGGAAGTGCAGCGAGGCATCGAGCAGGATTTCGTCTTTCGACCAGAACCCGGCAAAGGGGAAAATGCCGGCCAGGGCCAGCGCGCCCACCAGGTAAACCCAAAAGGTGACGGGCATCCGCTGCCGCAGGCCGCCCATGTTGCGCATGTCGCCCGGGTCGAATACTTCCTCCATCTCCCGGTGGGAGACGGGACTCTCTTCTCTCTCAGGGAGAAGGATTGGGGATGAGGGCGCGTGATGTCCATGATGATGTCCGCGTTCCAGCCCCAGGATGACCGAACCCGCCGAAAGGAAGAGCAAGGCCTTGAAAAAGGCGTGAGTCACGAGGTGGAACATCCCGGCCACATAGGCGCCCATGCCGACTGCCGCGACCATGAAGCCCAACTGGCTGATGGTGGAGTAGGCCAGCACTTTTTTGATGTCATACTGCCCAACAGCAATCGTGGCGGCGAACAGGGCCGTGACCGCGCCAACGGTAGCGACAATGTACTGCGAATCGTGCAGCAGGCCAAAAATGGGCGCCGAGCGGACAATCAGATACACGCCCGCCGTGACCATCGTGGCGGCATGGATGAGAGCCGAAACCGGGGTCGGGCCGGCCATCGCATCGGGGAGCCAGACGTAGAGCGGAATCTGGGCCGATTTACCGGCCACGCCAATCAGCATAAAAACGGTGATGAGCAGGATGATTTCAGGGTGCAGTTTTGCCAGGCCGGGCGCGCCTGCAAAGACGGCATCGAACTGGAACGAGCCGAGATACCAGAACACCAGGAAGCCCGCAATCAGGAAGCCAAAATCACCGACGCGGTTGGTGATGAAGGCTTTCTTGGCGGCGTTGGAGTTGGCCCAGGAGGGACGCCCCAGCGTGTCCATGTCGTACCAGAAGCCGATGAGCAGGAAGGAGGCCAGGCCGACGCCCTCCCAACCGACAAACAGCATCAGGTAATTATCGCCGCTGACCAGAATCATCATGGCGGCGATGAACAGGTTCAGGAAAACGAAAAAGCGGGGGAAACGCGCCGGGTCATTTTTGAAACGCACGTCCTCGCGCATGTAGCCGATGGCGTAGATGTGAATCAATGTGCCAACGCCGCTGACGACGAGCATCATCGTGACCGAGAGCGTATCGACGCGGAAAGCCCAATCGATTGTTAATTGGCCGATGTGAATCCACTCGCCCAGTTTGACGATAGCGCCTTCGTGGTGACCTGCCAGGGAGATGGCCTGCAAAACCGAAACCAGGAAGGCTGCGCCCGCTGCCAGGCTGGCGACAGTCCCGACGCCCTTCTCTCCCAGGCGTTTGCAGAAGAGCATGTTGACAATCATGCCCAGCACCGGGGCAAAAACAATCCACGGGACAAGTGCGAAAAATCCGTTTGCTGAATTAACTTCACTTAAGAGCATGCTTACTCCTTCGACTGCCCTTTGATTTTGTACAATGACCAGGCACCAACCGATACTGTTCCACTTTCATTTTATTTTACCTTTACTCGAATCGTCCAGATGGCAGGTTCGGTCTGAGCAGCGGCATTATAGAACACCTGCAAAGTGTACTCGCCTGCGGGTAAGTCTTTTGTTCGCAAGTTGTAGTGATACTTGCTACCCTGAATAACAATGCCATTTGTCGGGTTCGTTCCCAACCCAACCGGGCCAATGACAATATTGCCCACGCTGTCCACCAGTTGAAGCGTTATGGTTTCATCAATGACAAAATTATCGTGCGAATCGACCACAGTAAACGCCAGCGGAATGGTGCGACCAGACTGAACCATGTACGGATTCGCAGCGCTTACTGGAGGCAGCCAGGTCAGTTCGTAGCCATTCAGGTAAACCCAAGCATCGTTCATCGTCATGCCAATCATGGATTGCAGTGGGCGGCGCGCCAGTTCAGCCTGAATGATTGATTGAAGGTCTGGGTCGCCCAGTTCCGCCAACTCATCCAGGAACGCCTGCATATTTGTCACCTGGTTTTCAGTAATGAGAACCGCATCTCCAGTTTCGTCCAACATGGCCTGCAAACCGGGGACAAAGGACTTAATGATAAGGACACCTTCATCATACAGGGCCGGTTCGGCGATGAACACCTGGGCAAGGTTTGGCGCGTATGCGTAGAAAAGGTCTGTCAGCCTTTGCCCTTCCGCTGATTGATTCATGACTTCATCCCGAACGCGATAGAGCAGCGTGGCAAGTTCAGACGCATCCGATGCCGCTTGAACGAAACTTCGAGACGAAGAATCGGAAGGGATGGGCGTGGGAATTGGGGTGGGCGTTTCCTGCTCTAGTATCCGCAAGGCAGCCGGACTGGAAGATTGCGGGCAGATTAAACTACAGAAGCATGGCTGTGGTGTTGCGGTCGGCGGGAGGGTTGCCGTCGGTGTGGGTGTTGGGGGCTGCGGCGTAGATGTTGCGCCACCCGGCGTACCGCTTCCCGGCGTGGCTGTTGGCGTGCTTCCAATTCTATAGGTAACGACCAATTCAGCGGGATGCAGGTTGGGGTCCCAACTGGCGCGCTCGATGGCGATAACGCGGCGGTGCGCGCTGCCGGAACCGGCATTTTTGAAGATAACAGCTAGGGAGTTGCCTGAGTTCCAATCGCCGCGATTAACAATTTCCTGGACAAGCATTGAAAGGTTAGGAGTGTTGCGCTTCTCGCCTAGAAGCCAGCGATCGGTAATATTCCACGAAGCAAAAGCGGAGGTGATAGGTCGCTGCGCCGGTGTGTTCGTTGATGAAAATGTTGGCGGGTTGGAACTGGCTTCGCCGTAAATATTCACGTTGATAGGGGCGGTATATTCCCCGTCCACCGAAAAGGCGATGTAGGCATCTTCGATTACGGCATTCCTGGGAATCTGGATGTTGTTAAAGCGGAAGCCGCTGGTAATATTACCGCCATTGGCGCAAGCCCCAAAATAGACTTCGTTGTTCGGGTGCGAAAAAGCGCAGGTTCCCGGCGCGATGCCGGCATCGTCGCTGTTTTGGGTAATGGAAACGCGAGTGGTCTGGCCTGGTACCATTGTTGGGCTTGGCGTTACGGTAGGCGTTGGCGGGCTAAATTTTTTCCAGCGGATTGCGTCGAAAAATAGAAGCCTTCTATGTTGACTGGCATCATGGTCTGCCTTATTGCTTAAAATTATGACGGTAGTAGAACCTGATTGAAATTGAAACTTAGCAATATCGCTTTCCGGGCAATTTTCCCTGCCATCCGCAAATGGAGTTTTACATAAGGTAATGAATTGGTTATAGTCTTTTGACTGATTCCCATATAAAACTTCTGTTCTTAAGGCATTCCCTTCTTGGATATACAAAATATATTTAGCATTTGATGTGACATTCCATTCCGCTAAATCGGAACCTTTGGCCGGCCAGAATGCTTGTATCTCATATTCTCCAGATTCTTCAATATATGCGCCCCAGATAGCCCAATTTTTATATTCATCTGTATTTTGGTGCATAAAAGTGTAATATGCCTCGCCTTTATAGCCCGAACTGATTTTGTATAACAGTGCCTTTAGCGGATCTGGGTTTTCTGATGTAGGATATCGGAATATTTGCGCTTGACTTTCGCGATTATCAACAGTTAAATAGCCGTCCCCTGCTTCATCTCCATGCCAAAGCCATCCGCTTTTAAGTCCAGTGTATTGTGTATATGGTGAATTTTCCCAAGGGTCCGGGTAGTTTGCCCACCAACCAAAGGGGTCAATGTTTTGCTTTTCAGAAATATTTGCTTGGTATCCAATGCCAAAATGAAGATGTTTATTTGCATCCGGCGTTCCTGCATCATGAGAACCAGTGTTACTTGCAATCCCGATAACTTCACCAGATGAAACCGCAGGAGAAATATCACCTCTTGCAATTGCATCGCAATCAAGCCCAGTTGGGTTTTCAATAGACTTCCAATTATTTACTCTTAAATGCAGATATGATGTCATTAATTCATTCTGATGGCGAATGAATAATGCGCCCAAGGTTCTGTCGCAATTTACAATCTCTCCACCTGCCGCTGCCCTAACTTGCCTATCCTTGAGATCGTAGTCGAGGGCAGGATGCCCGCTGTAAGCACTGACTCCCAGTACGCTTTGATGAGGAAACTTGCTCCCATCAAAACGAACAAGAGAGTTATTTATAGGGACGTTATTGCCTATAATGCTTTCACCATCCCCTTCTGTTTTAGAATAAACTGGATACTCGTGGTCGAAAAAAGAATTTATAGCAACAAAAAATATTCCGTCCTCAGCAAAAGGTTTTCTAAGAAATGGGGACGGAAGATTGTTTGACGCTTGTCGGCTCATCATTTCAGGCATTGCTTGTGTTGGGGATTCTTTAAAAACATCCCAAAAGGTTGCCTCCCACTCATCAAGCTTATCCAAATCACCATCAAAGAAACGAAATAGTGAGTAAGTGGCGGCATTTTGAATCCCTGGATACTGGGTTTTATCTATCTTGCCTTCTACCCAATCGGAATAATACAACCACATCCTATTGCGCATACTTACTACGCGGGATATTAAGTCGCCATTTTTTGGCGGCTCCCAGTTGTATTCAATTCCATAAGTTATCAACAGGACGCTTGGTGCTACACCTTCCCCTACTTGAATAAATTTTTTACCCAAAAAAATATCACCTGCTTCTTCCCAAGTATGCTGTAAGCCTTCATCATATTGGGTAAAACCTTCCCAAGCCGGGTTTTTCTCTATCAATGTGCGGTTATAGCTGACTTTTGCGGCACGCCCAATCTCCAAACTGCCAAAAGTCAAGTCCGAGAGTACTAACACCTCTTCTTGTGCCATTCCTGTGTTCGGTAATGATAAAGTAAATATCATTAGGGTTAATATGATTATCAATAATTTCTTTTTCAGGTTCAATTGAGTTGAATTCATAGTTTTGCTCTTTGTCAGTGAATTGTGGGTAGTCAATCCCACGGAATTTCCTTGAATACTTCAACAAAAGTTGAGCACCATTGTTCAAGTTTATCCATATCACCATCAAAATAACGATACAAGGCGTAGGTTGCAGCATTATCAATAGGCGGATATAAGGATTTATCTACATTGCCTTTCCACCAAGAGATGAAGTATGCCCATAATAAATCCCGCGTATATACCACACGAACGATTAAGTCCCCATTTTCTGGTGGTTCCCAGTTGTATTCAATTCCATAAGTTATCAACAGGACGCCTGGCGCTACACCTTCCCCTACTTGAATAAATTTTTTACCCAAAAAAATATCACCTGCTTCTTCCCAAGTATGCTGTAAGTCTTCATCATATTGGGTAAAACCTTCCCAGGCCGGGTTTTTCTCTATCAATGTACGGTTATAGCTGACTTTCGCGGCACGCCCAATCTCCAAACTGCCAAACTGCAGGTCTGACAATATGAATATTCCATTCCGCCACTGACTCCTGCTACACATATCCAGTGTTGGCTGTTGTACCAGGGTCGCTGTTACAGTCGGCGGGGCCGGCGTACTTGTACTGCTCGGCATTGGAGATGGCGTGATGGGTGCCAACGAGGCATAGGGCGTGGCGGAGAGGGCGGCCAGGGTTGGCAGTGTGTCGACTGGCGAAGGGACACACGCAGTCGCAAAAATAAGCAAGAATAAAAAGGGGAAGGCTACAAAATGTTTGGATTTCATCTGGCACTCTTGTTGAGCCTGACTGAAAATCAAGTTTTCACCCATCGTCGTCCTTTGAACACTGCTGTTTATCCCTTCAGGCTGTTCATTTGGTCGAGATCGATGTTCTGGCGCGAGCGATAAATCGCCACCACCAACGCCAGGCCGACCGCCACTTCGGCGGCGGCGACCGCCATCACAAAAAAGACGAAAATCTGGCCGCTGAAGGTCTCGTGAACGCGGGTAAAGGCCACAAAAGCCAGGTTGGCGGCATTCAGCATCAACTCGATGGACATAAAAATCACCAGCGCGTTGCGCCGAATCAGGACGCCCAGCGCGCCCAGCGAGAACAGGATGGCCGAAAGGATGAGATAATAACTGACGGGAACCATCGGCTCAGGCCTCCTTGCCCTGCATGGGCGTTTCGCTGGCCGGTTTTTCGCGCTTGCTCAAGACAATCGCGCCAATCATCGCCACCAAAAGCAAAACGGCGGTAATCTGGAACGGCAGGACGTAATCGGTGAACAGGACTTTTGCCATCAGCGAGGGGTCGGAGAGGGCCGTACCAGTCTGACCGATGTACACATCCCGCCCAACGCGCTGGATGACCAGGAACACGCCCTCCACGAGCAGGAGGACGCCCATCGCCAGCGGCCAGGCCAACTGCCGCCAGTTCAGTTCCCCAGGCAGGTTTTCCAGCCCAATCAGCATGATGACGAACAGGAACAGGACCATAATCGCGCCCGCGTAAACCGCAATTTGCGAGAGCGCGATAAAGGGCGCATCGAGCAGCAGGTAGAAAATTGCCACTGAAACGAAGTTGACCACCAGGTACAGGGCGGCATAGACCGCGCTGCGGCTGAGCAACATGCCAAGCGCGGTGGCGATGGCAATGAGCGCCAGGATGAGAAAGAGAATCAGTTCAAGGGACATAACTAATCCACCGGGTCTTTCATTTCAGGCACCGAGCGGGTGTACACCCCAGGCGGAGTGACCTGCGGGGTGGGCTTGCCGCCTGGGGAAACCGGCACAATCAACATCTCTTTGGTGTAAATTGCATCGCGCCGGTCGGTGAACGAGAGTTCGTAATTGTCGCCCATCGTAATCGCTTCGGTTGGGCAGGCATCTTCACAGAACCCGCAGTAGATACAGCGCAGCATGTTGATTTCGTAGGTGCTGGCGTAGCGTTCACCGGGCGAGAAGCGCTTCTCATCGGTATTTTCCGCCGATTCGACGAAAATCGCATCGGAGGGGCAGGCTGCCGCGCACAGCGAACAGCCAATGCACTTTTCCAGGCCGTTTTCGTAACGGTGCAGGTAGTGCCGTCCGCGAAAACGCTGCTTGACCGGCTTCTTCTCTTCCGGGTATTGGACAGTGACTTTTTTCTCGAAAAACAAGGCGCGGAGGGTGGTCCACATGCCGCGCGCCAATTCAACCAGCATCGTCTTACCTCCTCTGCAACTTCATCATCAGCGAACGATTGACAAGATAGACGAATAAAGCGCCAATCGCCAGCGATACAATCGGGATTATCCACAACATTTCAGCCAGGATACCAAGCGCCGTCACAAAGACCAACGCCAGCGACAGCGGCAGCATCACCTTCCAGCCGAAGGACATCAGCCGGTCGTAGCGCATGCGCGGCAGGGTGGCGCGAATCCAGACCATGAAGAACAACAGCACCAGCACCTTGGCGAACATATACAGCGGGCCCAGCCACCAATTCACATCCACGCTGAACCAGGTTCCGGTCAGGAACCAGGGTTCGCGGTAGCCGCCAAAATACAGCGTGGCGGCAATGGCCGAAATGGCAATCATCTTGATGTATTCGGCCATGAAAAAGAGCGCGAACTTCATCCCGGCGTATTCTGAGTGATAGCCGGCGGTCAATTCCTGCTCGGCTTCGGGCATATCGAACGGGGCGCGGTTGACCTCGGCCAGCGTGGCAATCAGGAAGATAATCCCGCCGACTGGCTGTAAAACGATGAACCACAGGCCGCGCTGGGCCTCTACAATTGCCCCGGCCTGCATGGTCCCGGCCATCAGCGTCACCAGCACGAAGCACAGCGCCAGGCTCAACTCATACGAAAT
>CAYRBO010000021.1:0-2897 GCA_964422545.1 uncultured Anaerolinea sp. | reverse complement strand
CGGCCATCAGCGTCACCAGCACGAAGCACAGCGCCAGGCTCAACTCATACGAAATGACCTGCGCCGAGGAGCGCAGCCCGCCCAGCATGGCGTATTTATTGTTCGACGACCAGCCCGCCAGCACAATCCCATAGACCGCAATCGAAGCCACCGCCGCGATATAGAGCGTCCCCAGGTTGATGTCGGCAATCGAGAGCTTGATTGTGCGCCCGAACAGTTCCACATCTGGCCCCCAGGGCACCACCACCGCAATCACCACCGCCGGGACGACCGTAATAATGGGCGCCAGGGTAAAAAGCGGCTGAAAGACCTGGCCGGGCGTCAGTTCCTCTTTGAAAATCAGTTTCACCGCGTCGGCAATCGGCTGCAAAATTCCCTGCCAACCGGCCCGATTTGGCCCAATGCGCACCTGCATAAAAGCCAGCACGCGCCGCTCGAAGAGCGTGAGGTAGGCAAACCCAGCCAGCAAAATAAGCACCAACACCACGCTCTTGATGAGCCACTCCAAAACCAGCCACCAATCCATATCAGGCCTCCTGCGCTTCGGTGATTGTGGTCAAGGTCACAGCCGCCGGTTCTTGAATTGGGATTCGGAAACTGCGCGGGATGAGGACGATGCCGGTGGAGATGGAGTCATCCGCAAGCACTTTGGCGGGATACGAAACCCCGTTCAGGCTCACCGCAGCCTGCCCGCCGATTAACAGGCCGTATTTCTCCGCTGTAGCCGGGTGTACGAACACCCCGTTAAATCGGGCAATATGCCCCGCGAGCAGTTTGGCCGGGGCGACGGTTGTGCCGTTATCGTAGAGTTTGGTGATGGGGACGGCCAATAATTCGTCTTCTTTGGGGCGAAGGCCCTCACCCCTAGCCCCTCTCCCGGTGGGAGAGGGGGACGAAACGGATGCCAATTCATCTCTCCCGGTGGGAGAAGGGGACGAAACGGATGCCAACTCCTGTTCCCCGGTGGGAGAGGGGGACGAAACGGATGCCAATTCATCTCTCCCGGTGGGAGAGGGGGACGAAACGGATGCCAACTCCTGTTCCCCGGCGGGAGAGGGGGACATTTTCTCCCCTCTCCCTTTGGGAGAGGGGCCGGGGGTGAGGGAAAGCGTCACCCCCAACCCTTGCTTATTCTCATATCCCGTCCCGCCATAGAACAAATCACTGCGCCCGATGATGGGCCACTGCTCGGTCACTTCGGCTAATTTGGCGTAAGAAATGCCGCTGAACGCGGGTTCGCTGGCGGCAATCTGATTCATCACCAGCAGGGGGGAACGGCCTTCGAGGCCGAATCCGCACTTTTTTGCGAGTTCCGCTATCAGGGCAAAATCGGCCTTTGTGCCAGGGCGGGCCGGAACAGCGGGATAGTAGCGCTGTACGCGCCGCTCGGCGCTGGTGAACGTCCCTTCGCGCTCGGTGTAAGCGGCGGCGGGAAGCACTACATCGGCCAGTTTGGTCGTTTCGGTTTCGAGAATATCTTGCGCGATGACGGTTTTGGCCGATTTCAGGGCTTCGGCCAGGGCCGGGTCATCGCCCGCCGGGTCGGCAGCGAGAATATAGACGGTTTTGTCTTTCAGTTCAGAAGCCAAATCAGGGCAAGGCGCAAAACCCATTTCGAGCGCGCCTTGTTGATTGGGGGTTGACCAGACGCCGATGAGGCCGTTGTTCGGTTTTCCGGTTATTCGGTTATCTGGTTGTCCAGTTGAGCGGTTATCCGGCTGAGCGGTTAACTGGCTAACTGGATAACTGGATAACAATTCCACGCACGCTTGCGCAAGGGCAGAAGTACCGGCCAGCCCCAGCCCGTCAGAACCATAGAAAATAATGAGGTTGTTGGCGTTTTTGATGGCTTCGCCAATCTTTTCCTTGCCGGGCAATCCTTTGACCATCTCGACTTCATCGCCATACGAATATCGAATAACGAAACTCGCAAATTCATCCAATTTTGTGGCGCGGGCGTTGGCGACGATGAGGGTCGCGCCGCGTTTGGCAGCGGCTTTCAGGCGCAAGTGCCAAATGGGGGCTTCGTTGTATAGGTCGGAGGCGACCACCAAAACGGTATCGCCCTTGCCCAGGTCGCCCAGGTTCGAGCCAGCGGTCAGACCGCAGGCAGTGGTGTACTCTCCGCCGCCGTGTTGGGTGTAGAGATACGCTTTCGCACCGAGTTTGGCGGTGAATCGCTTGAGGTTGTAGAAATCCTCGTTGGAGAGCCGCCCGCCAGCCAGGATGACGGTTTGAGATGCGGATTCGGTCAATTTAACGGCGGCCAGGCTGAGTGCCGAGTCGAGCGCGGCGGGGTCCAGTTTCAGGCGAGAATCCGCCTCGGTGTACTGGTATCCCGCAAAACGGCCTTTGTCGCACATCCAAATCTCATTAACCTGCTCGTTTTGGCGCGGCATGGCGCGTTTGATGACGTATCCGCCGCCCGCTTTGACTTCGCGCCGCACGTTGAAGGTGAGATTGCAGCCAACCGGGCATTGCGAGCAAACCGAAGCGGCCTGTTTCAGTTCCCAGGGGCGCGCGCCGAAGCGGAAATCGGCGGTGGTGAGGGCGCCCACCGGGCAGATGTCGGTGGTGTTGCCGCTAAAGACCGAGTCGAAGCCGGGGTCGGAGTGGGTGACGATGTCGGTGTGGCGCCCGCGCTGGTAGAAGCCGAGCACCGGCTCGCCCGCGATGTCGCTCTGGAAGCGGATGCAGCGCGCGCATTGGATGCAGCGTTCGCGGTCGAGGAAAATCAGGTCGCCGAGCGGGACGTGTTTTTCGGCGTGATGTTTTTCGTCGAAGAGGAAGCGGCTCTCTTTGGGGCCGAATTTCATCGTCAGGTTTTGCAGGGGGCATTCGCCGCCCTTGTCGCAGACCGGGCAATCGAGCGGGTGCGAGGTGAGCAAGAGTTCGAG
>CAYRBO010000020.1:0-76706 GCA_964422545.1 uncultured Anaerolinea sp. | reverse complement strand
CTATTTTTTACCCCGACAATCTGTCGGGAGTGTTACTTTTGTCTAAACGCGAGTTCTCAATCCGCAGAAAGAGTATTCTGGCGTTATGCTTCTGGTGCGGATTTTGATGGAAGACTATTCCCTGGACAACTTATTGACCGATTATCAGAAGGGAATGATGCATTCTTTACTGAGCAAAACAGGAACAGGGGAAAAAGAAATATCAGAAATAAAGCAGTTACTTACAGATTATTATAAAGCGCACATTGCGGCATTAGGCGCTCGTGCTTTCGCTGAGGGTGGCAGTATCTTTCTTGACGCTTTTATTGCAGAGTTGCAAACTGTTGCAGAGAAACAAGGCTGGCGGGTTGGGATACAGCCTGATTCTCTGGATTTTAGCAATATCTCATTAGCAGAAGCCAGAAAAGCATTGCCTCTGCTGTTGGAAACTGCCAAGAAGTTTGTAGCCAATTTGGTAGGTGAAGAAAGCACAAATACTGTAATTCAAGAGACCAATTCGAAGTTTGGCGATTTGGCATTGAAAAATATTTCCCACTTTGAGTCGGCAAAAGGAGAACGCACCTACCGATAAACACCGATAAACAGCAGTGTCAAGGGTAAAAGGCGGGGAGTTTGAAAACTGCCCTCAAAATCAGAAAACGGTTTCGAAGGCATGGCTTTTGGAGCCGTTTTTTGTTTTTTCGCGCTGGTCGGTGGGGCTGTGTTTTTGAGAGCGGGACAGCCTTCGCCGCCCCCGTTCCCTTTTCTCGGAATGGGGTTGTGCCGCCGAACGGGAAAAACGCGAGAGTTACTCGGTCTGCTGGAGTTCGGGGCGCAACGCCAGAACTTCCGCCTCGCTTGCCAACCGTCGCGGAGAGTTCGCGGCGGTATCTATCGGTGCAGACGGGGCGGCAATCACCGAACCTGATAGACGAGATGAGGGCGAAGATAGACAGCGAGAAGGGCAGGCGCATCTACGCGCGGCGGCTGGGGATTGTGGAGCCAGTGTTTGCGAACATCTGCGCGCAGAAGCGGATGAACCGATTCACGTTACGCAGCAAGGCGAAAGTGGATGTACAATGGAGGTTGTACGCGATAGCGCATAATATCGGGAAAATCTGCGTATTTGGGGCGCTGTAGCAGCCCCCGGAGGGGCAGATAGCCCGATAACAGGGGCGTCCGGCTCCTAAAACCAGCCCGGAAACGGGCGGGGCCGGGCGCTCCGCTCCGCGAGATTGGGTTTTTCGACAGTTTCGTTGGGCGGAACTTAGGCAGAATGTCTCTTTCTAAAATAAGCAATTCAAAAAATGAACAGTTCAAGATCAGCAGAATTCATTCGCAACCTAAAGTTAAAATTTTATAAACGGGCGTTATTCGTCGCACTGTTAATCATAGTTTTCTTATGGGTGCAAATAATTGTTGGTGGAACAGGGGACATCGGCGAATTTTATATCTTTCCTGTATATTTGTTTTTTTGCGCGGCATCTCTGTTGCTTTTTGTAAGGTATGATGTTCGCTATTTACCCATTTTTGAATCGATTGGCTTCGTACTATCCTTTTTATATTTCTCCTTACATTTTCTTTCTGAAATCTATATTGCTCTTTCCCAGCCTGAACTTTCGCTTAGAAAATTTTTGATATGGATTCCAGT
The DNA here is from genome assembly GCA_964422545.1 of uncultured Anaerolinea sp. Lineage (GTDB taxonomy): Bacteria > Chloroflexota > Anaerolineae > Anaerolineales > Villigracilaceae > UBA5195. The sequence continues at coordinate 75,076 of CAYRBO010000020.1, read as the reverse complement.
GATGTATGGGCTGGCTTTTGTAATATATCCTCCACAAAAGGCTTTACGACTATCCGTGTTTTTTCTAGCCAGCATCTTCATCCCTGGTATAGGATATGGATTTGTAAAATGGGGTAATGTTGGATTCAAAAATGATCTGACATTACTCCTCCAAATTTACGCTTCTGGGCTGATTTACATCTCCTTATTCTATATCATTGCCGCACTAAAAGATAAATTTACCGAAGCAGACAGATGGGCAAGGATAGCAACTTCACGCGCTGATACAGATTCACTTACGAAGGCATACAGCCGCGTAAAAATTACTGAGATACTTGATTCTTGTATCTCATCTGCATCTGTATCTAATTTACCCTTCTCTATTGCATTTATTGACGTAGATCATTTGAAACGAGTAAACGACACCTATGGACATGCCTCAGGCGATAATCTTTTAAAACAAATTGTTCAAGCGCTGAGTTCTGGTTTGCGCGATAGCGATATGCTTGGTCGAATCGGGGGGGATGAGTTCCTGCTAATACTGCCAAACACTAGTGCAAGTCAAGCGCAGATGATTGTAAAGCGGTTGCAACAAATCGTTTCTGATACTAAATTTGACAATGTTGAAAGGGCAACCGTTAGCATTGGTGTCGCTACGATGCGACATGGCGAGTCAAAAGAATCTTTGCTAGCGCGAGCCGATGTTGAAATGTATAATCAAAAAAAATCATTACGGAGTGCTCTCAAAAGATAGACGCTATAGTTTGCGGCGTTCTGCCGAACAACGCTTTCTCAGAAACCCGCCCCTCACGAACCTATGCCAGAGTGAAAAAACGGGCCTGAACCTGTGCAAAACGAAGATGCAACGCAAAAAACAGCAAAATCTGGCCCGACTCTTAATCCAAAACAAGGCGTTCTCCACCCGGAGGACGCCGTTTGATTTGTGCCGGTCTATTTACGTTGCGACCGGCTGCAATTCGTAGCCCAGCTTGGCGGCTCGCTTTTTCATGTACTTGATCTGCTGTTCTTCATATTGCTTCTGGTATTCATTTACAGTCAACGGATCGTACTCGATCTGATACTTCAACATCCGGTACACCACGCAGGCAACACCTGCACTGCACCAAACGCAGTGCGGTGCAAGTGTCGCATGGGCCGTTGCCACTGTCGCCTGGGATGGCCCAAGCCGTGCTTTCAAGCGCCGGTAAAGCACCCCGAAGGCACATTCGGCTTGCTTCACTGATTGGGCAGCCATCCTGAATGCCTGTCCGGCCCGGCTCTTGGTCTTGAGTGTTTTGTTTTGCAACACTTTGTTGCCAGAGATTTCGTGCTTGGGGGCCAGTCCAAGCCAGGAACAAAAATGCTTATCGGTTGGGAACTTGCCCATATCCGTGCCACATTCCAAACGCTATCATCTTTACCGCCGATATGCCGGTAGAGCAGGTGCGCGTGATGGAAGAGTATTACAACGCCTTGTTAGCAGGCGACCTGGGCCGCGCCAACCGCATGATTTTGATGCCCGGCCAGGGCGGAGCCAATCCGGTTTACCAGTTCGCCCAAAACAGCCAGGATAACGTGGATGTAGATAAATACCTGATGCAGGTGGCTTGCTGGGCCTTTAACAATCCCGCCGAATTTGGCCTGATTCCTGGCGAGGGGTTGGGCGGCAAAGGCTTCATGCAGGGCAACGCCGAGCAGCAAATGCGCAGCATGGTGTGGCCCATCACCGGTTATTTGTTCAGTTTGTTCAATCATATCATCCGCAAATACCTGAAACGCCCCGACCTGAAATTCCAGTGGGTGGGTCTCAACCCCGCCCCCGACCAGCTCTCAATGGCCCAGGTAGACCAAATCTATACTCAGATGGGCGCATACAGCATGGACTATGTGCAAGACCGGCTTGGCGTGCCGCAGCAGTTCCGCCCGCTTGCGCCGCCCAGCAACCCTATGTTTGGCTCACCATACAATCCAGGCTTTCAAACCCCGCGCTCTCTGGGGTCAGAGAACGACGCCCAACCCTTTATCAACCATGCCATCAAACTGGAACTCGGCCAGTGGCGCGAGAAGGCCCTGCGCGCCCTGAAAAAGAAATGGCCCGCGCCCGATTTCAAAAGCGACATATTGCCCGCCGACCTGAAAACCCGCGTGCGCCAGGGGCTTGTCAAAGCCGCCACCCCCGAACAAATCAACGCCGTTTTCTCTGCCGCCGTCCCGCAGGAGGGGACTGGCTCCCCCGCCCCTTTTTCCATTACCCATGATGAGCACTTGCACAAAGGACCTGAGCCATACCACCCCGAATATGCGCAAACCAACGTAAAAAGCGCCCTGGAGCGGGTGGAGGCCAGCCTGGCCGATAACCTGGCGCGCTGGTTTGCGGCCCTGGTCGAAGACCTGACCCAGCCCGCCCAGGTGCAAAAGGCCGAGCCGGGCCAGATATTGGCCGTGCTGGATGATGCAACCTGGTGGAGCATTTGGAGTGAGCGATTGCGCGAAATGCTCATCAACGGGCAGATCGCCGCCGCCCAGGCGGGGCAAAAAACGGTTGAGCGTCAATTGCAGGCCAAACTATCCTGGGATTATCTCCAGCCTGCCGTGCTTGCCTGGGCCAGCCAGCAAGCCGCTGATCTGGTGCGTCGGATAGAGCAAGATGTAAAAGACCGGCTGAAAGCCCAAATTACCAGCGGCCTGGCAGATGGCAAAACATTATTTGCGATTCGGGATGAAATTGCCGCCCTGAAAAATGGCAAAGAACAATCTGTCTTTTCGGCGGAGCGCGCCCTGACGATTGCCCGCACTGAAGTCATCCGCGCCCACGCCAAAGGAGCCGAAACGGGCTACAAGGAAAGCGGCATGGTGCGCGGCATCAAGTGGCTGGATGGTCAGAGTGGGGCCTGCCCGAAATGCCGCACCCTGCATAATAAAGTTGTTCCGCTGGGTGAAACCTTTTACACTGACCCCCACTTTGGCAACGGCCTGCCGCCCCGCCACCCCAATTGCCGCTGCGCTATTTCCCCGGTGACGATTGACCAGGCCAAACACCTGCCCGCTGACCACCCGCTGAGAAACGACCAGCGCGATAGTTTTGAACAATTGACTGATTTCAACACATATACGTTGATTAACAATGTGCGCGTCACTGGCGAAAGGAAATGGCATTGGGAAACCAGACATCCTGACGCAAAAGAATACACCCCCCTTGTTCCAGATGCCTTATCTGGAACAATAGAAATCGCTGATTGGAAAGTCAGGGGCAGCGTCAAGGATGTGTTTATTGATTTGGGCAAGGTTAACCGGAAAGGCAAACCCCTTTATTACCGTATTGTGATACAAAACGAAGACCCCGCTCATCCATTTGTTTTGACAGCGCACGTCACTTCGCAAAAATAAAAACGCCCTGGGTAGACTTACGCTAGGTCTACATTTCCTTGCGGAGTGCTTTTAGCGTAAATTGCACCACCAGAACGTTTAAAGACAGTATATCACTGCGCAGAAAGGTTTTCAAGATGGCCGATAAGACTGTAGAAATTAAAGGGCTGGAAGAACTGGTAAAACTTATTGGAAAATTTGGCAATTTGAAGGCTGATATATATGAGCCTGTTTATGTAGCGTTTGGGCAGGCAGGCAAGCTGCTCGAGGCGCAAATCAAGCAAAACCTGACGGATAACGACAGCGTAGGATTGGGCGACCTGCGCGGCAAAATCTCATCGAGTGAAGCGCAAATAAGCGAAAAATCTATCTTTGTAGAAGTTGGCGCAGGCGGCGTGCCATACGCTGAATATGTTGAATACGGCACCGGCCCGGCGGCGGGCCGCCCGGCATATACCCCGCCCATCAGCATTACCGAACCGGGCCAGCCGCTCTATAAATGGGTCGAGGTAAAGCAAATGGCAGGCGTGTACTCGCTCAAGACCGGCAAACGCCTGGGCACAAAACAGCAAAAGATGGACGAAACCCAAAAGGTGGCGCGCGCCATTTGGGCGGGCATTCGCAAGAAAGGCACCCGGCCACATCCCTACTTTTATATTGCCCTGGAGCAAAAACGCGACGAGATTAACCAACTCTTCGCCGAAGCGGTGGATAAGCTGGTGGAGCAGTTGAAAGGATAATCATCAACCTTTACCACGCTTTTTCATGCGCTTACGCGCGTTTGACGATTTATTGAGTGCTTTTTGAGTTCTCCTACCACAGTTTTGGCGGGTGAATGGAAATACAATGGAAAAATTCTGGAAAGAATCTTGAAAAAGTGACCAAAACAGACTCTTTTAATTTTTGGCAAGTTGATGTACAATAAATTTGTAAGGGCAGACCGGCGTGTCTGCCAGGTATAGGGCAGGCGCGCAGGCCAGCCCCAACAAATAGCGAACGGAACCAAAAGCGTTCGGAATATTCGACAAGAGACTTCAGGGTCTCGCGTCAGTATTCCGAACGCTTTTTTTGTTTCTACAGGAGTCTTATGAGCTTTACCCAGTTTTACCAACTCGCCAAAGTAGACGCCGCCAAGCATGAAGTTTGGGGCATTGCCGCCATTGAAGAACCCGACCAGAGCGGCGAGATTATGGACTATGAAAAGTCCAAACCGCATTTCATAGCCTGGAGCCAGCGCGTGCGCAACGCCAGCGGCGGCAAAAGCCAGGGCAATGTGCGCGATAGCCACACCACCAAAGCCGTTGGCAAGGTCATCCATCTGGCCTTTGACGATCTCGCCAAAGCCGTGCGGGTGGGCGTGCGCGTACTGGATGCTGAAGCCTGGCGCAAGGTGGTGGAGGGCGTCTTCACCGGCTTTAGCATTGGCGGCAGTTACGGCGCAAAATGGCCGGATGACTTGCGCAAAACCCTTACCCGCTACGAGGCTATTCCCAATGAAATCTCGTTAGTTGATTTACCCTGCATTCCAGGCGCGACCTTTGAACTGGTCAAACAGGAGCGGGGCTATTTATTCAAAGGAGAAAATCTCATGGAAGACCAGCAAGAAGAACGAGAAGAACAAACTGAAGAAGCCGCCCTGCCCGCCGAAGAAGGTGACACCCCTAGAGAAGAAACCGACAGCAGCGCCGCCGAAAGCGATTCGGAGAGCGAATCGGAAGGCCAGACGCTGGGCGCGGAAGAAATCAAAAGCATTGTCATCGATGTGCTGGCCGAACTCGGCCTGGTGCAGCCCGTCAGCGGCGGCCCCATGCAAATGGGGGCAAAGCTCGGAGATATGGTCAAAAGCCAGACTCAAAGCCTTGCTGCCCGCGTGGACAAACTACAGAACCAGGTGATCAACGCGGAGAAGGGCCTGCTCAAAATGCAAACCGTCGACCTGGGCGAGCTGCGCAAGAGTTTCGAAGGCTTCAAAACCGCGCTGTTGGCAGACCTTGCTAAAGTGGCTGTGGTCGTAGATGCGCTCGAAAAGCGTGGCGGCCCCGGCCCGGTGATACGCGACCTGGGCGCAATCAGCCCCCAGGCGATGGCCGAAATGCAGAAGGCCAGCGTGCTCAAAGACTTGCTCAAAGACGCTGCCGACCCCCAAACCCGCCAGATGCTCCAGAACGAAATCACCCGGCTGGAAATCAAAGCGGTGCAAACATCCAAATGATGAATGATGAAGGCAGAATGCAGAATGCGTTTTGCCTTGGCCCTTCATTCATCACTCTGACTTCTGAATTTAGGAGACTACCCCATGTTACTCAACAACCTTTCGCAACTCTCGCAAGACGCCGTGAAAGAATTTATGAAAGCGGTTTCTGCGCCCGATAACAACATCCTGGCGAAGGCAGGCATCCAGCAATCCACTGGCCTGGTGGCCTACGACCTGCAAGCCCCTGCCAAAAACTTTTACCCGGTGATGACCCCCCTGCGTAACCGCATTCCGCGCGTACCGGGCAGCGGCGGCACCGGCTTCAACTGGAAGCGCGTCACCGCCATCAATACCGCCAACCTGAGCGGCTTCGTTCCTGAAGGCGGTCGGAATGGCGTGATGACCATTGCTACCGACGATAAGAATGTCAACTATAAGACCCTGGGCATGGAAGATTCCATCACCTACGAGGCCGAACGCGCCGCCCAGGGCTTTGAAGACATTCGCGCCAGCGAAGCCCAACGCCTGTTGTGGGCCACCATGCTGCAAGAAGAATACGCCATTTTGGGCGGCAACCTGAGCGTGGCGCTTGGCGCGCCCGCCGCCCCCACCGTCGTTGTCACCAATGCGGATGGTGGCACCATCGCTGCCAATGCGGGCGGCTATGCCTGCCGCGTGGTGGCGCTCACCCTGCAAGGCTACCTGGCTTCATCGCTGGCGGGCGGCGTCAAACAGGAAGTATCCGTCACCCCGGCCGATGGCGGCTCGGCCTTCACCTATGGCGGCGGCTCCAGCCAGAAAAGCGCAGTTACTGTATCGGGCGCCACCAGCGGCGGCGCGTCCACTCTGAAACTTTCCACCCCGGTTGTGCCAGGCGCAGTGGCTTACGCCTGGTATGTTGGCCCGCATGATGGTGATGTGACCTTGCAGGCCATCACCACCGTCAGCCATGTCAAACTCGCCAGCCTGACCACCGACAAGCAGAACGTGACCGCCATCACCGGCGATTACAGCAGAAACACCCTGGGGTGGGACGGCCTTCTCTACCACGCCTGGGCCACTGGTTCTAACGCCTATATCAAAAACATGGCGATTGGCACGCCCGGCATCGGAACCGGCCTGACCGCCGATAACGCGGGCGGGATTGTGGAAATAGACGAAATGCTCGAAAGTCTGTGGGTCAATTACAAACTGTCCCCCACCACCATCCTGTGCAATGCCCAGGAAGCCAAGAACATCACCAAAAAGCTGCTCGGCGCAACCGGTGTTTCTTATCAAATTGGCGTGCAGCAGGGCAGCGGATTCGCGGCAGGTTCGCTCGTAACCAAGTACCTGAACAAGTTCGGCATGGGCGGCGACCAGCTCATCCCCATCGAAGTCCACCCCTGGCTGCCAGCCGGAACCATGCTGGCCGTGACCGAGCAGTTGCCTTACCCGATTAACAACGTGCCCAACGTGATGGAGATGCGCCTGCGCCAGGATTACTACCAAATCGAGTGGCCCATCCGCACCCGCAAATACGAAAGCGGCGTGTACATGGATGGCGTTTTCGCGCACTACTTCCCCCCCAGCCTGGGCATCATCACCAACATTGCCAACGTTTAAAAAGCGCGGAATGCAGAATGCGGAATGATGAATTTCACTCTGCATTCTGCATTCACCCTTCCGCATTGGAAATTCTCATGGACTACACCACCCTTGCAGACGTAAAAAGCGCCCTGGGCGCCACAGCAACGACCGATGACGCGCTGCTTGCCGCGCTCATTACCGAGGCCAGCCGGGCCATCGACCGGCATTGCGCCCAGGCTGTGAACAGCGATAACTACTTTGCCAGCCAAACGCTCACCGACCAGATTGGGCGCGGTTTGGTTTCGGCGGATGGGTATTTGTACTGCTGGCCGCTCAAGCCGCTCGTCACTGGCGTTTCCGCGTTGGCTTACCGCCTGACTCCCCGTTCCGATTGGTTGAGTCTGGATGTAAGCCTGCTCGAGGTGTACGGGTATATGGTCAAAGCCTATATCGGTGGCTGGCGTGGCAATGCGCAGGTCAAAATAACGTATACAGGAGGCTTTGCGGCCCTGCCCGCCGACCTGAAAAACATTGCCACCTTGCTGGCCGTCCGCTTTTACCGCGAGATTAAAAGCGGGGTGACAGATTCAATTGGCGTGGCGGAACTTGGAACCCTGCAATACACCAAAGCCTTGCCCGCGCGGGTGGTGGAAATGCTCAAACCCTATGTCCGTAAGGTGGCCTTATGACCACGCTGGTTGGCATAGTCAAAACCCGTCTGGCAGACATTGGCCTTGCTGCCAGCGGCGTCAAACGCGCTTACGCCAACGCGCCGCAGTCGCTGCCCGATTCCGACTTGCCCATCCTGGCTATCTTCACCGGACCAGCGACGCTTGCCCCCCTGGGCCAAACCCTGGCCGAGGAAATCCGAACCTATTTGCCGCGCCTGTACGTTGCGCCCGTCCAGGCTGGCTATAGCGGCGAAGCCGAAAAAAAGGTGGAGCCGTTTCTAACCAGCATCCGCGCCGTGTATCTCTCTCATCCCCTGCTGGGGAATGGCGCGAAAGACTCAGCCCTGCCGTTCGTGACCCGCGCCGCCTGGGGCGGGGATGGCGGCGTAATGGTTTTGCCTTACGCTGGTCAAAATTACATCGGCGCGGAATTTCGCGTCATCGTGACGAGCCTTGTACCGATTGGAGTTGCCGCCTATGAATAACACTGCCAAATGTCCCCTGTGCGGCCAGGAAAACGAACTGAAACCGCATCCTACAGCCCCGGCGCGCCTGGTCTTGCGCTGCCCATGTCATCCACAAGGTCCAGTGTTGGAAACTGACGCGCCCGCTGAACAACAACCCAAGAAGAAAGCGAGTGAAAAATGACCGCGCCTACTGAAAAGACTCTGAATGTTGGTTTGCGCTATGCCTGTCTGTTCGAGTTAAATACCAACGGCCTGCCAAAAGCAACCAGCACAATTGCCTATGAAGGTTTGCAGTTCAAAGGCTCAACCGCCTTTGAAATGAACTTTCCCGACGCACGCAAACTGACCGGCCTGGGCGAAGATGGCATCACCCAGGTCGTTTACCTGCCGCCCCAGGAAGGCGCGGATGGACGCCTGAACGTGGAAGGCTCAGACCCGGCCATCATTGCGTTGCTCGACGGGATTGTAGCGCGGACGGTTGGCGAGATGACCGCCCTGGGCGCGGGAACCAACCGCCAGGGCTTCGAGCCGAGCGTTGGCATGTTGCTGTATCAGATGGCGGTTGGCCTGGAGACCGGCAAACAATACTGGCACGCCTATCTTTTGCCCAGCGCCCGCGTCATCCAAAAGCCGAACGCCATGCAGGGCGAGAAGAACGCCACCACCTATCAGGTTGCGCCCAACCGCGTCACCAAGCATCTCTGGGGTGAGACGTTTACCATGGCCAATGACGGCTATCTGTCGACCCAAATGGTGCGCTTGTGGAGCAACTACCCGCCGCGTATCACCGCATTCCTGGGTGATGGCACGGCCACTGAGTTCAACTTCCCTGCCAATTACCCCGCTGTCTCTACCGATGGCATCAAGGTCTGGAAAAACGGCACGGAGGTGACCAGCGGATTGACCAAGGCGTTGACGAAAATCACTTTCTCGGTTGCGCCTGCCAACAATGATTTGATTGTCGTTTTGCGCGAATACGCGGGGTAGCGATGAGTGAAAAACTCAACATTGAAGCCAACGAAGTGGTTGCTCGGCTCGAAATTCACCCCGCCACCACCCTGGCGGGCATGACGCGCGGCCAGTTTGCCGCCGCCGCCAAAAACGAACAAGACCCCCTGCGCTGGTATGCCGCCCGCTTCATGTACCCCGATTGCATGGCCTGCTCCACTGGCGAAATAGGCGGCCAGCCGGTTGGCGAATTGACCTTTGAGCAGTTCCTGAACCTGCCCGACCAGGTGACCGAAACCTGGCTGGAAGCCGTCTACCGGGTCAACCCGCACTGGTCGCCGCGTCTGCCAGAGCAGGAAGAGCAGGAAAAAAAAGTCTCGACGCCTTCCGCTGGCTGAACCGCTATTACGCAGCAAACGATGCGGGCGTACCTGGCTTGCCGGAGAAGGTGATATTCCACCACCCGGTGGCGCAGGTCGCCCGCATGATTCAACTACTGGATTTATCTGAATGGCACTGGACGCCACAAGAGATTTTAGAAATGCCCGAAGCCTGGGCCGATGACCTGATTTTGGCGCGCTCTTGCGGCTGGATTGTGAAAGAACAAAACAAAAATCAACGCGCGGCGTAAAGAAGCAGGCCAGATGCGAAAACAACCGGACTGAGACAGGCCGCGCCACAAATCCAGAAAATCAGGCCCGTGGGCAAGTCCGCGAAGAAAAAGCCCAGCAGGGTGGCGGTGAGCAGCATCCCGGCCAGGCCGCCAACAATCATCAGGCGTGAAGCGTCAGTTTTGGTCATGCTGTAATTTACGCAAATTGGATCGGAGCGTTGCATGGACGAAAAGAAAACCCTGGAACTCATCCTGAAATTTGGCGTTCAGGAGGATGAAAAAATCAAAAAAGCCGCGCGCGAAATGACTGGCGTAACCGAGGAGTGGAAACGCCTGCAGCGCGAAGCTGTCAATGCAAAAAAAGCCATTGAGGTGGCTTTGGCGCACGGAGAAGACACCCGCAAACTCGAAACTGATTTAGAAAAAGTGGAAAACGCTTTGAAGCAAGTGGCAATGCAAGCCGCCGTCACGCAAAAGAATTTGCAAATTCAGGCCAGCCAAAACCTGAAACAGTTGGGCGGCGACCTGCAACAAATCGGGCAGTCGGTATCCATGATGGGCGCCGCGCTGTTGGCCGGGCCGCTGGCAGCAGCCAAGAACTATATTGACAATGTCCCTTTTGATGATGTCACGGCGCGCTGGCAAACAGCGCAGCAGGACATCGAGCAATCGTATCTGCGGATTGGCGCGGTGGCCGCCGATACGCTCTTGCCGCTGGTGGAAAAACTGGCAGGGCTGGCCGAACAAACCGCGGAATTTGTCGAGCAAAATCCCGAAGTCATCAAGGCCCTGGTGGGACTTGGTTCTTTCCTGGCTGTAGGCGGCGGCGCTTTGCAAGTTGGCGGGAAACTGGCTCAGATGGGCGGCCTGGCGATGCAGTACGGGCCGGGAGTGGGGGCAGCCATCAAGGGCGGGCTGGTAACCGCTGGAAAGGCCGTAGGCGGCTTTTTGGGCGGGGCAGGCGGCGCGAGGCAACCCGCAGCTAGAGTCTCCATCGGTGTTGTACACGCCAGACTTCGGCGCATTCTTTGTCGAAAAGCGGGGCAACCTGCTGGAGTTGGCAGGGGATAATTTTATACTCAGCGGATTGAAGGTGTTCGCATGACAAAAATGACGAGCGTTGTTAAAAAGCAATTTGAGAAGTTTGAGAAAGTCCCCGATAAGCAGGCTGGCTTTTTAGGCCGCGCGGATGGCGTGGTGCGCGTTCCTGGCAAACGCCACTGGGTCTATGCGCGTTTGTGGAACGGAGACCTTGTGGAGGCCTATAACCAGTCTCTTCCGGCCAACTAAGGGTTGGCAATTGATGTCATTTACCGGGACGGGCGTTTTTGGGCGCAGGCAAAACAGGTTTACAACGAGGTCGTTAATACGTCTATTCCAGATGGAATTGAAGACGAATTGCAGTGGCCGAATCAGCGGGTGTTGTACGTCCGCCCAGAGCAAATCCTGGCAGGGCTGGTGTATCCAAAATCTGGCCTGGTGGTCTATGTTTGCGGCAGAAATGTGCCGTTGCCCGCTGGGGGCTATGTCAACGTTCCACATCAAGAAATAGACTTAACGTCCTACTTACCCGTTAGCGGAGCGGTGTGGGCGGTTATTGCGATGGAAATAGATGGCACGGTCAGCGTCACAACCGGTGGCGCAGCCGCAAGTTGGTCAGAGTTGAATCGCGCCGATATACCATTTGTGAACGGCTACGCAGTGGCGGCAATCCGGCTTTACAACGGACAAACGAACATCCAGCACGGCAAATTCGGCAGCATGATTGAAGATTTGCGCTGGTTTCGGTCGGGGGAAGGAGGCCCCTACCAGCCACTAGATGCCGACCTGACAACAATTGCTGCTCTCTCTCCTGCAAATGATGCTGTCATCCAGCGCAAGGCGGAAGCGGGGACATCTCGGACAATGGCCCAGTTGGCGGCAGATTTGAAATCGAGCCTAAATTATGCCGACATACTTGGCGGTCATGGAGCGGGCGGTTCTATTGGAGCAGCGAGTATTGCATATATTGCGCCATTTATTGCTGGTTTGGATACAGTTGGCCGCTCGACCCCTTGGCCAGGAAATGGGACAATCAAACACCTGACCCTACGACTGCCAAACTCTCAGCCATCGACCGGTTCGCTGGTGGTCGAGGTGTACGAGGGGGATGCTGCCGGTAACTTGATTGCGACGGGTGTAAAGATTACAGTCGCGGCTGGGGGCGCGGCTGGAACGTACACAAATTCGGTCAATACGGCAACGCACACATCTGGCAGGTTGGTGCATGCCAGAATCACAAACAACGCAACGTCGCCAGTCGTTATAGGCGGCGTTACGTGGGAAATTGAAAAGGAGTTACGATAACGCCCACGAAAATTAATATGTGGATTGCGCTTGGGGATTTACCCCCCTGGAAATTGGAGCGTCTCGCCGCCCTGAATGTCTGGAGTGATTCGGCGTGGATGACGTATTACGCGCTCAAGGAAATGCTTTTGCTGGATGAAGACGTGGACTTGCCCGAATCTCTCCCCCCCTGCCCGGTTACGATTGCGCAGTTGTTGTTTGAGTAGTGATTGTTTGATACGAAAGCCCCGCTCATTTAGAGCGGGGCTTTCGCTGAAGCGAAACTTCGAATGTGATGCTGTGTGTAAAACGAAGTGCCCCCACGGGGATTCGAACCCCGGTTTTAGCCTTGAAAGGGCTGCGTCCTAGGCCCCTAGACGATGGGGGCGGCACTTTTAGAGCGGGCAGGATTTTATCATCACCTTTCCCAAAGGTCAAGCAATTTTTGAGAATTAATCGTCGATGCGCTGGGAGTTGAGAGCCAGCAAATCAACCTGACGGCGGTTGAACAACACCGCCGGGCCTTCGACCTTGAGGGCCGGAATCAAGACTGCCGTCAGCCTGGCTTCGTAAATCGGTACAAAATCGCGGCTGCCTTCAATCATGATGGTCGAAAAATCGAACCGCCCGGCCCATTCCAACGTTCCTTGCAATTCGTAGACTGGGGTAGCTATCCGCACCGGATATTCGCTCAGGCGCACATAGCCGCCGCGCGCCAGGGCCTGCGGGCCGATGTCTTCGCGGCGAGTCAGCGCAATGGCGAAAATCTGCGATTTGACGATGCGCACCACCTCGTAATGGTCGACTAGTTTGGAAGGCATGTGGACCCGCGCCAGGCGCGCATCTACAATTTCCATGAACGAATTCATCTGGTCGTTTATCAAGCCCATTAGACCAGTGTTGGGGACCATCACCTTTCCCACAATCCGATAACTCGGCGTATAAAAATCCGCCGGAATGGCACGCTGGGGCATGGTCGGCGATTCAAACGTCATACGTTACTCCGCAGAGGATGGACGGCTCTGTTCGCGTTTGACAGGCGGGAGACTGCGGCGCGGCTTGCGATGGATGGTGGTTTTGCCCGCGTTGGGGCTGAGCAGGGCAGCCAGCCAGTTAACTGCGCGCTCATCGTATTCGCGCCGGCCGCACACATCACACACCCATGCCGGGAAGCCTGGCACAGTTACCAATTCTTCTCCCAGCCAAGTGAAATAGGTCAGGAATTGCAAGCGCATCACACCGGCCTGGCAGGCTGCGCACGGAAAAACAGAAGGTTGAGGTTGCTCTTCACTCATAAAAGGTTCTCGCTTCTTGCAGGATGGATACCCCGGCGCTGGCTCCCAGGCGGTTCGCGCCCGCGCCAATCATCGCAAGCGCATCTTTGAATGCGCGAATCCCTCCGGCAGCTTTGACGCCCATCTCCATGCCAACCACCCGCCGCATCAGCGAAACATCTTCAACCGTTGCGCCGCCCGGCCCAAAACCGGTGGAAGTCTTCACAAAGTCGGCCCCGGCCAGTTTACTCAGCAAGCAGCCTATGATTTTCTCACGCTGGCTCAGGTAGCACATTTCTAGAATTACCTTTAATTGTACACCGCGTTGATGACAAACATCGGCCACCGCCTTTACATCTTCGTAAACCAGTTCGTACGCGCCGCCTTTCATAGCCCCAATATTCATCACCATATCGATTTCGGTCGCGCCCGCTTCGATGACCAGACGGGTCTCAGCAGCCTTGAGCGAGGGCAAGTGCGCCCCCAATGGGAAAGAAACAACCGAGCAAACCCCTACCCGCGTGCCGCGCAACAATCCAGCCGCAAGCGGCACATAGGAAGGGTTGATGCAGACCGTTGCAAAACGAAATTCGCGCGCTTCAGCACATAATGCCTTAATCTGTTCAGCAGTTGCATCGGGCTTGAGCAGGGTGTGGTCAATCCACGAGGCCATGGCCGGGCCGGCGGGCACGGTCAGCGTTGGAGGCATGGGTGGAAGCTCGCGTTGGTATGCTTCGGCTTGCGCCAGGAGTTCTGTGATGTCAATCATTGGTTGCCTTCGCAAAATCAAAATGGTCAATCAGCTGCAAGTTCTGGAAAGGCCAGTAAATCAGAACTGCCTTGCCAACAATATTCTCAAAGGGCAACATGCCCCACGAGTGAGAATCGGACGAATCGTTGCGGTTGTCACCCAGCACGAACAAATTGCCGGGCGGCACCACCCAGGTTCCCGAATAAAGCGGCGGTTGGGCAATATACGGCTCGTTGAGGGGTTCATCATTAACCCACACCGTGCCGCCTTGAACATGGACGGTATCGCCGGGCAAACCGATGACGCGCTTAATCAGGTCTTGTTGCGGGTCGGGCGGGTAATGGAAAACAACAATATCGCCGCGCTGGGGCGCATCGAAACGATAGGCCAACCGGTTAACCAGCACAAATTCGCCATTATGCAGGGTGGGCAACATCGAAGAGCCATCAACGCGCACGCGGGCAGAAAGGGCATTGATAACCAGGAATAAGGCCGCTGAAAGCAACAGCGTTTCCAATATGTCCAAGAAAAAACGTCCCCACCCTGCCGATTCAGCGGGAGTGGTGGGTTGGGTATCGAGTTCTTCCAATTTTCCTCCGGTCAATTTGGAAATTATACCCTAAACCCGCCCCCAGGCAAAAAAGGTCGGCACAAAAAGCACGCGCTGGCCGGTCTCCCAGGCTGCCTGCTCCAGTTTTCTCATTTTTTGGATGTCCTGCGCTGGAAGATGACCCGCTAAATCGGCTTCCAGCACGTCCCATTCCAGGTTGTCCGTTGCCCGGGCAGAGACGCGCCACTCACCGCCCAGGATTCCGGTTTCGACCTGCCGCAAGCCCACACCAGCAAACAAGCCAGATAGTTTGCGTCCCATTTCGGGGTCGGCGCCCTGCCTGCGCAGGGATGCGGACTGCCAGCAGCCCAATGGTTCGAGGGCTGGCGGGTAGTCGATGCGCCCGCCGTAATCAGGTTCGGCCAGGGCCAGCACAGCACCGCCGGGGCGGGTGACGCGCCGCATTTCGCGCAGCACCTGCCCAGGGTCTTTCACCCAAAGCAGCAGGTAATGGCAAAAGGTCAAATCGAAGACCGCGCCAGGGTAAGGGAGGAAATGCCCATCGGCGCAGAGCAGGGAAACGCCCGGAGCATGGACAGAGGCTTCTATAACGGCGGACAGGTTCCAGTCTACGCCATGAACGGCCGCCCCCGGTTTGGCGGGTAAATCTTCGAGCAGC
Organism: uncultured Anaerolinea sp.; assembly: GCA_964422545.1. GTDB lineage: Bacteria > Chloroflexota > Anaerolineae > Anaerolineales > Villigracilaceae > UBA5195. Next base: position 59,690 of record CAYRBO010000020.1, on the reverse strand, counting down.
GCACCCGTTCCACAACCGAGTTCCAATATTCGCCCAGCGGCGGCAAGTCCCGCTTTGTTGAAAAGATAAGCGCGCAGGGTTTCCGTCCAGCGGGCCTGCTGTTGATAACGTAAATGCCAGTTCATGGATGGGCAAGGGGTTCGTGTTTGCGCCACTCGCGGACGAATTGTTCCTGCTGAAAGGTTTCGGGCGAATGCGGGTAGCGGTTCGATTTGGGGACATTCTTCCACCAGGCGGCCAGTTGGTCGAGGGCCCGTTGCCCGCTCAGTCCTTGCCGGACAAGGTGACAGCCAACGACCGTTCCTGTACGCCCAATGCCGCCGTAGCAGTGCAGATAGAGTTTGCGCCCGGCAGCCAGCGCGGCGTCAATGGCATTGAGGATGGAGGTCATTTTCGCGGGAGTTGGCAGGCCAAAATCGCCAATCGAGAAGCGAGTATATTGCACCGAAAGGGAGTAATAGCCAGCCTCCTCGCGCAGGATGGGTTCGTAGGGTTGGATTTCACCGGGACTGGTCAGGTCGATGAAGGTATCAAATCCGGCAGAAAGAAAGGCCCCCAGCCGCTTGCGGGTTAATTCAGAGAGGTATGCCGTACCGGGATATTCCCCGGCCAGAAATCGACCGGGATATACCCAATACGATTCGGGAATGGGGCGATGAGGGGAGAGTTCGCCAGGGATCACAGATGAGGGGATTCTATAAATCGAGCGAGGAGGGAGAAATGGGATAATTGGGCAGGTCGCGCCGGAATTCGTAGGCTTCTATCATTTCTTCGATAATCAATTTTTCCTGCTCGGTGATTTCGATGAATTCAAAACCAATATTGTAAAACGAGGGGTCGATATCCGGCTTGCACCAGGCCACCCGCGCTTCGAGGTTAAGGTGATCGACGGAAAAAAGCGGCGGGTCGGGCAGGTCGAAGCGCAAAGAAAGCGTTACGTTTTCTTTGATGGGGTCGTCGCTAATAATCATGGCGCCCTTGGAACTCAGGTCAGAGAGATAGCCCAAGATTTTGCCGGTCCTGCGGTCGAAGACGCGCGAATAAACCATAAGATATTTTCGGTCGAGGGTTCTGCGTTCTTTCATGGGGACCTCCATATCTATAGTTTAATCTGTTTTAGTCGCAGGTTCAATAAGAGGAACATTATAAATGTAGGACAATTTGACCTATACCCGGTTTGGGTCGATGATGTATTGCCACCAGTTGTTGGCAATCCCATTCGTGCGCCCCCCAACTTTAGGAAAGTGGCTGAGCCACCATTTATGATGAGCGCGGATGTCGCCGCCGCCCCACTCGGCGCTGTTAACCGGCTTGACCACGCCCTTGAAGTTGGGGAAGTTGCGCCAGTCGTCACAACGGCTGTTGACGGTGCGCGGGTTGCCCCAGTCGTAATCACGCTCGCTGTTAGGCGCGAAGTGGACATTTCCACATTCGGCCTGCCCGGGATGAGACTGGTCGTAACGGATGAATTTCTTCCACAGGTTGTCGGCAGGCAGAGAGCGCTCATAAACCTTTTCCATGATGGATTCGGCGCGATGCCCAAAGGCTTCGAGCATTTCGCCCACGCCGCGTTCATACGAAAACCCCATGATGACAAATCGCCGCCCGGCGCGGGAGGTGCCAACCAGCGGGTCAGCGTTACAGAAAAACGCGCCCGGACCGCCCATAACCGATTCGTAAAACCCGGCATAAGGGAAACCAAAGGCCCAGACTTCGTCTATTTGATTGCTGGCTACACGCTGAATGATATTGAAACGCGTCAGGAATTCGTGGTAATTGATTGTATCGGGGTGATGCGGCGAGACGGCGCGGCGCATCACGTCGGCATAACTCTGCGGGGTATAGCGGAATCCGTCCACCTTGACAGGGAACTCATTGACTTCGATGCGCTCCACAATCTGGTAACGCGCCAACCCCCCGCTGCATTCCAAGATGTCGTTGATAAATTGCGTCGACAAGTGCTGGTGAGCCCCCCAATTCGCCAGTTTGCTAAGTTTCTCGCCCGCCGGAGTCATGACGGGGTCAAAGATTATCATCAAAACGCGCGGCGAGACAATAACTGCCGGTTCCGCAACAGGCGCAGGGCGCGGGGCGGGCTTTTTCAGGCCAAACAAGATTCTGAGGAAGTCTAACATTGGCGCAACTCCATGACGAATCCACCAATCTTCACGAACAAAAGAGGAAATGATAACTTATGGCACGTTATAGGCGACGTACAACTCCCCGCCCACAAACAAGAACAACGATTTATTGGGGCTGAAGGCCATGGCCGTCACCACGCTGCCTTCAGGCAGGGGGTTATGTTTGTTGGGCTGGTCACTTAAGATTTTTTGCAATTCCAAGGCGCGCGCGCTGAATTTGAAGACTTCTTGGGTGAAGGGTTGTAACAAAATCACCGACGGGTCGGGCGGGCTGGAAAAGGCAATCTGCGAGAACTTACCATCCGCCAGGCGAATACCACCCTGATTGCCAGGACGGGTATCCACGAACAAGGCCGGGTCATTACACCGAGTGGGCGCGGTAGAAAGACGGCTGAGCGTGCAGGTCGTCATATAGCCGTCCATCGTTTCGGGGTCGCGGAACAGAAGGTACAGGTCGTCGCCATTGACAGCCAGGCCAACCGCCTGTTGCATCGCCAGCGGAATCTGGTTTTCAAAAAAATAATAGGGCTTGTTGGGAAATTGCGCATCGACTGTACCAAAGTAGACCCACACCGCGTTGCCGGGCGCATCTAGCACATACAGATTATTGGCGTCATAGGCAACGGCCGTAATACGCTTCCATCCGGTTTCGGGCATTTGCAGGAAGAAGGCGCGCGGCTTTGCGCCAGGAATACAGTAGAGCAAATTGCCCGAAGCATCCACCCCAAGCAGGGTAGCCGCTGAAAGATTACGCGGCAGGGCAATGATGTCGAGCAGCGCGCTCACCCGAATGCCATCATATTCTCCCGGCCCGCATTGGAAGGTGCCATCCAAATCGAACGATTTCCCGTTGAACACGCCGCGCCGCACCATGCCACTCGCGGCATCCAACATGTAAATATCGGTATCCGAAGCGGCCATGCGCGTAATTTGCAGGTTGCGGCTGAGTGGCGTGCTGAACGCCAGTTGGAAATCGACCCGGGTCACGCGATTCAAAGCGTCCAACTCGGCCTGGGCTTCGCTGCGCAACTGGCGGGCCGCGCCCGTCGGCGGAGTGTAGTCCTCAGCCGTGTTGAGCATCTCCAGCACGGTTTTCCAATACTCTCGCTGAAGCTGGGGGTCAGCAACTGTGCGCGCCTTTTGGCGGAATTCTTCCGCAGTTTGATAGTAGCCCTGCACCTGCTTGGGAATGCCAATATAGGTATAGATATTGACGCCAATCACAATCACCAAGACAGGCAGCAAGATAGCCAGGAAAAGCGGCCATGAACACCCCAGAAAGGAGGGCGCGTGTCCCTCGTCATCGGCAGGCAGCAGGCGCGGCACGAACTTCTCAAGCCGGTCCCTGAAGATCTCCCAGGCCTGGCGCCCGCGCCCAATAGACTTTGCCAGGAAACGCGCCGTCTTGCGGGTGACTTCGCGCAGGCGTTCTTTTTGTTCGGTGGTGAAGAGCGTCTTTTCCTCGCGCTTCAGGGGGAGCGGCTCCGGGCTATATTCCGGTTCGGGTTTGGTTTGGGACGGGGGGATGGTGATGGGGGGACGAACAGGAATTGGCCTGGCAGCGGATTCCTGGCTCAGAGCAGCGACCTGCGCCGATTGGGAACTGGCAGGCGGCGGCACGGGCTTTCTTTCCGTTATAGAAACCGCTTTCGCATCTGACGTCGCTTCTGCTGGCGCGCTCGGAGGGAGAGTCTGTTCCTTTGGCGGGGGAACGGCTGCGGGGAGTCCGGCCCCGATTGAAGAGGGCAAGGCAGGTTTGGGCGCGGGAGGCGGCGCGGGGGCGAGGGATGCCGCGATAACGGGTTTGACAATGTTCGTTTCCCCTTTGCCCTCGCTCACCTGAATCAAAACCGCGCTAATGTTGCCATCGTTGGCGGCCATCAGGCGGCGGCGGGTGGCTTCAAGCGATGCGGGATGGCGTTCTTCACCGACGGCTTTGTCCCAGTTGGGCGGCAGCGCAGCGCAGAACAGGACCCGGTCGCCGGGGTTGAGTTTAGCCTGGGCGAAATACATGCGGGTGGTCTGGCTCAGGCCCAGGCCTTTGCCCGCCATCTGAGAGTCATGATAGTGGCGCGGGTCGCGGCCCATGGTGAAAACGTGCGTCGGCCCACATTGAACGATGTAAAGCAGGTCGCCGCGCAGGGCCGCCAGCACAAGCGCGCCAATGCTGTATTGCCCCTTTCCGGTGGTGGACATGTTACGCTCGGCCAGGAAGGTATTAAGGGTTTCAACCGATGTTTTGAGGGCGAAGGTTAGCGACCCGGCGGTGCTGTAGAAAGTTTCGGCCACCTGCCCTGCGATCTGGTCGTATTCACTGCTGGAATACAGGATGTTGCCAACCAGCGTAAGGTAAACGATGAGCCGGTCTTGCTCGCGCCCGCGCGCCGGGCGCTTGGGCGGATTGAGGGCCAGCAGGCCGGGCAGTTGCGGCCATTCCTGGCCGTTGATACGGTACAGGCTGAGCAGGGTCAGGTCGAAAGCGCTCATGAGACGATTATAAACGATTCGAGGGGTCAATCGCGTGATAAGATACTGGCAGCCGAAACGCCTCCATCGTTTTCCAATTGGGTAATCATGATAAAATACGGCCACTCTCTCAGGAAAGGAGTCGCTCGGATATGAAAAAGAATATTCGATTTTATTTGCGCACGCCTCCTGCTGGGTCGATGGTTGTTTAACCATCTTTGAAATACATTCCCCATGCCGCAGGTGGCTTAACCTGCGGTTTTTTTATTCAATTGCAGGCCAACAAGTCTAAAATTTTCAACAAGGAGAATTGATGAACACAACCAACCGACCGACCGGTTTCGCGGCCTTCATTGTCATCTGGCTGACCCAAATGATTTCGGTGCTGGCATCTGGGATGACCGGCTTTGCCCTGACCATCTGGATGTACCAGCAAACTGAAAGCGCCACCGCCATGGGTCTAATGCAGGTCTTTTACATCACCCCCTTCCTGGTCATGTCGCCCATTGCCGGGGTGATGGTGGACCGCTACAGCCGCAAACTGATGATGATGGTCAGCGACCTGGCTGCCGTGCTGGGAACGGTTTTCCTGCTAGTAATGTTCGCTTTGGACAAAATGGAATTCTGGCACCTGTACCTGGTTTCAGCCCTGGCAGGGATTGGCAACACCTTCCAGTGGCCGGCTTACTCAGCCGCCATTAGCACCATGATTCCCAAGGAGCAATTGGGGCGTGCCAATGGAATGATGTCGCTGATGGAGGCCGGGCCGGGCGTGCTGGCGCCCATCCTGGCCGGAGCCTTGCTGCCCTTTATCAAACTCGAAGGCATCCTCTTATTCGATTTGGTCACCTTTTTCCTTGCCATCGGCGGCCTGGCCTTTGTGCTTATCCCCAACCCGCGCAAAACCCAGGAGGGGCAAGAAGCGAAAGGCAGCCTTTGGAAGGAAACCGTTTTTGGGTTCAAGTATATTTTTGCCCGCCCCAGCCTGCTCGGTCTGCAACTGGTCTTCTTTGTGGGCAACCTGTTCAGCGGGATTGGCTTTGTGGTATTGGCTCCCATGATTTTGGCGCGCACCGACCAAAACAGCGTTGTTTTTGGCACGATACAGTCCACCTTTGCAGTGGGAAGCATATTGGGTGGAGTGCTGATGAGCGCCTGGGGCGGATTCAAGCGCCGGACGCACGGCGTCTTACTTGGCTGGATTCTCTCTGGAGTAGGCATGGCAATGATGGGGCTGGGCAGGAATTTATACTGGTGGATTCCCGTTGCTATTTTCATTGACCTGGTGCAACCTTTGGTCAATGCGTCCAATCAGGCCATCTGGCAGTCGAAAGTCGCCCCCGATTTGCAAGGCCGGGTTTTTTCGGCCCGCCGCCTGATTGCCTGGTTCACCAACCCCATCACCCCCATCATCGGTGGGACGCTGGCCGATTTCGCGCTGGAACCAGCCATGAGGTCACAAAGCGGATTGGCAAACGCCTTTGGCTGGCTGGTGGGAACCGGCCCCGGCGCGGGGATGGGGTTGTTGATGTTCCTGTGCGGGCTGGGCGCGGCGCTGGTCGGCATTGCAGGATACCTGTTCCCGGTGGTGCGGGATGCCGAACGCCTGCTGCCCGATCACGATGAACTCGCCCCGGCAGAACCCGCCCAGGCTTGAACATGCCCCTTTCGTATCAGTCGAGGGCGTTCCATAAGGGACGCCCTGTTTTTTTCCTGTATAATCCCGCCGATGCGTAAAATTTTCATCATCCTGATTTTTTTCCTGGCCAGCGGACTGGTCTTGTTCAGTTTCGATGAACTCGAAAACACCTGGGAGACGCTCCAGAAAAGCGACTTTCGCTTTATGGGTTTAGCAATATTGCTGGTGCTGGCCTGGACGTTAAGCGATGCGCTGGGCTACCGTTCGCTTTTCCGGCTGATGGATGTAAATGAAAGCCTGCGGCATCTCGTTCTGCTATCGTCGGCAGCCAACTTCATCAACGTTGTCGCGCCTTCGGGTGGGTTTGGCGGAATGGCCGTGTTCATCGATGATGCCGGGCGGCGCAAGTATCCGCGCGGGATGGCAGCGGCAGCGGCGGCCTTGCACCTGTTCCTGGACTATGCGGCCTTCATGGTCGTCTTGGGCATGGGCTGGGTGGTTCTCATCCGCCGCAACGACCTGAAGCCGGGGGAAATCACGGCTTCGTTCATTATGCTGGCGCTCTTTATCGGGTTGGGGATTTTTATCTATATCGGGTCGCACTCGGGTAAGCAATTGGGGCAGGTGCTGACCTGGTTTGCTCATCGCCTGAACCAGATATTGCGACCATTCGTGCGGAGGGACTATTTCCACGAAGAGACTGCCAAAGTCTTTAGCATGGAGGTAGCCGAAGGACTCTCGATATTGCGCGTTCGGAGGCACGGGGTGCTGGCCCCATTCCTGTTTGCGCTGACGAGTAAAACCCTGCAAATCCTGATTTTGCTGATGACTCTCCTGGCGTTCGATGTGAGTTTCTCCGCCGGTACGGTTGTCGCCGGCTTTGCTTCGTATTACTTGTTCCTGATTGTTTCTCCCACCCCATCTGGCATCGGCGTTGTCGAGACGTTGCTGCCACTGGCGCTCAAATCGCTAAATGTTCCCTGGGCGCAGGCCGTTGTCGTCACCCTAACCTATCGCAGCCTGACCTTCTGGCTGCCGCTGCTGGTAGGCGCGATTTCATTCAGAATTTTACAGCGAGAATGACAAAGCGATAGCAAAATCTGCTTGAAAAGCCAGCCCCAAAAGCGTAAACAAACGTAAGTAGACCAGGAAACGATAACAGCACGCTCTTGGAAAAAGGAGCGTTCTGTTATCGCTTCGCCTGTTGTCTCTTTCCAATTTTGGGGAACATTTACAAATTATTAACCTGAGAGGGATTGAGCATTAATTCACAATTTTGTTACAATAAAATTAGGTGTTTCGCTTCCATTGCACTGTACGAAATTTACGCGTCTGACCACAGATGACAAGCATGAAAGTTAGCGACTTGCGGCAGAAGTTGCTCGATGAAGTTTTCAAGGCCTTTGGCATGGTGGGAAAACACCTTGCCCGACCTTTATTGACGCCGCTCGTTGCCCCCGCAGCGCAGCGTTTTGCCGAGTTGGCGGCCCGGTTCGATGAGGACGTGGCAGCGCATGGATTCGGCGAAGCAGCCCGCCGCCTGCTGCCGCATTTTGTCCGAGGGATTCAAGCGCATGGAACGGAAGGCGTTCTTTCCGCTGGCCCGCTTTTGGTTGTCTCTAACCACCCCGGCACGATTGACGGCCTGGCTATTGCCAGTTACCTGCCGCGCCCCGACCTGAAAATCGTCGTTTCGGGCGTGCCGTTCATCCGTCACCTGCGCGCGACAGCCAATCACCTGATTTATTCCAGCCTGGATACTTTCGAGCGCATGAATGTCGTCCGTTCCACTATCCGCCACCTGCAAGACGGCGGGGCGGTCTTGCTATTCCCCAGCGGCGGCATTGACCCCGACCCGGCGGTGATGCCCGGCGCGCTGGAAGAAGTGAACAACTGGTCGCCCAGTCTGGAGGTCATTTTGCGCCGCGTCCCTGCCGCCCGCGTCTTGATTACCTTCGTCAGCGGCGTTTTGCACCCGGCCTGGGCGCGCAGCCCGCTAACCCATCTGCGGCGCGGACGACGCAATCGGCAGCGCGTGGCTGAGTTTTTGCAGGTCATTCAGCAAATGTTGTTCCCCAACAGCCTGCTGGTCAGCCCTTCGCTCTGGTTTGCCCGTCCGTTGCAGTTGGCCGCCAGCCGCGAAACGCCCGTTTTGCCGATTCTGATAGCCGCAGCGAGGGAACATTTCCAAAAGGTAATCACATCCCCTCACCCTAACCCTCTCCCATAGGGAGAGGGGATTGGACAAACGAAATGAATTTTTTGCTGGCTGAGGGTAAGTTTGGTAAGCAGTCACCTCAATATGACAGAGCAAAAAGGATGCGAGCAATGAATCTCACCCAACGCAAATGGTTCTACCCACTGGTTTATTTCCTGCTGGTTTTCATCTCATTCCTGCCGTTATACACCGAACGGCCTTACGACCCGCGCGAGACGCAGCAGGTCATCTTTGAAATCATCAGCCGCGCCGCTCTACCTTACGCGGGCTGGGGCTGGGTGTTTCACCTGGCGACGCTGGCGGTGATTGCCCTGGCGATCTGGAACCCACAAACGGGCGGGCGCGCGATTGCCGCGTATTTTGGCCTGAATTACCTGGTGATTGCCTTTGTCCAAACCCGCGCCCAAACGCCCGCCTACGGCTTTGCTGTTCACACCGGCGCAATGGTGGCGGAAATTTTGCTTGCTCTGCTCTGGTTGTGGGTGGCCTGGAAGGGCCGGTTGCGGCTTTCGTTCCGAGATGCGCCGCGCGGACGCTGGCTTTTGCTGCCCTTTGCCCTGCTGGTCTTCTGGTCGCCGCTCACCATCGAAGGGACGACCGCTGCCCCCAATTTCAATCCCCTGTTGCTGCTTACCTCGCCCGATTACGGCCTGGCCTATTGCTTCCTTACGCCGGTTTTTCTCTTCCTGCTCATCCTGGCCTGGCCGCAGGTAGATGCCTTCGCCTTGCGCGTGACGGCGTTCAACGGGCTGCTCTATGGGCTGTTCAATCTCAGCCATTGGGCCGTGCCGGAGCGCATCTGGCTGGGCGTAATGCACCTGCCCCTGCTGGTCATGCCTATCGCCGCGCTATGGCTGGCGCGCAAGCCGCCGGAAAAGAGCATCTGAAGTGTCGCAAAAAACCTGGGTCGAGACCCTGCCCTACCCCAAAGGGCTGCTCAAGTGGCTGTTCAAAACGCCCATCCTGCTCTACCGGCTGGGATTGGGCGTTTTTGTTGGCCGCCTGTTCATGGTGATGACCACCACCGGGCGCAAAAGCGGTCTGCCGCGCCATACCGCCATCGAATTTCACGAGTTCGAGGGCAAGCCCACCGTCCTCAGCGGTTGGGGGACGAAGACCGACTGGTTCCGCAACCTGCAGGCCAACCCGCTTGCCACCGTGCAGACCTGGCGCGGGGCGCAAGCGGTCCGCGCCAGGCGCATGGATTCGGACGAAGAGCGGGCGCGCGCCTACCGCTGGGCGCAATCCAACCCGGCCCTGCGCAACATGATGAAACTGGCGGGCTTCGAGATGACCCTGGAGCAGTTCCTGGCCGAAAAAGAGCGATTCACCTTCGTCGTCTTCGAGCCGACCGACGAGTCAACGCCCCCGCCGCTCAAAGCCGATTTGGTTTGGGTGTGGGCGGCGCTGCTACCAATTTGTCTCTGGCTCGTATGGTCTATATGTAAATAAATAAGGAGACTCCTATGAACACTACCCCTCTTGCCCCCGTTCAACAGACCGAGCGCATTCAAATTGTGGATATTTTGCGCGGGTTTGCGCTGTTCGGCATCCTGTTCGTCAACATGACGATTTTCAGCCACCCCATGCAAGCCATCGTTCTGCCCACCGACCCGTCCCTGCCCTGGGTGGACCGCGCCGCCCTGTGGCTGATTCATGCCCTGGGCGAGGGCAAATTCTACGCCCTGTTTTCTCTGCTCTTTGGGCTGGGGCTGACCCTGCAAATGGAGCGCATCGAGGGGCGCGGCGGCAGGTTCGTGCCGCTTTACGCCCGCCGCCTGCTCGTCCTGCTCGGCATCGGTCTCGTCCACGCCTTTCTGATTTGGATGGGCGACATCCTTATCCTGTATGCCTTGCTCGGCTTCCTGCTGATTCTTTTCCGCAAAGCCCAACCGCGCACCCTGCTCATCTGGGTCGTTATTCTGATTGCTCTGCCGCTCTTGTTCAACGCCGCCATCACCGGGCTGGTTTCGTGGGCCAGCACCATCCCCGAAGTCGCGCCGCAAATTGAGCAGTCCTTTGCAGAGGCCGAAGCCGGTTTTGTGGCTGACCTGGAGCGCGCCGCTCAGGTGTATGCCAATGGCAATTTCGCGGAAATTACCGCCCAGCGCGTGAGCGATTACTTTAGCATGGGGCTGGCAGGTTTTACTGTGATGGGCTTCAACGTGATGGCGATGTTCCTGCTGGGGGTGTACTTCGGCAAGCGCGAAATTTTCAAAAACCTGGAAGCCAATCGCGGCCTGTTTCGCCGCCTGCTGGTCTGGGGGCTGATTGCGGGTCTGACCGGCAACCTGCTCTACGCCACCCTCATCATGCCCATCTCGCGCGTTTACCAAACCGGAACGCTCTTGCTGGCAACGACCGGGCAGACCGTTGGGGCGCCGCTGCTCATGCTGGGGTACGTCTCCACCTTGTGCCTGCTGGCGCTCAACCCGGTTTGGGGAAAACGTCTCCAGGTTCTCGCCCCGGTCGGGCAAATGGCGCTGACGAATTACCTGACCCAATCCATTGTCTGCACGCTGATTTTCTACGGCTACGGGCTGGGGCTGTTTGGCAAGGTCGGTCACGCCGCCGGAATTGCCCTGACCATCGGCCTCTACCTGCTGCAAATCCCACTCAGCCACTGGTGGATGAAGCGATTCTACTACGGCCCCGCCGAATGGCTGTGGCGCTCGCTGACCTATCTCAAACCGCAGCCGATGAAACGGGAAGGATAATCGTTCCGACCTTTTTCCTGACTCTGCCAAATGACTGGCGATTTCACACAGCCTGAGCGGAATCCTGGCATTGAGCGGGTATCTCGCGTCGAGCGTGCTGGCGCTGATTGGAGGTCATCCATGAAAATCATCCTCCAAAAAGCCGCCGCCATCCGCGCCGAGCCAGATGGGGCAGCGGATGCAGTAAATTGGATAGAGAAACGGGAAAGCCACCAAAAGGGGTGATAGACTTTGCGCTGTGTAAGAAGTTACAATAAAAAAAGCAAATAAGCAGGGGGGCATATTTCCTTGTCTTTTAGTTGACCGGTCAAAAGGACGGGTGACATCATACGACCTGTCACCCCTTCAGAAAACGGAGCAAGATATGTCCACTCGCCGGCGCAAAATGATTGTTCTGGGGCGGCTGATTGTCCTGCTAGCCCTGAGCCTGGGTTGCAGTCTGAGCAGCGCGCCTTTGCCGAACGAAGAGACATCGTCCCCAGAAAGGGAAAATCCCCCCACCGCGCCGACATCTCCCCTTCCATCACAAAACGCACCGCCTGAACCCGTTCTCAGATGCGGCAGCGCCGAACCGCCGTTCGTCACCGACCTGGCGCTGCGTCAGCCACCCTCCTTGTCAGAACCCGTCTCGCGCGCTCCGTTTCGTGACCCGTTGTTCGGTCGCTGCATCGTGCGCGTCACCGACCGAACCCATGACAAAACAGAGCCAGGCGGACTGAAGAACGAGTACGCGCGCGTCCAATCCTTCAACGCCGACGAGACGCGGCTGCTGGTCATGAGCACCGAGGGAGCCTGGTATCTCTACCATGCCCAAACCCTGCAACCGCTTGGCCTGTTGCCGATTGGCATAGAGCCGCGCTGGAGCGCGACCAAGCCCGACCTGATTTACTTCTCCGAAGAGACGCGGCTGATGGCGTACAACATCGCCACGCAGCAGACAGTCGTGATACACGAGTTTGCCGACGATTTCCCCGGCCAAAACCTGGCGGCAGCCTGGACACGCTACGAGGGCAGCCCCTCCTTCGATGGTCAGACCTGGGGATGGATGGCCGAAGATGCCGACTGGTTGACGAGCGCGCTGCTGGTGTACGACCTGCCATCAGACAAAATTCTCGCTGCGCTCGATACGCGCGGCTGGACGGACGAGGCACGCGAGATAGATAGCGTCACCATCTCACCGCTGGGAAATTACTTTCTGGTGTATATAGACAAAGCCTGCGAGCCAGGCCAATTGGGAACAGAAGCCAATCCCTGCGGGCTGATGGTTTTTAACCGCGACTTGAAAAACGGACGCGGCCTGCTGCGCCTTGTCGGCCATTCTGATACCGCCCTCGACCCGCAAGGCCGCGAGGTGTTGGTCTTTCAGGACGTAGATACCGACCACATCTCTCTGCTCGATTTAGAGACGGGCGTGATTACCCCGCTCTGGCCGATTGATTTTAGCCATACCGCGATTGGATTGCACTTCTCTGGCCGCGCCTCGCGCGCGCCGGGCTGGGCGCTGGTCTCCACGCATGATGGCGACCCGGCCTCTTATACCTGGATGGATGACTCGGTCTTTGCCATCGAACTCAAGGCAGGCGGACGCATCGTCCGTCTTGCGCACACGCAGTCGCTGGTAGACGAAACGATAGAGCATGATTACTGGGCCGAGCCGCAGGCGACCGTCAACCGCGACTTTACGCGCATCTTATTCACATCCAATTGGGGACGGAGCGGAACCGGGCAGGTGGAAATGTTCATGATTGAATTGCCCGGCGATTGGATGAAACAATTCCCATAGCGCAGCGCCGCCTCGAAACATCGAGTCAGCGCCTATTGCAACAAACCGGAGGCAAATTATGCCAACACGACGGCATGAAATCCTTGTCCTGGTGCTGCTCATCGTCCTGTTCGTTACAGCGTGCAGCCTGTTCCAGCCTGCCCAAACGCAGCCGGAGCGGCCCGATTCAACTCAGCCAACGCCCGTTCCGTCCCTCACCCCGCCGCCCGCTTCGCCAAAATCCCCTTCCGCCACCCCCAAAACTCCTTCCGCCTCGCCCTCCCCTGTGCCGGTCTCAACCGCCAATAAATGGTCCCTGTGGGCCAATGGCACGCAACTGCGCGGCGCAAACATCTGGCAGCGCATCGTCGTCCCCAAAGTGGACGGGCCGGACTTCTTGGGGAGCGGCTATATCGGCCCACCCTACACGCAGGAGGATTTCGACCGCCTGGCTGCGCTGGGGGCTAATTACGTCAATCTTTCGCACCCGGGGCTGTTCACCGAGCGTCCCCCGTATGTTTTGGACGAACAGGCGCAGGCCAATCTCGACCGTCTGATTGAAATGGCAGCGAAGGCCGATTTGTTCGTCGTTATCACCTTTCGCACCGGGCCAGGGCGCAGCGATTTCACCTTTTACCGTGACGGCGCAGGCGCCTGGTTCGACCAGGACCTGCTCATCGAATCGGTTTGGAGCGACCAGCAAGCCCAAGATGCCTGGGGAGAGATGTGGCGCTACACCGCGCAGCGCTATCGGGATAACCCCGTCGTGGTTGGCTATGACCTGATGTGCGAGCCAAACAGCAATGATGTCGCCCTGGGTCTGTATGACCCAGAAGAGTTCTACCCCCAATATGCCGGCAGTCTCTATGACTGGAATCAATTCTACCCGCGCATCGTTGCCAGCATTCGGGAAGTGGACGCGGAGACGCCCATTCTGGTCAGCGCGATGGGCTGGGGCGCGGTGTACTGGCTGCCTGCGCTGCAGCCTGTGAATGACCCTTGGGTCGTTTATATGGTGCATCAATATCAGCCGCAGGAACAATACACGCACCAGCAGCCGCCCGCCGGAAACACCTACCCCGGCAGGTTCGACCTGGACTGGGATGGCAGCCCCGACTCGTTCGACCGCGCCTGGCTGGATGGATACCTTTCAATCATTGATGATTTCAAGCGGCAACACGGGGTGCCTGTCTCGGTCAACGAGTTTGGGGTGATGCGCTGGGTGCCGAATGCAGCCGATTTCATGCGCGATGAAATGGAACTCTTCGAGCAGCGCGGCATGAATCACGCTTTGTGGGTCTGGAATCCTGGCTGGGCACCGTGGACGGAAAGCGTCACCGATTTCAACTTCCGCTTCGGCCCAGACCCCCGCAACACTGCCGAAGTGGACAATGATTTGCAGAACGTCATCCAAGAATTCTGGTCTCGCAACAAGGTGTGGCCCTCTAACTTTCATTCTTCGAGCATCTTGCCCTAACCCGGACAAGCCGGAAAAGAAACCCCTTGACCACGACGGACACAACGGGGCACAACGGAAAATCTTAAATGCTCTTACGTTGTGTTCCGTCGTTGCCTTTGTGGTAAATTCCTTGCTATTTGTGCAAGGATTCAACTTGAAAGTTCCTAATGGAATAGACTGACCGATGTCCCCAACTGGTTCTATCATCTGCGCAAACGCCTGCCGTGGGTGCGGCGGCGTTTGCGCAGGTGTTGAACGCTCGTCTTTTTGGAGTAAATGAATAACTCAGCCTTCTGTCGTCATTCTCGGCAAAAAACTACCCCGTCGCCCGGCGGGCTGATGCCTGGCGATATTCCCCCGGCGTAACCCCTAACCACTTCTTGAACGCTTTGCGAAAGACGCTCGGCTCGGAGAAGCCCAGCAGGTAGGTGATTTGCTCCACCGAGTAGTTTTCGCGCAGGTATTGCTCTGCCAACCGCCGGCGGATGTCACGCAGCAGGTCGCTGAAGGCCACGCCCTCGGCTTCCAGCCGCTTTTGCAGGGTACGCACGCTGACGGCCATCTCGCGGGCGACTTTCTCGATGGACAGCGACTCGTCATCCAGCCGCGCCAGGATGATTTTGGTCACGGCCTGGGTGGTGGAATCGCTGCGTTCCATTTTAGACAGAAAATCCCGGGCATATTGCTCGAAATGCGCCAGCAAAGCCGGGTTTGCCATGCGAACAGGCAGGCTGCCCAGACGCAGGTCGAGAGTCATCGAATTGTCTTTTTGCCCAAAACGCACCGGGCAGTGAAAGATGCGCTCGTATTCGACGCATGATTCCGGTTCCGGGTAAATGAAGGTCACTTCGAGCGGGTCGAGCGGCAGACCGGAGAGAGTCCGCGCCAGGCGCACGCTGCTGGAGAAGGTCGCTTCAAAACAATGCCGCGACATCTGCGGGGCGCGCGGCGGGGTGAAGTAAATCAGGCGCGCCGTCCCCAAGCCTAACTCAGCGCGGGCAGTAATCAGATTACCGATGATGCGTTGGTAACGTCCTGATTTCTCGAACGCCTCGCCGAGGGTTTTGCAGTTCATCATCAGATAGCCGAGGATGGACCAACTTCCAGGTTGGGCAAATTCGCCCATGTGCAAGCCAAGATACGGGTCGTGGACGTACGCGGCGGCTTCATCCTGAATGCGCAAGTAGGTCTCGACCGGGAGATAGGAATCGGGCGAGCGCACTGTCTCCGGTTCGATGTCCAGCGAGCACAGGAAGGCGTCGATATCCACCTGGAGCGAGTCGAGGTACAGGAACAGTTGCGCCAACACAGTAGCCGAGACGATGATGGGGCCAGGCGAGGTCATGCGCCAATCATACCTGCTTTTTCGCCAAAGGTCACATTTCGTGCAGGAAAGGTCATAGGCGATTTTGCCCGGCGCGGCTATGATTGATTAGGATAAAGACATAAACGTCCCGAAGGTTTTGTGGAGAATTTCTGTTGGTTTCAGTCAACCTTCGGGGCGGTTCGAATTGATAGGAGAATTTGCATGGAAACACTCTCGAAATTCACCCTGCCCGTCGTTTTATTCGCCCTGACCCTGGTTTTCGGTTTTTGGTTGAGCCATATCGGTAAACCCTACAACAGCCTGTTGTTCAATGCTCACAAGTTGATTGCTTTGGGTGGCGTTGTGCTGGCAGGAATACAATTCTCGAAACTGCTCCACTCGTCCAATTGGCCGCTGCTTGTCTTGCTCGTCGTAGCGGCGCTGTGCGTCCTGGCCCTGTTGGCCAGCGGCGCCTTGATGAGCGCCGGGAAACTGGATTATGCCCTGATGTTGACCATCCACCGCATTGCGCCGGGAGCAATGGCGCTTGGCTGCGCGCTGGCGCTCTATTTCCTCGCGAGAACGCCATGAAATACCGCAGCCTGATTGTCCGCAAGCACGGCGGCCCGGAAGTCTTGGAAGTCATCGAAAACGAACTGCGCCCGCCCAGGAAAGGCGAAGCGCGTCTTCGCGTCCTGGCCGCCTCCGTCTCGCGCCCGGATGTAACCGCGCGGCGCGGCGAGGCCTTGTATAGCGGCACTTTCTTGGGCCAAAAACTGCCCTTCACGCCCGGTTATTCAGTCATCGGCGAGGTGGATGCGGTGGGGGAGGGCGTGACGCGGGTTCAGCCCGGCGACCGGGTGGGCGCGTTGACGGTGATTGGCGGTTATACCGAGGTGTTGTACTGGCGCGCCGCCCGGCTGATTCCCGTTCCTGCCGCCCTCGACCCCGTCCAGGCTGCGCCGCTCATTCTCAATTATGTCGTCGCTTACCAGGCCATGCACCGGGTCGTCAAAGCGCAGCCCGGCGAGAAGGCGCTCATCATTGGCGCCAGCGGCGGAATTGGCACGGCCTTGCTGCAACTTGGTCAACTGGCGGGGCTGAAGATGTACGCCATTGCCTCGCAGAGCAAACACGCCATCCTGACCGAATACGGGGCAACGCCGATTGACTACCGCTCCCAGAATTTTGCTGACATCATCCGCCAGCGTGAAGTGGACGGGCTGGATGTGGTTCTGGACGGCATGATGCGCCTGGAGATGATGCGCAAGGCCTTGTCGCTGCTGCGGCGCGGCGGGCGCATGGTTAGTTTTGGCGAACCGGCCAGCCGTTCCGAGCTGTACCGAATATTAGGACTGACCTTGCGGACAAACCTGCGGGGGAGCGGCAAGTCGCTTTCGCTTTATGGCACGTCATCCTACTTCCTATTCAACCAGAAACCGTATCTCGAAGATTGGGCAGCCCTGTTCGGCCTGCTGGGGGAGGGGAAAATCAAGCCGGTCATTGCCGCCCGCTTTCCGATTTTGCAGGCCGCCCAGGCCAATGCCCTGCTTGAAAGCGGGCAGGTGACGGGTAATGTGGTGCTAGCGGCAGGCGAAAATGCGCGTTCGTAATCTCGATAATTTTAGGCCGAATAATTTGGGGTCGAAAATCGTTAAAGATATTAATACCCAGCCAAAGAGGAGTGTTTATGAAAGCCATTGTCCACGAACAGTACGGCCCGCCAGATGTTATGCGCCTGGTCGAGATAGAAAAACCCACCCCAAATGACGACCAAGTGCTGGTCAAAATCCACGCCGCTTCGGTCAACGCCCTAGACTGGCACTTGCTCACCGCCGATATTTTCCTGGTGCGGTTGTCGATGGGATTATTCGGACCCAAAAACCCCGTTCGTGGCGCAGACATCGCCGGGCGGGTGGAGGCAGTTGGCAGGAACGTCACAAAGTTCAAACCGGGCGACGAGGTCTTTGGGGACATCGGTCATGGCGGTTTTGCCGAATATGCGCTAGCCTCGGAGCACGCCCTGGTCTTGAAGTCGTCCAACCTATCGTTTGAGCAGGCCGCTGCCCTTCCTGTCGCCGCCCTGACCGCCCTGCAAGGGTTACGGGATGTTGGCAAAATCCAGGCGGGACAGGAGGTGCTTATCAATGGGGCCGCCGGAGGAGTGGGGACGTTTGCCGTCCAGATTGCCAAAGCCTTCGGGGCCGAAGTAACCGCCGTGTGCAGCACGCGCAACCTGGAGCAGGCCCGCGCGCTCGGCGCAGACCACGTCATCGATTACAGCAAAGAGAATTTCACCGAAAGCGACCAGCGGTACGATCTGATTTTTGCCGCCAATGGGTATCATCCGCTTGCGGCTTATAAACGGGTGTTAAAGCCCAGGGGCATTTACGTCATGGCAGGGGGAACGTCAAAGCAAATTTTCGACGCTGTACTTCTTGGAAGGCTGATGTCGGAAAAAGATGGCCGGAAGATGACCAACTTCATGGCAGAATCCAAACCGGAAGATTTACAAACGCTCAAGGAGATGTCCGAAGCGGGCAAAATTGTCCCGGTGATTGACAAGCGTTACCCGCTGGAGCAAACCCCCGAAGCGTTGCGCTACCTGGGGTCGGGGCATGCGCGCGGCAAGGTCATCGTCACGGTTGCAGAAGGTTAGTGGAATATGGACGATGCGCGCATTATCCTTTCCGCAATCTGGGTTGTAGTCATGCTGATTTACTTCCTGGGCGACATCCTGCGCATCATCAGCGGCGATATGGCGCGCGGCCTGACAGGACTCAATCTCAACCAGTGGATGTACCTGGTAATGGCCGTACTGATGTTGATTCCCATCCTGATGATTTTCCTGACCCTGGTGCTGCCCCTGCCGTTCAATCGTTGGGCAAACATCACGGTAGCGGGCTTTTTCATCTTATTCAACCTGGTCGGCCTGCCAACTTATCCTTCACTGTACGATAAATTCCTGCTGATGGTCAGCATGGTCTTCAACGGTCTCACCATTTGGTACGCCTGGAATTGGGTTTGAATTCGCCCGCATAGAAGAATCTCAATGGACACGGCTGCTTTTATGCAGCCGTGTTTTTGTTTGGAGAAAGGTTCAAACCGAATGTATTATTAACTTGACATTACGTATGATTTGAATTACTATAAGTATAATATTTCTTACAATAAGTAACCTGAAGCAGACAAAGGAGAAGCCATGTCCGAACGAAAAGTAACCATCTCTGTATCCCTGGTCAGTACCCTGCTTATTTTGGGCTACTACCTGGTCAAACTCATCCCGATGTACCAGCAAGGCGAATTGAATTCAGAAGAGGTCTTTCGCCTGGTCGGTATTGTCATCGTTGCCTCAATTGTTCTGAATATCGTCGGCAATATCATCGCCAACATCGTCATCAATATTGTCCATGCCATCCAGACCCGGTCAGAAAAAGAAGTGCGCCTGCTCGAGGACGAGCGCGATAAGCTGATTGGACTGAAAGGCACCCAGGTCGCCTATATCGCTTTTTCGTTGGGCGTGCTGGTTGCCATGCTGACCTTTGTGCTTGGACAGCCAGCCCTGGTGATGTTCAGCCTGATTGTTTTCTTCTCGCTGTTAGCAGAAATACTCGGGAATCTCTCGCAGTTCTATTTTGACAGCCAGGGGAGTTGACATGCAAAAGTATCAAGTTCGTAACAACATCCGCAAACTGCGCTTCAATCATGGCGAGATGACCCAGGAGCAACTGGCCGAAAAAGCAGGCGTGACGCGCCAGACCATCATCGCCATCGAAGGCGGCAAGTACGCCCCCTCGCTCGAACTGGCCTTCAAGATTGCCCTGGCCTTTGACGTACCGATTGGCGAAGTCTTTTCTTATGAAATAGAGGAAAAATGATGAAAGCCGTTGTTTTTACCGAATACGGTTCCCCCGATGTTTTGCGTCTGGCCAAGGTCGCCAAACCGACGCCCAAGGACAACGAAATCCTGGCGCGGGTGCGCGCCACGCCGGTTAATTATGGCGACCTGACAGCGCGCGATTTCGCCCACAGCCAGTTCAACATGCCCGCCCTGCTCTACCTGCCCGCGCGCCTGGCCTTCGGCTGGAACAAACCCAAAGTCAACATCCTCGGCGGCGAGCTGGCCGGGGACGTGGAAGCAGTTGGGAAATCTGTCACCAAATTCAAACCCGGCGACGCAGTTTTTGCCTACCTCGGCATGAACATGGGCGCGAATGCCGAATATATTTGCATCCCTGAAAACGGGATGGTGGCTATCAAACCCGCCAACCTGGGCTATGCCGAAGCCGCGACTTTGCCCTATGGGGCCATCATGGCAATCAGCCTGCTCAAGAAAGCCAGCCTCCAACCGGGGCAGAAAATCCTGGTCAACGGCGCATCCGGCGGCATCGGCGCGATGGCCGTCCAACTTGCCAAACAGCATTACGGCGCAGAAGTGACCGGGGTGTGCAGCGCAGCGCGCATGGATTATGTCAAAGCGCTGGGCGCGGATAAGGTACTTGACTACAAAAAACAGGATTTCACCCAAAACGGTGAAACCTACGATGTGATTTTCGATATCCTGGGACGGGTTTCTTTCGCCCGCGCGAAACAATCGCTCAAACCGGATGGAATTCTGTTGTATGCCAGTTTCAAGGGCCGGGCGCTGCTGGAGATGTTCTGGACTTCTCTATTCAGCCGAAAAAAGGTCATCTGCGCGATGGCCGAGGAAAAGATCGAAAGTCTGGAATTGGTCAGGGAACTGGCTGAGGCGGGCAAAGTCAAGACTCTGGTAGACAAACGCTTCCCACTCGAACAGGCCGCCGATGCGCACCGCTACATCGAGGCAGGCAACCGGCAGGGGCAGGTGGTCATCACGGTCGTGGCATAAGCCCGGCGGTTTTGCATCAATTGCCACTTTTCTTACAGGAAATATCATAGCGCAGCCGCTTCGCGGGCCGCAGCCAAAGGCTGCTCTGATTTGCGCTTATCGCGCAAATCTTGCGCCATAATACTATGGCCTGCTCGCTTTTTTTATCTTACAGCCGTTCGTGGCGGGCGTGCCTTTCCCACTGGTGGATTTTGTTGTCATCCTGGTTATGGGGTTGATCGTTTTTATTCCCTTTGGGCTGTTCGCGCGGGGGATTGGTTATGCAGAGTCGGCAGGACGGGCTTGAGCACCCCTGTTCAAACTTTGGAAGGGTATTGGATGATTCTGGTGACTTTGGTTTTCTGATAAGCGCGCCAGTTTTTCGTACGAAAGTGCATTGCGAATCGCAACGGCGATTTGGTTGACCATGATTTGCAGGACGGCAATATCCTCGTCGTTAAAGGCTTGCATCCGCTCGCTTTGTATATCCAGAACCCCCATGATATCGTTGTGAAACTTCAATGGCAACGCAATTTCAGAAAAGGCGGCTCTCATGCCAGGCGTGGGCGTGAAATTGGTCTGTTTGCTGATGAAATTCTCGTGCAAAATTTTTCCGGTGCGGCAGGCGCGCGCTGCCAGGCCGGAATGCGAAAGGGGCATGGTCATTCCACACAAGGAAGCATTGGTGCAGGCTTCCAGCGCCAGGGAGTGGCTCGCTTCGTGTATCATCCACACGCTGACAAGAGAATAATTGAACTGCGCCCGGATGATGTTGGTGACCTGAAGCAGCAATTCTCGCAGGCTCAATAGACTGGTGATTTGCTGCCCAATTTGCTGACTGGTTTCTAATTGTCTGGCATGCCGCATCAGGGTCAGGTTGACGCGGTTGAGTTCATCCACCGTTTCTTGCAGGCTTTTCTTTTGGCTATCGAGCTCCTGGTTGATTTGCTGGATGGTCTCATACAGGTGAGCATTGCCAAGTGCAATTGAGGCCTGGCTGCAAAAAATCGAGGCGGCATCTAGTTCATCTGCGCGAAACCGGGCAACTTTCAGCCGGGAGATGGAAAGCATGCCTAACACGGTATCGTTTTGAACGAGCGGCAGACCCAGCCATGAGCGGGTAGGCGCGGTGTCGGGGATGTGCGGCCAGGCGGTGTACGAAGAAACATCCTCGATAGCGGCAGGCTGGCGCGTGGCGAGAATCCTGCTAAAGACAGGATTACTGTTTGCCAGTTCGCGCGCCTGTTCCATGTTGACCTGCTCCGGGTAGCCTTTAGAAGCGGCAAATTCCAGATGGTCGTTACGATATAGCAAAATTGAAGACCGGTCGTAAGGGATGACAGATTCCATCTGCTCCAAAATCAATTGGAGAACCCGATTCAGTTCGAGGGAACTGGAGAGAATTTTGCCGATTTCTGCTTGCTTTTGGATAAGCGCGTTTGCATTCGCCAACTGTTCGGATTGAGCCAACAGTAAAACGTCCATATCCAGCAAGCGCAAATCACCTTCCCCAAACATCACCACCAGCGGCTCGTAGCGCATTTCGGGCGCGCGCTGTAAGGCGGTTTGGACAGCCTGGGAAATGGACATGGTATGTGGATAGATTTCACGATCTTGCCTGACTGCTTCAGCCAGTTTGCGAATGGGCTTCCGAAAATACAGCTCAATCCCGTAGGGACGTCCCAGCCATTCGAAAATTTTCCAGCGCGAGAGCGCGCCCGTAAACGTTTTGCCCTGACGCAAAATGACCCCTGGCAGGTCGGGGTCATTTTTCAGGTGCGCAACCACTTTTTCCAGCAGGGTAGAACTATCAACTTCGTAGTGGTACGAAGGCAAATCGCCTATCACGCGAGCGAGTGATAACGTGGGGGATCGTACCTGCGCCTGCTCATTTTTTTGCGTTTCAGACATCAAAATTCTCCAAAGAGATAGACAGTGCTAAAGCGCGAACATTATATCCCCGGTGTGATGCTTCGATTGTTTAAGTTTTATTTTTCACAAGTTAACGTTTCGTAAAGCGCAACGAAAGTGTTTGGACAGGCAGCAGGCTTCGTCTGAGTGATCATGTAACAAATGGATACTGGCAATTCGGCAGGCTAAGAACTGCTTCTCTGCGCATCAAGAAACGTTTTCAATGTCCTGTTGAATACTTCCGGGTTGTCCATGTTCGCGCAATGACCGGCAGCAGGGATGACTACCAGGCGCGCGTTTGGCTCTAACTTTTGCCAATCCTGAGCGTTGGACAGAATGATGGGCATGTCATGCTCGCCGGTCACAATCAGTACAGGCTGGGGGAACATGCGGGGCGTTTTATCGAGAATTTTGCCCATGCCCGATAGTACCGGCAGGGAACGCAGGGTGAATTTCTGCATTGCCCGATAGAACACTTCGCGTTCCGCCTCGACCACGTTGGTATTCCTGACCACATAATGGCCAAACCCGTCCATGTTGAACAAAATCAGCAGAAAGGCTTTGACAATTTCTCGGTTTTGGGCTTTCGTAATAGCAGAATTGTCGCCGAAAATGCTATAGCCGCCGCAAATGGTGACGCTTTTGACCATCTTGGGATGGCGATAAGCCACCGCCTGCGCCATCAGCGAACCGAGCAAAACGCCGACCAGGTGCGCCTGGGCATGTCCCTCGGCTGCCAGGATTTCCGCGACCAGGCCGACGGTCGCGTCGATTCCAACGTCCCCGCCCCTGACTTGCGATTTGCCGTGTCCGGGCATATCCAGGCTGATGACGTGATAGTCCTCGGCAAAAACATCGAACTGGTGATGGAAGCAGGTGTGGTCGCCGTAGGCCGGGTGGATGAAGACGATGGCTTCTTTAGATGGGTCGCCCTGGGTATAGTAGTATAGGGCAAAGGCATTTTTTGGATGTATTTTTCTTGCAGGGAGGTCATAGGCTGTCCTTTTTGAGCGTTTTGAGCAGGTTTTCAATACGTCACCCTCTTTTTCCCATTCGAGTGTCGCTTGGCTAGCGAGCCTGGTCGAGACCACCCCGGCCAGGACGCAAAAAATGTACAGCCACTGCATCTGCGCCAGCGGCCCCATCGTATCGGCGCGCTCAGGGTTGAGCAGATTGAAAGCGGCGCAACAGGTTCCGCCCCCGCCCAAAATGGTGAAGCCTGCGGTTAACGCCATCAAGACGATGCCAATGAAGCGCAACAGCCTGGCAAAAAACTGTTTGGTTGCATGCTTGCTCCTTTCAGAGTGACAAAAGAACCATCGCAAGCAGCATATAAACGGAGGCGTACTTGAACAATCCGTAATTGAGCCGCTGCGAAGGGCGGAAAGTCGTCAGAAAGGCCAAAATCATCAACCCGGCGGAGAGGAAAGCCAGCAGGTGTACATACCCCCACTCGACGCGAATCAGCACCGCCGCCAGGGCAATGCAAACAGCCGCCAATACGCTCGAGAGCGCAATCACCTTGCGGGTAGCATCAAAACCATAAGTCGAAGCAAAAGTCGGGATACCCGCGGCCTGGTAATCGTCGAAAAAACGCATCGAAAAGGTCAAGATGTGGGTGGGAATCCAAAATAAGACCGAGAGCGTGAGCAGTAAGCCGATATCGTCAATCCGCGCGCCCACGCCCAAATTGTGCAGCCCCAGCACGCGCCCGGCCAAAATGGGCATGCCGCCCGAAATACCGCCCCAGACGATGCTCCAACAGGTGCGGCGTTTGAGCCACATGGAGTAAATCACCACGTCAAAGAACAGCCCGGCAAAAACCACCAGTCCATACAGTGGATTAAGCCAGGCCGACCAAGTCACCCCTAGCGCTGAGAACGCCAGCCCCAAGCGCAGAGCCTCCTGCGGCGAGACCCTCCCCGAAGCGATTGGCCGGTGATGGGTGCGATTCATCACCCGGTCAATATCGCGGTCCCACCACATGTTCAGGATGGTGCTGCCGCTAATGGCCAGGGCCAGGCTGCCCAGCAAACCCAACAGTGAGTCCCAGCTCAATACCGGGCAGCGCGCGCTCATGTAACCCGCCAGGCCAGTCGAGAGCAGCAGCCCAGTTTGCAAGGACTTAATAAGCGGCCAGTAGAGGCGGATTTTTGAGATTAGATTTTCGATTTTGGATTGATACATGCAGAAACTCCTGACACCTGACACCAATTATCTCACGCAGCGAAAACCAACGCCGGGAACGGCGTACCTGCCCTGCTGTTACCACCTGAAGAATATCTGGCAAGGGCAAATGCTGGAAATGTTTTACAGAACGCAGGCTTTTCTGCCAGGTAATGAATTTCATCCATGGTTCTATATTATAGCGGGTAACTTTCGAGACGGTTTTGCGTTCGGGTCGTTTTATGTCAAAATATCGGAAAGCAGGAGAGCCGCAAGATGGACGTTTACTTCAAAAGTCTATGAACAAGCATCCCGAAGGTTTGAAAACCTTTGGGATGCTTGTTTTTTGCGTCACTTGTTTTTCAAGAGCGTCTGGAGGATTGCATTGAAGGATTGCGGATTGTCCATGTTGGCGTTGTGGGTTTTTACAAAGGCCAGAAAATCAATATCAACGGAATCGCAACCAGCGCGACGATGACCTCCAGCAGCAGGCCCATCCGCCAATAGTCGCCAAATTGGTAGCCGCCGGGGCCCATCACCAGCGTATTCGACTGGTGGCCGATGGGGGTCAGGAAGGCGCACGAGGCCCCGATGGTAATCGCCATCAGGAAGGGGTCGACCGAGACGCCCAGGCCGCGCGCCAGGCCGATTCCAATCGGCGCCATCAGCACAACCGCCGCGGCGTTATTCACTACGTCCGAAAGGAACATCGTAGCGACCAGCAATATCACCAGGGCGGCCTCGGCGGGCATAGAGCGGGATGCCTGCAAGAGCAACCCAGCCAGCAGCCCGGCCCCGCCGGTCGTTTCGAGGGCTTCGCCAACCGGAATCATCGCGCCGAGCAGAATCAAAATCGGCCAATCGACGCTCTCATAGGCCTCGCGCAGGGTGACGATGCGCGCAATCACCATTGCCACCACCGCCGCGACGAAGGAGATCTGCGCCGGAACCCAGCCCAGGGCAGCCAACAAGAGCGCGCTGCCGAAAATCGCCAGCGACAGCAGCATTTTGCGCGAAGGCTGGATGCGAAGCCCACGCCCAGCAAGCGGCAGGCAGCCCAGCACTTCGGTTGTTTCTTTTAGTGTGGCAATATGGCTTTGTAAAAGCAGCACATCGCCACTGCGGAAACGGATGCTGTCGAGACGGCTGCGCATCACCTGCCCCTGGCGCGAGACAGCCAACAGGTTGATGCCGTAGTTGGCGCGCAGGTTCAGGCTGCGGGCCGTGCCACCCAACAAGAGGGAATTGCCGGTGACGACCACTTCCATCATGGTTACGTCATCCGATTCCAGGTCGACTTTGCCGATTTTCTTGCTGCCGACCAGTTCGAGCCGCGAGGTTTCGACCAGCCGTTTGATGTTTTCGGTATCGGCGCTCAGGATGAGGATGTCCTCGGCCTGTAACCTGGTCTGCGCCGAGGGTTCCATGCGCCGCTCGCGCCCGCGCACCAACCCGATGACTGTGGCCTCGGCGCGGGTAAAGTCTTTAATCTCGCGCAGGCGTTTGCCCGCCAGCTCTGAATCGGCGGGGATTTGCACCTCGGTGATGTAATTCTCTATCTCGAACAACGAGCCGGTATCGGCCCCGCGCCGGGATGGTATCAGCCGCCAGCCCACCAGCGAGATGAACAGGATTCCGGCCACTGCCACGCCCACGCCGACCGGCGCGAAATCGAACATGCGAAACGGCTCGCCCAGCGCCTGCTGGCGGAACGAGGCGGCGATGATGTTGGGCGGGGTTCCTATCAGAGTGGTCATGCCGCCCAGCAGCGAGGCAAAGGCCAGCGGCATGAGCAGCGCCGAAGCGGGGATGTTTTTCTTGCGCGACAAATCTAATACAACCGGCAAGAGCAGAGCCAGCGCCCCGACGTTGTTCATAAAGGCCGAGAAAACGGCGACAATGCCGGTTAGCGCCAGTAATTGGATGGTGATTCCGCCCTTTAGCAGGGTTAATTTGCCCCCAATCCAATCGACAATCCCAGAGTTTTGCAGCCCCCGGCTAAGCACCAGCACCGCCGCAACGGTCACAACAGCCGGGTTGCTGAAGCCGCTAAAAGCGCGCTCGACCGGAATCAGCCCGGTCAGTGTCACGACCAGCAAGGCCAGCAGGGCGACCACATCATAGCGCCAGCGCCCGCTGATGAACAGGAACAGGGTCATCAGCAGGGTGCCGAAAATTGTCCACTGTTGGGGGGTCATGAAAAATGCTACGAACGCGCTTTATACAACGCCACCAACGCCGCGCCGATGGCCTGCGACAGGTCGCCGAGGGTGGCGGGGACGATGGTGATGCGGGCGCGCTGGGTCGGCCACAGGTAGGGTAGGGCCGTCTCGCGGATGATGCGCAGGTAGCGTTCACGAAAGGCTTCGGTGGTGGCTTCGGGGTCCATTAACCCGCCGCCGATGACCACAAAGGTCGGGTCGAGCGCTATCACCAGATTGGCGACGTGCAGGCCCATCGCCCGCGCCTGAAAGTCGAAAATCTCGGTCGCCAGCGGGTCGCCGTGTTGGGCCAGCCCGCGCAGGGCCAGGACTTTCTCTTTGACCGGCGCATCCGATTTCGCCAGATGATGTTCGGGGTATTTCTCCAGTTTCTCGGCCAGGAGGTAAGGCAAGCCCGAAATGGTAGTATAGACTTCAACGCAGCCCCAGTCTCTGCCGCAGCCACAGGGATATGTCTTGGCGTTGAGCAAGTGTAGGGGAGCGGGCATGTGTCCGCCCTCCATTCCGGCCAGGGTATCGCCCTCCAGCGGTAAGCCATGACTATCAATATAGGCTACGCCCAGGCCAGAGCCAGCAGCCAACATAAGTACAGTGCTGTTGCCGCTGCCGCGCACGCGTTGGGCCTCGGCCACGCCGCCGTAGTTGCCGTCATTGCCAACCACCAACGGGACAGCCCGCCCGGCGCGTTCGGCCAGGGCGCTGCTGTACTCGGTATGCACGTCCCAGCCCTCGAAACTGGCAGGCAGATTAGCCGAACGGCCTAAAACGCCATAACGTTGGTAAGGGCCAGGGATGGCCAGACCCACGCCCTGCACCTGGTCCCACGAAAGACCGTTTTGTTCGAGGTATTCATTAATGCCATCGACCCAGCCGCGAATGACGGCGGCTGTGCCTTGCCCAGCGTTGGTGGGCTTTTGCAGCAGTTTGGTCGAAATGGTGGTTCCGTCGCTCCACACGCCGCCGGTTTTGGAGGTGGTCGCGCCGCTGTCAGTGCCGATATAGACGGCTTGTGAATTGTTCATACTTTATAAGAAAGCCTTTCTGGATGGATGGTAAAAGTGCGGGGTGATTTTATCACCAGAAGTCAGCGTCCCGAAGGTTGTACGGGAACGATTCATCGCCCCGGGACGGTATTTTTAGGAATTTTCAAGTTGAATGCTTGCACAAACAGCAATGAATTTACCACAAAAGCAACAACGGAACACGACGTAAGAGCATTTAAGATTTTCCGTTGCGACCCGTTGTCGCCGTCGTGGTTAAGGGGTTTCTTTTCCGGCTTCTATGGGTTAGGGGAGTTGCAGTTCCAACGCCACCACCGTATCGGTTTCATCGGGCAGGCGCGCGCTCGGAAATTCGATGAAGGCGTCATCAGGATAATCGTTCGTATTCCAGGGGCGGCTGAGTTTGATTTCCGAACCGTCGGCCAGCAGACGCGCCTTGCGGATTTTTCCATTCAGCCCGCGCAGGTTGACCGGGCCGATGCCGCGCTCGAAGATGTGGGCGTAGAGCGTGTCCCCGTTTTGAGTATAACGGCCCCACTCTGGCTTGGGCAGGGGGGCGCGGTCGCAGGCGTAGATGCTCTCACTGTTGCGGTGCATCCAGTCCCCGACCTGCTCCAGAATTTCGACCGATTCGGCGGGAATTTCGCCGCGCGCATTCGGGCCGACGTTCAGGAGCATATTGCCGCCCTTGCTAACGCACTCCACCAGGGCGCGAATCACCTGGCGGGGAGATTTGTAATCGCGGTCGGCGGCGCAGTAGCCCCAGTGATTGTTCAGGGTCAGGCAGGCTTCCCAGGGAACAGACCGCCCGGCTTCGTCAACCAGGCCTTCGGGCGGGATGATTTGTTCTGGGCAGGCGAAATCACCGCAATAGGGAGCCGGTTCCAGGCTCTCGATGCTGCGGTTGGTATCACCGGAGGCAGAGAGCCGGTTATCAATCAACAATTCGGGCTGAAGGGCGCGCGCCATCTCGACCAGTTGGGTAGCGCGCCAGGTTTCGCCGCTCATCTCATCGTAGGAAAAATCGAACCAGATGATGTCGATTCGTCCGTAATTCGTCAGCAGTTCGCGCACCTGGCCGTGAAGATAGTCCAGGTAGCGGTTGAAATTTTGGGGACGGTCTTTATAATCGGGATGGTCGCGCATCGGGTGAAAGCGGTCGCCATAGGCCGGGTAATCGGGGTGATGCCAGTCGAGCAGGGAGTAATACAGGCCAACCTTCAGGCCCTCGGCGCGGAAGGCCTCTATATATTCGCGCACCAGGTCGCGGCGACAAGGGGTGTTGGGTGATTTGTAATCGGTCAACTGACTGTCGAACAGACAGAATCCGTCGTGGTGTTTGGCGGTCAGCACGGCGTACTGCATCCCAGCCCGGCGAGCCAGCCTGGCCCAGGCGCGCGGGTCATAATGCGAGGGATTGAATTCCTCGAAGAAGGGCTGGTAGGCTTCGCTGCTAATGCGTTCGTGGCTGCGCACCCATTCGCCGCGCGCTGGGATGGCATACAGACCCCAGTGGATGAACATGCCAAAGCGCGCCTGCCGGAACCAACGGGTGCGTTCGTTACGAGCAGCAATCAGGGGGTGGATGGGTGTTTCCATACGTTCTCTCTCGAAATTTTTCTTGGAATACACCGCCTCGAAGGTTTGCGGGAACGATTTGAGCAATTCCTGGCAACCTTCAGGACGTTTCCCGCTAAAATTTTTCCCAGTGGATGACCTGCGCGAGTGGTTTTTTCTCGCGCTCCGGGCTTTCTGCCGGGACTCCGACCGGAATCAGCGCCATCAGGCGTTTCTCGTGGGGGATATCGAGCAAATCCTTGAAGTGTTCCTCACGCGGTAAGACATCTCCCTGAATCCAGCACGCGCCGTAGCCGAGCGCGGTGCTGGCGATGAGCATGTTCTGGATGGCAGCAGCGCCATCTTCCACCCACCAGCGAGTTTCGGGGTCGAGGGCGAGCGCAATCACCGCCCCAGCCTGGATTATCCACGGCGCGGCGGGCAGGAACTGCATGATGGTTTCTTTCTCGGTGACGACGATGAAATCCCAGGGCTGATAATTGTGACCAGTGGCGGCCAGGCGTCCGGCATCGACGATGGTTTCCAGGTCGGTTTTGGGAATCGGTTGGCCGGTGAATTTGCGGATACTGCGGCGTTTGCGGATGGCTTCGAGTGCATCCATGATTAACTCCAGGTAAGACGAATTAATTCCGTTCTACGAGAGCCGCGATGGCAGGTGGGATGAGGGGGTGAGAGAGGCCATCGTAGATTTCCCACGTTTCGGTGTGGGTAACGGTTTCGCCGGGGGCAAGTTTGGCGAGCGGGGCCAGGGTTTCCAGTTCGATGAATTTGTGATTGGTGTAGGTTTCGGTGTTGCAGCCACCATCGGGGAAGTTCGCGCCGGGCTGCGGGTCGAAGCGTTTGATGAACAGGGTTCCATCCAGGTAATAACCCTGCCAGCCATGCGGGTTGAAGTAGCCCACTTTAACGGGCGGCAGGCCGCCGCTGGCGCGCAGCAGGATGAAGTCGTCGCGCAGGGTCAAGCGCGGGTCATCTATCTTCGTATAAGGCCAGAGGACGAGTTGGCGGTTGGGGAGCAGCCCCGCCGAATCAGCATTCCCCACCGGTTGAGGAAAGATGCCCACGCCGCCCAGCCGGAACATGGTGAGGGCCCAAGGGGCAAATTCCACCCCCCAGGGGCCATCGTTGCGCAGTTCATGATGGACGATGACTTGCGGCTGACTCTCGTTCAGATGGATTTCAATGCTTTTGGCAATGTGCGTCCAGGGTTCGGCGGGCTGGTCAATGCGCACGCCGCCAGGGATTTCGCTGATGACCGCGCCTTCGTTATCGGGCATGTAAGTGCGCGGCATGGCTTCGGGCGAGTGCCACAAGCGATGCCCGCCCCGAAAGTAGAACGGCCCGTAGGGCGTTTCGTTGAATTCGTTGCCCAGGTCGGCGAACAGGTTCGCCTTGCCGATGGGCGAAAATCGTACAATGCGCGGGGAAGCGGCCAGGAATTCGAGCCGCAGGAAGTGGTTTTCGAGGATGCGCGTGGGCCAGCCGTTGAAGTCGCCGATGTTCATTTTGCTTTCTCTCCTGGGGATGCTTGGTTTGAGAGTGATATTACTTTCTTTGCATGATGACGTCAAGCCAGGCGTAAATGAATAAAAAAATGCCGGGAAACCTGGTTTTCCGGCATCTACACACACTCTGGCAGAGACTGGTCAGGTATCTGATGGTAACAAACCTTCCACCTGCGCCCACAATTCTCGAATGTTGATGGGTTTGGACATATACACGTCACAGCCAGCCGCGAGCGCCTTTTCTGCATCACCTTTGAGGGCGTTGGCGGTAATAGCAATAATAGGAATATAGGCCAGGGCACGTTTGCTACTGTGCCGCAGCCTGTTTGCCACCTCGTAGCCATCGATGTCGGGCAGGTTAATATCCAACAGAATCAAATCGACGTCTTGTTGTTCTGCCATAGCAACTCCATCCAGGCCAGTCATTGCTTGTAAAAGACGATAACCGCGTGATTCGAGAGCGCGCTTAACAAGCAACATGTTATCAGGGTTATCCTCTATGTATAAGACTACATTTCCCATCACACAACTCCTTCAGTTGAAGGCGCGCTCCCATCACCAGACAGATAATTTTCAACTCGAACACACAGTTCAAAGATATCGATGGGCTTGGTAATAAATTCGGTTGCGCCAGCGGCCATGGCCTGCTCTACATCGCGCTTTTGGACATTGGCAGTGATGATGAGAATGGGCAGGCAGGCGGCGTTTGGGAGGCTGCTGGCGCGCAGCCTGCGCGTCACTTCGTAGCCATCAATGTCGGGCAGGTTAATGTCTAATAAAACCAGGTCAACCGGTTCGGCTTCGGCAATCTTCAACCCGTCCAGTCCGTTGAACGCCTGCCGAAGCGTAAACCCCGCAGATTCCAGGACGCGCTTGAAGAGCATCATATTGTCGGGGTTATCTTCAATGCACAAGATGTTTCTGCCCATCTCAGGCTCCTTTTTCGCCGTTCTTCTCTTCTTCGATGGTCTGGACAACCTGTTCGACGAATTTGCGCGGGGTGAGCGAGCCTTTTTGGTAGAGGGCCTGAATATGGCCGTTGAGCCGCCGCCGCTCTTCGTCTGTAATGTCTTTGGCGCTGACGACGACAATCGGGATGTGAGTGGTACGCGGGTCAAGTTTCAGTTCTTCGACCAGGCCAAAGCCATCGATGCCGGGCATGGTCAGGTCGCTTACAATCAGGTCGGGTAGTTTTTGGCGGGCCATAGACAGGCCTTCCCAACCATCTTTGGCATGGAAAACGCGGTAAGATTTACGCGCTTCGAGGATACGGCGGATGAGCAGGGCGTCATCGGGGTTGTCATCAATCAGCAAGACGGTGGTGGCTTTTTCGTCCAGGTTTTCGAGCGCGGCTTGCAGGCCTTCGCGCGGGGCGGGGGCTTGTCCTTCGCTCAGGTGGACATCCACTGCCCACTGGTCGCCCAGGACGTGTTTTTCGACCGGGAAGGTGTGGCCGGTGCAGTTGACCACGACCATTTCTTCGGGACGGATGACTTTATTTTTCAGCAGTTTCTCCAACCCGGCAAAGGCAACCGAGGTGGCTGGTTCAACGGCCATTCCCTCGCTTTTGGCAAGCGAACGCATGGCGTCGAAGGCTTCGGCGTCTGTCACCGATTCCATCACGCCACCGTATTTTTGAGAGAGTTTCCACAGGTGAGTGTATGATGCGCCTGGGTCGCCGGTGGAAAGAATGATAATGGACGTGTCAGGGATAACCGGCTCGGCGGTGTCTTTGCCGGCTTTGAAGGCGCGCACCATGGGCGAGCAGCCTTCGGCCTGAATAACGGCGAGTTTGGGTATCCGGTCAATCAAACCCATGCGCAGGAGCTCCTCGAAACCCTGATACACGCCGATTGGGCCCATGCCGCCGCTGACGGCCTGAATGTACCAATCGGGAGAGCGCCAGCCAAGTTGTTCGACGATTTCGTAGGCGATGGTTTTCATCGACTCGCGGGCGGGGATGGAGTTGGCGCCCCGGTCGAGCAGCAGGTGACGGCGCTGGGCGAACTGGGCGGCGATTTGCTTGGTCTGGTCATAGTTGCCGCTGACGCGAATGACTTCGGCCCCAAACAGGGCGGCCTCGCGCAGTTTTTCCTGTGGCACGAGGCTGGTCATAAAGACCCAGAGTTTAATACCTGCCCGGGCGCAGGCGGCGGCATAGGCGACTGCCGCATTGCCAGTAGAGGCGATGACGGCTTCTTTGATGCCATTTTCGAGCATAGCGGCCACTGCCCCGGCAGCCTGGCGGTCTTTGAAGGAGCTGGTCGGGCCATAGCGTTCGTCTTTGATGTAAACGCTGCAATGACCAAGAGCAGGCGCGAAACGTTGCGACAGCCAGAGCGGCGTGCCGCCAGCGGGGTATAAATCTAGCCCGGCCGGGTTTTCGAGCGGTAAAACGTCTTGGTAACGCCACATGTTAAAGGGCCGGCCAGGCAATCCGCGCAAAATCTCACGCTTGAAAGTAGCGTAATCGTAGCGCGTTTCAAGCCATTGCGAGCCGCACTGGTTGCAAACCGTTGGCGTAAAAGGATGATAGGGCTGTTGATGAGCGCAGGCGGTACACTCTAAAAAGGTAGGCATGGACATAGTTATTTCGCCGTTTTCTCAATGGTTTCAGTGATTTTTGCTTCGATGGGCAGCTCAACGTAGAAGGTCGACCCCTGGCCTGGAATGCCGGCGCTTTCGGCCCATAAGCGCCCGCCGTGCATTTCGACCAGGCGGCGGCTGATAGGCAACCCCAACCCAGTGCCGCCTACTTTGCGGGTGGTGGAGGTATCGACCTGAGAAAATTCCTGGAAGATTTTCTCCAAATGGTCGGCGGGAATGCCTATACCGGTGTCTCTGACGGTGATTAAGATTTTATTACTGTCGAGCGCGCAGGCATGCAGGGAAACCTGCCCGGTTTCGGTGAATTTGATGGAGTTGTTGACCAGGTTAATCATCACCTGATTCAGACGGGTGTTATCGGCGATGATTTCAAGTTCTTTGTCTGAATCTGGGTCGATGTACAGGGCCAGGTTTTTGGCGCTTGCCAGGGTGGATGTGATGCTGATGACGTTTTCAAGCATATCCTGGACTTTGAATTTCTCTGGGTGCAGGTTCATGCGGCCCGATTCGATTTTCGCCATATCGAGAACGTCGTTAATCAGCGAAAGCAGGTGCTGGCCGTTTTTCTGAATCAGGCGCAAGTCGTTTTCCATGTACTCGGTCAGCGGGCCGTCGATTCCTTCCAGTATCACGTCGGAGAAACCCAAGATAGAGTTGAGCGGGGTACGCAGCTCATGGCTCATGTTTGCCAGGAAGGAGGATTTGAGCCGGTCGAGTTCCTGCAATTCAGCAGCGCGCCGTTGCAGTTCTTCGGTCAGGCGCAGGGCTTCGAGGTGAACGCTGGTCTGAGCGGCGATGGCGTCCATCAGGTCGGCGACTTCGGGCGAAATCTCGCTTAGCCCGGCGACGGCTAACTCTCCTATTGGCTCGCCGCGCACCATGAGCGGTTTCGACAGGCTGATATCGGCGGGCGGCTCAGACAGGGGCAGGACCTGGTTCGAGTCATAGATAAATCCCAGGGCAGATTGGGGCTTGCTTTCGGTGTATGCTTTCCAGCTATCGCGCGCCATGCGGCGGGTGGCTTCTTCGGCTTCGGCGCGGGCGCGGGCGGCATCGGCCAGCAGGCGCAGGTTTTCAACTTGCTGCCCCAACTGCCGGGCAACGGCAGAGACCAGGGCCTTGTCCTCCTCGCTCAGGGGCCGGGCGGGGTCGGTTTTTAGAGCAACTTTGCCAATATGCTCTTCCAAAACAGAGACGGTTTCTTGGATATCGGCATCGGCAGCGGCGGGGTCGGTCAAGGGTTCTACGCCGCTCTGGTCATAGACGTAGCCGATGCGCTCGCTCTGGTGAATGGCATCGAGGAAGGATTCCCAACTTTCGTGGGTAAAGCGGCGGGTGGCGGCCTGGGCTTCGGCGCGGGCGCGTTCGGCGGCCTGGAGCAAGCGCAGGTTCTGGATTTGGAGCGAGACCTGCCGTGCGACGGCTGCGGCCAGGCTTGCTTCTTCGGGGGGGAGCGGTTTTTCAGGCGGGGCTTCTACCAATACCGCGCCAATCGGTTTTTCGCTCTCTAGCAGCGGCACTTGTAAGGCAGGTTGGATGTTCAGCCTACTGATTTCGGGCGCAGGCAAACGTTCCAACCGGTCGCCGGTAAACGCATAGACAATCTGTTCTGGCTCATAGAGGATTGGAGCAGAACGGAGAACTTGAGCAGGCTGGGTGTTTTGCGGGCCGGGTTCAGACTCTACAAGCCGGGCAGATTGTTTTTCCTGGCCGCCGGGGCTTTGTATCTGGCTTTGCAGGAATTGAGCCTCCAGTTCGGCCACACGCGCGCGCAGGGAATCCAATTCGCAGCGTAAGACATCCACCTCGATTTGTGGGTCCGAGGCAAGCCGTTCGATGTCTGCAAATAGCGATTGAATCCGGCTGTGGAATTTATCTTGGGACATGGCGGATGTCTCCTGGCTTGCCCAATTAGTTCTTATCTTTCATGCTCAACTGGGCAATGGTGCGCGGGGCACCGAGGGCGTGGCCAAGTTCGCGGGCCGCAATTTGCAGCACGGCTTCGACCGAAGTAGCGCTTTGGATTTTCTGGCTGATGGCATTGAGCAGGGCTTCGCGTTCGGCTTGTTTTTGGGCGCGCTGATAGTTACGGGCATTTTGCAGCGCGGTGGCAACCTGGGCGGCCAGGGTCATCTGAATGTTTACGTCTTCTTCGGTAAAGTGATTAAGTTCATCTGACTGCACATCCAGCACGCCTAACAGTTCCTCACCGACCAGCAGAGGAACGGCCAGTTCCGATTGGGTATTGGGCAGCATGGGGTTGGGCAGCCAGCCGGGGTCACTACGCACATCGTTAACCACAACCGGCTGGCGGGTGCGGGCGGCGCGGGCGACCAGCGATTGCTCGGCATCAATCGGGATTGTGGTTGTGCCATGCGTACCTTCGTTTTCATCGCCCTCTTTCCAACCGCAGGCAACAATTGCCAGTTGTTTGGCCTGTTTATCATAGGTAAAGACATGGGCATGGTACAGGCCAAATTTGCGCTGGGTAAGATAAACCACACTGGCAAGCAAATTATTAATATCTGACTCGCGTGACGAAACGGTACTGATTTCCGAAACCGCTGCTAGTTGACGGGCTCGCTTGCTCAATTCCAGTTGTCCGCGCTGGGTTTCTTCGAGCAGGCGCAAACTTTCGATGTGTTCGGCCAACCGCTCGGCTACGGCGTTGACCAGTTCGCGCGTTTCTGGGTCGGCAGAGCCTACATCGAGAACGGCCAGTTTACCGATGGTTTCATCGCGCACCTTAATGGGAAGAGCAAGCGCGGCTTCGGCGGAAAGCGCAGCGTCTGATTCGAGTGGTTTGACTTCTCGCTGGTCATACAAGTATCCCAAAGACCCGCCTGCTTTGGCGCTGAAATATTCTTCCCAGCCTTCTCGGGTCAGGCGGCGGGCGGCTTCTTCGGCCTGGGCGCGGTAGCGCTCGGCTGTTTCAAGCAGGCGCAGGGTTTCAAGATGTTCGGCTACCTGACGGGCTACGCGCTTAAGCAGGTGCTCTGCTTGCGATGTTCGATTTTCCTCGGGCAATTCCACCGCTAACAAACCCAATGACTGACCCGAAACTTCAATTGGCACGCTGAGGGCTGCTTCAGAGGGGGCAGCGGGTTCGCTTATGGATTGAATCTGGTCATTTTCCAGGGTAAAGACCAGTCGCTGCGGTTTGTGCAAAGCATCCAGATACTCCTGCCAATAGCGTTGTTCCAGACGGCGGGCAGCGCGCTCGGCATTAAGACGGGCTTGCTGGGCTTCAGCTAGCAGACGAGCATTTTGAACGGCGATGGCAAGCTGGGCTGCCAGGCCCTGAAAAGCAGGCAAAATGGCTTCGTTGAGTGATCCGGGTATCTCGCTTTGCACATCCAGCACGCCAATCACTTCCTCTGCAACGACAAGCGGCACGGCCATCTCCGAGCGGGTGGCAGGAAGCAACGGATTGGGTTTGAAGGTTGGACTTTTGGCTGTTTCAGCAACGATGATCGCGCGTTTTTCTAGCGCAGCGCGCCCATTGATTGACGTTGAGTCGAGGTGAAGGCGATGCCGACGCGCCAGTAATTGGCGGCCTGCCTCTCCTGTGCCGGCATGGAGGAGCAATTGCGTGCCAGCCGGATTGAGGAGATACACCTGCGCATAATACAGGCCGAATTGCTGACGGATAATTTCTACGGCCTCTGTGAGGAGAACATCCAATGCGCGAACTTGAGAGACTGCCCGCCCAACTTCAACAGTAAGTTGAATCTCTCGGAAGCGGGCATTCAATTGTTGTTGGGCTTGCTGCAATTCCTGGTTTGATTGTTCCAGGGCTTGTTGGGCATTCAAAACTTCTTGCAAGCGCAAGCGTTCCAGTGTGTTTCTGTGCCAGGCAAAGAGCAGCATAAACGAGCCAATCGCAATGATTCCGGCGCGAACGTTTAGGGCTTCTTGACCTTGTAACTGGGGCAAGAACACTGCCGATGAAACCAGAATCGCAATTGTGTTGAACGCCACAAACGCAACCATCTGCCTGAACTCAAACAAGTTGGCAAACAGAAAGAGAAGCGTAAAGGTCAGCGCCATAAAAAGCGCAGGGTAAAGGCCAAGAAAAACTGTTGAATACGCCAGCGCCGCCAAGCCGCCTGCAAACACCAGCGGAGCGCGGCGATATTGAGGAGTGCGGCTTACCAAGTAAGCAGCGAACGAAGCAAGCGCAAACAAAAAGGTGATTATCACCAGCAGGTTCAGTTGGGTGAAGCGCAGCGTGAACAACAGCCCAGCGAAGACAATCAACGCGAACGAGAGTGCCAGCGCAGCCTGTAATTCTGCTTTGGCGCGTTCTGCCGGGGCTTGAATGGATGGATGAGCAGAAATTAACCGTTGATAAATATGCCGCCACCATGTCGTTGGCGTTGTTGGTTTAGGATATGAAACGGTCATCATTTAACTCCTATAGGTCTAAAACGAGCCCTGGCAATCATCATTTTGTAAGTATC
Organism: uncultured Anaerolinea sp.; assembly: GCA_964422545.1. Taxonomy (GTDB): domain Bacteria; phylum Chloroflexota; class Anaerolineae; order Anaerolineales; family Villigracilaceae; genus UBA5195. The sequence continues at coordinate 21,680 of CAYRBO010000020.1, read as the reverse complement.
TCTTGTGACTGCATAAGCGCCCAAGTGATTTGAACCTGGTAGTGTGAATGGAGTAACTATCGCACTAGACTGGGCTTGGGCCAGATTGTTCAATTGGGGACTCGAGACTAATCACAGCGCGTTGTGCTCCCAAAAGTGGGGTCAATTCTTGTAAAATCACTTGCAGGGTTTCTTCCACGCTCTCGGCGCGTTGAATTTTTTGGCCAAGATAGTTTGCCATTGCCTCCAATTCAGCCTGAGATGCCGATTCTTCATACGCACGGGCGTTACGATAGGAAATAGCAACTTGCGCCGCAATGATTTGCAGCAAATTGACATCTTCCTGGTTAAGCCCATTAATTGTGTTTTGCTGTACGTCCAGCACACCCAGCACCTGGCTGCCAATGGCAATCGGCACGGCTGCTTCTGATTTCGTGTCGGGCAGCAAGGGGTTGGGCAGCCAACCAATGGCTTTAGAGACATCTTCGACCAGGACTGGCTGATTGGTTTCGGCAGCGCGCCCCACCAGACCGTGACCTTTGGGGATACTATGCCCGGCCGCGAGCATGGCAGCCCCGGCTTCACCAGTGCCGCCAGCCATCACCAGGTTTTCGTTCTGCTCATCGAAGAAGTAAATGTGGGCATGGTAGTAGCCGAAAGCAGCCTGCACCTGCTCCACCACATCTACAGCCAACTGGCGGGGGCTGGTGGCGGCAGACAGGCGGCGGCTGACTTCGAGAGAGGTCGATAGCGCTTTGGTACGGTCGGCGACTTGTTGCTCGAGGTCAGTCAATGATTCCTGAATCTGGCCGGTCATGCTGTTGAAAACGTTAGCCAATGTCCCAATTTCATCGTTGGTTTCAATAGCCGCCCGCACATTCAGGTTGCCGCCCTGGATTTGTCGGGCAACTTCAGTCAACCTGACCAGCGGGTTGGAAATGCTTTGTCCAAGCACCAGGCTGAGAATGGCGGCAATCACAAAGATGCCAAAGGCAATCAGGAGAGAAAACCTTAAAGTTGCCTGGGTTTCAGCAGAGATTCTGTTTTGGGCAAGCAGGAAAGGTTCGTCTAATTCCGCGCTTGGCACAAGCAGGCCCAAGCTATAGCCAGTGGTCGGAAGTGGAGCATACGCAACATAGTACGGAGTATCATTGATCGTAAAAGTGGTTACGCCTTGTCGTCCAATGGTCATATCAAGTAAAACATCTGAAAAATTGCCAGGGATTTTGCCAAATAACGTTTGGCTTACAGTTTCACCTGGCAAGGCTGTTTCCTCTGTTATATTGAACAGCTCGTAACCGGCTTCTGGCATGGCAATAGCGTGCGCAAAGCGGTCAATCAAAAAAGCAAACCCCGTTTTCCCAGCTTTGATTTTTTTTACAGTTTCAGCGATGGTCGAAATCTTGACATCCACTCCTAGAACCCCTTTGAAATTTTCTTGCGGGTCATAAACAGGGATAGAACTGGTTACAATCAAACCCGCGCCAGCAGTGTCCTGATAAGGCTCTCCCCAAACCGGTCTTTTCTCAGGATTGTTCTGCGGCAAAACGACCTGATAGTAAGGTTGTGTTCGTGGGTCGAAGTCAGGAGGCGCAATCTTAGCCAGCTCGACGTTGGGATAATACAGGGTAAATCCTTGTTCGCTGATGAAATAAAGAGCGACAATATCCGACGAGCTCTTCAAAATGGCGGGAACAGTAAAATCCAAGTAGATACTCAAATTCATCTCTTCCAGCATGGCGTCATTCAAAGGAATGGAGTTGGGAATGAACACTGAGGCCGGGTCGGTGATTGAGTTTCCAATCTGGCCATCAGGAAACTGAATGAGTTTATCACTTGCGTTCCAGTATCTTCCGTCGGCAAAAATAGATTTCTGTGAATAAAGAGAAACCTGATAAGATGCAAGACGCCTCAAAATGGCAGTGATATTTGCCAAAGACTGGTCGAAAATCTGAGATTCGGAAAGCACCGTATTTTGCAACTGTTGTTGAGATTGCTCTCGCACGGTTTTCTGCAATTCACTTTGCAGGAATTCCTGGGTCTGTTGAGTACGGGAATAGAAGAAATAGCCAGAAGCGAGAATGGCAAGACCTGTAATAACCAGAATACTCAACAACAATTTATTGCGCAAGGAGAGATTGCGCAGGATGGGAGGAAAAGACACAGAAACATTCATCATCAGTTTGTCTCCTCTGGTGAACGAGATGCCGATTCGAGAGCGGCCAAGACTGGCTTTTTCCCTAATGCGTGGCCCAATTCACGAACAGTAATTTGCAAGGCTTCTTCAACAGAAGCAGTGCTCTGGATTTTTTGCAAAATCTGGTTGAGCATTTCTTGCTGCTGGGCGCGTTTGCGAATCGCTTCCTCTTGGCGGCGGCGCTCGGTAATATCGGTGATGGTGGCATTCAGCACCACTTGTCCGCGCACATCCAGGGCGCGGGTCAGACGGATTTCGGAAAGAAATTCACGTCCTTGGGCCGTGCGGTGCAGCCATTCGAAGGTGTGCGCGCCGGTTTGCATGGCAAGCGCAATTTGTTCGGCCGCTTTTTCTTCTGAGTTTCGGCCATCAGGTTGCTGGGGTGGGCTGAGTTGAATAGGACCTATTTGGCCTAGATGGCTGCGCTCTATTTCAAATATGTTCAGGGCATTGTCATTCGCTTCAATAAAAACACCAGTGCGTGCATCCAGAATGGCAATGGCGACTGGCACGCTTTCTACCAGGCGCTGCAGCGAATCTGCTGCTTCACGCGCCTGAACGTTGGCGCGCAGGGTTTGCAACGCAATGGCAACCTGGTCAGCAACTGCGCCAATCAGTTCGGCGTCTTGTATGCCCAGGCTGTTCACACGGTTGTTCTGCACGTCCAGCACGCCCAACACTTGATCACCCGCCAAAATCGGCACAGCGATTTCTGACTTGGTTTCGGTTAAAAGGGGATTGGGCAGCCAGTTTGGGTCAGTTGAGGTGTCAGGGACCAGCACCATTTGACGGGTTTGGGCGGCGCGCCCTACCAAGCCCTTGCCTATGGGCAGGCTGTGCCCACGTTGCAATAAAGATCTGCCGGCTTCGCCGGTGCCGCCCGCCATGCGCAAGGTTTCACCATTCTGATCTAGCAAGTAAATGTGGGCATGATAGTAATTAAACGCAGCCTGGAGTTCTTCTACCACTCGCGCAACCAGTTCACCTTCATTAGGTACAGCCGAAAGACGGCGGCTGACGGCTGCGGCGGTTTGGGTTTGCAGGGCTTTGGTGCGTTCTGCAACTTCTTTTTCCAGGGTTTGAAGGTAAGCCTGGCGCTGCATAAAAGCCTGACGCTCACTGCGCAAATAAAAGCCGCTGCCAGTGACAAACAGTAGGATAAACAGCACTGCCGAACTTATCAGCAATTGGTGGTTGCGTTCTTGCTGTCTTAAGACCGCGCTAAAATTTATGGTGAAAGTCCGTTCTTTGGTGTCATAAGCGCGCTTGACCAGATTTTCATCCATCTCTTTAAGCAGCGCTATGATTTGCGGGCGAGCCGCCGCGCGAGTCGATTCGGAGGGTGTATCGCCCAGAGATTCCAGCAAGCGGTCATATTCCTGTAATGCAGTCGTCAATTGGTCTATTTTTTGCAGCGTTTCGCTTTGTGGCGTAAGCAAGGGGCGCAAAATGCGAATTTGCGTATTCAAAAAAGCGCGCTGCTTTTCAATTTCCCCTTTGCCAATCGAAGGGTCGAGCAGCCAGTCTTGCGTTTGAACAAATAGCAGCACAGTGTGCCGCTGAATATTGGACAATGTGGCCAAGGCTTCGCTTTGGTCTGCAAACGTTTGGGCAGTATTGCGCTCTTGCCAGTAGGCTTGCAACATAAATGTCAGATAAATTACAGACAAGAGCAAAGCCCCGCCCAGAATGCCAATTTGGGCAGCGCCAGGCCGCCAGAATGAGGAGGAAGTTTCCCGGTTCATCGCACCTCCATTGTGGCAATGTTCCAAATCATCAGGTCGCGGTAGAGCGTAATGTCAATTTCGGGAAACTGGTCAAAAGGAAAGATGATGCGGGTTGGACCGTTGGTGCTAATATCTATGTATTTCCCATTGGCGCGGGTGGCAAGCAACACCGGCCACTTATTTAGTTCCTGAATGGCGAGGTCTACTTCGTAGTTATCTAAGGCAACAATATGAACGGTTTCAGCAGAGGAATCGGCCTGCACATACTTGAGAAACTCGCTCATCAAGATGCCCTGATAGGTCACTTTTTCTTTTAGCCATGGGTCATTGATTGCATATTCGACTAAACCAAACTGCTCCAGGGTAGCCATATCTAATTGCAGGGTGTCGCCATTGTTTTTGGTGTTTATTTTGCCACTCACGGTGAGAATCACCTCCCCCGCCGGGGCAGGAATGGGGTCGCCCGGTTTGAGCGCAGCGGGCGCAACTTCGACGTAAATAGTTTTTGGCTGCCCGCCGCAAGCGACCAGCAACATAGTGAAAATGGTAAAAAGAAACAACCGCAGAATTTTCATGAGATTCTCCTTGTCGTTCAGACTTAAACTATGTGATTTTGCAGCAAGCCAGCAAGGCGAATGTTATCTACTGTCATGGCAATTTGCCCAGCAATCGCTTGCAGCAAAGAAAAATGTTCTTCCGAGAAAGCATTCGACTGCTTGCTCGCCAAGATGAGCAGCCCGAGCAAACTGGCGCGCGAAAAGAGCGGCACAACGGCAAGTGAACGGACAGAACCAGACCAGGGCAAATCACCATTACTTTCTTTGATCACCTGTACCGGCCGGTTTTGATTAATCTTCGGCAAAAATGCATTCCAGGCAATCATTTCAGGCAAGAGCTGCTGACTGGTATCGAAGAAATAAGTTTCCCGGCCTAGATTTCCCTGCGCATCAGCCATGCTCAGTACTGCCCACGCTGCACCCAACGTCTCAACCAAGCGGCGTAAGATAAGCGCGCTCGAGGCAGATAGGTCAAAATCACCGCTCAATATTCGCCCAATTTCGGGCAGCAAGTTGAGTTCCCGATTGCGGCGGCGGAGCGCGTCTTCGGCTTCTTTAACCCGCAGCCGAGTGCGGATGCGCGCCAGCAGTTCGCGGCGGTCGAAAGGTTTCGTGATGTAATCATCCGCGCCCAGGTTCAGGGCATACTGCATATCCACCGGGTCGAGCCGGGCGGCGGTGACAATGATGACTGGAATGTGCGCCAGGTTGGGGTCAGACCTGATTTGCTCTAATACCTGAAACCCATCCATCTGCGGCATATTCACATCGAGCAAGGCCAGGTCAAATGAACCAGAACGCAAGACTTCAAGAGATTCCTGCCCGCTGACTGCGGTGACGATGTCATATTCCTCTTGCTGCAAATAGCGCATTAGCAGAGAGAGATTGCTTGGGTTGTCATCGGCAACCAGCAAACGATGAACAGGCGGCTTGTTAACAGGCTGGAGGATGGCTGGCACGCCAGGTTGGGTTCGTTCCAGAGCGCGAGCGACAATCTGACAAATCCGTTCGGGTGGAAACGGTTTGATGAGCAGCTGGTCTATTTTCATGCGCCGGGCTGTTTCACGCAAACCAGGAACGTCATAAGCCGTGATGAGAATAGAATACAACGAATTGCCCTGATTTCGTTTGCGTAACCGGTCAATCAGTTCCATGCCGCTCATGCCGGGCATCATCATGTCTGTAATAATCAGGTCAATCGATTCACCCTCTAGTTGTTTTAATGCGGTTTCTGCATCGTTGGCCAATCGCACATCCAAATTAGGGCTGATGCGCGCAATTGCGCGAACAAGAGTTGCGGCAGTACCCGGATTGTCATCCACGACTAAAATTCGCGTTGCGTTTACTTTGGAAGGTGATGAAGGTTCCGAAATCATGCTCTCATTTTTGCACAAGTTTCTATGAAAATCTGTTTGCAATGTTTGGAAAAAGTTGGCAAAAGTTGGCGGCGATAAAGAACCTGCCCTCACCCTAATCCGGACAAGCCGGAAAAGAAACCCCTTAACCACGACGTCCACTACGGGGCAACAACCCTACAAAGAACACAGGCCAGGCGGAAAATCTTAAATGCTCTTACGTCGTGTTCCGTCGTTGCCTTTGTGGTAAATTCCTTGCTATTTGTGCAAGGATTCAACTTGAAAGTTCCTATTTCATTCGCTTGATTTTGGCGAAGGTATTGGCCTTCGAGACAGTTAGTCTGCCACGAGGCGGTAGCCTGTTCCCCGCACATTAATCAGGTAATGGGGGCCGCGTTCGTCTGGCTCAAGAGCCTGTCGAATCTGGTGGATGTGCCACCTGGCCAGCTCTTGGGCTTCGCGGAATTCGACCTGGTAGCCTTGCGCCTCTGTGACCAGGGTTTGGTAATCGACCACGTTGGGAGCGTGCCGCAGCAAGACCAGCAAGTAATCAAATGTGGCAGGGGGCAGGTTGATATTTTGTCCGTCAAACGTCAGGCGACGGGCGAGCAAGTCCAGGGTGATTTTGCCGCGCGTCAGGAAGCGGTCTTCTCCGTTTTCTGGGCTAATTGCGGGCGGCTGAAGAGTCTCGACCTTTTCCAGGCTTTTGAGTTCGGCCTCGAGCATTTCAATTTGGGCCCGGATTTGGCGTTTGCGGCGCTCGCGCTCCTGCCGGGCAAGGATGGTTTGCGTGCGCTGAATGATATCGCCAGGCTGAAGTGGTTTCAACAGGTAATCGGCTGCCCCCTGCCGGAGCGCTTCGAGCGCGGAGTTCAGGTCTGGTTGGGCGGTAAAAAGCACAACCGGAAGTTCTGGCAGAGCCGCATGAATGCGCTTCAGCACCTCCATCCCGTTTACATCGGGCATCCGAATATCCAGGTACACCAGGTCGAAGGAATGCTGCCCCAGCAGAAAAAGCCCCTCCTGCCCGCTGGCAGCGGTTGTGACTTCGAAACCGGCGCGTTGTAGAATGCGTGCCAGGGTTTGGCGCAGGGAAGTTTCATCATCAATAATGAGAATATGCCCGGTCATGAGCCCCTCCTGGCAGGCAGCCAAACTTTGAAGATAGCCCCCGCATCAGGATTATTCTCAGCCTGGATCTCGCCCTGGTGCTGGTGGACGATATCGGCGGTGATAGTCAGGCCCAGGCCAGTGCCGGTTTCTTTGTCGGTAACAAACGGCTCGAAGATACGCGATTGAATTTCAGGGTTCAGGCCAGGGCCGGTATCGGCAAAGGTAATTAAAACCTGACCGTGCTCGGGCAGGTAATAGGTATGGACGATGAGTTCGCCGCCATGTTCCATAGCTTCGATAGCGTTCATAAATAGGTTCAAGATAACTTGCCGGATTTTATCGGGGATGACCGGTATGACGGGCAGGTTGGGGTCAGGATGGAAGGTAAAGACAATCTTACGATGTCTCATGTAAGTTGATGTCAAGGCATGGACATCTTCGACCAAATCATTGAGCTGTGTTTCGTAGAAATCTTCGGCCTGCGCAACCCGGTAAGTTGAGCGCAATCTGCTAATTAAGGAAGCCATTCGCTGTGTTTCTGAAAGAATGATTTCTAAATCTTGTTGTCCTTGTTCGGAAAGATTCTCATCACTCTTGATAAGAAATAAGGCATTTTGAATCGCTTGCAAAGGGTTATTCAGTTCATGTGAGACAGATGCCAGAAGCTTGCCAGCCAAAACAAGCCTTTCGCTCTGGATTAATTGGGCGCGCATCTCTTTTTCCTGTTGCAGGGCGATTTGCAATTCCTGGTACAGGCTGGCTTTTTGCATGGCAACGGCCAGCTGGTCTGCAACTGCCGACATCAGGTTCATCTGGCGCTGCGAAAACTGGCGCGGTGGTTTTTCTTGAATGTCTAACACTCCCAACACTTTGCCGTTAATTTTAATTGGCACGGTCAATTCAGATTGGGTTTCCAACAATAACGGATTCCGAATAAAAAAAACCACAGCATTCACATTGTTGGTAACAAAGGGTTGCCCCATTTCGGCCACATGCCCCACCAGACCAGAACCAACTGAAAGGCGGTTTCCTTGCGCCAGTAAAGCGGCGGCCTGCTCTCCACTGGCGTGTTTAAGAACCAGGTCGCCGGTTTTTGGGTCAGCCACAAAAATCTGCGCGTGGTAAAAGCCAAAAATTTCGTGCAATAAACGGGTTGTATCATACATCAGCTGGTCGGGGTCCAGAGCCAACAAGCCGCGGCTGATTTGATGGAGAACGCTGATTTCCTGCAAATCTTGCCGGGTGGTTTCTAACAGGCTGGCATTTTCGATGGCTATGGCCGCCTGTACCCCAAGCGCATCGAGTAAACGGCTATCGTCGGGAGTGAAAGCATTTTCCTGGTCGCTGTCGATGCTGATGGTTCCAATAACATTGTCCTGGCTTTTTTTGATGGGAGCCACGATAAGAGAACGATATTTTACAGGGATGGTCCGGTCAATAAAGCGCGGGTCCGCGCGGACATCGGCAATGGAGATGGTATTGCCGATGGCAACAACCTGGCCTGCAATGCCCTCTCCCAACCGCATGTTCAGATTTGATTTCGATGACATCTCCACTCCAGTGACTGCGCGCGGTATCAGTACCTGGTTTTCATCATCGACAAGATGCAAAACAACCTTTTGCGCGCCAGGGATTAATTCCTGGGCTGAATCCACAATCAGTTGCAGCAGCGTTTCGAGACCCACCTTTTCGGTTTCGCTCAGGGCGCGTTCGATTTTTGAAAGCGTGGCGGCTTCCAACAACTGTTTCTTAATCTGAACATCTTGTTCGGCAGTCCAAAGCATCAGCGTTGTTTGGAAACTGGCCAGTTGCGCAAAAACGATTTCATTGGCAGAAAAACGATGCGGCTTATCGAATCCGAACACGACCGCGCCGAATTTATATCTCCCTGCAACCAGCGGAAGAACGAATTCAGAATTGGCGGGCAAGGCGAGTTCGCTTAATAAAAACAGATTGACCAGACGAGGCGGCGCGGCAGGACTCAACACCAATGACTGATCTTGCCTAACAACGATTGACCCAGGCACGCTTTTAGTATTTTCAAGAACAATATTAGTTGTATGCCTGCCATCAGGTCGGGTTGTTGTGAGCAGGGTCATTTCTCCTGAAAAGGCATTCCACTGTAAAATGCAGGCATAATCAGCAACGAATAAATTTGCCAGGTGACTGGCGAGTGAAAAATATTTACTTTGCGCTGGCTTGGGGTCGAAAATATCCCTGGCGGCGAGGCCCAGGATGGAGATGAATCGTTCGCGGGAATTTAACTCAGCGCGAATGCGCGCGCGCTCCCCGAATTCTTTTTTTACTAAACCCAGGCTATAACCGGCGGCCACCACCATCAGGTTGCCCGGCCAGCCTGCCAGCAGCCAGGCAACTCCCTCCATGCCATCGAGCAGAAAGAAAAGGCCGGCGTTTAGCCCAATGCTTGCCAACCCCGCGATGAGTCCTGCCACCGGCCCAAAAAACCAGCCTGCCGCTGCGACAGGAACAACGACCAATGCCGCGCCAACCCGCTCGGTGAATGTAATCAGTGGGTGGAACAGCGCAATATATAACAGCACAATTGCCAGGAGAATGACCACTTTCTCCACGGTTTTAGCAAGCCGGTTGAATTTCCACGGGTTTTGCATCTTTTTTATCTTTTGCCGAGTATTCCCACAAAACGGGCCAACAACCCGCTATCACGCTGTACCTTGATAAATTGTACATGATTCTCCGCCCATTTGACCTGTTCATTCCACTTTCATTATGATATTGCCAGACTGCGCAACCTTTCGGGGGCTTTCATGCGCAAATCAGGCGGCGGGTCGCCCAGCCACATTTCGATGCGCCGAAACGCTTCTACATAGCCCATTTCATAAAAGGCTGGCAGGTGCGGGTCGTTGACCTGGATGTTTTCCAGGTGGGTATCGAGCCGGGGGTATTGATGATGCAGGTGCGAAAGAAACGCATACGCCACGGTTGAGGGGTTTCCCGCTTCAGTTTTGTAGGCAAAACGGGTCAAAATAAATTTTTGGCGCTGATAGATTAACCAACCCTGGCTGTCATCGGCTAGAGTGACATGTAGACCAGAAACTTCTTGTGCATTGAAGAGGGTTTCAGATTGATTGGTCCAGGGCATGGTGCCTCGGTCGCGCCCGGCCAATCGCAGAGCCTCGTCGCGTTCCAACCGACGGGCATCTGCAACAACCGGGTCGGGCGGTGGAATGACCGGCGCGCGGCGTAAGACCAGCAACTCTCCGATTTCTCGAAAGCCAAGCTTGAGAAACAGTTGGTGCGCAGGGATGTTATTTTTAATCACTTCGAGCATGACAAAGCTGCGACCCAATTTTGCAGCGTTTTCTAGCAGGCCGTTCATCAGAGCCTGTCCGACGCCGCCGCGCCGTGTATTGGGAAGCACGCCCAGGCGAGTTATCCAGGCGCGGCCCGCGCGCACGCCCAACATGGCAACGCCCAGCCATTCATCTCCTTGCATGGCAACCAGGGAATGGTCCAGGTCCACATCGTAATCCGCGATGTAATCTGCCAGGCGTTTGGCGTTCATCGGCATCGGAACCAGGTAATCAACGCGAGTCTGGTTGTAGATGGCGGTCAATTGCTCAATGGTGAAGCGGCTGGCAGGAACGAGTTGAATTTTTTGTTCGGTCATGGCGGGCGGCTTCAACTGGCTTTCAGGAAGGACTCAATCTGGTCAACGAAATCTTTGACCTTCTGGATGGGTTTTTGGATATAGCCATTGCAACCATAACTTTCCACCATTTTTCGGGCGGTTTCTTGCGGCCAGGCGGTAAAAGCAACGATGGGAATACCCGCCAGGGTTGGCTCTGCGCGCAGCCAGCCTGCCAGGGTTTGACCATCGTAATCGGGCAGGCCCAAGTCGAGCAGGATGAGATGGGGACGCTCGTCGAGTGCCAACTGTAATCCTGTTTCCGCATCGGGAGCGTGGACGACTTCGTAATCATGCGCCGACAATGCTCTGCGCACCAACTCGACCGTGTCGGGCATGTCTTCTACTAACAAGATTTTCGACATCGGGTTATCCTTTCAGAACGTATGCAGAAGTTGAGTCGGCTGCAAAAAGCCCAAACTTCCTCGCAAAGACGAAAAGTTCGCAAAGGATTTCTTCATAGAATATTTTCTTCTTTGCACTCTCCCTGGCACCGCCTGCGCGCTCCGCACTGCCTTCGTGCGGGCAGGTGGCAGGTGCGGCGGCTTTGCGAGAAACCTTTTTGTAGTGGTTTCGAAAGTTCTACTACTCTTTACATGAGCCTGTTTCGCAGGCGCACTCCATGCCTGCGGCTTTTTCAAAGGCTTCACGCCCTTCTCGATAAGAAAAGTATACCAGCCCGGCAGCGCCCAGGCTATCGGCAAACCCGAAACCTGTCAGATGATAAACCAGGCTGGCAGCGAGCAGCACAACCGACATGTAAACGCAGGTCATGGTGCAATTCGCATCAGCCAGGATGGGCGCGGAGTGGAGAGCGCGTCCTACCCGGCGCTTGGCCGCCACCAGCCACAGCATGACCAAAATCGAAATAATTGAGATGACTGCGCCCGGCACAGTGGTTTCGGGTTTGTGACCAGTGACCAAGTTGACCACGATAGTCAGCACCAGCCCGACAGCCAAGATATAGAAAGCCATGCCAGTGATGCGCAGAGCGGTCTGCTCGAATTGAGAGCGCGGGGCATCTGGGTTTGGGCGGATGCGCAAAATCATAGCGACAATCCCAATCCCCGATAAGACCTCGATGAACGAATCCACGCCAAAGCCAAACAGCGCAATGGTTTCATCAGAGACACCAAAATACACTGAGACCAATCCCTCGACCAGGTTGTAGAAAACAGTAAAAATTCCCAACAACAAGGCAGTTTGCCAGTATTTTGAGCGCAACGTTGGTGAAATTTGTAAATCTAAAGTCATTTTCTGCTCCTTATGTTTTATGTAAGACAAGATAATATCTTGTCTTACACATCAATCCTTTCGCCAATTTTTGGGACTGCGAATATAGAACTCCGCATTTAATTGCCTAAAAAGCAGGGGCAAAGATGGCAAATGCGTTGTAACTTCAGCATAAAGAAATTCAGAGTAATGGTATGATAATGCCATTATCTCATAAAATTCCTGGCGTGTTTTTTACCGCAAGACTTTGGGAGACAAAAAACGATATGACTCTTCTGACAGGGTTTATGTTCATTGCCGGACTAGCGCTGCTCATTTTTGGCGCAGAGATTTTGGTGCGCGGCGCTTCACGCATTGCGGCCTGGGCTGGCATTTCGCCGCTGGTCATCGGTCTGACAGTAGTCGCTTTTGGCACCAGCGCGCCAGAATTGGCAATCAATGTCCAATCTTCGCTGGCGGGCCAACCCGATATCGCCATTGGCAACGTGGTTGGCAGTAATATTGCCAACATCCTGCTTATTTTGGGACTTTCTGCTGCGATTGCGCCACTGATGGTACAGCAGCAGGTAGTTCGGCAAGATGTTCCAATTATGATTGGCGTCTCCATTACCACCTTCCTGTTCGCGCTGGATGGCCTGATTAGCACTTTTGAAGGGTTCATCTTGTTTGGCTCATTGCTCATTTACACTTGGTTCCTGATTCGCCAGAGCCGCTCTGAAAGCCGGGAGGTAGAGCAGGAGTATGAGCAAGAATATGCCCCGCACGAGCAGAAAAACCTGCGCGGCTGGCTGTTGAACATTGCCCTGGTGGTGGCCGGGCTGGGATTGCTCATCCTCGGCGCGCGCTGGATGGTGGATAGTGCTGTAGCAGTGGCACGCTGGATGGGGATTAGTGAACTTGTCATTGGCCTGACCGTCGTAGCAGTTGGCACCTCCCTGCCCGAACTGGCAACGTCAGTGATGGCTGCCATCAAAGGCGAGCGGGATATTGCCGTCGGTAATGTAGTAGGAAGCAATATCTTCAATTTGCTTTCGGTGCTTGGTCTAAGCGCCATCATCATTCCGGTTGGGATACCCGTTTCTCAGGCCGCCATCAGTTTCGATATCCCGGTCATGATTGCGGTTGCGCTGGCTTCCTTCCCGGTCTTTTTTACCGGTGGATACATCTTTCGTTGGGAAGGATTCCTTTTCATCGGCTACTACATCGCATATACAGTGTATCTCACCTTGAATGCCACCAGCCACAGCGCTTTGCCGATGTTCAGCAATGCAATGGCCTGGTTCGTCTTGCCGCTCACCGCGCTCACGCTGGTCATTTCGCTCGTCTATGAATTTCATGTGCGCCTGCGCCGCCGGGGATGAATGAGCGCATCCTATGAAAAACATCAATACCCGCTTCAAAAGCGGGTATTTTTTATGATTATTTGCTAAAATACTTTCTATGTTGGAATTGCTTTTCCCCCTCCTGATTCTCCCCCTTGGCATTCTGGCAATCCTGCGCCTGCGCCGCGCGCCGCTCACCAATCCCCAAGCCGGTTGGATTCTTTCCATCTTTCCCCTCGCCTCTTTCGGTGCGCTGCTCTACTTCGCCGCCCAACTACACGGGAAAGCCCTGGAATTTTCCATTCCCTGGATTCCATCACTGGGCTTGAATTTCTCGCTCTACCTGGATGGTCTCTCAGCCCTCTTCGGCCTCATCATCACCGGCATCGGCACGCTGGTCGTCATCTACACCGGTTATTACTTCGATAATTCGGGACACGATACATCGGTATTCGACAAATCGAAAATCGATAATCGAAACCCAACGCCCCAACCCGAAGTATCGAATATCGAATATCGAATACCGAATATCGAATACCGCTTTTTCGCCTATACCCTGCTTTTCATGTTCGCCATGCTGGGCGTGGTGCTGGCAGGCGATTTAATCACCCTGTTCCTGTTCTGGGAAGGCACAAGCATCTCTTCCTTCCTGCTCATTGGCTATAAATACAAAGACGAAGCCGCCCGCAAAGGCGCGTTCAAATCGCTATTCATCACCGGCGGCGGCGGAATCGCCCTGCTGGCAGGCTTCCTGTTCGTCATGCACATCAGCGGCAGTGCAGATTTGAAAACCGTCCTTGCCAGCCGCGAAATCTTAACTGCCAGCCCGCTTTATCCGGTGCTATTCACCCTCATCGCATTGGGCGCGTTCACCAAGAGCGCCCAATTCCCGGCCCACATCTGGCTGCCCGAGGCCATGAGCGCCCCCACCCCGGCCAGCGCCTTCCTGCACTCGGCCACGATGGTCAAAGCCGGCGTGTACCTGCTGGCACGGCTCAACCCGGCGCTCGGCAACACCGACCTGTGGTTTTGGGTTCTCTCGCTCTTTGGCCTGACCACCATGCTGGTTGGCGCATACCTGGGCGCCAGGCAAAACGACCTCAAGCCGCTGCTGGCCTATTCCACCGTTTCACAACTCGGCGTGCTGGTCGCGCTCATCGGACAAGACACCGAAATCGCCTTCAAAGCCCTGGTCATCAGCATCCTGGCGCACGCGCTCTATAAATCGGCGCTCTTCATGTCGGCGGGCATCATTGACCACGAAACCGGCACGCGCGACCTGCGCAAACTGGGCGGGCTGCGCAGGCAAATGCCTGTCTTGTTTGGGATTGTGGGAATCGCCGCGCTTTCGATGGCTGGACTGCCGCCCCTGTTCGGGTTTCTGGCGAAAGAGACCCTGCTGGCCTCCGCCACGCATCCCAGCCTGCCTGCCGTTATTTCAACAATCTTCCCGTTGACAACGGTCATCGCTGGGGCGCTGATTCTGTTCCAGGCGGCCATTCTCGTCTGGGGCGTGTTCCTGGGCCAACCGGCAGACCCCAAACACCCCCCGCACGGCCACGACCCCAAATGGGGCTTCTGGCTGGCGCCGGCCCTGCCCGCCCTGCTCTCGCTGCTGGTGGGCATCACCCCGGTCGAACCGGCCTTCCTCGCCAACTTTTTAGCCGAGGCCGCCAAAGCGGCCTATGGGGCGAAGGTCAAAGTCTCGCTCGCGCTATGGACAGGGATTAACGTTCCGTTGATTCTGTCCCTCGTAGCCGTTTCGCTCGGCTTGCTCTTGTTCTGGCAGCGTAGCCGCCTCCGCCCGGCGCTGATGGCCTTTCTGCCCAACCTGACCATCAACGCGCTTTATGACGGGACTCTCTTCGGGATAGACTGGCTCTCGAAAACGGCGACCCAGGCCCAGAGCGGCATGCTGCGAGTCTACCTGCGGGTCATGGTCCTCGGTTCGGTGGCGTTGGTGTTGCTCTTTAACGGCCTGCCCCCCATCGCCCTTTTTCAAAATATCCAGTGGAAATTAGACGGCCTGAACGGTCTGCGCGCGTTTTCGCTGGTCATCATGGCAATTACCGCGCTGGCGACGATTTTCCTGCGCCGCGACCTGTGGTCGGTGATTGCGCTCGGTCTTGTAGGACTGGGCGTAGCAATTTGGATGGCTCTCGAGCCCGCGCCCGACGTAGCACTGGTGCAAGTGGTGGTGGACATCCTGGCGACGGTCGTCCTGATTTTGGGATTGAATATCATCCCTCGCAAACAACGTGACCGGGCCAATGAACTACTACACAGCCAACGCGGAATGACCCGCGACTGGCTGGTGGCCGGGTTGATTGGGTTGGTGGTGGCCCTGGCGGCCCTTACTGCGCTGGAGACGCGCCCGCGCATTAGCCAAGTGACGCCCTTTTACGCCGAAAATGCCAAACCGCTGACCGGCGCGAAAGATATGGTTGGCGCAATTGTGGTCGATTTTCGCGGCACGGATACGCTGATTGAAATTATGGTCTTTGGCATGGCGGGCGTAGCCATTTACACCCTGCTGCATTTTGGGGCGCGCAAACCGGGCGAACACAGCCACAACGAGGCGATGAAAATGCTGCCCGAGGGCGCGCCCAAAGGTATTTATGCCTTGCCAACCTCGCCGCTTCTACATACCCTGGCCTATGTCATCTTGCCAATGGCGTTTATGCTGGGCGTAACGCACATGATGTACGGTCACGACCAGCCGGGCGACGGTTTTACGGCAGGCGTCATCATCAGCCTGGCGATTGCGATGTGGTACATCGTATTCGGATATGAAGATACGCGCCAAAAACTGGCTTGGCTCAACCGCAACAACCTGGTTGTGGCCGGTTTAACCCTGGCGCTCGTCAATGCCCTGGGCGGGATTGTTTTTGGCGCAGGCTTCTTTGCGCCAGTCAATTATGGCGAATTACTGCGCCTGCCCATGCCGCCCGGCTTTGCCCTGAGCAGCGCCTTTCTCTTTGAGCTTGCCATCTGCCTGACAGTGATGGGCGCGGCAACGTTGATGATTGACAACCTCGGCCACCCTCACCAGGAAGATAATACGTAATTCGATATTCGTCATTCGAATATCGAGTATATCCTTTGGAATTTCAGGATGAATATCTTAACATCTCTCGTAATCGGCATACTCTTTGCCGCCGGAATTTACCAATTGTTGCGGCGCAACGTTATTCGCGCCGCCATCGGCTTGGTGCTGATTTCCAACGCCATCAACCTGTTCCTGTTCAGCACGGGCGCATATAACGGCGTGACGGCGGCCTACAGCTCCGCAACAGAGCAAATCAGCGACCCCCTACCACAAGCCCTGGTACTGACGGCCATCGTCATCAGCGCTGGCGGATTTGCCTTCGTCCTGAGCCTGCTTTACGTCATCTCCACCCGCTACAAAACCAGCGACAGTGACGATATCAAAGGATTGAAGAATTAGAAATTAGACAAGAAATTCATGGATTGAAAATCACCGACAACTGATGACTGAAAACTGGCTGCTCCTCCCCCCTCTCCTGCTCCCGTTTACGGGCGTTCCGCTTACCCTGGCGCTCCGCAAACAGCCGCGCCTGCAAACCTTTGTTGCGGTGACGTTGATGTTCACCGCGCTTGGCTTTTCGCTCGCCCTGCTCTACCAAGTTCAGACCCTCGGCCCGTTTGCTTTGCAGATGGGCGCGTGGCAGGCTCCCTTCGGCATCACCCTGACCGCCGACCTGTTGGGCGTCTTTCTGCTGGTAATGAGTCACACCGTCCTGGCAGCCGGATTCCTGTACGCCGCAGGGTCCACCGAAAAGGTAACGCATTACCCGACCTTCTACACCCTGTTTTTTGCCCTCGCCACCGGTCTGAGCGGCGCATTCCTGACCGGCGACCTGTTTAACCTGTTCGTGTTTGCTGAAATCATCGTCATCTCTGGCGCGGCGCTCACCGCCAACGCTGATGACCAATTTGGCGTGGAAGCCGCCTATAAATACTTCTACATTTCCACGTTGGCGGCGGTTTTCTTCCTGCTTGGCGTCGGGTCGCTCTACGTGGCCTACGGCACGCTCAACCTGGCCGATTTGGCCGTCCGCATCGCAGAGAATCCATCATCTCCGCTGGCGCTGGTTGGGCTAAGCTTCCTGACCACCACCTTTTTCATCAAAAGCGCCGCCGTCCCCTTCCACTTCTGGCAGCCCGATTTCCACGCTGCGGCGCCAACGGCAGTCAGCGCCATGCTCTCCTCGCTGGTAGTCAAAGTGGGCGTCTATGGCTTTTTCCGTCTGACGACGCTGCTATTTCCTGAAGTGGAACTGCTCAAAACCCTGCTGGTCGTTGTCGGCGTTGCCGGCGTTATCTATGGCGGATTCGGCGCAACAGGCACGCACAATGTCAAACGGATGTTGGCTTATTCCACCCTGGCGCAAATTGGTTTCATCCTGGTCGGCATCGGCTGGGGGACGGCGCTTTCGCTGGCAGCCGCGCTTGTCTTTGCCTTCAATCATGCCCTGGTCAAAGCCGCTATGCTGATGCTGGCGGGAGCCATGGCCAGCCGCGCGGCGGTCAAATCGGCTTCGTTCAGCGTCGTGGTCGGCGTGGGGAAATATCACCCTTTCGCTGGAATCCTGTTCCTGCTGGGCGGCATGGCGCTGGCAGGCATCCCGCCGCTGAATGGTTTTACCAGCAAACTGCTGATTTTCTGGAGCGGGGTCGAATCGACCAATTACCTGCCGCTGGCAATTATCGGCGTAGCGAGCATCGTCACGCTGACGTATGTCATCCGAGCATTTATGAAAATCTGGTTTGAGACCAATCCTGAAGCCAAGCCCAAAGTGGGGGACAACCTGCTCGCTCCCGCACTGCTCATCGGCCTGAGCCTGGCGCTTGGCATCTGGGCAGAGCCGCTGGTTGCGCTGACACAATCTATTTCGGCATGGCTGCTTGAGCCGCTGAAATATGTGGCAGCGGTTATCAGGTGAATGTTATGAGACTATTCCAAATCTCCTTTCCTCTGTTTATCGTTTACCTGGCGTTAACTGGTAACGTGACCATCCCCAACTTGGTGGTTGGGGTATTTGTGGCAACAGGCATCAGCCTGCTCCTGCCGAAAATCGAACTACCGCCCTTCTCTTTCCAACGATTGCCCGGTTTCCTATGGGCAGGTATTCGTTATTTCTTTGTTGTTGCCTGGGACGTCATCCGGGGCGCCTACAGCACAGCCCGCATCGTGCTCGACCCCAAACTGCCGCTCAATGCCGGTATTCTTGCCATCCCATCTGGCACAAAAACCGAGTTGGGAACCGCGCTCTCGGCGCACGCCATTACACTCTCGCCGGGCGAAATGGTCATCGCAATCGATGACGAAGGGATCATGTACACACACTGCCTGGATGTAGATGATTCCGCGCGTTTCGTGCAGGAAGCTCAGAGTTTACGTCAAAATTTATTGAGCAAGATGTTTGAATAGGAAATCAATCGGTATGGATACGATTTTGACGGTTACGGTTTGGACTGTGTTGGTTGCCCACCTGCTGATGGCGTTTGCAGCGGTCTGGAAAGTACTGCGCGGCGAAAACGCTGTCGCCCGCCTGGCAGGTCTCGACCTGGCTTCGACGTTGACAATCGCAGTGCTGGTCATCATCTCAATCATCCGCGAGAACAGCATTTTCATCGACGTTGCGATTGCCGCCGCCGCATTGGGCTACCTTTCCACCGTTGCTCTGGCGAAATACATTTCAGACCAAAAGGTGTTTTGATGGAAACCGTTTTACAGGTTATTGCATGGGTTTTCCTGGTTTTGGGAACGTTGATGTCCTTCATTGGAGTTATCGGTTTCCTGCGCATGCCAGATGTTTATACCCGCCTGCACGCCACCGGCAAAGTCAGCATCTTTGGGCTGGTGTTCCTGCTCATCGCGGCTGATATCCTGACCCCGCTCGCCACCTGGAAATCCCTGCTCCTGATTTTCTTCGTGCTGATGGCTGCGCCCTCCATTTCACACTCCATTGCCTCGGCGGCATACCGGTCGGGAATTCCGATGACTGGAAAACGGGATGATTTGGCAGGAAAAATGGCCGGTCGGTCAGGAAAAAATCCACCCGCCGCATAAAAGGCTCGCCCAATTGACGGATAATTTGAACACTGCTATTATCGCCGCGTGAACATGCGAAAGTGGCTTTTTGCCCTGCAAACTGAAACTTTAGGGTTGATGTTATGGCTGAAACCGGGGCTGGGGGTCAAGCGCTGGCTGTTGATGCTGCTCACCGGTATCACTTTACTAGGCGTGGGCGTTGCTTATTTTTTGCTGGATGTTTACCGCACCACCCCGGTCAGTGAGCTGGTGGACGTATTGGATGTGGCGACCCTGCGCTTTTTGCCGCGCCCAATGCGGGTTGCTCTGCTCATTCTGGTTGGATTCGGCCTGGTCATTTGGGGCATTGCGGGGTTGAACCGCGCCCTGCTCAATCCGTTCTTGCGCCCCGGCCAACGCCTGGTTGACCAGATAGCCGGTCACCGCCGCCGCGAGCGCGGGCCGCGCGTGGTTGCCATGGGCGGCGGACATGGGCAATCCACCTTGCTGCGCGGGCTAAAGAACCACACCAACAACATCACCGCCATCGTAACAGTGGCCGATGACGGCGGCTCATCGGGCAAGCTGCGCCAAAACCTGGGCATTTTGCCGCCCGGCGACATTCGCAACTGCCTGGCGGCGCTCTCTAACGACGAAGCGATGTTGACGCAGTTGTTTCAGTATCGCTTTACTGATGCATCAGGCCTGGGCGGTCATTCGTTTGGTAATCTGTTCATCTCGGCCCTGGCCGATTTAACGGGCAGTTTCGAGGAAGCGGTGGCTGAATCGGGTCGGGTGCTTTCGGTTAACGGGCGCGTCTTGCCAGCCACCCTGCACGATGTCAAACTGATTGCCGATGTGCAATTGCCCGGCTCGGTCCAAGAAGTGCGCGTGGAAGGGGAAAGCCGCATTCCCGAAGCACAAGGAAGGGTGCGGCGCGTGTACCTGGAGCCGAACAATCCCTCAGCTTTCCCTCCCTCCATTCGCGCCATTCTTACCGCCGACTTAGTAGTGGTCGGGCCCGGCAGTTTATATACCAGTCTGCTGCCTAACTTGCTTGTCCCTGATTTGTTGGCGGCGTTGCGGGCAAGCAAAGCGCTGAAGGTCTATGTGGTCAACATCGCCACCCAGCGCGGCGAAACGAGCGGCTACCAGGTCAGTGACCATGTTTCGGTGTTGGAAAAGCACGTTGGGGAGCGGTTGTTCGACATCGTGGTCTGTAATAATTGGTACGAGAAGCCGCTTCCGCATGGGGTAGAATGGGTGAAAATTGACGAGGCTGCTACCCGTTATCCCCTCTATCCTGCCAACCTGGTGGATGAAGACCAACCCTGGCGGCACGATTCTATCAAACTGGCCCAGGTGCTAATGGATTTGCTCTACGAGCGCACCGGGCCGCTTTCGGAGTGATAGGAGTGACGCAAATTGCCAATTTGCGTTTCAGTGACGAAAAACGCCAGTTTGCGGCACGAAAATCTCCAACCCGGTCAATTCCGGCGCGCCTGGCAGGTAGAAACGGCCCATTGTGTTGTAAAATTATAGGGTTGTTCCCGTCATTCGAGCAGAAGCGCGCTTTTCATCCACCGTGGAGTTCAATGCGCGGGAGCAATCTCGCGCACTCCATAATTTGTGGTAAAATGCCGATTGTGCAAAAAATCACAATTCATAAACCTGAGGAGGTTTTTTTATGACAACAAAAATTGGTATTAATGGCTTTGGCCGCATTGGCCGCCAGGTGTTCAAGGCAATCCGCGATTATTACCCGGAGACGCTGGAAGTGGTGGCCTTCAACGACATTGGCGACATCAAAACGATGGCGCACCTGCTCAAATATGACTCCACCTATGGCCGCTATGACGGCACAGTGGAAGTGGCAGGCGAAGACCTATTGATTGACGGTAAGACCGTGAAGGTGTTCAAGGAAACCGATCCGGCCAACATCAAATGGGGCGACCTGGGCATTGACATCGTAATTGAATCGACCGGTCTGTTCACCATCAAGAACGACGGCGTGAACAAGAAGGGCAAGACCGTCAAGGGCGCAGTCAATCACATCACGGCTGGCGGGGCCAAGAAGGTCATCATTTCGGCCCCCGCCGAGGGCGAAGACCTGACGGTGGTGCTGGGCGTCAACGAAGATAAATACGACCCGGCGACCCATCACGTCGTTTCCAACGCTTCCTGCACCACCAACTGCCTGGCGCCTGCCGCCAAAGTGGTGCATGACCTGTATACCATCAAGCGCGCTTTCATGACCACCGTGCATTCCTACACCAACGACCAAAAGGTGCTGGATATGCCGCACTCTGACCTGCGCCGCGCGCGCGCCTCGGGACTGAACATCATCCCAACCACCACCGGCGCGGCCAAGGCGGTGGCCCTGGTCATCCCCGACCTGAAGGGCAAGTTCGACGGCTATTCGCTGCGCGTGCCGACCCCGACCGTTTCGGTGGTTGATTTCACCGCTGAAAT
>CAYRBO010000019.1:0-90882 GCA_964422545.1 uncultured Anaerolinea sp. | reverse complement strand
TTGCGGTGGGTGGTCTCTGAAGAAGGACTTTTTCGACAGTCTCGTTAGGCGCTTGTCATTCATAATTCAATCAAAGGTGAATAATAATGAAGTTGATTATCAAAGATACGATTTTCGATGATTTTCCTGAATTGGTTTTGGGGATTGTCATTTTGCACGATATTGACAACTCACAAAACAAGGCTGAAATTACAGAAATGTTACGGCAAGCTGAATCAGCACTTTCAAGTAAATTTGGAAGCACTCCAGTTATTGAGCATCCCTATATCGCAACTTGGCGGGAAGCCTATCGAAAGTTTGGAGCAAAGCCGAAAGATTATCCTTCATCCGTTGAAAACTTAACGAGAAGGGTATTAAATGGCGCAACGATTGGACATATCAATAATCTTGTATCTTTGTACAATACAATTTCATTACGTTATATTTTGCCCGTTGGGGGCGAAGATTTAGACAATATCTCTGGCGACATTTTATTAACACGGGCTGGTAATGACGAACCCGCTATCTTTCTTTTGGGTGAAAAAGAAGCACGCGCCCCGCGTGAAGGCGAAATCATTTATAAAGATGAAGTTGGCGCAATTTGCAGACGCTGGAATTGGAAGGAAGCGGATAGAACGAAATTGACCCACGAAACAAAAAATGCTTTTTTGGTCATTGAATCTTTGCCGCCTGTCCCCCGCACTACTGTTGAAACTGCTATTCACGAATTAGCAGATTTAGTAAAACAATATTGCGGCGGCACAGTTTCAACGGCATTTTTAGATAAAAACAATCGTGAAGTTAATCTCATGTAAGGTGCAATAATGTTCATTCCAAAATATTATCGCGAAGAAGACCGTCAAAAACTTTTAGCGTTTCTGAAACAAAACAATTTTGCCGCGCTTGTAACTTTCGATGGTGAAAAGCCAATTGCAACTCATATTCCTGTAGAAATTGTTGAGACTGAAAACGGCTGGACAATCTATGGTCACATCTCACGCGCAAATCCCCAGAAAAAGACTTTTGGCGATAATGAAGCATTACTTATTTTTCAGGGAGCGCACGCTTACATTTCTGCACGGTGGTATACCGAAGTTGATGTTCCTACTTGGGATTATATGATTGTGCATGTTTATGGAAAAGTACGGGAAATTCAAGGTGATGAATTATATACAATCCTCAGCCGTCTTGTGGAGAACCACGAACCGAATTCATCTTATCGCCTCGAAGGACTTCCGCAAGATATGGTGCAAAAAGAAATAAAAGGCGTTTTTGGTTTTGCTATGGAAGTTACTCGTGTTGATGGCGGTTATAAATTAAGTCAAGGGAAAACCGAAGAAGAACGTACGAATATTGCCAGTGAACTTGAAAAACGTGGCGACAAGGATTCTAAAGTAATTGCAGAAGAAATACGCAAGCAAGGCAAGTGAGTCTTCAGTGCAACCAGCGCCTAACAAAGCGTGCAGCGGACGGCGGGGACTGCCGCTTCGCGGCGTGCGGTATTTTCGGGCTTTTTCCACGCCCAAGCGGAATCCTGTTCTCGAAGTTTTATCTACGCCCGCCCCGCCGCCGCTAACGCAAGCCGTTGAAACTGTCGAAAAACCCTCTCGCCGTAAAAAGCGCTAAAAATCCCCCACTTAGGGCTTAAAAACAGCACATATTTGGGTTTTCCGTGCCAAAAACGGGTCATTATTTTTGACCATTTTCTCCCACTTTACGGTGGGTGGTCTCTGAAGAAGGACTTTTTCGACAGTCTCGTTGGCACGCCCCTTGCAAAGTTTTTGAGTCTTGAAATAGCATGACTTCCGTGCTATCATGTGATTATGATTCAGTCCTTCAAAAACGCAGGCACGGAAGAGGTTTTCAACGGCGAAAATACCAAAGCGGCAAGAAATATTTGCCCCAACAACATTTGGAAAATAGCCGCCCGAAAACTTGACCAACTCGACTCTGTTTCTGCGCTTGCCGAATTGAGAATCCCGCCCAATAATCGGCTTGAAGCGTTGTCAGGCGACAGAAAAGGTCAATACAGCATCCGTATCAACGACCAGTACCGTATTTGTTTTATTTGGACAGAAAAGGGACCTGACCAAGTTGAAATTGTGGATTATCACTAGCAGACAGCAGGAGATGAAAATGGTTCGTGTTCCTACCCACCGCCCGCCCACACACCCTGGCGAAATGCTTTTGGAAGAATTCCTTAATCCTATGGGAATTACTCAAAAAGAGTTAGCCGATCATATTCTTGTTCCTTATCAGCGCATAAATGAGATTATCAACGGACGCAGGGGCGTTACGCCTAGCACGGCTTTGCGCTTGGCGAAGTTTTTCAACATGTCTGCTGATTTCTGGATGAATTTACAGTTGCGCTGGGATTTGTATTTTGCTCAACAAGATGAAAGCGACGTTCTAGAGACCATCCAGCCATATTCAACGGCTGCATAAAAAGCAAGTGAGTCTTAAGGTGAAAAGCGTGCCAACAAAGCGTGCAGCCGGCTGGTGGGATTCGTCCCGACTTACAGGCTTTTTTCTACGCTTCGAGTTTTTTCTGCTCCCCAGCCGAATCCACACCCGCCCACCAGCGGCTAACGCAAACCGTTGAAACTGTCGAAAAACCCTTTCGCCGTAAAAAGCGCTAAAAATCCCCCACTTAGGGCTTAAAAACAGCACATATTTGGGTTTTTCGTGCCAAAACAGGTCATTTTTGACCATTTTCTCCCACTTTACGGTGGGAGGTCTCTGAAGAAGGACTTTTTTGACAGTCTCGTTATAGTCCGCTCTCCCTTAATTCCTGGAGGCCAAAATGAAAAACCTATCATCTTCTCGCCTATCCACCGGGATTGCCGGCCTGGATGAAGTTCTGGAGGGGGGACTCCTCCCCAATCGCGCCTACCTTGTGCGCGGGGGACCGGGCAATGGCAAGACGACGCTCGGACTGCACTTTCTGACGGCAGGGGCATCGCAGGGAGAGAAGGCGCTCTTCATCTCGCTGGAGGAGCCGGTGGACCACATTCGCAAGAACGCCGAAGCGCGCGGTTTCAACCTGAAAGACATCCACTTTCTCGACCTTAGCCCCGCCTCAGAATTTTTCCGCGAGGCGCAAACCTACGACATCTTCTCGCCGGCCGAGGTTGAACGTGAGCCCATCACCGCAAAGATTGTAGAGCAAATCGAGAAGGTGAAGCCGCAGCGCGTCTTTCTCGACCCGATGACCCAGTTCCGCTACCTGTCCAGCGATGTCTTCCAGTTCCGTCGGCAGGTGTTGTCTTTCCTGCGTTTCCTGGTGGAAAAAGGAGCGACCGTGGTCTTCACTTCTGAGGGCAGCGCTGAAGCACCGGACGATGACTTGCAATTCATGAGCGATGGCGTGATTGACCTGGACAATCCGGATAAGGGGCGGACCATCAGCGTGAACAAGTTGCGCGGCTCCGGCTTTCGCCACGGACGTCACACTTTAAAAATGACCGATTCGGGCATTGTCGTCTATCCGCGCTTGATGCCCGTCGCGCGCAAGCAGGAGTTCCTGGGAGAAGTGATTCCCTCGGGTGTGCCGGAAATTGACGAACTGTTGAACGGCGGACTGGAGCGGGGAACGGTCACCTTCATCACGGGTCCCAGCGGTGTGGGCAAGACCACGCTGGGTTTGCAGTTCATGAAAGAAGCCGCCGGGCGGGGAGAGCGTTCCGTCGTCTACAGCTTTGAAGAAGAAACCGATATCATCATGCGCCGCTGCGAGGCCGTCAATATCCCAGCCCGCGCGATGATTGAAAAAGGCACACTCGGATTGGTCAAGGTGGAGCCGCTGCAGTATTCGGCAGACGAATTTGCCAGTCTCGTTCGCCGCGACGTGGAAGAAAAGGGGACCCGCGTCGTGATGATTGACAGCATTGCCGGATATCGCCTTTCCCTGCGCGGTGAAGAGATCCAAGGCCGTTTACATGCCTTGTGCAAGTACCTGCAAAACATAGGCGTGGTCGTCTTTATGATTGTCGAGACCGCCTCCGTCATCGGCGATTTTCAGGTGACCGACATCGGCGTCAGTTATCTGGCAGACAACATCATCTTCCTGCGCTATCTGGAAATCCGGGGTGAGATGCGCAAAGCCGTCGGCGTGCTGAAAAAGCGACTGAGCAACTTTGAAAAGACCCTGCGCGAATTCGATATCACCCGCTATGGTATTAAGGTGGGGCGGCCGCTAATCGAACTGCGCGGCATATTGGCTGGCACACCCGAATGGGTGGAGGAAACCAAAGGAGCGGCGCGATGAACGCCAAGCCATTGATTCTGGCTGTGAACAGCAATCGGCGTAATCTCGAGCTGCTGGAGCAGTTTCTCGTCAAAAACGGATATGCGGTGGTGAGCGCGTCCACTCTGGACGAATTTGCCCAAGCCCTGCAAGGGGACAAACCCATCCGGCTGGCGCTCGTGGACATCACGGACTTTGACCCAAGAATCTGGGAGCAGTGTAGGGACCTGCATGAGAAGGAAATCCCTTTTCTCATCGTTTCGCCCCGTCACATCAGCGCCGTTCAACAAACAGAAATTCCGCGCGGCGCGCAGGGCGTGCTGGTCAAGCCATTAGCCCCCCAGGAATTATTGGGGCTGGTGCGCGGCTTGCTGGAATAGGACTGAACAAGACCCATGAGCCGAATCATGCTCTTTCTGGATGGGAAAGAAAATCGCCGCTTGCTGGCTGGGACGCTGGCAAAACGTTACGAAGTCATCCTTGCGGATACCGATGATGCGCTGGAAGAGGATTTTGACCTGTGCATTCTGGACGGTCCGGCGCTGAATCGCCTGCGGGAGAGGGTCAGGGAGCGCAAACAAAAAGACGTCGCGCAATTCCTGCCTTGCCTGTTGGTCACTGCGCGGCGGAATGTGGGCATGGCGACGCGTTTCCTGTGGAAGGTCGTTGACGATGTGCTCATCAGCCCCATCGAAAAAATCGAGTTGCAGGCGCGCGTGGAAAGTCTGCTGTTGGCGCGGCGGCTCTCTAAGGAGTTCAGCCGCTCCATTATAGAACAAGCAGAATTGGGAATCATTGTCCTTGACCGACAGGGAACCGTCCACTACTGGAGCCCGGCGTGCGAGCGCATTTTGGGCTGGAGCGCGGGTGAGGTGGTGGGAACTTTGTATCCGATAGTGCCTGCCGAACTGAATGATGAATATCGCCTGTCTCTCGAGATGGTTTTTCGCGGCGAGACATTGTCCAATGTGGAGACCATTTGGCGAAAGAAAGACGGCTCCCCCGTCTACATTCGCTTTTTGGTATCCCCGTTGCGCGATAGCGACGGCATCATTACGCATGCCCTGAGCCTGGTGACGGACATCAGCGAAAAGAAACGAGCTGAAGAAATGGCAACCCGCCGCATGGAGCATTTGCTTGCCCTGCGCGCGATTGATACTGCCATCACCTCCGGTTTGGACCTCCGCCTGACGCTAAATATCTTGCTTGAGCAAGTCGTCAGCCAACTCAAAGTAGACGCGGCAGACATCCTCTTGTTTGATCCGACTACGAATTTGTTAGGCTATGCGGCGGGGCAAGGGTTTCGTTCCTCCGCCCTGCAACATACCCTTTTGCGTATTGGAGAGGGCTATG
Organism: uncultured Anaerolinea sp.; assembly: GCA_964422545.1. Classification (GTDB taxonomy): domain Bacteria; phylum Chloroflexota; class Anaerolineae; order Anaerolineales; family Villigracilaceae; genus UBA5195. The sequence goes on along the minus strand of CAYRBO010000019.1, from coordinate 85,304 downwards.
CCGGACGGGTCGTATTAGAGCGCCACACGGTTCATATCCCCGATGTCGTTCAAGCCGGCGGCGAACTGGCCCAGGCGCTGGCGATGGGCAATGAAACATTCGTCGCTTATTTCGGCGCGCCGCTGATTGCCAAAGGGCAGGTCAAGGGCGTGTTGGAAATCTTCCATCGCGCGCCCCTGGAGCCCGATCACGAGTGGCGCAACCTGCTGGATACGCTGGCTGGTCAGGCGGCTATCGCGATAGACAATCTCCAACTCTTTGAAAACCTGCAGCGCTCGAATGTCGAGCTTGCTCTGGCATATGAATCTACCATCGAGGGGTGGTCGCGCGCGCTCGATTTACGCGACAAGGAAACCGAGGGACATACACTGCGCGTAACGGAGATGGTCTTGAAACTGGCGTGCCTGGCAGGCATGGCCGAAGAGGAGTTGACTCACGTTCGGCGTGGCGCGCTGCTGCATGATATTGGCAAGATGGGCGTGCCAGATCACATCCTTTTCAAACCGGACAAACTGACAGATGAAGAGTGGGCGATAATGCGCAGGCATCCGCAATATGCCTATGACTTGCTTGCGCCCATCGAATATCTGCGCCCAGCGCTCGATATTCCCTATTGCCATCACGAAAAATGGGACGGGAGCGGTTATCCGCGCGGGCTAAAAGGGGAGCAGATACCGCTGGCAGCGCGCTTGTTTGCGGTGGTGGATGTATGGGATGCGCTGCGTTCCGACCGCCCGTATCGCCAGGGTTGGACCGAAGAAAAAGTGCTTGAATACATTCGCTCGCAAGCGGGGAAGCATTTTGACCCACAGGCTGTAGAATTGTTTTTGCAGGTGATAAACGAAGATGCACAGGGCGCGGGCTAACATCGGCATAACCCGACGCGCTCCGCTATCGCTCCGCGCGCGGGTTATGCCGACCGTTGAAACTGTCGAAAAACCCTTGCGCCGTAAAAAGCGCTAAAAAATCCCCCACTTGGGGCTTAAAAACAGCACATATTTGGGTTTTCCGCGCCAAAAACGGATCATTTTTGACCATTTTCTCCCACTTTACATGGCAATACTTGTATGCTAGAGTTATTGCCATTACCTTCACCCAATACAAGTACATGGCTTTACGGCAATAACTCATCTATTTCATATTTGGCTAATCAAAAAATATATCGAAAACATCTTACAAACCTACGGATTGCCTATCTAAAAACCAGGGTATCTTTTTATAAGCCTAAAGTTGTAATTTTCTACGGAAAAACGTATCAAAAATATTGGAGAGAGATTGCTGGCATCGAAATCTGGAGAAAATTTTCAGATGACATTGAGTACGGAATAAACGGTAAGACTCTCTTCATAATCACACTTCATCCAGCAGACAGACGAACATCGAATGCATATTTCAATCAAGTTGGCAGGTTAATTTTGAAAGAACTCATTAAATTCTAAAAAGCGCTCTTTTCAGGCTGGGGCGAGTTGCAAACCGAGTCTGGCGGCTTTCTTTTGCAGGTATTTGATTTGCTGCTGGCGATATTTGGCTTCGTATTCTTCCACGCTCAGGGGTTGGTACTCGATTTTGTCCTTGAACATGCGATAGTACACGCGGACAATCAGGTGGGCGGTAGCGACCGCCGCCTGGGCTGGGCCAATGCGGGCTTTCATGCGCCGGTAGAAGACGCCAAAGACGCGCTCCGAGCGGTGTAGAGATTATCGGTCAGGCAGCAAATGGCGAAGAATCACTGGAGAAAATTGCGAAGCTGCGCCCGCAGGTGTTACTGCTCGACCTGAAAATGCCTGATATGCCAGCGCGTGAAGTGGAAATGTGGACGCCGAACATTACCCAGAGATTGTCACGATTATCCTGACCGCCCACGACCGAGACTATTACCTGGCTGAAATGATGAAGGTCGGGGGCGCATCGTATCTGGATAAAAATTCGCGCAGCGAACAGTTAATTGCCTCCATTCGCCGCGCAGCAGGTGGAGAAAAATTGTTCATCGAAGAGCAAATCAGGCGCGTCGAAACCTGGCGGACAGAAATCGGCCCGAAATGGGAGGGACTAAGCGACACGGAGCGCGATGTGTTGCGTTTGATGAACACATTCCCGATATAGTACAAGAAGATTAACCCTATCGTTTCAACCGCTCTACAAACTGTTTTCTGAACTTCGCCACCTTGGGGGCCACGACTGCCATGCAATAGGGCTGGAAAGGGTTGTTGGCGAAGTATTCCTGGTGATAGTCTTCTGCAATATAAAATGTATCGAACGGGGTGACTTCGGTCACGATGGGATTCGGCCAGAGTTGGGCCGCTGTCAGTTCGGCGATAACTTCTTCCGCCGCGCGTTTTTGTTCGTCATCAAGGTAGAAAATCGCCGAGCGGTACGAGGTGCCGATGTCGTTGCCCTGCCGGTTGAGGGTGGTCGGGTCGTGGATGGCAAAGAAGACTTTGAGCAGGTCGCGGTAGGTGATGACTGACGGGTCGAAGGTCACGCGCACCACTTCGGCGTGGCCGGTGGTGTCGCTGCACACTTGTTTGTAGGTCGGGTTGGGGACGTGTCCGCCGGAATAGCCGGACTCGACCGATTCGACGCCTTTCAGGTCATCGAAGACCGCTTCGAGACACCAGAAACAGCCACCGGCCAGGATTGCAGTTTGGGTACTCATCAAATTCTCCTGTAGAAAAAATCAGGGGCGGGTTTAGCGCCCACCCCATCTGCAATTATGCTGCTGTCGAAACTCTCTCGCGCATCACCAGGCTTACCAGGGGCAAGGCCGATATTTCGAGCGGGATAAGTCAACGAATTGGCTGGCGTCTTCCAGTTCAATTCCGATGACCCTGTTATTCTCGTCAAAATCTAAAACCACCCCCGGAGAAATTTCCTCGGATTCAATGCTTACACCTTCGACAAGTTTGATGTAAAGCATATTCGTCTCTTTGTGATATTCAAAAATCATTCCAGCCTCCCAGGGGTGATAGCCCCTATCTGGAAAGGCATTATGGACTGTCTCTCCATCTGCTTCAGTAACGACGCGCAAATATTTTCCAAGTTCTGGCACGAAAGCCCAACAACGCATGCGGCCATTTTCCTGGATTTACTTGCGCTCTGGATGGGTAAGGACGAAAATAATCCATTCTTCTTTCAAATAAGGACGGCGCAAAAGGACGCTGTTGCGAAAATATTCCGTTGCTTTCACGCCGTTCTTTTATAATTTACGCCGCCGGTTCTGGCTCGGATTCTCGCTCGACCGTTTCGAGGCGGGTCAAGACGATTTCGTCATCTGACGTCAGCTCGACTTGGATGGAATCGCCGTCTTTGAATTCGCCAGAGAGCAAACTGTCAGAGAGTTTATCTTCCACCTTCTGTTGGATAACACGGCGCAGCGGACGGGCGCCCATTTCGGGGTCGTAGCCTTCCGCGCCAAGCGCAGCCAGCGCTTCTGCTGTAGCGGTGAGCGTGATGTTGTGTTCAGTCAGGCGCGCGGCGACTTTGTCCAGTTCGAGTTTGACGATTTTCTGGATATCTTCTTTGTTCAGGGCGCGGAAGACAATCACGCTGTCGAGGCGGTTGATGAATTCGGGCCGGAAGGCGCGCTTGAGGGTTTCAGTCAGTTTCTTGCGCATGTCCTCGTAACTCAGACGTTCTTCGGTTGCCTCGTCGCGCTTGAGCGCGAAACCAAGCGCGGCTTGTTTCTTAATCATATCCGCGCCAACGTTGGAGGTCATGACAATTATCGCATTGCGGAAATCGACCTTGCGGCCTTTGGCATCCGAAAGGTGGCCTTCTTCCATGATTTGCAGCAGCATGTTGTGGACTTCGGGGTGCGCCTTTTCGATTTCGTCGAATACCACAATCGAATAGGGCCGGCGGCGCAGGGCTTCGGTCAACTGACCGGCGTCCTCATAGCCAACGTAGCCGGGAGGCGCGCCCACCAGTCGGCTGGCGGTATGCCGTTCCATGAACTCGGACATATCAAGCTGCAGGGCGGCTTCTTCCGAGCCGAACATGAATTTGGCGAGGGTTTTGGTCAGTTCGGTCTTGCCCACGCCGGTCGGGCCGAGGAAGATGAACGAGCCGATGGGGCGGCGCGGGTCTTTGAGACCGGCCCGGGCGCGGCGCACCGCGCGCGAGATGGCGACAATCGCTTCGTCCTGACCGATAATCGATTTTTTGAGTTCCTCTTCCATCCGAAGCAGTCGCTCAGATTCTTCTTCGGCAATCTGCATGAGCGGCACGCCGGTCCACATCGAGATGACTTCGGCGATGTCTTCGGCAGTGACTACCGGGCTGTTGGCGCGGTCCCAGCCGGTGCGCAGCCGCTCCAATTGGTTTTCGATGGAGATTTCGCGTTCCTGCCACGAGCGCACTTCGTCTAAGTTGCCTTCCTCTTGGGCCAGGGCGCGGTTCTGGCGCACTTCGCGCAGTTGGGTGAACAGGTCTTTGGCCTGTTTGGCTGCCGGGGATTTGTACATGCGCACCCGCGAGGCCGATTCATCAATCAGGTCGATGGCCTTGTCGGGCAGGAATCGCTCGGTGACGTAGCGGCTGGAAAGGTGAGCGGCGGCTTCGAGGGCCTCGTCGGAAATTATCAGTTTGTGATGTTCCTCATACGCACTGCGAATGCCGCGCAGAATTTCAATGGTTTCAGCCTCAGAGGGTTCGTCCACCTGTACTTGCTGGAAGCGGCGCTCGAGGGCGGCATCTGACTCGATGTGCTTGCGGTACTCATCGAGAGTGGTTGCCCCAATGACCTGTAATTCGCCGCGCGAAAGGGCCGGCTTCAGGATGTTGGCCGCATCAACGCTCGAACCGGCAGCTCCGGCCCCCACCAGCATGTGGACTTCGTCGATGAACAGGATAGAACCGGCCTGCTTCAACTCGTCAATGACGCGCTTCAGGCGTTCCTCGAACTGACCGCGATACATCGTCCCGGCCACCAGCGAACCGACATCCAGTTGCAGCACGCGCTTGTTCATCAGCGGGGCTGGTACATCGCCATCCACAATGCGCTGGGCCAGGCCTTCCACAATCGCAGTCTTGCCCACGCCCGGCTCACCAATCAGGGCCGGGTTGTTCTTGGTGCGGCGCGCCAAAATCTGGATGACGCGCTCGATTTCCATCTGCCGGCCTATCACCGGGTCGAGTTTGCCCTGTTCGGCCTTAGCGGTCAGGTCGCTGGCGAGTTGGTCCACCAGGGGAGTTTTTGCGCCTTGTTGGCCTCCTTGTGGCGCACCGGCTTTGGCTGGTTCACGCCCGGCGGGGGCGGCCGGCAGGTTGGGCGAGGACGACTCTTGTAACACGCGCCGGGTTTGGCGGCGGATTTCGTCGGGGGTTGCGCCCAGGCGGCGCAGGGCCTCCATGGCCGTTCCTTCGGTGCGAATTAACCCCAACAAGAGATGTTCCGTGCCGATGTAGTGATGACCCATACGTCGGGCTTCATCTACGGCATATTCCAGCACTTGCTGGGTATCATTTGATAATTCAATCTTCTCGCCGGGTGGGTTTTTGCCTTCCCCGGTCAGCCGAAAGACAATTTCGCGCACGCGTTCTGGCTCGAATCCCATTTCGCGCAGGACTCGCCCAGCCACGCCGCCTTCTTCTTCAATTAAGCCAATCAATAAATGTTCTGTCCCAATGAACGCATGACGAGCGCGTTCCGCCTCGGCATGTGCCAGGCTCAAAACTCTGCGAGCGCGTTGGGTAAAACGTTCCATACCTGCCATAAATTCTCCTTGACCAATTCGACAAGAACGGTCTATTTCGATTTTACCAAAAAAGCGAGAAGTGAAATTATATGAATATGATTAGAGTTTATGGTATCAGGGCAGCAAATATTTCTCCAAAAACTCCAGCACTTTTTTGGGATATTGTTTTGGCTCCTGGAAGACGAACCCGCCGTGACCCACGCCTTCATACACGACCAACTCTTTCGGGTCACGAGCCGCCTCGTACAACTGATAACTGTCCCGCACCGGAAGCGTTTCGTCCTTCGCCCCATGAATGAGCAGCACCGGCCTGGGGCTGATGCTCCCGATGACATCCACCGGGCGGACGGCAGAGATATCCACCCCGGCCTCCCTCTGCCCAAAAAAGAGAACCAGCGGGGCGAAAAAGCGGGGGTTCAGCCCGGTCAGAGAGCGGATTCCCTCGCTGACGTTGTCCTCCACGCTGGTAAAGGGACTGGCGGCGATAACGGCCTCAACCTCGGGGAGTTGGGCGGCAGCCAGTAGCACAGCCGCCGCGCCCATCGAATGCCCGAAGGCGGCTACCGCCGCGTCCGCTCCCTCTCTTTGGCGGATAAATGTAACAGCGGCGGCGATGTCGCGGGTCTCATACAGGCCGAGGGTGGTCACATCCCCATCACTTTCACCGTGATTGCGCAAATCGAGCAGCAAGACGCCGTATTTCTTGCCGTAGAGGAACGCGGCTTCCTCCAGGAATTGCGCGCGGTTGCCGCTCATGCCATGCACGCAGATGACCACGACCCCGTTGCGCGGCGCGATGTACCAGCCGGTCAGGGCCAGCCCGTCGGAGGTGGTCAGTTGAATGTCTTCGTAGGGCAGGCCCAGGTCGGCAGGCGTGCGGTCGATAGGCGCGCGGGCGGGATGAACCAGGCTGTAAGCGCGGACATAGGGCAGGAATATGCCAAAGGCCAGCAGGAAGGCAACCAGCAGGCTGCCCAGACCAAAGAGCGTGAGATTGCGGAGTTTGCGATTCATGTTCACCCCAATTGCGCTCACCGATTTCGGAGATTACACCGATTTTCAAAATCCGTGAAATTGTGTAATCTGTGGACAAATCTACAACCTGGCCTTCAATGCCGCTTCAAGTTTGGCTTTGAGCGCCTGGTGGGCCGGATTTTCCAGGTTCAGGCGCGGGGCTTTGCTGAAATCATAGAACCAGACCGGTCCCGCACGCAGGTTCTCCGGCTCAGCCTGGTAGCGCGGGATGACATGGGCGTGCAGGGCCGGGTCGGAATTGCCTAAAATTTCATAGTTAATGCGCGCCGCGCCGGTGACTTCGAGGATGGCGTCGCCGAGAATCGACATATCGCGCAGGAAAATTTCCCGTTCGCGCAGGCCCAAGTCATTCAGGGTGGGGACGACCGGGTCGGGCAGCAGCAAGCAGTAACCGTTGAGAATCTGCACATCCCCGATAACCGCCCAGCCCGACTCCATGCGGGCTAAAATAGTCGGGTTTTGGCCCTGGCGGGCCAGTTCAACGCGCTGGTGGATGAGAGTGGACATGGAATTTTCGATTTTTGATTTTGGATTGACGATTTTTGAACGAACAGCCAGGAGGAATTATAATCCCTTCATGCTTCCCTCCCCGGCCCTTCACCCTGTAAAAGAAATTCGTTCTGGTTCACTGCTCTCTGATAACTGGTTACTGAAAACTGGTCACTGGTTACTGAAAACTGCTCACTGCTCACTGCTCACTGTTTACTGCTTACTGATGACTGCCTGCGCCCCGGTTGCCAACCCCAACGCGCCCTACGCCCCCGGCTTTTTTTATTACTCGCTCGACACAACTTCCCTGGTGTTCGATGACCGGTCTTTCCGCCTGCCCTCGCCCTCCGATTGCACGCTGTACGCCATTCGCCCGGCCCCACGCGGACGCTGGATTGCGGTCGAATGGGATTGTCCCTCCGGGCCGAGGCTGGGGTTGTTCGACAGCGCTAGCGGGCGCATCCGCCTGGCCATCGACGACCAGACGCTCGACAACCGCCTGCTGGCCTGGCATCCCGATGGCGGCTCGGTCTATCTCAAAATTGGGATGCTCTCGTTCCCGCAGGTGATTCGGGTCGATGTCGAGACTCTGCGGGCAACGGAACTTCCCGTGGCGGCCTTCGTCTATGATGTAGCGGTATCACCCGACGGCGGGCAGGTGTTGTACTCGCTCTCCAACGGTATCGGGTTCGGGTCAGAGACCTGGCTGGGCGCGGAAAACGCCAAAAACGCCTCGCAATTGCTCCTGGAGCCGAATCACATCACCGCCCTGGCGCAGTTTTCACCCGATGGAAGCAAAATTGCCTATATCAAAATGCCCGATTCGCAGGAATCGTTTCCCGCCGGGGAGTTGTGGATTATGGATTCAGATGGCGGAAACCCCTTCCTGGCGGCAGGAACGGATGCCGGGCGCGGTTTTCCCCCGGTCTGGTCGCCCGATGGGATGAAAATTGCCTTCATCGGTCGAAACGACCCGGCGGATGCCTCCTCCATCAACTTGTCCATTTATGACCTGGCAACTTCTTCGATTATCACGCATCAATCGTCGCTCGTCACCCCTCCGGCCTGGTCTCCTGATGGCGCGTTTTTGGTTTTTACTGCGCGGGAAGGTGATACAATCGCTGTGTGGCGGTACGAAATTGCCGCGCAGCGCGCTGAAAAAATCGTTGAAAATGCCTGCTGCGCGGGTTGGATACGTTAGTTTGTCACCATAAACGCTCTGAGCGAGCAGAGCATTCTCTTTCTCATGAAGAAATTTGTCTTTCTCATCCTGGCTTTTCTGCTGTCCGCTTGCGCTCCCATGCCAACGGAACTGCCGCCTTTCCCAGGATTGGTGACCATTACGCCCGAGCTGCAGCGTTTTTTTATCTCCCCAGAGCCTGGCTCGCCCTCCCCCCCGCCTGTCACCCCCACAGCGTTTCGTGTTTTAGCAACGGCTACGCGTCAACCACAATTTACATCCACTCCATCTTACACCACTACCCTGCCCGGCCCCACACCAACCGAGACGCTCCTGCCGCTGCTGGAATTGCCCACCGAGCAACCCTTTGCGCCCTCCCGCATGGCCTGGACCGGAGCGCCCACCTACCCCGCCGATTCGGAGCCGGGCTTTTTGTTTCGGGTGGATTACGACCCCGACCAATGGGCGCTCACCGAAGATAATTTCGGCGCCACTGTGCTGGCGCATCGTCAGATTCCCTATTGCCTGCTTCTGCCCTGGAGCGGGCGCGGCCTGCCAGCCGGTTTGCGGGTAGAGCATGAATTCCGGGTAATTGGCGTGGCAAATTTCGATGTCCACACCGTCACCCGTCAGGGCGAATTGGAATTTGTCGCTTATGTCGGCGGCGACCGGAAAATTGTCACCGGATTTCAGGTTGCGTTCGAGGAACAAAAAGAGCAATGTATCGAAGCGGCCGAGGCGGTTTTGGCAACGTTACGCTCAACCCCGGCAACGCCGTAATTCGGTATTCAATAATCGGGTATCGGTTCGCAGGAATCTAATCTCTCATCTCGACTCACCAACCTCGTAATGGACTTTCGCCGCTTCACCAAACCTGCCCTCCTCGTCCTGGCCCTGGCCGGGGTGCTTTGGCTTGGCGGTTCGCGCCTGGCGGCGGCCCGTTCGCTCCCTCGTGCCTCGGGACAAGAGCAGGCAGTTGCGCCGTTTTTATACCCTCCCTATTACGGACGCTCATCAGAAGAGTCTATTTTCGACCACAGTTTCCCCAACTACACCCTGACCGACAACAAAATCGTCACCTATAGCGGCGAAGTGTTGAACAAAACTTGCCCTGTTCCCGCGCCGCCCGGCACGCCTCCGCCCAACGGCCTGTGCGACCAGGGCTACGGCAGTTATTGGAGTTACAAACTCGGCATTTATCTGTGGTACAACGGCCACGACGGCATTGACTACGGCATCAGTTACCGCCCCCTGCTGGCTGCCGCCGACGCCAACCAGGTCGTCTATGCCGGTTGGTATAACCCGCAAGACCATGGCTCGAACCTGGGCATCTTCGTCCGCCTGCGCCATCCTAACGGCTACAACACCTGGTACGGCCACATGAGCGCGATTGCGGTACAGTCCTGCCCGACGGTCGGCTGCGCGAACATCCCGCAAGGCGAAGTGATTGGCATCAGCGGCAGCACCGGCAACTCCTCCGGCCCGCACCTTCACTTCCGCGTCACTAATCCGCAAAACCGGGCGGTGGACCCTTACGGGTGGGTTGGCCCGGCAGGCCAGGACCCCTGGGAATACAACCAACCCGAATCGCTCTGGGCGCAATATCCCGACATCAGCGGCTATCCCAAAAACGTCTATCCTGGCGGCGCGCCATTGCCCACTCCTACTGAGCCGCCCATCGGCCTCCTGGTCGATGACCTCGACCCGCGCTTCGACCAGATTCCCGAAGGCTGCTGGACGGTCGTCAACACCAGCGCGGCCAACAGTCAAAACGGGCGTATGTTGAACATCCAGCCCATCACCAGCGGTTCAGACACCTGCCGGGCGCGCTGGAAACTGCCGCTCGGTTCGGGGGCCGGGACCTACGCCGTCTATGTGCGCATTCCCGCCGTCCGCGCCACCAGCCGCGGCGCGTTGTATTACATCGTCCATGACGGAAAAACCGACATGGTGGTCGTCAATCAGGCCGTCTTTCCCAACGTCAACGTCCCGACCGGCTGGGTGTATGTTGGAAAATATTACTTCAACGGAGCAGCGCTGGAATTTGTCCAGTTAGGAAACCGTACCCAGGATATGGCCGGGGATGCCGCCAGCCTGGAACTGGCCGCCGACGCGGTGAGATTTGTCCCGCTCGCGCCAGGGACACCCTCCCCATCCAATACGCCGACCATTACCCCCACACCCACCGTCTCGCTGACCCCGACCATTACCCGCACCCCGACAGTGACGAACACGCCGACCGTTACGCGCACGCCCACCATCACCCGCACCCCAACGGCCTCCCGCACGCCGACCAATACTTCCGCTATTCGTCCGACCGATACGCGCTGGCCGACCCGCGCCCCCTCCATCACCAACACGCCGCGCCCCTCTGATACGCGCATTCCGACCCGCACCTTGACCGCATCCCGAACGCCGACCCCGTCTCGCACGCCGACCGCTTCGCGCACCCCCACCATCACCCGCACACCGACATTTACCCGTACCCTCACGCCTTCACGCACCCCAACGATTACCCGCACGCCAACATTCACCCGCACCTTTACGCCTTCGCGCACGCCAACATTCACCCGCACCTTTACGCCTTCGCGCACGCCAACATTTACCCGTACCCCAACGCCCACCCGCACATCTACGCGCACGCCTGGCCCCTCGCCAACGCGGACGCTCACGCCCACCCGTACCCCAACCCAAACGCGCGTTCCTTCGCTCACGCCGCGTCCCACCGACACGCGCTGGCCGACGCGTACTTCTATGGGCGGGCCATAAATTTTATCTATTCCCAGGAAAATTTTTATGAATTCAATGAAACGCCTGAAATCCATGAGCAGTTGGAAAGAAATATTTCAAATTCCAACCGTCCTTTACTTTCCCGCGCTTCTGGTTTCGATTGCAGTTGCCGCCTTGAGTTTCTTTGTAGAGCCATTTTCAATGGGATATTTCGCAGGCGGGTTGGCTGCCGCAGCGGCGTTCGTCTTCTTGATTTTCTTCAGCATCGTTATCCCTGCTGTGCGTGCGAGTATATTGAATCGAGAGGGCATTTCCACGACAGCCCTGGTGATAAAAAAAGAAAAACGGTCGCGTTTCATCGGCACGATTGACCCTAACAACCGTACACAGGTTTCTTTCACTGTCATTACATTTGAATTTGCCCCTGAAGGCGCAGATTCCCCTTTGCGGCTTGAGGCAGAGGTGGCAAAAGTGACCCCCTCCATGCAGGAGGGAAAAATGATGAAAATAACCTATGCGAAATCGAACCCTCGCATTGTGAAACTGCCGGGAGAATAAGCCAGATTGCCTCCCCAGACTCACTTCAAATCATATAAATACAGGTACACACTTGTCCCCGGTTCGATGAACTGGCGTTTGCGCTCGCCAATTTGGTCGAGATTGGCCAACACCCAATCGCGCTCGTTGTATTCCCCGCGCTCGTAAACATGCGAAAACAAAACCCAGACGCGCCGCTGGCCGCGCAGCCGGTCGAGTTCGCTCAGCAGGGCGCGCGGGTCGTCGGCGTGCAACCCGCCTGCCACATAGTCCATCTGCGGATTGGCGTAATAGCGAAAGGCTGGTAAAGCCCAGTAATAAACGTAAATTAAATCGCCGGGTTTGTGGTTGGCGTTCAGGTAGGCTATGGCCGGGCGGATGTGTTCGGGATATTTCGGGCTGGCGAATCGCTCGGCGGAGACGATGAGCGGGGTGTAGAGCAAAAACCCGGCCAGGGAGAGTGCCAGGAGCGGAGATAAAATGCGCGGGCGCAGGGGAATGCTCCAGAGTAAATCGACCGCTGCGGCCAGGAAAATGTAAACCAACGGGATGAGAAAGAGAATCATTCGACCAGCGAAGGGATAGAACTGCATCCACGAAGCGGCTCCAGCGAAAAGGAATACCAGGAGCAGACTCCCCGCAGCCTTTCTTTGCCGTGCGAGCAGCATTCCCGCCCCGGCGAACATGACGGCCAGCAGAGCGGGGGCATACGCCATCAGCCCGCCGGGGTTGGCAAACAGGCCCAACAGCATATTGATAGGATTAACACGAAAATACTCCTGCCAGTAGCCGCGCAGGAACTCGTTTTCGGAGAGTCCACGCAGGCTGACGAGGTATAACGCCCCAAAACTGACCAGCCAGCCCGCGCCCATCGCCAGGGTAGGGAGGGGATTGCGGCGGTTCTGGACAAGGAGGGTCAGGCCAATGGCAGCCAGGACGAAGATGGCAGGATGGGAGAACCAGGGGGCGAGGAGGAAGGCAGAATGATGAGTGATGAGTGAGAAATGATGGGTGATGAGTGATGAATTACGTGTGGCAAGTGAGGAGTGACGAGTAAACAGGTAAAGCAGCAGGACGGTGAAAAAGACATCCAGGGCGTATTGTTTGACTTCGGATGAATAGTAAACCAGGGTGGGGCTGAGGGCGAAGAGCGCCAGAGCGGTGAGCAGGCCGGGGGCGCGGAGAATCTGACGGGTGAGCAGGTAAAAAAGTATCAGCGAGGCGCACCCCGCCAGCAACGGGAGCAGGCGCAAGGCGCGTTCCCCGTCTCCGAGCAGGGTGGCGGCAAGTTTTTCGAGCAGGAGAAAGCCGAGGGGCGCGCCCTGTTCGTAGTCCAGCTTTCCCAAAAGCCCCCAAACGTCTTTATGGATGATGTTCAACGCCAGCATGGCCTCGTCGAGCCACAGCGAGCGGTTGGCGAGGTATTGGCGCAGGCGCAGGACGATGCCGAGGGCAATCAGCCCCCAGGCTGCGAGGGGGACAAGGCGGGAGGGTTTCATGGACTCCAAAATCTCCAGATTTTGGATTTCCAACGTCAGGAGACGTTGGAGTCCTTCGTGTTGGCGAGTATGTCTTTCAGATGCGCGAGGGCTTCCACCGGGGCGGGGTCGGTCTGATAGGCGATGGCGAGATAGTAGGCCAGGTAGTCGCCAAAATGGAGCGCGGTGAACATGTGGGCGAGTTTGGAGTTGCCTTTTGCCAGGTAAAAATCGGTGTTGGAGCCTTCAAGCATGAAGACCTGCCGAGTGAATTCGCTGCGCAGACGGTTGCGCGGGTGGTCGGAAGGGGCGACCAGGAACATCGCCAGGGTACGGCTTTGGAGCAGGTCGGCGGGGTTGGCAAGAGCGGCCAGGGCGTTGTGGTCGGCTTCGGGCAGGAACTCGAAATTGGCGGGGGCTTTGGCGAGTTCGTTGATTTGGGTCTTCCAGCGCCGGGCAACCGGGGCAAGCGCGCCGGAGCCAAACACCGTTACCCATCGCCCAACCAGTTGCCCGGCGTAACGCTTGGCAGGGTTGAGGGCGGCGGGGATTTCGGCTCGCAGGTTGGCTTGCTGGTGCTGCATGGCTGCGATTGCTTCGGTCAGGTCAGTGGCGGGGCTGGGGATAAATCCCAGGCGGCTGAAGAGGGCCAGCAAAAGCCCAAAGGAGTAACCGACTGCGGCGCGCGGCTGGCCCTCGTGATTAAACGTCCAGAGCGGGATGTTCGCGGAGGCGGCTTGTTGGGCCAGTTTGCCGCCAGTGGTGATTGCCAAAGCCGCGCAGCCGCGCTGAAGGGCGGCGTCGAAAGAGTCGAGCGTTTCTTCTGTGTTCCCGGAGTGTGACGAGGCCACGACCAGCGTTCTTGGGCCATTTGCGAAGGCTGGCAGGCCGTAATCGCGGTGGACGATGACTGGGACGGGGCAGGTTTCGGCGGCGCAGGCGGCGAACAAATCGGCGCCGATGGCCGAGCCGCCCATGCCGGAGAGAACAATTCGCTCGATGGGCGTGTCTGTTTGGGGCAGCGGCAGGTTTTGGCCGAGTTCCCAGGCTGCGACGAGCTGCTGGGGCAGGCTGTCGATTTCAGCCAGCATGTTTTGGGGGTCGAGTTGGGAGAGGAGGGAAAGGTCGTCGAGGTTCATAGAGATTGTGGATTATGGATTTTCGATTTTGAATTGCGAATTTACTGATTGTCGAGTTTACCAGTTTTCGTGTTTCCCTGTTTTCCTGTTTCCTTTTCTCCTTATCCCAGTGCTTGCAAAATCCAGAGCAGCGCCATACCGGTTATGAGAGTCCACAAAACGTTGCGGGTTTTCCAGGCCACGATGGCGCCGCCCAACCCGGCCAGCAGGCGCAGGTTGTTGAGGGAAATATCGAGCGTTCCTGCCGGGTGAGTGAGGGCCGGGAAGACCAGGGCTGCCAGCACGGCCGCCGGGACGTATTTCAGGGCGCGCCGCAGCCATTCGGGCATGGTGATTTTGCCGAAAAGGTAGATGAATGAGAAGCGCAAGGAAAAGGTCCCCAGCCCGATGGCGAGGAACAAGAGCCAGAGCGAGATTGTGTTCATGTTTTTTGTTGGGATTTGAGCGTTTCGGCCAGGACTCCGGCGGTGATTCCAAGCAAGGAGGCCAGCACCAGGCCGAGATTGTAGGGCAGGCCCTTTGCCAGGACCGCGACCAGGCCGCCGGTCAGGGCGGCAATCACCGCCGGGCGGTCGCGCAGCGCGCCGAACATCAGGGCCATGAAACTGAGCGGGAAGGCAAACTCGAAACCCCAACTATCGGGGATTAACTTTCCTAACAGAGCGCCGGTGATGGCGCTGACCTGCCAGGTTGTCCAGACGGTGAGGGCCGCGCCAAAGTAGAACCAGCGACGGCTGACGGTTTCGTCGGTCACGAAACGTCCCATGCTGACGCCAAAGGCCTGGTCAGAGAGCATGTAGGCCAGGGGGGCCTTTTGCCAGGTCGGCAGTCGTTGCAGGTAGGGCGCAAGCGTGGCGCTGTACATGGTAAAACGCAGGTTGATAACCCAGGCTGTGAGCAGCATGATGAACCAGGGGCTGCCTGCGCTCATCAATTGGAAGACGGCCAACTGCGATGCCCCGGCAAAGACAATGAACGACATGCCAACCGCTTGGAAAGGCGTTAGGCCAACGCTGACGGCGGCTGCGCCCGAAATCATGGCAAACGGCACGACGCCGAGCAGGATGGGGAGGGCGGCGCGCGCCCCGGCGAAGAAATCTTGGTTGAGTCGCATTGTTTACTTACCCGAAGGGATTTTTGTTCGGAGAAATTCCCCAATTTCCTTGAATGCTTGCGTGCTTTCGGGAGTCAGCCCACCCAGAGCGTGCCAGACGTGCCACAGGCCGTCCCAAACGCTGAGCGTGACATCCACCCCATCGGCGCGGGCTTTTTCTGCCAGCCGGCGCGCGTCATCGAGTAGAATCTCGTCGCTGCCGACCTGAATGAAAAGGGGCGGGATGCCGTGGAAATCGGCAAAGACCGGCGAAATAAAGGGGTGCGTAAGTGGGGTCGAATCTGCGTACCAGGCCGCCCATTGTTTGAGTATCTCCGTTTTGAGCAGCGGTTCGGCAGCTGCTTTGGTAATGTGACTCTGTCCCGAATTGGTTAAGTCGGCCCAGGGTGAAAGGCAGACGACCGCCGCCGGGAGTGGGTCGCCCGCATCGCGCAAGGCCAGGGTGGTTGCCAGGCTCAGCCCGCCGCCTGCCGAGTCGCCAGCGATGACGATGCGGCCGGGGTGATAGCCTTGCTTAAGCAGCCAGCGATAGGTGGTTAGCGCGTCTTCTAACGCTGCCGGGAAAGGGTGTTCGGGCGCGAGGCGATATTCGGGAAGCAAGATATTGCGCTTTAGAACCTGCGTCATGGGCAGGCACAAAATCAGGTGGGAGTTGATGGAACCAGAAACGTACCCGCCGCCGTGCAGATAGAGGATGATTTGGTCATCGGGTTTGCTTTCTGGACCCAGCCAGGCGGCGGGCAGGCCCTCTATCTCGAACCGTTCAATGCGCACTCCGCGCGTGACATGGCGGCTGAACGCGGCGAGATTGGCTTCTCGCAGCCGGCTGTCGGCGAGTTCTGCCAATTGTTCGTTGTACATGCGGCGCAGAACCCGCCGCCAAAAACGGGCGCGTAAACTCAGGGACATGGTTAAATTTTCTTTCTTGCAGAGAATCCCCGAAGGCAAGCCGCGTGATGCAAGCGCGCCTGCCTTCCTTGAGGGTGATGTTTGATGTAACTGTAACACATTTGTAGATTGTTGTGGTGACTGGGTGAGTTTTTGCTATCACCTAAACGGGTAATTTTGACAAATTTGGGTTGCATTCTGAAAAACTCTGTGCTATATTTTCTGCCAGAAATTTGAAAATTACGCCGAATCTTTTCGAGCGGGGAACCCACTCTTGGGGCGAAACAACGTTCTCGCGTTGTAGAGCAAGTCTTCTGTTCCAGCCCGACAGCTAACCTCGCAGGCGTCGAAGAACACGCAGACAGCACCTGCCACAGTCAGGTGATACGTCTGGTGAGGCTTCGCGTACTGCGAAGGGAACTGTCTGCTAGTAAAAGACTTGTTTTGTTTTAAGAAAGGAAAGCGTGATGTATCCCATTTACCATACTCTGATTACCGAAAAACGTTCGTCTTGGAGAAGCGCATACGAAGTGAAGGTGGCTGCGCTTCAACATGAGAAGCGTCGCTTGCAGCAGCAGATGCAAGAATTTGTTGGGCTGGCGAAACCACAGACAACCCATCTTCGAAGCAACCGAAAGACCGAGTGGGTTTCGTTGCTCAAACTGCCATTGCGGTTGCTTGCGAATCTGATGGGCTAAGCCAAAAGGCACAGAAAAAAGGGCGACAGGCGAAACACCGTCGCCCTTTTTGATTCTAGATGGTTCAACAGGCTCTCACGTCCCGGCCAAAGCCCGGCTCAACCAGAATGTCGCCATCTCTGAAGGATTCGCGTCCGCGCAGGACGACTTTTCTCACTTTTCCTCTCACTTTCCAGCCCTCGAAGGGGGTCCAGCCGCAGCGTGATTTCATCTCGCTGGCGCGGATTTCATATTCGGCGGTTTCATCCACTTCTACCCAGGTTTCGGGCTGTTCAGGCAGGTGGAAAATGCGGCGCGGGTTGAAGACCGATTTTTGGATGATGTCATCAAGGGTCAATCGTCCCTCGCGCGCTGCCGTCAGTAGCAGCGGCAAGAGCGTTTCGAGGCCGGGGAAGCCGGGCGGGGGATTTTGGCCGTCTTTTTCGGCCAGGGTGTGCGGGGCGTGGTCGGTGGCGAAGCAGTCAATCACATCGAGATTTTCCCACAGGGCGTCTACATCGGTCTGGGCAGCCAGGCGCGGGCGGACTTCAGAGCGACCCTCACCCCTGACCCCTCTCCCAGTGGGAGAGGGGATGCCCTCACCCCCGGCCCCTCTCCCGGTGGAAGAGGGGACGCCCTCACCCCCGGCCCCTCTCCTGGTGGAAGAGGGGGATTGAGTCAGGAACAAATGGTGCGGGCAAACCTCGCAAGTGACTTTGACGCCGCGTTCTTTGGCCTGACGGATGACGAGAATTTCCTCGCGCAAAGAAACATGCGCAATGTGAACCGGTTGGTCGAACATCTGCGCAAAGGCCAGGGCGGCGGCCATGCTGCGGCTTTCGGCGTGCAAGACGATGGGGCCAGGCCCCGGCCAGCGGCGGAAATGTTCCAGCCAGAGGGTCATATCGTCGAGGCGCAGTTCGCCAAAGGTCGAATCGAGATACATCTTGAGCGCAGCGGCCTGCGGGGCCAGTCGGGCCACTTCGGCGGCGTTCCCCGGCCCAGCGCCCAGATATTGCCCATAGTCGCAGCGGGCTTTGGTTTTGGCGGCGTCCAGCGCCAGGCCGAGGGTCGCCTCGTCGAATATTGGGGGCTTGGTGTTGGGCATGGCAAGAATCATCGTCACGCCGCCGGCCAGCGCGGCCTGGGTGGCAGTGTCCCAGTCTTCCTTGTGCGTTTGGCCGGGTTCGCGGACGTGAACGTGCGGGTCAATCAGGCCGGGGAGTTTAATCATGTTTCTCCTCTAGTTTTACCCCTGCCAGGGCTTCAAGAACGCCAAGTACGGCAGAGTTATCCAATTCGCCCATGCCCATTTGGAGCATGGCGTTGAAAAGTTGGGCGTTTTCAGCTGTGGATGGCAGCGGGATGCCGTACTCACGCGCCGTCTCCAGCACAATGTTCAGGTCTTTGGCCTGCATGTAGGCCTTGAAGCCGGGCTGACGATTGCCGCTGAACAGGCGCGGGGGCTTCACATCCAGCGTCCAGCATTGGGCCGCGCCGCCTTTGATTGCCTCGACCACTTTTTGCGGGTCCACCCCGGCTTTTTGCGAGAAAACAAGCAGCTCGCCCATTGCCACCATTTGCGCGGCGACCATAATTTGATTGGCGGCTTTGGCCACCTGACCAGCGCCCGGCCCGCCGACGTGCGTGACGGTTTTGCCCATTGCCTGAAAGACCGGTAATACGGTTTCGAGCACTGCCGCCTCGCCGCCGACCATGATGGTGAGCGTGCCGTTGCGGGCGCCAATGTCGCCGCCAGAGACGGGCGCGTCGAGGGCAAACGCCCCTTTTTTAGAGAGTTCCTCTGCTATATGCCGGGCGGCAGCGGGTTTGATGGTGCTGTTGTCCACGTACACCAGCCCCGGCCGGGCTGCTTCGATGATTCCTTGCGAGCCGAGAACCACGCTCTCCACATCGGGCGAATCCGGCAGGTTGGTGAAGACCACATCCACCTGCCCCGCCACTTCAGCCGGGGAAAACGCTTCGATTGCGCCTTCGGCAACCAGTTCGGCCACCGCCGCCCGGCTGCGATTGTGAACGACGAGCGGGAAACCCGCCTTGAGAATGTTGCGGGCAATGGATTTGCCCATCAGACCAAGACCGATGTAGCCGACTTTGAGCATGCTGCCTCCGGGGAAATGAGTTGGCGAGAACCAAGAGATATGAAGATTATACTCGTGAGTTTTGGCCTAAAAAACGCCCTTTTCGGTTGCGAAAAGGGCAAATGATGCAGGCTGCCAGTTGTTACACAAGGTGCTGATTAAGTTCCATGACAAGCAAATGGACAGTTGTGCAAGGATTATCTGCCGCAGGGTTGTGATTGGGCTGATACATCTCAAGCAATCGCCGGGCGTTGGCAATTGCCTGCGGCTGCCGGTTTCGTAAACTGCCATACAGTCCAATGGCATTTTTGCGGTAAGGGATTCCCAATTTTTCTGTCAGGGTAGCCTGGTAAGACTGGCGCGCCTGGGCGGTATCGCAAAAATCGAAATGCAAGACATACCACAACTCGAAAGCCTCATTGGAGTAAGCCGCGCCTATGTCGTGCTTTTTGGCCTGTTCAATTGCCGCGTTGAATTCTTCGGCGCTGAACTCGTCACGGTCGAACACCACCCAAACATGGGTATATTCCGATTTGCGGCGCAATTTTTGGGCATGCTCCACCACGCCCTGCGGACTGCGCCCCTTGCCTATCACTTCCACCACAGCATTGACGCGAAAATTCTTGAAATAATTCGGCTCGGTTTTTTCGCCCTCGCAGACAATCAGGAAGCGCGGACGCAATTCGCGCGTTTGGATGGGGCGTTTTTGCATGGTCTCGCCTTTATCGGCCAATTTTCGCCCGCCTGGCTTAGGTTTACGCGCCATGTTCAAGTTCCTGCTCAATGTAGGGACGCAGACCGCCGAGCAGCGGAATGCCGCCATAACGCCCGGCCAGGTAGTTTTTCAGGTACGAGGCGTCTTTGCGTTCTTTCATCTCGGCCAATGAGTAGAGTTCGGTGGCCCCATAGCGGTTTTTCTGGGTAAACCAAACCTGGTCGCGGCGCAACAGGCATTCGCCCAACAGACCGGCGTCGTGCGTGGCAAAAATCAACTGCGCGTTATGCGGGTTGGTTTCGGGCGCGTTGAACAGCCGCACGACTTCGCGCGTCAGCAGCGGGTGCAGACGGGCTTCCAGTTCGTCAATGAAAATTGTCCATCCATTTTCGAGAATGTTGAAGAGCGGCCCAAGCAGTGCCAAAAATTTCTGTGTTCCTTCGGACTCTTCTTCAATGTCAAGAATGGCCTGACCAATCACCTGCTCCCCATCGAAAAGGGGGTGCTGGACTTCTATATTTTGGATAGTAAATTCGCTTTCTGGCTTGTTCTCTCGCTTTGCAATCGCTTTTAGCATATCTCGAACCTGATCAGGCAAATCAGGATGGTCAGGCGGCAAGACTTTCACAGATAAATCCAGAATGCCCGTATCAGCCAGGCGAATCACCTCGCGCGCGCGCTGACGGAAGGTTTCTTCGGTTGCGAGACGTTCTAACGTATAAGGAGCATACGCTTCGTCATCCAGGCCCGAAATTGCCCGCAATTGCAACCGAAACCAATCGAGTATTTTGGTGGCGATGTTTCCGTTGAACTGCGCTAAAACCGAGAGAAACAAAGCATTTGGGCGCGTCTGACGTTGTACAGCAGAGGACGCTTCGCGTCGAAAACCAGCAGAAACATCAAACTCCTGCCCCTCGCGCGCGAACAGGCGCGTTTCGCGCTGCGCAGCATGGTACAGCCATTCGCTGTGAACCCGCTCCTCGTCCGCCTCGAAGCCGTAGCGATAGCGTTTTCCATCCAACAAAAAAACAATCTGGAAATGAGCAGGCTTCTGGCGCATGGAAACATCCAGACGGAATCGGTCGATGGGAAGTTTCTCGCCTGCCTGGATTTTGGTAGCAGAATTCAGTACCAGACTGCGCATGGTCATCAATGCCCGCACCAGGTTACTCTTGCCGCTGGCGTTCGCGCCGTAAATGGCCGCGCTGCGCAGCAGAGAGAGTTTGCCCGCCCGGAAAATGTTGCGCGCATCCAGCTCCGGGTCATCGCGCAGCGGCGTTGCGAGCAAACTTAACATCACCGGCTCGCGGAAAGAACGATAGTTTCCGACCGCAAATTCTATTATCATAAAACACCTTTTTCGAGAAAAATCCGAAAATGTATGTTTTTATATTACACCTTTTGCGTCCTACCGTCAATAACGTCAGTTCGGGTTAAGAACCTATCCAAAAATTTCCGCAATCTCGGCCCCGCCCGACAAAGTTTGCGTAAGCAGACTAGATAGCCGTCTTTAGACGGTTTTAGATGGTATTAGCATAAACACTGCGCTTACGCCGCCTGCCCGGTGCCGGTCGAAATCGGGGCCAAACTGGCCCTGTCAACGGATGTCAGTATAAAATTATCCAAATGAAATACGTTCCCCAACTCACCCGCGAAACCTGGCTGGCACAGAGCCTGATTCTGCCCGTCACAGCCTGGAATCTGCAAGCCGCGCTGGCGTTCCTCCTCCAGCCGGAGCAGTTCGCTCCCGGTTTCATGCTCAGCGGCACGCCGGGCGCGGCGGCGGTGCGCGGGGTGGGTATCCTGTTCGTGATGTGGAACGTGCCATACCTGGTTGCGCTCTGCAATCCGCAAAAATATTTCCTGGCACTGCAACTGGCAGTGGCGATGCAGGCGGTCGGCCTGGTAGGAGAGACCTGGATTCTTTCCACGCTGACAGCGGAATATGCCCTGCTGGCCGATTCTATTCGACGCTTCATTGCCTTCGACGCCGCCGGTTTGTTGCTGCTGCTGATCGCCTTGCTTGCCCTCCGAAAATCCACGCTGTAATCTCAACGCGCTTTCTTTTACGGAACCAAATTCCCCTCCACAGCGTCCAACGAGCAGAAATCCTTACTCGCCGCGCCCGGGCCGCGACGCCGAAAACCGGCCTGGGCGACACTCTCGTGGAGGAAACCATGAAATCACCCGCTCGAATCGCATTTTTTAGCCTGTTGGCGGTTGCGTTCACCCTGACCGCCTGCGCAGGCGCGGCTACCCGCGCGCCCGATCCCGCTGTCGAATACGAACAACCGGCAGCCCCCAGGGTCGAACCATACAGACTGGATAGCGGCGCGCCTGCCGTCCCCGAAGCACAGAAAAGCGCCGAGGAAAGTTTTGGCGCGCAAAACCAGGGCGATATGCCCGGCGCGGGAGTCGTCGTGCAAACCGGGGCCGATGCCCTGACCGCTGCTCAGACCGGCAACCGCATGGTCATCAAAAATGGGGAAATCCGCCTGCTGGTCGAGGATGCCGATAACGCCATTGACCGCGCCCTGCAAGTGGTCGGCGACCTGCGCGGATACATCATCTCGTCTCGCAGTTGGTACCAGACCGGGCCAGATGGCAAAAACTACAAATACGCCACCGTCACCATTGGCGTGCCAGCCGACCAGTTCGAAACTGCCCTGCGACGTTTTCGGGCGATTGCCCTGCGCGTTTTGGATGAAAACGCCTCAGGCCAGGATGTCAGCGATGAGTACGTTGACCTGCAATCGCAACTGGTCAATCTCGAAGCCACCCGCGACCGCATCCGCAAGTTCCTGGATGATGCCCAGAGCGTCGAAGAATCGCTGCGCGTGAACAACGAACTCTCGAAAATCGAAGCCGAAATCGAAAAGGTCAAGGGACGCATGAACTACCTCTCGAATCGCGCTGCTTTTTCGACCATTACTGTCACCTTCGAGCCAGATATCCCGCCCCTGCCGCCGACCCCCACCCGTACCCCTACCCCAACTGCCACACCCAAGCAGTGGAATCCCGGCGAAACCGCCCAGGCAGCCACCAAAACGCTGACGAGCATTTACCAGGTGCTGGTTGAACTCGCCATCTGGATTTTCATCGTCATCGTCCCGCTGCTGGCCCCGCCCGCGCTGGTCATCTGGGGCATCTACAAACTGGCGACCCGCAAAAAACCGCAGGCTGTAAAATAAACCTCCCCAAATCAAAACCGGAGAAACGCTTCTCCGGTTTTGTATAGTTTGGGTTCGAACTTCAGCAACCTGAACAAAAGCCTGCCAAAAAGTTCAGCCTGCCCACACCTTGCCCGCCGGGACAATCTGCCGCGCCGGGACATCTGCCAGCAGCACCGCGCCATTGCCCACCCGCGCGCCCTCGCCAATTTTCAAGCCGATAATTGTTGTCACGCCCATCCCAACCAGGGCGCGCTCTCCAACGTGAACATGCCCGGCCAGCAGGCAGCCTGGCGCAATGTGGGAGTATCGCCCAATTTCACAGTCGTGGGAAACCACTGCCCCGGTATTCACCATGCACTTTTCATGCAAAACCGCCGACGAGCCGATGTAGGCATTGGCAAAAACCTGAACCCCATCTTCGAGGCGCGCCGAAGGCTCTACGGTTGCGCGCGGATGGCGCAGGATGGGGAAGGCAAAACCGTAACTTGTCAGCAACTCAAATAATTTCACCCGGATATCAATATTGATAATGCCGCCCACGCCATTGGCAGCCAGAAACACGCCCCGCTCCAGCAAACTCGGCAATACATCGCGCGTCCCCAGCACTGGCACGCCCAAAACCGATGTCCCGGTCAGGGCTGGGTTGTCATCCACGATTCCCGCTACGCCAAACGCGCTCACGGCCTGAATCATCTCCAGCACTGCTTTGGCGTGTCCGCCTGCGCCGTAGAGCAGGATTTGGGCATTTGGTGATTTGGTGACGTGATTTGGTGATTGCGTGATAGATGGATTGTGTAATTGGGGAAGTTGGCGAATGAAGGATTCGGTAATCAACCGATCGGTTGGCAGACTGGAAAGGTCGAGGCCAAGTTGTTCCGCCAGGGCGCGGGCCGGTTTCGTCATCCGCAACCCCTCCGGCTGACCGCTCACTGCTGGCCGGTCACTGCTAGATACTGAATACTGATTGCTGGATATTGCCTCCAACGGCTCATCGGCCGTCTCGGTGAGATACGCCAACACCGCCCCCACCGACAGCGTATCGCCCTCGCTGGCAGCCAGTCGCGCGAAACCACTCTCCGGCGATTCGACATCGCTAGCGGCCTTGGTCGTTTCGATGGTAAAGAGCAGGTCGCCTTTTTGTACTCGTTGACCATCCTTGATGTGAATTTCCACCAGCCGGGCTTCCGGCTCGTTAGCATTCAACAGAGGTACCAAAACTGGGATTTGTGGCATATTTTTCCTATTCCTTAACACAAATGGCTTGCTATTTTGGATAGTTTAACCCTATAATGGGACATCTACAAATTCACGGAGGAGAATGATATGGAATTTGGACGTGCTTTTTCTTATGCTTTTGAAGATTCCGAATGGCTCAAAAAAGTCGGAATCGCCGCCGTAGTGGTTTTAATCCCAATTGTTGGCGGTATCGTCCTGATGGGTTGGGCCCTGGAACTCATGCGGCGTGTTATCGCAGATGACCCAACACCACTCCCTGATTGGAGTGACTTTGGGGGCTTCTTGAGCAAAGGCTTCAAAGCCTTTGTGGTCACCCTGGCCTATGCCCTGCCGGTCATCCTGGTCGTCATCTGCGGGCAGGTTGTTATGGTTGGTTCTACTGCTGCTCTGGGAGACAGCAATCCTGATGCCGCAAGCACCGTCGCCCTGATTGCCAGCATCTGCATGGGCTGTTTCGCGCTCATTTTTGGCATCCTGGCTGGCCTGCTCATCCCGCCTGCGCTGGGCAATCTGGCTAGCACGGGTGAATTGGGCGCGGCCTTCCGCTTTGGCGAGGTCTTTGGTCTGTTGCGCTCCGCCATTGGCCCTTACCTGATAAGCATTGTCATCATTGCGGTTATTTCGCCATTGCTGGCATCGCTCGGAAGCCTGGTTTGCGGCGTTGGCGCGCTGGCTGCCGCAGCCTACATCCAGGTGGTTACCAGCCACCTGTACGGGCAGGCTTACAAGGTTGCCAAGGCAAACGCAACCGCTGCGTAATTTTTTGACAAATCCTGACCCCAAAGGTATCTTTTATCCCTTGGGGTCTTTTTATTTAACCAGTTCCAGAGCAGCCTTCAGGATGGATTCCTGGGATGGGAGGATGGCATCTTCGAGCGATTTGGAATTGGCAATTGGCAAGTCGAGCGCAGCCACCCGCCGGATTTTCAGGTCAGGAGCCTGTTCGCTGCTTCGAGCGGCGATTTCCGCACCCCAGCCGAGGCTCAGCGTCCCCTCCTCCACGGTCAGCAGGCGGCGGGTGTGGGAAACGGAGGCGAACAACGGATGAAGCGAAGCATCGGAGGAGGAAAGCGGATTTTGAAGCGGAGAAGCGCGTGAAACAGATGGGAACGGGCTTAACTGGCTGAACAGGATGATTTCGGGGAAAATTTCGTGTTCGTACATCAGCTCTTGCGCGGCGGCTAATACGAGTTCGAAGTTATACCCATAAGTGGCGATGGTGAGATGCGATGTTTCGATATGCGGAACGCGGAGCGTAAAGACGGGGTAGGGGGCGTCCCAGCGGCTGACTTCCCAATCTACCAAATCATTGGATTGGAGCAAGTGGCGGGTGTATAGGATTTTATGCTCGATGAATAAGACCGGGTCGTCATCGGCAATGGCGGCCAGGAGCAATTCGCCAGGGTCGCCGAGGGCGTTGGGGGCAACGACCTTCAGGCCGGGAATGCCCAGGAACAGTTTTTCGAGCGACTGAGAATGAGTCGGGCCGTAACCGCGCCGCCCGCCCATGGGAGCGCGCAGAACGAGCGGCACGCGCACGTTGTCGTTGTACATCCAACGAAATTTGGCGGCGTGATTAATCAACTGGTCGGCGGTGAGCGTAACGAAATCACCGAACATCACTTCGGCTACGGGGCGCATCCCGCGTAAGGCCAGGCCGCTCGAAACGCCAACAATGGCCGCTTCGGAGATGGGTGTGGTTAGCACCCGGTTGGGATATTTGGTGGAAAGGCCGCGCGTGACCTTGAATGCGCCGCCATAGGGGTCGAGGATGTCTTCGCCCAGAACGTAGAGGCGCGGGTCGGCCTGGAGGGCGGTGTGGAGAGCGGTGTTGAGACGTTCCAGCACGGTTGGGTGGTTCTCCGGTTCAATTGTTATTCGGTTATTCGGTTGGGCAGGCGAACCTGGAAAATCAGAAAACTGAAAAATTGGAAAACTATCTTTTTCAGCGCGGGTGAAGGCGTCTTCGATCAGAGCGGAGATTTCAGTTTCGGCCTGCGCCAGTTCGGCAGCAGAGAGTCGCGGGGCGTGAATGGTCAGTGGGTCGCATTCGGCGCGGAGTTTGGCAACCAGTTCGCGGGGGCGGGTGTCATCGCCTTTGCTGTGGGCTGAGAAGCGGTTCGTGCGCAGAATCAAGGCTCCGGGGCGTCCGTTCCGCGCGTGGTCAAGCGCTTCGCGGGCAACCGGCTGAAGGGTTAGGACGTCGCTTGAAGCCGCCTCCCAGGTCTCGATTCCAAAGGCCTTAAAACGCGCCGCTATCGAACCGGCGATTGCCAGTTCGACAGGCGTGGTTTGCGCTATCTGGTTGTTTTCGAGGACGTAGAGGACGGGTAGTTGCCAGAGCGCGGCCAGGTTGATGCTTTCGTAGAGCGCGCCTTCGCCCAGCGTGCCATCGCCAAGAAAGGCCAGGACGATGCTGCCGGTTTTTTGGGCTTTTTCGGCCAGGGCCATGCCGGCGGCAATGGGCGCGAAGCCGCCCTGGATGCCGTTGGAGTAGAAGTTGCGCCATTGGATGTGCTGGCTGCCGCCACGCCCGCCCACCAGGCCGGTGGATTTTCCCATTAACTCGGCGGCCAGGCGATAGGGGTCGCCACCGTAAGCCAGGAAGTGGCCGTGACAGCGATGGTTGCTCCAGACGATGTCGTCGGGTTGGGTGAGCGAGAATATGGCAGCGGCATCGGCTTCTTGCCCAATGTAAGCGTGCGTGGTTCCGAACAGTTTGCCGCTGGAAAATTCGGCCAAGGCGCGTTCTTCGAAGCGCCGGATGAGGAGCATGGTTTTGTAGAGTTGCAGGTTGTCGGTCATCGGCCTTATTGTGCTCGGCTTTTATGTTTTTGACAATAGTAAAGTTCAACCAATTCGGGCTTTTATGCCTGAGCAGTTACTTTTTCATTTACAATTCCCCCATGTCTGAACCCAACTCTAAACAGTCGCTCCGCAAGAAATGCCGCATCATCCGCCGGGAATTGGGCGAGGAGAATCGGCGGCTTGCCAACCAGTCGATTTGCGAGCATCTCGCCGCCTGGCCGGTTTTCCAGCGCGCCGAAACGATTCTGACTTATATGCCGATGAAAGCCGAAGTGGATTTGCGCCCACTGCTGGGGCAATTCCCCGCCAAACGCTGGGTTTTGCCGCGCATCGTGCCAGAAGAGAACCATCGCATGGACTTTCACCCTTACGACCCGGCGCGGCTGGTGATTCATCCGTTTGGCATGGCCGAACCGACGGCAGATTTGCCTATCGTTCTGCCCGAAATGGTCGAGTTGGTGTTGGTTCCAGGGCTGGCCTACGACCGTCAGGGCTGGCGGCTGGGTTATGGCGGGGGATATTACGACCGATTCTTGTCCCGGTTTAGCAGAATCAGCGTGGGGGTGGTGTACCAAGCGCTTTTGCTGGAATCCGTGCCCCACAGCGGATACGATGTGCCGGTGGGCTGGATTGTGACAGAACAGGGGTTGTTCCAGGCTGGAGATATACCCCAATCGTCGTAAAATCGTTTCTTTACACAATCTTCACAATCCCTTTTTTGAAACTGAACAAATAAAAATTACACTGTGAGCAATTAACCTGAACAAGGAGTTGCTCATGATAACGGTATTCGGCAAAAAGATAAGGCTCTTTCGCCCGCGCAGTATCTGGCTGCGCAGAGTGGTGCAGTTTTTCTTCTTTTCTTTCATCGCGCTCATTGCAGTCAACCACACCCTGGTCGAGACTGGCGGCGGGATTCCCTTCCTTTCCACCGCTTCGCTCCACGCGCTTTGCCCCTTCGGCGGGGTCGTGACCATCTACCAATACGCCACCGTCGGGACTTTCGTGCAAAAAATCCACGAATCGGCCTTCATCTTGATGATTCTTGGCTTCCTGCTAGCGGTTTTATTTGGCCCGGTCTTTTGCGGCTGGGTCTGCCCACTGGGGACCATCCAAGAATGGGTCAGCAAACTCGGTAAAAAGATCTTCCGCCGCCGCTTCAATAATTTCGTCCCCGCCAAACTCGATAACCTGTTGCGCTATCTGCGGTACGGCGTACTGGCCTGGGTACTTTACATAACTGCCGCCACCGGAACGCTCATCTTTGCCGAATACGACCCCTACTTTGCCCTGTTCAACTTCTGGAGTGATGAAGTCGCCATAACCGGTCTCGTCATCCTAGGCCTCACGCTCGGTCTGTCGCTATTCGTCGAACGCCCGTGGTGCAAATATGCCTGTCCCTACGGCGCGGTGCTTGGCATCAGCAACCTGTTCCGGGTCTTCAGCATCCGCCGAGTGGAGACGACCTGCAAAGCCGACGGCGCCTGCAATATCGTCTGCCCCATGAACATCCCGGTTGATACCAAAACCACCATCCGCGACCACCAGTGCATCTCATGCCTCGAATGCACTTCCGAAGCGGTTTGCCCGGTTGCCAAAACTGTCGTCTTTTCCACTCCCCTGCCCAAAAACGCCCAAACACTCCCTGTCCTGAATCCGCGAGGTGTGAAATGACCCTGACCTCCAAACCTTTGGCCACCGTCGTGCTGGCCATCCTGTTCGGTGGCATCCTGTTCACCACTGTCATGGGCTGGTGGAAAACCGAAGGCACCAAACAGCCCGTCAAATTCACCACCGGCGAATTTTCCGGGCAGGCCAACCCCGCTGACATCCGCGGCTCATACACCTTTGGCGATGTGGAAAAGAATTTCGGAATCTCCTCCTTCGTGTTGGCTCAGGCGTTTGGGGTAAGCGACGCCAACCCCGCCGCCTTTCCGGTCAAAAATCTCGAAACCATCTATGCCGAAAGCGAACTCGAAGTTGGCACATCCTCGGTGCGTCTGTTCGTGGCCTTCTACAAAAGCCTGCCTTTCGATTTGAGCGATGATATTTATTTGCCGGAAAGCGCGGCGGAACTGCTCAAGGGGCAGAATCTCACGCCTGAACAGGTTGCCTACCTTGAAAATCACACCATCTCCAACCCCGCCGCCGGAGCAGACTCCCCGCAGCCTGCCTCCACGCCATTAGCAGATTCTCCTTCCACGCCAGCCCCCGCCGCTAATACGACTCACACCGCCAGTGAAAGCGACCGCGTCATCAAGGGTAAAACCACCTTTGGCGAAATCCTGGCCTGGGGCGTACCGCCTGAAGCCATCGAAGCGATTATCGGCGGCCCACTCCCGGCCCCCTCCGCAACACCCAAAGATTACTGCCTGCAAAATGGGCTGAGTTTCGAGGATGTCAAAACCAGGCTGCAAGCCGAAGTAGATAAAACAAAATAGCCCCAATCAAAAACTCCGGGAACTCCCCGGAGTTTTTGATGAACCGCGGTCTTTAGCCTGCCCCCGGTGGGAATGCATCACAAAAGACGCGGTAGTCGGCGCGGGCTGTTTCGGCGGCGCGGCGGGCAAAAGCGAGCAATTCACCCATCAGGGCGGCCTGTGCGCCAAAGGCGATGAATGATTCCAAACTGGCCGCCCCCTCGCGCCCGGCGCCACGCAGGTGGGCACGGGCGGTGAGTTCGGCCATCTCGCCGCACAGGGATTGAATCCAGCCGGGGCGTTTTTCCCAGTTGGTCACGGTAATCTTATCTTGCGAGGGCTGCATTTCTCGCAAGATGTACCACGCGCCATCAATGTCGAGCGTATCGAGCAGGGCTGGGGGCATAATTTGGGCGCGTTCCTGCACGGTCACGGCGCGCTGGGCTTCGCTGGCCCACTGTGGCTGGGGAATGTTCAGCGCCGGGGCCAGCGCCGAAGGGTGAGATTCCTTCAGGTCGAGGATGAAGTTTTCATCAGGCGAGCCGCGCCCCTCCACCAGCACAACATAACGCTTCAGCCCCAGGCTGCCCGTCCCGGCCACGCGGAAGGCCACATCGAGCGGGCGGTAGAAGTGCAATTTGCCCGAGTTTTCTCCCATCCGGCGAATCGCCTTCATGACGCGCTTTTTTTCATCTCCGCTTACGCTCAAGAGTTTTTTGGATTCGACGAAGCAGCGTTCATCTCCCTCGCGGCGGGTGCGTTCGTTCAGGAATTTCTCACGCGAGCGGGTTTCGGCTTCGCGCTTTAGCCGGTGGACTGCTTCGGAAACGGGAACAGGCGAAAGCGGGGCGGCGCGCCCGCCCGCCAGCGTGGAAAAATATCGTTTCACGAAAAACATCCCCAGCGTGGCGACATCCGCCTCGCTTAAATCCAATAAATCCGCTGCCAAATACAGGCTGACGAGCCAGCGGGCGGCATCCCAGGCGCAGGGGGCCAGCGCGCCATCGTCGAAGTCGTTGATGTCAAAGTAAACCTGCCGGTCGGCGCCTTTGAAAACGCCGAAGTTTTCGAGGTGCAGGTCGCCGCACAGCCAGGCAGGCGGCGAATCATTGAGAGGGGAAGCGGCAGGCCAATCCGCATAGAACAGGTGGGCTGCGCCGCGAAAAAACGCAAAGGGATGGGCGCGCATAGCCTGATATTTGCGCGCAACCATGCCCGGCAGACGGTTTTGATTGAAAACGCGAAGACGCTCAACAACGCCTACGGCCATAGCAGCCCCAGCGAAAACAGGACGGCATACACAAGCGACAACTGCGCCGTGCCAGCCAGGGTTTTGTTGAGGGCGCGGCCTTCAGCGCGTGAAAATTCACGGTATAAGCCAATGGCTTGTGGCACGGAAACCCAGGCCAGCAGCACGCCCCACGAGGTCTGGCCGAAAACCCACAGACCAAGCGGAAGCAGGTACGCACCCAGCAGGCAGGCCAGGTATTCGGTCAGCATGGCTTCGCGCCCCAGCAGGACGGCCAGGGTGCGCTTGTTGGTCTTTTGGTCGGTGGGGATGTCGCGGGTGTTGTTGACGACGAGAATGTTAACGATGAGCAGGCCAATCGGAACGGAGGCCCACCACGCGGTTGGGGTGACTGCGCCAGCCTGGGCATAATACGTCCCGCAGACGGCGGCGACGCCAAACGCAAGGAACACGAACAGGTCGCCGAGGGCGTTGTAGCCGTAAGGAAAGGGGCCGCCGGTGTAGGCTAACGCCGCCGTGATGATGGCGATTCCCAGCACCAGCACCGGCCAGCCGCGCAGGGAAATGAGATATAGCCCAAGCAGCGCCGCCAAACCGAAGACGACCGCCAGGCCGAGGCGCATTTGGGCCGGAGAGACTAACCCCATTGCGGTAACGCGCGGCGGGCCAAGGCGGTCGGGCGTATCGGCGCCGCGCTCGTGGTCGAACAGGTCATTGGCAAAGTTCGCGCCGATTTGCATGAGCAGGGAGATGAGCAGGCAGGCCAGCGCCGCCAGCGGCTGGAAAACGCCATCGCGCCAGGCCAGGGCCGTTGCAACCAGCACCGGCGCGGCGGCGGCGGGCAAGGTGCGCGGGCGGGCGGCTTGAATCCAGGTGGAGAGGGGGATACGGGTGATGTAGGTCATGGCTGAATTGGGTCGATTTTACCAGCAGTGCAGTCAATCCTCGCAACTTGTGGCGCAATGCCTGTATAATCCCAATTAACCCAACATAAAAGGAACGAACAATGACCTACAACAAATTCATGCGATATGTCCTGATTTTCGAAGCAGTGGCGCTAAATTTTGGCACCGGTTTGCTGTGCCTGGCTGCCCCAGCCATGTTCGTGGCGCAGTTTTCAACCGATACTTTGCCCCCCGCGCCGCTGGAACTGATTCGCTGGTATGGCGTCTTGTTGTGGGTTTTGACTTTCGTCGTCCTGCGGATTTTGCCTTATAACGATAACCGGATGCTTTCTCCGGCTGTGGAAGCACTCCTGTTCGGCGACCTGGTTCACCTGGTGGCAATTTATCTGTTCTACCTGGCGCGCCCGGTCTGGAACTTTTCGTTCATTATCATGCTGTTTTTCACGCTGACGCTGGCGCTCCTGCGCTCGGTGTGGGTGTACCGTTATCATCAAAAATCGCTATAATTCCTGGCATGGACAAACTCGCCCGCGACGCGCTTCAATTGTTTGGTATTTCGCTTTCACCCCGGCAGGTTGCCCAATTGACCGCCTATGAACGCGAATTGCTCGAATGGAATCAGAAATTCAACCTGACCGCCATTCGGGATGTAGAGGGGATTCGCGCCAAGCATTTTCTTGATTCGATGTCCTGCAGCCTGGCCTGGCGCGAGCAGCCTCCCCGGCGGCTGGTGGATGTCGGCACGGGCGCAGGCTTCCCCGGAGTCGTGCTTAAAATCTTGTACCCCGGCATGAAACTGACCCTGGTCGAATCGGTCGGGAAAAAGGCCAATTTCTGCCAACACATCATCGAAACCCTGGGCATGGAAGGCGTCGAGGTGCTGGCCGCCCGCGCCGAGGATGTGGGGCGCAACCCCAAACATCGTGAAAAATATGATTGGGCGGTGGCGCGCGCTGTCGCCAACCTTCCGGTGCTGGCCGAATATTTGTTGCCGTTGGTCAAAGTAGGTGGCGGAATGTTGGCGCAAAAAGGCGAGGGCGGCCCGGCAGAAGTCCAGGCCGCCGAAAACGCGCTTAAACTGCTGGGTGGTCGCATGCGCCAACTCATCCCAGTCGAATTACCCGGCGTGGCCGAAGAACGCTATCTCGTCATCGTTGATAAACCCGCTGCTACCCCGCCTGCTTATCCGCGCAAGGTGGGCATCGCAGCCAAAAAGCCCCTCGCATGAGCCGTTATCCTCCCCTGCTTGTTATCCTGCACTGGTTATCTGCCGTGTTGATTTTTGTCACCTTCCTGCTGGGCATCTTTGCGCTGGCCGAGCAGCCCAACACGCAGGAAAAAATCATCCCGCTCGCTGTTCACATGGCGCTGGGAACGGGTATCTTGCTGTTGACGGTCATCCGCCTTATCGCGCGGCGGGTCATGCTCAAGCCGCTGCGCAGGGTCAAGAATCCGCTGGCCAAACCTAAGCCGCTTATCGTGACCATAGCCGGACCGGTGCAATGGCTCTTATATTTGTTTACCCTTTTGATGTCGCTGAGCGGCATTGGGCTGACGATTCAGGCCGGGGTACTGAGCGATTCGGGGCTGGTTTTGCCCACCGATTTCTACGCATTTCCCCTGCGGACGGTGCATGGCACGCTTTCGACGGCGCTGTTCGTCCTGATTGTGTTGCACCTGCTGACGTGGGTCTACTTTCAGTTCATCAGGGGAGAAAACGCCCTTTCGTGGATGTGGTTCAACAAGAAGAAGCCGACCGCTTGAACTCATTTCCCCAAAAGACGCTGTTGCTGCTAAAAACAGTCTTTTTCAAGAACCACGACTCTTGTCAAACCTGGCGGGCTGGGCTATAATCCCAATCCGTTGCGGGCGCGTAGCTCAGTTGGTTAGAGCGCATGTATCACACACATGAGGTCAGGGGTTCGAGTCCCTTCGCGCCCACACTCCCCGGAAGACCGTGGCATACGCCGTGCCCGGTCTTTTTTGACAGAATTGTAGTTGAATTTACTGAATTGTAAGATTCACGGTTGGCAAAATTTGCAGTTATAATATAATAGTGCTTCGCGTGGGGGTAACCCCGCTGAAGAAAAGGCAAATTACCTGCCCTGCCCGTGTCAGACGAGAAGAGCCACACCCCCTGCGGCAGCCCTCGTTGGACGGCAGGGCGGGGCCTTTTAATTGCCAGTTTTTGATTTGTAATAGAAGAAAACCCCACATTCCGCGCCTTAATTTGGCGGTGAGCAACAATATTGCAACGGTATGGCAGATGCTTGCTGGTTATCAAACTCACCACCGCCTGTTTCAAGTCCGGACGGGCTATCACCCGCTGATTCACTTGCGCAATCAGATCTATTGCCCGGCATATCCCCGCTACGATGCCAAGATAACCAGCAACTTCTCCAGCTTTTCAGCCATTACCTGGCGGCTGAAGTGCTGCTCAAGGTAGGCACGCCCGGCCAGGCCCATTTGCAGGGCGGCATCGCGGTTGGCGGCCAGCTTCAGCACCGCCTCGGCCAGGGCTTGGGGGTCGCCCGGCTGGCAGAACAGGCCACAGCCAGCCGCCTCGACCACCTCGCGGATGACGCCATCAATGGCAAGAATCACCGGTCTTCCGGCGGCCATGTAATCGAAGACCTTGTTTGGGTAGGTCGTTTTGTATTCGTCAAGCGGCTTCAAAATCGCAACGCAGGCATCTGCCCCGGCCAGGGCCGCGCCCATTTCACTTTTCGGCACCGGCGGCAGGAAAGTCACATTCCGCACTCCCAACTCCCGGGCGCGGGCCTGTAAATTGGCTTTCTCTTTGCCGTCGCCGAGCAACACGAAGTGAATATCGAGCCGCCGCGCCAGCAAAACGGCGGCTTCTAACACGACCTCTAAATCGTTAGAAATGCCGTGCGCCCCGGCATACAAGACCACGAATCTGTTTTGCAGGTGATTGGACGCCCGGAACTGACTGCCCATATCGAGCGGGTTGAACATCTCTGGGTCGGCCCCGTTTGGAATCAGTTCGACGCGCTGCGCGCCCCGGCTGGAAACGTGTTCTACATAACCCGGGCTGTTGACCATCACCTGGTCGGCGCTCCGGTACAGGAAGCGCTCCAGCCACAACGACATTTTGATCAGCGTCGGGTTTTTCAGCACCCCGACCGCGATGGCAAAATCGGGCCACAGGTCGCGCACCTCGAACAAGAACTTCGCCCCTTTCAGCCGCGCCAGCAGCCAGGCCGTCCAACCCTGGAAAATCGGCGGCGAGGTGCCCCAAACCACATCTACGTTTTGGACGCCCAGACCGGCAAAGAAAGACGAAAGAGCGAAAGAAAAAAAGGCCAGCAGGCGGTGAAAGAAGGATTTGTGGAGGGCCGCATACACGCGTGGCCGCAGAATGGTGATTCCGTTCAGGGTTTCGCCCCCCTTTGGGGAGCCCCTCCCAGTGAGATAACTGACCGGGCTGGCAATGACCGTCACCTGGTGGCCTTTCGAGACGAGAAAGCGCGCCAGTTCGTGGTGGCGCGTCCCGCCCGGTTCGTCGAGCGCGGCAAAGGCTTGATGGATGAGTAGGATGTGCATGGGTTTAGTATAGCCGGAAATTAATCATTTCGGCTTCGATTTCTTCCAGGAGCGCGGCGGCGTCATCGCCCAGCGATTCTCTCCATTCGGATGGTTCGAGCCGCAGGCGGCGGTAGGTTTCGAGGGCTTGAATATCCCCCTCCCGCAGTTTTTGCGCTGTTTCGGTCAGGGTGGGCAGCAGGTCTGCGGGGTCGATTGGCAGGTCGTCTCGCGCCGCGGCAGATTGGAGTTGAGCGGCGAATTGCTCCAGGCTTTGGGCCAGCGCGTTCAGGCGATGTGATTCGTCTTCGGCGGGAAGTTCGAACAGGGTGATGAATTGCAGGGAATGGTCGCTGACGACTTCGAGCGTCAGTGAGAGCGCAG
The DNA here is from genome assembly GCA_964422545.1 of uncultured Anaerolinea sp. GTDB lineage: Bacteria > Chloroflexota > Anaerolineae > Anaerolineales > Villigracilaceae > UBA5195. Next base: position 49,803 of record CAYRBO010000019.1, on the reverse strand, counting down.
GTTCTTTGACGCCATAGGTGGGCGAGAACCAGCCGCGCGTCGGCGGGCAATCGGCCAAATTGCCCCACAGCACTTCCCCGGCGCGGACGAGCGTAAACGCAGGCCTTTGCTCATCACCGCAGCCTACTTTGAGCGTTATCCATCCCTGCGGCGACTTCAACCGAATCTCAAATATCGAATCGCCATTCTCGACCTGCCACTCCCAATCGGGTAAGAGCCAGTGCAGGCGGATGGAGCGCTGCTCACGGTAAACGAAGGTCAGGGTATCGGTCACTTTCCATTGCTCGCGGCGGTTCACCTCTACATTGCGCTGATGCCCAATTCCGAATCGTTCGCCATAGGCGGTGTGATTTGCCGTTAAGCCCTGCCAGGCGTTCCAGCGGCTAGAAGCGCTGGCAATCCATTTGCAACGAACCTTGCGCCAATCGAGGTAGAGAAATCGCCCGGCGCGGGTGAACAGGTCGGCGTCATCTATGGTGATGTTGTTGTGGAAGCGGGCGTGCGTCAGGGCGTTGTCCCAGGGCGGGGGGGCGTTGTAGTGGTATGTGCCGGGGTCGAGGGTAATGTTGAAACCGCGCCACCACAGGTCGAAGTGCAGCAAATCGGCGTGGCCGGGGCGCGAGCGGAAATTGGCCGTCCGCAGATAGGCCCACGATTGGCCGCTGGGCGAAGCCGTAACGGAGATGGGCGGCGCATTGCGCATGTAAACCAGGCGGCGCATTTCGGGCAGAGTTTCGAGAAGATTTAGCCCGCCCTCGTCGGTTGGGGTTGGCAGGCCGAGCCAGAGCGAAAGTTCATCTTGGGGGCTGCGCTGGAGCGTGTATCTCAGAAAAGCGCGCGCGGCGGCGCGGGCAACCGGGCGGAAATCGCTGAAAGGACAAGTCGAAAGCGGAAAGATGTATGCCCCGTCGTTGGGGCCGAGGTTGGGGACCCGGCCAGAGATTGGGTCGAGCAGATAAAGCAGCCAGCGCGTGGCGCGGGCCATGTTTTCATGGGTAGCGGAGTCGAAAATCTCCCCATTTTCGGGTTTCAAAAGTCGTGAGTCTAGCGCAAACACCCACAATGCCGTTTGCAGCATGAGCCGGTGATAGTTGGTGGAATGCTGGACGTATTCACCGTTTTCGTCGATTTGATGCTCGAAACACCAATGAAGCCACTTCTGGCCGGTTTTACGCCATTCGGCAGCCTGGGGGTGTTCGGGCAGGGCGAAACTGGCCGTGTAGAGCGCGGCGGCTTCGGTGAGGAGATGATTGTTGTTCTGCGAACGGGCATAGAGCAGGGTAGCGGGAATGCGGGCGGCATGAATGCCAATCGAAACGGCGAGAGCAGCGAGGCGTGCCGGGGTAGTTTGTTCCGCTTGACAGAAGACCTGCCCGGCCCAGGTGAGTGCAATTAAACGAAGGCCGACTTCCTGGCCGTTCATCCAATTTTCCCCAAAATAGGGCGGGTTTGCGGCCTGGAAACTCTCGAAGTAACGCCAGAAGGCCGCCGCGTATTTCTCGTCGCCGGTGGCGTGAAAGGCGCGCCCCAGCGTGAAGGCCCAGCCAAAGCGGGCGGGCTCCCAGATGAGTTTGATGTCGGCGGTGTGATGGGGTGTTTCGCATTCCGTCCAATGGCGTTGGGAGGGCGGCGTCAGGTTGATTTCGACTGGTTCGCTGCCAAACGGGCGGTATTTCCTGGCGACAACTTCATCGGCCTCGGCGGTGAGTTGTTCCAGGCCAGCCGGGCCAAGCACGGCCAGGAGTTGGTCGCGGGTAGGGAGGTCGAAAAGAAAGCCGAAAGAGAAAAGATGGGGATTTCGTCTTTCCTGAAGGCGGAAAAATCCCGTCTTCAGCCCCAGTTTGTAGAGCGCGTTGAGCGTGACGGCGGTCGGCCCCAGTTCGCGCAGGGCTTTGAGGGCGGTCAATGGGTTCATGGGACGATGCGATTCAGGCGCGAGAGCGCAAAAAACAGGGTGCTGACCTGCATGGCTTGCAGCAACTCGCCGCGCTGCGCCATGCGGATAACTTCGGCAAGCGGAATAGGGTGGACTTCGATGCGGTCGATGTCCTCCTCTGATAAGCCGCCTAATTTTTCTACTTCGAGGGCCAAAAAGGGATGGTAGCGGTTGGTGTGGTTGTCGGAATTGGGCGAGATGACTGGCAGTTCGATGAACGTCCCGCCGCCGTAGCCGGTTTCTTCGAGCAACTCGCGCTGGGCGGCTTCGAGCGGGGTTTCGCCGGGGTCAATCATGCCGCCGGGGATTTCCCAAACGATGTCATCTACCCCGCGCCGGTAGAGCCGGATGAGCAGGACTTCCTGCGCTTTGGTCAGGGCGATGATACCGGCCCAATCGCTGAACTCGAGGATGACCGGCTCGATGATGTGACCGTCGGGCAGTTGGGCCGTGTCGATGCGCACTTTGGGGTGAATATGGCGTGAAGAGAGGTAGTTGGGGCGTTGGATGGGCATGGGTTTTGTCCACTAATCTGCGCGAATTGACGACCCTAATCAAGGGCAAATCTGTATCTCAAATCGGTTATTCCGCGTAACCCCGTGAATTGCGTGTCCGGGTATTGTGTTCACCTATTTCAAGATCCTTACAAAAGGTATTAAAAATTCGTGGAGATTGGTGTTGATTGGTGGATTATAAAGGTTTTAGGCATCATCTCTTTCGATGACCGATTGGGTGACGCGGTTGATTTCGTCCAGGCTGGCTCCGCGCGCTTTTTCGAGCCGCTCGGCGCGTTTGCTGAACTGGGTCATGGCATATTGGATGAAGTCATCCTCCACCAGCCCAAAGGGGACCACTTCGTAAGCGGCGAAGGCGTCGCCAATGACGCCGATGGCGGAGGGCAGCAGGGCGTTCATCTGCGTTTGCAGTTCGTCCCACAGGTCGGGGTGTTCGGCCACCAGGCGAGAGAGCAGATAAATGCCGTAGGCAATGTGGCGCGATTCGTCTTGTTTCAAAAGCGAAATGCCTTTGCGCAGGCCGGGCATCAGGTCTTTGCGCTGCAAGGCGGTGAAAAAGGCGTGGTAGCCGGTTTCGGCCAGGACGCCCTCCACGACCATGTTGTACGTGACCGAAGCCCGAATCTGCGCGGCAGGCGAGGGGTCATCTTTCAGGGAGAGCAATGCTTCGGGCAGGGCTTCGTAGAAGATGCGGCGGTAGTTGTCGGCGTGGTAGCGGTCGAGTCCCTCACCCCCGGCCCCTCTCCCGGTGGGAGAGGGGAGTCCCTCACCCCCGGCCCCTCTCACGGTGGGAGAGGGGAGTCCCTCACCCCCGGCCCCTCTCACGGTGGGAGAGGGGAACAAGGCGACTTCGTCCAAAAACCGGCGGAAAAAGTCGGTATGTTTGGCTTCCTCGAACAGGAAGGTGGTCAGGTACATTTCCTCCTCGATGCGCCCCTCGGCGGCGATGACGCTGATGAGCGGCAGCAAGTCGAGGGTGACGGCTTCCTCGCCAGAGACGAACATCCCCAGCAGCCGCCAAAGCAGGTCTTTTTCCTCGTCGGTCAATGCCGCCCAATCGGCCTTATCTTTCGACAGGTCAATCTCAGACGGATTCCACACGCCGAGTTTCTTGGCGCGTTCATACAGCCGCATGGGCGGCAGGTCGCGGTTCAGGCCGCGCGTGGTGGTGGCGAAAGAGGTGTGGTTCATGGTCTCTCCTTATTTTGCTTGCTTGAACTGCTCGATGACTGGCACAATCGGCGGGCTGATGTATTCTGGCGCGGGGATTTCGTCATGCGCAAACCAGCGGTATTCGGTGTGTTCGTGGTCAAGATTCACTTCGCCGCTGAAATCACGCGAGAGATAGACGATGGTCACGTTGTAGACTTCGTCGCCGTTGGGATATTTGTAATACAGTTCCGGGCCGGAGAATACGCCAAACAAAGACATTTCACCGATTTGCAAACCGGTTTCCTCCGCCGTCTCGCGTTTGGCGGCGGCTTCCACATATTCTCCTGGCTCGGTCGCGCCGCCCGGCGGCCCCCACAACCCGCTATCGGAGCGTTTCATCAGCAGCAGGCGGTCTTCGGCATCGACAATGAGTATCGCCGCTCCCACCATCAGGATAGGGCGGTGTCCGATAAATTTACGGAGTTGAAGAATATAGTCCATGTGGCCGATTAAACCACAACGGCGCGCAGTCTCATAGGAGCAAGGCGCGCCGCTGGCAGGGTTTGAAATGATTCCGTATTCCGTCCGTTTTATACTGCCTGCTCTTCGTATTTTTTCACATCTTCCATTGCCTTCTTAACATTGACGAAAGGCAGCAGGATTAACCCCATGACGAAAAAGAAAATCAGCGAAAGGATGGCTGGGCGCAGGCTGCCGAAGACCTGGTTCATCAGGCCGAACAACAGCGGGCCAATCCAGGATGTGCCGCGCTCTGAGATTTCATAAAAGGAGTAATATTCGGCTTCTTTGCCGTTTGGAACCATCTGCGCGAACAGGCTGCGGCTGATGGCTTGCGACCCGCCCAAGACCAGGGCGATAAAACCGCTCAGGACGAAAAATTCGGTCACGCGCGTTTCAGGGAACAAGCCGAAATAGGCATAAATGACCACGCCCGACCAGATAACCAGGCTGACGATGATGGATTGTTTTGCGCCAATCCACCCGGCCAGTTTGCCCCAGAACAAGGCGCCAAAGAAGGCCACGAACTGAATCATCAAGATGACCATCGTCAATGTGCCGGTCTCGATTTCCAGCCCGCCGCGGATGAGCGGGGCGGCGGCAAAAGTGGCCGCGACCGCAATCACAGTCTGAATGCCGTCGTTGTAGAGGAAATATGCCAGCAGGTATTTGAGCGTTTCGGGAAAGTTCTTAAGTTCGCTAATGGTTTGCCGCAATTGCTTAAACCCAACCCCAATGTAGGTTTCTCCTTTGGGCAGGGAGCGGCGCGCGCGCCGTGAGCGGAGCCGCGCCCATGTAATGAACGAAAACCCCAACCACCACACCCCCGCCGAGGCCAGATTGATGCGCACCGCCAGGCCGGTTGGCACGCCTATCGTTTCGCGGAGTTGGTAAAATATCAGGTTGAAGAGCAGAAGCAGCCCGCCGCCCAGGTAGCCCATCGCCCAGCCATACGAAGAGACGCTGTCGCGTTGGTCTTCACTGGCAATATCGGGCAGGTAGGCATTGTAGAAAACCATCGCCGCGCCAAACGCCAGGTTGGCAATGATGAACAACAATCCACCCAGCCACCACAAACTGCCTTCGACGAAGAACAGCAAAATCGTCGCAATCGCCCCCAGGGTCGCAAACAACTGCATCATTTGCTTCCGCATGTGAGAGTAATCGGCAATCGCGCCCAAAATGGGCAGGAACAAAACCTGCATCCCGACCGAGAAGGAGACGCAATACGGCAGGAATGAATCGGGCGCAACAGGGAGAATGCCTGCCAGGCGCGCCATTCCATCTGGATAGGCCTGCGCGGCATCTGACGCCAAGGATGCCAGGTAAGGCCCCAGGAACACCGTTCCAACTGTGGTGCTAAACGCACTATTGGCCCAATCATACATTGCCCAGCCAAAGATTTCGCGCTTGTTGTTTATTGGTACGTCGGGAGTTGTCATTTGGCCTCCGTGAGAATGGCTTATTCTACTCTTTCTATCTGATTTTTGGAAACCTTTTACAGAACATTAACCCCCTTCCTTGCATTGTTGCAACACTCTTGAAACGGCCTTGCACGATTTGGAATATTCTAACCGTGTTAATATCAGCGCAAGGTACCCCTTATGGCATATCCATTATTCTCCTCTGCGACAACGGAAGTCAACGTCATCCCCGCCGGGAAGCTGCCGACTTTTATTTCTTCTTACAAGAACGATTTTCAGACCGGCGTAGTGGAGGTCGATTTTCAAAATCATTCAGGCCATCACTTGCTTTTTGCGCGCGGCGAGTTGGTAAATGTGTATCGTCATGCCGGGAATATGGAGCGGCTCGCCCCTGCCTCCTGGTTCCAATCTATTGACACATCAAAGGGCAAAGCCCATTTGCGGGCGCTTGCCCTCACGCCACAGGCTGTCCGCCTCGTAAAAATCCTGCTCGAACAAACCGCTGTTTCCCCAACGCCGCTGCCTGAAAACACAAGCCTCGAGGAGCAATTTCAGACCTGGATGAAACACCCCGCCCCGGCGCTGGCGCATATCCGCTGGCCAAATGCCGAAGCCCTGGCTCTCTTACCAGGAGACGGTAACCCGCCACACTATACCCTTTTCGTATCTAATAACCAGATTTTGCATTCTGCGGGGGGCATGATGGCCCTGTATGGCTGGAAAGAACCATGCAGCACAGTCCGCTTTTTAGACAGCGAAGAACATACGCCTGCCTGGGACGAATATCTTCTACATCATTCTTTCTCGTGGATAACCACTCACTTGCTGGAACGCCTGATTGAACTGACCGGCCCGTCACTTGTCAACACCATCATCCGAGAAATTAATTTCGTCACCGCCGCGCATGGCTGGAACATCAGCATCAACGGGACGAACGTCATAGACCAGACAATTTCCTCATCTCCTAAAGACGCGGCTGATGTCTATTCCCGCCTGTTAGAAATCTTGTTTCGCCACATGGACATGATGATAGGGGCCGATTTGCTGGCCGTGCTGATGCGCGAAAGCGCGCTTCATCTCTCCAAGCCGTACCGTTCCGTGTTGCAGGAATACCTGCTCATTACGCCTGTTTGATGTGAACTCAAGAGATGGACTGAAAACCTTGTAATGGCATCAAAAAGGTGGATAATTTGCCCATCCACCTTTTTTGAATCCCAGGAGGGAATCTATGAGCAAACTGTTCACTATGCAGCCCGATGAAAAATACCGCCTGACGTTGTTCCTGCTGCTGGCCGCCTCGTCCGTGATGTCAATTGCCGTGTTGGCGGCGCGCGCCGTCACCAGCGAGAGTTATCGTTACCTGTTCCTGGTTTGGAATCTCATTCTGGCCTGGATACCCTTCCTGCTGGCCTGGGTGGCTTACGTCTCCACGCGCCTGCCCCAAATCTTGAAGATTCTTCTGACCAGCGGAAGCGCCATCTTGTGGCTCTTGTTCCTGCCAAATGCGCCTTACATCCTGACCGACTTCCAGCACCTGGCCCACCCCGATGCAAACGTGCCGGTCTGGTACGATGTCATCATGCTCATCTGGTTCGGTTGGAACGGTCTGCTGCTTGGAATTATCTCACTCTATTTCATGCAAGAAATCGCGCGGCAGCTTTTGGGCGGCCTCGCCAGCTGGGTTTTCGTGACTGTTGTTACCGCCCTAAGCAGCCTGGGGATGTACGTTGGGCGCTTCTTGCGCTGGAACAGTTGGGACGTAATCGGGAATCCGCTCCCTTTAGCCGGTGATATCCTCGACCGAATCATTCACCCCTTCAGCCACCCGCGCACCCTGACTTTTACGGTCTTGTTTACGCTGTTTTTCCTGTTCCTGTACGTCACCCTATACGTATTCGGACATTTGATGACCGCAGACAAAACGGACGGGGTCTAAAAAACGTCAAGCAGTTTTCAGTGTGAATGTAAACGCGCTGCCCCGGCCCTCTCCCGCCGATTCGGCCCAAATTCGCCCGCCGTGCGTTTCGATGATGGCTTTGGCAATCGTCAGGCCGATGCCGGAGCCGCCACCCGCGCCGCGTGAGCGGGATTTATCAACCCGGTAGAAGCGGTCGAAGATGCGCGGCAGGCTTTCGGCAGGGATGCCCAGGCCGGTATCTTTTACGGTAACTTGCACTTCGCCGCCAACCTGCGCGGCGGTCACGGTCACTTCGCCAGACGCGGGGGTATATGCCAGGGCGTTGCCAAGCAGGTTGGTGAGGACCTGCACCAGCCGGTCTTCGTCAGCCAGAACTTGTGGAAGGTCAGGGGGCAGGTTCCAGTGAAATCGAACTCCTTTTTTCTCGTAAGCCGGGGAAAGCCGCTTGACAGTGGTCTGCACAAGGTCAGAAAGATGTACCGGGTGGACATCCAAAGAAAAAGCGCCCGATTCGACCCGGCTGAGTTCCTGCAAATCATCCACCAGCCGCCCCAGCCGGTCGGCCTCGCGGTGGACTTGCTCGAAGGTTTCGGGACTGGCGGGCAGGACGCCGTCAATCAGTCCTTCCATGTATCCTTTGATGGCGGTCAGGGGGGTGCGCAGTTCGTGGCTCACATCGCCAATCAGACGGCGGCGCATGGTTTCGGTGCTTTCGAGTTTTTCGGTCATCTGGTTGAATTGCGCGCCTAACTGGGCGATTTCATCCGAGCCGTTAACGGCTACGCGCTCGTCGTAATGTCCGGCGGCGATGCGTTGGGCGGCGGAGGCCATTTTCTCGAGCGGGGAGACGATGCGGCGGCTGAGGAAGATGCTGACCGCGACTGCCGCCAGCAAGGCCGCAACAATGGCGTAACCGAGCGCCTCGAACATCCCAGCGCGGAAGTTTGCCAGACCCAGGTTCGGCCCTTGCCCCTGCCCGCGCCCCGGCCCCATGCCGGGCATGGGCATTTCACCCATCATGTGACGCGAGTAGGCGCTGGGCGCAATCAGTTGCACAGCCAGCAGCAGCACGAGGACGCCAATAACCAGCACGGCGAGATAAGAAAGCAACAGTTTGAATTGGATGGAGTTCACAGCGGTTCATCCTCAAAGCGGTAGCCCACGCCGCGCACGGTGGCAATCAGGCTGTCATCGCCCAGTTTTTGGCGGACGTGGCCGAGGTGGACATCCACAACGCGCATTTCGCCGTAATAACTGCCACCCCAGACTTTTTCGAGCAGCTGCTCGCGGGTGAGAACGCGCCCGCGATTTTCGGCCAGGGCTTTGAGCAGGTCGAATTCGATGGCGGTTAGTTCGACCGGAATATCGTTTACGGTGACGATACGCGCCCCGGCGTCGATGCGCACATGCTTGAACGACAGGATTTCATCGCCGCCAGGGCCGGTTCCCGCTTTAAGACGGCGCAGCGCGGCTTTGATGCGCGCGACCAGTTCACGCGGGCTGAATGGTTTGGTGACATAATCATCGGCCCCAACCGACAACCCGACGATTTTGTCGGTTTCCTCGGTGCGGGCGGTCAGCAGGATGACGTAGACATCCGATTCGCGGCGCAGGCGGCTGAGCAGTTCCAGGCCGTCCATGCCGGGCAGCATGAGGTCCAGCACCACCAGGTCGGGTTTGTAGGCTTTGGCGGCCTTTAGCCCGGAGGGGCCGTCGGAGGCGGTGTAAACATCGTAGCCTTCGGGCTTGAGATAAGCCGAGACGAGGTTGACTATGGAAGGTTCATCATCAATGACAAGGATTTTAGGCATAGCGATATTCGATATTCGATTTTGGATTATAAGGCGGTGGAACAAAGCCGGGATGAAGTCTGTGTAAAGATTTGGTAAAGTAGCACTGGAACAAGTATAATGACTTTATGCCTGAAGAACAAATATCATCCTTAACAAGACATAAAATCGCCATGCTGATTGATGGCGATAACGCCCAGGCCAGCCTGTTCCCGCAAATGCTGGTGGAAGCAGGCAAGTATGGCATGGTCACAGTGCGGCGCATTTATGGCGACTGGACAACGCCCAGCATGAACTCGTGGAAGGACATCCTCAACTACCACGCCGTTCAGCCCATCCAGCAGTTCCGCTACACCATCGGCAAGAACGCCACCGACAGCGCGATGATTATTGACGCGATGGACATCCTGCACAGCGGGGTAGTCAACGGCTTTTGCCTGGTCTCATCCGATAGCGACTATACCCGCCTGGCAACCCGCATCCGCGAGACAGGCGTCTTCGTGATGGGCATCGGCGAGAAGAAAACGCCCAAGCCCTTCGTCAACGCCTGCGATGTGTTCGTTTATACCGAAAACCTGGTGACAGAGACCAAAAAGCAAAAAGAACCAGTCCGAAAACCGACTGTGGAGAAAAAGAAAAACGAAAAAGAAGAACTCGACCCGATGCCGATTCTCGAAAAAGCCTACGAGATTGCTGTGCAGGAAGACGGCTGGGCGCGGCTCGACCACATGGGCAACGCCCTTTACCAGTTGGACCCCGGCTTCGACCCGCGCACTTATGGTCAGAAACAACTCTCGCGACTGATTGCCAGCCTGAAAGAGTTTTTTGAGATGAAAACCCAGGAAATCGATGGCTCGACGCTGTTTTATGTCAAAATGAAGGACAATTAAGAACTACGGTATAGTATTATGGCGCAGGATTTACGCGATGAGCGCAAATCATAGCAACTTTTGGCTGCGGCCCCCGAAGCGGCTGCGTCATGGTTTGGTTCGCCAACTATCGTCCCATCGATAAAATACTCAATAAAAAAAGCCTTCCAGAGTCTGGAAGGCTTTTTTATGAGCGTGGAGGGGATCGAACCCTCAACAAACGGCTTAAAAGGCCGCTGCTCTGCCATTGAGCTACACGCCCGACTGCGAATGCGGATTTTATCACGCTCAGCCGCATCAGTCAACAAAAAATCAAATTTTTAATCGATTCCCTGTGTTACGAATTTGTACCCCAGTCCCCTCACCGTCAACAAGAGTTGCGGGGCGTTCGGGTCGGTTTCGATTTTGATGCGCAGACGACGAACGAGGTTTTCTATCTGATAGTCGAAAATCCCCTCCTGGTATTCCGACCAAACTGCGCGGCCAATCTCGTCTTTGGAGCAAACCCTGCCTCGATGCTCATACAAGAAAGCGAGCAGAGCCAACTCCTTAGGCGAGAGCCACACCAGGCGGCGGTTCAGGCGCACTTCACCAGCCATCAGGTTCACTTCCAGTTCAGGAAAGGGCGTCTCGCGGCTGGTCATGTCGGGGTCGTGGAAGATGAAGTCGACGCCGCCGATAGTCAACTGATCGCCATCGCGCAGCGGAACGGCCTCCCGCACCCGCTCACCGTTCAGGAAAGTGCCATTGGTACTGTTCTGGTCTTCCAGAATAGTCCTGCGCCCTTCACGGCGAATATGGGCATGCTCACGCGAGGAGAGTTTGTTGACAATGACAATCTCGTTTTCAGCGGCGCGGCCCAACCGAGTCAGGGGTTTATCCAGCAAGTGTTCCTGCCCCGCAGGGTCGGTCAGGTAGGGAGTGTTCGAGTCGCTCATGGCTTTTCCGACAAAGTGAGATTTTTATAGTATAGCACGCGCCGCAAGAATCTCATACGAGCATTCTCACAAATCTCCGGCTACACGCTCCCGCTCGATGAACCAGATAAACAGGCCGGTTAAGAGCATCAGCAGGGTCGCCATAGCCATCGCCTGGCCGTAATTCAGCCCGCCGGGCTGCGAGAGGAAGCGGAATATGGCGGTCGGCAGGGTGGGATATTCGGGACGGGCCAATAACGAGGCCGCCCCAAACTCTCCCAGCGAGACGGTGAAGGCAAAGGCGCTGGCCGAGAGGAGCGCGCGGGAGAGAATGGGCCGGTCAACATGCCACCAGACCTGGAAGGGAGTGGCACCCAAGACCCTTGCCGCTTCACGATAACGGTTGGGGATGGTCGCCAGCGCGGCTTGCAGGTTACGAATGACAAAAGGCAGGGCAATGGTGGTGTGGGCGAGAGGGATGAGAAAAGGTGATTTTACGAGGGAATCTGTGAAGAATAATGAATGATGAGTGATAAGTGAAAGAGGAAAGAGCGCGGCGAGAGGGCGGTTGAAAGTTAGGATGTAGCCGAGGCCGAGCGTGACTGCCGAAGCGCCGAGCGGGAGCATGAGCAGAGGGTCAACCCATTGGGCAAACCTGCCGGGGCGGGCGAGGGCCAGGGCTGCCGGGAAACCGAGCGCAAGCGAAAAGACCACCGTCAGCCCGGCATAGACCAGTGAATTGCGCGCCGCTTCGACCGGGGGGACGTAAAAAATGGAGCCGCGCCGGTTGACGAACAACTCGGTGTAATATTCAGTCGTCAGGGCCGGGCCAACTTGGGCGCGCTGGCCGCGCTCCGCTTCGAGGCGGGAAACGGAGCGAATGGGCAGGGCGAGCAAGGGCAAAAGGAAAAAGAGAACAGTGAAAGAGGAAAGAAGCAAGACGAAAGAACGCTCGATGAAAGAGCGAGGCCGTTTGAGAACTGGTTCGACCGGTTTAATGGGGACAGCAAGGCGAGTGACGTAGCGGCTGTATAGCGCGGAGAAGGCCAGGGTACACAACAACTGCGCCAGAGAGAGCAGAGCAGCGGCGGGCAGGTTGAGCATGTGCATCGCTTGAATGTAGATTTCGACTTCGATGGTTGAAAATTTGGGGCCGCCAAGCAATAAAATCACCCCGTAACTGGTGAAATCGAACAGGAAGACCAGCAAACCGGCGGCCAGAATGGAGGGTCGCAGCAGGGGCAGCGTGACCCGCAGGAAGACCTGCGCCGGGCTGGCCCCCAGCGAACGGGCAGCCTGCCCCAGGCGCGGGTCGAGAGAAGCCCAAGCCGCTCCCACCATCCGGATGACAATGATGGCGTTATAAAAGACGTGCGCCACGAGAATGGCCTGGAAAGTGCCGACAAATTGCACCGGGGGCAGGCCGAACGAGGCCAATCCGAGGTTGAGCCAGCCGCGCGGGCCGAGCAGGGCGTTGAATCCCGACGCAACGACGACGGTTGGCAGCATGAAGGGAATGGCGGTCAGTGTCCGCAGGGCGGGTTTTAACGGAAACTCGTAGCGGGCAAAGAGAAAGGCGAGAGGCAGGCCAACGATGATGGTCAGGAACGTGGAGGCAAAGGCCTGGAAAAATGTAAATCGAAGCACCTCGGCCAGCCGCAGGGCAAACGAACCGCCCAGAAGGGCAAAGGAGCCCGGATTCAGGCCGAGGGCCAGAATCCGGGCGAGGGGCAGGAAAAAGAATATCCCCAAAAACAGAAGCGCAGGCAGCAGGCGTTTCACAGGTTAGCGCAGAACGGCTTGCGTCCAGGCTTCAATCCATTGTTCGCGGTTGGCGGCAATCTGCTCGACGGGCAGGCTGGCCGGGCTGGGCGCGGTTTGGGCATATTGGACAAATTCCGCAGGCAATTGCGCCGCCGGATTGACCGGGTAAACGAACATTTGCATGGGAACATCCTGCTGGAACGGCACGGAGAGCATAAAATCAACAAATTTTTCGGCCAGGTCGCGGTTGGGCGTGCCTTTCAGGATGCCGACAAACTCAATTTGGCGGAAGCAGCCATCCAGGAGAGATGCGGTGGGGGCTTCGGTGAGCGGTTGCGAGGCGAAAATGACCTCGGCGGCGGGGCTGGAAGCGTAGGAGACGACCATCGGCTGCGGGCCCTGCCCGGATGAAGCGCTGAAGTTGGTGTAGTAGGCGGTTTCCCAGCCATCAACAACCACCACGCCATTTTCTTTGAGGGCTTTCCAGTAGTCGAGGTAACCGGGGTCGCCATATTTGGCGATGGTTGCGAGCAAAAAGGCCAAGCCGGGCGAGGAGGTGGCGGGATTTTCGACGACGAGCAGGCCCTTGTATTCGGGCTTGAGCAGGTCATCGAGCGAAGCCGGGACAGGTAAATTTTTTGCAGCGAACCAGGCTTTGTCATAATTGATGCAGACATCGCCAAAATCGACAGGCAGGGCGCGGTTTTGGGAATCGAGTTTGAATTGGGCGGGGATTTCAGCAAGAAGCGGGGAATTGTATGGCTCGAAAATGTCGGCTTCGAGGGCGCGAGAGAGGAAGGTGTTATCGACGCCGAAGAAGACATCGGCCAGGGGCGCTTCTTTTGAGAGGATAGCCTTGTTGAGGGCTGTGCCAGTATCGCCAGACTTGAGGAAAGTCAATTTGAGATTGTTTTCCTGCTCGAATTGGGCAACGACTTCCTCGCTGGCGGAGAAGGAGTCGTGGGTCATGACTGTGAGGGTGCGCGGGGAAGCCAAAGATGGGTAGGAAGGGTAGGAGGCGACTGTGGGAGTATCAGGGGATGGGTAAGATGCGTCGGTTGGGGTTGCGGGCGAGCAGGCGGCCAGCAAGAAGGTGAGTAGGATAAGGGTGGCGAGAATGCGGTTCATAGCAGGTCCTTTTTGGGAGTTTTGTATTATGGCGCAGGATTTGCGCGATGAGCGCAAATCAGAGCAGCCTGTGGCTGCGGCCCGCGAAGCGGCTGCGCTATGATAGCGTGAAATCAATTCAGCGTTACAGTTTTCTCTGGTGAATGCAGAGCAGCAAGCCGCGTTTGAGGCGGACGGTGGCGGTTTCGCCCAACATTTGGTTGCTGATTCCGCGCGCACGGTAGGGACGCAGCGTTTCGCGGTTGAGTGGATAGGCCAGCCCATCTGTTACGACGCCTTCAGCAGGAACGCCCCAGGGAATGAGGGAGACGGTGTCGCCGGGCTGACCGTGAATGACGCCAGAACCGGAGAGAAAATAGGCTTCCGTGCCACCATCGTCGAAGCGCGCGCCAGCCTGAATGGCGTCGGGCGCGCTCAATAGGGCCAGGTTGGCAATCGATTGGTCAACCCGCCCGCCATATCCGCCGATGATGACAATTGGGCTGTAACCGGCCTGGATGGCATGATTGAGAGCTAACTCCAGGTCGGTTTCGTCTTTGGTGGTGGGATAACGCAGGATGTGGACGCCCATGTCATCGAAAACTTTAATTTCGGCCTCGGTGAGAGAGTCCAGGTCGCCAAGAATGGCTCTGGGAATCAAACCGAGCGAGAGCGCAATGCGCGCGCCCCCATCGGCAGCGATGATGACATCATCGGGCTGGACGCAGGCACGGGCCGCGCCAGGATTTTCAAGCGGGCTGTTGACGAAGATGATAGCCCTGGACATAAAAAACCTCCCGCCGGGGAGGTTTTTTCACGCAAGCGATTCCCTCCGCCGGCATTACCCGGATCAGGTTTTGCGGGTCGAGGGCTGCGGCCCTCCTCTCAGCCTGCTAGACAGGCTCCCCGTTCAGTTTTTTGTATTTTACACCCTGTTAAGGCAAGATGCGCAAATACTTATGAAATTATCATATTAGCGGACGCGGCGTTTCCATTCTTCTTTCATCTGAAGTTCGCGCGGCGTATCGCCAGAAGCAAGCGCCAGAAAGTCGGTCAACAAACGGTTGAAGCGGACCGAGTCCTCGAGCATGGGGAAGTGTCCGGTCTGGTCAAGAATAATCATGTGCATGTTGTAAGGGGATGTTTCAGGTGAAAAGGAGGGTGCTGGCACGGCCGGGTCATTCTGTCCATACACCAGCAAGGTGGGATTGTTAATTGTGGCGATTCGATTTGCCAGGTTGAAGGAATCAGGATTTGCAAAAGAAGCAGCAATGGCCTGCGAATCGGCTTTGAGAGCATCAACCCGGGCCGGCTCCATGACAGGGTCTTTGGTAAGCAGCCAATCGACAAGGTCGGGAATAGAAGCGGTACGCATTCGTGGATTGACCATGTTGACATCCAGCGGCACGCCAACCGCCATGACTCGGTCAACCATGTTTGGATAGAGGCGTGTAAAGTGTAATCCTACCACGCCTCCCAAACCATGCCCTACAAAAGCCACCTTTCCAATTCCCATTTCCTCGAAGAAATTTTTTATGAGATTAACATAGGTGTTGATATCGTAGCGCTGCGAATCATGGGCTGTGTCACCAAAACCCCATAAGTCCAGCGAATAAGCGCGGAAGGACATGGAAGCGGCCTGCATGGCCGGCACCCAGTAGCGCCAGGAGCCTAACCAGCCATGCAGGAAGACGATTGGACGTCCGCGCCCAATCACTTCGTAGTGAACAATGCCGCCTTCCAGTAAAATAGCGCTCATACTTCCGTTTATTTCCGGTATTTTGCCAGGACGGTTTTGACCCGGTCTACCAACTGGTCTGGGGCAAAAGGCTTGAGCAGATATTCTTCGGCGCCTGCTGCAAGACCTTGCTCAATTTCATTTTCCTGTCCCTTGGCAGACAGGAAAATGACCGGAATATTCGCCAATTCCGATTCAGCCTTGATACGCTTGCAGGCTTCGTAACCGGTCAGTTTGGGCATGCGAACATCCAGCATGACCAAATCGGGACGTTCCGATTTGGTAAGCAGATATCCTTCTTCACCATTATTGCCTGTGATGACTTCATAGCCGGCAAAACGCAGGGTAAATGCTATCAGTTCACGAATATCGGGTTCATCTTCTGCAATGACGATTTTGGCCATGCTTACTCCTCAGGTATGTACGCCGGTATGGTAAAGGAAAAAGTGCTGCCCTGACCTGGCACGCCCGTGCTGAACATCCAAATTTTGCCATGGTGCATTTCCACCAATTGTTTGACAATGGAAAGCCCAAGCCCCGTGCCGGGCGTGGCAAGCACCAGCGGGTCTTCGCCGCGGAAGAAACGGTCGAAAACTCGCTCTTGTTGTTCGAGGGGAATGCCTATACCGGTGTCTTTTACATCAATTTGGACCATTTCGTTGTTTTTGCGTAAATGGACATGGATTTTTCCATCTACAGGGGTGTAGTTATAGGCGTTATCGACCAAGTTGTCAATTACTTGTCGAATACGTTCGGTATCTGCCAGGGCGCGCGGGACAGACTCTTCGGCGGTCACCGAAATATCCATTGCTTTGTCTTGCTCTTTTGCGCGCTGTACGAACCTGGCGACAATTTCCCTGGCGACTTCAACCAGGTCGACAGGCTGGATGGAGAGAGACACGCGCCCGGCCTCAATGCGGGAGACATCAAGCAGGTCATTGACAAGGACGTTCAACCGCTCGGTATTGTTCTTGACAATCTGCAGGAAATGGGACTGATTCTCGTTCAAGGCGCCGGCCGCGCCCATGAGTAGAATATCGACATAACCGCGAATCGAGGTCATCGGGGTACGCAATTCATGGCTGACAGTTGCGACAAATTCAGATTTCAAGCGGTCCACTTCAACTTCATGGGTAATGTCGCGGAAGATGGATACTGTGCCAAGAAATTCCTTGCGCCAAATGACAGGAGAGAGATGAACCAGCACAACCTGTCCAGTTTCGAGACTGATTTGTTCGGCATACATCTCGCCCGCGTGATGCTGGTCGGGGTTTTGCGACCATTCTTGCACCGCTCTCACCCATGTCTGAGTGGATTTTCCAAATAAACCGGCAAAGTTCTCCACCGGTTTACCTGTCAACTGGTCAGCAGAGAGTGAAAGGATGCGTTCAGCCGATGCGTTTACAAAAGATATTGTATTGGCCGGGTCAGTGACAAGCACGCCGTCCGCAACTGCTTCGAGGATGGCGGTTTGGCGACTGGCTTCTACCTGTTGGGAACGCAACATGGAGCCTAAGCGTTCTGCCTGGTCACGAATCAGTTCATAGAGTTGGGCGTTATTGATAGAAATAGCAACTTGCGCGCCAATTGCTCGCACCATTTCGAGAGAATCTGCGGTAAAAAAGCCAACTTTACGATGGAAAACCATGATAGCGCCAATTACATCCTCGCCGACAACCAGCGGTGCCACAATTGCGCTGCGATGGTCTTGGGAACTCTGCGAGATAACCCAACGCGGGTCAAGATATAGGTCGTCCACGAGGACAGGTTGACGGTTTTTGACAACCCAACCCGCCAGACCTTCTCCGATTTTGAGTTTGAACGAAGTCGATTTGCGGCTGGCATGCTGGTCTTGGGTCACATATCCATAGCCAGCGCGATAGTGGAGCATGTTATCTTCGGGATGCACGAGCATGACGGTTCCCTGTTCGGCCCCAATGGCTTCATTTAGCAGCGACAGGGTGCGACTCAAGGCACGATCTAGGTCAAGACTGGCAGAAACCTCGGTCAGAATACGCAACAGGGTCTCGGTGTTGCGCTGCTCGCGTTCCAGTTCAGCAGTGCGCTCAATGACACGCTGTTCCAAGGTAAGCGCAAACTTTTGCGTCTCGGTCAGGAGACGGGAGTTTTGGATAGCAACCGTAGCCTGGTTTGCCAGGGTGCTCAAAATTTGTTGGTCGTTTTCGGTATAAGCGTTAAACTGGTAACTTTGGGCAGATAACGCGCCAATTACCTTCCCGCCCGAAACCATTGGCACAACAATAATAGAGTGGGGCGTTCCTTTTTCGCCAACGATAACGCCGCCACGCTCTTCGACATCGCTGGCCCGCAGAGTGAGAATTGGCTGGCCGGTAGCAATCACCTGTCCGGCAAGCCCCTGTCCGGCGGGCAGGCGCACGCCAGAAATCCGTTGCCCCATATCGACGATATATGCGCCATCTACTTCATTGGCATCCTCGTCATAGAGGGCAACGATAAAGGCATCGACCGGCATCAGTTTGGAGGCCGCATCATGTACAGCGCGATAAATATCATCGGGGTTGAGGCTGGCCCCAATCTCAAAAGAGACTTGGTTTAGGATTGCCAAACGCTCTGCTGTTGCCAGGGTAGACTGGTACAGGTCGGCATTTTCCAGGGCAATGGCGGCCTGGTTACTAATCGTGCGCGCCAGGTCAATTTCAGGGGATTTGAAGTGAGCGAAATCACTGCTTTGGATGGCAATGGCATAGAGGCTGTGGCTGCTGGCAACAGGCACAATCATCAACGAGGCAGTATCTTCCAGAAATTCAGAGAGGGCAAACAGATTAGCGTCGGCACGGGCATTATCGCTGGTATATACGGCCAGGGATTCGCGCAAATGAGCAAGAGCCGGGGAATCAGGAATGGAACGATAAATCGCCGGGCGGCCAATTTCCTCTGGCAAGACGGAAAGCAACAGGGCCCGTTTGTCCTGGTCGAGCAGGATGATCATGGCGCGTTCGGCTCGCATAGCAATCAGCAGTTGATTTGCCGTCAATCGAAGCACCTGGTCAGCATTGAGCGAACCTGCCAGTTCCGCTGAAAACTGGTTGAGGAGGGCCAGGCGTTGGGAGCGTTCATCGAGTTCCGCCGCGCGCTGGACCGATTCTTCAAATAAGTTGGCGTTATCGATGGCGACTGCTGCCTGGCTGGCAAAGGTGGTGGCAAGTTGGACTATATCGCTTTTGTAAAAATGAACATCTGCTTTTTCAGTTGCCACAACGCCAATCACCTGACCTTTGGCAATCAATGGAACGCCCAGCCAAGAGAGATGCGTCGCCTCGACCAAAGTTGAAAAACGAGGGTCAGTCCGAACATCCCCAACGACGATTGCCTGGCCTGTACGAATCATTTCATGAAACAGCAGGCTATCTTCAATCTCAACGGTCAGGCCTTTACGCTCTTCATTGTCATCGAAGCCACGCGCATCAGCAACAATCAGCCTGCCATCGGTACGCAGCCAAAGGGTAGCGGTATCGTAAGGAACGACCATCCCCATCCGGTCGAGGAGTGAAGCAACCAATTCATCACGCTGTAAACTGGATGTCAGGGTTGCGGCAACAGAATTGAGCGCCTGAAGTTGGCCGGTTCGCTCTTGGGTTGCCTGCACCAGACGGACGTTTTCGAGCGAGAGTGCCACTTGTTGCGTCAGAGAGAGCAACAGGGCTTCGTCTTCTTGCCGGAACGCCGCCTGCGTATTGAAATTATCGAGAACGAGAACGCCCATATTCTGAGCGCCAGTTTGGATGGGAACGAGCAGGCTCGAAACTGGCAGGCGCCCGCCGGTGGCCTTGCGATACTTGAGCAGGCTCTCCGCAGGCAGGTTATAGTCATTCGCAAAATTGACTTCATCCACCCGACGGGGCTGTTTTTCCATGAACGCACGACCAGGCAAACCTTCGCCAATGCGGTAAGTGATGCCCATGATACTTTCGTCATCGATGTAATTCATGGCGGCGACCGGGAACAACGCTTCAGCGCGCATGTCCCATTGCAACACCACGCCGGCATGAGCAGGGGCAACCACCCGCAAAGCGCTGTTCAACAGGGATTCCAATATCTGATGCGGGCTCAACCCGCTCAACTGGCGGCTGAAATCGAGCAACAGGTTCACTTCTTCCAGCCGCTGCTTCGTTTCATTGAGCAGGCTGATGTTTTGCAGAATAATTGAAACCTGGCGGCTTATTTGGAAGTATACCTGCCGGTCTTCGGCAGACATGGCGGGCATGGTCTCTGTATCAATCGCCAACACCGCCGCTATCGTCTTTTTATTAATCACGACCGGGATAGCAATAAATGATTTGGCGCGCAAACCGGTCAAGAACGGCGTATCGTGCCAGATTTCATCTTCATCCAGGTTGATGGAAAGCATTGTCTCACCCGATTGCAAGCATGCGCGCAAGGGGTTACGCTGCCCAAACAATGCTTGTGGATTGGCCGTGGCTGGTAAATTTCCAAACACATGCACAATTCGCGGCCCATCCACAGTATCACGGGCGACAATCGAAATTGACATATCGAAACTAGTCAAAACCTGCTGCCCCAGGATCATCAATGCAGAGGGTATATCAAATTGGCGGCTGATTGCCTCCGTTAATTGCAATCCAGCCCGGATATGGCGGGCGCGCTGGGCAAGATTTGTCACCGCAACTGTGTGGTCAATATCCTTTTGCAATAAAACAGGCAGGCTTCGCTGACTAAAAACCAACAGGTTCTTTTCACGAGTTACTTCTTCCGAGAGGGTTTGAATACGTTCCTGGAAGGATTGCAGTCCCCTTCCGCTGACAATCGTCAGAGATGCCTGGGCGGCATACGCCTCCAACGTTTCAAGAGTGACTGCATCAGGGCGCATCCCATCCCGGGGCGCATCTACACTAATAAGGCCAAGCGGGCGGTCATCGTTATCATAAATCGGAATGAGCAACATATCATCGGGCTGCCAGGAATTCGGAGAACGGCCTCCATCCTGTACAACTGTTACGGCTTGCACATCGCCTGGAATGACAGGAGACTGGTCTGCGGGTATAAAGTACAGACTGTTAATTTCGAATTCGGGTTTCAGCAATTGTGAAATGCTCGTCCAGGGCTGCTGATGGGCCTGAAGTTGCGAAAAGGTCTGAAAATCAATCCCTGCTCCAACAACGCGAGTCAAGATGCCCGTCTGCAAATCATTCAAACTGATCAAGACGACATTAAACGGCGTAGCCTTTTGAATCCCCTGGGCAAGCAATTCCAGGGAAAATTCCAGCGAATGGCCCGCCCGCAAGCCCTGTAAGGTTTCAGTCAAGTGCTTGAACGATTCGGCCCGGCGGCGGAACAATTCCATGCGATTCTGCTGTTCGCGATAACTCAACGCAGTCTGCAACGCAATAGCCGCCTGAATGCCGATGTTTTTAATCATCTCGATGCGCACTTCGTCGAAATGTCCGGTCTGACCAGCATGTAGTTCGATATAACCGAGAGTTTCATCCTGGTGGCAAATCGAAACGACCAAGATGGAACGGACACCAGAATGGGGACGAGTATCTTCGGTCAATTCTTCGGTCAAAACCGGTTGACCACAAGAGAGCCTTTCGCGCGCAATAACAGATGCCGTCTCACTGGGGGGATGTCCAAGGAAAAACATGGCTGGACGAGTTTCGATATCGGCATGCCCTGGCTCATACAATAATGCAGTCCCGCACTCTACTTCGGCTACCCGCAGACTTTCTTCATAAACAACCCGCATCAATTCCTTCAGATTAGTGGCTGCGTTCAATTCTCGGACAATGCGTGCCATGACCGTCATATACTCGGCTTTACGACGCAATGCATCCGTTGTTTCCCCGGCATGGCGGTTGTTTTCGATTGCTACTGCTATTTGGCTGGCAACGGTTGAAGCAATTTGCAAATCGGAATTGCCAAACATATCCTCCCGTCGTCCGCCAATCATCATCTCACCAATGCCGTTTCCCCGTACCACCAACGGCACAGACACAACGGATTCCACTGATAATCGCCGCACCAGAGCCTGATATGGAGGCAACACCCGGCGGTCTTTGGACAAATTGCCAGCCAAGAAGGGCCGCTGGCTGCCGGCAACGGTCATCCGATAGATAGACGGTTTAACGACTATCCGCGACAGGGTATCACGCAATTCCTCGGGAACGCCAAAGACGGACGGCATATGGGCGCGCATAACGCCTTCGCCTTCATCCAGGAGAAAAACTGCTCCGACATCGGCCTGCAATAACTGGGACATTTCTTGCAAAGAATATGTGATGATTTCATCGAGCGTGGCGGTTGAACTGACCAGGCTGGCAATGCGGCGCATCGACTCTGCGCGTTGATTACGTTGGCGGGCTTGTTGTACAAGCAGGGCATTATCAATAATGGCAGCGACCTGGTTGGCAACGATGTTCAAAAGGCGCAAATCATCCTGCGAAATCGGTTGATTCCCCTGGCGGTGATTCGATAGTTGCAAGTATCCCAGGAAACGCCCCGCCGAAATGAGCGGAATCAAGGCTGTATCACGCATCGAGGCAGCCTGCGCCAGGTCTTGAAGCCCCAAATCGGCCCACGCCGAATCCTGGCTGGCGTCCAGGGTCATAAGAACGTCCTGGCTTAAAATGCGGTCTTCCGCCGGACTGTTCGGACGGATGGTTGTTTTATAAATCTGGACAATGTTGTTTGGCAAACCCTGGAAAGGCATTTGTCCTTCCAAGACGCGTCGTTGTTCGTCGTACAACAAAAAGCCCAGAATTTCAACGCTAAAAAGAGGGAATAAACCTGTGACCAGTCGTGAAAACAAGTCTTTCAAATCACGCAGGGAACCAACAGCCTGGGAAAGGTTCGTGAGGCCAAATAATTGCGCGTTCCAACGTTGCTGTTTTTCGTACAGTGTAGCATTTCGCAAGGCTACGGCAGCCTGTCCTGTAACGAGTTGCAAGATATTCAGGTCTTCATCCGAAAAACTGTTGACCGGGATGACACCCACTTCTAAAGTGCCAATCAATAGACCGTAGGCTATCAGGGGTAGTCCAATATAGGATCCCATTGGCGGAACACGGCTGCCAAACGGGTCATACCTAACTTTTGTAAAAGAACGCGTATCTGGAATAAAAAGTTCTTTTCGTTCGGCGATGAGAAAACCGGCATATTCTCCAAACTGACTGCTGCTCTCTCGCTGGAGAGTGCGGGCCGCCCCGGTGGCATCGCTCATGCGATAGGGGATAAGCGATTTGGTGTTTTCGTCCCACACTTTTACTTCCAAAAAATCCGAAGCAACCAATCTCTCCACATTAACCAATGTCGCCTGAAGGGTCGCTTCTAAGCTCAGGCTGCTGGCAATGGCCTGTCCGAACTCAGAAACGGTTTTTAGCGCCGCGCCTGGAATAACATCCCCCTGCTGAGACTGTCCCAAACCCAGAGAACTTTCTGCCCGCCGAATAGCCAGCAGAGTAGCCGGAACACTTCCTGGCACGCGATACGAAATCGCTTCGACAAGTTTGCCATTAATTGAAAAACGCGCCTGACCTTCAGCGGCGCATAGTTCAAGAAAACTTTCGCTTGGTCTGACCCGGCGGGCCAGGCGTTCGAGATGAGGAATTTCCCCTTCCAATAATTCAAACCATTCGCGGGCCTGGCGATTCACATACCGAAATCTGCCACCCGCTTCAACAATCAAGATTGCGTCATTATGCGCCTTTTGCTGGATGAAGGAGGGCGGCCTCGGTTCTTGGAAAGAAGGCCTTAACCATGGCACCACGAAACGTAATAGAGCCCAGACTATTAATATCAATAACAGTCCGAGTAGCAGGAAGCCGATGCTCAAGAGAATCGGGCCTTGCGGCATAAAGGCATCTCTCCTGCCTATGACCTGGCCGCCATTCCGGCATCCTGACGGCGGGCTTCAGCAGCCATCTCGGTAATTTCACGAATATCGGCAAACGAAGTCTGAGAAGGCGATACTAAACCGATAGCCAGGGACATCAGCGGGTATTGCTCACTCTGCCCATCCGGGCCTGGAGCTAAAATAAAACCTTGTTGGCGGTCGATAAAATTGTAATGAGTTTGTACTTCCTCCGCAAAACGCTCTTTCAGCCGGGTTCTCACCCCGCTTGAAGCGCCTTCGGTCGTAATAATGATGAAATTATCGCCCCCTGCGTGTCCAACAAAATCGGCAGGGGTACCCAACTCGTCCAAAACCTCTCCAATGAGCATTCCGGTAAACCGCAGGACATCGTCGCCAGCGACAAACCCGTACACGTCCTTGAATGGCTCAAAATAGTTGATGCGCATATCGAGGAAAGCCCAACCAGACTCACGAATAATTTTGCGCAACTGCTCCTCAATAAGCCGCCCCGCTGGAAGACCAGAACGCGGGTCAGTGAGGCTCTCGCGCTCCGAACGGCGTATGGCACCCTGAACGCGTAATTTCAATTCTTCAATGTCAAATGGCTTGGTGATGTAATCATCCGCGCCTAATTCAAGACCTTGCAAACGGTCGCTGCGCTCATCCTTCTGCGTCAGAAAAATAACAGGGATATGGCTGGTGCGCATATTCGTCCGCAAGGTGCGGCAAACTTCATAACCGTCGATATCGGGCAGCATGATGTCCAGTACTATCAGGTGCGGCAAGGCGTGTCTCGTTTTTTCGAGCGCGTCAGAGCCGCGCATCGCCGTGTCCACATCATATCCCAAACCGCTGAAGTAAATCTTCAACATGGTAGAGATATCGACATCGTCCTCTACGATCAACAGGCGGGCTTTTCCCATAACGAGCCTCCCATCATGATTGGCGCCGTGCTTTTTGGGCGTTCCGGCGCACTGCTTCGATTTGTTCAGGCGTTACCGCGCGTTCAAAGGAACGAAAGCCACTCAACCGAAAGCCATGCTTTGCGGCAATTTGTGAAATCTCTTCCACGCGCGCGCGGCTAATTTCTTTGCCTAGCGTATAATCTTCAAAACGGCCTTCTAAAGCAAGAGCCATAGTCTCCGCCATACATGCATACGATTTGCCCGGCGGGAAACCAAAATTAAAGTGGAAATTAACGGGACCTGGCACATCGACCATGCCACCGTCAATCACTAATATATCATCACGCGCCGCAGCCACCATTGCAGATACATCACGAGGGCGGGCTACGTCACATACGACCGCGCCAGGCATCAGATCTTCAGGACGGATAATATCATGAATGGCACTGGTCACAGTTAAGATGAGTTGGGCGCGCCGCAAGACATCCAGGGAGGTACTAACGCGCAACCTGGCTTTTGCCGTTGGCTGCCAGCGTTCGCGCAAGGCTTCCAGAGCATCGGCGCGGCGTCCTACCAAGTATAACTCACCTACCTCATCTGCGAGAAGTTCTGCGCAGACTTTTCCTATCGCTCCGGTCGCTCCAACTACAGCGGCGGTAGCGGATGATAGTGGAATATCCATTATATCAGCAGCCTTCCTAACGGATTCGACTGCCAGCGAAACGGTATAAGAGTCTCCGGTCGTGACGGGGATATCCAACGCTTTAGCAATGGTGATACCCGCATCACCAACGACAGACGTAAATGCGCCCAAACCCAAAATACCTGCACCCAGCCGCTCAGCCAGATGTCCGGTTTCGATAATTTTTCGATAGACCGTTTTTTCTGGCAATTCCAACATTCTTTGCGGCGTATATGGACAGGCAACAAACCAACCTTTTATTTGCTTGCCCGTCGCCGCTGAGGTAATGCCTTCAATTTCAGAGATATAGACTGGCGGGAAAAAAGTCGAAAAGAAGTTTATCTGGCGTTCGGTGAGAAGTTTTCCTAAGAGCGGGTATTTTCGGCTGACATCGCGCTTCGGGTCAATGGGATGAATGATAAAAGCAAAGGTATCCATGAACTACCAGGATTCTAATCCATCGTCTTTTTCGTCACGAGGGTATAGCTGTATATGGGCATCGGCATTGCGCATCTTGTGGTGGTCACTGTCTTCGTATTTGACATCTTTATCAATAATGCGCCGGTCTTTCGATGCCGCCAAAACAACATCGGACTCAATGGTGCGGGCAGGGAACACAATCATGCCTGCGCCAATGCGGCAATTGTGCCCCACAGCCCCTCCTAATACGGGTCGATTTGATACTTTGAGTTCGTTTCGCCCGTCGAGGGCTTTGATTGGCGCAGGAATCAAGTTATAGTCAGTAAAAGTAGAACCGGCTCCGATGAAAGTGTTGCGCCCCACCACGCACATTTGTAAGCAGGTATTTTGGGCGACCATCGAATGGTCCATAATAGTGGTCATGAACAGGGAAGCCCGAAACGGCAAGAATGTGCCATTTCCAACCACCGAGAGCATTAACTGACAGCCTTGTGAAATGTTTACATTGTCGCCAATTGTACAGTTTTCGATGACTGCGCCGGCATTAATGGTGACGCCATCTCCAATCGTTGTGGGCCCATGAATGATAGCAGTGGGGTCAATGACACAATTCTTGCCAATTTTTACCAGGGCCGAACATTCCAATAATTGCTTGCCTTCATAAAGGGCAGTCCCCAAGATTTTCAATTTGAAGGCCAGGTCGTTATTCAGGCGGGTTTCAAAGCGCAAACCACGCGCAAACAGACCAAAAACGCCATCGGCAATAAAAACATGAGTCCAGCAATCAATCGCCATCATTGCCCGACGCGGCACCTGGTACACCAGGTCTCCCCGCTGGTCGGCCATGTAGGTGGGGACATGATAATAGCCAACTTCTTTGGCCTGCATGTCAATCACGAGCGGGTCAACATCGGCCTCCGGGCCGTTGGGATAATACCACAGGTCGGCCAAGTAAAGATTACCCGCTGGGGTGTATGAGACGGAAAGCGGCAAGGCGTGTTCTTTGAAGGCAAGGTCATCAACGGAAAATGCCGCGCGCACAGGCCGCCCGCGCCGTTTTGCCTGACGAATAAACTCGGCAATGTAGTGCTCGTCAAAAAACAAATTATCCCGATGGACAAGCATTGGTTCGCGCGATAGGGGTAAGCGTTCGTGAGGCAAGAGTTCCCGCTCGCGCGTGACGTATGGAGAAAGAACGTTCTTTTGCCATAGCCAAAGTGGCTGAGCTTGAATTGCCAGGTCGCGCGCTGGCACATTAAAGGGCGGAATTTTTCGGGGTGCCTGCAAAATTACTTTTAGCATACGTCAACTCATGGGAAACTTTTCGATCAAAATTGTACACGCTGAATCGCCGCACGCAAGGCAGGCTATTTCTTCGACGCGATAAAACTTCCCGCCACTCATCCAATAAAGTGACTCTTGTAGCAGCCCAACCGCCATCTGGCAGCATGGACTATCGGCAGTGCGCTGCCAGCAAAGGGGGCAGCGCTCAATGTTCCATAACAGGAATTTCTCTCGGTCTTCCAGCCGAACGCGCTGGTCTGTATTCTTGTTGAATATTTCCGCCAACGCAGATGCACCAGCGGTAAAGCGGGTCTGCGCCGGAAGCAGGCGAAAGGCCAGGTCGGTTAAGCCATATACTGGCCCAAATTCACGCAACCCGTGCTGGAAACAGGCTCGACCAATACGCAAGGCAATCCCGCGGCCACCGTGCGGACCATAGAGGCCCTCCAGCGCGCCATGCAGGCTGCTGATGGCATCAAAGGTGAGACTTTGATTGTATTGCTGATGTGAAACACTGTCGATTAAATCCGCCAGGGAAGCCAGGTTTAGGATTGCATTCACCCCATTTCGCCCCAAAATCTCTTCCATCGCCTGGAGGATAATTCGTCCCATGCGGTCAGGATAACAGAATTTGGTAGCGGTCATCAAGTCGGATTCACTTCCTCATCCAAGAATAGTTTCAGGGTTTCCATAAACTCTTGCGGCGTATCCAGCATGACAAAATGTTGGGCGCGTTCCCAACGGACGATTTTTGCGTTGGGCAGACTCTGAAGAAGCGGCTGCCATTGGCGAGGGTGGACGATATTATCCCGGTCACCATACATTCCCATCACAGGGATTTTAATCTGGGACAGCATGGGGCGCAGGTCGGTACGGCGCAGGGAGGCGATGCTGCGAAGAAAAGATTCCAACGTCGTTTTGGATAAATCTTTATCCATCATATCAGGAAAGCGAGGGTCGGCGCATATAAAGGGAGAGACAATCCGCATCGTGCTGCGGAAAGCCCACATCATATTGAACAACATAAACGCAATAAAACGATAACCAGCGAGTTTGAGGGGAAGAGCCAGTGAACTTCCGACAATTGGCGAACCAATCACGACCACTTTCCTGACTCGGTGTGGGTATTGTAGCGCAACAGACAGACTGACAGTGCCGCCCATGCTATGACCAACCAACGGGGCTTGGACAATTCCCAGGCGGTCCATGAACTGGTCCACCAGACTGACAAAATCCTGAACAGAATACGTATCGCGCTTTTTGCCTGATTCGCCAAAACCCCAGAAATCGAGGGCATAGGTACGATAATAGCGGCCCAAATAGGCCATAGTTTCTTGCCAAAGCCCCCAAGAGCCCAGCCAACCATGTAATAAAATTACTGGTCGGCCACGCCCATAGACCTCATAATGAACGATGCCCTGGTCAGTAGTAATCGATGACACGTTTTTATTCGCAACTGTTTATTTATCCCCGCCATCCATCTCGGCCAGAATGCTGTAGAGCAATTCAAGCAGGACGTTTTTGACGGTGGCTTTATCACTGGCAACACAAGGCAAGAGTTTGACCTTGCCATCGAGCCGCAAGGCATGTCGCATGTCGTCGATATCCCAGGCATCAGCCATATCTTGTTTGTTAGCGGCGACAACATAGGGAGTGGGCGCATAAGCACGGAATGTTTCAAGAATAGAACGGGCTTCGCGAAAAGTTTCAGGCCGGGTGCTGTCCACCATCACAATGAAACCCAGCATACCCTCCGAGAGGATTTCCCACATGAAGTCAAAGCGCTTTTGGCCTGGGGTTCCAAACAGGTAGAGTACCAGGTCTTCATCCACGGTGATACGACCGAAATCCATGGCAACCGTGGTTGCATTTTTGACGGCACGTTCCCCATCTGCCGAAACTTTCCGTTCTGTAGAGACCACATCGATTTCGCTGACAGAGCGAATAAATTCTGTCTTGCCAGCACTGAAAGGGCCAGTGACCACCATTTTTACGGTCTGCATAATGCCTCACCCAAAAAAGAAATTTTAGATAGAACGAATGCGCGTGATTAAGCGATTAACCAGCGATTTTTGCTCTTCGCGGTTCTGGACTGTGACCTGCGGGCGGGTTCTATCAACAGACACCGGCGCGCCTTCAGGTCGCACAACTTCAACCAAACCGGCCTGCAAAAGGCCGTAAACAATTCGACGGATTTCCAGGTCGCTCATTTTTGCAGCAGATGCAATTTGCTGAATTGTATTGCGCGGGTTAATGTAAGAAACCACGCGCCACTCTTCCACGCTCAAATTCATTTTCTGCATAGACGTGCCGGGACGTTCGATAAATTTAAGTGCCATATCGAGGCTGGGGATTTCATCTTGTAACTGTTCCCATTCTCGAAGTTGGCGGGCGCCTTCAATTATCAGGTTTTCCAGGTCAAGCCGTACAGTAATACGGTCTTCTGGAGGCGCCATATCATTCTCAAAGCGGAAAGATCCTTCGACCCACGTGAATAAACGCCGGACAACATCTGTAAAGTAAGATTGTAGTGAATTCAGGATATCATCCTGTGTCATGTAACCGGCATTAATGAGTAACAAGCCAAGTTCCTTGTCACTTACATGCACGGCACGGGTCTGAATGGCACGCAATTGACCAGTTGTCAATCTGTTAGAACGATGCAAGACCGATGCCAGACGACCATCTTCCTGCCCAATTTGTGCATAGGCAAGTTTACCATCCCGAAAAGCCACCTTTGCGGCTTCAGCCGGGCCCTCAATAACTAATGTGCCCGTTTTGTGGGCCAAATTGATGAGGTTTAATAATTGCGTAACCGTAAAATCTCGAAGGTTCCCGCGAAGCGCCATGAATCATCTCACCTGATTAACGTAAATGGATGCTACAGAGATTATACATGCAAGACAATGGTGTGTAAATATAAGGATGTAGTTGATAAGGAATTGATAGGTGCGCATAAACTTAGCAACTGGCACGTCTTTTTTTCTGCCAAACATAAAAAATCCCGCCT
This sequence comes from uncultured Anaerolinea sp., assembly GCA_964422545.1. Lineage (GTDB taxonomy): Bacteria > Chloroflexota > Anaerolineae > Anaerolineales > Villigracilaceae > UBA5195. Next base: position 20,001 of record CAYRBO010000019.1, on the reverse strand, counting down.
GATATCGCAGGCAGGATCTTTGGAATTTGCGCAATCCTTTTGCTATTGCCAGGTGCTCGGCCCGGTTTTGCGGTAGCTCTTGGCAAGAAGCTCCAGGTCCAACACATTAACTATCCCATCATTGTTCAGATCGGCAGCGGTGGGAAAAGCAAGGTTGTAGTTCATGCCAATCGTCAGGGCATCAAACTGGTCTATGACATGATTTCCGTCAATATCGCCCGCTAGCAAACTGGCAGGCGACATTACAGCATCCTGCCCGGCGGACAGGGTTACCATTCCCTGCGCATTCAAGAATCCACTGGCAGTGGCAATGACGGTATAGACGCCAGCAGGGGCCTCAAGGTTGAACTTTCCATCCATATCAGCCAATGTTGAAGCAACAGGCTCATCAGTCTCATGATAAAGACTGACTGTCACTGTCTTGCTGGCATAGACCTGACCGGTCAATCTACCCGGAGAGTCAGGCGAAACAGTGGGCGAAGCGATGGGCGTTGATGAAGGGCCCACAGTGGGTTCTGGAGTTGTCGTAACAACGGAAGTCGGCGACTCTTCCGGTTCAGGTGTCGGTGAAACATCAGGCGCAGGAGTCTCAGTAGGCTCTGGCTCGATGGTCGGCGTCGGCCAGGTAACAGATGTCGGCGTGGGTTGGGGGCCACTGCCTCGGATAGTCAATTCGGCGGGGATATAATCGATACTGGTGAGAACCTGGTCGCCTTTGGAGATACGCGCGCGGCACTCAAGCGTCGTCTGCCCGGCTTGTAACCCCTTGACGGTGTAAGTAAATGCTGCCCCGCTGGAGGCGGCCCGGCTGCCCTTGCTGCCCGCAATTGCCACAATGAACGTTCCATTTTGCGGGCCGTTGATTGCCATCACCGGGTCGGGGCCAAAGAGAACGGTAGGAGAAATGTTGCTGACTTCGACCAGACTGACATCATAAGTACAGGTGAACTCGGTGCTGGTATATCCTTCAACAGGCACGTTACCCAGACCAACGGTTGCCAATGTGGAGCCACCGACATCGATGACTGGCAAAGCAACTTCTGTGTACACATACGGGCCGGTGGGCAGGGGTTGGTCTTCTTTTTGCGCAATCAGGCTGTAAAAGCCTTGCCCGACTTGCGGTTGAATTTGAACAAAATACTTTCCGGCAGGTTGGGTAGATTCCAGTATGCCGGTTGTGGCGCGAGCAATTTCATTTCCACCAGAATCGAGCAAAAGCATCAGCAAGGACAACCCGCCGGTATTGGGAGTCGCAGTCAGTGTAAATGCGGTAGAGCCGGTCAAATTAAGCGGCCAACGCTCATAACGGGCAACATCCACACTGCCGGTATAGAGAGTATCCCACTCAAGTGGCTCGCGCAATACAATTTGTAAGCCGGGCAGGTTCATTAGGGGGCGGTATGAGCCAAGTTTTATTCCACCCTTTGTAAAGGTTGTCCAGTTTAAAACCGGGACATATTCAAACAGCCAGCCAGCAAACGTTACGTTGCGCATATTGGGCCGCACTGAAAAGTGTAAATGCGGTATTTCATCTTCGACATGCGGGATGCAGTATGGCTGCCGCAGACCATCAGCAATGACGGCCAGCCTCTGGTTTCGATAAACAGCATCTCCCACTTTGACCTGGATATTGGCTATGAACTGGTATTCTGAACTCCAGCCATTGCCATGGTCGAGTTTCAGGTGACACCACCCAACTTCTGTCACTGTTCCCGCGGCTGCAGCTGTTACCCAGAAACTGGAGGTATCCACCCCAGTTTTAATACCGTTGTAGGGCGTGAAATCGACCGCCCCACCGTTCAGGTAATGGTGCGGGCTGCTGCGAGGGCGTTTGAAGCCGTTATCGAAACCGTCCAGGGCAACCCAGGCTTTGCCCTGCTCCCAGGGGAGTTGGAACATATCCACCGGCGGAATAGATTCTACAAACTGAGCATTCGCGCTACTCACCGGCAACAATACAGCAAGACAAACCAACAGCGCAAAAACTCGAAGGAATTGGTTAGATTTCATAAGTCTACTCCTGTTGCCCTTGCTGTGGATGCCGTCGCAAATCAGTTCGGGTACAAGCAAGGTTTTTTTGTTGCTCTGGCAATTCCAAAGATTAAGACTCAAAAACAAACAAGGCGCTTTTTCCCAGACGAACCACATCTCCAGGCTTCAGGGGCGCGGAACTGCGTTTCACAGCCTGTCCATTGATGAAAGTTCCTCCACCCAAATCCGTAAGGTAGTATGCATTATTATGAGTAAAGATTTTCGCATGATGGGCATTAATATTGGGGTCATTGAGACAAATGTCATTCTTGGGGTCGCTGCCAATCAGGCAAGGGACCTTGTCCAGGATGAAATTCTTGCCGGCCTGAGGACCACGCTTCATTTGCACGCGAGGACGGTGGACTGAATTTGCAAATTTTTCGGCAGCCACTGGTTTTTTACGAAATAAAACAAAACCGCCAATTAGACCACCACCCAAAAGCACCGATACCAGGCCAATCACCCAGCCAGGAATGGACTTTGAAGCAACCACTGGCGGGTCGAGCGGCAAGATGGAGCCAGATATCGGCTGGAAGACTTCCTTCGTTCCCTTTTCCATGCTAATCGAGATGGTGACGGTTGTTTCACCGATGGTCACGCCGGACAGCGGGACAGCAAAACCAGATTGGTTACGGATGGCAAGCGCGGCGCTTTCGAGCGTCAGGTTGGTTTCGCAGCCTCGCAGGGCAGTAAAACGGATTTCGGCCAAGACGCCATTCACAACCTGAGGCGTAGTGCTAGCGTACGAACCATCCACCTGACCAGTGAGTTGTGGAAGGGGCAAACCGTTCATGCCTGGAACGGTGCTGGCAGCATTGACCGGGCGCAGGCAATCAGGGTCGTAGCGCACCTGAAAGGTAAACCCCTGAATTGGGGAGGCTGAATTTGCATTGACAGTCACAATGACTGTATCCCCAGTTTTGTATGATGTGGTGCTGGCCGAGAGCCAGATGCTTTCGGCGCCCTGGGCATGGACATTCAAAACGAGCGAAAGAGAAAAAATGATGGCAAAGAAAAATGCGGTTAATGGTTTCATGAAGCAACTCCAGTTCAAGAAATGGGGGCGCACCGTTTCGTGCGCCCCCATTGATTCGCGGTGACGCTTATTGCCAGGCCAAAGGCCCGGTTGCGCGGTAGTTTTGTGCTAACAGTTCCAGGTCAAGCACGTTGATAACGCCATCGCCATTCAAATCGGCTGCTTCGGGAGAGGCTGCGTTGTAGTTCATGCCTATTGTCATGGCATCGAACTGGTCGATGACGTTGTTGTTGTCGATGTCGCCCGCCAGGAGGGTGATGGCCGGCATTGCGACCGCGCCGCCATCTGCAACAGAGACGGTCCCCTCAGCGCCCAGGAAACCAATCGCGCCAGCGAAAATCTTGTAGGTCCCTGCCGGAATGGTCAGGCTGAAGGTTCCATCGGGATTGGCAAGCACCGAACCGGCGACCGATTCATCGGGATTGGTCAGAACAACCAACACCGGTTTGCCTGCCAACACCTGGCCCGCAACTGTCCCGTCTTGTGGTTCAGGGGTTTCGGTGGGTTCCGGGGTCTCGGTCGGAAGAGGAGTTTCGGTGGGTTCAGGGGTTTCAGTGGGCTGCGGGGTTTCGGTAGGTTGAGGCGTTTCCGTCGGGATGGGCGTTTCGGTGACTTCGCCCAGGATGGTCAGGGTATCGCCAGTAGATGAAACGCCGGTCAGGACGCCATCGCCTTTGGAAACGCGAGCGGTACACTCAATGACCGTCTGCCCTGCTTGGAGGCCCAGAATATCGAAGGTAAAGGCGGCGCCGTCTGTCGTGGCTTTCTGACCATTACTGCCAGCAACCGCTACAATGAAGCTGCCACCCTGTGGGCCGCTTATAGCAGCCACGGGGTCGGTGCCAAATAAACCAGCAACCGTGATATTACTGACAGAGACCAGAGCAGGGTTGTAGGAACAGGTGAACTCCGCGCTGGCGTAGCCTTCAGCGGGAATGTTGTTCAACCTGACCGTAGCGATGGAGGTCTGGCCAATATCAATGCTGACAGGAAGAACCACCGTAGAGACCGAGGGCGTGGGTGGCACGGTTTCAGTTGGGATGGGTGTTTCGGTGGGAACAGGCGTTTCAGTCGGCAGTGGGGTTTCGGTGGGTTCAACCGTTTCGGTGGGTTCGGGAGTTTCCGTGGGCGTCAACGCGACATCCTTGAAGGTCATCATATAGTAGCCGCTGCCTGATGCCGGTTGGATTTGGATGGAATAACCCCCGGCCGGCTGGCTGCTGGTCAGCGAACCGGTCGCCTGGGCAATCTGGTTGTTACTTGCATCGAGCAGGGTAAGCATTGGCACTAAGTCGCCACTGATGGCAGTCACAGTGACCACAAATGAATGAGGTTCTGTGAATGTAAATTGCCATCGTTCATAGGTGCTGGCATTGACGTAGCCAAAATAAGTCGCATTCCAAACCGACAAGTCGCGCGTGATAATCGACACGCCCGATTCGTCTGTTGAGCTGGCACTCGCCTGGGCATGCTGAATGCCGCCAACGACCGCAGCGAGTAGTACAATCATCATGAAAACTCGAAACAGGTTTTTAACTTTCATTTGGTCATTCTCCTTTCAAGAACAAGCAGGAATAGTGGGTATAAGAACACGAGGAGCCGAACCAGGCTCTATGCTTCGGATTGTTTCGCATCATCATTTCATCATTTGTTGTCACTCCTAATTTCGAGGATGTTGACGATGAAGGCCAATTCTTGCCCGGTTAGGCCAGGTTTAGCCCACAAGCCACTATCCTCATTGGGGGCGGCCTTCCATTTCAACTCATGTTTGCATTGTAGAGGGAGGATGTCGCATATTCAATTGCAGGAAAGTTACCGGGGGATTGCAATATGATTACCAAAATGAAAGGTTAAGCAAAACATCCCTGAAGGCTCTATGACCTTCAGGGATGTTATCGCTTATCCAGTATAAATTACGCGACGATATTGACCAACTGTTTCCGCACCACAATCACCTTCTTCGGCTCTTTACCTTCCAGGTGTGAAGAAACGGCTTGCAAGGCTGCCGCTTTGATGTCTTCTTCGCTGGCTTCGGCAGGCACCACCACGCGCTCGCGCAGTTTACCGTTGATCTGTACCGGGATGGTGATTTCGTCCTCTTTGGCGGCTTCTTCATCCACAGCCGGCCAGGCCTGTTGGTGAATGCTGTATTCCTTGCCCAACACTTCGGTCCACAATTCTTCAGCAATATGCGGCGTGACGGGAGACATCATCTTGAGGTAGATTTCCAGGGCTTCCTGCCATTCCTTTGAGCCAGCCGCGCCCGCTTCGCGCGCGCGATACATCTCGTTCAACAACTCCATCAGACCGGAGACAATTGTGTTGAACTCGAAGTTCTCGAAATCGCGGGTGATACGCTTCAGGGTCTGGTGGACTTTGCGACGCAGCCCGCGCAGCGTCTCGGCGGAGGGCGTTCCCTGTTTCAGGTCATCTGTAAACAGCGTCCAAACCCGCCGCACCCAGCGCGCCGAGCCTTCGATGCCCTGGCTGTCCCAGGGCGCGCCCATCTCCCAGCGCGCAAAGAACATCAGGTAGGCGCGCACCGTATCCGCGCCGTAGCGGTCCACCAACTGGTCGGGCGCAACCACATTGCCGCGGCTCTTCGACATTTTCTCGTTGTCCTCGCCCAACACCATGCCCTGGTTGCGCAATTGGGTCATCGGTTCGTTGCCTTTGGTAATGCCCATATCGCGCAGCGCCTTATGGAAGAAGCGCGTATAAATCAGATGCATGTTGGCGTGTTCGATGCCCCCGGTGTAGGTATCAACCGGCATCCAGTAGTTATATTCGTTCTCATCGAAAGGCACATCCTTGCGCCAGGGCGAGAGATAGCCCAGGTGATACCACGAGGAACACATGAAAGTGTCCATCGTATCCGTTTCACGCGTCGCCGGGCCGCCGCAGACCGGGCAGGTTGTGTTTTTCCAAGTCGGGTGCAGTTTCAGCGGGGATTCGCCGGTTGGCTTCCATTCTACGTCTTCGGGCAGGGTGACAGGCAATTGCTCGTCGGGAACAGGATTCCAGCCATGCGCCTGACAGAAAATCATTGGGATTGGCGCGCCCCAGTAACGCTGGCGCGAAATCAGCCAGTCGCGCAGTTTATAGGTCACCGCCAGTTTGCCAATGCCCTTTTCTTCCAGCCATTGGGCAACAGCGATGATGCCAGGATTGTCTTTGCCCTTTTTGTCGTTGACGGCTGTTCCATTGAACGGCCCGGAATTGACCATCACACCGCCGCCAGTATACGCCGCTTCCATCGTATCGCCGTCTAAATCGGGTTCGCCCTCCGGTTGGATGACCGGAATAACAGGCAGGCCAAACTTGCGGGCAAAGGCAAAATCGCGTTCATCGTGGGCGGGGACAGCCATAATCGCTCCGGTTCCGTAAGTCATCAAGACATAATCGGCGATCCAGATGGGAATTTTGGCGCCGTTGACCGGGTTAATGGCATACCCGCCGGTGAAGACGCCGGTTTTTTCCTTATCGGCGGCCTCGCGCTCGATGTCGCTCTGGCGGGCTGCCTGAAGTTTATAGGCTTCGACCGCCGCTTTCTGCTCCGGCGAGGTGATTTTATCGACCAGCGGATGTTCGGGCGAGAAGACCATGAAGGTCGCGCCCCACAAGGTATCAGGCCGGGTGGTAAAGACGGTGATGGATTCATCCGCTTGGCCTGATGACTGGTTACTGATGACTGGAAACTGAACTTCCGCGCCCTCGCTCTTACCAATCCAATTCGTTTGCAAGGTGCGCACCCGCTCCGGCCAGTCAATGCCGTCATAACGCAGCAGTTCCTCGGCGTATTTGGTGGTCTTGAAGAACCATTGCTCCAGGTCTTTCTTGATGACCGGCGTGCCACAGCGCTCACAGTGCCGGTCCTCGCCCCACACTTGCTCTCGCGCCAGGGTAGTGTTGCAGTTTGGGCAGAAATCGACCGGCGATTTTTTGCGGTAGGCCAGGCCGTGCTTATATAACTGGATGAAAAACCACTCGGTCCACTTATAATAATCCGGCTCGCACGAGACCATCTCGCGCCGCCAATCGAACATCGCGCCCATCGAACGCAACTGTTTGCGCATCCGCTCGATGTTTTCGCGGGTGCGTACCATCGGGTGAATGCCGCTTTTGATAGCAGCATTCTCGGCAGGCAGGCCAAAGGCGTCGAAACCCATCGGGAACATGACGTTGTAGCCCTTCATGCGCATATAGCGGGCGCGCGCGTCGGAGGGCGTCATCGCATACCAGTGACCGATGTGCAGGTCGCCGCTTGGATACGGCAGCATGGTCAGGGCGTAGTGCTTGGGTTTGCTCTCATCAATATTCGCGTGGTATAGCCCATCGGCTTCCCACTTTTGCTGCCACTTGGGTTCGATTTCTTTCGGGTTGTAGGCTTTGCTCATTCTTACTCCTGGTTGTTTTCGTACTGCGGAATTCATTCCGCGACAATCTCGACATGAGTGCTGCGCCATTACGCCTTTGCCGCGCATGGCGCAAAATCCAGATTCATCTTCGCCGCATCACGCGGCGCGGATGGACGACAGGGACAGGCTGCAAAACAGGCCGGGAGGCGGGCGCGCGAAGAAGACGACCAAGCGCGGCGCGGATGTTCTGCCATCGACTCTTGATGTTTCGAATCACCTTTTTCATTTCGGCCTCCTTATCTTTTGACCGTAACCCACTGACGATGGCAGATTGCTATCGTCGCGGTCCATTAACAGACGAAAAATAAAAATCCCTTCATCCACACTGGGACGAAGGGCCTTGTGACAAGTCTCCGCGGTACCACCCGGTTTGTAGCGCAAAACACCACTTTGCGTTACCACTTTGAACGCTGTAACGGGCATTCCCGGCACTGACTACTGGCTGAACGTTCCACTTGCAACTTTCAACCTCTTTCACCAGCGCAGCCTTCCCTTTCAGAATAACAGGCGAGTTCGGCTTTTCGGTTTCGCCTTGGGCAAAACCTGCGCGCTCCCGATGGCGCGGCGTTGGGCTTCCACCTCGCTTTCCCAACTCGCTGACGGGATGACCTACTACTCCTGTCCTGGCTTTTAGCATGTAGGACAGGCTTAAGCCTGTCCTACCAGATTGTGGACCCAGAGGGATTCGAACCCTCGGCCTTCTCAATGCCATTGAGACGCGCTCCCAACTGCGCTATGGGCCCATTCCGTTTTTAGAGCGACGGCGATTTTACAGCAGAAAACCGATTCCGTCAACTAGTTTTTTAGGCAAAAAACTTCCTCTTTGCCATTCGCATCAAAATTATAGTCTTCCCTGTTGGTTTTATCAAGATGTGAGTCCTGCTAAATTTTTCAAGAGTCGCCAAAACCTGAATAATCCATGTATAATCTTTCCACCTTAGCAAAAAACTATGAAACGAATTCCAAAACTCTTAACCATATTGTTTTTAATACTCTCTTCCAGCCCGGCCTGGCCTGCTTCAGCAGAAACCACCCTTACGCCTGAAGATAATAGCGGAGCAGTGCTATGCCAGCCTGGCGTTTACCCGGAATCACCCGGGGATTGCGCCCCACTGGGACCATCGGAGACCATTACCCGCCTGGCGCAGATTGGCATAGATTATCCCCCCCGTTCCCTGCCAGCCTCCAGGCCAAGCCCGGAACTGAACGCGCTTCCCTATCGCTATTACAAAGTAGATGCCAGCACCGGCACGGGATTTTATCCCAGCCTGGAAGCAGCCATTGCCCGACAAGGCGCCAGCCGCATCCTGCCTTCTGGGCGGCTGCTCTATGTAGTTTACACATCCCGTATCGATACCGACAGGCAAGGAACATACTTCCTGTTACCATCAGGCAATTACATGCCCGGCGATGGCTCCACAGCCCAGGTGGCGAGTTCGTTCCAGGGTCTCGAATTCCATGCCACGCCACGCAATGCCTTTGGATGGGTCATTTCGCCTGTTGGCGCGCCGGTGCACAGGCAGCCCAATCGCATCACTCCGCCAGTAAAGACTTTGGCACGCTTCGATGTAGTACAGGTTTACTCACGCCAGAACATCGAGGGGCAGGAATGGGCTCTGATTGGGCCGGATGAATGGGTCGAAGAACGCTTGCTTGGCATCGTCACCCCCAACCCCATCCCACCAGAAGGGGTAAACAATGGCCGCTGGATTGACGTGAACCTGGCCGAGCAAACCCTGGCCGTTTACGAAAATTCCCGCCTGATTTTTGCCACCCTGGTCACGACCGGCATCGAGCCATTCTATACACGCCCCGGGCTGTTCCCCATCTACAAAAAACTAGAAACCGAGAATATGCAAGGCTCCTTCGAAGCCGACCGATCAGATTTTTATTATCTCGAGAATGTGCCCTGGACAATGTATTTTGACAAAGCCCGCGCCCTGCATGGCGCATACTGGGGAACGCTGTTTGGCTATGCAGGCTCACACGGTTGCGTCAACCTGTCGGTAGGCGACTCAAAATGGCTATTCCTGTGGGCCGAAGAAGGTGACTGGGTCTGGGTGCATGACCCGAGCGGGAAAACCCCAATCGACCCATCGTTTTACGGGGATGGCGGCGCGTAAGAACATAAATAAACGTCCTAAAGGCTTTGCTGCCTGGCTGAATGCTCACGGCGAAACCTTTGGGACGTTTTGTTATTTCAATACTTCAGCAAAAGCCGCTTCAAACTCCTGCTCACTGACAAACCCGCCCCACCGCTTGACAACATTCCCATCACCATCTAGCAGCAAGAAATACGGTTGATACTGGAATCCATATTCGCGCTGGAAATCCCTTGTCGCCGGGTCATCAGCATCGAGGTAAAAGAAATCGACCCGACCAGCATACTTCGCTTCAAGCCCATGCACCATGGGCGCCATGGAACGGCAAGTGCCTCAGGTAAAACGGAAAAACTCGAGCAAGACCGGCTTTCCCTGCCCAATTTGAACAGCGGCGGGGTCACTGGCTGCCAACTTATCGCCCCGCGAGGTAGCCTGGGGAACCGGTTGGAGGGGTTGGGTTGCCTGCGTTGCAGTGGGCGCGGCAGCAGTGGGTGGTGCTGTAGGGGGCGAAACGACCTGTTCAGTGAATGCAGGCGGCAAGGGAGTCGCAGCAGTAGATTCCACCGGAACGGAACAAGCAGATAGGAACAAAACCAGGGTCAGGGCAAAGTATTTTTTCATCATCGGTCTCCTCATTAAGCAAATCAGACTGATTTTATCCGCTTATATTCCGCTTGACAATCCAAATTCCAACAACGAGATTGAAAAAAACAAAAAAGATTGTGAAAATAATCTCAAGCATGGAACACGGTATAATTGTTGTTTAATTCATCTTTGAACTGATTTGGGAGAATTGGCATGTCAACACCTCTTACCAAACCGATTAAACGCGTCGCCATTAGCACGGGAGGCGGCGATGCGCCTGGCCTGAACGCAGTCATCCGGGCTGCCGTCTTGGCCGGCATGAAACGCGGCTGGGAAATGTACGGCATTCGGGACGGATATCATGGCCTGCTCAGCCCAGAACAATATCCTGAAGGCGGTATTATTCGACTGAACCGCACGCGCGTGCGCGGCATTACCCACTTGGGCGGCACCATTCTTGGGACCAGTAACCGCAACCACCCCATGCGATACCCAATTACTATGCCAGACGGCACAAAAGAAGAAGTCGACCGCACCGATGAAATCATCCGGGGCTTCGCCCTGCATGGACTGGACGCGCTCATCACCGTTGGCGGCGACGGTTCGCTCGAAATCGCCCAGGTGCTGGCAAAAAAGGGATTGAGGGTGATTGCCGTCCCCAAAACGATTGACAATGACCTCAATAAAACCGACATCACCTTCGGATTCGACAGCGCGGTCGCCTTTGCGACAGAAGGCATCGACCGCCTGCACTCGACTGCCGCCTCGCACGGGCGCGTGATGGTCGTTGAAGTCATGGGCCGCTATGCTGGCTGGATTGCCGTCGAATCCGGCATCGCCGGCTCTGCCGACATCATCCTGATTCCCGAAATTCCCTATGACCTGCGCAAAGTCTCCCAAAAAATTCAGGAACGCGAAGAACTGGGGCGATTTTTTACAATTGTGGTAGTGGCAGAAGGCGCCAAACCGGTCGGAGGAAGTTTCTCTGTGATTGGCAAAGAGGCCGGGCGCGCCGAACGCCTGGGAGGCATTGGCGAAAAAGTCGCCGCAGAAATCGCCGCTCTGACCGGCAAAGAAACCCGCGTGGTGGTGTTAGGGCATCTGTTGCGCGGCGGCACGCCCACCGCCTTCGACCGCGTGATTGCCCTGCGTTTTGGCGCGGCAGCCGTGCGCGCCCTGGAAGAGGGGCTGTCGAACGTCATGGTTGCGCTCGACGGTCAGAAGGTGAACTACGTCCCGATTGATGAAGCCTACGGCCAGATGAAATCCGTCCCCCTCGATAGTGACATTATCCAGACCGCCAAAGACCTGGGCATCAGCTTCTGCGAACCAGATTAGTCGAAATGAAAACCGGAGGGGTTCCCTGCCCTCCGGTTTTTTTTTTGATTCTACAGTTCGCTTGCCCGGCGCGAGATGCGGTCTTTGACTCGCGCCTCGAATTCTGCCAGTGGGATGTTGTTGACTTGCGCCCCGTCGCGCATTCGCAGGGAGACGACCCCGGCGGCAGCCTCGTTCGCGCCAACGACCAGCATATACGGCACTTTAAACAGTTGCGCTGCGCGGATTTTGGCATTCATCCGCTCCGAACCCAGGTCGGCGCTGACGCGGACTCCCTGCTCCTTGAGTTGCGCCGCGATTTTAGCCGCGTACTCGTTTTGGGCGTCCGTAATCGGGATGACGCGCACCTGTTCCGGCGCGAGCCAGACCGGAAAAGCCCCGGCGTAATGCTCAATCAGGAAGCCGACCATGCGCTCGTGCGTGCTGAGCGGCGCGCGGTGAATGCACAGGGGGATCTCATCCTGGCCGTCTTTGTTGACGAACTTCAGGTCGAAGCGTTCTGGCACGGCAAAATCAACCTGGTTCGTGGCGAGCGTGAACTCGCGCCCCACCGCGCTCCAAATCTGGACATCGATTTTCGGGCCATAGAACGCGGCTTCATCCTGGGCCTCCACAAATGGCACGCCGCCGTTCTGCATGGCGCGCCGTACCATGTCTTCTGTCTTTAGCCACAGGCGCTCGTTATCGACGTATTTTTTGCCCAGCCCGGCCTTGCCATGCAGCGACAGGCGCATGACGTACTTGCCGATGCCAAACAAGTCGAAATACTTCTTGTACAGGTCAATGACGCCCATGAATTCCTGCTCAAACTGTTCCTCGGAGCAGTAGATGTGGGCATCGTTCATCTGCATCGAGCGGACGCGCATCAGCCCAAAGAGTTCGCCCGATTTCTCGAAACGGTAGCACGTTCCATATTCGGCCAGGCGGATGGGCAGTTCGCGGTACGAACGCGGCCGCGCGCCAAAAATTTTATGGTGCATCGGGCAGTTCATCGGCTTGATGTAGTATTTGACGCCTTCTTCCAGTTCCATGGGCGGGTACATGCTCTCGGCATAGTAGGGCAGGTGGCCGGAGCGCAGGAACAGGTCTTCTTTTGTCAGATGCGGCGTGCGCACGCGCTGGTAACCGGCCTGCTCTTCCATCTCTTTGGCCAGTTTTTCGAGTTCCTCGATGAGAATCGCGCCGTTCGGCATCCACAAAGGCAAACCGGGGCCGACTTCATCATCAAAGACGAAGATTTCCAATTCCTTGCCCAGTTTGCGGTGGTCGCGCTTCTTGGCTTCCTCCAGCATAGCAAGGTAGTTTTTCAGGTCGTCGGGCTTTTCCCAGGCCGTGCCGTAAATGCGCGTTAACATCTTGTTTTTCTCATCACCGCGCCAATACGCGCCCGCAATCGACATGAGTTTGAAGGCGCTCGGGTTGATTTGCTTCGTGTTCTCAACGTGCGGGCCTCGGCACAGGTCGGTGAATTGGTCGTGCTGGTAGATGGAAATCTCCGGCTTTACATCGAGCGGGTTACCGTACTCGTCGAAACCGCCTTTTTCCAGGCCTTCGATGAGCTCCAGTTTGTAGGGCTGGTCTTTGAAAATCTGGCGGGCCTCCTCTGCCGAGACAACTTTTTTGATGAAAGGGTGCTGCCCGGCCACAATCTGGCGCATCCGCTTTTCGATTTTCTCCAGGTCTTCCTGGGTAATTGGTTGGGGCAAATCGAAATCGTAATAAAAGCCGTTCTCCACTGGCGGGCCGATTGTGTATTTTGCGTCGGGATAAAACTCCAGCACGGCCTGCGCCATGACATGCGCCGCCGAGTGCCGAATGCGATAGAGTTGCGAATCTTCGTAACGGATATTATCAGACATTCTTGCTCCTTTTCTAAACAAAAACTCTCGCCCACAACGGGACGAGAGTATGGCTCACGCGGTTCCACCCGATTTACCCTGGGGCTCAATACGCCATTTCATGGCTGCTCAACCACCAGAATATCTCTGCAGCCGATAACGAGGCAATCCGTTTCCCTTACTTGGTTTTCACTGAACACGGCTCACTGAAAACTGTTCTGTTCCACGCTCGCGGGTGGTTTTCGACGATTCTGGCTGGGGCAGGCTCTCAATCTATGGCCTTGCCCTCCCTGTCAGCGGAAACTCGTCTACTCGTCCCGGTCTTCGCGTTTTTATGTGACAGGTCTATGACCTGTCATTGATAGTGGGCGGGATAGGACTCGAACCTACGGCCTTTGCGATGTCAACGCAATGCTCTAACCAACTGAGCTACCCGCCCGCGCGAGTGAGTATTATACACAGGGCTGGGGAAAATGACAATGTTTTTATTCGGCCAATTGCCACCCGAATCGAAAAAACATCCTGCTTCTCACGCCCAGACTTTCTCTTGTGCTACAATCCGCGCCATGCAAAAGAAGCCTTTTTTTGTCGTCTTGAGCGTTCTCCTTTTGGGCGCAGTGATGGTGTGGATCGCCTGGCCGCGCCCCGAAGCGGCAAACGCGGAATTTGACGGAGAACGCGCCTACCAGGATGTCATCCGTCAAGTCGAGTTTGGGCCGCGCATTCCAGGAACAGCAGGGCATGCGCGGGTCATCACCTACATTCAGGCCGAGTTGAAGGCTGCCGGGTGGCAGAGCAAAGTCGTGGCAGGTGAATTCAAGGGACAGGTCGCTCAGAACATCCGCGCCTGGCGTGTCGAAGCCGAGCCAGTCATCCTGCTGGGGGCGCACTACGACACGCGCATCTATGCCGATAACGACCCCAACCCTGAAAATCACGCCCAACCCGTGCCAGGCGCCAACGACGGCGCTTCGGGCGTGGCCGTTCTGCTCGAATTGGCCCGCACGCTGCCAGCCGATTCCGTGCCGGTCGAGTTAGTTTTCTTCGACGCAGAGGACAACGGGCGTATCGAGGGCTGGGACTGGATTCTCGGCTCCAGCGCCTATGCCGCTTCAATGCAATCCCAACCTGCGGCGGTGGTGATTGTCGATATGATTGGAGACGCCGACCTGAACATCTTCATGGAGCATAACTCAAACCCCGAACTAACCCAACAGATTTGGGGCATGGCCCAACGCCTGGGCTACGAACACGCTTTTATCCCACAATACAAGTACCGGGTGCTGGATGACCACATCCCGTTTCTGGCAAAAGGTCTGAATGCAGTCGATATCATCGACCTGGACTATCCATACTGGCACACCATCGCCGATACGCCCGACAAGGTCTCGGCGGGCAGCCTGGAATTGGTCGGCAAGACCTTGCTGGCCTGGCTGGCAGAATATGGGACATGCCTGGCGCAATCGAACTGCAATGCAGAGTAAATTGTCAACGCCTGGCCTATGCGCTAAACTATAGGCATGAGCATCCAGGACAGTCTTACCCGTATTCGGCCCATCCTGCAAAAACGCGCCTCGGCAGCCCTGGCGCGCGGCGCAGGCGTGCGTGAAAATTTTCAGGACCAGTTAAACCGGTTCTTTGACCTGCTGGAACAGGCACTGGAGTCAGGCGATGCCGCCTGGCTGGACCCGCTTCTGCAAGATTGGACCCGCACCCGCACCGAGACCGACCTGGAACGGGGCGAGCGCAACGTCACCAAACTGATAAATCAGATTATCCTGCTTACGCAGGATACGGCGCGCGATGAGCTGGACGAGGCGCAGGCCTTGGAACTTTTTTCGGCACTGCTGCCCATTTACCTGCACTGTATCGAACGCGTAACGACCTACGAAAGCGAAGGCCGAATTACGTACATGTCTAACGAACTGGCAAAAATGAAACGCGTCGTCGAGCGGTTGGATAAAAGCAAATCGAATTTTGTGGCAGTTGCTGCGCATGAGTTTAAGACCCCGCTCACGCTCATCGAAGGCTACGCAGCCATGATTGGCGAACTTCTGCCGCCGGAGATGGAGCAAATCCAATCGCTGCTGCACGGCATCCATAACGGCTTGCACCGCCTGCGCGACCTGGTCAACGACATGCTAGATGTGTCGATGATTGACAACAACATGCTGCCGCTCAATATGCAACCTGTTTGGCTAAACCGCATGTTCAAACTGCTTAAGGCCGAACTCTTGCCGGTGTTACAGCAGCGCCAGCAAGAATTGGAAATCAAGCCCTTCAAAGGGTCTGAAGAATTGCTCTTTGCCGACCCGGGACGATTGTATCAGGCGCTCAAAAACGTCATCAACAACGGCATCAAATTCACTCCCGACAACGGCAGAATCACTATAGATGGCAGGCTGTTGCCCGGATTCGTCGAAATCACGATTGCTGACACTGGTATCGGGATTGCGCTTGAGAACCAGGACGTGGTTTTCGAGAAGTTCGGACAACTAGGAGACGTGTCGCTGCATTCGAGCGGCAAGACCAAGTTCAAGGGTGGCGGGGCCGGGATGGGTCTGCCCATCGCCAAGGGAATCATTGAGGCGCACGGCGGCAGCATCTGGGTCGAATCGCCGGGCTATGATGAGAAAGCCTGCCCCGGATCCACCTTCCACATCCTGCTGCCACTGCGCACCCAGCCCGATGACCCCAGCCTGGCGAAATTGTTCGGCAATGTAACGGCGCAACCCAATTCCACCTAACCCTAACGCGGATACCCCACCCCGCATGTGGTATGATTGAACCGGTGGATGAAACTCCACCGGTTATTTTTCGATTGCAGGGATCCCAACACATGATTTGGTAGGCTCTGGAAACACGCACGTCCCAGGCGCTTTCTTTCAAAGGGAGCGCGCCTCGCTGACCCTCGTTACGCCAACAGTTGCGCTGCTGGCAACCCTGGTCAGTGAGTTCCTGCCGAATTACCTTAAGCACCCTGCGTATCATCTATGGCAAAAAGAATCCCTGAACCCACCACCTTACCCCGCGAGCGCGCGTTCCTCGTTGGCGTAGAAATCTATCAAGAAAAAAATCTTCTCTCGCTAGATGACTCCCTGGCCGAGTTAGCCCTGCTGGTTGACACCGCCGGGCTGGAGGTTGTTGGCGAGATGACCCAAAAACTCGACCGCCCCAACCCCGAAACCTACATCGGCTCCGGCAAGGTAGAGGAACTCAAGGCCCTGGCCGAGGAAACCCTGGCGCAGGTTATCGTATTCGATAACGAACTCAACCCCCGTCACCAGCGCGAGCTAGAGACGCTTTTCGGCGAAAAAGTGCGCGTCATCGACCGAACTGCGCTGATTCTCGACATCTTCGCCCAGCACGCTCACACCAGCGAAGGCATGTTACAGGTGGAACTGGCGCAATACGAGTACTATCTGCCGCGCCTGACCCGCCAGTGGACGCACCTGGCAAGGCAAGCAGGCGGCGGCGGCGGACGCTCCGGCTCAGTCGGCGGCGTGGGACTGCGCGGTCCCGGCGAAACCCAACTGGAAGTAGACCGCCGCCAGGTACGAGCGAAAATCTCGCACCTAAAAAGAGAATTGGAAAAGGTGCGCGCCCGCCGCGAACGCCACCGCGCCCAACGCAAACGAAACCGCATCCCAACGGTGGCGCTGGTCGGCTACACCAACGCCGGAAAATCGACCCTGCTTAACCGCATCGCCAAAGCTGAGATATACGCCGCAGACCAGTTATTCGCCACGCTCGACCCTACCACCCGCCGCGTGGAAATGAGTGGCGGCTATGCCGCGCTACTGACCGATACCGTCGGGTTCATTCAAAAACTCCCTACCACGCTGGTAGCAGCCTTCCGCGCCACGCTGGAGGAAATTGCTGAAGCCGACCTGTTACTGCATGTGGTCGATATTTCGCACCCTAACGCGATGGCACAGTTCGAGGCTGTCCAGCAAACATTGCAGGAAATCGGCGCCAGTCACATCCCGATGCTAACCGCGCTCAACAAAGTGGACCGGCTCAAAGACCCAGATGCAGCGCAGGCAGTGCTTGAAAATTATCCGCAAGCGGTGGCCATTTCAGCCACAAAAGGCATTGGAATCCCCGCATTAATGTCGAAAATTGCGCAGGAATTATACGAAACTTACACGCCCATCCAGCTTTGGCTGCCCTACCAACAGGGACAACTGCTTTCTCTATTTCACGAAGCGGGCCAGGTGGAAAAAATAGAACACGGGCGAGGCGGCGTCTTAATTTCCGGGCGCATCCCCGGACGCCTGGTGGCGCAGTTCAAGGAATACCAGGCGGCACATCCTCCCAAAGAGCAGGAGGCATGAACGATGGAATTCAAGAGAAAAGAACCCC
Source organism: uncultured Anaerolinea sp. (assembly GCA_964422545.1). GTDB lineage: Bacteria > Chloroflexota > Anaerolineae > Anaerolineales > Villigracilaceae > UBA5195. The sequence continues at coordinate 2,288 of CAYRBO010000019.1, read as the reverse complement.
AAACCTTCATCGAACGGATTTCCAAATTGGTTGATGATGCCTCAGAATACTTTGCCCACCGCAAGGGCTTATTGCCCCTGCTGGGCATCCTGCTGATATTCGTCAACTTCCTGCTTGTCAGCCTGCTGCCTGCCGAATGGTACATTGTTCGCACCAATTTGGTATTGCACTTAGGCCTGGTCACTGCCATTTTTGGCATCCTTTTAGCCAGAGCGCTGTAAACCGATCAAACGTCCCACAGGGTGCCACAACCCTGCGGGAATTTACATTTACCTATAAGGAGATTCCATGACCGACATCCCCCGCTGGGACCTATCCAATGTTTACCCTTCGCTCGAATCACCGGAATTCCAGGCTGCCATCGCCAGCGTTACCCGCCAAATCGAAGAACTGGAGCAGTTCTTTTCTGAAAAACTGAAGAAAGCCAATGCCGCAACCCCGCCCGCCGAACTTGGCGCGCTGCTGGGCCAAAGCATTGACCGATTCAACGCGCTCCAAGAATTGGGCTATACCATTTACTCGTACATCCAATCCTTCGTTACCACCGATTCGCGCGACACGCTGGCAATGAAGAAAATGTCTGAATTCCAACAGACAATGGTACGGGTGCAAATGTTGGGGACGCAGTTCCAGGCCTGGGTGGGCAAACTGTCTCCAGTCCTGGATTCGGCGATCGAAAGCAACCCAACCGCCCAGGCGCACGCCTTCAACCTGAAAGAATTTGCCCAACAGGCAAAATATCTGATGAGCGAAGCCGAAGAGAACCTGGCCGCCGAACTGAGCCTCAGTGGCTCCAGCGCCTGGAGCAAATTGCAAGGCACGGTCACCTCGCAGTTGACAGTGGAGTTCGAACTCGATGGCAAAACCCAAAAACTGCCCATGCCTGCGCTCATCAACCTGCGCTCGCACCCTGATGCCGACGTGCGCCGCCGCGCGTATGAAGCCGAAAACAAAGCCTGGGATTCCGTCCGCGAGACTCTAGCCGCCTGCATGAACGGCGTCAAAGGCGAGGTCAACACCCTTAACAAACGGCGCGGCCGCGAAGATGCCCTGCATAGCGCCATCGACGCCGCCCGCATCGACCGCCCCACGCTGGAGGCCATGCTCGGCGCGATGAAAGACTCCTTCCCAATGTTCCAGCGCTATTTCAAAGCCAAAGCCAGGCATCTGAGACAGGAGAAACTGGCCTGGTGGGACCTGTTTGCCCCGCTCGGAAAAACGGACACCAAATACTCCTGGGACGAAGCACGCGCCTTCATTCTTGAGAACTTTGCCAAGTTCTCACCCGAACTGGCCGATTTCGCCCGCCAGGCCTTCGACAACCGCTGGATTGACGCCGAACAGCGCGAAGGCAAACGCGGCGGCGCATTCTGCATGGGAGTCCCGGCAGTGAAAGAAAGCCGCATCCTCTCCAACTTCGACGGCTCGCTCGACCAGGTCAGCACCCTGGCGCACGAGCTCGGTCATGGCTTCCACAACTACTGCGCCTTCCAGGCTGGCAAGACCATGATGCAGCAGGATACCCCCATGACCCTGGCCGAAACCGCCTCCATCATGTGCGAAACGATTGTCATGCAGGCCGTCCTCCAGCAAGTCAGCGACCCGCAAGAAGAACTCGCCATTCTGGAAACCATGCTCAACGGCGATTCGCAGGTTATCGTCGATATTTACTCGCGCTACCTGTTCGAGAAGGAAGTCTTCGAGCGGCGCGAAAAGAGCGAGCTCAGCCCCGACGACCTGTGCGAAATCATGGAACGCGCCCAAAAACAAACCTATGGGGATTTGGAAACCTACCAGCCCTATATGTGGACCTGGAAACCACATTACTACTACGCTGGATTGTCTTTCTACAACTTCCCCTACGCCTTTGGCCTGCTCTTTGCAACCGGGCTTTACGCCATCTACCAGCAGCGCGGAGAAGCCTTTGTCTCCGATTACAAGCACCTGCTAGCCTCCACCGGCGAAGCCACCGCCGCCGACCTGGCCGACCGCTTCGGCATAGACATCCGTTCGCGCAAGTTCTGGGAAGACAGCCTGAAGGTTATCGAGAAGAAAATCGAACGTTACGAACAATTATGAAGAATGACCACAGACGATGGACAATTGACCTCCGTCCATCGTCTGCTTTTTCGGTTTTTGGAAGAATGCCCCAATCACAAGCAAAAATATTCACCCTGTTGATTTTGCTGCCCTTCCTGCTGGCGGGCTGTAAGTTCATGGAAGTGATGGAATCGCTCCCGCCCATCCAGCCGACCGAAACCGCCTCGCCCGCCCCGCCGACATCCACC
>CAYRBO010000018.1:0-95503 GCA_964422545.1 uncultured Anaerolinea sp. | reverse complement strand
TGGTGTGGCGAGGGTGGGATTTGCCTGCCCCGTCAATCGGGGAACCCACGACCAAAGAAAAATCCCACCGGTTGGTGGGATGTGGTGTGGCGAGGGTGGGATTTGAACCCACGACCGAGCGATTATGAGCCGCTTGCTCTGCCACTGAGCTACCTCGCCAGGAGCGGGTAGTATGTTACTATGCGTCCCTTTTTTTGTCAATCTGGAATTTTCATTTTTCATTGGTTCGCCAGTCTCCAGACGTTTGCTGCTCTATGTTATATGTTGGTGCATTTCCAGAAAAACAAACTTTTGGATTCCTTTACAACGCAAATCTGCCGCGCAAAGCCATAGCATTTCTATGCTAAAATTTGAAGATACGATGTTAACCTATCCCCCTGGCAAAACTGTGAAAAATAAGCAATTTCTTTCCCAATCTGTCCTCTCTAAGCTTCAGACCATCTACAACCAACTCAATAACGTTTCCAATCCTGCGGGAAACGTCTCACCGTTTGCCGTCTCATTGAAGGATTTCCTGGAGAAGTTTGGACAGGATGTCGAACTCACCCCCGGCGAGGTCTTGTTCCTGCAAGATGAATCGGGCGAGAACCTGTATTGGATAGCTTCGGGCATTCTTGCCATTGTGCAGGGCAAGCTGCGCAACCCGCAGTTGCTCACCTTTCGGCGCCCGGGCCACGTTGTGGGAGAAATTGCCCTGCTCGAAAACGTGCCACGCACTGCCACAGTAGTTGCTATCACCAGCGCCAGGCTGAAATGCCTGAACAAAGAAAAATTCCAAGAGATGCTGGCCAATGTCCCCGAAGTAGGAATTGAACTGATGCGCCTGCTCTCCGAGCGCGTGCGCGAGGTCAAGCCACTCGAATATGGCCCAGGCATGTACGACCACCTGACCGGGGCATACTCGCGCCAGGCGCTCGACCTGCGCTTACACGAAGAAATCGAACGCGCAAAACGGTACGATTATAAATTTGCGCTGGTATTTATCGACCTGGATAAATTCAAGCAAATCAACGACACCTACGGCCACGCCTGCGGAGACGAGGTGCTCATTTCAGTCGTGCGCCGTATCGTAGCCGACCTGCGCACCACCGACCTCCTGTTCCGTTACGGCGGCGATGAATTCATCCTGATGCTGCCAGGCATCGACCTGGCGCGCGGCCCGGTGCTGGTACAACGCCTGGCCGACCTGGTCAATATGACGCCCATCTCAACCAACCCACTCTTATTCATTTCCTTCAGCTCCGGCATTGCCTGTTATCCCGACGACGGTGAAACGCCCGAAGCACTACTGGCCACCGCTGACCGCCGCCTGTATCACAAAAAAGGCGCGACTGGCAGGCTGGGGAGCGGGGTACGCTAAATTCTCTCTATCCATATTCAGTTTGGAGCGGCTGTTTCCTGTACTGGAGCAGCCGCCCCAACGTTTTGATACAATACTTGCATGAACCAACCCCGCTCCTTCCGCGCCGAAGCCATCGTCCTCCGTCATTCCGATTGGGGCGAGGCCGACCGCCTGCTGACCCTGTTTACGCGCGAGCATGGCAAACTACGCGCGATTGCCAAAGGCGCGCGCAAGGTTCTCTCGCGCAAGGCCGGGCACCTGGAGCCGTTTACGCGCGTCACCATCCAACTGGCGCGCGGACGTGAATTGCCAATTGTGGCCCAAGTCGAGACGCTGGATGCCTACCTGCCCCTGCGCGAGGATTTGGTGAAGATGGGCTACGCCGCGTATGTGCTGGAACTCATCGACCGATTCACCTACGATGAAGAGGGCAACAACCCGATCATTTTTCGCGTGCTGACCGATACGCTGGCACGGATTGCAGCCGAACCGGATGGCTGGCTGGCGGTGCGCTACTACGAAATGCGCCTGCTCGACTTTTTAGGATTCCGCCCAAAGTTATTCGAATGCGCCAACTGCGGCAGGAAAATCGAGCCGCTCGACCAGTATTTCTCGCCCTCGGCGGGCGGGGTCATCTGCCCGCGCTGCGGATTGGGGCTGCCGGGGCTGTGGTCTATCAGCGTGGAGGCGCTCAAGTACCTGCGGCACTTCCAGCGCAGCAACTATGCCGAGGCGGCCAGAGCGCGTCCGAATGCCGAGAGTCAGAAGCAGGTGGAGGCGGTGATGCAGGGTTATTTCACCTATCTGCTGGAACGGGAACTGAACACGCCAGGGTTTTTGAAACGGATGAAAGAAACCACCAATCCGCGCTAATCCTCGCCAATCTTAAAAACTTCGCCAAGACTGGCAAGAATGGGTGGATGCGTTTTCCGAGAGAAACCGCTCTCGTAACGGCAGGCAGGATTCAGCCGGGGGATGTGCCGCGCGGGGAAAATTATCAGCCTGCAATCTGCTTGGTACGCGGCATCATGATATACTCGAAACCACCCCTCTTTGCACGGAGAATACGAAGTTATGCCCTACGCACCCGTCAACGGCACTGAAATTTTCTATGAGACCTTTGGCAAACTCAAACCCGGCCAGTCCCCGGTTTTGCTGATTCACGGTTCGACCCAAACCGGGCGCTCGTGCTGGTACAACGTCGTGACCCGGCTCGAAAATGACTATTTCGTAATTTTGCCCGATTGCCGGGGACACGGAAAATCGGGCAACCCACACATGACCTACACCTTCAAAGAACACGCCGCCGACATGGCCGGACTGGTACGCGCGCTCGGTTTCGAGAAAGCACATATCGTCGGGCATAGTAACGGCGGGAACGTGGCCCTGCTGGTGCTGATGGAACACCCAGATGTGACCCAGACCTGCGTCATTCAGGCCGGGAATGCCTGGGTCAGCCCCGACCTACCCGAAAAAGAACCGCCGATTTTCGACCCGGATTTCATCGAGCGCGAGCGGCCCTCGTGGATGCGCGAAATGCAGGAGTTACACGGCGGCCTGGGCGCGGATTACTGGCGCGACCTGGCGCGGTTGACGGTGCAGGAACTCATCCGGGAGCCGAATTACACGCCCGAAGACCTGGCGCGCGTCACCCGCCCGGCGCTGATGATCCAGGGGGCGGAAGACCGCGTCAACGCGCCGATGAAGCACGCCGAGTTCATGGCGCGCCACATTCCGGCCAGTGAGTTGTGGGTGCCGAAGGGCATCGGGCATAATGTCCACGAGGATGTGCTGAATGAGTGGCTGGCGCGCGTGACCGATTTTTGGGCGCGGCGCGGCAACCCGGTCAGCGATACGCTCTATCGCTACAAACTAGAGCATTACGCCGACGACCGCGAGGGGATTTTCGACGCGCGCCTGACCGACGAAGGCGCGCTAACCGGTACGGTGCTGAACGAGGCCATGCACGCTGAGGCGCGCAACATTGCCGGGCGGTTTGAATCCGACGAAATCAAGGTGCTGATTACCGACGAGACGCCCTGGGCGCTGGTCAACCGCCCGGTGGATGACGTGCGGCGCGGGCAGGGCATTCTGACCGAGCGAGTCAGCCAGGTGCGGCTGGGCGAGGCAGTTCGGATTCTGGAAAACGGCAGCGATTGGACGCGGGTTTACGTTGTCCACGATGGCTACACCGGCTGGATTCACACCCGCGCACTCTACCCATGCTCACAGGCACGCGTCCGCGAATACCAGACCGGCTGCACGGCGATTGTCTCAGCGGTACTGGCCGAAGCCCGCGATGAGAGCGGCGCGCTGGTACAGAAAATCCCGTTTGCCACGCCGGTCAATTTGAAGGAAACGCGCGAAGGCGACGCCTGGATTGAACTACCGGATGGCCGCCTGTGGCGCTTGACGCCCTCCGATTTGACCGCGCCCGAATTGCGCCCAAGCACCACTCCGGCGGGAATCGACCTGACGCTGAACCTGATGCGTCGTTTCGTGGGCGTGCCTTACCTGTGGGGCGGACGGACGCCCTACGGCTTCGACTGCTCCGGTTTTGCCGGGACATTCTACGCCTACATGGGCGTCACCATCCCGCGCGATGCCGACCAGCAATTTATGAAAGGCGAGCCGGTCGAAGGCCCGCTCCAGCCCGGCGACCTGGTCTTTTTTGGCGCAGTTTCGGAGGACGACATCCCCGGCCCCGATGCGCGCGGCTATGTGAGAAAAGCGCATATCACGCACGTTGGCATTTCGCTTGGCGGGCAGGAATTTATCCACGCCAACGGAACAGATTGGGGCGTCTCGTACAATAGTTTCGACCCGCAGAGCAAAATCTATGGCAAGTGGCTGGATGAGAATTATCGCGGAGCGCGAAGGTTTCGATGAAACTCACAGCCTCCCCCCTGACCCTCAACCTGAAAACCACCTTCCGCGTGGCGCATGGCGCGAGCGATCAGCGTTTCAACGCCCTGGCGCGCATCGAACATAACGGTCTCACCGGCTACGGCGAGGCCGCCGCCGTCCCGTATTATGGCGACACGCAGGAAAGCCTGATGGCCTACATCGACGCCGTCCCGCCGCTGGGTGACAACCCCTACGCGCTAGAAGATATGCTCAAGTCCCTGCCGCAGGGCGCGCACGCCGCCCAGGCCGCCGTCGATATTGCCCTGCACGACCTGTGGGGCAAATTGCTCGGCCAGCCGTTGTACCGTTTGTTTGGATTGACTCCTGCCCCCCTGCCACAAACTTCTTTCACCATTAGCATCGACACGCCCGAAGTGATGGCCCGCGCGGCCCGCGAGAGCGGCTATCCCATTATCAAGGTCAAACTCGGCCCGCAAGACCCCGAAAGCGCGATTGCGGCGATTCGCTCTGCGACCGACGCCCGCCTGCGGGTGGATGCCAACGCCGGTTGGACGCCCCAGCAGGCCCTCGACCTGATTCCGCGCCTCGAAAAATACAACCTGGAATTTATCGAGCAACCGCTCCCGGCGGGCGAGGTCGAAGCCTATCGTTGGCTGCATCGTGAATTGAAACAAAAAGGCGTCAAACTGGGGATTTTTGCCGATGAAAGCGTTAAAACGGCAGCGGATGTCGCGCAGTATGCCGGGGCCATCGACGGCGTAGTGGTCAAACTGATGAAAACCGGCGGAATCCGCGAGGCGCTGCGCGCCATCCACACCGCCCGCGCGCATGGGATGGAAATCATGCTCTCGTGCATGGTCGAAAGTTCGGTCGGCGTGACCGCCGCCGCGCATCTCGCCCCGCTCTGCGACTATCTCGACCTGGATGGCCCGCTGCTGGTGGCCAATGACCCGTTCACGGGCGTCCAATACGACGGCGCAACCCTGACCTTGCCAGATGGGCCGGGGCTGGGCGTCACGCTGCGCTGAAAGAACAAAATTCGTCCCGAAGGTTCACGAAGAAGTACCCAAACTCGAAAAAACCTTCGGGACGTTTATTTTCAAATCCATATAGAGAATTGCTACCAGCATTGGGTATAATTCTATCAATGAGCATTACCCTCAACCTGTACCGCTTGCAGCAAATCGACACCCGCCTCGACCAGGTAACTTCCCGGCTGGCCGCCATCCAGGCCGCGCTGGAAAATGACGCCGAGTTGAAGGCCGCGCGTCTGCGTCAGGAACAGGCCGAAGCAGCGGTGAAAGAATCAGAGCGGACGCTCAAACAGGCCGAGACCGAATCGGCCAGTCAACGCATCAAACTCGAACAGGCTGAATCCAGCCTGTATAGCGGGCGCATCCAAAACCCCAAAGAACTCGCCGATTTACAAAACGACGTTGCTTCTCTCAAACGTCACCTTGCCACGCTGGAAGACCGCCAACTGGAGGCCATGCTCGCGCTGGAGGAGGCCCGCGCCGCCCTCGAAACGGCCAAGAAGGATTATTTTGCCACGCAGGGACAGGTCATCAGCAAAAACGCTTCACTGAAAACCGAACAAGATTCGCTCCAGAAGGAATTCGAGACGTTCTCGGCCCAACGCCTGGCTGTCTTGCCCGTCATCGACTCAGAATCTCTCTCCCGCTATGAGACCCTGCGCCAGCAGCGACGCGGCCTGGCCGTCGCCACCATCAGCGAGGATGCGTGTGACGCCTGTGGCGCGTCCCTGACGCGCGGCCACGCCCAATCGGTGCGTTTTTCCCAACAAATTATCAACTGCCCCTCCTGCGGCAGGATTTTATTCGCCGGTTGAACAGGAAACCCCAACCATGCGCAATCCACTCTCCTGGTTCGAGTTTCGTTCGTTTCTCTTTGGCGTCATCGTCGCCAGCGTCATCTGGTGGGCGCTGTCGCTGCTCAAGCCTCTCTTGCGGCAATTGCTAGAATCCATGCGCCAGCGGGGGCGTGAGCGCGCTTTGCAGGGCAGTTCCGACCTCGAAAATACCTACCGGAAAATCGTCTTCCGCCAGACGCAGGGCGCGCACCTGGCCGCCTCGCTCTTTGCGCTGGATGAGATTGCGATGGAAACCCGTCTGCTCGCGCCGCCGTCTTACGCCGAACCCGGCGCGCCTCACCCACATATTGACATTACAGAACAGGCCATCCCCTACCTGCCCGATTTTCCCGAACTGGCAGCGGTTTACCAGGGCGCAACTCTCACCATCTCCGAAGCCCTCTCCGGCGGGGTTAATCTCATCATCACCGGGCAGCCCGGAACCGGCAAAAGCACCGCCCTGGCGCACCTGGCCTCCCAAATTGTCAATCGCCGCCCCGAAGTAGAATCGCTGCACGAGATGATTCCCTTCTTCATTCACGCCGCCGACCTGGGGCTGCCGCTCAAAGACCCCAAAAAGCCGACCGACTTCTTGACCCCGATTACATCAAAATTAGTCGAATTAAGCGGCGCGCTCACGGCAGGAAAACTTCCCAATTTCGTTGAATATGCCTTCGAGAGTGGGCGCGCCCTGCTCTTGCTGGATGGATGTGATGAACTCACCCCAACCGGCTTGCAGGAAGTAACTGCCTACCTGCGCGTCATCCTGCGCCAGTTCCCGCGCGCGCGCATCATCACTACCGGCGCGCCTGAATATGTGGACGGTCTACTGTCATTGGGCTTCGCCCCTATGCCCATCATGCCCTGGACAGCCCAAAAGCAGCGCGAATTCCTGCAAGTCTGGACGATGCTCTGGCAAAAATACGTCGCTGCCGAAGCCTGGGCGCAGACCGTCCTGATGCCGATCGACCCCATCTTGCTCAATCGCTGGCTGCTGGATGGTAACCTGGGCCTGACCCCAATGGAGTTGACCCTTAAAGTGTGGGCCGCATACGCAGGCGATGCGCGCGGCGCGCGTCCGACCGACGCCATCGAGGCGCATCTGCGCCGCCTGCTGCCCGCCCAGGCGCCCATCGAAGCCCTGTATGTCATCGGCGCGCAGGCCAGCCTGAACGGATTGTCGCTGTTTGAAACCGGACGCGCAAAAGAATGGACGAAATCGTTCGAGCCAGCCATCCCCCTCCCAACCGCAGAAGCCGAGCCTGCTTTTGGGGAGAACCTGCCGCCCGAAGCATCCCCGGCCCCCGGTGAGACAGGCCCGCTGGCAGCCAAACCCGGCGCAAAAAAGCAGACCGGCCCGCTCCCGCGCCCGGCCAGCCTGGTCTCGCAAATAACCGTCTCTGGCATCCTGGCGGCGCACGGCGGCAGTTTGGCGCGCTTTGCGCACCCCATATACCTGGGCTTCCTGGCTGGAAAGGGATTAACAGCCGCCGATGCCGAAACTGTGCTGAAACAACCCCCCTGGGTTGGACGAGCAACGACCCTGCGCTACATGGCAGCCTTTGGCGACGCAACCGGCCTGGTGAACTCGTTGCTTGCCACCGAGGACCACATTCTGCTACGCCCACGTCTAACCGCCGCGCGCCTGCTGCGCGATGCCCCGCTCAAAGCCCCCTGGCGTAACGCCGTCATGGGCGCGCTCATCCAGGTGTTGCAAAACGAAGACCATCCTATCGGATTGCGCGGGCAGGTGATTGCCGCCCTCGTGTTGAGCGGCGACCCAAACACTGGCGCCTTGTTCCGCCAATTGATGCTCTCGCCATCCAACGAACTGCGCCGGCTGGCTGCGCTTGGCGCGGGCGTAGTGCATGACAGCAAGTCGGTCGACGCGCTCATCGAAGTCCTTAACACGTCTGCTGGAGCAGCCCGCCAGGCCGCCTGCCTGGCATTGGTCGAAATCGGTACACCGCAGGCTCTCGAAGCCATCGCAACCGCCCTGACGCAAGGTGATGAACAATTGCGCATCGCCGCCGCCGAAGCACTGGCAAACCATCCGGTTGAAGGCCATGAAACGCTCAAAGACGGCATTACCAGCGAGGACATCCTCCTGCGCCGCGCCATTGTCTATGGCCTGGCGCGCGTCCGTGAGCCTTGGGCCCAGGAATTGCTGGGACAAATCCCAACTCAAGACGACCAGTGGGTGGTGCGCAACGCTGCCGTCGAAGTTCTCGAATCCCTCCAGCGCCCCAACCCGCACATCCCACAGCGCGAGATGCCTCCTGAAAATATGCCCTGGCTGATTGAATTTGCCGGGAAGTATGGCATGGGCGTCATCCCCGGCGAACCGGCTACCGACCTGCTCCTGCTGGCCCTCAAAGACGACAACATCGAATACAAGCAGGCCGCGCTCCATTACCTGCGCCACACCCCTACCGAGGGCGTACTGGCCGCGCTCTACCCGCACCTGTACGGCACAGACGCCGAGATGCGCGATGGCGTGTTCCGGGTATTGCAGGAAATGGCGATGGGCGGCGCGCGTCTGCCAGCCCCACAGCAATTTGGGCTGGGTTAGCGCCAAATTTCTTGGAGGAAACATGCTAATTACTCATGCCACCCTCGTCACCTGGGAAAAACCGAATCGGATTTTACCGGGCTGGGGAATCTACATCGAAGACGGGAAGATTGCCGACCTTGGACCGGATTCTGACCTTAAAACCCGCCACCCCAACGCCTCGCTGCTCGACGCGCGTGGACAACTGGTTCTCCCCGGAAACATCTGCGCCCATACCCACTTCTACGGCGCGTTCTCACGCGGCATGGCCATCCCTGGCGAGGCCCCGACGCAGTTTTCCGAAATCCTGCAAAAACTGTGGTGGCCGCTCGACCGCTCCCTGACCGAAGACGACATCCGTTATTCGGCCCTGCTGTGCCTGGCAGATGCCATCCGGCACGGCACGACCACCCTATTCGACCATCACGCCTCGCCGAATGCCATCGTCGGCTCGCTCGACATCATCGCCGAGGCGGTCGAAATGGCCGGGGTGCGTTCCTGCCTGTGTTACGAGGTCACCGACCGTGACGGGCCAGAGCGGATGAAGGCCGGGGTACGGGAAAATGTTCGCTTCATTGAAAAAGTCCGGGGCGGCAAACATCCCCTGCTGTCTGCCACCTTTGGCCTGCACGCCTCGCTCACCCTGTCCGATTCGACCCTCGACCTGTGCCGCCAGGCTGCGCCAGAGGGAACCGGCTTCCACATCCACCTTTCCGAAAGCGAAGACGATGGGCGATCGGTAATGGAGCGTTACCACATGCGCCCGGTGGAATGGCTCGCCAAACACGACATCCTCGGCCCGAACAGCATCGCCGCGCATTGCGTCCACCTCGACGAGAGCGAACGTGAAATCCTGGCTGCTTCGGGAACCTGGGTAACGCACCAGCCGCGCTCGAACATGAACAACGCAGTGGGGGTAGCCCCGGTGGAAAAATATCTCGAAATGGGCATCCCGGTCTGCCTGGGCAATGATGGGTTCTCGAACGCCATGTGGGAGGAGTGGAAGGCAGCCTACCTGCTGCACAAAATACACCACAGTGACCCGCGCCGCATGGGAGGCTACACGGTGGTCGATATGGCGATTTACAACAATGCCGCCCAGGCCAGTCACTTCCTTGGGCAAGAAATTGGAAAACTGGCAGTGGGCGCCGCCGCCGATTTGATGTTCGTGGATTACAACCCGCCCACCCCGCTGACCGAAGGCAACCTGCCCTGGCACATCCTGTTCGGCTTCCGCGAGACGATGATAACGACCACCATCGTCAACGGCAAAGTCCTAATGAAAGACCGCGAACTGCTGACGCTGGACGAAAAAGAAATCGCCGCCCGAGCCCGCGAACTGGCGGCTAAAACGTGGAAGCGGTATCAGGAAAGCTTCTAATTCGATATTCGAGTATCGAACATCCAGTATCGAACACCGAGCATCCACTCTACAAAAGGACTCCTCCATGACTGACCAATTGCTCCTCACCATCGCCGTCTTGGGCGGCACCGGCAAAGAAGGCAAAGGGCTGGCTTATCGCTGGGCCAAAGCCGGGTACAAAGTGCTTATTGGCTCGCGCATGCCCGAAAAGGCGCAGGCCGCCGCCGCCGAAGTGAGCGAAATGCTCGACCAAAAGGCCTCCATCGAAGGGCTGGATAACCTATCCGCCGCGCAAAAAGCCGACATCGCCGTGCTGACCGTCCCCTATACCGCGCACCGCGATACCCTGTTGGGATTGAAAGACGCCCTGCAAGGAAAAATCCTGGTTGATGTCACCGTGCCGCTCGCCCCGCCCAAAGTGACCAAAGTGCAAATGCCGCCCGCCGGGTCCGCCGCGCAGGAAGCGGTCGAAATCCTGGGCGAGGGCGTGCAGGTGGTGGACGCTTTCCAAAATATCTCCTTCGAGCATCTCATGCACGACGGGGAAGTCCCCTGCGATGTGCTGGTGACCGGCACGAGCAAAGCCGCGCGCGAGGAAGTGTTAAAACTGGTCGAAGCGGCCGGCCTGACCGGTTGGGACGCCGGCCCGATTGAGAACTCGGTCGTGGTCGAGGGCTTAACTTCCATCCTGATATACATCAACAAGCAGTACGGCACAACCCATGCGGGAATCAAGATAACAGGAGTCAGTAATCAGTGACCAGTAACCACTGTCCAGTTTATTGCTGACTGAATACTGAATACTGGCAATGCCCCTGACCATCACTCCCCTCCCCAACATCCCGCTCATCCAACCCGGCGACGACCTTGCCGGGCTGATTCTGTCCTCGCTCGCACAAGCCGAAATTACCCTGCAAGACGGCGATATCCTCGTTCTGGCGCAGAAAGTAGTCAGCAAAGCCGAAAACCGGCTGGTGAACCTCGCCAATGTATCCCCCTCCCCCGCCGCGTTGGAGGTAGCGGAAAAAACCGGCAAAGACCCCCGGCTGGCAGAATTGTTGCTGCGCGAGAGCAACGAAGTGCTGCGGATGCGCACCGGCACGGCGATTGTCGAACACCGCCTGGGATTCGTGTGCGCCAACGCTGGAATCGACCACTCGAACGTCGCCCCATCCCCCTCTCCCAATGAGAGAGGGGATAGGGGTGAGGGAGAATGGGTGCTGCTCCTCCCAGAAAACCCAGATCAATCTGCTGCCAAAATTCGCGCCGCATTAGAATCTGCCAGCGGGAAACGCCTGGGCGTCCTCATCATCGACTCACACGGGCGCGCCTGGCGGCTGGGGACGGTCGGCGTTGCCATCGGCCTGAGCGGGCTTCCCGGCCTGGTCGATGAGCGCGGCTGGACAGACCTTTTCGGCTACACGCTGCAAATCACCGTCGTCGGCGTGGCCGATGAACTGGCCGCCGCCGCATCACTGATGATGGGACAGGCCGCCGAGGGGACGCCCATTGTGCATGTACGCGGATTTCCCTACCCGCTGCGCGAAGGGTCGCTCAAAGAATTGCTTCGCCCTAAAGAACAGGACATGTTTCGGTAATTCGATACTCGATGCGCAATAGTTGATATTCGCTGCTCGGGACTTGAATAACCATTATGACTCCACTGCAAAAACCTTTTTGGCTCTACCGTTTTTAACGGGAAGAAATAAAAATCTATCCACAGATTACACAGATTTCGCCGATTTTAAGAACCAAATCTATGTAATCTGCGAAATCTGTGGACGAATCCCGCCAGAAACGGGAGAGCCACCTTTTTCTAAACACGAAGGACGCAAAGGTCACAAAGTTTTTAAGACATTGCGCAAATTTCGTCATGTTTCTTGCGAGAAATTTGAAGATTTCAAATTAGGTTCTCAAGAATCCTTCGTGTACTTTGTGTCCTTTGTGTTTAATTGCCTTTTTGCAGTAGAGTCCATTATCGAATAACAAATAACCAATCATGAACGAGTTTTGGGAATATCTTGACCACCTGATTGCCACGAGCGGCATCGTCATAGACCGCCCTGCCCGGTCACAGCACCCGCGCTACCCACAAATTATCTACCCGTTCGATTACGGCTACCTAAACGGGACAAGTTCGGCAGATGGCGATGGGATTGACGTATGGCTTGGCTCACAGCCCGGAAAAAGGCTGGAAGCCATCATCGTAATTGTCGATTTGCAAAAGCGCGACAGCGAAATCAAACTACTGCTCGGCTGTACCCCGACAGAAACAGAGGTACTCATGGCCTTTCACAACCAGGGAGAAATGCGGGCAGAATTGTTGAGAAGGCCAAAAGGAAAAAACAGCAAGAAAACAGGGCAACAAGTTAACAGAAAACACAGAATTTAAAAATGAAAACCATCCCCGAAAAATATCACGACCTGCTCAAAGACGAGACCCGGGCCTTCCTGTTCCTGGCGACCATCATGAAAGACGGTTCGCCACAGGTCACGCCCGTCTGGTTCAATCATGACGACGAACATATTCTGATTAACTCAGCAAAGGGCCGCATCAAAGACCGCAACATGCGCGCCCGCCCCAGGGTGGCCTTCGTCATCCAAGACCCCAGCGACCCCTACCGCTACCTGCAAATTCGCGGGCGAGTCGTCGAAATCACCGAAGAAGGCGGGCTGGAACATATCCAGGCGCTGGCACAAAAATACACCAACAAACCCTGGCGAGGCAACGGCCCGGACGAAGTGCGCGTGATTTATAAGATTTTGCCAGAGAAAATTGACCCGCATTGAAAAAACGGGACACAGATAAACAGGTAAACCGGTCGTAAGATCGGAAATACGGAATGCCAGATAAAATGCCCTCAACATTTAACGCTTTCCTGCGCTCCCGCCGCTCCATCCGCAAATTCAATGGTCAGCGCATCCCTGATGAAATCCTGCGCGAGATTCTAGAAACGGCAACCTTCGCCCCCTCCGCGCATGGACTCCAGCCCTGGCGCTTCGTCATGGTCGAGAGCGAAAACGCCAAATCGGCGCTGGGGAAGGCGCTCACAGAACAGATGCGAAGCGATATGAAGGCCGAAAACGCCCCCGAATCTGAAATCCGCAGCCGGGCCGAACGTTCCCTGCGCCGCATTGCCGAAGCCCCGCACATCGTCCTGCTCTGCCGCGATAGCCAGGCAGTGCGCGCCCAATCTCATCAAGAAGACCTGATGAGCATCCAATCCGTTGCCATGGCGGGCCTGCAACTCATGCTCGCCGCCCATGCACGCGGATTAGGCTCAAACTGGATTTGCTGGCCGCTCTACGCCCAAGCCGAAACCATCCGCGCGCTTGACCTGCCCAAAACATGGGAGCCGCAAGGGATGGTTTTTCTTGGGTATCCGGCAGAAACGCCGCAACCGAAACAGTTGCAAGCGTTAGAAAATATCCTCTGCACTCTCTAAATACTAGCTGGAACCTGAAACTTGACACCCAATATCCATCTGAAAATTGTTGCCCTGGCAGGCGGCGTCGGCGGCGCCAAACTGGCCGACGGCCTGGCGCAACTCCTGCCACCCGAAGCCCTGACCATCATCGTCAACACCGGCGATGATTTCGTTCACTGGGGCTTGAACATCTCCCCCGACCTCGATACCGTCTGCTACACGCTGGCTGGGCTGGCCAACCCAATCACCGGCTGGGGGCGGATGGAGGAAACCTGGAACGTATTCGAACAAATGAAACGCCTGGGCGCCGAGGACTGGTTCCGTTTGGGAGACAAAGACCTCGCCACCCACCTGGAGCGGACCCGCCGTTTAAGGAGCGGAGAGCCGCTCTCCAGCATTACCCGCGACTTTTGCGCGCGCTGGGGAATCCGTCACGCCATCCTGCCGATGAGCGATGACCCAGTCACCACGATAGTCGATACAGTTGAGTTCGGCGAACTGCCCTTCCAAGAATACTTCGTCCACCAGCGTTGCGAGCCGTGCGTCAAAGGCTTTCGCTTCGCCGGAATCGAAGACGCAAAACCCGCTCCCGGCGTGGCCGAAGCCCTGCGCGCGGCAGATGCGGTCGTTTTTTGTCCCAGCAACCCGTGGGTGAGTATTGACCCAATTCTGAGAATCATTTCCCCTCTCCCCGCGGGAGAGGGGCCAGGGGTGAGGGTCGCCGTCAGCCCTATTATCGGCGGCGAAACGGTGAAAGGCCCGGCGGCAAAGATGTATAAAGAGTTAGGGATAGAACCCTCTGCATTGGCGGTCGCCAGGCATTACGGGGAGTCGGTTCTGACGGGATTCGTCCTCGATGAAGTCGATGCCGGGCTGGTGGAACATATCCGGGCGTTGGGAATCCATCCATTTTCCACAAAAACCCTGATGAAATCATCGGAAGACCGGCGCAATCTGGCGCAAGATGTGCTACACTTTATAGAGAGATTTGTATGACAATTTGGGCCATTGTCCCCGTCAAACCGCTGCGACTGGGAAAATCGCGGCTTTCGGGCGTGCTGACTGATGATGAACGCGCCATCCTGAACCGCAAATTCCTGGAGCAAACGCTCGATATCCTGCACAAGTTGCCCGAAGTGGCCCAAACCCTGGTGGTCAGCCGCGACCCAGCGGCCCTGGCGATTGCGCGCGAGTTCGGAGCGCGCACTGTGCTGGAGGATGGCAACCCCAACCTGAACACCGCCTTAACCCGCGCCACCCTGCTGGCGCGAAACTACGCCACGCGCGGCGTGCTGGTGTTGCCCGCCGACCTGCCGTTGCTGAGCCAAGAAGATTTAAGAGACCTGTTTGCGAGGGTACGGCGCGCGCCTTGCGTGGTTGTCTCGCCTGACCGCCACCAGGACGGGACGAATGCCCTGTTCATGACCCTGGGCGGCATGATTCCGTACAGTTTTGGGCCGGGTTCATTCTACCGTCATTGCGAAGCCGCCCAAAAAGCGGGCGCGCACCTGGAAATTGTGCAAAACTCACACATCGGCCTCGACCTCGACACCCCCGAGGATTTGCGTATCCTTAAATCACTCGAAGAATCCATAACAATAAAGGAGATGGGATGATGGCTCGCGTTGCTCTTTACCTGCAAGATTCGCACGACCTGCGTGACGGGCTGGATTACGTCCGCTACGCAGAAGAGAAAGGGTTCGAAGCCGTGTGGCAGGCCGAAAGCCGCCTGGTGCGCGATGCGATTGTGCCAATGGCTGCTTACGCCGCCGTGACTGACAAGTTAAAGGTTGGTTCAGGCGTCATCAACAACTGGACTCGCAACATCGGCCTGCTGGCAGCCACCTACCTGACTTTAGATGACCTGGCCCCAGGCCGCATCATCTGCGGCATTGGCGCATGGTGGGACCCGCTGGCAAAGAACGTTGGAATTGAGCGCAGGAAGCCGCTGACTGCCATGAAGGAAACCGTCCAGGTCATGCGCCGCCTGTTGAATATGGAGCGCGTTACCTTCCACGGCGATTTCGTGCATGTCGACGGTATCGAACTAGACGTAGTGCATGGCCGCCGCGAACCGCGCAATGTACCGATTATGATTGGCGCGACCGGCGATATGATGATGGAATTGACCGGCGAAGTGGCCGATGGCGCGGTGCTGAACTACTGCGTGGCTCCCGAATACAACGACCGGGCGCTGGAACTGCTCGACAAAGGCGCGAAAAAGGCCGGGCGGCGCGTAGAGGACCTCGACCGCCCACAGTTGATTGTCTGCTCGGTGGATGACGACCACGACAAAGCCATCGAGACGACCAAGATGCTGCTTTGCCAGTACATGGCCCAACAGCCGCACATCGCCAAGGCCAGCGGCGTGGCCGATTCGGTGGTGCAAGAAATCCAGTCTATTTTAGGATGGCCTGCCACCAAAGAGCAAATCAATAAGGCCAAGCATCTCGTGCCAGATGAGCTTGTCCACAAGATTACGGCTTCTGGCACGCCCGAAGAAGCGCGCGCCAAAGTGGAAGAATACAACAAACGCGGCTGCACTTGCCCCATCCTGTATTCGGCGGGTGGGAACGTCAAAAAACTGATTGATACCTTTGCGCAAATCTGACCTGTATTCCGCGCAAATAGCGCGACAAGCGGCGAGCATCTTGTTCGCCGCTTTATTGACTCTGACCCTAAGCGGAATTTTGTACCCCTTTCGCCCGGAACTTCGCATAGCAGCCGTGGCGCTGCTTTACCTGCTTCCGGTGATTGCCAGCGCTGCCTGGTGGGGGCTGGCTGCGGGTATCACTGGCGCGGTAACAGCCTTCCTATCGTTCAATTACCTTTTCATCGAACCCTATTACACTTTCAATGTCCATCACGCCGATGATTGGGCCGTGCTGGGGGTTTTCTTGGGGATGGCGGTGATGATTAGCGAATTGATGGGGCGCGCCCGAATTAACCTGGCCCTGGCGCAGGCGCGAGAAGCCGAGGCCGTGCAATTGTTTGAACTGGGTACCCTGTTGGCGCGGGCGCGCGACGAAAAAGCAGTGGCGCAGGCATTGGCCGAAAAAACAATCGACTCGCTGCGAGCCGACCGGATAGAAATTAGCACACCTTCTGAATCGCTCAAGCGCGGAATGACGTTTAACCGCAAGCCAGATGCAATTGTCCCCTTACAAGCAGCGCGCGGGCTTTTAGGAGAGATTCGCGTTTGGCGAATTCACCCGGCCGTTCAGCCTGCCGAGGAACGCTGGTTGCAGACCTTTGCCAGCCAGGGCGCGCTGGCAATCGAACGTATCCGGCTCTCGAACGCAGACCACAAGGCACAGGTACTGGAAGAAAGCAACCAGTTAAAGTCCTCGCTGCTATCATCGGTTTCCCATGAACTGCGCACGCCACTCTCAGCCATCAAGGCCTCGGTCAGCAGCCTGCGCTCCGGCGAAATCGAATGGGATTCTGAAGCACGCGCCGACCTGCTGGCAACGGTTGAGGAGGAAATCGACCATCTGAACGTGTTAGTCGGCAACCTGCTAGATATGTCGCGCATCGAGGCAGGGGCGCTCAGACCGCAGAAAAAACCGAATATGCTGGCAGAAATCGTAGAAGCCGTGCTGGCGCGAATGCGCTCGCAAACCCAACAGCACCGCATCGAAGTAGATGTGCGTGACGACCTGCCGATGGTCAATGTCGATTTCGTTCAAATGGAGCAGGTCTTCACCAACCTGCTCACTAACAGCCTGAAATACTCACCGCCCGGCTCGACCATTCGCATTACCGCCCAACAGAAGACCGAACACGCCCTGCTGGTCCGGCTGACCAATCAGAGCATCCCCGTGCCAGAAAGCGACCTGGAGCGAATTTTTGACAAGTTCTACCGCATCAACCCATCGGAGCGGGTGACGGGCAGCGGCCTGGGACTCTCTATCACCAAAGGCATCATTGAGGCGCATGGTGGCAAAATTTGGGCCGAGAACCTGCCCGATGGGCTGGCGTTTAATTTTATAATTCCGTTATGACCTCTCCTATTCACATTCTCATCATTGATGATGAACCACAAATTTTGCGCGCCCTCAAAACCATCCTGACTGCCAAGCAGTTCCGCGTCAGCACGGCGGCGCGCGGCGAGGAAGGGCTGGCGATTGCCGCCGCCGAGCAGCCCGATTTGATTATCCTGGACATGTCGCTACCTGATATAGAGGGCATTGAGGTCTGCAAAGAGCTGCGCACATGGACAACAACCCCCATCATCATTCTCTCGGTGCGCGACAGCGAAAAGGACAAAGTAGCCGCCCTGGATGCCGGGGCAGACGATTACCTGACCAAACCGTTCGGGATCGAGGAATTGCTGGCGCGGGTGCGGGTGGCCCTTCGGCACAAGAGTCAGGCATCAGGCGGCGGGCGGCGCGCGCGAGTCCGGGCCGGGAAGTTGGAGGTCGATTTAACGGGATACACCGTCCGCCGGGACAATATCGAAATCTCGCTGACCGCCACCGAGTTCAAATTACTTGCTTATCTTGCCAGCCATGCCGGGCGCGTGTTGACCCACCAGATGATTCTCTCAAACGTTTGGGACCCGGCAGAGGCTGATAAAATCGAGTACTTGCGGGTTTACATGCGCCAGTTGCGCAAAAAACTGGAGGATGACCCGGAAAACCCGAAAATCCTGCTGACAGAGCCGGGCATTGGCTATCGGTTCATCGCAGAAGAATAAAAGACTCCACTGCAAAAACCTTTTTCTAAACACGAAGGACACAAAGGTCACAAAGTTTTTAAGACATTGCGCAAATTTCGTCATGTTTCTTGCGAGAAATTTGAAGATTTCAAATTAGGTTCTCAAGAATCCTTCGTGTACTTTGTGTCCTTTGTGTTTAATTGCCTTTTTGCAGTAGAGTCATCAAAAATTTCCTCTCGACAAAACCGAGAGGGAATTTTTATTTTTCCCTTATGATTCGAGAATATTTTTTTGCGCTGTTTTTTATGACAGGGGAGTACACTGCCAAAAAGGAAGAAATTCTTGAACGCACTGAAGAAAAATTGGCGAAGAATTATCACTGCCCTGCCACTGGTGAGCATCATTTGGGCTTCGTTTTACCCTTTGCAGCAACGCGGCCAGCAAGCACTGGTCTTGTTCACGCTGCTTTGGTTTTATGTATTCATTGTCTTTGAAGTGCTGGGTGGCAGGTAGAAAGCCCTTAAAACGCAACCAGACGGCATAGTTTGCGTTTTCGTCATCCCATTTTTATTTTTTCTTTACGCCGGGGGATGACAATTTTGTGACGGTTTTATTTTGGGGGACTATCCTTTCCTGTTGGAGAGGTAAATATGTTATTTGCGATTGGATTGCTCGTTGTTTTTGTCACTCTTTCTTTCAAGGCTGCGCCAAAAGAAAAGGCAGAAGATGCCCACGTTCACGGCGCGGGACAGGTCGGCCTGTTGGCTGCGGTGGCGCTGTTTGGCGTGGACTATTTCACGTCTTATTACTACGCCACCGGAGAAATGCTGCACGCGCTGCATCCCTACGGGCTGGAACATTACGCCTATTTTGCGGTAGCCGTCATCAGCCTGGCCAATCTGATTTTTGGCGGATTGTATATGTACTCATTGGGCGTGTTTAACGAAGGCGGTGGCTCATTCACCGCCGCCATGCGTTATCTTGGCCCTTCACTTAGCCTGATTGTGGCGGTCATCCTGCTACAGGACTATATCTTTACGATTGTCGTCTCGACGCTTTCGGGCGTGGACCAGTTACTGTCACTGCGCCAGGCAAGCGGGATTGCCTGGCAATGGCATTTCCTGATTGGGGCAGGGCTGGTGGCCACAACCTGGTACATCACCATTCGCGGGCGCGGCGAATCGGCCCAAGTGGTCTTTACCGGTCTGGGAATTTTTGCCCTGATGACCATCACGATGGTCATCGGCCTGCTGGTTGCTAAGGCTACCAATGTCCCACCCCTACCGCAAGAGACCATCACAACTGAAGTCACCAGCATTTGGAGCGCCCTGTTTCACCTGCTGGCAGCATCGATGAAAGGCTTGGTGGCGCTGACCGGTCTGGAGGCCATGTCGAACGGCATCCAATTCGTAATAGACGATGACCCTGAGTTTGTCA
This sequence comes from uncultured Anaerolinea sp., assembly GCA_964422545.1. Classification (GTDB taxonomy): domain Bacteria; phylum Chloroflexota; class Anaerolineae; order Anaerolineales; family Villigracilaceae; genus UBA5195. The sequence goes on along the minus strand of CAYRBO010000018.1, from coordinate 75,984 downwards.
AATGGGGACGCAGGCACCTGCCCAAACTTGAAAAACTGTGGCATTTCTACAGCGGGAAATCGGGCATTGGCCGCTCAGTGCAGACGGCTTTCCTGTTCTATGGGGCATTGACCACCCTGATGCTAACCTACTTTGCAATTCACTTCCAGGCATTCGACTATGTACAAGGCCGCAGCCTGGTGGGGAACCTGGCATTCATTGGCTTTTCGATGTTTCCAGGCGGTATTATCCTCTTCTGGGCCTACCAGATTTTGGCAATCGGCCTGCTCACTGCCGCCTCAATGACCGCCTTCCAAGATTTGCAGGCGATTACCTGGCGCAATGTTGCGATTGGCGAACTGCCCGAAATTGTGGTGTATCGTAACCCCAACGGCACGTTTACCCGCCCGGTCACTGCCGCGGCAATCCTGGCGATTTTCATCCAGTTCCTGGTGCGCGGCAACACCAGCGCCGCCATTCCCTATTATGGCGTGGGCGTATTCATGCCAATTGCCATCATGGGGCTGGCAATGCGTGAACATATCAAGCAACACGTCACCGGCAAGGCACGCGCCTGGGGATTGTTCGGCACAACCTTTGCTACGGGGCTATCCACCTTCATTTTTGTTGGACAAATCGTAACAAAATGGAACGAGGGCGGTTGGGTAGTTTTGATTGTCTTCTCGCTGCTCATCCTGTGCGCCAACCTGATTTTGCTCTCGCCAGCAGGCTACCGCGCCCCCGAAGACATTCACCGAGTCATCCGCGAAAAGTCGCGCATTCACGGCGCAATGGGGAACATCGTCGAATGGCAGTCGCTCAAAATGCAAGAATACCGCTATACTCTCCTGTTGGGAGTCGCGCGGTTCGTTGGCATGTTTGGTATCTTCAAACCCTTGCGGTTCGAAAACAATCCGGCCCCTGCCCAGGCTGGCGACTTCGAGGATGCGCTTCACCACAGTGAACATCATTCCTTTCTGGAACAATATCTTAACAACCAGCCAAAATCTGAGCCAAGGTTGGGCGGCGCGCCTAACGAAGCCCGCCAGGCGCATCAACCACTCCATTAAGTGATAGAACCACATCCCTCTCCATGGCCTCTCCCCACAACGGGGAGAGGCCGATTTGTGGTAATATTCGATTGTTCATCACCATGATAAGGATGGTCTTATGACCGAATCACTCTCTCCCGCTAGCCACTTGCGCGAGGAATTTAACGACAAACAATCCCTTTTCAATGCCCAGCCCGCAATTGTGCAGCGATTCCTGGAAGCCCAGGCGCGGAAAATTGCAGATGCCCTGATTGAACACCAACCACAGGTAAAATTCACCCTGCCCGACCGAATTGTGGCCGAATTGCCGCAAATCGACCAGCCTGCGCCCATCACCGTCCCGGCGGAGCAACGCGAACAAGCAGTCGGCGGATTTCGTAACCGCCTGGCGCGGCGGGATGTCAAAGAGGAACTGCGCCACCGCCTGCACGAACTGGAGCAATCTCCCGACCATGCCATTTCGACCAGCGCGGGATTATTACGCTATGCGGCAGCAATCCACATGGTTCACAACATGCTGCCTGCCGGGCGCACGGTAGAATACCGGCCTGATGAAGGCGAGGACATTCCCACCATCCCAGTCGCAGATAGCGAGCCGGAATCAGCCATCACGCAAGCGAGCGACGCCATTGCAGAGGAAGGGAACTCTGAAACGGGGCGCGGTGATTTACAAGTCCCGTTCGTGCCTGCTGCACGGCGTTTTTACCTGCCACAGTGGGTAGCCTTCGACGACAAAGGAAATCTGCTGGTTGGCGGGGTGCAGGAAGCCGAAGCGCACATCGCCTCAATGCAGCGATACATCGAAATCCTGCACGCTGCCTCGTCTATCGCCCCTTACATCATCGCCGACGATGAATACCAACGCAAACGCTATGGGATTCTCGGCCAACTCATCAACCAGGGGCGCGCGCTGGCAAGGTATAAGACCCAGGAAATCATCAAAACCATCAAGGAGCGCGCCTCGGCCGGGTCGCTCAATCGTGGTTTGAGCCTGAGCCTGCCATACTTCGACGACCAGGAACTTGGCCTGGATGTTTTGAAGTTCGAAGTTATTCCCGCCGGGCGCATTATGTTCGTGCCGGCCTTTGTCGTGCGCGCTGCGCGCGAAGAAGCCGCCAAACGCGTACAGGATACGCGCTTCAACGCCTCGACCCGCAAGCACATGCTGGCGGGACTCAAAATGCTTGAGGATGCTTTTTATCAGCCGTAATTGAAATGTCATTCCATGCCTTTGGTTTGGCGAGGAATGGCATTTAACTTTTAACCACAATTAACAAAACCTTTTTGCAACGGATAACCTTATGCTTTTTTCAATCCTCTTACTGGCAGTCATCATTTACCTTTCCTGGCGCGCCGCGCCGCGTGAACGGCAGGAAGATGCGCATGTGCATGGCGCCGGGCAGGTCGGTCTGTTGGCGGCGATTGCGCTGTTTGGCGTCGATTATTTCACCTCGTATTACTATGCCACTGGCGAAATGCTGCACGCACTGCACCCTTACGGTTTAGACCACCTGGCCTATTACGCCATCCTGATTATCGCGCTGGCAAACATCACCTTTGGTTTCCTATATATGTACTTCTTGGGTGTGTTCAAGGAGGGCGGCGGTTCCTTCGCAGCAGCAATTCGCTACCTCGGCCCAGCCGTCGGCCTGATTGTGGCAGTCGTCCTGTTGCAGGACTATGTCTTTACCATTGTCGTCTCCACACTGTCAGGCGCGGACCAATTGCTCTCGCTTGGTCAGTTGGGCGGCACAGCCTGGTATTGGAACTTTTTAATTGGCGCAAGCATGGTCGGCATCACCTGGTACATCACCATTCGTGGGCGCGGAGAGTCGGCCCAGGTCGTCTTTACCGGATTAGGAATTTTTGCCTTGATGACCCTGACGATGGCAATTGGCCTGTTTCTTGCCAAAGCAAACGGAACGCCTCCCCTGCCTCGCAGCGAGGAAATCATACAGACGGAAGCCTCTATCTGGAGCGCGTTATTTCACCTTATAGCAGCGGCCATGAAAGGCCTGGTGGCTCTTACCGGGCTGGAAGCAATGGCCGATGGCATTCAATTTGTGATGAACAAAGACCCCGAATTTGTCACCTGGGGCAAAAAACACCTGCCGCGCCTGGGGTGGCTGTGGCGCTACTATAGCGGCAAGACCGGCATTGGGCGCACCGTGCAGACATCCTTCCTGTTCTATGGCGCGTTGACCACTTTGTTCCTGACCTATTTTGCCATTCACTTTCAGGCGTATGACGGGGTGCAGGGCCGCACGCTGGTCGGCAACCTGGCGTTTATCGGATTCACGACCATATCAGAGCAAGGCGGTGTCATCTTATTCTGGGCCTACCAGATTTTGGCGGTTGGACTTTTGACTGCCGCCTCGATGACCGCCTTTCAAGATTTGCAGGCCATTACCTGGCGCAATGTAGCCATCGGGGAAATCCCCGAAATCGTCGTTTACCGCAACCCCAAAGGCACGTTTACCCGGCCTGTGACCGCTGCGGCCATTATCGCCATCATCATCCAATTCCTGGTGCGCGGCAACACCAGCACCGCCATTCCCTTTTACGGCGTGGGAGTCTTCCTGCCCATTACCATCATGGGACTGGCAATGCGCCGTCATGTGCAATTGAATCTTAAAGGCCGCGCCCGCACCTGGGGTCTGGTGGGTACAACCTTCTCTGCATCCCTTTCGGCCTTAATTCTGGTTGGACAAATCGTCACCAAATGGAACGAAGGCGGCTGGGTAGTGCTAATCACAATGAGCATGTTGGTGCTCATCAGTTACATCATTCTCATCTCTCCCGCTGGCTACCGCGACCCACAAGACATTCACCGCATCATCCGCGAAAAATCGCGGGTCGAGGGCGATATGGGCAACATGGTCGAATGGCAGTCGCTCAAAATGCAAGAATATCGCTACAAAGTGCTAACCGCAGTGGCCGACTTCATGGCAATCTTCGGCGTGATGAAACCATTGAGCGTAGAAAACTCCATTCCGGCCCCCGCAGGAGACTATGAAGAAGCGATGAAACCAAAAGGACACAAAACCTTCCTGCAACAATACCTCGACAGCCAGCCCAAAGAAGCGCCCCGGCTGGGCGGCGCTCCAAAAGAAACCTCAAAAGCTGAGGACGAGGAGTAATCGGCAAACAAGATTTGCGCGATTCCCATGCCATCTGAACCAATTTACAGCCTGCGCCCACAGCAGGTCTTCGAATCGCTAGAAACATCCCCCGACGGCCTGGATACCGCCGAAGCCCAATCACGCCTGTCACTGTACGGCGAAAACGTGCTGAGCGAAGAGCAAAAAGAGCCACTCGGCCATAAAATTTTAAAGTACACGCTGCACCCGCAGGCAGGAATTCTTTTGCTGGCCGCCCTGCTGGCTGCCATAGGCGGTGATTCCGGGTTATCTCTCGTCATCTTGGCGTTGATTGTCTTCAACGCCATTTTTTCATACTGGCGCGAATACCGCGCCGAGCAGGCGGTCGAAAAACTCAAGGCCATCCTGCCCTCATACGCCCACATCCTGCGCAACGGAAAAGCCGAGCATATCCTGGCCAGAGAGGTCGTCCCCGGTGATGTGCTGATTCTGGCCGAGGGTGATAACATCCCCGCCGATGCGCGCGTAGTAGAAGAATATGGCCTGCGAGTCAACAATTCTACCCTGACCGGCGAATCGGTCCCAGCCCGAAAAATTGCCGACGCTTCGTACCAGCAAGGCATCAGTGAGTTGGAACAGCCCAACCTGATTTTCGCCGGAACCTCCGTCGCCGCCGGGACGGGACGGGCGGTGGTATATGCTACGGGCATGTTGACTCAATTCGGGCGAATAGCCCACCTGACCCAGAGCATCGCCGACCCGCCCAGCCCAATGCAAAAAGAACTGCGCCAGGTCACAAAAATCATCACCCTGGCGGCGCTCGCCATCGGGCTGCTGGTGCTGGTTGCCGGATTTACCACCGGCCTGGGGTTGAACGGCCCCGCGCTTCTGTTTTTTACTCTCGGAATCATCGTCGCTATCATCCCCGAAGGCCTGCCCGCCACCCTAACCCTTTCCCTGGCAATCGCCGTTCAGCGACTAACCCAAAAAGGGGTGTTGGCGAAAAAGTTGAACATTGTGGAAACGCTTGGCACAGTCTCGGTGATATGCACCGACAAAAGCGGGACTCTGACCCAAAACCAGATGACCGTGCGTGAGATTTGGACTTCCCGCCGAAAAATCAAGGTAACAGGCGTCGGTTATGAACCCAAGGGTAAATTCATTCCCGAACCAAGCAGCCAGCCCTGGGAAGAAACCCTGCTGGCCCTGCTAGAGGCCGCCGACTGTTGCAACAACGCTCGTATCAACCCACCCTCCGCCGAGAACCCCACCTGGTCTAGCCTGGGCGACCAAACCGAAGCAGCCATGAAGGTTGCCGCGCTCAAAGCCAACTTGAACGAAAAAGAGTTGAACCTGGTCTACCCGCGCGTGCATGAAATTCCCTTCGACGCGCGCCGCAAGCGCATGACTACCATCCATCGCGGCCTGCAAAGTGAAATGGCCTTCACCAAAGGCGCGCCGCGTGAAGTGCTGCAACTCTGCACCCACATCGAAATTGATAATCAGGTCATCCCGCTCGATGCCTCCCTGCGCGCCGAAATTATGGCGGTCAACGATGAGTATGCCCGCCGCGCCCTGCGCGTGCTGGCAGTCGCCCGGCGCGAACTAAAGATTGGACAGGAATCCTATCGCGCCGAAAACATCGAGCGCGACCTGGTCTTCCTCGGGCTGATGGCGATGATGGACCCGCCCCGTCCCGAAGTAGAATCCGCCATCAAAACCTGCCGCCGGGCCGGGATTCGCATCATTATGATTACCGGCGACTACGGCCTGACTGCCGAATCGCTGGCGCGCCGGGTAGGGATGCTGACCACTTCTAACGCGCGCATCATCACTGGCGCCGAGTTGGATACCCTAAGCGATATCGACTTGGGCAAAGCGCTGGCAAGCGAAGTATTATTCGCGCGCATGGCCCCCGAACACAAAATGCGCATCGTGGCGGCTCTTCAGGCACGCGGCGAAGTAGTGGCAGTGACCGGCGACGGAGTAAACGACGCCCCAGCCCTGCGCAAGGCAGATGTCGGCGTGGCAATGGGCATAGTTGGCACCGATGTCGCCAAAGAAGCCGCCGACATTATCCTGACCAATGACAACTTCGGCGCGATTGTCCACGCTATCGAGGAGGGCCGCGCCATTTATGACAATGTGCGCAAATTCGTCACTTACATTTTCTCCAGCAATGTGCCAGAAGTCATGCCGTTCCTGGTGACTGCCAGCCTGCCAATCATCCCACTGGCGTTGAACGTGCGCCAAATCCTTGCCATCGACCTCGGCACCGACCTGCTGCCTGCGGTGGCGCTCGGCACGGAAAAGCCTGAACCAAACGTGATGCAGCATCCTCCGCGCAAACGCGGCATGCGCCTGGTCGATAACGGCCTGCTGGCGCGCTCCTTCCTATGGCTGGGATTGCTCGAAGCAGCGCTGTGCTATATTGGATTTTTCTCCGTTTACCTTTTTTCTGGCAACGCCAGCGCGCTCTCTCTGCCGCTGCTGGCCGAGCTGCCCTATCCAGATTTCCTGCGCCTTGAGATTCCAGCCGAAAGAGTCGACCAGATGGCTGCGACCGTTTTTCACGCCGGGGTGGTAATGGCGCAAGTTGGCAACGCGTTTGCCTGCCGTTCCAGCACGCTGCGTAACACCCGGCTAGGCTGGGGCAGCAACCGCTTGCTGATTTACGCTGCCATCCTTGAGGTGGCCGGCATTATCATCATCATCCACCAAGAAACAATCGCCGGATATTTCGACCATGTTAACATCCCCCTGCGCTATTGGCTTGGCCTGGCGCTTTTCCCATTCATCATCTACGGCTTTGAATGGATTCGCAAACAACTTGCGCGCATGCTCGCCCCAAGATATGATGAGGGCGAGGGAATAGAAACGCAACCACCAGACTCGTTCAAACAAAGATGAAGGAGGCACTATGAAAGTGATTGTGATGGGCTGCGGCAGAGTTGGGTCACAGGTCAGCAATTTACTGGCAAATCGCGGACACGATGTCACCGTCATTGACCACCGTGATGCAGACGCGCTCACCCGTCTCGGCCCCAATTTCAGGGGACGCGTCATCAACGGTCTGGGTTTCGACCGGGAGGTGCTGCTCGAGGCGGGTATCCAACAGGCAGATGCTTTCGTGGCTGCCAGCGCATCTGACAATGCCAACATCGTTGGGGCGCGGATTGCGCGCAATATGTTCCATGTCCCGCGCGTAGTGGCCCGCATGTACGACCCGCGCCGGGCCGAAATCTATCAACGGCTGGGGCTGATGACCATCTCCAGCACCGACTTGGGCGTGCGCCAAATCTATGAAATGGTGACGCACACCGACCTGGATGTATTGCAAAAGTTCGGGCGCGGAGAAGTCAATATTCTGACGGTGGAAGCAGGAGCGCACCTGGCCGGACGAACCGTGCGTGATTTGAGCATCCCCGGCGAAGTCAGCGTTGTTTCCATCACGCGCGACGACCGGGCATTTATCCCGTCATCCGGCGCCGAATTCCATGAGGGAGACATTGTTCACCTGGCGGTACTGGCCACCTCCATGACCCGCCTTGAAGAGATGCTCGGCATCGAAAGGAGAAATTAGCCATGCACGTTGTGATTGTCGGCGGTGGAAACACCGGCTCTTACCTGGCAAGAATACTCATCGAAGGCCAGCACTCTGTCCGCATTATCGAAGAACGAGCCTCCATTCTCGAAAAACTGCGCAAGGAACTGCCCGCCGAGGTCGTCCTGGCGGGCGATGGGTCAACTCCATCTACGCTCGAACAGGCGGATATCCGCAAAGCACATGTCCTGGCCGCTGTGACCGGCGACGATGAGACCAACCTGGTCGTCAGTTCGCTGGCGCGTTTCGAATTCAATGTCCCGCGCATCATTGGCCGGGTCAATAACCCGAAAAACCATTGGCTGTTTACCCAAGAAATGGGCGTGGATGTGGCCCTCAACCAGGCCGACATCCTGGCGCACCTGGTAGCCGAAGAGATGTCGCTGGGCGACATGATGACCCTGCTCAAACTCAAACGCGGCGAATATTCGCTGGTGGAAGAAAAAGTGTACCCGACAGCCATTGCGGCCAACCTCCCCCTCAAAGACCTGCAATTACCCGACGAATGCACCATCGTCGCCATCATCCGTCAGCACCAACTCATCATCCCGCGCGGCAACACCCTGCTAGAACCGCTCGACGAAGTGCTGGCGCTGGTGCATCACCAACACCTATCCGAATTTGCTTCCCTGCTCTCGCCGCCATATCCGGTAGAAAGAAAGTGATGGAAGCCATCTAATGGATATAACGTTGATTTACTTCTCTCAAACAGGCAACACGCGTCGAATTGCTGAGGCAATGGCTGAAGTATTTCGGAAAGCGGGACATGCCACACGGCTCGTCTCGCTGAAAAAAGCATCTCCGCAAGACGCAGCCGCTGGTGACCTGCTCGGCATAGGAACGCCTTGTTTTTCTAGCCAAGCGCCTACGCCCATCAAGGCCTTCCTACAGAACCTGCCAGCATTGCAAAGCAAGCGCGCCTTTGTCTTTGCGACATCTGGCGGAGCACCTGGCCGAGTGCTTTTCGACCTGACTCGCCTGTTGCAAAACAAGGGGGCTGAGGTAGTGGGCGGCTTTCTCGCTCGTGGAAAATTGCATCATCCAGCCCCTTGTCTTTGGGGTCGGTTTCCTGACCGCCCTGGCGCAGATGATTTTTCCCAAGCGCAGCGCTTTGCGACAGCCATCCTTGAGCATGTGTCGGCTGGTCACTCTGGCGCTGTGGCCGAGAGCCGTCCAGATACCTTCAAGCCAAGAGGTGGATTCTACGATTTCGTGGCGTTCATCAGCACGGATGGCTTTCTGCGCCTGATGCTGCCAGAACCAAAGCCTGACCCATCGCGATGTAATCAGTGCCAGTGGTGCGTCTACGAATGTCCAATGCACAATATCACCCTCCACCCCTATCCAATCTTGGGAGACCACTGCATTCGGTGCTATCGCTGCCTGGTTGGCTGCCCTCAAAAGGCTTTCGACGCAGACTGGAGATTAGGCAACCTGGCTATTCTGAGCTTCTACAACACAACCTTTGAACGCTGGTTTGGAGACTTGAAAGCAGACGAACGCATCTATTAGAAGTGAACGGCGGGGTTATTCCTGCAAAATCGGCTGAAGCCGACTTGTCACCGCGTTTCATCGGTTTGGCGCGTTAACAAGTTTTTATTGTAAAATGAGCGTACAAAAGCAGCAACAAATTCCCCTTCTTCCATGCCCCTCACTTCCCGCCAACTCTCCATCATCGAATCGCCCCCCCAGGCTAAAATTTTCCTCGCTGGCCCGGCGGGCAGCGGCAAGACGACCGCCGCGCTCGAACGTCTGCGGGCGCTGCTTGCGTGGGGCGTGCCAGGCGAGAGCATTCTTCTGCTCACCCCGCAGCGCACCTTGCAAGAGCCGTATCTCGACCTGCTGGGCAGCCCAGAGCGCGGCGCGGGCGGCGAGGTCACGCCTGCCACCCTCGGCGGCCTGGCGCGCCGCATGGTGGAACTCTTCTGGCCGCTGGCCGCCGAACCAGCCGGGTTCAGTCACCCCGACCAACAGCCGCGCTTCTTAACCCTCGAAACCGCCCAATATTACATGGCGCACATCGTCCGGCCGCTGCTCGAACAAGGCTATTTCGAATCGGTCAGCATAGACCGCAACCGCCTGTACTCCCAAATCCTCGACAACCTGAACAAAGCCGCCCTGGTCGGCTTCCCGCACACCGAAATTGGGGCGCGGCTCGATGCGGCCTGGCTCGGCGAACCAGCCCAACGCCGCGTTTACGCCGACGCGCAGGACTGCGCCAACCGCTTCCGCGCTTACTGCCTCGAACACAACCTGCTCGATTTTTCGCTGCAACTTGAAGTGTTTGTCAACATCTTATGGCCGCAGCCGGTCATCCGCGCCTGGCTGAATCGTTCTTACCGCCATCTGATTTACGATAACGTGGAAGAAGATGCTCCCCGCGCCCACGACCTGCTGCGCGAGTGGCTGCCCGACTTTGAATCAGCGCTGCTGGTCTATGATGAAGGCGGCGGCTACCGCAAATTCCTCGGCGCGGATACCGAAACGGGGCGGAGCCTGGCCCAACTTTGTGAAGAACAAATCACCTGGCAGGAATCGCTGATCGTCACAGAACCCATTGCCCGCCTGAACAACGCCCTCGCTGTTGCCATCCTGCCCGAATCGAACTCTTTCCTCTTTCCTCTTTCTTCGGATGATAACCAGATTTCTCCCACTGAGGCCTTCTCCGTTATTCAATCCCGCTTCTACCCCGCGCTGCTCGACCAAATCGCCGCCGAAACCGCCCGCCTGCTCGAAGAAGGTTTATCGCCCTCTGAAATTGTCATCCTGGCCCCCTACCTTTCAGACGCGCTGCGCTTTGCGCTGATGCAGAGGCTGGAAGCGCGCGGCGTTCCCGTACGTTCTCACCGCCCCTCGCGTTCTCTGCGCGATGAACCTGCCAGCCATGCCCTGCTGACCCTATCTATGCTGGCGCATCCCGAATGGGAACTGCGCCCGCCACGCTTCGACGTGGCCTACGCCCTGATGCAATCCATTGACAACCTCGACCTGGTGCGCGCCGGATTGTTGGCCGAAATTACCTACCGCCCGCGCGATTTCACGCTCACGCCCTTCGAGGGACTCAAAGCCGAGGCGCAGGAGCGCATCACCTACCTGCTGGGCGAACGTTTCAGCCGCCTGCGCGATTGGATTTTGTTCTACCGCGAAAGCGAGCGGCTGCCCTTCGACCACTTTCTGCGCAAATTATTCGGCGAGGTTCTCTCTCAGCCCGGTTTTGGCTTCCACAGCAACTTTGACTCGGTGCGGGTGGCTGCAAGCCTGGTCGAATCGGTCAAAAAGTTCCGCCTGGCATTAGACCTGGACATTGCCGAAGTCGGTCGGGAATACATTGCCATGCTCCATGAAGGCGTTCTGGCTGCCCAATACCTGGAAGGCTGGAGCAGCCAAACGACAGACGCGGTGCTGGTTGCCCCGGCCTATACCTTCCTGATGATGAACCGCCCGGTCAGCGTGCAAATCTGGCTGGATGCCGGTTCTTCTGGCTGGTACGAACGCCTTTCGCAGCCGCTAACGCATCCATACGTCCTCTCGCGCGGCTGGGCGCCGGGCCGGGTTTGGACGGACGCCGACGAAGTGGAAACCAGCCGCGAGGGCATGGCGCGCCTGGTCTGCGGTCTGCTCCATCGCTGCCGTGAACATCTCTATATTGGCACGTCTGAATTGGGCGAAAGCGGCTTCGAACAGCGCGGGGAATTGCTGCGGGCCTTCCAAAAAGTGCTGCAAAACAGCGCGCAATCGTGACATTTGCAACTTGAATCAGCCCTTTTTGACTTGTAAAATAGTAGAAACATCGCAAATTAACAACTTATCCAGTCCCAGCATTGGTTCGGCGGTCGTCCGGGTCAGCCCGGCGGCGTGAGCAAGGCTCTCGAAAAGTGCCGCCGCCTACCCCCTCAATCCCCTATTTTGCAAAAACGCAAAATGGGGGAAAGCAAGCGAAGGAGCCGACCCTATGAGCCTCTGGAAAGAATATCTCCACCCCCAAACTGTACAAGCAGCAGTGGAGGCATTGGCCTCCGCCCCGGCCCCCGCGATTCCCATCGCGGGCGGCACCGATTTAATGCTCGACCTGCAACAGGGCAACCATGCCCCCGTCCACACCCTGGTTGACCTGACCGGTATTCATGAAATGCGCCTGATTGAAATTCGCGGCGAAAAGTTGTTCATCGGCGCGGGCGTGCCGCACAACCGAATTGTCGAATCGCCGCTCGTGCGTGAACACGCCGCCTCGCTGGTTGAATCTTGCGGCTTGATTGGCGGGCCGCAGGTGCGCAACTCGGCCACCCTGGGCGGGAATGTGGCCCACGCCCTGCCTGCCGCCGATGGGACGATTGGCCTGTTGGCGCTGGACGCGGAAGCCGAAATCGCTTCGCCCTCCAGCCGCCGCCTGCTCCCGTTGCATGAACTGTTTGCCGGCCCCGGCAAATCAACCCTCGCCCATGACGAAATCATCGTCGGATTTTACGTGTCGTTGCGCAAGCCGCATCAGGCCTCGGCCTTTTGCCGCGTCATGCGCGCCCAGGGCATTGCCCTGCCCATTCTCAACCTGGCCGCCTGGCTGGAGCGCGAGGGCGAGGTCATCCGCGCCGCGCGAGTCGCAGTCGGCCCGGCTGGCCCAACCCCCTTCCGCGCCCTCGAAACTGGAAAATTCCTGAGCGGAAAAGTTTTCAGCGAAGAAATCATTGCCGGGGCGCAGCAGGTTTTACTCTCTGAGGCCAAATTCCGCACCAGCCCGGCCCGCGCCACCGCTGAGTATCGGCGCGAGTTGGTGGTTGTCCTGCTGAAAAATGCCTTATCCAGCGCCTGGGAAAGGGCGGGACAGTAATCAGTATCCAGTATTCAGTCTCAATGAACGCCAAATACGAATGTCGAACATCGAATATCAAATATCGAACATCGAATAACGAGAATCCCATGAAAAACACACACCTTACCTTAACCGTAAACGGCCAAAGCCACACCTTGCCCTGCATCCCCGGTGAAACGCTGGCCGATTTATTGCGTAAACGCCTGCATCTCACCGGCACTAAAATCGGCTGTAACGAGGCCGAATGCGGCGCCTGCACCGTCATCATGGATGGCGAACCGGTCTTATCCTGCTCCACTCCAGCCGAACGCGCCGATGGTAAAACGATTTTGACGATTGAGGGGTTGGCTTCTCTCAGCCCCTCCCTCAAAGGGGAAGGGGAGAAAGACCCCCTTCTCTCGCCGGGAGAAGGGTTGGGGATGAGTGCCTTGCACCCTCTCCAAGAAGCCTTTATCACCCACGGCGCAGTCCAATGCGGATTTTGCATCCCCGGTCAGATTATGACCTCCTACGGTCTGCTCTCGAAAAACCCCAACCCCACCTCCAGTGACATCCGCCACGCGCTCAAAGACACCATCTGCCGCTGCGCCGGATACCCGACGATTGAAAACGCAATTTTGGCGGCTGCCAAATCGCTGCGCACGGGTGAGCCGGTTGAAGGCCCCGACATCCCGAATTCCGCCCTCGAGGGAAAAACCATCGGCAAGTTGCAAATCCGCCCCGATGGGGTCGAAAAAGTCACCGGCCGCGCCATTTACACCGATGACCTGGTTTTCGAGAACATGCTGTTTGCCGCCGTCAAACGCGCGGGCGTGCCGCACGCTTTTGTGCGCAAAATTGATGTGGAAAAAGCCCGCAGCGCCCCCGGCGTTGTGCGCGTGCTGACTGCCGAAGATATTCCCGGCGAAAACATTCACGGACTGGTCACGCTCGACTGGCCGGTCATGGTCGGGGTCGGTGAGCGCGTCCGCTATGTTGGCGACGCAATTGCGATTGTGGCCGCCGAAAGTCAGGAAGCGGCCAAAGCAGCGGTCGAACTCATCGAGGTCGAATTCGACCTGCAGCCGGTCATTAGCGATGCAGTCCAGGCGCGTCAGGAGGGCGTGCCGCAAATCCACGCCAAAGGCAACCTGCTCAAGCACATCAAAGTCCGCAAGGGCGACCCGGAAATTGGCTTTGCCAAAGCGGACATCGTGCTGGAACACACCTTCCACACCCCGCCGCACGACCACCTGTTCATCGAGCCAGAATGCAGCATTGCCGTCCCCGAAGGCGAGCGCATGTTGATTTACGTTGGCTCGCAAATCCCTTACCAGGACCGAACACAGGTGGCCCGCGCCCTGGGCTGGGACGAGAGCCGGGTGCGCATCCTCGGCCAGTTGATGGGCGGCGGCTTTGGCGGCAAAGAAGATATTGCGGGTCAAATTCACGCTGCGCTGCTGGCAAACGCTACCGGGCGGCCCGTCAAACTGCTCTTCGACCGTCATGAAAGTCTGCTGGTGCATCCCAAACGCCACGCAACGCAAATCAAGGTCAAACTTGGCGCGAAGAAGGATGGCACGCTGGTGGCCGCCAAAACCGAACTCTACGGCGATACTGGCGCGTATGCCTCGCTGGGCGAGAAAGTGCTCACCCGCGCCACCACCCACTCGGCGGGGCCTTATATCATCCCGCACGTCCATGCCGACTGTTACGCGATGTACACCAACAATCCCCCGGCGGGCGCGTTTCGCGGCTTTGGCGTGTTGCAATCGGCCTTTGCCATTGAAAGCACAATGGACATGCTGGCCGAACAACTTGGCCTCGACCCCATCGAACTGCGCCGCAAAAACGCTCTGCGCGTCGGCAGCGAGACCAGCACCGGCCAGGTTTTGCGCGACAGCGCGGGGCTGATTGAGTGCATTGACAAGGTGTCAAGCGCCATGTGTCAGGTATCAGGTTTGTCGAGAGACGAGTTATTTAAGCCGCGCCTGACACCTGACACCCCGCACCTGATACGTGCGTGGGGCTTTGCTTCCGCATTTAAGAACACCGGCCTGGGCGGCGGCGCGGATGATTGCGCCGGGGCTGAAGTCGAACTGTACGAAGACGGCTTGTTTGAGGTGCGCTCTTCCTCTGCTGAACTCGGCCAGGGTTTGGTCACGGTCATGCGCCTGGTCGTCGCTGAGGAACTTTCCATTCCGCCGGAGCAGGTGCGGGTGCTCGTGATGGACACCGACCTGACCCCTAACGGCGGCCCCACCACCGCCAGCCGCCAGACGTATGTCACCGGTAACGCTTCAAGGCTGGCCGCCAAGACTCTGCGCGAAGCCATTACGGCTACACTGGCCGAAAAATATGACCAATCGCCCGATAACATTCGCTTCGAGGCTGGCAAGGTGCGCGTCAACGGCCATTCGCTAACCATGCAGGAAGTCTACAGCGAGATGAAAGCCGCCGGAAAAGACCCGCGCGTCTTATACGATTACCACGCCCCGGCCACCGCCCCGCTCGGAACCCCCGGCGATATGCACGTCGCTTTCTCGTTTGCAGCCCAGGCCGCCGAGGTCGAAGTCAACACCCAAACTGGCGAAGTCAAAGTCCTGCGCGTGATTGCCGCCAACGATGTTGGTCATGCCATCAACCCACTCGGCCTGCGCGGACAAATCGAAGGCGGCGTGGTGATGGGCGTGGGTCATGCCCTGCTCGAAAACTTCATCACCAAAGACGGCATGGTCGTCACCGACCGCATGTCGCGCTACCGCGTCCCGTCCATCGTCCACACCCCCGAAATCATCCCCATCGTCGTCGAAGACCCAACGGCCAATGGGCCGTATGGCGCGAAGGGCGTTGGCGAAATTGTGCTAATTCCCACCCCGCCTGCCATCACCAACGCCATCTACAACGCCGTTGGCGTGCGCTTCGATACCCTGCCGGTAGACCAGGAGAAGCTGCTCTGGGAAATGCGTAGGTAGAGCGAGATAACATCTTGCTCCACCTGCCCCGCCTATCACTGGGCGGGGCATTTTATT
The DNA here is from genome assembly GCA_964422545.1 of uncultured Anaerolinea sp. GTDB lineage: Bacteria > Chloroflexota > Anaerolineae > Anaerolineales > Villigracilaceae > UBA5195. The sequence continues at coordinate 60,430 of CAYRBO010000018.1, read as the reverse complement.
TTTCATCGCCTGTCGCCTGCCACCTATAACAACTTCTCCCCCACCAATAACTCCGCATTGTAAATTGAGCCGCCCGCCGCGCCGCGGATGGTGTTGTGGGATAAAACCACGAACTTCAGGGTCAGCAACGGGTCAGGGCGGATTCGCCCTACCACGGTGGTCATGCCCTTGCCAGTCAGCCGATCCAGGCGTGGCTGCGGTCTATCGGCCTCGTCGCGCACCATGATTATAGGATTTGGCGTAGATGGAAGGGCGCGGGCTATCTCTGGGGCCTGGTAGGCGCGCAGGACGCGAATCGCCTCTTCTGGCGCGGCAGGTTGGGTCAGTTCCACGCTGGCGCACACGGTATGCCCATCCAGCACAGCCACCCGGTTGGTGTGGGCGGAAATCTGAACATCGGCCAGCTCAATGGTCTCTTCACTCAGCCGCCCCAGCATTTTGCGCGGCTCCCACTCGACCTTTTCTTCCTCGCCGTTAATGTTGGGGATGATATTATCGAGGATATCAAGCGAGGCAACGCCTGGGTAGCCCGCCCCCGAAAGGGCCTGCAACGAGACGACAAAGGCGCGCTTCAGGCCAAAGGCGTCATGCAGCGCTTTGAGGGCCACCGTCAGCCCGGTGCTGGTGCAGTTGGGGTTGGTGATGATGCAGCCGCTCCAGCCGCGCGCCAGGCGCTGATGGCGGACGAGATGAATGTGTTCGGCGTTTACTTCGGGCAGGAGCAGCGGCACGTCGCTCTCGGTACGGTAAGACGAGGCATTCGAGCAGACGGCAAAACCGGCGGCGGCAAATTCCGGCTCCAGGCTTTTGGCCTGTTCCGAAGGCAGGGCCGAAAAGACAATTTTGACATCCGGCATGGTCTGTGGAGTGCAGGGCAGCAGAGTCATTTCGCGCGCCCAGGCCGGCATTGGCTCGGAGAGAATCCAGCGGCAGGCCTGGGCGTAGGGCTTGCCCTCCGAACGGTCGCTGGCGGCCAGGGCCACCACCTGGAAGAGCGGGTGGTTATCGAGCAAGGAAACGAAGCGTTGGCCGACCGAGCCGGTGGCGCCGAGGATAGCAACAGGGATAGGGGAAGATGAAAACATGGAGACTCCGGGACGTGATTTATGATGCGTGACGAGTGACAAAGGGGTGGGTAGTCGCTAGCGGACGATTAACTCATGCAAAGCACGGACGGCTTTTTCGGTTTCTGCCGCGTTGACCACCATGCTGATAGAAACATCGGACGAGCCATGCGCAATGGCGAGTACGTTTATCTTGGCTTTGCCCAGTTGGGTAAAAATTTGCCCGGCCACGCCTGGTGTGTGGCGCGTGCCGTGTCCAACCACGGTAATGATGGAGACATCCTCGCTGGCCCAAACCCGGTCAATATCTCGTTGGGCAAGTTCAATCGCAAAGGTTTTTTCGAGCGCGTTGAGTACAGCGGCGGTCGATTCGGAGGGAATCGAAAAACAAATGGACTGCTCCGAAGAAGCCTGGGTGATGAGCGGGACGCTGGTGCCGGTGGAGGCCACTGCCGCAAATGCGCGCGCCGCCACGCCCGGCACGCCCAGCATACCGCGTCCTTCGATGGTCATCAAGCGCTGCTGACGGATAGCCGTGACGGCTTTGATGACCTTCTCGCCGGGTAGGGGATTTTCCACTTTTCCATTCGGCACCAGCCGCGTGCCGGGATGCTTTGGGTTGAAGGTGTTGCAGATGCGCAGCCCAATGCCTGCTTCGACCACCGGGCGGATGGTTTTAGGGTGCAACACTTTGGCCCCAAAATAGGCCAGCTCGGCAATTTCGCTGTATGAAATCTGTGACAGGGTTTGGGCTTCAGGCACCAGGCGCGGGTCGGCGGTCATCACACCGTCTACATCGGTCCAAATCCAGACCTCGTCGGCGGGCAGGACGGCGCCCAGGATGCCAGCGGAGTAGTCGCTGCCGCCGCGTCCCAGGGTGGTGACAAGCCCCTCGCGCGTGGCGCCCAAGAAGCCGGTGATGACCGGGGTGAGTCCTTGCTCTAGCAGCGGCAGCAGGTTTCGGCGCGTTCGTTCGGTCGTTAGGGCGAAATCAGGATGCGCAGATTGGAACTGGTCATCGGTGACAATCAATTCGGTCGCTTCCACATATTTCGAGGGAATACCTGCGCTTTCGAGAGCAGCGGCAAGCAGGCGCACGCTCATCCGCTCGCCGAGCGAGGCTACTGCGTCGAGGGCGCGCGGGGTGGCCTCGCCCAATACCGAGATGGCGTGACATAGTTCCACAAAGGAACGCACCAGCCCGCCGATTTCCTCCAGAACGGCGGCGCGGCGGGCTTCATCGGGAATTAGCGAGACGGCGATGGTCTGATGGTTGGCGAGCAAGGTCTGTTCGGCTTCGGGCAGCAGCGATGTGTTGCCGCGCGCGGCGCTGGCGGCGCTTTCTAGCAACAGGTTGGTGACGCCCGAAAGCGCCGAAGTGATGACGACCACGCGCGGCCAGGCGGCGCGAGCCTCTTTGGTAATTTGAACGGCCCCGGCCATCGCTTCTGATGACCCGACCGAAGTGCCGCCGAATTTCATAACGAGTGTTTTTTGGGATGATTCCTGTGGCATATCTTCTCCTCGGTGAATAAAAAACGCCCCGCGTTTCCGCAGGGCGTTGTGTGGATAGGTTAGGCTTCAGCCTGGCTCATCCAAACACCAAAACCCCGCGGGGTCGCCGGGGAGTAGTGGTCATGGACATGGTCTTGGAATAGGCTGGGTTCATATTGGGCGCAGTTATATCACCGCGCAAGACATACGTCAAGAATCAATTTGCAGAGGTGCGCGCGCAAAATGTCTCAGAGTTGTGGTCTTCGATCTGAGCGTGGCGGTGGCCGAGTAGGCGTTTTTTTGCTATACACCTGCCCTTGCTTGCCACTTGCCTTTTACGACCAGTTCCTTCGCTCCATCGTTCTCTTCATAAATTTCGTACACCAGTTCGATGGGAAAAACTTTGGCGAGCATGGCTTGGGCCGGGCAGTATTTGGTGGCCGAGAGTTCGATGGCGCGGACGACGGCGGCTTCGGCGACGTTGTGGCCGGTGACCAGGTAGGTGATGACGGCCCTGGTGAAAACGTGCGGGTGCTCGTGCTGCTGTTCGGCGCTGACTTGTACATCGAAGGCGGTTATTTCCTGCTGTTTTTTGCGGAGGATAGAGATGACATCCATGGCGGTACAGCCCGCCAGCGAGACGGCCATCAGTTCCAGCGGGCGGAATCCGTCGTTTGCGCCGCCTACGCTGGGGTCGGCACCGAGGGGCAACTCGAAGCCGGTATCGGCGCTGCCGGTGAAGCTCATTCCGTTTTTCCAGGTGACTTTGGCGTTCATCAGGTATTGGCTCCTTGGGAAGTGCAAAATCTCGCGGGTTTGCGCCAAAGTCAGAGACTTTGGACTCCAACATTTGAGTTTTGTCGGATTCTGTTATTGTTTCAACAACGGCGTGACGTATTCTTCGAGCATGGCGCGGCTGATGGCGCCGGTCCAGGTCAGGCGCACGATGCCATCGCGGTCAATGACAAACGAGGTGGGCAGGCTGTTGGTGCGGAAGGCGGTGGTGGCTTTGTATTGCGGGTCGGGCCAGACCGGGAAGGTCAGGCGGTGTTCATCCACAAAAGCGCGAACTTCCTCGATAGGCTGTCCGTCTTCGATGGCAACAATCACAAAACCGGACTCTTTGTGGGCTTCGAAGAAGGCTTGCAAGGTCGGCATTTCTTCTTTACAGGGCGGGCACCAGGTTGCCCAGGCATTGTAAAGGATGACCTGCCCGCGAAAATCGGAGAGGGCAACCGGGGTTCCATCCAGGTCGGTTAGTTGCACATCGGGCGCGGGAAAGTTGACCCGGGCGGGGATGGCCGAAAGCCCCGCCGCTTCGACCTGTTCTTGGGCCTTTGGCAACGCCAAAATGGCAGCCAGGGCAACCAATACCAGCCCCGTCCCAATGACGAGCAGGGTAATGGTCTGTTGGCGGTTTTGCGATTTGCGGCGGGCAGGCATGTTTATTTTCCTATGCTGCGCATCAATTCGGCCAGCATTTGCTGCTCAGGAACCGCGCCGACAACCCGCCCGGCATCGGCGTTGATGACCGTATCGGGGACGCCGCTAATCATGTAGTGATTGGAAAGTTCGTTGAACTCCAGTGCTTCGATGCCTTCTGCCAGCACCATTTTTGGGTTTTCCATCGCCAGCTGGTAGGCCAAGACGACGGCGCGCGGGCAGTAGGGGCAGGTGGGGGTAACGAAGACTTCGAGGTGCAGCGGCTTGTTGAGCGATTTAATATAATCGCGGGTCTGCTGCGTCAGGCCAGAATCGCGCCCGGAGACAAGCAGGATGGCCTGGATGAGGGTGGTAAATTCGTGGCCGGAAGGAATGCCGAGATAGCGGATTCCGAAGTCGGTGATTTGGTCGCCTTCGCGGGCGGCGATGATGGTAGCCGGGGCTTTGCCCTCCACTTTGTAGAGTTTTGCCAGGTCTGGCTCTTTGTCTACATCATGGATAGAAAGGGTGATTAAATCTGAAATTTCGGTCACTTCCTCGAGCAATTGACGAATTTCGCTGCAATATTCGCAATGTTTTTCTGTGCCGAAAAGCATGATTTGGACCGGATGCTTGAGTTGCTGGAAGACATCGCGAATTTGGGTCACGATGTCGGCGGGGAGTAGTTTTTCCATGATTCTCCTGGGGCCGCGCTGGAACTGCTTGAGACAGGTCGGTTTCGTCGAAACAAGCAGCCAGCGAGGCGTGTAAAGCGTGATTTTCTGTTATAGATGCAGGAAAGGCCAAAAAGTGGCAAGTCCCCCAGGGTCAGGATTTCTTTTCGAGCAGGTCATCCAGTTTAAGAACCTGGAACAGCCGCCCACGTACCTCGTTTGGAACCTGGTCTTCTTGCGCGGAGGCGTGGTAGAGGGTGATGGTCTTGTTGAGGGTATCAACCACCACGCGACAGTTTTCGCACCTGGAGATGTGTCGTTCAATTTCCTGACAGAGTTCGGGGGCAAGGTCGCCTTCGACGTAATCGCCGATGGAGGCCAGCAGTTGCTTGCAGGAAATATCGTGGGTATGTTCGGGCTTGGACATTCTCTATGGCTCCGGTAAGAGGCGTTCCGAAAAGTATGCCGAGAGTTCTTCCCGTAACGCCAGTCGGGCGCGCAGCAGGCGGGTTTTGACGGCGGTTTCGGTCAGATTGAGGGCTTCGCTGGTTTCTTTGATGGAAAGACCTTCGATGTCGCGCAGCAGGAAGACGACGCGCAGTTTTTCGGGCAATTTTTGGATGGCGCGGTCGAGGTGTTTTTTTGCTTCTGCGGTAGCAAATTCCTGCTCTGGCAGGCAGCACCAATCGGTGAATTGTTCGGGCATGGGCAGGCTGTCGTCGGACTCGTCCGGCTCGTTGTCGATGGAGACTTCGGGGCGTTTGCGCCGCAGCAGCATGAGGGCTTCATTGGCGGCGATTCGGTAAAGCCAGGTGGACAGGCTGGAGCGGCCTTCAAAGTTGTAGATGTTCTGAAGAGCTTTTAGGAAGGTGGTTTGCAGCACGTCCTCGGCATCTTGTTCATGCGCGAGCATCTTAAGCGCCAAGCGGTAGATAGGGGTGTAGTAGGCTTCTACCAGGCGGGCGAATTCGGCGCGGTCGCCTGCCCGTAAGGCTTCAAGAGAGATGGGGGGTATGACTTCTTCTGTCATTAGATGCCTTTGATGTCGAAAAGGTTACATACACACAGCCGCTTCGCGGGTCGCAGCCAAAGGCTGCTCTAAAATCCTGTGCCATGTATAGAGAAGTATACCTGATATGTCTTGATAATTGGCGCGCAGGAGGTGTAGAAATGTCACATAGAACGGGATGAATGTCTGTAAATTCAGGAAGTTTGCCACTAGGTAAGGCCGCTCGTGGAGATTTATCATCTAGACAATGTTGGCCGAATTGATTCGTTTTCCGTTGTTCAAAGATTTAAGCAGCGCCGATTTGAAAATCATCGCGCCGCTCTTTCACGCGCGTAAGTATCCCGAAGGGGCCATCATCATTGAGCAGGGCGAAAAAGCAGAATATCTGTACTTGCTGACCCAGGGTGAAGTGGTCATTCGCTATAAGCCGTATGATGGCGAGCCAATTAACCTGAATCGGATTCGCGCAGGCGGGGTGTTTGGCTGGTCGGCTGTATTGGGCAACCCTGCTTATAGTTCCTCGGTCGTGTGCAACACTCCCTGCGAGGTCTTGGTGGTTTGTGGGGATGACCTGCGCCACCTGCAAGACCATCACCCGCAGACGGGGCATCTCATCCTGGACCGTCTGGCGCGGGCGGTTTCTTCACGCTGGGTGGATGCGCAGCAACAGGTCAAGGCGATGATTAAGAAGGGCGTTAGAGAAAACGTCTCGCCTTTAGGAAACGGAGGCCATATCATGACAGAACCAACCGTCAGCCCGAAAGAAGCCCAAGTGCGGGCATTGGTGGAGAATCTGAGCGCGTATATCGAGCAGTTTCATGGCGGGTCGGTGGAGTTCATCTCCTTCGACGACGTGACGCTCAAGGTGCGCCTGGGCGGGGCCTGCCTGGGATGCCCGCTCTCGCCATCCACGCTGCATGGCTGGGTGGAGGGGACGATTAAGCAGTTCTTCCCCGATGTTCGCGTGGAAGCGGCCTGAACCCGGCCATATATTGAAACGAAACATCCCCTGCCCGGCTGTTTGGACAGGGGATGTTTCGCTTTTGGGATTGAATAGTACACTTTTGTTATAGTTTGTTAGCAAAAAGATGCTCTAAATCGATAAGCATTAAGGGCATATTAACCTAAAATATATTCATGCTGTAAGCCCCGTACTATTTAGAAAGAGTTTTACAGGCATGATGACCCTGACCACCCGCCAACGAGATATTCTCAAGATGCTTCTCGAACGCAACCGCCCGATTGGGGCGGTTGAACTGGCCGGGTTGCTGCGCCTGACGCCGCGTCAGGTCAACTACAGTATCCAGGGAGTTAAACTCTGGTTGCAGCAACATAATCAGGATTTGACGGTTGTGCCGGGCGTTGGTTTTTCCATTTCTGCTTCAGCAGGGCAGGCCCGGGCGCTGGCGCAGGAAATTAGCCTGGCTTCAGGGGTGCAGATTGTTTTATCTGTCAGTCAACGTCAGCAATTGCTGGCGTTATTTTTATTAACCCACCCGAAGCCGGTTATCCTCTCGCAGTTGGAACAATTCGTAGAGGTCTCGCGCATGACCTTGTTGAAAGACCTGGACGGGATTGAGGGATGGTTGAGAGAACAGAATCTCGACCTGATTCGCAAACCGCATTTTGGAATTCAGGTCAACGGCGTAGAGCGCGACTGCCAGCAGGCATTAGCTACTTTGCTGTGGGGTGAAACGCCCTTGAGCGGCGACCCAGTGACGGCCATTACGCACGCCGAAGGTCTGGTATTCAACTTGCAGGGTGATGCCGCGCTCTTGCCTCTGGTGGAACAGGCCAATCGCTGGCTGTCCAAGATACGGATGCGGCGCGCGATTGGTCTCGTCGCCAAAGCAGAAGAACAATTGGGAGGCCGCTTTACCGATGACGCGGTGCTGCACCTGGCGCTGATGCTGGCAATTATGGATAGTCGTATCCGCGATGGGCTTCACCTCGAAATCGAAGAAGAGCATTTGAGATGGTTGCAAACCACAAAAATTTGGCCAGTGGCGGCTTATGTGGCGCGTCACTTGGGACGCGACTTGGGCGCAACCTGGAAACTCGCCGATGTGGCCGGAGTGGCGATGGAAATGCTGGCTGCCCCGCGCAACGAAATTTTGTTGGGCGAATTGGAGCGCGACAACGAATTTTCGACCCTGATTGAGCGTCTGATGGAATACATCAGCCAGGCATTCGATATTCCGAAGATGAAATATGACCGCACCTTGCAAAACGGCCTGCTTAATAACATTGTCCCGGCTTGTTATCGGCAACGATTCAATGTGTGGTTCCCGGTCGCGCTCAACAGCGCCGGACTGCCAGAACGCTACGAGCGCGAACATGATGTAGCCCAACAACTGGCCCAAATGACACAGAAACACACCGGCCTGACACTGCCGCAAAGCGAAATCAACAACCTGGTGGTTTTGTTGCGCGCCGCCTTCATCCGCAACCGCACCTATCGTTTCGAGCGGATTATCATCGTCTGCCCAAGCGGCATGGCAACCGCTCAACTGCTTGTAGCGCGCCTGAACGCCCGTTTTCCCTATTTGAGCAACCTGGAAGTAACCTCGCTGCGTGACCTAACGCCTGCCCTGGTCGCTTCGGCTGACCTGATTTTGACGACCATCCCCCTGCCCAAACAATATGCCAGCAACCCTAAAGTTATCCAGGTTCACCCTTTATTGATGCCCGAAGATATCGAAACCATCACGCAGTTTTTGAGTTGACTCGTTTTTCATCCTTTTGGTTACCCGGCAGTGTTCCGACCACTGCCTTGTAATACAGGCGGCTCGCCCTGGGTCGCCTGGTCCGTCACAGAACGGCCTGCAATGGCAGGCAAAAATATCCTGAAAGGAGAAATGCAAGATGCGAGAGAAGTTACAGCAATTTGGAGGTTTCCTGGCCGGCATGGTCATCCCCAACATCGGCGCGTTCATCGCCTGGGGTTTGATTACGGCCCTGTTCATCCCCACCGGTTGGGTACCGAACGAAACCTTCGCCAAACTGGTTGGCCCGATGATTGTCTACCTGCTGCCGTTGCTCATCGGTTACACCGGCGGCAAAATGTTGCACGGCCATCGCGGCGGCGTGGTTGGCGCGGCTGCCACCATGGGTGTCGTGGTCGGAGCGGACATCCCCATGTTCCTGGGCGGCATGATTATGGGCCCGCTGGGTGGCTGGTGCATCAAAAAGATTGATGAAGTGCTCGAGGAGAAAATCCCCGTCGGATTCGAGATGCTCATCAACAACTTTTCTGCCGGTATCCTGGCAATTGTCCTCATCCTGATTGCCAATGTGGTCATCGGCCCGGTTGTAACCGGCATCAGCAATGTGGCTGGCGCGGCGGTCGATTGGATGGTCAGCATGCGGTTGCTGCCGCTGGCGGCCATCATCATTGAACCGGCCAAGATTCTGTTCCTCAACAACGCTCTCAACCACGGCGTTTTAGGCCCGCTGGGCGTTGCCGCTGCGCAGGAAACTGGCCGCGCGATTCACTTCTTGCTTGAAACCAACCCTGGCCCCGGCCTCGGTCTGCTGATTGCCTTCTATGTGGCTGGCAAGGGCATGCTCAAGGAATCATCCCCCGGCTCAATGGTCATCCACTTCCTGGGCGGCATCCATGAGATTTACTTCCCCTACGTGCTGGCGCACCCCATCATGGTGCTGGCGATGATTGCGGGCGGCTTCGCGGCAGATTTGTGGTTCGTCATCACTGGCGCCGGTCTCGTGGCAACCCCCTCACCCGGTTCCATCTTTGCCTACCTGGCCGTAACCCCGCCTGGGCAGCACTTCCAGGTATTGGGCGGCGTGGTAATTGGCGCAGTGGTTTCCTTCCTGGTCGGCGCTTTCATCCTGCGCGTCAACCCGGTCAAGGAAGTCGAAGAAGAAGAGACTACCGTTGCAGGCGCTGTTCCCGGTTTAGGTTAGGGCCAGACAGGAAACAGGAAACACTGACAGGCGCGGCAGCCTCTCCTCTACAGCGAATTATACCGCTGCCGCGCCTGCCAATTCCCAACAGTTCGCAAGGAGCACGAAAATGGCACAATCGATTTCCGCCGCGCAAGTCAAGACCATCATTTTTGCCTGTGAAGCCGGGATGGGCTCCAGCCTGATGAGCGTCAACTCTCTGAAAAAGAAACTCAAAGCCGCGCAAATTACGGATGTGACCGTTGTCCACAAACCAGCGCGTGAAATCCCTGCCGAGGCCCAGGTGGTCGTCGTCCACAAAGGACTGGCCAAAACCGCCCGCGCCAAGGCCCCCAATGCCGTGGTGGTGGCTTTCAACCACTTCCTGAACGACCCCGTGTTCGACAAACTCGTTAAAGCCCTGGTCGATAAGACCGAAATTGTCTCTACTGAAGCGTAAATTCCGCCAGTCTTCTGGCTTAACCTTGCTTTTCTCAAAAACGTGCCGCGCCTCGACCGATTGAAAACACACTCTTAACCGACCTGCCCGATGCTCGGATGTGTTTCCCTGTCGCAGGCGGGTACAGACAGGTCGTGAATTATGTCCATCATCTCAAAAGACCGCATCTCCCTGCAAGCCAGCGCCGCCGATAAAGCGGACGCCATTCGCCAGGCCGGGCAACTGCTCGTCCAATCGGGCTGCGTCCTGCCTCCCTACATTGAGGGAATGCTGACCCGTGAACAATCCATGTCCACCAGCCTGGGTAACGGAGTTGCCATCCCGCACGGCGTTTACGAAAACCGCGACCACATCCTGCAAACCGGCCTTTCCGTCCTGCAACTGCCCGCCGGGGTGGATTGGGGCGAGGGCGAAATGGTTTACCTGGTGATCGGGATTGCCGCCTCGGGCGATGAGCATGTCGGCGTCTTATCCAACCTGGCCGAAGTCGTGGACGATGAAACCAACCTGAACGAACTGCTTCACACCGCCGACCCGGATGTGATTGTCAAATATTTGGGCGCAGAATAACAAGAGCCTGCCATGAAACAAATCGAACTGGTCATCCAAAACCCCACCGGCCTGCACGCCCGCCCGGCCAAAGTGCTGGTCACCCTCGCCAAACAGTTCAAATCTGAAATCCGCCTCCTGTATGGCGAGAAAAACGCCAACGCCAAAAGCATGGTTTCGGTGTTGACGTTGGGCGCGGTCAGCGGCAGCGCGATTACGGTGCAGGTCAATGGGGAGGATGAGGATGCAGCCCTGGCTGAATTGGAATCCGCCATCCGGGCCGGACTTGGCGACAACGACGTACACCCCGCGCCTGCCGCGCCAGAACCTGCTCCCGTTACCCCACAAGCGGAACCAGCCCAGGCAGAACCCGCCCCAGGAACTCCCGGTGTTATCAAAGGCATTGGCGCCGCCCCCGGCATCGCCGTCGGCCCCCTGTTCCACTTTGCGCACAAAAACCTGGAGGTTGCCTCCGGCGAAGCCAAACTCTCCCTGGCCGAAGCGCTGACGCAGGCCAAAACGCAACTCGCCGCCCTGCGCCAACAGATGACCGACAAAAAACTCGGCGCGGAAGCCGCCATTTTCGAGGCCCATGCTGAATTACTGGATGACCCCGAACTGGCGGAAGCGGTCGAAGCGCACATCAAAACGGGCCAGAACCCGCTCGCCGCCTGGCAAGCCGCCATCCATGAACGCGCCGAAGCGATTGCGGCGCTCGCCGACCCCATACTCTCGGCCCGCGCCGCCGATTTGCGCGACGTAGGCCGCCGCGTGCTGCGCCTGCTGCTCGGCGTGGGCGAAACCGGCGTGAGCCTGCCCGCCAAACCGGTCGTCATCGTTGCCCGTGAACTCTCCCCCTCCGATACCGCCTCCTTCGACCCAGAGCGAGTGCTTGGCTTTGGCATCGTCGAAGGCGGCCCAACCTCGCATATCGCCATCCTGGCGCGCGCCCTCGGCCTGCCCGCCATCGTCGGCGTGGACGAAGCCATATTGGCCCTGCCCGATGAAACCCCGGTCATCTTGAACGGCAACGACGGCACGTTAACCGCCAACCCCGCCGCCGACGTGTTGCAGCGCGCCGCGCAATCACAGAAACGCTGGCTTGAATATCGCCGCTTCGCCGTCGAGCAGGCCGCCCTGCCCGCAGTCACCCTTGACGGGCATCGGGTCGATGTCACCGCCAATGCCGGTTCGGTCGCCGACGCCGCCGAAGCCATGAAAATGAGCGCCGATGGGATTGGCCTGCTGCGCACTGAATTCCTCTTCCTGGAACGCGCCACCGCCCCCTGCGAGGAGGAGCAGTTCAACGTTTACCGCGCCATCGCCGAGACCATGCAAAACCGTCCGGTCATCGTCCGCACGCTCGATATTGGCGGCGACAAACCGCTGCCATACATCCACCTGAAGCCGGAACTGAACCCCTTCCTGGGCGAGCGCGGCATCCGCCTGTGCCTGAACCGTCCCAACCTGTTCCGCGAGCAATTGCGCGCCATCCTGCGCGCCTCGCAGCACGGCAACCTGCGCATCATGTTCCCGATGGTCAGCGACGTGGGCGAAATCCGCCAGGCGCGCGCCCTGATTGACGAACTGCGCCAGGAATTGGGCGTGCCTGCAATCCAGTTCGGCATCATGGTCGAAGTCCCCTCTGCCGCGCTGCTGGCCGATAAACTGGCCCCCGAAATCGACTTTTTCTCCATCGGCACCAACGACCTGACCCAGTACACCCTGGCGGTCGACCGGGGCAATGCCGCCCTGGCATCGAAACACGACGGCCTGCACCCCTCCGTCCTGCGGCTGATAGCCCACACCATCGAAGCCGCCCACAAACACGGCAAACGCGCCGATCTGTGCGGCGAACTCGGCTCTGACCCCGCCGCCGTGCCGATTCTCATCGGCCTGGGCATGGACGAACTCAGCGTCAGCATCCCCTCCGTGCCAACCGTCAAAGCCCAAGTGCGCGGCCTGAAACTCTCCGAACTCCAACCCCTCGCGCAGCAGGCCCTCACATGCTCCACCGCCCAGGAAGTGCGGGCGATGGTCAAGAAATATTTTGGTTAAGCGTGGCGCAAATCTCTGATTTGCGTGGACACACCCTGAAAGGAAAAAATTATGGGCGCAAAATACCAAGCCTACCGCTCGCTCAACTACAAACTCCCCACCCAAACCCTCGGCTGGAACCAATACGGCGCTGGCTTTGAAAATATGGGCAAAAACGGCCAACCCGAAGCCTTTCCCGTCCCCGAACCCGGCGACGACCAGTTATTGGTGCGCATCGACAGCGTCGGCATCTGCTTTTCGGACTTAAAGGTACTCAAACAGGGCCGCAACCACCCCAAACTCTACAACCGCGACATGACCGTCGAGCCGACCCGCCTCGGCCACGAAGTCTCGCTGACCGTCATCAAGGTTGGCAAAAACCTGGCAGGCAAATACCAGGTCGGCCAGCGTCTCGCCGTCCAACCCGACATCTACCAGCAGGGAAAAAGCACCGCCTACGGCTACACCGTCCCCGGCGGGCTGATTGGCTACCATCTCATCGGCGCGGAAGTCCTTGAAACCGACGAAGGCGCCTGCCTGCTGCCCCTTGCCGACGAAATGGGCTACGCTGAATCCGCGCTGCTCGAACCCTGGGGCTGCGTGATGGCCGCCTACACCCAGCGCCGCCGCCTTTCTCCCAAAGCCGGGGGGACGATGTGGATTATTGGACAGCCCGGCGACGCGACGGCTTTTACCTGCTCCCAGGCATTTTCCCCCGCCACCGTCATCCTGACTGACGCACCGGCTTCCGTTAAACAGATTTTCTCTGCCACTGGAGCAAAAATCGTCGAGCGCAACGGTCTCGCCGTCAACGACTATGCCGTTCTCAGCCAGGAATTAACAGACGGCCTCGGCTTCGATGACATCCTCGTCCTGAATCCCACCTCCGCCTACGCCGTTGGCGAGATTGCCCGCCACATTGCCCGGCGCGGAACCTGCAACCTGGTTGGAACCCAGCCGCTCGACGGCCTGGTCGAGGTCGATTTGGGCCGCCTGCACTACGATTACATCGCCTTTGTCGGCACCAACGGCCTCGACATCGCCGCCTCCTATGGCGAAGCCCGCAACCGCTGCGAACTGCGTCACGGCGGCGCGACCGTCTTTGTCGGCGCGGGCGGCCCGATGGGGCAAATGCACGTCCAGCGTTCGCTCGAAAAGCCCGACGGCCCGAAACTGGTCATCGCCACCGAGATCAGCGACGAGCGACTGCAAACCCTGAACGAAATGTTCACCCCGCTTGCCAGGCAGCATGGCCGCACCATCCTGTTTTTCAACCCGAACACATCCAAAAAGTCCTTCCATGATTTCGTCATGGAAGCCACCCACGGCCAGGGCGCGGACGATGTCGTTGTCAGCGTGCCGGTCGCTCAACTGATGGAGGAAGCCGACACCGTGCTGAAAGCCGACGGGATGTTGGTGCTGTTCGCGGGCGTTCCCAACGGGACGATGGGCAAAGTTCAATTGAGCAATGTCTATCTCTCCAACGCGCAGTACACCGGCACTTCCGGCCTGACCATCAACGACCAAAAACTGGTCATGGAGCGCCGCCTGAGCGGGACGCTTTCCCCAGGCCGATCAGTGGCCGCCATCGGTGGGCTGGAAACCGCCGCCGAAGGGCTGCAAGCCGTGCTGGATGGCAAATATCCGGGTAAAGTGGTCATTTTCCCGCAAATTACCGGCCTGCCGCTGATGAGTCTCAAGGAATTGCCCGAAAAACTTCCCGAAGTGGCGGCCAAACTCGGTGAAAACCTGATGTGGACGAACGAGGCCGAGGAAGTGCTGATTGAAAAGTTGTGGCAGAAGCCTGAATAAACCTCTCACCACGACGGTAACGACGGAACACAACGTAAAACCATTAAAGCCCTTCCGTCGTGTCCCGTTGTTGTCGTAGTGGTTAAAGGTTTGGAGCAAAGATGATATATACCCTTACTTTAAACCCCGCCGTTGACCGCGAACTGACCGTTCCGGCGATAGAATACGATTCCGTCCTGCGTGCCAGCGAATCGCGCGTCGATTTTGGCGGCAAAGGCTTCAACGTCTCGCGTCTGCTGAAAGGCCTGGGTGAGGAAAGCACCGCCGTTGGCTTCCTGGGCGGCAAGGCCGGTGAAATTTTGCAGGATGGCCTGAAATCGCTCGGCATCAGAACGGAATTCGTCTGGATTCCAGGCGAAACGCGCACCAATGTCAGCATCGTCACGCAAGGCGGCGGGCATTACATCAAGGTCAACGAAAAAGGCCCGCTGGTCAATACCACCAAACAGCAGGAATTGCTCGAAAAAATCGCCGCGCTTGCCCAACCCGGCGACTGGTGGGTGCTGGCCGGTTCCCTGCCGCCCGGCTGCGACGAGGATTTCTACGCCCGGATTGTGGCCGTGCTGAACGAACACGGCTCCCTGACCCTGCTCGACACCACCGGCGAAGCGCTGCGCCTGGGCTGCGCCGAAAAGCCCTATCTGGTCAAGCCCAACGCCGAGGAAGCCCGCGCCCTGACCAAACTACCGGTCGATACCCCCGCTGAAATAGCCGCTGTCGCTGCCGAAATCCGGCGGCTGGGCGCGCAGAATGTGGTCATTTCGATGGGTAAAGCCGGGGCGCTGCTCCAGACCGCCGAAGGCTCCTGGCTGACCCGCAGCCCCAAAATCAGAGAGAAAAATCCCATCGGCGCGGGCGATTCGATGGTCGGCGGGCTGGTCTGGGCGCTGACCAACGGCCTGTCGCTGAAAGAATCGCTCGGCTGGGGCGTCGCCAGCGGCGCAGCCACAGCCAGCCTGAGCGGCACCGAAGTTGGGACGAGGAAATTAATCGAAAAACTGTTTGCCCAGGTTGAGTTTGAACGTCTGGAAACCGCATAATTTGTAGGGGCGACCCTTCCCGACCATCCGGCGCGACTTTTGCAAGGGATTCGCGCTCGATGTGACCAGCAACATGCGCCGGGCGGGTCGCCCCTACTCAAAACGAAAGCAGGCCAATATGCCATTCGAACAGCATTTTGAAAAATCCTATCCCAAAGACGCCCAGAGCATTTACCAGGCGGCGTTGAAAGTCACCGAAAAAATGGAAGGCAAACTGATTTCAGCCTTGCCGGAAAAATCCCGCCTCGAGGCGCGCTTCCCCAAAGTCATTTTCAACAAGACTCTCGGCGAACGCACCCAACTCGCTTGCGAAATCCGCGCTGAAGGGGAAGCGAGCCAGGTGGTGATTGACGCCTTCCCGCTGGATGCGGTCGAGCGTAAACTGATGTTCGGCGCGCGCCCCGGCGTAACCAAGACCGTTGTGACCTGGTTCGTTGCTCATCTCGAACACACCCTGGGGCTCGCCAGCCAATGACACAGGCAGCCACCCGTCTTTTCCTCGTCCGACACGGCGCGACCCAACTCAGCGCCGAGGACCGTTTTGCCGGGGCGGTGGATGTTGAACTTTCCGATGAGGGCCAGTTCCAGGCTCAGAAGCTGGCCGAACGACTGGCCGATGACCACCTCTCGGCAGTTTATTGCAGCCCGATGAAGCGCACCGTGCATACAGCCTCCATCCTGGCCCGGCCGCACAACCTGCCCATCTTGCAGCGCGATGGCCTGCGCGAAATCAATCACGGCCACTGGGAGGGGATGCGCCGCGCGGATGTGGAGACCCAATTCCCCGAGGAGTACGCTGCCTGGGAGCAGGACCCGTTTACTTTTGCCCCCGCAGGCGGCGAGGCCGGAGTTAATGTAATTGCGCGCGCTCTGCCGGTTATCCGCGAAATTGTGCTGGAGCATCGCGGCCAGAACGTGCTGGTGGTCTCGCACAAGGCCACCCTGCGCCTGCTCATCAGCAGCCTGCTCGGCTTCGATGCGCGCGGCTACCGCGACCGGCTCGACCAATCCCCGGCCTGCCTGAACGTGCTCGATTTCAAGGACCCGGTGCGGGCGCGGTTGATGTTGTTCAACGACGTTTCCCACTATACCGACCAGCCGCAACGCTCAGGTGGGCGGTTATCTAAATGGTGGGATGCTGCGTAGCCGGATTAATAACAAACACCCCTGCTCCTGGCAGGGATGTTTGTTATTGTTGCTCACAGACTTCAGCATTTTTATAGGATTGGCTTAATCCCGATTGCGGAAGAATCCGATGATGACCAGCAACCCGGCCAGAATGAGCGCAGCCGGCCAGATATAGCCAACCAGCCCGGCAGTGGCTTGCGTGCCGAGCAGGCCGCCCATCAATATTAGCACAATCGCCGGAATGTAGGCCCAGCGGGTTTCACCCTGGGGGTTGGGCAACAGCGCCACCAGCAGGAAGGTGAATCCTAACCCGATGAAGAAGATGCTGCCGGTGTTGACTGCGCTGAAAGCCTCGAACTCGGTTAGGGTGGTGACGCCAGCCAGGGTCAGCAACACGCCGCCGGGGATAATGGCCCACCAGTTGGCGCGGTTGATGATATAAACAATGAAAAATCCCAGGCCGAGCGTTCCAAGGAAAATCCCGCCGCCCCAGCCGCTAAAGGCTTCGGGCAGGAGAGAGGCCCCGCCCATGCCGCCCAGCGCTGCCGCCGGAAAGATGGCCCACCAGCGGTTTTGCGGGTCTTGCAGCAAAACCATTACAAAGTAAGCCGCCCCAGCCAGGAAGGCCAGCCCCCAAAATACGCTGGATGCCCCCTGGATGATATTCAACTTTTCGAGCAACATTAGCCCGCCGAGCAGGATAAGCCCCGCCCCGAAAAGGGTACGAAAATCGAAACGTTTCATGACTTAAGCCCTTCTAATCGCACGGAATAAATTCCGGGTTACATTAGCGAATGGTGACGCTGTTGGCGCCGCCCTCCAGGTTGATTTCGGCCTTGTTCTCGGCGCTGTCGAAATCGGGAGATTGGTACAACCCGCCCCCAATTTCAGGGAAACGCGCCTGGTCAATATTCTGGGCTGAGGCGCCCTGCTCCATGCGGATGCGGGCGGCCACGCCCTGCGGGATGGTGATATTGATGGAAGCCGCGCCCGATTCAACATCAACCAATGTCCGGCCGGCGTTGGCGGGCAATTTCAGGTTGAGCGAAGAAGCGCCCATATCCACACCCAGGAATTCCAGCTTCGTATCGGTGAAGTCAAAATCGAGCGAGGCCGCCCCGCCGTCGAATTTCATCGAGACCGGCACTTCATTCGTCAGTTGAAAAACCCACGAGCCGCCTTCTGGGCCGAGAAAGGGAAGAAACGAAGGCCCGGCGTCAATATCCACCGTCAGGGTGTCGCCGTTCAGGTGACTCTTAAAACTCATGGTCGTCCCCTGCGTGCCGCTCAGGGCTACCCCATGCGGCGCGCCGCCCATCAATTTGACGGAGCCTGCGCCATGGTCAACATCCAACGCTACTTTGGCCGCGCCCTGCAGGTTGATGGAAAAAGACTCACCATCGGTCAGGTTGGGCGCGCTAAAGCGGCTAACCAGCACCGCAACGCCAAGCAAAATCAGGAACAGCGGCCAGAACCAACCGAAGACATCGTTGATGATGTTGGCTGCTTGCAGGGCAAACAGAATGCCGAGCAAGATGAGAATGCCGCCCCAAAAGATGCTGCCGCGCCGCATAATCAGCCTTCCTTCTTGCGCCCGCGCCACAGGCCGCGCGCAATAATCCACAGGCCGAGCAAAATCAGCAGGATGGCCGGGCCGAACGAGCCGAGGATGGTCAGTTTTCCGAAAACCGCCGCGAAAATAACGAACAGCACTGCGCTGACAACAATCGTGTTCAACCCAGATGAAATTTCCCGCCGCCCGCTGCCTAGCAGGCCCGAAAGTACCTGCCCGATTCCGATGAAGCCGATAATCAGCGGCCACATGTAGGACCAGGCTTGCTGATCAAATGCTTGCTGGTAGTACAAAATCCCGCCGACGCCCGCCACAATCGAAGCGGGAACAGCCATGCCCGGCGCGCCGAGCAAGAGACCAATGAGCAAAAGCAGCCCGCCGATGGCAACAATGTTGAGGGGCCACTCCATATAACGCGCAGCCCACTCTTTCAAGGCGGGGACCTGCTGCTGGGCGATGAACCACGCGCCAAGCAAAATCAGGATAAAGCCGAGCGCAAGTTGACCACGATTTTTCATAGCATTCTCCTTTTGAATAAATTGATTTTATTATACATATTCATTAATTATTGTCAACAATAAATAAAAAATTCTAAATTTGATTTTGATTTTTTTCATTCTTCAGGGCGTAGAAAAACGAGACTGAGACCAGTCTCGTTTAATCATACGACTTATTTGAGCGAAAGTTTCAGCGAGTTTGGAATGGAGTCCGAAGTTTCCTGAGTTCGGATTTTAGGCCCCAGCCAGTTATCTTTTGGGACGTTTACGCCAGCATGGAGGATAAGACCAACCACTCCCCAGCCTGATTCTCCAGCCTGACCCCGCTGAGAATTTGGCCGCCTTCTCGCAGGCGTTTGACTGCCCGCTGCGTGACCTCGCGCCCCCAGCCGAAGATTTTCTCCACATCCCGCGCCTGGGCCGCCCCAACGGATTGGAAATACAACAGAAGCAGTTTCTCGCGCGCCTGAGATTCGCCAATGCCCCGGGCCTTTTCGGGCAAATCGGGGTAATGATAGGCCGTGATGGCGTAGATGAAGGCGTAATTCCACGAGCCAGCCTGGGCCACGCCCACCGGCAGGATTTTGAAATCGGCCTGTAAGACCTCCAGTGCGCGGTTGAATTCGGTATCGCTGGCTTTGCTGGTGAGATGCGCTTTCTTGCGCAGTTCGATGGTATTGAGCGGCCCATCGAGCAGTGCTTCGTAAACCTGTTTGGCCGCCCAGGTCATGCGCCCTTGCTGGTAGGCGATGAGGTGGTCTTCTTCGGGCGCGCCGTAGTTTTCGGAGAGCGCGTAAAAATAGGGCGCGACTTCCAGTGAAATGATGGTCGCCTTTTTGCGCAAGACTTTGGCGTAGTACCAGATGCACTTGTCGAGCGCGTTATCTTTCCACCCCCAGGTGATGTGACCGGGGTCGTCGTGCGCGTCGGCAACGGGGCGTTCCCCGGCCACCGCTGCCCACAAACTCGGAAACAGGATGCCTTTAATCGGCCAGAAATACACAAACCCGCGCTGCTTCACCCACTCCAACGCTTCCTCTGGGCTGGAGATGGGCTTATTCAAGCGAAAGGTCTCCGCCCGAAACGCCGCCAGATGTTCTGTAGAAAGTTCCATATTCCGAATACCGAACACCCTATCTCGAACCTCGAATATCGAATTACGAATTACCACTCACGAAGCTCTCTGGCATTTGGGCCGCCACCACCTCGCCGCGCGCGGTGAGGACCTCTCCGGCATAGAGGGCGGCTTCAACCACCACTTTGCGGCCCCGAATCTCTTTCACGCGGCCACGTACCACCAGTTCAATTCCGAGCGGGGTTGGCTTGAGATAATCTACATGCAGCGAGGCGGTCACGAAGCGGAAGGCAGGCTCGGTGTCCATCTCGCGCCCTTCGGCGCGGTACATGGCAGCGGCGGCAGTACCGGTGCAGTGGCAATCAATCAGCGAGGCAATCAGTCCGCCGTACACATAGCCAGGGATGGCGGTGTGGTAGGGCTGAGGCGTGAAGCGCGTGACCGTTTCGTCGCCGTCCCAGAAGGTCTTAATTTGGTGGCCGTGTTCGTTGAGCCGCCCGCAGCCGTAGCAATGGGCAACGTTTTCGGGGTAGTAATCTTGAAAAGCGAGTTGCGACATTTTCTCTCCTTTGATGTAGCGCAAGCTACTATCTTGCGCTACGATATGCGCTGCGACCGATACGACTCCATAAACGCAACCAGGTATTGCCAGACCCGGCCCACCGAGGGGATATGCAGCCGTTCGCTGGGAGAGTGCGGGTTCTGGATGGTCGCGCCGAGCGAAATCATATCCATGCCGCCGAAAATGCCGCCGATGACGCCGCATTCCAGCCCGGCGTGAATCATCTCCACTTTGGGGGCCTGGCCGAAGGTTTGGGTGTATATTTCGACGCTGCGCCGCACCAGTTGGGAATCGTGGTCGGGCTGCCAGCCAGAATAGGCTTCGCCGCTGGCTACTTCGGCCCCGGCCAGGCTGCCAATGGCGCTGATGCGTTCGGTCAGTTCGGCCAGCCGCGACATAACCGTGCTGCGCTGACTGGTAACCACCTTGAGCGCGCCTTCGGAGATTTCAACCATTGCCAGGTTGTTGGAGGTCTCAACGAACCCCGGCACGCTGGCCGACATCTCTGCCACGCCATGCGGCAGGGCAGTGAGCAATTGGATAGCGCGGGCGGTATCGGCAACGGTGACGGCCTGCTCGGCGCTGACCAGTGACAGGTTCAAGGTGATGCCGGGGTCGCTGGCGGCGTATTCGTCCCGCAGGATAGTCTGGAACTTCCGCAATCCCTGCTCCATCCGTTCTCGTTGCGCCGGGTCAAAGGCGATGACGGCTTCTGCTCCGCGCGAGATGGCGTTGTGCGCTGTTCCGCCCTTCATGCTCACCAATTGAAGGGGGGTAATTTTTTGCAGTTGCGCCAGGGCGCGCCCCAGCAGTTTGTTGGCGCTGGCGCGGTGCTTGTGAATATCAACCCCAGAATGACCACCCTGTAAGCCGCCCACTTCGAGCCGAAACGCCTGTTTGGAGGGCAGACTTTCAAAATTCAACGGTAAAAAGATGCGGGTGGTCTGACCGCCCGCGCAGCCGACAATGAACGTGCCTTCTTCTTCGGAATCGAGATTGAGCAGTACCTTCCCGGAGATGAATCCTGGCCGGAGTTTGTTCGCCCCGCCGATTCCGACTTCCTCCTCGACGGTGAATAAGAGTTCGAGCGGCGGATGCCCAACGGACTCATCTTCCACAAGAGCCATTGCCAGCGCGATGGCAATGCCGTTATCGGCCCCCAGGGTGGTGCGGTCGGCGCGCAGCCATTCACCCTCCACCAGGCAGCGGATGGGGTCACGGGTGAAATCATGCGGAGAATCGGGCGTTTTTTCGCAGACCATGTCCATGTGGCCTTGCAGCACAAGAACAGGCGCGTTCTCGAAACCGGAGGTGGCCGGAACGCGGATGACCAGGTTGCCCGCCTCGTCCACGCTCCAGGGGAGTTGATGCCGGTCAGCCCAGGCACACAGCCAGTTGCGTAGTTGTGCTTCGCGCCCTGTCCCACGCGGGATGGCGGAGAGTTGCTCAAAAAAGTTCAAGACATTTTGGGTAGAATCCATGAATTCGCCTCGTATTGGGTTGGGGTTGAGATTAGCATAGTATACCCCGATTGCGTTTTCCCCATTTCTCCCCCGATGCGCAATTTTGTGTTACAAATTATCCCAATATTTCATGAGGAGAGCACCATGATTTGGGTCGAATTTGTTGTTTGTGCTGCGCTTATCATTTGGGCCGGTTCCCTGCTTTCGAAATATGGCGATGTGCTGGCTGAAAAAACCGGGCTGGGACGCGCCTGGGTAGGCGCCATCCTGATTGCGGGCATTACCTCCCTGCCCGAACTGGCCACTGGCGTTTCGGCGGTTGCCTGGCTTAAACAGCCCAACCTGGCTGCTGGGGCTATCATAGGTTCATGCCTGTTTAACCTGATGCTGATTGCGGTAATGGACCTGGCTTACCAGCCGGGGCGCGTGCTTGCCAAGACTCACGATGGGCACATCCTTTCTGCCGGGTTGGGGATTCTCTTGCTTGGCCTGGTCGCAATGGGCGTGCTGGTGGGAACTCGCTTCAACGGCGTCGGAGTGTTTGGGTTTAGCCTGATGAGCGCTGCCATACTACTTGTCTATGGGCTGAGCGCGCGCATGATTTCAGTCATCGAGCAGGCGCGCCAGGTTGAAGTGCTGGATGGCGAAGCCCAACAAGGTGACTACGCCCACATTAGCGCCATTAGAGCCTATGTAATTTTCATCGTGAGCGCGCTGGCAGTAGTGGGATTGGGAATCTGGCTTTCTCACATTGGCGACCGCATCGCTGAAACAACCGGTCTTTCGGTCAGTTTTGTTGGCAACCTGTTCCTGGCAGCATCTACCTCACTGCCAGAAATTGCCTCCAGCCTGGCTGCCATCCGCATTGGGGCGATTGACATGGCAGTTGCAAATGTGCTTGGCTCGAACCTGTTCAACATCGCCATTCTGGCAGTATACGATATTGCGGATGGCCGCGCGAATTTTTGGGCCTCGCTTACCCAAGCCAATGGCTTTGCTGCTGTAATGACGATGATGATGACCGGCGTGGTCATCGTCAGCCTGATGTACCGCGTTTCACCCAAAACGCCTTATCGCATTTCATGGGATGGCTTTTTGCTCATTGGAATGTATCTTGGCTCAATGAGCATGTTATACCTGCTTGGGTAAATTTCATGTTTCCGGCGATTGAACTGCTCCTGTTTGGCATCAGCATCCTGCTCCTGTTGGCAATTTTTGCCAGCAAGGCCTCGGGGCGGGTGGGCGTGCCAGCCCTGGCGGCCTTCCTGATGCTGGGAATGCTGGCAGGTTCGGATGGCCTGGGCGGGATTTATTTCGACAACCCCTGGCTGACTCAACTGGTCGGCACGGTCGCCCTCTCTTATATCCTTTTCGCCGGAGGATTGGAAACGCGCTGGCGGGTGGTGCGCCCGATGGCAGTTCCGGCGCTCGCGCTTTCCACCGTAGGCGTGGCGTTGACAACGCTTCTGGTGGGCGGGTTTGCCATCCTTGCGCTGGGTTTTTCGCCGCTAGAAGGCTTCCTGTTGGGAGCGATTGTCTCCTCAACCGACGCGGCGGCAGTGTTTTCGATTTTGCGTTCGCGCGATACCCGTCTGCGTGGGAGTTTGGAGCCGCTGCTCGAAACGGAATCGGGCAGCAACGACCCGATGGCAATTTTCCTGACAATTGGCCTGGTGCGCCTGCTGAGCGACCCCAACCTGGGCGCGCTCAGCCTGATTCCGTTTTTTCTCGTGCAATTTGGGGTAGGCGGCCTGGCAGGATTCCTACTCGGCAAACTTGGAATCTGGCTGGTGAACACGCTCAAACTGCGCGAGGACGGCCTGTATTCGGTTTTGACCACCACGCTGGTCATTTTCATCTATGGGATAACGGCCTCGCTGGGCGGAAACGGCTTCCTGGCGGTGTACCTGGCCGGGATTGTGATGGGCAATGGCGTTTTCGTCCACCGCCGCAGCCTGACCCGTTACCACGACGGCCTGGCCTGGCTGATGCAGATTGCCATGTTCCTGGTACTTGGGTTGCAGGTCTTTCCTTCGGAATTGCCCGAAATTGCGCTGGGCGGTCTATTGATTGCGGTTTTTCTCATGTTTGTTGCCCGTCCGTTAAGCGTTTTTCTTACCTTACAGCCGTTTGCTTTCAATCTGCGCGAGAAATTGATGGTTTCGTGGGTTGGCCTGCGCGGCGCGGCCCCAATTGTGCTGGCAACTTTTCCCCTCCTGGCGGGGCTGGAACAGTCTTCTACCTTGTTCCATATTGTGTTCTTCGTCGTTCTCCTGTCTGTGCTGGTGCAGGGCAGCAGTATCCCCTTTGCGGCGCGCCTGCTCAGAGTTTGCGACCCCGAACCGCCCGGCGAGGCGGGTAACTTGCCCGAGATGTTTTTGGATAAATACAAGGGTGAATTGGCGGAAATGCGCGTGCGGGCGGGTTCACCTGCCTGTGGTCGCCGCATTCTAGAAATCGGCCTGCCCGATAGCGCCCTGCTCGTACTCATTCAACGCGGCGAAGATTTGTTCCTGCCGCGCGGCGACATCATACTGCTGGAGGGCGACCGGGTGCTGGTTGCCTCCGATTCGGCGGGGATTGCGGTCGTCCGCTCGCTGTTTAATGAGCAAAACATCCCGAAAATTTTCGAGGAGGGGGAAATCACCCGCGAAACATCTTCGGGACAATGAGCCTTACTCTGTCAGAACTGAATGCAAAAATCCTGGCCTGCCAATAACCCACACAAATAGCGCGCCAAGCGCAAAGAGCGCCATGTTGAGCGTAAATGGCAGGGCGCGGTCAATGGCAGAAAGTTGCCCGGCAATCCAGCCAAAGGGGGAAATGAGAACAATCAGCGCCACGTAGACCATTGCGCTGATGCGGGCGCGTTCTTTTGACTCTAGCGAAAGCGAAAGCAACGACTCAGTCATGGGGCTGACCAAAGCCGAGGCGACCGCTTCAAGCACCACGCTGAGTACCAGCAACGGGATGGCGCGCGGAGTCATGACGACTAGAATTAACTGGCTAATGAAGAAGGCAATAAAACCCGTCCATAATGGAAGCCGAAAGCGGCGCAGGTTGGTCAGGCGCGGGCCGAGCAGAAAGAAGCAAATTGTCATCACTATCGACCGCAGGGCAACGTAAATCGAAATCTCCGAATCGGCGAAGCCTAGTTTACTGGTGAACAGGACGCCCCAAAAACTGCCGCTAACGGTTGTGTAGATGCTGGTAATCACCATCAGCGCCAGGGCCGCCAGCAGCGGACGCGAATGCAGCAGTTGGCCGAAGACGCTGCGATATTCTGCCAGCAGGCTCAAGAGAGAGCGTCCTTTCGTTTCAGCAATGCGTTGGATACCGCGCTCGGTTTCGTGTGAGTAGATGTAAAGCACGGCGGCTTTGGCGGCCAGCATGAACGCGCCAAACAGGAACAAGCCGCGCACTGCTGGAATCAGTCCAAAACGGCTCACGAACCAGCCGCCCAGCGGGGTGAAAAAGGCCGAGCAGACAGCGAAAATCATAATCCAGGTCCAGATGTGGACGAGATGGCGCTCCTCAGCGTCTTCTACCATCAGGCAGGTCCAGGCGGTATGCGAAATGCGCCAAAAACTGTTCAGCACCGCAGCGGCGACGAAGTAGCGCACATCCTGGGCAATCGCCCAAACCAGGCAAGGAACAGCCCAACTGAGCAGGTCACAGACGAAAAGCGTCAAGCGGCGTCCAAATTTATCGACAACGACCCCGCTGAACAAGGCAGAAAATATTTGGATGACCAGTCCCAGGCTGGCGATTGCGCCGATTTGCTGGTCGGTGACGCCCAGCGCCAGCATGTAGACCGAAAAAAATGGCATGAACAGGTTGTAGGGAATGCCAAACATGACCTCGGTCAGCACGGTGACGCGCGGGTTGCCCTTTAGCTCGCGCAGGGTAATGATGAGGGGGTGGTTTAGAATGGTGGTCATGCAAAACTCTCCGAAAGATGAATGATGGCAATTTGCAAAAACACACAACTATATCCCAGTTTGGGGTTGATGACAAATTCCAATTTTATTTTTGACCGTAAAATAAACAAGTAAAACTGCATCAATGACAAAGAGCGGCCTGTTCAAGAGCCGCTCTTTGTGTTTGAAACGCTCGCCTTGTTAGCGAGGTCAATCACTCGTAGCCAGCCAGCCCGTAACAACCCAGGGGGCCATGGCAAAAAAACCGGCCAGGGCCGCGCCGCCCAGCCCGATAAAATAGCCTTGCAGCAGGTTGCCCAGCCCGGTGGCAACATAGACCAGGATGGCCAGCCGGTCGAAGCGGTTATCATCCAGCAGGCGCGAATCGCGCATTAGAAACAGGTAAACGGCAAAGGTAGTGAAGACCGTCAGCCACCAGCCCCAATAATTTTGCAGCGGCACGCCAAAGTAGGCTCCCTCCACTTCCCAAACCCAGTGACCATTGGCGACCATCATCGGGTCCATACCCACGTCCCAGGCGGTCATGGTCAGGCCGCCGAGCGCGGCCACCAGCACAAAACGCTTCCAGCCTGCCAGTTTCTTGCCCGCCAGCCGATCTGCGATGACATACGAGGGGTACATCATCAGGAACCAGGCAATGGCAATGAGATAGGGAACTAGTCCCAGGAACTTGGGGCCGAGTTTATCGGTGTAGTGATACGGGCCATAGACCAGGCCGGTCGCCACGCCGAGGCTTTCGAAGGCCAGGCTGACGACGAAACTGCACGCCAGCAGGGTTAGGGCGCGCTTCAGTCCCATGCGCTGCCAGGCGTGGCTGAAAGCAGCGGAGAATCCAACCAGGGTGTTGAGGCTGGTCAGGAAGTGTGGGCGCGGCCAATCGAGCGGGATGGCGATGACGCTGTAGGCCATCAAAACGGAAAAGAGTACAAGCAATGAGATGGTGATGCGTTTATGAGTCATGGCGTCCTCCGCGCCCTATTTTACCCCCGCGTAACCATTTTTACTTTCACAGGTTGTAAACCCTATACTGAAAAAAATCGGTGTATACTGGCACAAATCAAAACCAGGAGTCGCTATGAAACGCGCTGTCAGCATCAGCATAGGTTCATCGAAACGAGACAAAGCCGTAGAAATCACCCTGCTGGGCGAACGAGTCAGCATCGAACGGATTGGCACCGATGGAGATATGGAAGCCGCCGCCCTGAAATACAAGGAGCTGGATGGCATCGTGGACGCCTTTGGCGTGGGCGGGGCAGACCTGGGCCTGATGGTGGATGACAAATGGTATCCGCTCTATTCAGTACAGCCGATGGTCAGGTACGTCAAAAAGACGCCAGTGGTAGATGGAACCGGGCTAAAGACGACGCTGGAACGTCAGGCCGCGCCTTATCTCGATGCCCACATCAAGGAGTATATCGACCGGCTGGGACGGCGGGCGTTTATCATGACCGGGGCCGACCGCTGGGGACTGACCCGCTCCTTCGTAGATTCGGGCTACGAATGCATCTTTGGCGACCTGATGTTTTCGCTCAGCATTCCCATTCCCCTCCATCGTGATACGCAACTCAAGACGATGGCTGCCCTGCTTATGCCCATCGCGGGGCGGCTGCCCTTCAAGTGGGTTTACCCAACCGGCGAGAAGCAAGAAGAGCGCAAACCCAAACACGCCAAACTGTTTCGGTGGGCAACCGTCATCGCCGGGGATTGTCATTACATCAAACGCTACATGCCCGATGATATGAGCGGCAAGGTCATTGTCACCAACACCACCACCCCCGCAGATATTGAATTTTTCCGGCGCTCTGGCGTAAAATACTTGCTGACTACTACGCCCGTGCTGGATGGTCGTTCCTTTGGCACAAACATGATGGAAGCCGCGCTCATAGCTATTTCTGGCAAAGGGCGCGTCTTGACCCGCCAGGAATACAACGAATTGCTCGACCAGCTCGGCTTCGAGCCACAGTTGCAAGAACTATATTGATTTCGATACTCGATATTCGAATATCGAATGCTCGAATAACGCCTATCCACCTGGAGATTGCGCATGAACGCTATCGTAATTGCCGGGGGCATTCCGCTCCCCGAAGACCCACTTTATATCTATACCGAAGGCCGCTCCAAAGCCATGCTAGACATTGCCGGAAAGCCGATGGTGCAATGGGTGCTAAACGCGCTTTCGGCATCCCAAAAGGTAGACCAT
The DNA here is from genome assembly GCA_964422545.1 of uncultured Anaerolinea sp. Classification (GTDB taxonomy): domain Bacteria; phylum Chloroflexota; class Anaerolineae; order Anaerolineales; family Villigracilaceae; genus UBA5195. The sequence goes on along the minus strand of CAYRBO010000018.1, from coordinate 32,524 downwards.
GTCATTATTATTGGAATGAACGAAAAAACCGGGGTCACCTGCGCCAAACCCACCCATTACGTTCCAAACCAGGGCCGCATGTTGGCAAATATCGTCGCTGGGGTCGAAAAATCGCTCGAAATTAGCCCCGAAAAAGAGTACGTCCTTATCGTCTCATCCGACATCCCTGGCCTGAAAGGGGAGATGGTCGATTGGCTGGTGGAGCAGGTGGAACAGACCCCGGCAGATATTCACTATGGCGTCGTTCCGCGCGAGGTGATGGAAAAACGTTACCCCAACTCCAAACGAACCTGGACCCGGCTCAAGGAGATGGAAGTATGCGGGGCCGACATCAACGCCTGTCACGTCAGCATGGCAACCGAGCATCTCGACCTGTGGGAAGACCTGATTGGCAACCGCAAATCGCCGCTCAAGCAAATCATGAAATTGGGATTAGATACAGTCTTCCTGTTGCTCCTGCGCAAACTCACCATCGAAGAAGTGGTTCAGCGCGCCTCGCAGCGGCTGGGCATCAAGGGCAACGCCATCATCTGGCCCTGGGCCGAAGCCGGGATGGATGTGGATAAACCGCATCAGTTAGAAATCATGCGTCAGGACATGGAGCAAAACATTGCTTAAGCGCCTTCTCGAACTCGACCGTCATTGGTCTTATAGCCTGCGGGTGGCCGAAAAACCCGGCCTGTTGCGCAACCTCGCCATGTTCCTGGCCCACTCTGGCGATTCATGGTTCTGGGGCCTGGCGCTGGTCATCCTATGGTTCGCTGCCGACCTGTTCTGGAAGCGCTGGGCGGTTTACGAGCTGTGGTGGATTTCCGTCCTGGCTGCGCTGGTAATGACCCTCAAATTCATCATCAGACGCCGCCGCCCAGAAGGGGAATGGGGCGCAATTTACCGCAACACCGACCCGCACTCCTTTCCATCCGGCCATGCTGCGCGCGCCTTTCTGATTGCTGTCCTGTCTACCCTGCTCGGTCCCGGCTGGCTGTCCGTGGTGTTGTGGATTTGGGCCCCGCTGGTTTCGATTGCCCGCGTAGCGATGGGCGTCCACTACCTGTCCGATGTCCTGGCCGGGGCGGTGGTGGGAGTTGTCGTCGCGCTGGGGGGCTATCCCATCTCGCTGGCGATTTTCGAGTGGATAAGCCAGAAGATGATGCCGTTTTGGGGCTTTGGGTTGTGGTAGGACAGGTCTATAATAGACCTGTCCTGCAAACATCAAAACGAAAAACTTTCTCCCGGCTTAATCGGGTGGACTTTTGCGCCGGTTTCCGTCTCAACCCGCGCGCCCCAGGCGGCGGCATCCTGGTCGATTAATCCCCAGGTCCCGTAATGAATGGGGACAACGTGTTTCGGCGTGAGCAATTTCACCGCCCGCAGGGCATCCTCTGGCCCCATCGTGAAGTTATCGCCGATAGGCAGCACCGCCACCTCAACTCCTTCCTCGCCGATGAGTTTCATATCCCCAAACAGGCCGGTATCGCCCGCCAGGTAAATTTTTGCCCCGCCGGTTGTCGTCAGCAAGAACCCGGCTGGATTGCCCCCGTAAGAGCCATCAGGCAAAGCCGAGCCGTGCAGGGCCAGGGTCAGTTTCAGGTATCCAAACGGATACTTGAACCCGCCGCCCAGGTGCTGGGGGTGGGTATTCGCAACGCCCTGGGCAGCCAGCCAGTTGCAGATTTCGAAATTGGAGATCACAGTCGCGCCGGTGCGCTTGGCAATGCTGACCGCGTCGCCAACATGGTCGCCATGCCCGTGCGTGATGAGAATAAAATCCGCCGAAACGGAATCGGCCGGCAGGGGCGCAGCCGGATTGCCGCTGAAGAACGGGTCGATGATAAGGCGGTGGCCGCCCGTTTCCAGCCCAAGCGTGGCATGTCCGTACCAGGTCAGTTTGTTCGACATCGCATCCTCCTGAGATTGGGTTTATTTCAGTATAGGGAAAAACGCGCGCCAGGTCAATCGGAAAACCAGCAAAAACGTCTATAATCAAGGGAAGTTCGATACTCGAAACTTGAACATTGGTGGCTGAACCAAAGAGGTCTTATGACACATAAACCCACTTTCACCGAAAAATTCCGCTACTGGTTCGATAACTACATGGCAAGCGGCACGCTGGCCCTGATTGGCGGGCTGGGGATTGTCTCGCTGGCGGTCATATTGCTGGCAGCAGGCGTTATCAGCCTGGGCGGGAAGGTTCTGGCCCCCGAAGGTTCCAATGGCATGGATTTCACCGAAGCAGCCTGGGAGAGCATGATGCGCACCCTCGACCCCGGCACGATGGGCGGCGATATGGGCTGGGGCTTCCGCTGGGTAATGTTGTTCGTTACGCTGGGCGGCATCTTTATCATTAGCACCCTGATTGGCGTACTGACAACCGGCATCGAAGGGAAGATAGATGAACTGCGCAAAGGCCGCTCGCGCGTGCTTGAGTCGAACCATACCGTCATCCTGGGCTGGTCGCCGCAAATCTTTACCATTATCCCAGAGCTAATCATCGCCAACGAAAACCACAAACGCGATACCATCGCCATACTGGCCGACAGGGACAAGTTAGAAATGGAAGAGGAAATCCGAAAACGGGTGGAGAACATGCGCAACACGCGCGTCATCTGCCGCTCCGGTTCACCCAATGACCCAACCGACCTGGAAATCGTCAGCCCGCACCTGGCGCGCTCCATCATCATCCTGCCGCCTGGCGAAGGCGATGCCGACGCAGCCGTTATCAAGTCTACTTTAGCGCTCACCAACAGTCCACAGCGTCACCCAGCGCCATATCACATCGTCACGCAACTCAGAAACGAGCACAGTCTCGACATATTGCGCATGATTGGCAAAAATGACCATTTGAGCGCCATCCTGACCCGCGACATCATCGCCCGCGTTACGGCCCAAACCTCGCGCCAGTCAGGGCTGTCGGTTGTTTACACCGAACTGCTTGATTTTGACGGCGATGAAATTTATTTTCACGAAGAACCCGCCCTATCTGGCAAAACCTTCGGAGATGCGCTCCTGGCTTACGAAGATTCAACATTGATTGGCATCCAGAAGGCTGACAGCACAATCCTGCTCAACCCGCATTCCGAAACCCGTTTTTCGCCCGGCGACCGGGTCATCGCCATTTCCGCTGATGATGATACTATCCGGCTCTCCGGTCTGAACAACCCGCCCGTACAACCCAGCCTGATTCGCAGCGCCACAAAGCGGACCAACTCACCACCAGAAAAAACCCTGCTGCTCGGGTGGAATGCCTCGGCCCCTGTCATCATCCGTGAACTTGACCATTATGCGGCCAAAGGTTCGAGCGTGACCGTTGTGGCGGGCCGAGAGTTCGAGGAGCAGGCGCGGGCTTGCTGCAAACTCCTAAACCAGACGCTTGCTTTTCGCGCCGGCGATACAACCGACCGCGTGCTGCTCGATGCGCTGGGCATCACCGAATATGACCATGTTATCGCCCTGGCCGATACCAGTCTCGATATCCAGACCGCCGATGCGCGCACGCTCATCACCCTGCTGCACCTGCGCAACATCGCCGGAATGGATGAAACGCCCTTCTCTATCGTCAGCGAAATGCTCGACCTGCGCAATCGTGAATTGGCCGCCGTCACCAATGTAGACGATTTCATCGTCAGCGACCATCTCATCAGCCTGATGACTGCCCAACTCTCTGAAAATGCGGACTTAGGCAGGGTCTTTGATGACTTGTTCGACGCCAAAGGCAACGAAATCTACCTGAAGCCGGTTTCCGATTATGTCGAGTTGGGGCAGCCGGTCAACTTCTACACGGTCGTGGAAGCCGCACGCCGCCGCCGCGAAACGGCCATCGGCTACCGCGTGGCCGCCAATGCCAGGAACTCTGCCGCCCATTTTGGGGTTCGAATTAATCCGAAAAAATCTAGCGAAGTGCGCTTTGCGGAAGGCGATAGATTGATTGTGCTGGCAGAGGAATGAACGAAAAGGAGTCTCTATGACCGTCAAACTGCTCTTACGCGGCAAAGAATACGAAGTCAAGCCGGGCATGACCCTGCTCGATTCGCTCAAAAAAATTGATGTATTGTCTGAATCGGTAATAGCCGTGCGCAACGGCGAAATGATTCTGGATGACGAAATCCTGAAAGATGGCGACCTGGTCAAACTGGTCTCCGTCATTTCGGGAGGCGCGCGATGAAATGCCGGACCTGCGGCGCAAAAGCCGCCGTCAATATGCGCCAGCACAAACTAGCCCTGTGCAAGGAACATTTTCTCGAGTGGATTCCCGAACAAACAGCGCGCTTCATAAAAAAATATCGCATGTTTGGGCCAGAGGAGAAAATCTTGGTGGCTGTTTCGGGCGGCAAAGATTCACTCTCGCTATGGGACATCTTGTACCGGCTGGGTTATAACGCCGATGGCCTGTATCTCGGACTCGGAATCGATGAAGAAATCGCCTACTCAGACGAATCGCGCCGCCTGACCGAGCAATTCGCCCGCGAGCGCGGACTCAAACTGCACATCGTCGACATCCAGGCCGAATACGGCCACAGCATCCCGGTGCTTGCCAATCTGACGCATCGCGGCCAAAACCGGCCCTGCTCGGTGTGCGGGGTCGCCAAACGCCACGAGATGAACCGCATGGCCCGCGATCTGGGCTATGACGTGCTGGCGACCGGCCACAATCTCGATGACGAAGCGGCGGTCTTGTTGGGCAACACGCTCTCGTGGCAGTCAGAATTCTTGCTGCGCCAGGGGCCGGTGCTGCCGGAACATGACGGGCTGGCCCGCAAGGTCAAGCCGCTCTGCCGCTTCTACGAAAAAGAGATGGCCGCCTACGCCATGCTGCGCGGCATCGAATACATGTACGAGGAATGCCCGTTCTCGGTCGGCTCGACCTCGATTTATTACAAGGAATTGCTCAACAGGCTGGAGGCTGACCGTCCTGGCGCGAAACTGGCCTTTTACCTGAAATTTCTCGAAGCACGCGCCAGCGGCCTGTTCAGCCTACCCAAAGACGCGCCCCAACCGATGTATAATTGCCCCTCTTGCGGCCAGCCGACCCAATACGAAGGAAAATGTTCATTTTGCAGAATGATGGAGAAAGTCCAACCCTAATAATGAAACCTGCTTTAGACCCCACCATTGACTATAAGCGCCTCGTCGCCGAGGGCTATAACACCTGCGCCGCCGCCTACGAACAGGCCCGGCGCGAAACGGTCCACCCCGAAATCAAATGGCTCAAAAACCAGTTGCCCAACCGGGCGCATGTCCTGGATATCGGCTGCGGCAGCGGCCTGCCGGTAGCGCGCGAACTGGCGAAACGGTTTCACGTAACCGGTGTAGATATTTCCGCCGAACAAATCCGCCGCGCGCGGGAGAATGTGCGCCACGCCGAGTTCTTCCACAGCGACATCATGGCGCTCGACTTTCCCGCCGCCAGTTTCGACGCAGTGGTGGCCCTGTATGTCATTTTCCACATCCCGCGCGGCGAACACGAACGCTTGTTTCGCAACATCCGCCGCTGGCTCAAACCGGGCGGGTACCTGCTCGCCACCCTGGCGGGCAAACCCGAGGAAGCCTACACCGAGCCAGATTTCTTTGGCGCGCCAATGTATTGGAGCAACTACGGAATAGCCGAATACCGCGTCATGTTGGCCGAATCCGGGTTCGAGATTCTCAGCACCGATGAAATCGGACATGGCTACCACCTCGATTCGCCCGAAGAAACCCACCCGCTGGTTATTTGTAAGACAGGTCTCTGACCTGTCCTATCTTTAGTAAAAATCCACAAAACTGCGGAATAACATCCCGCCCCACAAAGAGACATGCAAAAAAACTACCGCCACTTCGACCTCATCATGGCCGCCTTTGTGACCGTTCTGGTGGTCTCGAACATCGCATCCTCGGCCAAAATTGTTGACCTGGGCTTCCGCCTGCTCGGCGTGCCGATGGCCTTCGACGCCGGGACGATTTTATTCCCCGTCTCTTATATTTTCGGCGACATCCTGACCGAAGTCTACGGCTACCGGCGCTCGCGGCGCGTCATTTGGGCCGGGTTCTTTGCCCTGGCGCTTTCAGCGGCTGTATTCTGGATCATCCAACGCATGCCGGGCGAGGCCACCTGGCAGGCATACGCTGGGGACGCAGCATACAGCGCCATCCTGGGCGGCATATCCAGCGGCGGCATCCTGCTTGGTTCACTGGCCGGGTACTGGAGCGGAGAATTTTCCAATTCCTTTGTATTGGCGAAATTAAAAATCTGGACGGAAGGCCGCCACCTGTGGCTGCGCACCATCGGCAGCACTCTGGTCGGTCAGGGCGTGGATACGGTCGCTTTCGTAGCGGTTGCTACCCTGCTGGGCGTCTTTCCCTGGAGTCTGTTCATCACGCTGACGTTGACCAACTACTTGTTCAAATGCGCTGTTGAAGCACTGATGACCCCCGTAACGTATGCCATTGTCGAAATGTTGAAGCGCGTCGAAGACGAAGATTTTTATGACCGGGAGACAAATTTCAATCCCTTTGCTGCTTAAATAGCAAAAAAAGACACCGCGCTTTGGAAAGAGCGCGGCGTCTTTTTCTTTATCGGGAAGAGTTATGATTTTGGCTTGTTTTCGAGCAGTTTATATACCTGGTCGAGCAGCTGCTGGATTTCCTGGCGCTCTGCAATAGCCGCTTGCAGCGTGCCGCGAATCGCCTGCTGTTCCTTCTCTGGCAGGGTCTCTAACAGGTGTTCATCGCGCGCAATCTGGGTGTTTTTCTGTTTGAGTTTCACTTCGAGACGTTTGCGATAGCCGTCATAAAACTCCGTCTCATTCATCGGCTCCGAAAGGGATGGCGCGCCCTTCGTCATCAATTGGTCGATGATGGGCAGGAATGACTCAAAATCGACCGGCTTCTCGATGAAACGGGTTACGCCGATGGTCTGAGCAAAGGCTTTGTCTTCGGGGGCAACGTATGTCGCCGAAAGGAAGACGATTGGGATGTCGCGCGTTTCGGGGTCAAGGCGCAGGCGGTGCACCAGGCTGAAACCATCTAACTTGGGCATCAGAATGTCAGTGATAATCACTGCCGGATGTTCTTTCTGGATAATCTGCAGCGCTTCCTGACCATTGGCTGCGGTTACGACGCGATAGCCCTTAAATTTAAGGGTCGTTTCAATCAGCGTCAAAATATCAGGAACGTCCTCGACCACAAGAAGATAGCCATTGCGCATGTCCATATCAACATTTTAGCCGTTTTTGTCCATTTTTACCATTCTACAAACATGCTAAAAATGAATCCATCGCATGGCACAGTTTGCGCGTTTTCAATGTAAACTTATCTCAGGAGGAACAGAATGAACGCATTTATTGAGCCGCCCCAACGTATTTCGCTCATCTTGCGGTTAGGCATCTGGATTTCTGAACGGGTGACCGGGCGCGTGATGCTCCCAGCGCGCATCCTGGCCTGGTATCCCAAAGCCGCGCTCAGTTCGGGGATAATGGAGGCATTGGTAGCGCACTGTGATGGGAATATCGACAAGAGAATGCTCAAACTGGTGCGAATGGCCGCCTCCTACGCTGCCGCCTGCCCCTTTTGCATCGACATGAACTCGCACGAACGCGAAGCAGTCGGCATCAGCGCCGATGAACTGCTGGCAGTGCGTGGGCAATTATCGCTGGATTTGGTTCCCACTTTCTCGACACGGGAGCGGCTGGCAGTCCAGTATGCCCGGCTCGTCTCACAGACCCCGCTCAAATTCCACCCCGATTTTATCGAACAGTTAAAGGCGCATTTCAACGAACGCGAAATGGTCATCCTGGCCTCAACGGCAGCCCAGGTAAACTACTGGGCGCGGCTCATCCAGGCACTGGGCATCCCCCCAGCAGGATTTGGCGAATAAAAAATACCCGCAGCAGGAATGCTTTTGGGCATCCCTGCTGCGTTTGAAGCGGGGTTTTTAATCCAGCAATTTTGCCAGCACGTCGCCGCATTCCATCAGCAGGTATTCCTGGCCGTCCATCTTGAACTCGGTGCCGGTGTATTTGGCGAACAGGACTCTGTCATTCACCTTCAGCTTGATGTCCTCGTCATCTCCAACGGCTACCACCAGGCCGGTTTGGGGTTTTTCTTTCGCGGTATCGGGCAGGAACAGCCCCGATGACGTTTTTCCCTCCTGTTCGAGGGGTTGGATGAGGACGCGCGCGCCCATCGGTTGGATTTTTACATTGCTCATGTTGACCTCCAGGGTTTAGATTCCAAGATATTTGTCAATTTTCGGGCGGTCGAAACCGACCACGATTTTTCCGCCAATGTCAATCACCGGCACGCCTTGCTGCCCCGAACGGCGAACCATGTCGCGGGCGGCGGCCATATCGCGCGAGACATCGACATCCTTGAATTTGACGCCTTTCTCGCGGAAATACTTTTTTGCCATGTTGCAGTAGGTACAGGTGGGCGTGCTGAAAACAATCACGCGGGGTTGGGGTTTGGATTCTGACATCGTTTTACCTCTATCATTCGTTCAGGACTTATGCAAAACCATGAAATTATCTGCTAACCTATGTCTATCTGCGCAAATTTTTGAACAATTTCGGGCCTACATGCTTTTGATTAGCGCAGATTGGCAGATAAAAAGTTTTTTGCATAAGCCCTATCGTTTTTATTACACCGGTTAGATGATGTTGTCTCAAAAAAGTTACATCCCAAAATGCAAATCTTTTTAGGACATTTTGGGTAATAATTCTTGAAACAAATAAAAAACCGCTGTATAGTATTACATATCATTCATCAGGAGGAGTCACGTTTATGCCAGCCAAGCAAACCGAGTTGGAAGGGGAAGTATATTATCCGTCGAAAGAGGTCATCGCACAGGCAGTCTTGAAAGACTGGGACGAACTGGCCGATTTCGCGCAACGAGACCTGGAAGGGTTCTGGGCCAGGGAGGCGGAGGAACTCTCCTGGTTCAAAAAATGGGATAAGGTTCTGGACGATTCACAGGCCCCGTTTTACAAATGGTTCGTGGGTGGGCAAGTCAATATCGCTTATAACGCAGTGGACCGCCACCTGCTGACCTTCCGCAAGAACAAGCTGGCCCTCATCTGGGAGGCAGAGGACGGCAAGAGCGAGCGGACTTTTTCGTATTACGCCCTCAACCGCGAAGTAACCCGCATGGCGAACATCATCAAGTCGATGGGCGTGGGCAAGGGCGACCGCGTGACCATCTACATGGGGCGCATCCCAGAGATTGTGTTTGCCATGCTAGCCTGCGCCAAAATCGGGGCGATTCATTCAGTCGTGTTCGGCGGCTTCAGCGTAGACGCGCTCCAGGGACGGATTGCAGATTCAGAGTCGAAACTGGTCATCACCTGCGATGGCTCGTTCCAAAACGGGAAACTGATCGAGCTGAAACGCATCGTTGACGAGTCGCTCAAACACTGCCCAACCGTCGAAAACGTCATCGTCGTCAAACGCACCGGCCACGATGTGCCGATGGAGTCCATGCGCGACCACTGGTATCACGACATGTGCGCCCTGCCAATTGCCAACGGCAAATGCCCAACCGAGGTGATGGATTCTGAAGACCCGCTTTTCATTCTTTACACCAGCGGCTCGACCGGCAAGCCAAAAGCCATCCTGCACACGCACGGCGGCTACATGGTTGGGACGTATGCCACGCTGAAATACGTCTTCGACCTGAACGACGAAGACCGCTTCTGGTGCACCGCCGACCCCGGCTGGATTACCGGCCACTCGTACCTGGTCTATGGCCCGCTGGTCAATGGCGCGACCGTATTCATGTTCGAGGGCGGCCCGTCATACCCTTACCCCAACCGCTGGTGGCAGTTGATTGAACGGTTCGGCATTACCATCTTCTACACCGCCCCAACCGCCATTCGCGGGTTGATGCGCTTTGGCGAGGCCTGGCCGAATAAACACGACCTGTCCTCGCTGCGCCTGCTCGGCACGGTCGGCGAGCCGATTAACCCCGAAGCCTGGAAGTGGTTCTACCGCGTCATCGGCAAGGAAAAATGCCCCATTATGGATACCTGGTGGCAAACCGAGACCGGCGCGTTCATGATTACGCCAACCCCAGTCGTGCCGCTCAAGCCTGGCTCTGGTACGCGGCCCTTCTTTGGGCAGGTAGCCGAAATTGTGGACGAGGAAGGCAAGCCGGTCCCTGATGGCGCCGAAGGCTACCTGGTCCTCACCCGCCCCTGGCCCTCCATGCTGCGCACCATCTACAAAGACCCCGACCGCTACGTCAACGGCTACTGGAGCAAGTATCCCGGCAAATACATGACCGGCGACAGCGCCCGGCGCGACAAGGACGGCTACTACTGGATTATTGGCCGGGTCGATGACGTGATTAAAGTCTCAGGTCACCGGCTTGGCACGGCGGAAATCGAATCGGCGCTGATTACGCATCACGCTGTCGCCGAATCAGCGGCCATCGGCCTGCCGCACGAGGTCAAGGGCCAGGCCATTTTCTGCTTCGTGCAACTGAAGCCCGGCTTCGCCCCCACCGAAGAATTAGGCGAGGAACTGCGCCAGCACGTCTCGCGCCACCTCGGCCCGATAGCCCGCCCCGAGGAAGTGCGCTTTATTGATAAACTTCCCAAAACCCGCTCTGGCAAAATTATGCGGCGCGTACTCAAAGCCCGCGCCCAGGGATTGCCCGAAGGCGACTTAAGCACGCTCGAAGAATAACCTTCGTTTTGGCTGCGCCTGCAGTGAAACTGTGGGCGCAGCGAACGTTTTTTTGAGTTTGGTCCAGCACCAACCACTACCATTCCATCCCACTCAAAGAAAGTTAAATACCCCATGAACAACCTTGTTGCCAAGCTCCAAATTCTCGGTTCTGAACTTGTCCTGGGCAGTCTCATCGCCATCCTGAGCGTGTTGACCGCCCTGGTCGGCTATCAAGGCTCCATGGCAAATTCTGAACAAACCACCAGCAACGTCCAGGGCCAGCAAAGGTTGACCAACGCCAACGCCGAATACCTGACCGCCAATCAACTCATCGTCTACGACTATACCCTCTACGATGGCTACATCACCGCCCAGCCCGGCACGGAACAAGAAGAATACTACCTCACCAGTTTCTCTGAGCCTTTGCAAGCCGATATGGCTGCCGGGGTTGACCTGTTCAGTGATTCTTACTACGAAACCATGTACGCCGATGCCAATGCGATGTTCCAAGAAGCCGATGCCCTGTTTGCCAAAGCTCAGGAATGGAACAAGCGCGGCGACGCCTTGCAACTGGTTATGCTGATTATGGCGCTCGGCCTGGCCTTTGCCGCCTGGGCCTCCCTGCTCACAGAGGAAAGCCGGATGCGCATCTTGTTCGCCTTTTTCAGCATTGCCATGCTCGCGTATGGCCTGCTGACCTACCTGGCAGTGCCTTCCGTCGCTAGTTAACAAACTCAGGGTTGTAAAAATAAACTAACTGCCTACCCACCCTCTCCCCACAGCCCATCTCCCATCAGGAAGCGCGCCCCGAAGTGGTAGATGGCCTCCCCATTCGGGGCAGGGCTAGGGTAAGGGCTAATACTTACGCGAAAATGTGACATGCTCAAAGTAGTTACAAAAGCGCGGAATTTTGGCAAAAATCCAAAATTCCGCGCTTTCTTCGTTTCCGGAATCCTGTGAGTTGGGAATTTCCACAGGGCTGCTTTTTTGGCACAGGAAGCATTTCTTCATGTACAATTACCACTAGCCTAATTTCATCCTCTGGAGTGCGCATGGCGCGTTTTTATACATTGGTCAATCAAAAAGGCGGAGTGGGAAAAACCACGACTGCCATCAACCTGGGAGCCTACCTGGCAAAATTCGGGCAGAGAGTCCTGATTGTCGACTTAGACCCGCAAGCCAACGCCACCTCTTGCCTGGGAGTGGATAAAAGAACGGTCAAACATGGCACGTATGAAGCCCTGCTCGGCCTGGTTCCAGCATCAGGCAGTCTGCTGGCGAACTCAGACCTGAAACTCTCGCTCTTACCCTCCTCCCCGGCCCTGGCCGGCGCAGAAGTAGAACTGGTGGAGGCAGAGTTGCGCGAAACGCGCCTGCGCCAGGCGCTGGAACCGCTCTCCGAACGTTTCGACTACATCCTGGTCGATTGTCCTCCCTCCCTCAGCCTGCTGACCATTAACGGGCTGATGGCCGCCCGCGACGGGGTCTTCATCCCGGTGCAATGCGAGTACCTGGCGCTGGAAGGGCTGGGACAGTTGATGTCCACTCTGCAAAAGGTACGCGCCTCCATTTTCCCCGACCTGAACGTGCGCGGCGTTGTCCTGACCATGTATGACGCCCGCGCGCGGCTTTCCTTTGACGTGGTTGGCGAGGTGCGCAAGCACTTCCCAGGGAAAGTCTTCAATGCCATTGTGCCGCGCTCGGTGCGATTGGCCGAAGCCCCCTCCTATGGCCTGCCAATTTCCGCTTACGCGCCTCATTCCACCGGAGCGCAGGCCTACGAAGCCCTGGCGCGCGAAGTGCTGGCCGGGGACGGGATTATGGTACAGGAGTCAGATCATGCCCAAACATAGCGGCCTCGGCAAAGGACTAGATGCGCTCATCCCCAGCGGGTTTGCGCCAGAGACGCCCCCCGCCGGAAAAGCGGCTGATTCCGGCATCTTGAACGTCCCGGTCGAGAACATTCTCCCCAACCCGCGCCAGCCGCGCTCGCGCTTCGACCCGGCCGCGCTGGAAGAGTTGGCCGCCTCCATCCGGGAGCATGGCGTCATCCAACCCCTGCTGGTCAGCCGCGCCGAAAGCGGCGTCGGCTATATTCTCATCGCCGGTGAGCGCCGCTGGCAGGCCGCAAAACTGGCAGGGCTGGCCGAAGTGCCGGTCATCGCGCGCCAAACCACCGACCTGGAGCGGCTTGAACTGGCCCTCATCGAAAACGTGCAGCGCGCCGACCTGAACCCGCTCGAAGAAGCCAATGCTTACCGCCAGTTGAGCGAGGAATTTCGCCTGTCTCACGAAGAGATTGCGGCCCGCGTTGGCAAAAGCCGCGTGGCCGTCACCAACACCCTGCGGCTGCTGAAACTGCCAGAAGCCGCGCAGCAAGCCCTGGTAGATGGCCTTATTTCGGAGGGACACGCCCGCGCCCTGCTCAGCTTGACCAACCCGCTGGCCCAAGAAGCCGCGCTGAAGCAGGTGCGTGACCGCGACCTGACCGTGCGCCAGACCGAAGAACTGGTCAACAAACTGAAAGGCGAAAAACCGGCCCCAACGCCCAAACCCACCCCCTCGCCCGACCTGCGCGATTTGCAGGAACGCCTCGAAGCCAGCCTGGGCGCCAGGGTCAGCCTGAAAACCAACAAAAAAGGCGGTGGGGTGCTATCCCTACATTACTTCTCGAATGAAGAGCTAGATGCCATTTTGGCCCGCCTGCTGACCGAGTAAACTATACCAGACCTGACAGCCCAAAAAGGATAAGTCAGGTCTAAACTTTATGTTCAGCGCGCAATGAATTTAAGTTGTAAAAACGCTGCGTTTATGCGACAATTGCATAAAGAATGCACCAAAATACTTATCCACTAACCTGTGTACGGCCATTCGGTTCACCCATTCACAAAGTCACAAACAGGTGTTGTTAATGGGGCAATTGTATTTTATGTAGTTTTTGCGTAGCAACATGACGATGACCGATTCCCCAAACCAAATTGCAAAAAAACTGCGTGAAGCCCGTGAGGCTTTGGGGCTGAGCCAGCAAGAAGTTGCCGCCAAATTAGCGAAAACGCAATCCTATGTTTCTCGCTGCGAAACTGGAAGCAGACGATTGGACATTTTTGAACTGGAAGCATTCGCCAGGCTCTACAGCAAATCACTTTCCGATTTTCTCCCATCTGAGTCAGAGTAGGAGAGAAAATGCCCGCTATCTACTCGGCTGCTGAACAAGTCGAAATAAAAAGCGATCGTGACGGCAAAATTAACCCGCAATTTTTCAGAAATTTTCAGATAGAGCAAATCTAGTTACAATTTACAATCGTTAGCATTGCCACGTTCAGGTAGGCGAGAAAACCATGAAACTCCTCCACAACGCCCGCATTTACACCCTCAACCCCTCCCAGCCAGTTGTTTCGACACTGGTCCTCGATACACATGGTCAAATCGTCGCCATTGGCGGCGAGGAATTGCTCGAATCTTTCCCTTCCGCGCAACGCGAAGACCTGGGCGGGCGGGTGATTTTGCCCGGCCTGACCGATGCCCACATCCACCTGATGCACTACGCCCTCGGCCTGCAAAAAGTGGATGTCGAAACTTCTACCAAAGCCGAAGCCCTGCGCCGGGTGGCCGAACGCGCCGCGAAAACCCCGCCCGGTCAGTGGATTCTCGGTCACGGCTGGCAGCAAAACGATTGGGATGGCGAATTCCCAACCGCCGCCGAGTTGGATGCCATTGCTCCCGATAAGCCGGTTTATCTCACGGCCAAGTCGCTGCACGCTGGCTGGGCCAACTCCACCGCCCTTCGAATGACAGGAATCGGCCCTGGCACGCCCGACCCGTTAAACGGGAAAATCGTCCGGGACGAAAAAGGTCAACCCAACGGCATTCTGCTCGAGAGCGCAATGACTCTCATCGAAGAGAATCTTCCCCAGCCGACGATTGACGAGGTCGCCAACGCAATCGAATCGGCCCAGCCCATCCTGTTCCAAATGGGATTGACCGGCGCGCACGATTTCGACTACCGCCCCTGTTTCATGGCCTTGCAGCAGCTCGACGCCGAAAAACGCCTGAAACTGCGCGTCACCAAGAGCATTCCGCTCGATTTGCTCAACCATGCGCACGGGCTGGGCTTGCGCACCGGCTTCGGCAGCGACCACTTGCGAATTGGCATGGTCAAGGTCTTTATGGATGGCGCGCTCGGCCCGCGCACTGCGGCAATGTTCGCTCCCTACTTGAACGAACCGGCAAATCGGGGTATCCTGAATATGGACGGCGAGGAATTATTCGAGCATGGCCGCCAGGCCGCCGACTCTGGGCTGGGAATGACCATCCACGCGATTGGCGACCGGGCCGTTCATGAGGTGCTTAATGGGCTTGAGCAGTTGCGCCGCTATGAACGTAAACGCGGACTGCCAGCCCTGCGCCACCGCATCGAACACGTTCAGGTGATTCACCCAGACGATGCTGCCCGGCTTGGGAAACTGGGCATTGTCGCTTCCATGCAGCCGATTCACGCCACATCCGATATGTTCGCTGCCGACCGCTACTGGGGCGAACGCGCCCGCCTGGCCTATGCCTGGAAAACGCAGCTGAATGCCGGCGCGGTACTGGCCTTTGGCTCAGATGCCCCAGTTGAAAACCCCAATCCCTTTTGGGGTTTGCACGCTGCCGTCACCCGCCGCCGCATCGATGGCGCGCCCGGCCCCGAGGGCTGGTACCCGGAACAAAAATTGACCTTCCAGCAGGCTTTAGAAGGTTTCACCGTTGGCGCGGCCTACGCCGCCGGGCTGGAGAACCGCCGCGGACGGCTCTCTGCCGGGTTCGATGCCGATTTGATTGTCTTGGAGAATGACCCCTTCACATGCCCAATGGATGAAATTTACTCAATGAAGCCCTCGGCAACCATGATTGCCGGGAAATGGGTCTGGCAAATATGAGAGGATGATATGACTGGCCCAATTTTAATCAGTCCCGAAGTATTGGTACCGCGCCTGGGTGAACAACTGGTAGAGGCTGGTTTGCTGACCCCCGACCAATTAAAACAAGCATTAGATTACCAAAAGCAAGCCACTGCCGCCGGAAAGCCGATTTTGCTGGGTCAGGCGACCATTGAACTTGGCTTCTTGGACCGCCCCACCCTAGACCGAGCAGTAACCGAACAAATTCTACGCCTGCGCGCCGCGCTGGAGGATGCAAACCGCAACCTTGAGCGGCGGGTGCAGCAGCGTACCACGGAATTGGAAGAAGCCCTGCGCAAACTTTCGGAGCTGAGCCAGTTGAAAGCCAACTTTGTCGCCAATATCTCGCATGAATTGCGCACCCCGCTAACCCACATTCGCGGCTACCTGGAACTAATGCAAAGCAAAACGCTCGGCCCGCTTACCCCAGAGCAAACCAAGGCAATGGATGTTTCGCTGCAATCCACCAGCCGGCTGCAAAACCTCATCGAAGACCTTATTCTGTTCTCGCTGGCGGCGCGCGGCGAAATGACCCTCACCCTGGCGCCCGTCGATTTTCAACAGGTAACGCAAAAAGTGATCGCCCATGCCCGTTCCAAGGCCAAAAATCAACAGGTGTTTCTAGAGGCCGCTATCTCGCCGCAAGTAACTTTTGTGAAGGCCGACCAGCAAAAAATCGGTTGGGCATTGAACCACCTGCTCGATAACGCCATCAAGTTCACCAAACCCGGGGGACATGTCCGATTGAATATTTCACCAGATGCGGCAAATGAAAAGATAGTCAACATCGTGGTCGCCGATACCGGTATTGGGATTCCCAAAGAACGGATTAACGAAATTTTCGAGCCATTTCACCAGCTAGATAGTTCGCCAACCCGCCGCTACGGCGGAACCGGGCTTGGGTTAGCGCTTGTCAGGGAAATCATCGAAGCACATGGCGCGCGCATCCTTGTCGAATCTGAAATCGACAAGGGAACAGTAATCTCATTTTCGCTTTTAGCAGCCAAAGGGGACGAAACACTATGACAGAAGAGCATATTCCAGACATCCTGGCACTCGCGGAGGCTGTCACGCAAAAACCCGACTGGAAACAGGCCCTTGATTCAGTGATGGAAGTGGTTCGTTCTGTCTTCCTGTTCGACAACCTGGCCCTTTATATCTTGGAAAACGGTTCAACAGACCTGACCGAGATTGCCTATGCCCGCGCAGTGGGACGTGGCCAGAGCGCAGGCGCCGATGCTGCCTGGGGAACTGAAATTGCCAGCCAGGTGATTTTCCAAAAGGAAATGGTGGTACAAACGCCGGCCACCCCGCCTTCGCGCGAAGACCGAATTACCGAGCCATTCTTGCTGGGTTTGCCCCTGCGAACGCATGAGGGACTGCTGGGAGCAGTGGTTTTCGTCCGTTTTGGTGGGCCAGAATATACCCCTGCCCAAATTCAGCGCGCCCAGTACATCGCCACTCAGTTTTCGGCCCTGTTTGCGCGCAAGAAGCTCATGGAAGAAGTCGCCAGCCTGGAAAACGCCCGCCGCCTGCTGGAGATGCAAGAGGATTTCATCGCCACCATCTCGCACGAACTGCGCACGCCGTTGGGTTTTATCAAGGGATACACAACCACCCTGCTGCGCAAAGATACCAACTGGGATGAAGAAACCCGGCGCGAGTTCCTGCAAATCATCGACGAGGAAACCGACCACCTGAACGAATTAATTGAGAATGTACTGGAATCAGCCCGTTTGCAAAGCAACACCTTGCCCATGCGATTTCAGCCGGTGCGGCTAGATGCTCTCATCCGCGACACGCTGGTGCGCAGCCAGGCGCGCTACAAGAACATGAAAGCCCGCCTCGATTTCTCCATCGCGCCCACCATCAATGCTGACAGCGTGCGTATCGCCCAGGTGCTTGAGAATTTATTCAGCAATGCCAACAAATATGCGCCCGACGCGCCCGTTACAATTTACCTGACACAACACAAGGATTTTTACCGTATTCGCTTTGCCGATGCCGGGACAGGCATCCCGCCGGAGTATGTCGCCAATTTGTTCCAGCGATTTTACCGCGTGCCAGGGCAGGGAGGCTCTGGCTCGGGGCTGGGACTGTTCATTTGCAAGCAAATCATCGAGGCACACGGCGGAAAAATCTCGGTCGAATCAACCCTGGGGAAGGGAACGACTTTTATCATCGACCTCCCCATCAACAATCAAATTTCAGGAGGTTGACATGTCAAAAATACTGATTGTCGATGATGAACCACGCTACTTGCGCCTGCTTGAAGCCAACCTGCGCACCGAAGGATATGATGTCATTACAGCAATCGACGGAATGCAGGCGGTTGAGACATTTTCCAGCAACCCGGTTGACCTTATCTTGATGGATGTGATGATGCCCAAACTAGATGGGTTTGCCGCCTGCCAGCGCATCCGTGAGTTCTCGAACGTTCCCATCATCATCCTGACTGCCAAAGGCGAGGAGCAGGACCGCGTGCGCGGCCTTGACCTGGGCGCTGATGATTACCTGGTTAAGCCCTTTTCAGCAACCGAATTGCTGGCGCGGGTGCGGGCCGTGCTGCGCCGCTCGCAAACTTCAAAAGATGTCAACCAGAACCGATTCTTCGAACATGGCAATCTGCGCATCGATTTCGCGCGCGCCGAAGTATGGCGCGGCAACCTACCCATCTTCCTTTCAGCCACCGAATACCGCCTGCTGCTCCAGTTTGCGCATAATGTAGGGACAGTGTTAAGCGCTGAAGATTTGTTAACCAGCGTGTGGGGGCCGGAATATCGCAACGACAAGGAAATCCTGTGGGTGAGCATTGCCCGCCTGCGTCAAAAACTGGAAGACGACGCCCACAACCCCAGGCACATCGTTACGCGCTCTGGCCTGGGATACCTAATGCCTCCCACAGAAAATTAGGCTGGAGATGAGCGAGCAAAATATACCTTCTGCGCTCAGCATCCTGGTCATCGACCCCGACCCCCGCAGCTGCCAGTACCTGGGCAACCTGTTTACCCAAAAAGGGTATACATCTGAGACCACTACATCGGCCAAAGAGGGGTATATTGACGCGCTCCGCGACCGGCCTGATGTTATTATTTTCGACCCAACCCTGGCCGATATGCCCGGAACGGAACTTATCCACAGGCTGCGCAATGATAAACGCACAAGCGGCGCGCTGTTAGTGGCTCTGACAGCCGCCTCCAATTCTGAGCAAATGGGCGAGTTGCTGGCGGCTGGCTGTAATGAGTACCTGGTCAAGTCATCAGAATCATTGGAGCGAATCTTCGCACTGCTGGCAGAAACCGATACGCAGATGAACGAAACCCAGCCCATTGGCAAAAACAAGAAGATAAATCAAGGCGGCGTATTGGTGGTCTTCCTGAGCGCCAAGGGCGGCGCAGGCACATCTTCGATGTGCGCCAATGTTGCGCAGGTGTTGGGCGAGATGAATCCCGAAAGGGAAATAGCAGTCATCGACCTGGTCCTGCCAATCGGCTCGATTGGGCAAATTGTGGGCTACGAGGGAGAGTTCAACCTGCTTGAAGCGGCGAAAAAACCACAGGCCGAACTCAACTCCGATTTTTTGCGGCGTGTTATGACCCCTCTTGAAATGTGGGGGTTTCGTCTGCTGGCGGGCGTCTCTGACCCCGAATCATCCAACGCGCTCGATGCAAGCCGCATCCCGGCCATTATCGACGCTTACCGCCGCGCATTCGATGTTGTTTTTGTAGATTTGGGTCGCTCCCTCTCGCGCATCAGCCTGCCCATCATCCTGAAAGCCGACGTAATTGTGATGGTCACCGCCTCCGACATGGCAACCGTCGCGCTCACCCAAACCGTCTGGAAGTACCTGCAGGGAAAAGGAGTTCCGCAGCGAAATGTCTATGCGCTGCTTAACCGAGCGGTTGGGTTGGAGGGAGTCAGTAAAAGCGATGCGGAGCGAATCATTGGCCTGCCTATCCAAGCCACCATCCCCTACATGGGCGCAAATTTCAGCCTGGCCAACAACCAGCACCTGCCCATCCTGCGCAAGATGCCCACTGATACTGCCGCAATGATGATTGCCCAAGTTGCCAGACAAATCCTCGAAATTGCTTACCAAAACCGCGCATAGACCAATAAAGGAGTCACCAATGAGTCTCGAGTTCAATGAAAAAGGGAAATACTTTACCGACATCATCTCTAAAGTGGCTGTACCTGCCATCATCCAAACCACGCTGCATCGCATCGAGGGTTCAATTCATGTACGGCTCGATGGACGAGTCAAAGACGAACTGGACCAGAATCAGCTTTTCCTGGCAGTAACAGGCGCCAAAATTTACAACCACGATGGAACGCTGCTACACCAGGCTGATTTTATGACCGTTGCGCGGGCGCAAATCGTGTGGGTCATTCCAAGCGACGATACAGCATATGGAGAAGGAGAAAGGCCATGACACTCCTTTCATCATCACCTGTCCAGGGCCTGTCTTCGGCAGATTTACTAAAACTAAAACATTTTGTTTCTGATAACCTGACGCGCGAGCTGGAAAGCGAAAATCCACCCTATGCCCAACGCGAAATTTTCGTGCGGCAAAAACTGGCCGATGTGTTCAGCCGGCTGAGAGTCAACGTCCCCGATTCCATTCGCCAACAAATCACCCAAGAAGTGATGGATGAAGTGTTGGGGTACGGCCCCATTCAGCCGCTTCTCAACGACCCCGACGTCAGCGAAGTGATGGTCAACGGCCCCAAAAAGGTTTACGTCGAAAAAAAAGGAAAACTGATGAAAACCGGCGTCACCTTTGAGAATGACGCCCACGTCATTCGCGTCATCGAGCGCATCGTACTGCCGCTTGGCCGCCGCATTGACGCCGATTCTCCAACCGTAGATGCCCGCCTGCCCGATGGTTCACGCGTCAACGCAATTGTGCCGCCTGTCGCCCTGGATGGCCCATCCATCACAATCCGCAAATTCCGAAAAGATAAATTGACCATGCAGCAACTGATAGAGTTTGGCTCAATTACCCCGCAGATGGCCGAATTCTTGAAAGCCTGCGTCATCAGCCGCCTCAACATTGTCATCTCTGGCGGAACCGGCTCTGGTAAAACCACCCTGCTCAACGTCCTTTCCGGGCTGATTCCCGAAGACGAACGCATCGTCACCATTGAAGACGCGGCAGAATTGCAGCTACAGCAAGATCACATCGTCCGCCTCGAAACCAAACCTGCCAACCTGGAAGGCAAGGGCCAGGTGACGATTCGCGACCTGGTGCGCAACGCTCTGCGCATGCGGCCCGACCGAATTGTGGTCGGCGAGTGTCGCGGCGGCGAAACTCTCGACATGCTCCAGGCGATGAACACCGGCCACGATGGCTCGCTCACCACCCTGCACGCTAACACCCCGCGTGATGCGCTTTCACGTCTTGAGACGATGGTCCTCATGGCTGGCATGGACCTGCCTGTTAAGGTCATTCGCCAACAAGTCTCTGCTGCCATTGACCTGATTGTCCAACAAACCCGCCTGAAAGACGGCTCGCGCAAAGTGACCGCCATCAGTGAAGTGGCTGGAATGGAAGGCGATACCATCGTCCTGACCGACATCTTCCGCTTCGAGCAAACCGGCCAGACGCCGGATGGTAAAATTATTGGTCAACTCAAACCAACCGGCATCCGCCCATTGTTTACGCCTCGCCTCGAGGCAGCCGGCTTCAAACTGCCACCCGAAGTCTTCGGCGCCAACGTCGCCGATATGCTCAGGCGCAGATAGGCTCCCTCGTGTATAATCAAAAAGGATAGACATTCAGCCACTTTGATACGGATAAGCCCATGAGTTTTCAAGTCCAAATTGCCATTCGTACCCGCAAACTGGGCGTCCTGATTCGTGACGCGCGCCTGGCTGCCCGCCGCAACATCACCGAGACGGCCAAAGCGATTGGCATCACTGCTCCCCTGTTGCGCGCATATGAAGAAGGCCGCAAAGCGCCCTCCCTGCCAGAATTGGAAGTGCTGGCCTATTACCTGAACCTGCCCATCCAGCATTTCTGGAGCAATCAGGCACTTTCGGACGATGCCCCGCGCACTGAACCGCTGGACCTGACCCGGCTGGCCACCCTTCGACATCGCATCATCGGGACATTGCTTCGTCAGAAACGAATGCAGGCCAATCTCTCGCTCAAAGGTCTATCTGTAGAAACGGGATTGCCCGTCTCACGCATCACCGCCTATGAACTGGGCGAACGTCCCATCCCCCTGCCAGAACTGGAAGTAATTCTTTCGGTGCTAGGCGGACGAATTGAATCCTTCTTTGACCAAAAGGGAACCATCGGCCAGTGGATGAATGAGCAGGAAGCCATCAGCGCCTTTATGAAACTATCGCCAGAAATGCGCGCCTTTGTTTGCATGCCGGTTAACCAGCCATATCTCGAACTGGCGCGCAAATTGAGCCAGTTATCCACCGAAAGACTGCGCTCGGTAGCAGAAGGATTACTCGATATTACGCTATAACGAACGAGGTTTTATGAGCGAAATCGTTCCGAAGTCCCTGACAGATAACGCAGTCAAGGCTTACCAGGAAGGAAATTATGAAAACGCGGCACGCCTGTTTGGTGAAGCCGCGTCTGCTTTCACAGCGCAGGAGAACGCGCTGGATGCCGCCGAAATGAAAAACAACCAAAGCGTAGCCTGGCTGCAAGCCGGCAACCCTGGCGCGGCCTGGGAGGCGGCGCGCGGCACGGCAAGCGTTTTTGCCGAAGCAGGCGACTTCCGTCGCGAAGGAATTGCCTGGGGTAACGAAGCCGCCGCTCTCCAGGCGTTGGGCCGCGCCAATGACGCCTTGGAAAAATACCGGCTGGCCTTCGCAGCCTTCGAGCGTGCTGGCGAAGGCGAAATGCGCAACACGGTCATGCAAGCCATGGCTGGCATCGAACTCAAACGCGGAAAAGTCATGGACGCCCTGCTCACGATGCAAATGGGGCTTTCCGGTATCAAGCACCCCACCCTAAAACAGAAAATTTTGCTGGCCTTATTGCGATTCAGGACATGGTAACCACCCATTTTGCCATCCGCCAGGCGCTGCCCGCCGATCAGTCGCGCATTGCGAACCTGATGTACTTCGAGACCCAGGTTCACCGTCATCTCGACTGGCGCACGCCGCTCGATTGGTTGGGCGCGCCGGAATACTGGTTATTAGAACAAGATGGAAAAACATCCGCCGTCCTGGCCTGTCCGCCTGACCCTGAACATGCCGCCTGGCTGCGACTGTTTGCCGTATCATCGTCTATCCCATTGACTCATGCCTGGCGCGCCTTATGGGAGATTGCCCAAAACTCCTTGCGCGGGCGCGGGTTGATGGCAGCAGCTATCGTTATGCACAACTGGCTGGGCGACTTGTTGCGTGATTCCGGGTTTAGCGAACATCAAGATGTCGTCCTTCTTGCCCAAAACAGCGCTCCGTTTCCCAGGCAAGCCAACCCACACCGCCTTGCCATCCGTCCGATGACCCACGAAGACCTGCCATTCGTCGCCGCCCTGGATTCGGCCGCGTTTGCCCCGCTCTGGCAGAATTCCCTGCCCTCTTTGCAATACGCGCTTTCTCTGGCGGAAATCTCCACCGTCGGCGTGCTGGATGGGGAAATTGTCGCCTACCAGATGAGCACCCGCAACCCGTTTGGGGCGCACCTGGCCCGGCTGGCCGTCCACCCGCGACAACAAGGAAAAGGCCTGGGATATTTGATGGTACAAGACCTGTTGCAAAAAACACAATCTCAGGGGCTTACACGCCTCACCGTCAACACACAAGGTGACAATACCGCCTCGCTAGCGCTCTATGAGAAAATTGGATTCAAACGCACCGGAGAGCAATACTGCGTTTTTACCCATACTCTTTAGCCAAAGCGAACCCATCACAACCATCCCCTGGCCGCAAACGATACAAGAGTGCCGTTTTGAAGCAGGAGCCGCCCAATCGTGAAAGAACCGTATTCCCAAATTCTCCCCATTCGCTTTTTTCGACAATTCCTGGATGTCCTGACCGACGAACTGGGGAACGAAGCCCTGGTCTCGATTCTAGAAAAAGCCACCTTGCCCGCCAACTTGGTTGACCCGCAGGCTGTCTCCCGTTACAACACCGCCACCGCAGCCGAAACCTACGCCCGCATCCAGCATGCCATGCGCTTTTACTACGGACGCGGCGCGCGCGGCACGCTCATTCGCATCGGGCGGCTGCTGTGGGTACGTCTGCTCGAAACAGCCTCCCTCGCCGAGAAAACCCAGGCTCAAATTGTACGCACCCTGCCGCCCTCTATGCGCATGAAACCCACCCTCGAGT
The DNA here is from genome assembly GCA_964422545.1 of uncultured Anaerolinea sp. Classification (GTDB taxonomy): domain Bacteria; phylum Chloroflexota; class Anaerolineae; order Anaerolineales; family Villigracilaceae; genus UBA5195. Next base: position 8,638 of record CAYRBO010000018.1, on the reverse strand, counting down.
TGCTGGCGCGGTTTATACGCGAACATCCCGAAGGCGCCACCGTCCACACCCTCGACCTAGACCTGTTGCTGGTAGACCGCGCAGGGGCGGTCACAGTCGAGCAGCAGGAAGTTACTCCTATCTGTTATGTCACCATCGGCCTGATACAAGAAGCCCTGTTCTGGGCCTCAGGCCGCGAACATGACGTGGAAGAGCGCGCCTGCCGCGCTGCCGGCTCCCCACAATGCGAGTTTAAGATTACGATGGCGAAATAGCCATTTTCTCATGTCCAACCTCCCCAACGACCCCTTCCCCGCTTCCGATTTCGACGACTGGGCCGAAACCTACGACCAGTCCCTGCTTGAACATGCCGATTTCCCATTCGATGGGTATAACCAAGTGCTGGAAACCATCCTCCTGCGCGCCAACCCCCAGCCGGGGCAAACCATCCTCGACCTGGGAACCGGCACAGGCAACCTGGCCCTGCGCTTCGCTGAAAAAGGCTGCCGCCTGACCTGCACCGACTTCTCCGAAGCCATGCTCGCCAAAGCCCGCCAAAAATTGCCCGGGGCAGCGTTTTACCTCCACGATTTGCGCGAAGACCTCCCCAAAGAATTGACCCAGCGCTTCGACCACATCGTCTCGGCCTACGTTTTCCACCATTTCGAACTCGACCCAAAAATCCGCATTTGCGCCAACCTGGTTCACGGCCGCCTGGCCCCCGGCGGCAGCCTGCTCATCGGAGACATCTCCTTCCCCAACCAGGCGGCGCAAGACATCTTTCGGCAGGGCATCTCTGATTGGGAGGATGAATTCTACTGGCTGGCCGACCAGACCCTGGCAGGGCTGGAAAAGGCCGGTTTAACGGCAGATTATCTCCAGGTCTCGCCCTGCGCGGGCGTGTATGTCCTGCGGGCCGGGTAAATGTTGGAGTTCCGTAATAGCCCCTCGGCAGCGCATCTCATCTCCTTCCCCAAACTGGTACAATCCAGCATTATGGACTTCAAACTGCATACAAACTTTGACCTGCCCGCCGAAGAGTGGAACATCCTCGCCGAAGCGGGCATTCTCAACGCGCCCTTCCTGCGTCACGAATACCTCTCCACCTGGTGGAGTACGCGCGGCGGCGGCGAATGGCCCAAAGAGAAAACGGCGCTTTGCCTCGTTAGCGCCCGCGAACACGGGAAACTGATTGGCCTGGCCCCGCTCTTCTATGCCGTAAACCGCGACGGGCTGCCCGCCTTACTCTTGGTGGGCAGTATTGAAATTTCGGACTACCAGGATTTGATTGTCGGCCCCGAACACCATGCCGCCTTCATCACTGGCTTGCTCGACTGGCTGGATGCAAACGCCCCGCTGCCCTGGTCGCTGCTCGACTGGTACAACCTGCCCGAAACATCGCCCACGTTACAGGCCCTGAAAACTGAAACCGCTAAACGCGGCTGGACTTACACCGAAGAAATCTACCAGCCCTCGCCCTCCATCCCCCTGCCCGGCGATTTTGAAACTTACCTGGCAGGCATCGACAAAAAGCAGCGCCACGAAATCCGCCGTAAAATGCGCCGCGCCGAGGAAAGCGGGCGGAACGTCCGCTGGTACATCGTCGAAGACGAGGCGCAACTCGATAGTGAAATAGACGGCTTCCTGCACCTGATGGCGCAAGACCCCGAAAAAGCCGCCTTTCTGACCGACGTGATGCGCTCGCAGATGAAGGCCAGCGTCCACGCCGCCTTTCGGGCCGGGTGGCTGCAACTGGCCTTTTTGGAAGTGGACGGCGAAAAAGCCGCCGGATACCTGAACTTCGACTACGACAATAAAATCTGGGTCTATAACTCTGGCATCGACCCGCGCTTCCGTGACCTTTCGCCCGGCTGGGTGCTGCTCGGCTACCTGCTGCAATGGGCCAACGACCACAAACGCTGCGAGTTCGACTTCATGCGCGGAGATGAGGACTACAAATACAAATTCGGCGCCGAAAACCGGCATGTAATGCGAATTTGCGTAACGCGAACTTAATTTCGCGCTGCTTTGGTGTATCATAAAATCATTCCAACGGAGGCAAACATGCGAGATTTGACCAACGAAATTGTCGAATTCATCCGCCGCACCTCCAGCGACCTGCCTAAAGACGTGGAGGAACGCCTGCGGGCGGCGGTGGAGAAAGAAGCGCCCGGCTCGGCGGCGCGCGGCGCGCTAGAAACCATTCTCAAAAACGTGGAACTCTCCCGCAAGAACTCCACGCCCATCTGCCAAGACACCGGCACGCCGATTTTCTACGTCCACTACCCCGAAGGCTATAGCACCCGCAAACTGCGCCAGATGATTCGCGACGCGATGGAAATTGCCACCCAAAAGTCATACATGCGACCCAACGCGGTGGATGCGCTCTACGACAAGAACACGGGCAACAACCTGGGCGGCGATGACTTCCCCTACGTTCACTTCGAGGAAGTGGATGCCGATGAACCGCTGACCATCGAGTTGATGCTGAAGGGCGGCGGCTGCGAAAACGTCGGGGCGCAATATTCGCTGCCCAACAACAGCCTCGGCGCCGGGCGTGACCTGGCCGGGGTGCGCAAAGTCGTCCTCGATGCAGTCCAAAAAGCCCAGGGACAGGGTTGCGCGCCGGGCATTCTGGGCGTCGCCATCGGCGGCGACCGAGGCTCCTCCTACATCAAGTCCAAAGAAATCCTGTTCGGCAAAATCGGCGAGCGCAACCCCGACCCCGAAGTGGCCGCCCTTGAAGAACGCCTGACCGATGAAGCCAACCAGATGGGCATTGGCCCGATGGGTTTCGGCGGACAGACAACAGTCATCGACACCAAAATCACCGGCCTACACCGCTTGCCGGCCAGTTACTTTGTGTCAGTTTCTTACATGTGCTGGGCCTACCGCCGCCGCAAGATGGTGGTGAAAGGCGAGGAAGTCATTTACGATTAGCGATTCACTCATCACTTGTCACCTGCGAAACGTGATGCGTGACGAGTGAAAACGGAGAATTTTATGCGCACAATCAATTTACCCGCCAGCGATGAAGTCATCCGCGAACTGCGCGTGGGCGAGCCGGTGCTGCTCAACGGCGTGATGGTCACCGGGCGCGACGCCGCCCACAAATGGATGGTGGAAACGTTCATCAAGAAAACCAGAGAGCCAAAAGGCGACGATTTGCAGGTTTACGAAGAACTCAAAAAACTGCTCAACGGTGGTGTCATTTATCACTGCGGGCCGGTGGTCAGCAAAGATGAAAACGGCCAGTACAAATTCGTAGCCGCCGGGCCCACCACCAGCATCCGCGAGGAGCCATATCAGGCCGACGTGATGAAGCATTTCAACGTTAAGGGCGTCATCGGCAAGGGCGGCATGGGCGCGAAAACGCTCAAAGGCTGCCAGGAAACGCCCGGCGTATATTTTCACGCCATCGGCGGGGCGGCCTCCTACATCGCCCAGAGTGTGACGAAGGTTCTGGGCGTCTTCAAACTGGAGTTCGGCGTCCCCGAAGCGCTGTGGGTCATCGAGGTCAAAGATTTCCCAGTCGTGGTGACAATGGACAGTCACGGCGGCAGCCAACACGCGGTGGTAGATGAGGCCTCGAAAAAGGTGTTCGAGGAACTACTGGCGAAACCGTATTGAAATCAACCGTCCCGGAGGTTGGGGAACACCTCCAGGACGGTTTTTCCAAAATTGATTGAACAATGTCAATTGAAGCGGCTTGCGGGTGTAGAGTTCATCGGTCATCACCCAGGCGTTGTATGCCTGGGCCTGCGCAGCGATGTGTTCCATAGGCCAGCGAGATAACGCCGCCAGTGGGGTTACTTGGCTTCCCGCCGGGGCTGACGTGGAGTAACGTCTCGTTGTGCGTAAGTGATGGGTTTACTACGCCCCGACAGCCGCAGCGGCGGCTTTTTCGCGCTTGCGGAAGGCTTTAATCCAGCGGCCAGAGTATTCATCGCGGCCCATCAGCAGGTCGCAGGCCAGCAGCGTGGTCTGAATTTCCGGCACGGTCACGTCGGTGATGGCGGTCGTCAGCCCGCGCGAAATTGCCAAAGCCAGGTAGGCCACATTGACGATTTTGCGGTCGGGCAGGCCAAACGAGACATTACTCGCGCCCAGGTTCATGTTGACGCCCAACTCTTTGCGAATGAGTTCTATCGCATCGAGGGTAATCCGCCCAGCGTTGTGGTCTGCGCTGACGGTCAGGGCCAGCGGGTCAATGATGATGTCTTCGGCAGAAACACCATGTTCAGCGGCGCGCTTCAGTAGGGCTTCGGCCACGCGCAAGCGGTCCTCGGCGGTGGCCGGCACGCCCTTGTCGTCGGTGATGACGCCAATCACTGCCGCGCCGTAGTGCTTCGCGAGCGGCAGGACGGTATCCATCATTTTGGTCTCGGCGGTGGTCGAGTTAATCAGAGCCTTGCCGGGGTAAATCTTGAGCGCGGCTTCGAGCGCCAGCGGGTTAGCGCTGTCAAAACAGAGCGGCACGTTGACGACTTCCAGAATGGCCTTGACCGCGCCCTGAAGTAGGGCCGGTTCATCGGCGCCGGGCACGCCCGCGTTGACATCCAACACCTGCGCCCCAGCCTCGGCCTGCATTTTGGCTTCGGCCTGCGCCAGGCTGAAATCGCCCTCGGCCAGCGATTGGGCCAGTTTCTTGCGGCGGGTGGGGTTGATGCGCTCGCCAATCACCACAAAGGGGTGGTTGGGGCTAATGGTGACGGTTTTGGCATTGAGGGAGAGTTTGGTTTCCATATTTTATCCATTTTATCCGACCAGTTAACAGGCCAGGCGGCTTGCGCTGGAGGCGTCGGCGGCAATCAGGCCTTTGTTCAGAATTTCTTCGGGCGCGCCCCCAGCATCCAGGGCAACTTTGATGCCGTTCGAGACCGCTTCGGCATCCCCATCGATTACATTTTAATTAATAGATTTGTTTGATATCCATTTCGTATCCTCGTCATTTTAGAATGGAAAGCGCATGAAACGATTTACGCGCATTGCGGGCGACTTAAAATACTTTGCCGTAGAAAAGTTGATGCGGCGGCCAGGTCGGTTAGCAGAAGGTATTCCAGCCAGTCCTGCAAGACGCGGCAGGCGAACACGACGATGGGTTGGGATGCGGATTTCATAGACGAGATTATATACCAGTCTGAAAATAAAAAAGAGACACCCATGAAGAGTGTCTCTTTTTTGTTGAATCGACAAGATTAGGCGACTTCGACGACAGCGCCAGCTTCTTCGAGTTTCTTCTTGGCATCGGCGGCGGCGTCTTTGCCAACTGCGGAGAGAACCTTGCCACCGGCGGTTTCGGCCAGGGCCTTGGCTTCGCCAAGACCCAGGCTGGTCAGCTGGCGGATGACCTTGATGGTTTCAATCTTCTTGGGCCCGGGGTCCTTGATGATGACATCAAATTCGGTCTTCTCTTCGACGGGTTCGGCGGCAGCGGCGGGAGCGCCGGCAACAGCGGCCATCGCAACGGGAGCGGCGGCGGAAACGCCCCACTTTTCTTCGAGCTTCTTAACGAGTTCAGCGGCTTCCAGAACAGAGAGTTTGCTCAGTTCTTCAACCAGAGTATCGAGATTTGCAGCCATTTTTTAAGTACTCCTTACTTTTTGAGGAAATTTCCACGCGCCTGGCGGGAAATGTTTGATTTGGATTGAACGAGTTGCGCAACAACCGGTTACGCGGCGGTCTGGGCGGTATCAGCATAAGCCCGGAAAACGGATGCCAGCGAGCGGGCGGGTTCGGCGATAGTACGCACGAGTTTGCCAGCCGGGGCCTGCAACACACCCAGCAACTGGGAGCGAACAACAGGCAGCGGCGGCATATCCGCCAGCGCCTTGACCTGGGTGGCATCGAGGGCTTGCTTCTCCAGAAAACCGCCCTTGACTTTAACGGCTTCCATGCCTTTGGTGGCATCGGTCAGCGCCTTAGTGGTTGCGGCGGCGTCATTGAAAGCAAACGCAACCGCCGTGCTTTTCTCCAAAAGCGCATCGGAGACGCTCATTCCACGCGCATCAAACACCTTGCGAGCCAGGGTGTTTTTCAACACATGAAACTCGCCACCAGTTTCGCGGATTTTTGCGCGAATTGCATCCAGGTCTTTCATCTTGAGACCAGTGTACTCAACCAACACCACAGCCTGGCTCTTATCGAACCATTCGTTGTACTTGGCAAGCACCTGCTCTTTTTGTTCACGAGTGAGTGCCAAAGTTTTTACCTCCTTTCCTTAAAAAGTCTTTGCCTGACAAACGCCAGGCAAAGACTTTTCCCCTTGCGAGGGGACGTCCCTAAAGGAACGGGAGATTTCTCTCAGTCTTCACCTGGGCAGGAGATTAAGCCCCAACTTGCAGGGCGCCGGCCGTCTTGGGCGAAGTCGTTTGTCAGATGTTCAGCAACGGGTAAAACTACCCGAGAGCCTCCATGGATTGGGCCGCATTCGGATCAACTTTGATACCGGGGCCCATGGTTGAAGCAAGCGTAACATGCTTAATGTAATTACCTTTGGCTGCTGCCGGACGCGCTTTCTTGATGGCATCCATCAGCGCGAAAAAATTCTCATACAATTTTTCAGCCGAAAACGATGCTTTCCCAATCTGAACGTGGATATTGGCGGTCTTGTCGAGACGGAATTCCACGCGGCCAGCCTTGGCTTCGGTAATGGCCCGTTCGATATCGGCAGCGGGGACCACTGTGCCGGCTTTTGGGTTCGGCATCAAACCACGCGGGCCAAGTACGCGGCCCAAGCGACCCACTTTACCCATTAAGTCTGGAGTAGCAATCGCAACATCAAAATCCAGCCAGCCAGCCTGAATTTTGTTGAAAGTCTCATCATCGTCCACCACAATATCCGCGCCAGCATTGCGGGCATTGATAGCGCCTTCGCCCTGCGCAAAGACGGCCACACGAACGGTTTTGCCCAGGCCATTCGGCAGGACAACCACATCGCGCACCTGTTGGTCAGCCTGACGCGGGTCTAGACCCATGCGCAGGTGAACTTCGATAGTGGAATCGAATTTTGTGATAGCCGTTTCCTTTACGAGGTCGATTGCCTCTTTGGGCAGGTACTGTGTATCTCGATTGATTTTGGCCGCTGCGGCCATGTATTTCTTTCCGTGTTTTGCCATTTCATCCTCCGTGGTGCAAACGGGTCACGCATAGCAACCCTCCCACCTGTTTAATCAACAATCGTGACACCCATTGAGCGGGCAGTGCCTTCGACCTGCTTCATCGCGCCTTCGATATCGATGGCGTTCAGGTCCTTCATCTTGGTCTCGGCAATTTGCTTCACCTGGGCGCGGGTAATTTTCCCGACCTTGTCTTTGTTCGGCGCGCCGGAACCTTTTTCAATCCCGGCAGCCTTGCGGATGAGGAACGCCGCCGGGGAGGTCTTCAGAACGAACGTGAAGGAGCCATCGGTATAAATGCTGATTTCTGCCGGAATCAACTCGCCCGGACGGTTCGATGTGCGGGCATTATATTCCTTACAGAAGGCCATGATGTTCAAACCATGACCAGCCAACGCAGGCCCAACCGGGGGTGCCGGGTTGGCTTTTCCAGCCTCAAGCTGGAGACGAACGATTGCCTTAAGTTTCTTTGCCATTCTTTACTCCTAGTGGTTTTAGCGGGTGGGGGAACACCCTCCCACGCATCAGGCCAAAACTGCCTGTTACGCTTTCTCGACTTGCAGGAAATCCAATTCGACCGGCGTCTCGCGGCCAAAGAAATTAACCATGACGCGCACTTTGTTACGCTCTGCATCGATTTCCGCCACATTACCGCGGAAATCATTGAACGGCCCATCGACAATCCGCACGCGCTCACCCACCTTGAAGGTGACTTTCACAGTGGGAACTTCCGCTTCCATGCGTTTCAAAATCTGGTTGACTTCTTCAGGACGCAGCGGGGTGGGCTGGGTGCCCATCCCAACGAAACCAGTCACGCCAGGCGTATTGCGCACCACGTACCAGGATTCCTCGGTAAGGACCATGTTAACCAGAACATAGCCCGGGAAAATGTGGCGTTCCACCACCCGACGCTTGCCATCCCGCACTTCAATTTCTTCCTGGGTAGGGACGACAACATCGAAAATCATGTTCTTCATCCCCATCGTCTCAATACGTTGCTCCAGGTTATGACGGACCTTGTTTTCATAGCCCGAATAACAGTGAACAACATACCAGGCAGGGCCTTCGGTAGACTCAGCAGGCGCGTCAGAAGACCCGGCTGCGTCAGCAGCCGACAGGGGAGAATCATCAGGAAGCATCAATTCTTCAGGGTCTTGCGCGCTCATCATAAGATTCACCTTTTGGGAATTAAGCGACGCCCAGCGCCAAATCCAGAAGTCTGCCGCCAATCCAATCTACAAAACCCAGGAAGATTGCCATGACAATCAAGACAAGGATGACAATCCTGGTCAGATGAAGAGCCTCTTCACGAGTAGGCCAGCTTACTTTGCGGAGTTCGCCAACGGTTTCCCGGTAATACCGGACAATCGCATTTTCCTTTTTTTCGGTCAAGGTAGACTCCTTGTTTTGACGGCTAAAACGCCGCCTCACTCTTTCGAGGACGGCGTCGCCTGTAAAGTGTGTGGCAGGCCAGGCAGGATTTGAACCCACAACCGCTCGTTTTGGAGACGAGAGCTCTACCAGTTGAGCTACTGGCCTAG
>CAYRBO010000017.1:62543-99912 GCA_964422545.1 uncultured Anaerolinea sp. | reverse complement strand
TGGGATTTATGCCGCCACGCCCGCGAAAACGGAATCTGGTACAACACGCGCGGCTCCGGGGCCGGGTCGCTGGTAGCGTACTCCCTTTTTATTACTTTGGTCGACCCCATCGAACACCAACTGCTCTTCGAGCGCTTCCTAAACCCCGGGCGCGTTTCCATGCCCGATATCGACCTCGACTTCCGCGACGACCGCCGCTCTGAAATGCTGGTCTATGCCGCTCAAAAATATGGTGACGATAAAGTGGCCCAAATCATCACCTTCGGCACCATGGCCGCGCGCGGCGCCTTGCGCGATGTAGGCCGCGTGATGGAAATTCCCATCCCCGAAGTGGACAAGGTCGCCAAACTGGTGCCGCAAATCCCCGGCAAACCTGTTTCGCTGACCCAAGCCCTCGAAGAAGTGCCAGATTTTAAAGCCCTGTACGATTCCGACCCCAAAGTCAAAAGCCTGGTCGATACCGCCATCCACATGGAAGGCACCGTCCGCAACGCCGGAACGCACGCCGCCGGGCTGGTCATTTCCGACAAACCCATCACCGAGTACCTGCCGATTCACCGCCCCACCAGCGGCTCCGAAGAATCGCCTGTCAAAACGGTCACGCAGTTCGAAATGGGCATCCTCGACAGCATGGGCATGCTCAAGGTCGATTTTTTGGGCCTGTCTACGCTGACCGTCATGGCGCGCGCCTGCGAGATGATTAAGCAGCGGCACGGCAAGGAATACGACCTGAACAACATCCCACTCGACGACCCGGAAACGTTCAAACTGCTCGGCGAAGGCAAAACAGCAGGCGTGTTCCAGCTCGAAGGTACGGGGATGACGCGCTACGTCGTCGAGATGAAGCCCAAGAATCTCGATAACATCATCGCCATGGTGGCGCTCTACCGCCCCGGCCCAATGGACTTTATCCCCAGTTACATCCGCCGTATGCACGGCGAAGAACCCATCGAATACCGCCACCCAGCCCTTGAGCCGATTTTCCGCGACACCTACGGCATTCCGGTTTACCAGGAACAAATCATGCGCGCCGCCGTGGAAATTGGCGGCTTCACCCGCTCCGAATCGGATGACCTGCGCAAAGCCATCTCGAAAAAGATGGCCGACAAAATCGCCAAAAACAAAGAAAAATTCATCAAAGGCGCGGTCGAGCGCGGCATCATGGACAAAGCCACCGCCACCGCCATCTTCGAGGACTGGGAGCAGTTCGCGCGTTACGGGTTCAACAAATCCCACGCCGCCGACTACGGCCTCGTCTCCGTCCAGACCGCCTACCTGAAAGCCCACTACCCCGCCGAATACATGAGCGCGCTGATGTCGGTCTTCAAAGACGACAGCGCCAAAATCTCGCTTTACATCGCCGAAGCCCGTTCGATGGGAATCGAAGTCCTGCCGCCCAGCATCAACCACTCTGGCATGGATTTCACCATCGAAGACCTGCCCAGCGGCAAGCCTGCCATCCGCTTTGGGATGAGCGCCATCAAAAACGTTGGCGCAGGCCCGGTGGAAATTATCCTGAAAGGCCGCCGCGAGAGCGGGCGGGATGTCCCCTTCCGCGACCTGAACGACCTCGCCAACCGCGTTGACCTGAAGGCTGTTGGCAAGCGCGCGCTGGAATGCCTCATCAAAGTTGGGGCTTTCAATGGATTTGGCGAACGCGCCGCCCTGCTCGCCAGCCTCGACCAGATAGTGGCCGCCAGCGCCAGCCACTTCAAAGCCGCCGAAAGCGGGCAAATGTCGCTCTTCGGCGCGGCCACCGGCGTCCAGGCGCAGAGCATCACTCTCGGCAGTCAGAAAACCGACAAAAAAGAAGCCCTGGCCTGGGAGCGCGAACTGATTGGCCTGTACCTCTCCGACCATCCGCTCAAGGAATACGAAACCTACCTGACCCAGGGCTCCATCACCAACGCCCTCGAACTCAACGAATTGGGCAACCAGCAGCCGGTGCGCGTGGCTGGGTTGGTCGTCTCCTCGCGCCCCTACAAGACCAAGACCGACAAGATGATGGGCTTTGTCACCCTCGAAGACCTGACCGGCAACATCGAGTTGGTCATCTTCCCCAAAACTTGGGAAAAATACCGCCCGCTGTGCGAGGAAGGCAAAGTCGTCCTGGCGATTGGCAAAGTGGACGCCGCCACCACGCCGCCCAAAGTGCTGGTGGATGAAATTAGAACTGACTTTACGATGTATGTTTCAACGGAGGAGAGTTCACCGGTTCGCCAGTTTGCCAGTTCTTCAGGGAATCGGTTGCCTGGTCCTCCGGCGAATCAGTTATCCGGTTCTCTTTTCCAACGGGATAACCGGACAGCCGAAGCACCAGAACGCCGGAAGACCACGCAAAAAATCACCGAACCGCCCGCCGATTACGTTCCCGCGCCAGAGGATGAATTCGCGGACATGCCTCCCGAACCAGATTTCCCGGATGACTGGCACCTTGACGAACCAGTTTCTGCCTCGCCTCTTGCAGAGGGAACGGGAGGAATCTACGCCGCGCCGCCGCCAACCCCGATGGATGATATGCTGGAGATAGAACGTCTCGCGCCGCTGGTTGAGTCGGTCAAACCAGCGCTCGAAACGCCTCCCTTGCCGCCTTCCAACGTTCAACCTGGTACGCCGCCCGCGCTGCCCCCCATCGTCCCGCCCCAAATTCTGGCCGAGAAACGCGATGAGGGCCAAACCCCGCGCATAATAACCGTCATCCTGCGCCCCTCCGGCGACCCGGAGCGCGACCGGCGCCGCATCAAGAATATTTATTTCATCCTGATGTCGCAGCCTGGCAAAGACCGCTTCCAGTTCCAAATTTTCGAGGGCGGCAAGGGCCATCTGATTGACTTCCCCAACGATACCACCCGCATCACGCCTGAAATGCTGGCTCGGCTGAAAAAACTCACCGGCGAAGAATGCTGGCGGATTGAGGAGATTACATTCCAGTGAGAACTACAATAACGTCCCGAAGGTTTATAGACCTTCGGGACGTTTGTTTTAATCTACCGTCAGCGTCTTGCTCAAATTTCTCGGGAAATCGGGGTCGTAGCCGCGCAGGACGCTCATGTGATAGGAAATCAGTTGCAGCGGCAGCACCGCCAGCAGCGGGGCAATTTCGGGCGTCGAATTGGGGATGACGATGACCTCGCTGGCATTGGCGCGCAGGCGCGAGTCGTCTTGCCCAATGGCAATGGCGCGCGCCCCCCGGCAGGTGACTTCGTTCAGGCCGCTGACAATCAGTGGAATGTCGTTTGGCCCGGCGGCAAACAGAATCGGGTAATCTTTCGTAACCGCCGAGAGCGGGCCATGCTTGAACTCGGTCGAGAGCATTCCCTCGCAGTGGGCGTAGGTGATTTCCTTGAGTTTAAGCGCCCCTTCCAGCGCAATCGGGTAGGTTGCGCCATAACCCAGGCAGTACAGGTCGTTCCAGGCGTTGATGTCGGCAGCCACTTTCTCGGCCTGGGCAGAGGTCATTTCGAGGGTTTGTTCCATCAGCGCGGGGATTTCATCCAGTTCAGCGGTATCCCGCCCAGCCAGGCGATAGGCCAGGTACAGGAACGAAACCACCTGGTTGGTGAAGGTCTTCGTCGCCGGGACGCTGATTTCATAGCCGCAGCACAGCGGCAGCGAGCAGGCTGCCGCCTTGGTCAGCGTAGAGCCAATCACATTTGCCAGCCCAAAGCAGGTCATCCCGCGCGCTTCGGCCATTTGCAAGGCATTCAGCACGTCTTTCGTCTCGCCGCTCTGGCTGACGAACAGTCCCACATCCTGCTTATTAACCGTCGGGGCATACTGCGGCCCAAACTGCGGCGCGAGAACGGGAATCACAGGCCGCCCGGCAACCTGGGCAAAGTAAACCGCCCCCAGCAGGCAGGCGTGATAACTGGTGCCGCAGCCGATGAAATACAAGTTGCGGGCAAATTTCATCGTTTCAACCACGCCCGCCACATCTGGCGAGCCAGCCAGCATGTGCAGCACCTCGCCCGCCACCTGGGCCTGCTCGTGGATTTCCTTGAGCATAAAGTGAGCGTAGCCGCCCTTTTGCACGGCTTCCATCGTCTCGGTCACAAGTTCCGGTTCGCGGGTGATGACCTCGCCAGTGGCGACCGAGCGCAGTTCCACCCGGTCATGCCACAGAGTCACAATTTCGCCATCGTTCAGGCGCACGATTTTTCTTGTGAGCGGCAAGATGGAGGGCAAATCTGATGAAACGCAGGTGAAGCCCTCGCCCAGGCCGACCACCAGCCCGGAGCCTTTTTTGATGGCGTACAGTTTGTCATCGTTGACCTGGCCGATGACGAAAGCGTAATCGCCCGCCAGGTCGTGGTAGGCCCCGCGAATCGCGTCGATGAAACCCTGGCCGCGATTGACGTAACGTTCAACCGCATGAACGCAGGATTCGCCATCGTTCATCGAGCGCACGGTCAGGCCCTCGGCCATGAACAGTTGCCGCAACTCGACGTTGTTGACCACGTTGCCATTGTGCGCGCCAACAATGTCTCCATCCGAATCGAGATGCGGCTGGGCATTGACCTGCGACGGCTCGCCGAAAGTGGCCCAGCGCAGTTGGGTGATGCCGCGCGAGCCGCTCATCTCGGCGAAATTGTATTTGACCGCCACATCCTTCACCCGGCCTACGTCCTTACGCAAATCGACCTTGTTCCCGCTGATGGTGGCCGCCCCCACCGAATCATAGCCGCGATAGGTCAGCCGCTGGGCGGCCTCGGCCAGAATCGTACCTAAAGGTTGTTCCTTTTCTGTGACAATGCCAAAAATACCGCACATAGTTTTCCTTTCGACGTGTTTGGATTTCAGTCGAAGTGTATCACGGCTCAGGCTGCAAGATTGCCTCTGACCAGTGAAAATCCGTGCTACACTTGGCGAAATTTATCACTCATCATTCTCCATGCCCCTCCTCGCCAACCTCCCCCTCGAAATCACCATCGACCAGGTTCTCCTGGGCCAGGGCGCCGACCCTCGGGTCATCCGCGCCCGGCGGCCTCGGCTGGTTGCTGCTGCCGAGCGCGCCCTGGCTGATGGATTGCCGCTGCTCACGCCGCGCGTCGTTTACGAGCAATTGGCCGTCCGGGAAGTCCGCCACGAGCGTATCCTGCTCGAAAACGGCCATGCGCTGACCGGGCCGCTGGTTGCCAGGCAGTTGATGAGCGCCCAAAGCGTGGTTGTCCTGCTCTGCACGGTTGGCCGCGCCATCGAGGAACTCAGCCTGCGCGCGCTGGAAAGCGACCCCGTCTATAGCCTGGCGCTTTATGGCGTCGGCTCGGCGGCGACCGAAGCCCTCAGCACTGCCGCCTGCCGTTATTTCGGCCAGCAAGCCGCCGAACAGGGCTTGCTGACCACCTTCCCGCTCAGCCCCGGCCTCGAAGGTTGGCCAATCGAGCGCGGCCAGCCCGAAATCTTCCGCATCCTCGACGCCGCGGCAATCGGGGTGGAACTGTCGCCCTCGTTTCTCATGCGCCCGGTCAAATCGACCTCGCTGGTGGTCGGCATCGGGAAGCAAATCGATACCAATGCCCGTATCTGCGATTTTTGTTCCAGGCGCTATACCTGCTCTTTCCAGGAACAGCACAAGGACTAACCACCAATTCAAATTCTCGCAGATTGGGCAGGGCAGGAGCAAGATTGAGGGAGTTGACAGCGCGCCCAAACAGGAGTATAAAAAAGATACCGACCGGTCGGTATCTTTTTCTTTTGGAAAGAAGGTGAACCATGCAGGCTCGCAGCGAGGAAACCCGCACCCACATTCTGGAGGCCGCTCTGCGGCGATTCGCCAGTGTTGGCTATAGCGCCGCCAGCGTAGATGACATCTGCGGTGCTGCGGGCGTGAGCAAAGGCGCGTTTTACCATCACTTCCCCAGCAAGCAGGCCCTGTTCCTAGAATTGCTCAATGAATGGCTGGATACCATCGACGCCGGCTTCGAGGCTGCCCGCAAAACCACTGTTCCCGAAACCTTGTTGGCATTTACCGATACACTCCCTGGCATCTTCGCTGCCGCTGATGGACGCCTGCCGATGTTCCTGGAATTCTGGCTGCAAGCCAGCCGCGATGAAGCCGTCTGGCAGGCGACGGTTGCCCCTTACCAACGCTACCAGCACTATTTCACCGCGCTGGTCGAGCAGGGGCAAGCCGAAGGCTCTTTCCGCGCCGAGGTGGATGCCCCTTCTGCCGCGAAGGCGATTGTGGGGCTGGCGGTCGGGCTGTTGCTGCAAGGATTGTTGACTCCAGACATTGACTGGCAAAAAACGGCGCGAGTCAGCATGGAAGTTCTATTGCATGGGATGATGAAGTAAGTCCGCTCGCTTTTCAAAACCATCAACTTACGAAGCCATTAAGCGCGAAACCATCCGCGCATGGGAGAATTGTCCCGAAAGGGAGAACTATGATAGACAAACCAATTTTAGTGACCGGCGCGACCGGGCATATCGGCAATGTCCTCGTGCGCAAACTGCTCGAACGGGGAGAAAGAGTCCGGGCGCTGATTCTGCCCGGGGAAGATACCTCCGCGCTGGAGGGCGTGCCAACGGAAAATGTCGAGGGCGATGTACTCGACTCCTCGTCGCTGTGGCAGGCTTTCAGCGGGGTGAAAGGAGTTTTCCATCTGGCAGGGGTCATCTCCATCTTGCCAGGTGAAATCCCCATCGTCCGCAGGGTCAACGTCGAAGGCACTATCAATGTATTGAAGGCCGCCGCGCAGGCCGGGGTGGAGCGGCTGGTGTACACCAGTTCCATTCACGCCCTGGCGCGCATCCCGCACGGGCAAGTTGTGGATGAAAGCACGCCCTTTGACCCGCATAACCCTTACGGCGTGTATGACCAGTCGAAGGCGCAGGCCACGCTCGAAGTTCAGAAGGCTGCCGAAGCCGGGCTGAATGCCGTCATCGCCTGCCCGACCGGGGTGATTGGGCCGTTCGATTTTCGCGGCTCGATGATGGGCAACGTCATCCGCTCCGCGGCAGAACGAAGGCTGACGCCATATGTGGATGGGGCTTACGATTTCGTCGATGTACGCGATGTGGCCGACGGGCTGATTGCGGCCTCCGAAAAGGGACGCGCAGGCGAGGCCTACATCCTGTCGGGCCAGCGGATTTCGGTACGCTACCTGCTCGAAACGGTGCGCGAGATTACCGGGAAGGGCTTTCCGCGCTTCAAGGTTCCGTTATTCCTGGCCAAGTTCGCCGCTCATTTCACCCCGGTCTATTACCGGCTGACCCATGCCAGCCCGCGTTTTACGCCCTACTCGCTAGAAGTGTTGCAGAGCAATGCGCACATCAGCCATGAAAAGGCCAGCCGCGAACTGGGCTACCACCCGCGCCCGCTCTATGAGAGCATTCGTGATGCCGTGCAGTGGTTCCTGGAACATGCCCGCCCGCGCCAACTGCGCACTCGCTAAGAACAAAAACCCTCCAGCCGGAGGGTTTTTGTTTGCAGGTAGGTTTAGCGCGCCAACAGGCCGACCATCTCATAGTATTCCATGTTCACTTCGCGCTTGCCAGCGATGACTTCTTCGAGAGGGATGTAGTCGATTCCGCGCCCTTGCAAACCGGTCATCACTCCGCTCATGCCGGCCATCAGCGCTTCCACCGCCTTAACGCCCATGCGCGAGGCCAGCAGGCGGTCGTAGGCAGTTGGCGAGCCGCCGCGCTGGATGTGGCCCAGGATGGTGACGCGCGTCTGGAAACCGACATCCATATCTTCGAGGGCTTTTGCCAGTTCCTCGGTCTTATGCCCAGAGCCTTCGGCGTTGATAATGAAAGCATGGGTCTTGCCGCGCAGGTAGGCGCTCTCGACCGCTTTGGCAATTTCTTCCAGCGTGACCGTCCGTTCGGGAATCAGGACAATCTCCGCGCCGCTGACGATGCCAGCCATAACGGCCAGGTAGCCGGAACTGCGGCCCATCGTTTCAACCAGGAAGACCCGCCCGTGCGAGGAGGCTGTGTCGCGCAGTTTGTCAACGGCATCCATAATGGTATTCATAGCGGTATCTACGCCAATTGCCATGTTGGTGCCCCAAATGTCATTATCAATGCTGCCTGGCACGCCTACGACTTTGACTCCCTGTCTGTGCAGGGCCAGCGCGCCGGTGAGCGAACCGTCGCCGCCGATGACGACCAGCCCGTCCATGCCGATTTCGTTCATCCGGCGAATGGCTTCGCGCTGCCCGCGCGGTTCGCGGAAGGCCAGCGAACGCCGGGTTTGTAGGATAGTGCCGCCGCGCAGTAGAATGCCGCCTACATCGCGCGCGCCCAGCTCGCGGAACTCACCGTTCATCAGGCCTTCATAGCCGTTATTGATGCCAATCACGCGCGCCCCGTGTGCAATTCCGGCGCGCACCACCGCGCGGATGCAGGGATTCATCCCAGGCGAGTCGCCGCCTGAGGTGAGAACGCCAATTTTGGTGGGTTTCTTTTCCAGTGCCATAAAATTATTCCCGTTTGATGCTGAAAGTATCGAAATCACGCGCCACAACCGTGTTAGGAAAGATGGACTGCGCCTCGGCCAGCACATCTTTCTCGCGGTAACGGCGCGATATATGCGTCAAAATCAATTTTTTAACCCCGGCCCGCGCGGCCAGTTCCGCCGCGCCGCGCGCGGTCATGTGCGAAAACTGGCGCGCCATGTCGGCTTCTTCATCCAGGTAGGTGGATTCAATCACAAGCGCGTCGGCCTCGCGGGCAACTTCGAGCAAGTCATCGGTGCGACCCGTATCGCCGACCACCATCAGTTTGGTGCCGCGCTGAAGCGGGCCGAGTACGTCATTGGGGGAGATGACCCGCCCATCCGCCAGGGTGATGGAATTTCCTTCCACCAGCAGGCGGCGCTCCGGGCCAAACGGCACGCCCAATTCCGTCGCCCGCTCGTTCAGGAAGGGGCGGCGGGCTTTTTCCTCGAAGAGATACCCCAGGCAGTCGGGGCCGCGATGCGTGACAGGGAAAGCCGTTACAGTGAAGTCCTCGGCCTCGAGCACCGGGCCAGGGCCAATTTCGCGGAAATGCAGCGCCATAGGCGGCTTTTGCCCGCGTAATACCACATCGTTTATCAGCACGCGCACCCGGTCGAGCGTCGTCCGTCCCCCAAAAATTTCCAATTCTTCGATGGCTTCCCAGCGCATGAAGGTAGACATCAGCCCGCCCAGGCCCAGGATGTGGTCGAGGTGGCCGTGCGTGAGCAGGATGCGGGTCAGTTGCTTGAAACCAATCCCCGATTGGAGAATCTGGCGCTGCGTCCCCTCGCCGCAATCGATGAGGAAACGGTATTCGTCATGTTTCACAATTTGCGCCGACAGGCCTCGCTTGGCCGACGGCGCAGATGCAGACGTGCCTAAAAAGAGAATCTCGAACACATTCCATCCTTAATGAATAAACGTCAGGGTATTTTACCCCAAACCTCTCACCTTTTTTGCCGGGGATTTGTGGGCGCAGCAATTCTTAATCGAGTTGCTGGAGTTCCCGAAAGCGGCTATACAACTTTTTTGAGTAAAAATTACAATTCCGTTAATTGTCGGACAAGCGTAGGGGAATCGTAGGTTAATCGTCAAGTAGGTTTTTGGGGCGCATGATAAATTAAGAGCGTAAGGTGATTTCTCTTCTCCTCCTTTCAATGGAGAGCCGGGGTCGGCGTCCCCGGCTCTCTCGATTCTGGAGGAAATCCTTCCCGCTTCCCAAGTCACGTTATAATTCTATCAATGACCCCACTGCAAAAACCTTTTTCTAAACACGAAGGACACAAAGGTCGCAAAGTTTTTAAGACATTCGCAAATTTCGTCATGTTTCTTGCGAGAAATTTGAAGATTTCAAATTAGGTTCTCAAGAATCCTTCGTGTACTTTGTGTTTAATTGCCTTTTTGCAGTAGAGTCATCAATTCTATTCGCAATGTGGCGCAAATCTGTGATTTGCGCGAGCAAGTTTCCCACCATTCTCCTGAGGAGTATCAATTCATGACAGTTCAAATTACCGTGATTGGCCTGGGGCAGCTGGGCGCTTCGATTGGCCTGGCCCTGAACGGGCGCGAAACTATCCACCGCGTGGGGCATGACCGCGAACCGGCAGTGATGAAAAAGGCCAAAGCGCTCAACGCTTTCGACGAAACCGTCTTCAACCTGCCTGCCTCGGTTGAAAAATCTGATTTGGTGGTCTTGTGCCTGCCGCTCGACCAGGTGGAAGACACTCTCAAGTACATCGCTGCCGACCTGCGCGAGGACGCGGTGGTGATGGATATGTCACCGCTCAAAAGCGCGGTAGCGGGTTGGTTCGAAAAACACGTCCCGACCGGCAGGCATTACATCGGCCTGGTTCCGGCCATTAACCCGCTGATGTTGATGGACGCCTCGCACGGTATCGAGGCCGCCCGCGCCGACCTGTTCGACAAGGCTACTATTGGCATTACTGCTCCACCAAACGCCCGGCCCGAAGCCGTCAAACTGGCCGAAGACCTGGTGCGTCTGCTTGGCGGAGAGCCGCTCTTCCTCGACCCGCTCGAAGCGGATGGGATGATGGCGACCGCCCACACCCTGCCGCAACTCGTCTCGGTTGCCATGCTCAATGCGACAGTAGGGCAGCCCGGCTGGCAGGAGACCCGCCGCTTTGCTGGGCGGCCCTACGCGCGCGTTGCGAGTACTTTGGGCGATGACACCCTCGAATCGCTCAAGCAATCTCTGCTGCTCAACCCCGAAAAAGCCATCCATTCGCTCGACCTGGTGATTGGCGCGCTGACCCACCTGCGCGACGCGGTCAAGGAAGGGAATGGCCCTGACCTGGAAAAACGCCTGCGCCTGGCCTTCGAGGACCAAACCGCCTGGCTGAAAGAGCGCAGCCGCGCCGAATGGGATAAAAAAGAAGAGAAAAAGCCGGTCGAGATGGATAACCCACTGCGGCGGCTGTTTACCGGTTCGCGCCCCAAGAAGTCATAATCAAACGTCCCGAAGGTTTTCAGAGAGCAAATCGAATTGCCGCCCAAAACCTTCGGGACGCTCTATAATTGGGTATGCCCTTCTTTTGCTACCTCCTCGAATGCGCCGATGGCACGTTTTACACCGGTTGGACGACCGACCCGGCCCGCCGCGAGCGCGAACACAATGCCGGGCAAGGCGCGCGCTACACCAGCACCCGGCGGCCCGTCCGCCTGGTGTATGTGGAGGAAGTGCCAGATAAAGTCTCGGCCTTGAAGCGCGAACTGGCAATTAAACGCCTGCCCCGCAAAAAGAAACAGGCTTTGATTCATGTAGCGCAAGATTAATCTCGCGTTACGAATGGAGACCCCGGCATGGACGCGCGCATTTACCTCGCTTTCCGTTTTCATGGCAACTTCTACCACTCCTACCGGGGCGATACGCCCGACGAACTGGGCTTTGGCAAAGACATCCGCATCATCCGCCACATCTTGCGCACGCTCGATGACTTGAACGCGCGCGGCATTCCGGTCTGCGGCACGTGGGACTTCGAGAATTACTTTTCGCTGCAAGAAATTATGCCCGCCCACTGCCCCGATATCATTGAGGCCATGCAGCGCCGGGCGCGCGCGGGGCGCGACGAGTTCCAACTGATGTCTTACAACAACGGCCTCATCAGCGCGCACACCGCCCACGAGTTCGAGGCCGCCGTGCGGCGCGGCATCAGCAACCCGCAAGGCTCTGGCCTGCGCGACCTGTTCGGTGAAGCCTTCTACCCAATGGTCAGGCCACAGGAGATGATGTTCACGCCGGTTCACCTGGCAATGTACCCGGCCTGCGGCATTCACGCCATCAGTCTGTTTTATTCGGCCTTGCCCTTCAACGGCTTCAGCAACTTCATCCCCCCACTCTCGTTCACCGAACGCTACAACCCGCTCACCCTGGCCTACCCCGGCATCGAAAGCACGATGACCCTGCTGCCCTGCTACAACACCGGCGACCTGGCCGACCATCTCACCCTGCGGCGCTGGGTGAAGCAAATGCGCCGCCAGCAATTGCAACTGGACGCGCCGCAAGACCTGCTGCTCCTGGTTGACATGGACGCCGACGACGAGTTTTGGGTCGGGTTCGATGTCCCGTTCTTGAAAGGCCGCTTCTCCACCGTCAGCGGGCTGCGCGGATTGGTGGAAAACGTGGCCGACCTCGAGTATCTCCGCTTTACAACGCCGGGGCGCTATCTCGACTCGCATTCGCCGGTCAATACCATCGTCATTGGGCAGGATACCGCCGATGGCAGTTTCGATGGCATGTCGAGTTGGGCGGAAAAATGGTCGAATCATCAATTGTGGACTCTGCTCGAACGCGCCCGCCTGCTCGAATTGCACACCCGCCGCCTGGCTGAAAGCGGCCTGACCGCTGCGATGGAAACGTTACTCGCTGAATCCTTCGAAGCGCGGCTCAGGCTGCTCTCCACCACCCATTTTGGGATGTCGGCCCCGGTCATGAACCGCGTCCGCGAAGCGATTGCCTTCGACCTCGCCAAACGCGCCCTTGAGACCGCCGCCCAAGCCTTTCGCCTGGCCCTCACGCCCGCCCCGGCTGAGACGTTCAGCCTGCTCGACTATCCGCGCGGCGTTTCGACAGATTTGATTCGCTACGAGCCGCGTCCCTCGGCTGGCTTATTGCGCCTGCCCCTGGGTAATTCGGCCCCCGAAACCTTTGCTCTGCGCCATTCAGACGTGAATCCTATCCCCTGTGCTGTTTGGAATGGCGAACTGTTTTTCGTGGATAAATTTTCCCCCGCCGAGCGGCGCGATTACGTCGTGGAGGCCGATCAGCCGCCGCACCTGCCCCAAAGCCCGGTGAAAGCGAGCGGGGAGGAACTCCAGAACGAGTTTTTGCAACTGGCTTTCGACCGGCAGGGTCATCTCGTTAGCGTAAAGTTCGATGGTCAGGAGTTCGCGGCGGGGCGGTTCCTCATCAGCGGGGTGACGTATTCGGGCAAAACGTATCAGGTTTCAGCCTGGGAAGTTCTCGATTCGATAACGGTCGGCGTGGCCGGGTGGATTCGGCAAAAGGGCAGTTTTACGCTGCCGGGTGGACATCCCATAAACTATGAGCGTGAAATTTTACTGGCGTCGGGTTTGCCATATATCTACGTCACCATGCGGGTTCAATATCCGCAAACTCCGCATGTCGGCTACAGCAAAGGCAAGGCCGAGCGGTTGGGGCGCACCTGGGATCACCGCTGGCGCGAGGTGATGCCCTGCGAAATTCGCCCGGCCCTGGCGGGTGAATTGCGGGTGTGGAAGCATAATTACTGCGACCATGTGAGCGCGTATAGCCTGGATTACGGGCGTTTCTCGAAAAATGTCGAACTCGATAGCGTCAACAATCACGTCACGCATGGTTGGGTGGCGGTTTCGGATGGCGCGCGCGGCCTGCTGGCGGCCCAAACGGCGGAGGTGTTGAGCGGCATGGCGTTTTGCCCGCTGCGCACCCGGCGGGAGGGGGCCGTTTCGCGGGCTTGGCTCAACCCGTTTGGCAGTTATTGGGGGCGGCAATACCATTATGGCACGGCGGATACCGGGCTGGGCAATTTTCTGGCGGTCAGCATGTCGGCTTCCGACCATATTAACCCGTATGCGCCTTCGTATAATGGCAAAATGCAGGAATTTCGCCTGCTGCTCGCGCCCTACGCAGGCGACGCCCCGCCGGAGAATTTACGTTACGATGCAGAAGCCTTTGCCTATCCCTATATTGCTGTAGGACAGGTCTTTGACCTGTCCATGATAGGGACAGGCTAAAGGTCTGTTCTACAGCGGGTGTTTGACCTGTCCGCCAGAAAGACAGACCAAAGGTCTGTTCTACAGCGGGTGTTTGACCTGTCCGCCAGAAAGACAGACCAAAGGTCTGTTCTACAGCGGGTCTTTGACCTGTCCGCCAGAAAGACAGACCAAAGGTCTGTCCTACAGCGGGTCTTTGACCTGTCCGCCAGAAAGACAGACCAAAGGTCTGTCCTACAATTGACCAAGGAGAGCCAATGACCACTCAAACCGCTTCCCCATCGCTGCGTTGGTATGATTACCTGCCCATCAACATCAACTGGTTTGCCATTACCCTGCGCTCGCAAGTGTTGGCCGGGCTGGTGGTGCCGCTGCTGGTGCAGGATTTCGTCGGTGAAGCCCAGAAAGGCGCGTATTTCGGCACCATCCGTCTGTGGGGGCTGATGGTGGCGCTCTTGGCGCAGGCCTTGTTTGGGCTGCTGAGCGACCGCTCGCGCCTGAAGTGGGGCCGCCGCCGCCCGTTCATTTTCGTTAGCGCGATTTTAGAGTCTCTGGTCATCTTGGGCCTGGCCTGGATTGCCGGGCTGGAAGGGTTGACCGGCTATGCTGTTCTGTTTGGGGCTTATATTCTCTCGATGGTGCTGGCGAATATGTCGCACGCCGCCACGCAGGGCATTATCCCCGATGTGGTGCCGCAGGAAAAGCGCGGGATTGCCTCTGGCTTGAAAATGCTGCTTGAAATTCCCCTGCCGCTGGTGCTGGTGGGGCTGGTCATCGCGCCGATGGTCAGCCGGGGGAATTTGCTTTCGGCGCTGATTGTGACGGCGGTTGCGATGCTGGCCTGCATGGGATTGACCCTCTTTGTGCGCGAAAAACGCCTGGAAACCGCCCCCCCGCCGCTCGATTGGAAGCCCTTCACCAGTCTGGTGATGATGACCGCCGTCTTTACCGCCATCGTGCTGGGGTTGGGAGAAGTAGTCAGGTATTCGATTGCCGCGCTGCCCGAAGCCTCGCACCTGCTCTTTGGGGCAATTGGCGTGACGGCTATGTTAACGGCGGTGGTGGTGGGTATCTTTGCCAGCCTGTCGGTGCATCTCGACCAAACCGTGCGTCAGAGCCGGGCCTTCATCTGGTTTATCATCTCGCGCCTGGCCGCGTTGGTAGCCATTAACAATATTTCCTCGTTTCTGTTGTATTTCTTTCAGGAAAAGTTCAATTTGCCCGCCAAACAGGCCGTTTCTTTGGCCGGGCAGCTGCCGATGGTGCTGGGCGGATTTGTCATCTTGTTTGGGTTGGTGGCGGGCTGGCTCGCGGACCGCTTCGACCGCCGGAATCTGGCAGCGCTGGGCGGGTTAATTGGCGCAGCGGGCGTGGCGGTGATGATTTTTGGGCCGAATATTCCCATGATGTATGCGGCAGCGGGCATCATCGGGCTGGCTTATTCTCTGTTTAACGTGGCTTCCTGGGCGCTGGGGACGGAGATTATCCCCAAAGAGCGCGCCGGAGAGTTTCTGGGCCTGCAAAACCTGGCCGGAGCCGGGGCGGGCGCAATTGGCGCCTACATCGGCGGGCGGGTTGCCGACCAATCGGGCTATGTGCTGATGATGGGCATGTTCGGGGTCATGTTCCTGCTGGCGGCTGGCTCGGCGCTGTTTATCAAGGTGGAAAAAGGCTGAGAATCAATACATCCCCGGTTGGGTGGCCGGGGATGTGACTTTTTGCGCTATCTAGCGCTCTGACAGTACTGGCAGAGCAAGCTGGATGATTGCCCCTTCGTCGTCGCCTTCGGCCAAGAGTACCTGGCCGTTGTGCAATTTGAGAATGGCTTGCCCGATGTAGGCTGACATGGTGAGCAACATTTCGGCGGCGGCGATGTTGCGCTTGCCCTGTGCCTGGATGGTGATGAGCGCGTCTGATTCGCGGCGTTCGATTGTCAGGGTAACTTGGGTTGGACGCTGGGTATATTCAATCACATAGAGAATCCAGTTCAACAAGCACTGCCGGAGCAGAGCCTCATCTGCGCGGATTTTTATCTCTGTTTCGGGCAGGTTTGTGACCAGTTCGACATCTTTGACGGCCTTGTTTTGCTTCCAGTAAGCGATTGTTTGAGCCAGGAGGCTGCCTAGATTGGTATCGACCGATGAAAACGCCTTTTCGCCCCGGATGAGGCGCGCCATATCCACCAGGTTCGACATGGCCGCCATGGCCTGCGTGCTGTTTTCGTAAACAACGGTCAGGTCGTCTTTTTGCATGTCCGTCAGCGGGCCAGACATGCCCTTGAGCAACATCTTGGTAAATCCCAGAATGCGGTTGAAGGGCGATTTCAGGTCGTGAGCTTCTTTTGAGATAAATTCAACGATGTCTAGCTCGTCAGGGATGTCGAAAGAGATTTTGGTCATGTAAAATCCTTCATTGCGTCAACCGTCCTACGATGTTAACGCAGGGATTGCGAAATACGATTTCTCCGTGCGGCGCGTCGGGCAGTTCACTGGTCAAATCCTGGCCGGGGAAATGCAGGTTTTCGTGCATCTCTCTGCGCCAGCGTGAGCAATCGGTGACATCGTAGACAATGCCATTGTGCGCAATCCATTTGCGGCTGCCGCGTTCTCCGTTGTTGCGGCGCAATTCTTGGAGTGTGATGAGACGGTCGGGGATATTCATTGGTCGAATTATACCGTTTTGCAAGATTCATAACCCTTACATATATAAAAGGCATCTCCAGTTTGACTGCCAAAACGGTCAACATTTTTTGCCCAAACAATTCTTCGCTAAAAATTTTCTGGCAGGTTTCGTGGAGCAGACACTTGCACCGAACGCAAGCGCGGTGTTGGTCATCTGCCCGCCCGATATGGCGAACATGAACGTTTGTTTGCCCCTATTCAGGCAGCACGGGATAACATCCCACGCCACAAACCGCAAATCTTAAAATTGGAAAAATTATTATCATGTCAAGCCTTGACTTAAATAATATGTCATTATATTATCAATATATATTATACAAAAAAAGGAGAGAAAATATGTCAACTTCTGTCCCACAACCCGTCGATGACCTGACCGGCTTGATGATGCGCAAGAATTTTCACGAAACACTGGATGCGCTGCTCGAAAAAGCGCGCGCCAGCGAAACACCGGTTTCGGTGGCTTTTGTCGATATCGATAACTTCATGCGCATCAATAACGATTACGGCCATTCTGGCGGCGACGACGTACTCACAACCCTGGCCGACCTGCTGCGCCAACACTGCGGCGAGGGTGCCATCCCTGTGCGATATGGCGGGGATGAGTTTGCCATTATCTTCCCCAATACCGAGCGCGAACAAGCCTTCCTGCTGCTGGAAAACCTGCGGAGGGTGGTACATGATACCAAAATCAAGGCCCGCAAAGACGGCGCAGAAATCACAGGCCTGCGCATCAGCGCCGGGCTGGCCTGCTTCCCGGTCGATGGGCACCTGAAATCGGAATTGCTGCGCAAGGCCGATCAGGCCCTCTATCGCGCCAAAGTGACGGGCAGGAACAAAGTTCGCCTGGCACAGGATGAAAAAATGATTCCCAAAACCTCGCATTTCACCCAGACTCAGTTGGAACGCCTGACCAAACTGGCCGCCGAACGCCAAGTGGGCGAGGCCGAATTGCTGCGCGAAGCGATGGATGACCTGTTGATGAAATACGGGGTGGACGAAATCGAACGCTGGGCATAATGCGCTAAAAGTGTCATGCTGTAATGACTTCTCGGACGCAGATTACACGAATGAACGCAGATTTTACGCGGGGCTTTCCTGCTTAATCTGCGCTTGCCCGCGTTCCATCTCAAACCACGATTGCCGGGAAATTTCTCCGGCATTTTGTTATCGGACAAAAGCGCGTGTTATACTCGACAAATACCAGAAACTTCTAAAATCCGGCGGGGTTATATTTTCAAACCGCCGGTAGGATTGTCGAATTGGCGGAAACCATGCAAGACGATGAAATTCTCGCGCGGGCATCTCAGGGAGACCGGGATGCGTTCGGGATGTTGTACGAGCGCTATGTAGACCGAATTTTCAACTACGTCTACTATCGCACGGGCAACACCAGCGATGCCGAAGATCTGACAGCGCGCGTCTTCCAGCGGGCCATGAATCACATCGCCAACTACTCCGACCGCGGTGTGCCGTTTTCGGCCTGGCTGTACCGCATTGCGCACAACCTGGTGGCAAACTGGCACCGCGACCACAGCCGCAGGCAGGAGATCCCTCTTTCGGATGCGCCACTGGTGGCCAAGGGCGAACACCCGGAACACAATCTGGTCCACAGCGAACAGCAGGAAGCCCTGCTTCGCTTAATTCGCTCCCTGCCGGCAGAGCGCCAAACGCTCTTGATTTTGAAGTTTGTAGAACACCTTTCCAATGCCGAAATCGGCCAAATCATGGGACGCAGCGAAGGCGCGGTCAAAAGCCTCTACCATCGTACCCTGCTCTCACTGCGTGACCAGATTGGCAGCGCGGATGAATATAGCGACTAATTTCTAGAAACTGTATTTAGTGGTGCTCAACTTTATTCCAGGAGGTTACGATGTTACGAATTGTTACCGATGGCGCTGCCGATATGCCCCGCGCCTGGCAGGAAGAGTACGACATTCAGGTTGTGCCGGTCAATATCCATTTCGGGGATAAAACGTTCCTGTCAGATATCGACTTGAACAACGAAGGGTTCTATAAATTGGTCGATGAGAGCAAGAAAATCCCCAAGACTTCCCAGCCCTCGCCGCATCAGTTTGCCGAAGCCTATAAAAAACTGGCCGAAATCGGCGACACCATCCTCTCAATTCACGTGACCAGTAAACTCTCTGGCACGTATGCCTCGGCAGTAGCGGCGGGCAAGGAACTGGCGGGGAAATACCACGTCATCCCCTTCGATTCGATGACCGGCTCCGCCGGAATTGGTATCTTGTGCCGCGAAGCGCGCTTGTTAGAACGGGCCGGAAAAAGCATTGAAGAGATTATCAAACATCTTGAGGAATTACGCAGCCGGTGCGGAGTCATCCTGGCACTGGATACGCTCGAATATGCGCGCATGAGCGGGCGGGTGGGGACGCTCCAGGCCGCGCTCGCTTCAGTTCTCAACGTCAAGCCGATTGCAGTGCTGAAAGATGGCGTCTTGAACATGGCTGAGAAGGTGCGCACCCGAAAAGCCTCGCTCGACCGAATTTTGGAAATGGTCAAAGAGCATGTCGGCGACCGAGAAGTGATGATGTCCATCGTCCATGCCCGCGACCCACAAGCGGGAGCAGATTTGATGGAACGTGCCCGTAAACTGTTCAAAATTCGCGACCTGTTCCTGACTGACCTGTCGATTTCCGTCGCCGCCAACCTGGGGCCAGGCACGGTTGGTATCGTATTCTTCCCTGTGGAGTGAATCTATGATGGCAATGCAACACGCGGCAGATTCTTTTGTCCAAATGGAGGCGCAATTGCAAGACCTGTTGCGCCCTGTCCAACCGTCGCCAAAATTTGTTCAAACTATCCGGCAGCGCATCCATTTTTCACCACGCGTCAGCCTGTCAGAGAAATCTCCTAAAGTGCGGCGATTCTTGATGATTTTGGGCGGCGTGCTTTCTGCCAGTTTGCTGTTGATTACCGCGGTACGTGCCATTTTCTACCTGGTCAACCGCTCGCGGGGCTGAAATTTCCTACATCTAATCATTTTCGCATCTCGAATCGTTTGTGCCGCAGATGAACTGCGGCACAAACGATTCAGGCTTTTTTGTCGACCCGATGGCCCATCAACCATTCTTGAACATCTAAAGGTTTATCATTGGGCCTGGCGCGAATGTATGTTCCATCGGGTTTCATTAAGCGCGCCCGAAGCGTATCTTTGAGATAAACATCCAAAACCTGCGTTTTCATGTAATGGACATGAGCCGGTTTTTCGAGTGGAAAGACCACCTCCACGCGATGGTCAAGGTTGCGAGGCATAATATCCGCGCTGCCCAGGTAAATTTCCTCCGCGCCGTCATTGTAGAAATAATAAATGCGGCTGTGTTCCAGGTAACGCCCCACAATGCTGATGACGCGAATGTTTTCGCTCACGCCTTTTATTCCAGGCCGCAAGCAGCATATCCCGCGCACAAGCAAATCAATTTGCACGCCGCTTTGCGATGCCTCGTATAGTAATTGGATGATGGGCTGGTCAACAACCGCATTGACCTTGAATATCAGGTGCGCCTTTTTTCCGGCCCGGGCGTGACCGATTTCGCGCGCAATCAGCGCTTCGAGCCGTTGGCGCAGGTTAACGGGGGCGACAAGCAATTTTCTATAGTCTTGTTTGGTTGAGTAACCGGTCAGGTAGTTGAACAGGTCGGTTGCATCCGCGCCCATGTCTTCATCGCAAGTAAACAGCCCCAGGTCTTCGTACACCCGCGCAGTGGATGGGTTGTAATTGCCGGTCGCCAGGTGAAGATAGCGGCGGATGCCCTCTCCCTCCCGGCGAATCACCATGGCAATTTTGCTGTGCGTTTTCAGCCCGACCAGCCCATAGACGACATGCACCCCCACTTGCTCCAGCCGCCTGGCCCAACCGATGTTGCTCTCTTCGTCAAAGCGGGCTTTCAACTCTACCAGCACCGCCACTTGTTTGCCGCGCTCCGAGGCTTCGAGCAGGGCTTCCACCACCGGGGAATTCGGCCCCACCCGGTAGAGAGTCTGTTTGATGGCAAGCACTTGCGGGTCGCGCGCGGCGGCGTTCAGGAAATCAACCACCGGCGTAAACGAGTCGTAGGGGTGATGCAGCAGCAGGTTTTCCTGCCGAATGGCGTCGAAAATATCTGCCGGAGAGGCAACTTGCCGGAAGGCTGGAAGGACAAAGGGCTTGTAAAGGGGATATTTCAACTCATGCAGCTCAACGCTGTTGTACACCTGCCACAGGTTCACCAGCCCCAGGGGGCTGCTCTGCACATACACATCGGTCAAGCGTACTTCAAGATTTTCGACCAACAAATCGCGGATGTTGGCGGGCATGTTCTCGTAAATGGAGACCTGCACCACCGAGCCAAATTTGCGCCGCCGAATGCTGGCCTGCATGGTTTCCAGCAAATCATCGGCTTCGAGTTCCTGAATTTCGACATCAGCATCACGGACAATGCGAAAAGGATGCGCAGCCACTACTTCCATGCCGGGGAACAGCATTCGCAGATTGGCTGCAATCACCTGCTCCAGCCAGACGAAATAGTGCTGACGCGCTATTGTGCCATCCCGCCGCTCACCGCCAGAGGAACGTTTAACCGGAACCAGGCGCGGCAAGGTATCTGGCACTTTTAGGCGGGCAAACTTTTCATTCCCTTTTGGATCGCGGATAACGATTGCCAGGTTAAGGCTCAGATTAGAGATGTGCGGAAACGGATGCCCAGGGTCGAGCGCCAGAGGAGTGAGAACCGGAAAGACGACATCGCGGAAGTAAGTATCGGCCCGCTCTTTTTGGGCAACGTTTAATTTCTCATAATCCAAGATGTGAATACCGGCTTTCTCCAGTTTTGGGAGCAGTTTCTTGCTCCAACACTGGTGTGCCTCGTTATACAGGTCGTTCGAAATTTTGCGAATAGCGGCCAGCACATCGCGCGGCGTGCGGCCATCGATGGAAATATCGGGAATATGCGCTTCGACCTGCCTGCGGATGCCCGAAACTCGCACCATAAAAAATTCATCCATGTTCGAGCCAAAGATGGCAAGGAATTTCACCCGCTCCAGCAGGGGGTTGGTTTCGTCCTGGGCTTCTTCCAGCACGCGGCGCTGGAATTCGAGCATGCCCAGTTCACGGTTGATGTACAGTTTGGGGTCCGAAAGGGTCAGGGTGGGGTCGTTAGGGGGAAGTGCCATAGTTTTTTTTACCGGTGTCTCTATTTCCCCAATCTTATCATCAATCTGGGATGATTGCCGCAGCCTCCTCTGCCACTTCCCAGGGGAAGGGCTGCCCGGGGCTGGCGCGCCAGAAGATCTCTACCTGGCCTTTGGTTTCGATGTAGGCGGTGATTAATTCGTCGTGACGTTGCTCATAATAACGGCGGACCGTTTGCGGGGCTTCCGTCTCGGTCAAATCATCGAGCGTAAAGAGGAAAACCTCGACATCCTGAATCTCGCCCATGGCAGTCTGGTAATTATGCATCCGCTTAAAGTGAGTTTGCGGAAAACCCGGCAAGAGCGGGTGGACGATTTCGACCATATAGCGAAACCGCTTGAAGGCAATGCGCGTGCGGTGGATGGTAGCAGGCTGGGCCGGGTTTATCCAGCGGCAGCGTTGGAGAACGGTTACGTAGGCTTCATCAACTGCCTGGAGAACCAGGCTGTCAAACTCTGGGCTGGAACTTAATTCCGCTATATCGGCGCGTGTCTTCTCCAGCCGTCGGGCGATGCCAGATAGTTTCAGGTCTTCCACAATTTCTTCGGCCTCGCGCAACAGGCGGCGCTCGCGTTTTTGCAGGGTTTGTTGGATGGGTTTCAACTCGGGCAAAGCCTCGATGGTCTCGGAGATTTCGGCCAGCATAACCTGCGTATCGCGCAAGGTATCGAACTCGTCCAGCTGCCCCTTGAGGGCTTTACGAATTTTTTGCAGACGCGGATGCGGCCTGACGGCCCGCATCAAATCAATCAGCGCCAGCAGGCGACGGGCGGCAACCCGCAGGTCGTGGACGGCCTCCTCAGAAAACTCGCGGCGGCAGGTTTTTATCTGTTCGCGGTATTTCTCCCAGCGGTTATCAATTGCCTCGAGGAGCAGCCTGTTCGCATCCATACGCGCATCCTTCTATTGTAGTTTACATGAAATTAAGCCCAAAACAAGGACACTGCCAGCCAGTATAGATTAACGCATAAAAGTTAACGCCCGCTTACAGGTGCGTTAACTTTGTGTAAAAACGTCAGCCAGGTAAGAAACGTCAGATCGAGATAAGGCTTCGCGGCTCAACTTGATACTTTGCCAAGCCGGCATCAAGCAAAATGAGGACAAGGCTGGGAAATTGAGCAACCTGTTCTGCAAAAACGCCCAGGTCGGGTTTGTTCTGCCCGCGCGCCAGGGCTGCCGCGATTTCAGAAATGACCAACGCTTTCTCGGGTCATCTCTGCTTCAGACAGTGCTATGTGGTCACTTTACCCTGATTCTTACCTCGCCCCGCGCCGCCCAAACTGCCGCTCCAGCAAGTCCACCGACAGGTGAATCATGGTCGGCCTTCCATGCGGACAGGTGCGCGGGGAATCGCAGTTCTCCAGGTCGGTTAGCAGGGCGCGCTGCTCCTCCGGTGTAAGCACCTGCCCGGCCTTAACCGCCAGCCGCTTGCACACCCGCCCGGCAATTTTGGCCTCAATTTCCTGCTGAAGCGGGGATTCGTCTTCCTCGAAATCCTCCACCAGCGCGCGCAGGGCCGCCGCCGGGTCAGCGTTGCCAAATAACGCCGGCATAGCGCGGATTTGGAACGAATTCGGCCCAAACGGCTCCACCTCGAACCCAAAACGGCTCAAAACTGGTAACTGATTACTGATGACTGCCCCACTGGAAGGCGGCAGCGTCACCACCACCGGCGTCAGCAACGCCTGCGAGGGAATATTTTTCTGCGCGTGCTGAAGCATCAACTTCTCGAACAAGACCCGCTCGTGGGCCGCGTGCTGGTCGATGAGATACAACCCATCCGGCCCCTCCGCAATCAGGTACGTCGCGCCGATTTGGCCGATGAGACGGAGTAAAGGCAGGTTGACAAGTGATGAGTGATGAGTGACCGGCTGTGAAGTTGGCTCAGTTCTGGAAATTGAGTCACTCGTTACTGATAACTGGTCACTGCTCACTGGCTCATGCCCAATCACCCAATCCAACCCCGCCCCCGGCTGGTTATTGACCGCTGGATACTGATTACTGCTCACTGACGACTGATGACTGGCACTCCCCCACAAATTCTGGCTCGGCGGCAGCGAGGGAACAGGGGAATAGGCCAGCAGCGCGCGCCGCGCCGAACGCTGCACGAAACTGAACACCCGCTCCTGGCTTCTAAAACGCACCTCCGCCTTGGCCGGGTGGACGTTGACATCCACCTCCTGCGGGTCGATTTCCAGGAACAGCACGGTCAGCGGGTAGCGTCCCACCATCAGCAGGGTGTGGTAGGCCTGCATCAGGGCTTGCGTCAGCGGCGTATCTGACACCCAGCGGCCATTAATGAAAAAGGTCATCTCGCGGCGGTTCGAGCGGGTCAGCGCTGCCGGGGAGATGTACCCGGTCAATTTCAAGCCGTCCTCTTCAGCAATCACTTCCAGCATCTGCTTTGCCACATCCACCCCATACAGCGCCGCCAGAATCGCGCGCCGGTCGCCGTCGCCGCTGGTTTGCAGGGTGGGGGTTGTGCCGTCTGTCAGACGGAAACGCACTTCCGGGTAAGCCAGCGCGTAGCGCGTCACCAGCCCATCTATCGCGCGCCGCTCGGTCACATCCTGCTTCAGGAACTTCAGACGGGCCGGAACGTTGTAGAATAAATCTTCGACCCGAATGAGCGTGCCCACTGGCGCGCCCACCGCTTCGACGGTTTTCACTAACCCGCCTTCCACCCGGATTCTCGCTCCCGTTTTAGAATCCTTCACCCGGCTGGTAACGGTCATGCGCGAAACCGAGCCAATCGAGGCCAGGGCCTCGCCCCGGAAGCCGAGCGTGGCAATCTGGAACAGGTCAGCAGCCGAGGCCAGTTTGCTGGTAGCGTGCCGTTCCACCGCCAGGGGCAACTCTGAGGCCGGAATACCGCAGCCGTCATCGGCCACTTCCACCAGGCGGCGTCCGGCTTCCTGGATGGTAACATGAATTGACTTTGCGCCTGCATCGAGCGCGTTTTCGACCAATTCCTTGACGACCGAGGCAGGGCGTTCCACCACCTCCCCGGCGGCAATTTGCGAGGCAACTTCAGGGGCAAGCAATTGGATGGGCATGGGAAGATTATACCCAGCGGGAGAAATTTTTGGACACGGAAAACACGGGCAAACACAGATGAAAACGGTATTATCAGAGCTTTTTCCGCGTGACTCCGTGAAATCCGTGTATTCCGTGTTCGGGTTTGATGTGAAAACTCAAAGCGCTATATTCCATACACTGGGCGGGTTATAATCTCACAATATGCGAAATTTCTTGCTGCTCTTGTGCATTTTCCTGCTGGCCGCCTGCCTGCCCGCCGCGCCAACAGCCTCCCCCACGCCCCTGCCGCCCACGCCGCGCCCAACCCGCACGCCCGCCCCCAGCGTGACGCCCATCCCACCGCCCACCCGCGCCCCCACCTGGACGCCTGAAGCGGCGGCCTCGCCCACCCCCGAACTGTTTTTCTACCGTTACACTGTCGAGGCTCTGCGCCTGCGCAACTACGGCGGCGGGAAAATCGAACTGACCCAAAAAACCGCCGAAACGCCGCTCTACAACCAGTACATCTTCCGCTACCCCTCCGACGGCCTGACCATCTACGGCTACGCCAACATTCCGCGCGGCGAGGGGCCGTTTTCGGTCATCCTCATGCTACACGGCGCGGCAGACCCGGCTTCGTATTCGATTTTCGAGCAAGACACCGACTACGCCGACCTGCTGGCCCAGCGCGGTTACATCGTCCTGCACCCCAACTATCGCAATTTCGCGCCCTCCGACCCCGGCGAGAACCTGTTTCTGGCGGGCTACGCCATTGACGTGCTAAACCTGATTGCGCTGGTCAAAAGCGAAGCAGGGCAAACCTGGAGTTACCTGCGCACCGCCAAGCCGGGCAAAATCGGGCTGTGGGCCTTCAGCATGGGCGGAGCAATCGCCTGGCGGGTGCTGGTCGTTAGTCCACACATTCAGGCCGCTTTTTTCTATGCCCCCATGAGCGGGGACGACATCCAAAACGCCAAATTCTTCTCCGGCGACCCCGACGCGCAGGCCACCCTGGCAATGCCTGCTTTTGCCTTCCTTTCCACCTCGCCGAATTACTTTTACCGCGACATTGATATTCCCATCGACATCCATCACGGCACCGCCGATTCGGTCGTCCCGGTCGAATGGTCGCGCCAGGCCTGCGAGCAGTTGAAATCGCTCGGCAAAACGGTTAACTGCTATTTCTACGAGGGCGCCGACCACTCGTTTTCAGGGCAGGCTGGGCAGAAACTCCAGTCGCGGATGAAAAACTTCTTCGATAAATATCTCAAATTCGCGCCATCCACCCCCACGCCGGCGCCTACGCCCTGACGGTATAATCGCCCTATGCAATTCACCACCCTCTTCATCGACCTCGACGACACGCTCTACCCCGCCGAAAACGGACTGTGGCAGGCCATTAAGGAACGCATCCGCCAGTACATGCGCGAGCGGCTCGGCATCGCGGCCCAGGTCGTGCCGGAACTCAGCCACCAGTACTTCCTGCAATACGGAACCACCTTGCGCGGCTTGCAGGCCAACTATCACGTGGATATGCTCGACTACCTGGCCTATGTTCACGATGTGCCGCTGGCCGATTACATGGCCCCTAATCCGGGATTGTGTTCGATTTTGAGTTCCATCCCGGCCCGAAAATTCATCTTTACCAACGCCGATTCAGCCCACGCCCGGCGCGTGCTGCGTCAACTGGATATCGAATCCTGCTTCGATGGGATTGTGGATGTCCTCGCCATCGACCCCTACTGCAAACCCATGCCCGAATCCTTCGAGATTGCCCAAACCCTGGCCGGAGAACCCGACCCGCGCCGCTGCGTGATGATTGACGACCTGCCGCGCACCACCCGCGCCGCCCGCCAGCGTGGATTTTTGGCTCTGCTCTACGGAACATCCGAGCCGCATCCCGATGCCGACGCCGCGTTCAGCGACTGGTCACGCTTGCCGGCCCTGCTCAACGGGAGGAACTGATGCACCCCGAAAAAATCTGGATTGTGATTGTACTGCTGGTTGTCATCCTGGTCTTCTCCAACCTGGCGATGTTTGCGCTGGTGCGCGGCTGGGCCCCGCGCAAAGGCGAAAAGGGATTCTTGCAAGGCTTCACCCAGCCCTGGAAAGCGCAGGATGAACAACTCAAGGAACTCAGCGAACGGGTCAAGGAACTGGATGCGGGTGACAAAAACGACCCAACCTGAAACTCTTACGCATTTCTTACGCCTCGCCCGCCTGCTTTCATTATGATTTAATCCGCAAGTGCTATAGTGCATAGCAAAATTTGGAGGTATCTGTGAATAAATTCGTCAAATTCATCCTGGTTTCGTTCCTGGCCCTGTTCCTGTTGACGGGCGCCTTCGCCGGCGGGTTCGTGGTCGGACACTTCACGTCACTCGGCGCGTTCATCCCCAACTTCTCGCTGCCGGGCGCGCCTGCCGCCCAAGCCACGCCGCAAGCCGCCGTAGAAGCCACGCCCGAAGACTTGCAACAACTCTTTACCCCCTTCTGGGAAACCTGGAGCCTCGTCCACGAGCAGTACGTTGACCAACCGGTAGATGACGTTGCCCTGATGCGTGGCGCCATCCGAGGCATGCTCGAAGCCCTGGGCGATGACCACACCTCGTACATGGACCCTCAAGAGTATGAAGACGCCAACGCTGGCCTGGCCGGTAACTATGAAGGGATTGGCGCTTATGTGGACACAACTGGTGATTATCTGACTGTCATCAGCCCGATTAAAGACTCTCCGGCTGAAGCGGCAGGGCTGCGCGCCGGCGACAAAATTATCGCCATCGACGGCGAGGATATGACCGGGGTAAACCCCGAACTGGCCCGCCGCAAAGTGCTTGGCCCTGCTGGAACGACCGTCATCCTGACCATCCAGCGCGAGGGCGAGGAAAAGCCCTTCGATGTGTCGATTACCCGCGCCAAAATCATCGTCAAAAGCGTGGAATATGAGATGAAAGGTGATATCGCCTATGTCCAACTCAACACCTTTGGCGATACCACCAGCCGCGAACTGCGCGACGCTCTGAAAGAACTGATGGCTCAAAATCCGAAAGGATTAATTCTCGACCTGCGCAACAACGGCGGCGGCTACCTGCGCACCTCGGTCGAAGTGCTGTCGCAATTCGTCGAGAAAGGTCAGGTTGCCCTCTACGAGCAATACGGAGATGGCAGACGCGACACCTTTGAAACTTTGGGCGGCGGCCTGGCAACCCAAATTCCAATGGTCGTGCTAATCAACGAAGGCTCGGCTTCGGCTTCTGAAATCGTGGCCGGGGCCTTGCAAGATTACGGGCGCGCTACCCTGGTTGGGGTCAAGTCCTACGGAAAAGGCTCAGTACAAAACTGGATTCCGCTCAATGGCAACGAAGGCGCTGTCCGCATCACCGTCGCCAAATGGCTGACGCCCAAAGAGCGCACCATTCATAAAATTGGCTTACAGCCAGATGTTGTGGTAGAACTGACCAAAGAAGACCGCGAGGCCAAGCGCGACCCGCAACTGGAAAAAGCACTCGAGCTGCTCTCGAAACCGTAACGCGGAATATACCCTGAAAAACATCCTGTTTATCCTGTACACCCTGTTCAAAACTGCTATTTGCGCAAGACCTATTAATAAATTCTTGATGCAATGCTAACAAAAGGTTGACGTAAAACTGGTAAAAATGAGTCTGGATATTTAGCGAAATACGGAGGCAAATATGTTTTTCTTCGACATCAACTACTTGATTTACATGATACCCGCCTTCCTTCTGATGGCGCTCACATCATGGTACGTCAAGTCGTCCTATAGCAAATGGAGTCAGGTGCGCGCCCGCAGCGGGTTAACCGGGGCCGATGCAGCCCGCCGCCTGATTTCGAGCAGCGGTCTGTATGGCATCCGGCTGGAAGGCGTCCCCGGGGAAATGACCGACCACTACGACCCACAACATAAAGTGCTGCGCCTTTCCTATGATGTTGCCAACCGGCCCTCGGTGGCGTCTCTCGCCATTGCAGCGCACGAACTCGGCCACGCCATGCAAGATGCCGAAAACTACTTCCCGCTGCGGCTGCGCGGCGCGCTCGTCCCGGCGGTCAACATCGGCTCGAACCTGGGCTGGATTTTGATTATGGCCGGTCTGCTGCTTGGCTTTACCGGCCTGGCCTGGCTGGGCGTGATTATCTTCTCCGCAGGGGCGGTTTTTGCCCTGGCAACCCTGCCGGTGGAGTTCGACGCCTCGGCCCGCGCCAAACGCCTGCTGGCCGATTCGGGCATCATCGTTGGGGAAGATGAACAGCGCGGCGTCAACGCGGTGCTCAACGCTGCCGCGCTCACCTACGTTGCCGCCCTTGTAACCGCCGTCATGCAGCTGCTCTACTTCGTCAGCCTGGTCGGCGGGCGCTCCCGCGATTAAGAAAACGGATTGGGAAGCAGAAAAAACAGATACTCCTGTCAGCCCTGCGCCTGACTAAAATTTGAACGGTAACGAAAATCCGCGCTCAAGACGCGGATTTTTTATTCACCAGAGACATCCAGCACCCTGACCCACACCTCGCGGCGGTGGGCGTGGGCGCGATGCTCGAACAGATACACCCCCTGCCAGGTTCCCAGCGTCAGCCGTCCCTCATCCACTGGAATCGTCAGGCTAGAGCCGGTCAGCATGGCGCGGATGTGCGAGGTAGCGTCATCGGGGCCTTCCAGGTCGTGCGTATACCAGCGCTCATTTTCAGGGACCATCTTTTCGAGTGCGGTTTCCAAATCTGCCTGGGCGGTTGGGTCGTAGTTCTCGTTGATGGTCAGCGAAGCGGAGGTGTGCGGGCAAAAGAGAAAACACATCCCCTCGCGCGCGTTCCAAATGCGCAAGTGGGCGTTCACCTGGTCGGTGAAAGCATACAATCCTTTGCCGCGCGTGGCGATGGTCAGGATGGTTTTACGCCATTTCATCGCTTTTTCCTCACATACAACAGTTTTTCGACCCGCGCCACCACCTGCCCGTCGGAATCCAGCACCTCGGCAGTGAACAACGGCTCCACTTTGGAACTGGCTTCAGCCGCCTGGCGAATTTCCTCCACCCGCTCCGGCGGGATGTGGAACACCGCTATCACCGTGCCACGTCCCGGCCTGACAAACTGAATGCTGGCCGCCTTATCCCAGACGATATAACCATCTCCCAGCGCGCGCAGCAAAATCAGCGCAAACCAGGGGTCGCACATCGCATACAGCGAGCCGCCGAAGTGCGTACCGAAGATGTTGCGGTTGAACCAGGTCAGCGGCATCTCAACCCGGATGGTCAGGTCATCGAGGCGGCGCGAGCGAATCCCCGCGCCCAGGAAGGGCGGGTATAGGTTGACGAACCGTTCGCGCAGTCGCTGCCAGCGGGTTGCCATCGGCCTCGAAACTCCGGCTTGATTATAATTGGATTATGAGTCTTTCATCCCCCTCCCGCAAGCCGCTGGGCATCAAGAGTTACGGCAGCATCGCGCACCTGCCCGGCAGCCGCATTGGCATTGGCGACCACAAATGTCACGCAGGCCAGGAACGCATCGCCACCCAAAAAACCCGCGACCGCCACGACCTGGTCATCGTCCAGGAAAAACTGGACGGTTCCAACGTGGGGGTCGCCCGGCTAAACGGCGAAATCCTGGCCCTCACGCGCTCCGGCTACCTGGCGTCGTTCTCACCCTATGAGCAACACCATCACTTCGAGACCTGGGTGATGCGCAACAAAAACCGCTTTCTGGCCGTGCTGCGCGAGGGGGAACGGCTGTGCGGCGAATGGCTAATGCAAGCGCACGGCACGCGCTACGAACTGAAACACGAACCCTTTGTGGCCTTCGACTTGATGACCGGCGCGACCCGCGCAGTGTTCGAGGAATTCATCGCGCGGCTGGCCCCCGGCGAATTCGTCACCCCGCACCTGCTCCACCGGGGCGGCCCCCTTTCCATTGAGCAGGCTCTCTCGCTGTTGGGAACATACGGCTTTCACGGCGCGCTCGACCCGGTAGAAGGCGCGGTCTGGCGGGTGGAACGCAACGAACTCATCCGCCCCGGCGGCAGTGAGCGCCGCTGGCGGGTAGATTTCCTCGTCAAATACGTCCGACCCGATAAGGTGGATGGCTGCTACCTGCCCGAAGTCTCCGGTCAGCCGCCGGTTTATAACTGGCGGCCAGATTGAAAGTTCGGACTGTCATCTGCGATACAATCGCCGCATGTCCCCTTCTCTGGCCGATAAACTTAAGTTGCTGGGCGTCAAGGTCGGCGCATCCGAAATCAAGCCGCCCCCGCCCAAAGCGCGGCGCGATTCTTCGCTCGAACACGTTCTCGATGGCTGCTGACTGGAGGTTTCGCAGAAGTTCGATTTCTACGTCAACGCGCCATAAAGGCAACCTGAAAAGATGAAAAAACCGGAGAACTCACTCTCCGGTCTTTTTATTTCACTGATTGCTCTCCACCCATCCCGCCAGGGCCTCGACCGGCAGGCAGCGCTGGGCGTCGCCCTGGCGGCCTGTGTTCCAGGTCAGGATTAAATCCCGTTTGGCGCGGGTGATGCCAACATAGAGCAAGCGCAGCCGCTCGCGGACGTAATCTACGCGGGCACGCATGGTTTCCGCGCCTTCTTCATACCAATCGTATTCACCGCTCGATTCCAGGGCTTTTAGTTGACCGAGCGCCTCGGCTTCGAGATTCAAACCACTGCGAATGAACCATTTCTCGCTGATGTAGCGGTCATACGGCTGCAAGGAGGGGAAATCGTAATTGTTGACCGACATCAGATACACCCGGTCCCACTCCAGACCTTTGGCTTTGTGCATGGTCGTCACCACCACCCTGCCGCGATACTGCTCCGGGTCGAAGCCCGAATCATCGGATGAGAAACCGATAAAGCGGCGCTCGTTTTTGGCGATTACGGTGAGTTCGGCGGTCAGTTCAGGCAGCCGCCAATCGGGATGCTGGTTGGCCGATTGGCGCAGCACCAGGGCCAATTTGTGCGCCAGGGCCAGGTCGGCGGGTTCGGTGAATAATTCCTGCGAAAGGGTCAGTATCATCTGGTCGATAGGCAGGAGGGTGGTCCCCTGCCAACGGCGGATGACCTCGCGGAAGGCGAGCAACTCATCAGCGGCGGCCTGGTCGGATTCGGACCCGTCCAGGCTGGGGAAGGTCTCTTGCATATCGTCATGTTCCGCCGGAAACAGATATTCCTCGACCTTCCCCACTTTGCGCAGGAGTTCCGCGACGCGGCTGTACAATCCCTTTTGGCCTTCGTCCTCGCGCCAGGCGCGCCGCCAGACCTGGTAGGCAACCGACAGTTTGCGCGGGGAGGCCGGTTCGGCCAGGTAGCCAATCACATTCGCAATGGCCCCGGCGGTGTTGCGGGTGTTGAGGGTGCTGTTAATCATCTCAACGAAGGGGATGCCCCGCTTGCGGAGCGCGTCCACCACCTCGACGCCGCGCGCGTTGCGTGGGACCAGCACGGCCACCGTCCAATCGAGGTGGTCAGGCAGCCACTTTTCGATGGATTTGACCACCGCTTCGATTTCTTCTTCGGGGGTGTGTTTCTTGGCGATGATGCGGATGCCCTTTGGGTCCGGTTCGGGGTTAGGCTGCGGATCATCGGGGGCAGCCGCCTGGATGTAGGGAGTGGTCAGGGCGTCGCGGCATGTTTCGGCGGGGTGGGCTGTGTTCACCCAATGGATTAACTGGTTCGCCAGGTCAATGATGCAGGGCTGGGAACGCCCGGAAACGGGCAATTCCTGCCTGAAATCGGCCTCATGCGCAATGAAATCCTTCAGCAGGCGCGGGTCGGCGGTCGTAAAGGTCTCGAAAATGGCCTGGTTGGGGTCGCCGACGCGCACCCAGTTGCCGTGACCGGCCAGTTTGCGCAGGATTTCCTCCTGAATGCGGGAGGAATCCTGGGCTTCGTCTTCTAGGATATAGGGGAAACGGTATTGCAGGCGGGTCAGGTAGTCGGTGTCGGCTTCGAGAATCTGGTAGGCGAGACGAATCAGGTCGTCGAAATCGACCGCGCCGCGATAGGCCAGGGCACGTTGGTAGTCGGCGTAGATGGCCCAGCCCATTTCGGCCAGCGGAAGACTGGGGGCTGAATCCAATTTTTGGCGCAGCAGGTCGGGCGTCAGGCGGCGGTCTTTGGCCAGGCGAATGAAGTTGCGCGCGAGGGTGAATATCATTTCAGGCACATGCTGACGCAGCACCCAATCACGCTTGGAATCGTCGAGGGCTGGGTCGAGATACTCGGTCAGTTCGCGCGGACGGGCTGCCAGCCAGGCGTTGGAGGCTTCTCGAATGATGAATTCCGCCTCGCGCTCGTCGAGTATCTGGAATCGCTCCTCCAACCCGGCCAGGGTCGGTTTCTCGCGGACGATGTCATGCGCCAGGCCGTGCAGGGTGCGGACGCGGTAGCCGAGGTGCGGAATCAGCCCGCGCTGCTCGACCATGCGCCCGATGCGGGCGGCGAAGTTATCCACCGCCGAATTGACCAGGGTCACAATCAGCACGTCCTGGTCGGGCTGCAAGGCGCCGCTCGTGATGATTTGGGCGGCCAGCGCGCTGAGGGTGAAGGTCTTGCCCGCGCCCGGCACGGCAGAAATGCCCATTTTTCCGCCGCGATAGCGCAGGATGTCGGTTTGGGAGGGGCGGAGGGTGAACATCATGGATATATCGTACCACAGCGGGCAGGTTTTTCGCCAAAAGCAATTTTGACGGGAATATAGTCGTTGTATATTGGGGGTAGAGGTGCTTTATGACGGTCTATCCTACCACCCCAAATATCAAATATACAAAAGGTGTCCGCTGGCTGGCCGAGATGTATGAAAAAAACAAATCGACCGCCTGACAGCACAAACACTCAATAAATTGGTAGACCTGGAAGCCAGCCGTATCCGTATGCAACTGGATGAAATTCAAAGGGTGATGGCAGATTACGAACGCCAATATGGCATGACCACCGTTGAGTTTGTTAAGAAGTATGAATCGGGCACAACGGACGACCGCATGGATTTCGTCGAATGGGTTTCGCTGTCGAAAATGGCCGTAGCGCCACATCATCCTGGCCTTGAAAATTTTCCTCACCACATTCATAGCGCAGATGGTGAAGCCACGCCAGGCAAACCGACCAACATTTCTGCGGTGCTGGACGAAATCGAGGCCATTTCAGATAAACCACGCACAGACTGATTTACCCCAATTCTGCCAGCCAACTCCTCAACAACTCCACCAACTGCCGCATGACCGCATTCGTCCGCTGCTGGAACAGGTCGAAGTTACCGTAGGCTTCGCCGCCGCCGCTGCCCACCAGGTCGGTCACGCCGCGCAGGATGAGGCACCGGACGCGGTTTTTGCTCGCCACCCAGGCAATTGCTCCCGATTCCCAATCGGCGGCGGAAGCCCCAAAGCGGCTGACCAGCATGGGGATGTCTTCGACGAGGATATCGCGGTCGCCAGAGACCAGCAAGCCGCGCTGCACAGGGGGCGGGAAGGGTTCGGGCAGCCAGGACAAATCTATATCGGTCGAATAATCAGTAATCGCGCCCTCCGGGTCGCCCATCTGCTCGATGATGTCGTAAACGATGGTTTTTTCGACCAGGAGGATGGTTCCGGCTTCGATGCGGCCCTCGAACCCGCCGCAGGTTCCCAAATTAACCAGCAAATCGGGCTGGAAATGGTCAATGACGTATTGGGCAGTGGCCGCCGCTGAAACTTTTCCCCAACCGCCGTGGAAGCAGGTGATTCGGTGCGAGGTTTCAGGTGTCAGGGCAAACCACTCGCCAAATGGAGATTGTTCGATTTGGGCGTTGGGAAAGAGCGGTTTGACGGCCCGCCATTCGGCGTTAGCAGAGATGAGGACGATGATGTTCATGAGGAACGGTAATCTCCTTCGAGGGGTTGGGAATCGGTCAGGGCATCGAGGACAAATCGCAGCGCGGCCTGGGCCGAGGCGGCTTTGTTCCGCGCCCGGTCGCCGCGGAAGCGATAGACGCGCGCCCATTCCCCCTCCGCAGTCGAGAGTCCGAACCAGGTCGTGCCGACCGGTTTATCGGGGGTCGCGCCGCCTGGCCCGGCAATCCCGCTGACCGAGATGGCGATATCGGCCTCCAGCAGAACCCGCGCGCCGCGCGCCATCTCCAGCACCGTTTCGCGGCTAACCGCGCCGTGCTTTTGCAGGGTCTCCCACGAGACGCCCAGCACGGCCACTTTGGCCTCGTAAGCATAGGCCACGACCCCGCCCAGGTAGTAATCGGATGAGCCGGGGATGTCGGTGATGCGGTGGCCGATGAGTCCGCCGGTGCAAGATTCGGCGGTCGCCAGTTTCCACCCCTTTTGGCGGAGAAGGTCTCCAATTTGAGTTTCGAGAGGGAGTTGCATGAGTTTTCCTTGTTCGGAAGCCAAAATCTCTTGATTTTGGTCGAAGTAAAGAGACTTCGGCCCCCCTAATACTGAATGACAACCGGCGTTCCCACCTCGGCCCAGTTGTACAATAATTCAGATTCGTAAGTCCCCAGCACCACGCAGCCATACGAAATGGGCGTGCCGAGGTAGCCAGCCCACAAGCGCTGTCCGTTCGGCAGGATGGGCAAGGCGTGGATGCCGTTTTGCAGGTGTCCTGACCAGTAAATGCCCAGCCAGTTGGGCATCCAGATGTTCCAGGTGGAGCCGTAAGCATTGGGAATTTTATTCAGGACGCTGAAAGTGCCAGCGCGCGTGCCGCCGTTCATGCCGGTCGAGACGACGAAACTGTACACCAGCGTCCCATTTTCGTAGACGTACATGTGTTGTTCGGAAATATCAACCAGGATGAGTTTGCCGCTCTCGTAATTGGGCGCGGGGGCAGCAGACTGCTGAGGGGCAGGCGTATCGGTGGGCAAAGGGGTGGGCCAGGGTTCGCTGGCTAAGTCGGTGGGCTGCGGGATTGGGGACTCGACTGGCGTCAACGGTTGAGTTGGGATGAAGGTCGCGGTCGGCGAAGACTGCGGCAGGAACGTGACCTGCGGCAGGGACGTGGCCGAACCAACTGCCACCGGGGAGAGCGGCGTGAGGGTCGGGAAGACCGCGCCGGTCGATTTGGCGACCTCGGCTACCGACCAGGCCACCGCGCCCTGCGGCGGCTGCGCCAGGCCGTTGAGGAAGGCCCGAACCGGCGTCGCGCCCCCAAAAAAGGAAGCAG
Organism: uncultured Anaerolinea sp.; assembly: GCA_964422545.1. Lineage (GTDB taxonomy): Bacteria > Chloroflexota > Anaerolineae > Anaerolineales > Villigracilaceae > UBA5195. Next base: position 64,199 of record CAYRBO010000017.1, on the reverse strand, counting down.
CAATGAGCAGGCAGGTCAGAAGAGAGAGTACCATTGGAACGGCCCCCCACTTCAAGGTCTTTTTCTCAACAGGAATGGTTTTTACCACCCGCGCGGGCTGCGTGACGGCAGGATTCGAAACCGTCCTGACCGGCTGGGTGGGAACAGGGGTTTGCGCGCGCGTTGGCTGGGTGGTTCCGGTGGCCGGGTGCTTCGCTTCTGCCTCGCGCAGGCGCTGGAGCGCCCAATCCAGGCCCTTGCGGGCCCGTTCACTATCAGGGTGGTCTTGCAGGGCGCGCTGGAGGAATTCGACGCTGGCGCGCGGGGTGGCAACGGCGGCCAGCAGCAGCCAGGGTTCTTCGAGGGCGGCATCCTGCGCCAGGGCCACTTCGGCCCAATGCCGGACGGCGCGTTTCTCGCCGCGTTGCAGGGCCTGGCAGGCTTGCTGGATGGCTTCGAGGGCCGCTGGCGAAATAATATGTGTCATAATAAAGTCTATTCTACGGCATATTTTCTAAAATATACAGATTGAGTCTAATTTACCGCCAGATTGAAAAACGCAAGTTTTGATATAGAATCTCGCCATGCAAGCATACCGCCTGTTTGCCCCCGCTCCCATTGAAACCAATCCACTCCGCCTGGCCGATTTGCCCCTCCCCGAACCGGAACCCGGCCAGGCGCGGATAAAGGTCTCAGTGTGCGGTGTTTGTCACACCGATTTACACATCGTAGAGGGCGACATCACCCCGCCGCGCTACCCCGTTACCCCGGGGCATCAGGTGGTGGGGAGAGTGGACGCGCTTTCCTCGAACTCCGTGCCGGGGACAGGGGTGAGCGTTGGGGCCAGGGTTGGCATCCCATGGCTGCATTGGGCTTGCGGGGAATGCGATTTCTGCCAGCGCGAGATGGAAAACCTGTGCCAAAACGCCCAATTCACCGGTTTTAGCGTGGATGGCGGCTTTGCGGAGTACATGCTGGCCGATTCGCGCTACGTCCTGCCCATCCCAGATGGCATCTCCGATGAGCAGGCCGCGCCGCTCTTATGCGCGGGCATCGTCGGCTACCGGGCGCTGAAAAAGGCCGAAATCGAGCCGGGAGAACGGGTAGGATTGTTCGGGTTTGGGGCCAGCGCGCATCTGTGCATTCAGGTTTTGCGTTATTGGGGCTGTGAAGTTCACGTCTTTACCCGTTCGCCAGCCCATCAGCAGCACGCTCTGGAGTTGGGAGCGGTGCGGGCAACGGAAGCAGGTTTCAGCGCAGTTGCTCTCGATAAGGCGGTGGTCTTTGCCCCGGCAGGCGAGATCGTCATCCGCGCGTTGGAATCCATCCGCCCCGGTGGAATCGTCGCCATTAACGCCATCCATACCAGCGATATTCCTTCGTTTCCTTATTCAAAATTGTGGGGAGAACGACAAATCCGCTCGGTGGCAAATGCGACCCGCCGCGATGGAGAGGAGTTCCTGGCCCTGGCGATGGCCGCCAGATTGCGCTCGACAGTGACCGTTTACCCGCTCAACCAGGCGAACGCGGCCCTCGGCGATTTGAAACACAGCCGCTTCAACGGCGAGGCGGTTTTGAAGGTGTCAGGTGTTTAGGTGTCAGGTGTCAGGCGGGGAGGTGTCAGGTGTCAGGTGTCAGGCGGGGAGGTGTCAGGTGTCAGGTGTCAGGCGGGGAGGT
>CAYRBO010000017.1:0-62443 GCA_964422545.1 uncultured Anaerolinea sp. | reverse complement strand
GTCAGGCGGGGAGGTGTCAGGTGTCAGGTGTCAGGCGGGGAGGTGTCAGGTGTCACTTTGTCTCTGTGATTGCAGCGTTGTATAATCATTTTGCTATCTTTTTCACAAACCAACCGGAGAGGACAACCCCATGACTGCTCAATTGATTGACGGCAAAGTGATTGCCCAGCAAGTGCGCGAACAGGTGGCTGCCGAGGTAGCCAAACGCACCGCTGCGGGCAAACCCAAGCCCACCCTGGCGACCGTGCTGGTGGGAGACCGGGTGGATTCGGCAACCTATGTGCGCTCGAAAGGCAAGGCCTGCGAGGAACTGGGGATGGGTTCGGTCAGCCATCATGTGCCGGAAAACATCACGCAGGAGGAGTTGGAAAAACTCATCAAGAGCCTGAACCGCAGCAAGAAGGTCAACGGCATCCTGGTGCAGTTACCGCTGCCGGCTCACCTGAACGAGGAGCGGATTTTGAGCCTCATCAGCATTGAAAAAGATGTGGATGGCTTTTCGCCCCTCAACATTGGCCGCCTGGCTCAAAAAGGACGCGAGCCGCTCTTTGTGCCTTGCACCCCGTTTGGCTGCATCTACCTGCTCGAACAGTCTGGCGTGAAAATTGAGGGCGCCAATGCGGTCGTGTTGGGCCGCTCAAACATCGTCGGCATGCCCGCCGCGTTGCTCCTGATTGGCAAAAACGCCACCGTCACGGTTTGCCACTCGCGCACAAAAGATTTACCCGGCGTGGTACGCCAGGCCGACATCTTGATTGCGGCCATCGGTAAGGCTGAGTTCGTGCGCGGCGACTGGATTAAGCCCGGCGCGGCGGTGATTGACGTGGGAATCAATTCCAAGCCCGACTCTACCAAAAAGAGCGGCTACCGGCTGGTAGGCGATGTGAACTTCGACGAGGCGAAAGAAGTGGCCGGTTGGATTACCCCCGTCCCCGGCGGCGTTGGCCCAATGACGATTGCGATGCTGATGAAAAACACCCTGCGCGCGGCGGAGATTCAACAAGACGGGTGATTCAGTAATCAGTGTTCAGTATTCAGTGGGTTACTGTTCACTGTTCACTGATTACTGTGAAATATCCACCGGTTCAATCTCATCCGCCGGGGTGAAGCCGAAGATCTTGGAGTAAAAGTAAAACTCCGCTTCGGTGGCGCGCCGGATGTTTTCGGCCTTGCGGAAGCCGTGCTGCTCGTCTTTGAACATAAGAAGGGCGGTCGGCACGCCGCGCGCTTTGGCCGCATCGAACATCATCTCGGCCTGGTTGGGCGGCACAATTGGGTCAGAATCGCCTTGCAGCAACAGGATGGGCGTCGAAAGCCTTTCGACATGCCTGACCGGTGAGCGTTCAAGATACAAGTCGCGGCGCTGCGGGTAAGGGCCAATCAGGTTATCGCAATAGCGGCTCTCGAACTTGTGGGTGTCGCGCGCCAACGCTTCCAGGTCGCCAATGCCATAGTGGCTAGCCCCAGCGCTGAACGTATCCTTGAACACCAGCGCGGCCAGGGTGGTGAAGCCGCCCGCGCTGCCGCCAGAAATTGCCATGCGTTTGCCATCCACAAGCCCTTGCTCGGCCAGCCAGCGCGCGCCGTTGCAGCAATCATCTACATCCACAATGCCCCAATTGCCGTTCAAACGTTCCCGATAGGCGCGTCCGTAGCCGGTCGAACCGCCATAATTGACATCCAGTACCGCAAAGCCTCGGCTGGTCCAGTATTGAATGCCGTATCGCAGGGTGGCGCTGGTCGAGCCGGTCGGGCCGCCATGACTCAGCACCAGCAGGGGCGGCAATTCGCCCTGTGGAGCGGTGAAATCGGGATTGGCAGGGGGGTAGAAAATGCCATGCGCGGTCAGGCCGTTTTCGGTCGGGAACTCCAACGGGCGGGGAATCGAAAAATAACCAGGGTCAATGATCGGCTCAAAGGCCAGTTTCATCGCTTCGAGCGCGCCGGTCGCCACCGAAAAGCGCCAGATTCCCGAAGGCTGCGAGGGTGAACCCGCCAGGAAAACGGCAAACCCATCTCCCGCGCGAATATCCGAGAACGTCGTAAAGGGCAGGTCATACGAGGAGAGCGTCTTTCGGTCGGCATCCAGGCGGGCAAGAGTCCAGAATCCATTTTGGGTGAAGGCGCACAGGATGTCGCGCGGGCCGAGGAAAGCGTAGGTCCGCATTCCAAAGACCCACTGCGGCAGGCCAAACTCGGCTTGGAGCGGATAAAGCGCTTCGGCCTCATCTCCGTTCAGGCGGTAGAGATTCCACCAGCCGGATTTGTCGCTGACGAAGTACAGCACGCCCTCCGGCGACCATTCCGGCTGGAAGATGGATTCATCCACCCCGCCGGCCACCTGCTTCCGTTCCCCCAGCGTACCGTCGGCTCGAAGTTCTGCCACCCACAACTCGGTGCCATCCCAGGGCATGTTGGGGTGATTCCAGGCCAGCCAGCACAGTTTCGTTCCATCGGGGCTAATGCGCGGGGTAGAGAAAAAGTCATACCCTTCGAGAAGCACCGCGCCGTTGTCGTTTCCATCAAGCGAAAGGGCGACGATGGTATTGACCGGTTCACCGCTCTTTGTGTGGTCTTCGCGGATGCAAATTAACCGCTTGCGGGCGCGGTCGAGCGTGAAATCGGCATAGCGATAGTCTCCGGCAGGAGTCAAGGCCTGGGGTGCTGCTCCCGAATCCAGCCGGTAAAGCCGCTGGTCTTTGAAGTTGACGAAGTAGATGACGCCCTCGAACACCGCATAGGCCCCGCCGCCGTATTCGTGGACGCGGCTGCGGAGGTTGAACTCCGGCGGCAGGCACTCCACCGGCTGCGCGCCCGGCGCGGCTTTTACCAGGGCATTCCGCCCGCCTTCAAGCGGACGGCTTTCCAGCCAGTAGACATTTGTCCCGTCGAGGACGACCTGACCCAAGCCAATCGTCTTGGCGGTCATCAATTCGGTCGTAATCGGCGATTTCCAGCTTCCGTAGGGGGCAATTTGGGGCATTGCGCTACTCCGCTTCCCGACTCTCGCGCACAAAACGAACGATTTCCTCGGTAGTCAGGCCCAAATCCACGCCGCCGAGGTTGCTCAAAGGCGAATCGTAAGTGACTTCCGGGCGCAACACGAACATCCGGCCATCCTTGCGGCGGATTCGGACTTCACCCTCCCGAAGCGCTTGCTCCAGGAGGCTGGCGAAATTTTGCCGGGCGTCAGAATATGTATATATTGTCATTGTCAAACCTCCAATACGCGAACGCCGAGTTTTCTGGCAACTGCGACAAGGTTCGCATCCAATGTAAGCAAGGCAGCCCGATACTTAAGCGAGCATTGCAAAAGATACGCGTCATACGCATATATTTTTTCACCTGCCGCAATCTGTAACGATTGGACAAGTTCCACATCTACGAAACGAATCGGGATGGTTCTGTAAATCGTCAATGCCTTAATCGCATTGTCCAGGTTGATTCGCTGCCGCTTGAACATGGCAGAGAAAGCATTTCCAACTTCCCAATGAACAGAAGCGGGCGCTATCAGGGTTGCGCCTTTCGTCAAGGTAATCATCGAATCGCGTTCAGGCTCATTTGCTATAAAGGCAATAATCGCAGATGTGTCTAAAACAATTTCCATGCTGGCTCGCTGAATATTGAACAATTGTACAACTCAATTATAGCCAGAAATCATCACAAATTCAACCCATGTGGCAAAAAACCGGTCAACTTTCGTTGACCGGTTCCGTTATTACTCCTACGCATCTTCCCTCTTCACCCCCGGCGCGGGCGTGCCGCAGTAGGGGCAGATGTTCCAGGGCAGTTCCATCAACTTTCCGCAGTGCTGGCACGTCTTTTTTAGTTTGGTGTGGCAGTTCGGGCAGACCTGCCAATCCTCGCGGATTCGGCGCTCGCAGCCGGGGCAGAGCGCCTGGTCTTCGATGGAGGCCAGCAGGGCTTCTTCTTCCAGCGTGCGCTGGTATTCTTCTTCCAGCGTGCGGGCGGGGCGCAGAATCAGGTAAACCAGCACGCCCGGCAGGTTGAGCGCGGCCACCACCAGCACGGCCAGGGCCTGGGCCAGCGGGTCGCGCGCGCGGGAGCGGATGTCGCGCCAGGTCCAAATCACCAGCGCCAGCCAAAGGGCGGCCAAAAAGGCCCCACCAAAGGCGGTGGCTATCAGCAGAATACTGCTCATCAGGGTTGGGTCGAAAATCATAATTGTTCAGCGACGCGTCAGCCTAAACATTATGTCGAAAGCGGAGAAACCTGGTATTCAATCCGTCCTGGCACAGACACACGCCGGGAGGCATCAAGAATTTCCAGGGAAACTAAATTCCCGGCTTCATCATAGTCGAGAATCACGCCAGGCTTATCTTCATCGCTTTCTACTACCGGGGTTTCGGCAAAAATAACAGTAAGCGTATCCGTCTCGCGGTCATATATCACTTTCATGGCTCAAGCCTCTAATATTTCGTTATCTTGCTGGTTCGATACACAGTGACTACTTCGGGAGGAATGCGGTCGATATCAACAAATACACGTAGCAAATACATTTTGTCCGGGTTTCCTGACTGAAACAGGGTCAGAAAAACGGGCATCCATAGGGTTAGTTTAGCACAATTCGGGTGGGACAAATTGGCAATTTGTCCTACTTCAATCTTCTAAAATCACCATCACGTTTTGTTACGCCCATCGAATCCAGGTGTTCGAGCAGGCCGAGCGCATATTTGCGGCTGGTTTGGAACAAGTCGCGTACTTCAGCGGCGGTGATTTGCCCTTTTTGGATGAGCAATTTGCGCACGGCGGCGGCCATCTGCTCATAATCGGCCTTGCGAAAGACCACTTCGGGCGAAACCTGGGTCAATTGCCCCAATTCGAGCAGCGCGGCGTACACATCCTCGCCCACTTCGGCCTGGCAGTCTTTGACGGAGGGCGGGCCAAAGGGCGCGGCGGCAAATTTTTTAAGCAGGACATTCACTTTGGCCTGCTGTTCTGCCGAAAAACGGATTTCGTGACCCGGCAGGGCCAGCCAGTTGCCGCTTTCGGTCAGTTCCAGCCGTTTGAGCGCCGCGTTGAACAGGCGCGGGGCCAGTTTCAGGCGGCTTTTCAGTTCCTCGCGCGGCATTCCACGCCGCAACGGGAAGGTTTTGTGATAGTTCGCCAGCGCCGTCCGCGCAGAGTCTTTCAGTGAAAGCCACAAAGGCTGGGGGATGAGCAAAATATCGGAGGAAGGGGACACGTCACCGGCTTCGAGCGGAATCAACATCCCAGACTCAATACACTCCCGGAGCGCGCTCGCGGCGGCTTCAGACTCCAATCGGGCCTTTGTGACCATTTCGCGGGCAGTTGCCGCGCCCAAACTTGTGGCCGCTAAAACCAACACTTCGGCGGGGCTGCCTTTGGAGAGCGATTCTAGCCCGGCCAGGATTGCCGCGTCGAAGCGTTTGTGCCGTTTGGAGGGGTGCGGGTCTATCACTTGCCCGCCGCCCAGCGTTTCGGAGGGCGAGGGGCGTCGCAGGATGTAGCGGTCGCCGCGCGTTGTCACCAGCGGGTGGCGCAGTTCGAGTTGAATCCAGCCTTGCTCGCCGGGGTGGAGCGTCTCCATTCCGAGCAGGCGCAGGGTGGCGATGGTCTCCGCCGCGCCGAGGAAGACTTTGACTTGCGTGCCATGTTTGAGCGGCGCAGAAACGTCTTTCAGCAGGCGAAAACGGGCGTCGAGGCGGCGGGTGGGCCGGTAATGACCAGGCGTGACCAGAACATCGCCGCGTTGTATCTCTTCGACCGCCAGGCCGCCAATGTTGACCGCCACGCGGCTGCCGGGGAGGGCGGTTTCTTCTTTCTTTTTATGGGTTTGCAGGCCGCGCACCCGGCCTGTTTTGCCCGCAGGCAAAATTTCTACCTCGTCTCCAAGCGAGAGATGCCCATCGCTGAGCGTGCCGGTGACGATTGTGCCAAAGCCGGGCATGGTGAATACCCGGTCAATGGGCAGGCGCGGGCGCCGCAGGTCGAGGCGCGGGGGGGTCTCTCCCAAGACCCGCTCCAGGGTGCGAATCAAGTCGTCTAAACCAGAGCGGGTGCGTGCCGAGACTCGCGCCACAGGCGCGTCCTCCAGGCAGGTTCCGGCCAGGGCGCGGCGGATGTCTTCTTCGACGAGAGAAAGCCACTCCGCGTCCTCCACCATATCGGTCTTGGTGAGGACGATAACGCCTTTTTGGATTTGGAGCAGGTCGAGGATGGCGAGATGTTCGCGCGTCTGTGGCATGACGCCTTCGTCGGCGGCGATGACGAGCAGGGCGGCGTCTATACCGCCCACTCCGGCCAGCATGTTGCCGATGAAATCGCGATGGCCGGGAACGTCTATAATGCCCACTTCTTCACCGCCGGGCAGGGTGAGCCAGCCAAAGCCGAGTTCGATGGTCATCTCGCGCGCCTGTTCTTCTTTCAGACGGTCGGGATGAACGCCTGTCAGGGCGGCGATGAGGGTAGATTTGCCGTGATCAACGTGTCCGGCAGTGCCGATGACGCGCATGGTTCTCCAGGTGTGCCAAAGTCAGAGACTTTGGACTCCAAATTTAACGAGTGGGGCGGGTGCGGCCCATGATGCGTTCGTAGTTGGTGAGGAATTCGTGCGCCCAGTTCATCAGTTCCTGCAATTGGGTTTCGGTGGCTTCGGTGGTTTGCTGGAGCAGGTCTTGCATGCTCTGGGTGGCATCGTCAATGGCGGCCAGTCGCTGGTTGAGTTTGTCGAGTTCGACATGCAGGTCTTTGTTGAGTTCGTCTTGGGTGAGGGTGTAGTTGGTCCAGCGTTTCTGGTCGTCGGCTTTGAAGGTGACCCATTCCTGGCGGAAGCGGTCTTCGGCCAGGCGCTGCATTTCGGTAATTTCGTTGATGCGCCGCTCGAGGCGGGCGTTCATCTCTTCGAAGGCCTCCTGCGAACGTTTGACCGAGCGCTGGGTTTCGTCGAGAGCAAGGAGTTGCTGGTCGAGGGTGGCGGTTTGGCGGGCAAAATTCTCGAAGCGCAGTTGAATTTCCTTCCAGGCGCGGTCACGGTCCACTTGAGCCAGGTTTTGTTGTTCGATGAATTGCATTTGTGCAATGCGGCGGTCGGTTTCGGAGGCCATCAGTTCGTTAACGCGGGCATCCAATTGGCGGATGGTGTCGGCGTTCAGGTCGGCGCGCTCGCGGGCTTCGTCGGCGCGTTTGCGGATGGCGGCCAGGTCGCCCTGGATGTCGGTGATGCGTTTGACATCTTGCTTGCGGGCATCTTCGGCGATGCGAATGCCGCGCCGCAGTTCGTCATCTACCAGGTTGAAATCTTTGATTTTCTTTTCGAGTTCGGTAATTAGACGGGCCAGGCGGCTGTCTTCTTCAACCCGCGCCTGAATGCCGCGCCGTAGTTCGTTGAACGTTTCGAGGCTGTTGCGGATTTCGAGGATGGATTTGTTCAAGTTTTCAATTTCGATTCTGCGGCGGTCATCGACTTCGCGTTCGTGCTTGAGACGGCGTTTTTCAACTTCATCGATAGATTTGTTAACTTCACTGCGATATTGCGTGAGCATGGTATCGAACTGGTCGAGGCGGGCGGTGATGGGTGAAATGCGGGAGAGGTCGCTGGTCAGGTCTTTGATTTGATTCTGAAGGCGCGCGGTCTCTCCTTCGCAGGATGCCAATTTTTCTTGCAAGTCGGCAATCAGGGTGTGGTCTTTGCGGTGTTCTTTTTCCAACCAGTCGAGCCGCTTGATGAGTTCATCGAGTTCCATAGTCCATTCTCCAGATGCGAAGTCTTGCAATGATTATACTCAAAGGAGTTGACCTGCTTCACTTTCCCAGGTATTCGAACATGGCTGGGAGATTGGAGAGCAAGGGTTGCGCCCATTGCGGGAAGATGCCCGACAGGAACAAACCCAACAGGCCAATGCCCAACAGAATGCGCTGGGGCCAGGTTTCGCGGGAAACCCATTCCGTTTTCTCATAGAACATCGTCAGGACGGCCAGCGACCGGAGCGCGATAACCCACAAGCCAAGGCTGGCCAGGCCAAACCAAAGCGCGAGCGGCAGAGATTGGACGGCCAGGTTTTCCCATAGCGCCTGGCGGACGGGGAACACGGCCAGCAGGGGCGTTCCGGCCAGGGCCAGGTTGGAAAAGACGACCCCGGCCGAGGCCAGCGGGTATTGACGCGCCAATCCTTGCAAAGCGGCAAAGCGCAAATCGCCGGTGCGGCTTTGGAGGATGCTGATGGACATCGTCCAGACCCCCAAGGCCAGGGCGCGTGGAATGAACAGGAAAAACAGGATTTGCAGCCCAATCTGCCGGTCAGGCAGACTCATGGCAAGCAGGGAGACGCCGGTCTCAGCGATGATGGCGTAGGCGGCAATTCGCCCCAGATGGCGCTGGAAGGCTGCCCAAATGCCTGCCGTGACGAACGTCAGCAGCCCGGCGGTTTGCAGAATGGAGGGTAACTGGGCGGAATCGCGCAGCCAGGAAAAGCGGTCTATAAAATTTAGAGCCAGAACCAGCCCAAAGGTGGGCAACATCGTCATCAGGAATCCGACCGCATAGGGCGAGGCTTCTTCTGCCAGGAGGGGCATCCACGTATTGAGTGGAAAGACCGCCAGGAGAAACGCAAAGCCCATCAGGAGCAAAATACCGGCCCGGACAACCTGCGCTACGTCAGCCGGCCCGGCCTCCACGCCGGAGAGCAGAAAACCGGCAAGCAGGATGAACGGCATGGCGAAGGTCTGATAAATTAAGAAGCGCAGCAACCCGCGTCTGGGACGGCTGCCCGGTGGCGCGAGCAGCGGCACAGATACCAAGACAGCCATCTCAACCAGTAACGCGGCATATAAGAAGGGCCGTACTGCCAGCGAGGCCACCAGCAAGGCAATCACCGCCAATCCCAGAGAGACAACCTGGCGCGCCTGACCGGCGGCCAGCGTGCCAAAGAACCAGAAGGCAGCCATGCCATAGACCAGGATAAGCAGGGTTTGGTCGCCGGTATCGAGACTGAGTTGACGGCCAAACAGGCTGAGGAACGGCTCGATGCGCAGGGAAATCGAACCAATGCGTTGGGCCGTGCCGGGCGGAATCCAGTATGCGGTTGCTGCCAGCCCCAGGGCAAATAGTGTTCCGAGGTAGGAAATCAGCCGTTCACGAGGCAAAATAAACAGCAGGGCAGCCAACACCAGGGGAAGCCCAATCCAGACAATCGGGGCGGTCATGCAACGTCCTCCGCCGATGCCAGGGCGACCAGGTAAGAGCCAGCCAGGGCCAACCCCAACGTAATGGCAGAAAGCAGCCCGGCAACCAGGATGGAGTTTTCAACCACTGCGTACAGGGTCTCGAAACCAAGCAATACAGTCAGCAATCCCAACGTCACGCGCAGCGGGTTGGCTGTCATGCCGAGATGAAGAAGCCCCAGGCTGATGAGAATGAGCGAACCGCTGACCACAGCAAGGTTCGCGCCGGGGAGCCAATCGGTTGCGGAGCGGGAAACTGCAAAGGCCGCCAGCAAAACCAACCCAGCTGAAAACAAGCGGAAGACGCGGCCCTGCGGCCAGGAAGTTTCATCCGACTGATATTCTTTCAAGTTGATTTGGGTCATGCCCAGGGCGGCTGCGGCCATCCAGCCTGTAATCAGTTTGGCGGCAGCCATGGTCAGCGGCCAGTGCAGTGAAACCAACCAAAAGGCAGCAAAGTACTGCCCCGCCAGCAAGGCAATGCTCCATCGCCACTGACGGCTGACCAACAGACCAATGGATGTAAAGACAAGCAAAACAACGACCCACAAAGACGAAGCAGGCATTACAGGCCTCGCAGGTAAGTAATGAAGATGAGCAGCAAGAGCAAGGTCCACAACAAGCCGCCATCCCCTTCGAGCAAGGTCGAAAGGTAGCCAAACAGGCGTCCTGCCAGGCGGTAGAGTCCCCACAGCAAACCGGCCAAAAATTCCTGCAAGCGGGCAAAATGGGAAATGCCCGCTTCAACCGGTTCTTTTGGCTGGGGAGTGAACAGGCGGTGCAAGCGCAGGTAAGCCAGGGTAACCATGCCAGCCAGCGCTACCATTAGCAGGGCAATCGTCCATGCGCCGATTTGCAAACTGCCCGGCCAACCCCACAGCCCGGTTAACAGGATGGTAACGACGAAAATTGCCAGCCCAAGCGGGTAGGCAGCCTGCGCCCAACGCGGAAGTTCGCCAAAAGGCGTATCGCCGCCGCGAAACAGGTGACGGATGTACCCGGCAACCAGCATGGCATGGGCCGAAAGAAACAGGGGCCAAAACAACCCAGGCAGGGGGAAATTCCCCATCCAACCGGTGGCGGTTAGAGTAAAGGGCAGGGAAAGCAGGAACAGGGCCAGCCCGGCAAACAGGCGCGTAAACCAGGCCTGGCGTGATGAGTACAGGAAAGACAACCCGCCAAACAAGACCAATGCAGCGCCCCAGGCAGCGCTTCCTTGCGGGCTGCCGCGCAAAGCAGATGCCAGCGAAAGCGCGCTCATGCCGATAATCCAATACGGGCGCGCGCTGATTTCATCGGGCAGCGAGAGCCATTTCCAACCGGCATAGAAGGCAGCCAGCGCGACCAGCGCCAGCAGCAAGGGCAGTAAGGGTTCATCCACCACGCCAACCGGCAGACGCGCCAGCACCACCAGGCTGGTGGCGGCAGCCGTCAGGCGCAGGGAGGAGCCAATTCCACGCCGCAGGCCAGGGTCTTCGCGATAGGCCAGGTGCAGCGGGATAACTCCCAGACGCAGCCCCACCGCCAGGAGCATGAACAGCCAGGCTTGCGGCGGAGTCTCTTTTAGGGATGCCAGTTGCCCCCCCGCTGCGCTGACCACCGCCGCCCACATCGCAAATCCTGTCCCGGCGGCGCGAACGGAGAACGAAATTACCGCCCGCTCGTTCAAAGATGAAGAGTGTGAGATGCGCAGCGTGTTCAAGTATTCCAGCAGGTCGATGGCCGTCCAGGCCAGCGCCAGGGTCAGAATATTATCGGCCATGACCGCCAGCAGAGCCAGCAAAGCCAGCGCCACCGACCCAATCCATGAGACCGGGCTGAGCACGGCCATGCGCGCCGGCGAGGTCAGGATGACCGCCGCCGCCAACGCGCCCAGGCTCAGGGCATAGAGCCAGGCATAAGAATCAGCCTCGAAATGGGGCCCCACATTGAACAAGGTGACTGGCGACCAGGGGTTGATGGGCAGGCTGACAGGCAAGTTGAACTGCCAGAGCAAGATGCTGGCCCAGGCCAGCACGGCGGTCAGAGCAGACACCAGCCAGGCGAAAGCAGCCGGGCGGCGGGTCAGCCGCAGGACAGCCATCGTGAATGATGCAAGGAACAACAGGCTTAAGGTAATGATGACAAACATGTAAAGTGTATTTTATCAGGTTTGCCTCCCGCAAAACGGTTTATAATTTTGACGATGAACACATCACGGCTCAAGTTCCTTGCGGCGGGGATATGGGCAGGCGTTTTACTGATGGGGATGTTGCTCCTCTTTGCCCTGGCTGCTGGGGATAAAATTGGCGCTGCGCTTGGGATGAGCGCGATGCTCCCCTCGCAAACTCCCCAGGCCACCCGCGCCCCCTCTCGCACGCCCATCCCACCGCGCCAGGTCATTTACCTGCCCTCGGCCACAGCCAGGCCGGTTTCACCCACGCCTATCACGCCCACCATCACCCCCATTCCAACCCTGCCTCTTGGGCAATTCCAACCCGCTGAGGGCGCCAACCCGTTGACAGGCCTGCTGACCGACCCCAACCTGCTCAACCGCCGCCCGGTGGCCGTCAAAATCAGCACTTTCCCGCGCGGCATCCGCGCGTATCAATCAGGTCTGAGCCTGGCGGATGTGGCCTATGAGTATTACATTGAAGACGGCCTGACGCGCTTTGTAGCAGTCTTCTATGGGCAAAACGCCAATCGGGCCGGGCCGGTGCGCTCCGGGCGATATTTCGACGAACACATCATGCGCATGTACCACTCCGTCTTGGTCTTTGCTAATGCTGATGAACGGGTGGAAACCTACCTGCTTGACCAAGCCGATCTCAGACCCTTCTTGTTCGTTTTACGCCCCGATACCTGCCCGCCGATGTGCCGCGATACCACCATTACCGGCTATAACAACGTTTTCGTAGATACAGCCGGGGTCGGAGCGAAGATTCTGGATAACTCCAGGCAAGACCTGCGTCAAACCGTGTTTGGGCCGCTGTTTTACCCAGGCGCCTATCCGGTCATCACCAAAATTTTCACGCACTATTCAGAATTCAGCTATGGGTATTGGGAATACGACCCGGCTAATTTTTCATACTGGCGTTCTTCCGACGCCCAGGATGCTGAAGCATTTGCCGTCAACGAAGTCTACCAACCGCACATCGACCAGTGGAACGGCCAGCAGATTTCAGCCCAGAACGTGGTCGTATTGGTCGTGCCACATGTCTTCAACAACGAATTCGACCGCGCTGACCAGGTTTTCAATATTCAGCTGCTTGGCTCTGGAACGGCTTACATATTCCGCGAAGGGCGCATGATCCTTGGCGCTTGGCTGCGCGATAGCCTGAACCAGCCTATTCAGTTGGTGGACAAAGACCGTCACCCCATCCCGCTCCAGCCCGGGGTCACGTTTTACCAGGTTATCAATCCCCAAAGCGCCTTCCGCCAAAATGGCGAGGTGGTCGAGTTTTTCTTCTCCATCCCGCCGCGCGTCGTCACGCTGACCCCCACCCCGCCAGGGTTCAAACCCAGCCCAACGCCTAAAAAATAGAAGGAGGCCGCCATGTGTGGACGTTTCACCCTGACCGTTGCCCCGGCGGATTTACAGGAAGCCTTCCCACAATACACGTTCCCGGCGGAAGGTAAACCGCGCTTCAACATCGCCCCCACCCAGCCAGTGCTGGCCCTGCCCAACACCCCCGCGCTGGCTGCCGATTACTTTACCTGGGGGTTGATTCCATCCTGGGCCAAAGACCCTTCGATTGGCTCACGGCTCATCAACGCCCGCGCCGAAACGTTGGCCGAAAAACCATCCTTCCGAGGCGGGTTCAAGTACAAACGCTGTCTCATTTTTGCGGACGGCTTCTACGAATGGAAAGCCCAGCCGGGGGCAAAAGTCAAAACGCCCTATTTCATCCACCTGAAATCAGGGCAGCCTTTCACTTTTGCCGGGCTGTGGGACGAATGGCACGCTCCAGATGGCTCACTGGTTAAATCCTGCACCATTATCACCACCGAGCCGAACGAGTTGATGGCAACTCTGCACAACCGAATGCCTGTCATCCTTCCGCTAGCAGCCCATGAACAATGGCTCGACCCCGCCCCGCAAAAACCAGACGCCCTGCAAGGGCTGCTGACCCCATACCCCGCCGATGAAATGACCGCCCACCCCGTCTCGACCCTGGTCAACAGCCCGGCCAATGACCGGGCCGAGTTGCTGGCGGCGGTCTGAATTGCATCATGTCCCTTAAAGATTCCCTCGTCACCCGCTTCCCGGCCCTCAGTTCGCGCGATTTTGCCATTTTTTGGGTTGGGCAATTCGTCTCGCTCATCGGTACATGGATGCAAAGCACCACGCAGCCTTACCTGGCCTATCGCATCTCCGGCCAGCCCTTTGACCTGGGCATGATTGGGTTTGCATCCACCCTGCCAACCCTGTTCCTGGCCCTGCCGGGCGGCGTATTTGTGGAACGGCTCGATAAGCGCAAAACCGTTATCGTATTACAGGCCGTGATGATGCTTCAGGCTTTGGGGCTGGCGGCGCTAACGCTTTCCGGCCTCGTCCAAATCTGGCACATCGTCGCGCTGGCCTTCCTGTTGGGCATTGCCAACGCCATTGAAATCACCGCCCGCCAGGCCATGTTGGTCGAACTGGTGGGAAAAGAACGCCTGCCCAACGCCATCGCCCTGCAAGCGACCATCTTCAACGCCGCGCGCGTGCTGGGGCCGATGGTTGCCGCGCCTTTTCTGGTCTTCATCCGCGAAAATGGCGAAGGCTGGGCCTTCCTGGCAAATGGCGTCAGTTACCTATTCGTCGTGATTGGGCTGTTTTTCGTCGATACCCCCTTCAAAGCCGCCCGTCCGGTCAAGAAAGACACCAACCTGCTGGAAGAGTTCAAAGAAGGGCAGCGCTACATCCGCTCCACGCCAATTGTGGGAATGCTCATCCTGATGTCGAGCGTCATTGGCTTTATCGGTTTTCCGCTCATCCAGCAAATTCCGGTCATCGCGCGGGACGTGCTAGCCCAGGCCGGGGATACCCAGGCAGCCCAGGCTGCCCGCAACAGCCTGTTGTTCACCTTCCAGGGGCTTGGCGCGCTGGCCGCCGCGCTTACGCTGGCGGCGTTCAACCCCCCGCGCAAAGGATGGCTGCTGACCTTCGGGCAAATGGCATTCACATTCAGCCTGATTGCGCTTTCGTTCAATCGTTTCGTTCCTTTGGCTGCCTTCTTGATTCTATTCGTGGGCTGGGGAACGGTCACAATGCTGGCGACAACCAACACCCTCATCCAGCTCGATGTCCCCGATGCGCTGCGCGGCAGGGTGTTCAGCACTTACCTGTGGGGCTTGCAGGGCGTTGCCCCGTTCGGCAGCCTGGCGATTGGCTGGATGTCGCAAAACTGGGGCGTGCCGGCCGCCTTACTGGTTTGTGGGTTGGCCTGCCTGGCTTTCATCGGCTCAATTCACATCCGGCATCCCGAAATACGGCAACGCGTTGCCTGAAGATGATATTAATCCCCCCTTAATCGCCCGCTTGACGCTCCTTTTTGTGCATGTTATGATGATTCCTTATGAGTAAAGAATACAAAGAATCCCTTCCGCAGGCCAAAGAAGGGATTGAAACAACGCCGGAAGCATCCTCCGCAAGCAGGCAGCGCGATGAAGGCCGCAACTGGCTCGATTTTCTGGCCCAACTGGGGCTGGGAGAAACGGTTGCGCGCATCGGCACAAGCGTTTTAACGTTTACACTGGTTTTCCTAGTTGTCTGGGTGCTGCGCCTGTTCTACCACGCCGAAGCCCTGGCCGCATCGGCGGAGAGCGCGCCCAACGCCATTCAGCCAACCTCCACCCCGCCGCTTTCATTGGCCGACCTGCCAGAAATTGAGAAAGAGGCAGAAGGAATTGCGCGCAAAGCCCTGATTCACACCACCATCCCCTCGCGCCCGCGTCAGGAGGTAGTCAAGTACACCGTCCAAGCAGGCGATACGGTTTTCGGCATTGCCGAAAAATGGGGCTTGAAACCGCAAACCATCCTGTGGGCCAACTATTACACCCTGCGCGACGACCCGCACAACCTCCAACCAGACCAAAACCTGAATATTCTGCCTGTGGACGGGGCCTATTACGAATGGCAGCCCGGCGACGGGCTAGGCGGCGTGGCGCGTTTTTTTGGGGTCACGCCTGAAGATATTATCAACTACCCGCTCAATGGTCTCGACCCGGCAACGGTAGGCGATTATGCCAATCCCAACATTCGGGCCGGGACCTGGCTGATTGTGCCTGGCGGTTCGCGCCCCTTCATCAGTTGGTCTGCGCCGATTGGCGTAACACGCGATAACCCGGCAGTCGCCCGCCAAATGGGGCCGGGCGCTTGCGGAACAGTCCAAGATGGGGCGGTAGGGTTTGGCTCCTTCGTCTGGCCGGCCATCAAACATTACCTTTCCGGTTTCGACTATTCCCCCGAAACCAACCATCGCGGCATCGACATCGCCGGCAGTCCGACCGAAGGCGCGTATGCTGCTGATGCAGGCGTGATTGTCTATGCCGGTTGGAACGACTGGGGCTATGGGAACATGGTCGTCATTGACCACGGCAACGGCTGGCAAACACTCTATGCCCACCTGGGAAGCATCAACGTTGTATGCGGCATGAGCGTTGGGCAAGGCGCGATGATTGGTCTCATCGGCAGCACTGGGCGCTCCTCAGGGCCGCACCTGCACTTTGAAATGATGCACACCCAATATGGCAAGGTCAACCCCTGGTTTTACCTGCCGGCGCCCTAAAATATCAAAAAAATTATCAAACCAAAGAAAATATCCTGAAAGTTGTTGCCGAACGGCCCAAACTATGCCCAAAAACGACTGATCTCGCGACGAAGCCTTTGCAACGCGCGTTCGCATCATGAATTGCTGAAATAACGGTATTGTCAACTGGAACATTCGCCTGTATAATCCCCCCTAATCTCTTTGCATTGGAGCAATTCAGTTATGATTGATGAACAGGACGCCCTGAACGGGCAAGGGGGCCGCGAGGACCAATTCCAGGTGGATAACAATCACGAAACAATGGAAAGCCTCATGCGGTCCGAAGATGCCGGGCTGGAATTCCCCAGCCAGGGCGAAATCCGCAAGGGCGTAATCGCCAGCATTTCACCATCCCAGATTTTAGTCAGCGTCGGGTCGAAATCCGAAGGCGTAATTATGGGCCGTGAACTGGAGCAAATTCCCGCCTCCGAACGGGCAGAACTCACCGTTGGGCAGGAAATTCCCGTTTATGTCCTCAATCCCGAAGACCAAAATGGAAACATCGTTCTCTCTTATGTTCGCGCCCGCGAAGCCATAGGCTGGGAACAGGTCGAGGCGATGCAGGAAAGCGGCGAATCTTTCGAAGGCAAAATCGAAGGCTACAACAAAGGCGGCCTGATTGTGCTGGTGCATGGCCTGCGCGGTTTTATCCCCGCCTCGCAAATCAGCATGACCCGCCGTAACGTCGCGCAAGGTGACACACCCGACCGCTGGGCCAAGATGATTGGCGAAAGCATCAGCGTTCGGATTATCGAAGTAGACCGCGCCCGCCGCCGCCTGATTCTCTCAGAACGCGCCGCGAACCCCGAAACGCGCCAGTCGCTCAAAGAGCGCGTTATCGAAGGACTGGAAGAAGGCCAGGTTTACACCGGGCGCGTGACCTCGGTTGCCGAGTTCGGTGCTTTTGTCAACGTCAACGGCGCCGATGGCCTGGTGCACCTCTCCGAACTGTCATGGGAACGCGTCACGCATCCCAGCGAAGTGCTTTCCGTCGGCCAGGAAGTCAAGGTCAAGGTTATCAGCGTCGATAAAGACAAGAAACGGATTGGCCTGTCCATCCGCGCCTTGCAGGGCGATCCCTGGCATCAAAAAGTCGAACACTTCAAAGTCGGTCAGCTGGTCGAAGGCACCATCACCCGCCTGACCAAGTTCGGCGCTTTTGCCCGCCTGGAAGGCGATGTGGAAGGATTGATTCACATCTCTGAGTTGAGCGAAAACCGCATCAATCATCCGAAGGAAGCCGTCAAAGAAGGGGATGTCCTCACGCTGCGCGTCATCCGCATCGACGCCGACCAGCGGCGTATCGGTTTGAGCCTGCGCAAGGTTGATTCAGGGGCTTACGCCGACCTGGACATGAAGGCTCTCGCGGCGGAAATCAGCAAAGAAGACGAAGAAGAAGAATAAAATATCCAACCGAGAGCGCGCCCCTTCGGCGCGCTCTTTTCTTTTTTGTGGAGACCAGTCTCGTTTTTTGTGGTAAAAACAGGTTATGTCACATCTTATCGTTGATGCACACCAGGATTTGGCCTGGAACATGCTCACTTTCGGACGCGATTACACTCTGCCGGTCGAAGAGATTCGCCGCCGCGAGAAAAACCAGCCTCACATCCTGGAAAACAACGGCGATACCGTGCTGGGCTGGCCTGAATACCAGCGCGGACGGGTGGCCCTCGTCTTTGCCACCCTGTTCGCTGCTCCGCTGCGCGTAAAAATGGGCGACTGGGATACCCAGGTGTATGAAACGCCCGACCAGGCGCGCCGACTCTATCAACAGCAGTTAGATACCTACGACCGGTTATTCGACCGGCACCCCGACAAATTTACCCCCGTCCGCGTCGCGCCGCAGCTTGCCTCTCTCATCGAAACCTGGAACCAACCCGAAGACGCATATCCCGATGGCCGCCCAACCGGGGTCGTAACCCTGATGGAATGCGCGGACGGAATCCGTTCGATGGATGAACTGGCCGAGTGGTGGGAACGAGGCGTGCGCATCATCGGCCCTGCCTGGATGGCAACCCGCTTTTGCGGCGGCACGCGCGAGCCGGGGCCTCTCACCAGGGAAGGCCATCAACTGTTGGCCGCGATGGCAGAACACGGCTATGCGCTTGATTTGAGTCACATGGCCTGGGAAGCGGCCCTTGAATCGCTCGACCGCTACGAAGGCCGCATCATCGCCAGCCATGCCAACCCGCTGAAGATGGTCAAAAACGGCAGCAGCAATCGCTTCCTGACCGATGAAATCATAGATGGCATTATTGAACGCGGCGGCGTGATTGGCATCGTCCCCTTCAACCGTTTCCTCATCCAGGGTTGGAAAAACTCCGACCCACGTGAAGACTGCCCGCTGGATATGGTTGCGGCGCACATTGATTACATCTGTCAGCGCGCCGGCAGCGCCTGCCACGTTGGGCTTGGCACCGATTTCGATGGCGGCTTCGGCCTCCAGCACATCCCCCCCGAACTAAATACCATCGCCGACCTGCAAAAGCTTGCCCCCCTGCTGGCCGCGCGCGGATATTCGGAGACAGACCTCGCCGCCATCTTTGGCGGGAACTGGCTCGACCTCCTGCGGAGAATCCTGCCGGCATGACAACCCCCATCACTTCCATAGAAAACAACGGCCGCATCCCGCGCGACCGCGTGTATTTTGGCCTGATTGTGGCTGCGCTCGGGTTCATCGTCTTTATCGTAGGCGCTAAACCCGAATGGTTTGGACAAGACCGCAGCCCCGTCGTCGGCTTCGTGCAAATCACTGTTTTCCTCATCGGACTGGCATTCATCTGCCTGGGTGGTTACATTGGCCTGGCTGCGCTTTGGGCCGGGCAAGAAAAAAGTATCGCAGCCGATATCGGCTTGCGCCTCATCGGCACCGGCTATGTGATTGCCGTGTTCACCGGCATGGCCGATATTTTTGGCATGACCATTGCCGACACTCCCAAAGTCCCCTATTTTGGACCCTGGCAAGCCGCTGGGGTACAAATAGGCATGGGGCTGATTGCGCTCGGCATGATTCTGATTGTGCCACCCAAACAGACCGAGGATTCAGAACAAACATAGCGCAGCCGCTTCGCGGGCCGCAGCCAAAGGCTGCTTTGATTTGCGCTAATCGCGCAAATCCTGCGCCATAATACTATAATGCGGCTCCCTATTTGAAACAAAGCAGGTCGGCTTGCTCATCCGGCCTGCTTTTGTGTATTTTAACGCGTTCGTCAGGACTGTTTTATTGCCTCCCAATGAGAAAGGGGAACGCCCAAAAAAGAGTACGGATAGTGTCTCGCCCTGCTTTTCAGGCAACATCTTAAAGTCAGGAGAGTTTCAGAATCAGCCATCAACTCGCCTTTACCCAAATTTCACGGCGAGATGTACAATTGATGTATGAACACACTCTCTTTCCGAACCGAACATGATTTACTCGGCGAGCGGCAAGTTCCCGCCGAAGCCTACTACGGTATTCACACCCTGCGCGCGCTCGAAAACTTCCCAATTACCGGCGCGACGATTGGGGCTTACCCCAGCCTGGTGCGCGCCCTGGCCTGCGTCAAGCAGGCCTGCGCCCAGGCCAACCATGAACTGGGCTTGCTAGACGAGCAGAAAACGCAAGCCATTCTGCAAGCCTGCCAGGAAATCCGCAATGGCAAACTGCACGACCAGTTTGTTGTAGATGTCATCCAGGGCGGGGCCGGCACCTCGACCAACATGAACGCCAACGAGGTGATTGCCAACCGCGCGCTAGAGATTCTCGGCTTGCAACGCGGCCAATATAACGAAATCCACCCGCTCGAACACGTCAACCTGAGCCAAAGCACCAACGACGTGTACCCGACCGCCGTCAAACTGGCCCTGCGCTTCGAGATTGACAGTCTCGCGGCGGCAATGGGCGTCTTGCGCGCCGATTTCGAGGCCAAAGCCATAGAATTTTCTGATATTCTCAAGATGGGGCGCACCCAATTGCAAGACGCCGTGCCGATGACGCTGGGCCAGGAATTCAGCACCTACGCCGTCATGCTCGAAGAAGACCAGCAACGCCTGCGCGAGGCCGCCCTGCTCATCCAAGAAATCAACCTGGGCGCGACCGCTATCGGGACCGGCATCAACGCCCCGCCCGGCTACGCCAGCCTGGCGTGCGGATTCCTGACCAGCATTACCGGAATCCCGTTTGTGACGGCAAGTAACCTGGTGGAGGCCACCCAAGATGCCGGGGCCTTTGTCCAACTCTCAGGGGTATTGAAGCGCATCGCCGTCAAACTCTCCAAAACCTGCAACGACCTGCGCCTGCTCTCCTCCGGGCCGCGCGCGGGGCTAGGCGAAATCAACCTGCCCGCTGTGCAGGCTGGGTCGTCTATCATGCCAGGCAAGGTCAACCCGGTCATCCCCGAAGTAGTCAACCAGATTGCCTACGAAGTCATCGGCAACGACATCACCGTTTCCTTCGCGGCGGAGGGCGGGCAGTTGCAATTGAACGCTTTTGAGCCAATCATCGCCCACAACCTGCTCAACAGCCTGATTTACCTGCGGCAGGGCTGCCTGACCCTGGCCGAGCGCTGCGTGCGCGGAATCACCGCCAACCGCGAGCGTCTGCAACAAATTATCGATAACTCGATTGGCATTGTAACGGCCCTCAACCCCTACATCGGCTATGAAAACGCTTCAGCGGTCGCAAAGGAAGCCTATGCAACCGGCAAAAGCGTGCGCGAAGTGGTGCTGGCGCGCAACCTGCTTACCGAAGAACAACTGCGCGAGATTTTACGCCCCGAACTGCTCACCCAGCCGCGCCCGAAACTCTCATCCTGAATCTCTGCGGCTTTGCGAGAGAATTTTCCACGCCAGGGCGCAAAGACCGCCAGGAAGCCCTAACCCTTTGCGCTCTTCGCGGCTCGCGTGCCCGCCAGGGTATTGCGAGAGTATTTGAAAAAACCGCCCGCTACGCGGGCTTTTTTTCTTTCCCCCAACCTTTTCGCTTATCATTGTGTATCTCTACTGTGAGCGCGCGCACAAACACCGGAGAAACGTATGAATGAACCCCAAAACGCCGTGCGGCGGCTCAAGCGCGGCGATATTGGCGGGCTGGAAACGCTGGTCGAACAATACCAGGTTCGCGCGGCGCGGACAGCCTTCCTCATCTTGCAAGACGAAGCCGCCGCCCAGGATGTGGTGCAGGATGTCTTTTTGAAGATATATCGGGATATCCGCCATTTCGACGAAACCCGGCCCTTCGAGCCGTACCTGCTCAAGAGCGTGGTACATGCTGCGCTGAATCTGGCCCGCCGTGACCGAAAAATTTCCTCGCTGGATGGCGACCTGGCCGAAATCGAATCCCTGCTTGCCAGCGGCGATACCCCCGAAGCGCAAACAGAAGCCAGGCAGCGCAGCCAGCAAATTCTCGCGGCGCTGGAAAAACTCTCGCCCCGCCAACAGGCCGTCATCGTCCAGCGTTATTATCTCGAAATGAGCGAGAAAGAAATGTCCGAACATCTGGACGTAGCGCCGGGGACGGTCAAATGGCTGCTGAATGCCGCCCGCGCCCGCCTGCGCGACATCCTGAACCCGGAAAGGAGCAGCGAATGAACAAGACCCCACGTGAACTCCTCGATGCCGCCGCCGCAACCCGCATCCCCGATAATTTCAACCTGCTCCCGGCCCTCCTGCAACACGCTTCCATCCAAAACCGCAAAACCGGAAAACCGGAAAACCGGTCAACCGGGAAACCGGAGAACTGGAACACCTTTATGCAAACCCTGCGCGCCAAACCCGCTTTGATGATTTTGTTCGTCTTGCTTGCCCTGGCCCTGATTTCGGGCGCGGCCTACGCCATCGGGCGCTCGCTCGGCTACATCCCCGGCGTTGGGATTATTGAACAAGGCGCGCCGCTGCGCGTGCTGGCCGAACCGGTCAGCGTTACCCGTGATGGGATTACCGTGACCGTAGACCAGGCCTACCTGACGCCTGACCGGACCGTCCTGTCTTATGCGGTGTCAGGCATTCCCCAGGAAGCGCGCCCGAAAAGCGAAGCCGGGTTTTCTTGCCAGCCATCGCTGCCCACGCTGCTTCTTTCATCTGGCACAAAATTGGAAATCATGAGCGGTGAAGGGAGCGGCGAAATGGATGGATACCGAAGCACGTTTTTTTACCCGCCCATCCCGCCAACAGAACAAACGGTAACCTTTTCGCTGCCCTGCCTCGAGGATGTCGCCCCGGCCGCGGCTCCCCAGGATTGGGAACTGACCCTGCGCTTCATCCCCGCCCCGCCCGACCTGACGATGGCCCCCGTGCTGCAAATTGCCACCCCGCCGCCCACGCCCACCCCGCCGCCGGTTGTCAACCTGGCGCAGTCCGATGCATTCATGGGGCTTTCCTTCCACCTGGAGGCGGTGCAAAACACCGGGCGCGGCTACCTGTTCGAGACCAGTGTCCGCTGGCAAGAGGGTTTGTATGCTGATTATGGCGTTGGCGCAGGCGCAGGAGTATTTTTGACCGATGCCAAAGGCCAAAAAATTGAGTTGAGCCAATTCAATAGCGAAAAATATCTCTCGCCTGCCGGCCCCCGGCGAACCTTGTCAGGCTACAACCTCCACGAAACATCGTTTGCCTCACCGGTTACCCTAACCCTGCCTTTGATAAGCGCAAACCTGCCTTTGAACAAGCGGCCATCGTTCACTTTTGACCCCGGCCCCAACCCGCAGCCAGGCCAGGAATGGCAGATTAATCAGACCATAGAAGTCCTGGGGTTGCCGGTTGAAATCCTTTCAGCGCGCTACGTCACCTATGCCGATTTGCCAGGGCAGGAATGGTGGGTGCAATTTACCCCTCCCGAAGCGCATGGATTTGAAGTCAGCCTGCGCGCCAGCCCTGAATTGAGCGCCATCAGCCTTTCCATCGATTCAGGCTTTTCACCCGATGGAAGTTCGGCAGGCGGATATCCGCTGGAGCGGGACGAAAATGGCCTGCTCAAGGTTTACGCGCTCATGGGCGGGCGTATCGTTGCCCCGTTGGTCATCAGCGTTCCGTATGTCAATATCGCGCACGATTGGCAAATCACCTTCGACCCGCGCGCCTTGGGCGAGGAAACTCCTGCCCAACCAGACTCGACCCCCATCGAAGCGTCCCTGCAAATCGAGCAGGTCATCCCACTCGAAGATGGATACTACCTGATTGGCCGCACCATTTGGGATGACCCGCGTTTCAGCAGCCTGGCCCTGGGCGATTGGGGGACGCGCCTGCTGGCCCCGGATGGGACGGAAATCCCCATTGAGCCGGTTCAACTGGATGAAATCGGCATCCAAAATCTACAATCAGACCAATGGGCCTATCGCGTGTATGGCAAAGTCCTGCCGCCCGAACTGACGCTCACCGTGCAAAATGCCTCTGTTTGGCTCGCGCAGCCCTACACGTTTTCCTTCCAACCAGGCTTGGATATGCGAGAAGGCCAGGAATGGGTGCTCGACGAGCCGCTGGAAATGCTTGGCTACACCGTAACGGTGCAAAAAGCCCGTTATATCACCCAGGGCGATGGTCGCGGCTTTGAGTTTATGATGCAGACCGACAGCCCCATTGCCAGCGTGGGCATTGGCATTCAAAGCGGCGTAATGGATAACTATGCGGGCGGAGGCGGAGCCACACCACGCGACCAGGCCGGAAATTTGAGCGCAAGCGTGACCACGCACGGTCAATTTACCGGCGAACCGGTTGTCCTGTCCATTTACAGCCTTACCCTGGATGGACAATGGCAGGTCGGTTGGACTCCTCCCCCACCCCCGCCGGGAGCCACGCCCTTTTACGCCCCACAAGCCTGCCTGAGTCTGGATTCCGTCAAAAAAGCCCTCGCCAACCCGCCCGCCCTGCCCACCGAACTGACGGGTAAACTGCTGCTCATGCGCGGCGCGCTAGCGCCGGAACCCAGCCTGTTCCTTGCTAATCTCAATGGCTCCGCCGAAATTCCGCTGGCCTTCGGGCAGGGGTCGCTCTCACCAGATGGCAGCCGGGTGGTCTATAGCGATGAAAACAACCGGCTCATCCTGATGGAGATTGCCAGCAAACAGAAAACCATCCTGGGCACAGGGTATTTGGCCCCGCGCTGGTCGCCAGATGGCGCGAAAATCGCCTTCTTGCACGAGACACCCCAAGGCTACAATCTCTTCATTACAAACGCCGATGGCTCGAACCTGCACCAACTTACCGACCAAACCGGTTTCCTTACCCTGGCAGACTGGACAGCCGACAGTCAATCCCTGCTCATTCAGGATGGAACAAACATCGAACTGCTAAACATTGCCAATGGCGCGCGCCGCATCCTGCTCCAAACCAATTTCAACCCCTACGGCGCGGTCACGGCAGCCCTCTCACCCGATGGGAACTGGCTGGCCTACCTCGAAAAAGTCCCCGGTAAGATGACCCCCGGCCTGTATCTAAAGACTTTGCCTGATGGCGAACCGCGCCTGCTAGCGCAGCTGGACTACTGGAGCGTCTTCAACCCCGTCTTCAGCCCCAATGGTCAATGGCTGGCCTTCACCGTGATGAATGGAGATACCTGGCAGGATACCTACACCTTTGCGCTAAATGTGAACAACTGCCAAACGTCCCCGTTACCCATTAGCGGAGAATTACGCGAATGGCGTCCATAAATAGGCAATTCTCACCAGCCGCAGCCCCACCAATTGGTGGGGCTGCGATGTAATACAATCCATACAAACAAGGTATATCTTTGTAGAAACCCACATTCAAGAGGGAGACCTCCGATTTGCGTTTTCCGCCTCGCCCCCAACCCCACCCGCTGGAACAAGCCTTTGAGCGCTATTACCCGGCCATCTTTCGCTACCTGCGTTTGCGCGGAGCAGACGCCGACACAGCCAACGACCTGGCCTCCGCCACATTCGAGCGCGCCTGGGCCCGCTTTGATCAATACAACCCGGCGCGCGGGCAACTACAAACCTGGCTGTTTGCCATTGCCCGCAACCTGGCAGCCAATCACTGGAAAAATGAAAAAGCGATTGAAGCGCTCGACGAAGAATATCTCGATGAAGCCCCCAGCCCAGAACAGGAAATTCTGCATATCCAAAACCGCGAACAAATACTGGCCGCCCTGCAACAACTTGACCCGCGCGCCCGCGAATTGATTGCCCTCAAATTTGGCGGCCCGCTCACCAACCGCCAGATAGCCGAAATTACCGGGCTGAGCGAAAACAATGTGGGGGTAATCCTTTACCGCTCACTTCTAAAAGTGCGCTCCCTTTTATCCAAACTGGAGGAGCATCAGAATGGATAGCCGCCTGAAACAATTCAACCTGCGCCTCGACCAATTGCTCGGCATTCAACCGGGCGACTTCACCCTGCCCGAAAACCAGCAAGAACGCGCCGCGCTGGAAACCGCCCGCATCATTCAAAACCTCAATTTCGAATTTGAAATAAATCCTCATCATATCAGGCCCGCTCAGCCCTTCCGCCAAAGGAGAACCTTTATGCACACCCTGCGCGCCAAACCCGCTTTGATGATTTTGTTTGTCCTGCTCGCCCTGGGCCTGCTCACCGGCGCGGCCTATGCCATTGGGCGCTCGCTCGGCTACATCTACCTGCCAGATTCAGGCTTCCTGCCCGCCGATTCGACCCTGGTGCTTGACCAACCCGTACGCCAGGAACACCAAGGGCAGAGTTTAACCGTCACACGCGGACTATCCACACCAGAGGAGACCCGCCTGTGGCTGGAGTTCAGCGATACCGCCCGTCCAGTGGATGGCGCGCAACTGTTTCTCGATAACGGCCAGATTCTTCCGGTCTCCTACTGGCAATATACGCCGAATACCCCTGAAACACGCGGTATCCTGCTGGTCTTTCCTGCTTTGCCCAGCGCCACCGCTGACACGATCCTTGCTTTGCCCGAAGGCTGGCGCCTGCCGCTCGGCTGGATACCCGCCTTACAATCCAGCCTGCCGGATGTCTCCATCGCCCCCTACCCAACTACTCCCATCGAATCTGTAACCTGCCAGGAAAGCAACGGCCTGAAAGCCTGCCTGTTGGCCGCCGCGACGACCGAAACAGAAACTTCCATCCTGATTGATGTGCAGCCGCTCCGCCCGGAATTGCAGCCAGGAGCGTGGATGGGGCAGGTCTGGCAATTTCCCAACCAGCCTGTCGAACTGCGCGACTCTCAGGGCAACGCCTATCCGATGAGCAGCCCGGCGCTGACCTTTCCGCCGCTCACGCCAAACCAGCCCCTGACGCTCTCCATTCCGGCTTTGCTCGCAACCGCCGACCTGACCGGACAATCCATCAGCATTGATGTCGGCGAGAATCCCCAGCCCGAAACCGTCCTCCCGCTGGATATAACTATCTCGACAATGGGAGTTGACATCCATTTCAGCCAGGCCACCTTTGAAGGCGATGGCGTGAACAGTTTGCGGCTGATTCTCAACGCCGACCCTGTCCAGGCTAACGGCGGCATCCTGCCTCTTTCGCTTGAAATCGGCAAGCCAGACCGGGTGGACGACCTGTATGGCGGCGGCATGTTCGAGAGCAGCAAAGATATTTTCATCGAACTGGTACGGCCCTCCGGCAAAATCAGCGGGGTTATCCAAATCCCACTCGAAAAGGTCATCCTGGCCGTGCAAGGCCCGTTTGTATTCACCTTTACGTTGCCTGAAACGGCCAGTCAGCCCAACGACCCCGCGCAGGCCGACCCCGGCGGTTTCGCCCCGCAGCCTGCCGCAACCCCGCTGCCGTTGGATGGCTATGCTTTCTTTGGAGCATCCCCGCAGCCAGGCGAGTTGCTCTTTACATCTATTGAAACCGACACGACAACGCTTTTCGCTCTCACACCGTTCAGTGAGCCGCGCCAGTTGGCGACCCTGCCTGGCGCAATCGCGCAAGTCTATGTCCATCCCGACAATCAGGGCATTGATTACCTGGCAGGTTTGCCAACCACGCAAGATGGCTTTTTCTATATCAAAGACCTGAGTCTGTATTCCCTGCGCTTCGATGGTTCGCTCCCAAAGCTGCTATACACTTTCCCGCCAACCCCGGCCAACATGGTTGGCACAATTGTTGAAGGCCATTGGTCTTTCGATGGACGTTACGCCGTTTTTCGCTACGTCAATAACCTGCCGGGCAACGAGTTCTGGAAATTTCTCTGGCTCGACCTGTCCTGCCGGGCCGACGGAAACTGCGCTGCCCGCGAAATCCCACTCCGACCCGGACTCGAACTGCATAAAGCCTTCTTTGCGCCTTCGGATTACCGCATCCTGTTCACCGGTTCCGATTACTCGAACACCGGCGAACCAGATATTTTCCTGCTCGATTTCGACCCCGCCGACCCAGGTCGGGAGCCGGTCAACCTGACCAGCCGCTCCTCCCGTGTTTCCGATGATGTTGGCGTCTCCCCGGCAATCTGGACACCAGACGGCGGCATCTTTACCCTGTGCAATGATGGGCAAATGACCAATCGCTTCTGCCAGGTGAACCCTGTCAACGGGGAAATTAGCAGCGGGGCAGTCTATGCCGAGCATCTCTTGCATTATTCACTCAGCCCAACCGGACGCCAGGTGATTGGGGTTGTCATCAACCATAATGCCCCCGGCAAAGGGCTGCTCGAACTGCGCCTGTTTGCTCTGGACGGCCAGCCCGGCCCGCTATTGGTATCAAATACGGTCATTTCGAATGTAGTCATGTCGAGAGATGAACGTTTCCTCGCCTGCACTACTGGTGAACCAGGACAGCTCACTTTCCTTGACCTTACCACCGGCCAAACCCGAAACTTTTCATCGGGTGCGATTTCGGGTATCTCATGGGCTGGCTGGTCGCGCTGAAACTGAGTTACACTTGGGCGCATGAAACCCCAATTTACCCCGCGCGAACAGCAAGTCATTGAGCAACTTCTCCAGGGCAAGAGCAACAAAGAGATTGCGCTTGCCCTGGGGCTTTCGGTGCGGGCGGTGGAATTCCATTTGAGTAAGCTCTACGCCAAACTGGGCATCGCCTCCCGTGCCGAAGCCATCCTGAAATTAACCGCCTTACGGGAATCCACAACCCCAAAATTGCGGACATCCACAGCCTCCGAAGCGGCGCAAACCGGCGAAAATAGGCAACATCCCATTTTCCGCCGGAGGCTTTCTATGAAAAAACTCACCATCTTCTTTTCTATAGGCGCTATCCTCGCTCTTTGTGTAGCTGTATTGGCGCAGATTCGCACAGAGCCGTCTGTTACATCCGCTGTCCCATCCGCTGCATCCGTTTTATCCGATACCTCCGCTTCACCATCCGCTGCATCCGTTCCCTCATCCGCTGCCTTGGTCTTGTTGGAGCAAATCGAACGCATCGGCGCCGAATACGAACAGGCGGTACAAGCCGAAAAACGCACCGGTCAGGTCGAAATCATCAGCGACGAAGTCTTTTTCTTCAAAGAACAGTCCTTCGAGCGCATCAGCGAACTGTACTGGCAATTCATGGAGCGCAAAACCCAAATCGAGCGCGATTACACCCAAATGTTGCGCGCCGAAACCAATCCCACGCCTTTTCCCACCCCTGCCCAAGAAAGCGCTCGTCAGGCACAGTATGAGCAGTGGGTATCGCAACTGGGAGATTCGCTTTGCTCGCTCGAGGCATGGCAAAATGATCCATCAGCGCGTTCCTTTCCTGTGTATGACCCCGACGAGGGGAAATATCGTCCGTTATTCTATGGAGAAGTTATTGCCCGCTGTGAAATTTTTGGTCAAATGCTGGAGGAATTTCGTCTCGCCCCCTGGCTGGAACGGGTGAATCAGCAGCGCGATATTGCCCTCATCCGACAAGTGATGGGCAGCCCGGCGCTCCAATTAACATTCCAAACCATTGACCCGCTGGCAAACGCGCGCTCTTACCAGGCTGCCATCTATGTAGATGAAACCGGAACCCGCTATGGCGTCGAAATCAGCACCGGCGTTTTTGCCTCGCTCGAACCCAACTACCCCACGCACCCGGTTATTGCCGAAAGTGACCGCAAAAGCCTGGACGAGCTGCGCGGCGCGGCGCGGCAGTTCGCGCTCACCCTCTCGCCGCGCCTGCGCGAGATGGAGCAAGACCTGCTCTTCGAGGAAAGTTGCAAAGGCGAAATCTGCTTTTTCCGCTGGGACGCCCGCAGCCGCGACTGGAGCGGCACCGATTGGGTGTTCATGCCCCCGCTCTTACAAGTAGGTATGTTGACCAACGGTCAGGTCGCCACGCTGGTCAACACCCTCGATTTGTTCACGCCATGAAATATCGCCGGGCTGAAACAAACCCGCATGCTCGTGCGTCCTTAAGAACGTAGCCGCGATGTACCTGCCTCTCTGAGTTCAACCGCCCCATAAAGCGACAATTTCTCTGGCTGTTCTCTATCTTTCTTCTCATGCTGCCTTCCTGAGTGAAAACCTCCATTTGCTTTCCGTTCACACTATAATAACGTAAGTCGGCCTTGCTTCTTACGCCAACCTATCTGTTAGCAAAATGGAGACCTTGCCCCCCGCTGTGCGCATTTCCCTACTGGGCGAAATACGTTTGGAATGTGAAAATCAGTCCATCGCCCTGCCCCGCCGCGAGAGTTTGCAGCGCCTGTTTGCGCGCCTGGTTTTGCTTTCAGGACAGCCGCAATCGCGCAAGGGATTGGCTTTTTCGCTCTGGCCCGACCAAACCGAGAGCGAGTCGCTCGCCAATCTGCGCCGTCATCTATACCTGCTTCGCAACTTCCTGCCGCCCGCCGCCCAAGAGTTTTTGCTGATTGCCCCCCAAACCGTTACCTGGCAGCGTTCACCGGACTGCTGGATAGATGTCTTTGACTTCGAGCGCGAGGCGCAGAATTCAGAAACGCTAGAGCGCACGGTGGATTTATATCGCGGCGACTTGGCCGCAGGCGTGGACGAGGATGAATACATCCTGGCGCGGCGCGAGGAATTGCGCCGCCGTTACCTGAACCTGCTCAAAACGCTGACGCAAGAATGCCTCGCGCGCAAAGAGTACGAACTCGCCTTGAAGTGGGCGCGCATCCTGACCGCGCAGGACCGCTGGGACGAAGAATCGGCGCGTCTGAAAATGACTATCGAAGCCCTATCTGGAAACCGCGCCGCAGCCCTTGCCGCTTACCAGGCTCTCGCCGCCGAACTTCGGCGCGAACTGGCCACCCAGCCCATGCCCGAAACGATGGCGCTGTATAGCGACATTTTGAATAACCGTTTGTCGCACCTTCTGCCGCGCAAAAAAAACTTGCCCGCGCAGGTATTCATCAGCCGTGAGCGCGAACTGGCTCAACTCGCCGCCTTGTTTCAGGCGCTCCCGCACACGCATGGGGCGGCGGCCTTCATCTCCGGCGAGGCAGGGGTGGGCAAGACATCGCTGCTGCAAGAGGCGCTGCGCCGTTTCATGGAGACCGTCGGAGAGAAAGCGCCGCTTTTGTTTTGGGGACATTGCCAACCGCCCGCCGGAGGAGGCCCACTGCAACCCTATGCTCCCTGGAGGCAAATCTTCACTGCCGCCGCGCCCCTGCTTGCGCGCAATCCCGATCTTCCGCCCGAATGGTTAAATCGCCTGCTGCCGCTCCTGCCAGAGATCAACCTGCTGCGGCCCGGCTTACTGCCCCCCTCCCAGCCCGATGCCGCCCAATTGCGCACCGCCTTGCGTCAGACGATTACCCTTTTGGCCGCAGAGCGGCCGCTTGTGCTGGTCATCGAAGATGCCCACTGGGCCGACTCTGCCTCGCTGGAACTGCTCACCGACCTGTCCGATGCCTGTCAGTCGCTGCCGCTTCTCGTACTGGTGACTCACCGCGCTGCCGATGCTCCCCTCGCCTTACTAGAAACCAAGCGCACCCTGCGCCGACAGCGCTGTGCTCACGAAATTCTTTTACAGCCCTTCACCGCCGAAGAAACCCGCCTCTTTTTGGAAACTCTGCTCGGAGGGGAGGCCGTCACCTCCGCTCTGCAGAGCGAAATCGCTCAATATACCCAGGGACTGCCGCTTTTGCTGCGCGAGGCTGCCGAAAGCCTGGATAAAGCCAAAGAGGTCTCCCGACGGTCTTTGCCCACACTGCGCGAGGCGATTCAAATGCGGATGGAACAACTCCATGACGAGACACGCCGCATGCTCGAAGCGGCGGCTGTGCTTGGGTTCTCGTTCTCCGACCGCGAGTTGGAAAGCCTGCTCGCCTGGCCAGATGCCGCCTACGCTACCACGCTCGACACCCTGCACGCCCATCGTTTTTTGCTGGATTCTCTGTCTTCAGAGCAGGATAATTACACCTTTTCGCATCAACTGATTCATCAAATCATCCTCGAGTCCATCCCCTCTACGCGCGCCATCACCCTGCATGAACAAGCAGCCCGCGCGCTGGAACAGGTTCACGCCGGGCAGACCGGTTTTGCGGCGGAAATTGCCGCTCACTACCAGGCGGCGCAGCAAGCCCTTCCAGCAGCACGCTATTGGTTGAAGCACGCTCAGGAATTGGGCGACCTGGCGGCGTTTGACCAGGCCGAAGAAGCCCTCCAGCACGCGCTCGACCTGATCCAACAGATTCCCTCACGCGAAGCGCGCGAACTGAGCGCCCAGGCGGCTTTGCAGCGCGGGGTGATTGCCCATTATCGCGGTCAAGCGGAGCAAGCCCTTCCGTTGCTGGAACACGCTCTCGCCGTTTGCCGAGAATTTCCATCTCTACACGCCAATGCCCTGGCGCGCCAGGCCTATGCCCTTTACACCTGTGACCGCTATCAAGAAGCGGCTGACGCGGCCAGCCAATCGCTGGACATTGCGCGCGCCCTGCAAGAACCATCGGCCATCGTCCGTGCCCTCAATATTCGCGGCATTGCGGTATTGATGCTGGGTCAAAACTGTCAGGCCATTCAAGATTTGCAGGAAGCCCTTTCGCTCGAAAAAGCCCATGCCCAGCCCTCTGTTCAAACCGTCCAAAGCCTCAATCACCTCGGCACGGCGCTGGTCTTTGTGCAGGAATATGCCCAGGCGATTGAAACGCTCAATCAAACTGTCGAACTTGCCCGGCAAGGCGGCCTAAAGCGGCTAGAAGCCGCCGCCCTGACCATGCTGGGGCAAATTGCGCTCAATCAGGGCCGCTACGCCGATGCAATCCAGGTGTATTCCAAATCTATTGAAGTCGCCGGTGCATCCTACCTGCCGGGCATGTGGGGCAAATTTGCCGGACGCGGAGCGGCTTTCCTGCGCATGGGAAACCTGCCGGAGTCGCGCAACGATTTCGAGCAGGGTTTACAAATCGCCAGGCAGGTAGAAAGCCGTTACGGTCGTATTCTGATGCAGGCTTATCTCACCTTCACCGCCTGGGTCGCCGGAGAAGCCCCGCCCAACTCTCTGGCAGAACTCGAAGCGGACGCCGCCGCCCTGAATTTGCACGCCGTTGTGTTTTTAACCGCCACGCTGCAAGCCCAAATTTGCCGCTTCGCAGGGGCAAACGAACAGGCCCGCTCGGCTCACGCTCGTTCCATGTCTGCCGCGCTTGCCTCCAATGTGCCGTCTTTTGTGCAAACGGCGCGCCTGCAAGAAATGCTCACCCTCGCTGCCCAATCCACCCCAATTGACCTGTCTGCCTTGAAAGACCTGAGGCTGGCAGTGACCAATTCGGGCGAAATACCGCTGCAAAGCCTCTCGTATCTAGCCGAAGCGCATCACCTGCGCAATACCGGCTGCGCCGCGCACGCCCTGCAAGCCTCCCAAATCGCATTGATACTGGCGCGTTCCTGTCCTGACCAACTGCTGATTGGCGAAAGCCTGCTTCTGCTTGCCCGGTTATATGATGAAATAAACCAGCCCGCACAAGCCCAGCTCTGTTACGACGAAGCGCGCACCCTGGCCGATTCTTTCTTTGCCCCTCTGCGGGCTGGCTTGCCAGACAGATAAAACCGACTGGTAATTTAGTACTAAATATCAACCGCGCGCCCCACACAAGCCCATTTGGGACGTTTTTAGGACGCTCTTCTTCTACAATGGGGGACAAAGGAGAGAGCCAATGTCCAAATTTATTCACTTCATCCCCCTCTTGAGCCTGCTGGCGGCGGCTTTGGCGTGTTCTATACCCACTGGCGCAACGCCGCAACCCATTCCTGCCATAGAAATCCCCACCTTCACGCCCCTGCCGCACCTTCCCGTAGAAGACAAGCCCACCGAGCCGCCCACCTTTACGCCTGAACCTATCCCGCCCACATCTCAACCCCGCGCCATCAACCCGCGCGCGCTGGGCGGCTGCGACATTTTCCTCGACTCCGACTTCCCCAACACCGTCGGCGCTGTGCCCACCGCCCTGCAGTCGCTTTCAGATAACGAAAAAATTGCCTGCCAGTACACCTTTGAATACGGCAGCCTTTTCGTCTCGATTGCCACCAGCCTGCCAGGGCGTGAAGCCTTTGAGAATGTGCGCCAATTCGACGCAATTGCAGGCGGGACGGTCGAACCTGTCACGTTGGGCGAAATTGCTGTCTTCAAGACCTTTGACAATAACCGCGTTACTCTCGAAGCCGTATTGAATGGCTGGTATATCGTGCTGGATGAGCAGGGCTTTGACCGTAAGAATTTGCTCCTGCTGGCCGAACTATTGCAGAGCAACCTGACGCCTTATTCGCCCGCCCCATAACTTACCGGGAAGGATTCCTATGAAAATCATCTATCTTGTTTTGAGCGTGTTCATCCTGGTCTCTCTGGCTTGTTCGCTGGGCGGAGAAATCCCGGCCCAAGGTGGGCAAGCCCCCTCTCAGAGCGGAGAGCCGACCCTGGAAGCGCCGCCTGCGGCGTCCCCCACAGCCCAGTCCCCCGCCACAATTGCCCCGCCCGCCGCCACAACTGCGCCAACAGAGCCTGCTGCCAGCCAATGCCAAAATCCATATTTCCCGGTGGCTCAAGGCGCCTCGTGGGAATATCAGTTGAGCGGCATGAGCAGCGGCACTTTTGTGCGCTCTATCCCTTCCATCCGCGAAAACGGCTTTGAAGACCAGGATATTTTTAGCGCCGGAACCACCCGCCAGGGCAATTGGGAATGCCAGCAAGGCAACCTGATCAGCCTGACGCCCGCTTCGGGCGGCGCGGCCGTCCTTGCCGAAGGAGTTCAGGCCACTTATACCGTTGAATCCAGCGCTGGCGTTTCTTTTCCCGCAGACCCTCAACCCGGCCATGAGTGGACGCAGAACGCCGTCTACCTCGGTCAGGAAAACACCAGCGGCGTTGTTATCGAAACCCGCAACGTGATGGACATGGCTTGCAAAGCGATTGGCATCGAAAAAGTCAGCGTGCCTGCCGGGGACTTTGAAGCCTTGCATGTGGATTGTTCGACCAAAATAGACATCTTCGTCTCAGGCAGCCTGGCTTTTAGTTTTACCAGCACCAGTTCAACCTGGTATGCCCAGGGGGTTGGACAGGTCAAATCGAGCGGCTCCAGCAATATGGGCGCGACCGAAATCGTCCTGCTCTCTTACAGCATTCCCTAAACGCGAGCCGTTATGAAGAAAACCACCGGCTGTTTTCTCAGTATCCTTGTTCTCCTGCTTCTCCTCTGCGCCGCAGGCGGGGGCTGGTTCTATTGGCGCGCCTCGCAAACTGTGCCCCAGTCCTTCGTCCAAATCCGCGAGCCGCAAAGCGGCATCCTCGCCGACCTCAACGAATCGCTGCCGCTCACAGTGTATGCCGAAGCCAGCCGCCCCATCTTGCGTCTGGAAGTCTATGCCGATGGCGCGCTGATTGCCGCCGCCAACGGCGAAAACAACACCCTCACACTGGCACAACCCTGGACGGTTTCCACTCCCGGACGGCATGTGCTGGTGGCGCGCGCCTTCTTCAGCGCCGATGACTTCGCCGATTCGCAAACCGTCTTTGTGGATACTGCCGACCTGAGCGGCTTACCCGTCCAAATCAACGTGGATGACCTGCCGCGCGGCGAAGGCGTGACCGAAGTGCGTTTGGGCGACCTGGCTGCCGCCGCAGGCACAACCCCTGAAGAAATCGCCCGCCTGAACCCAAGCCTGCCCGCATCACCCGATTCAGTCATCCCGCCCGGAACGCCCGTTTCCATCCCGCGCCGCCCCAGCCTGCCTCCGGCTGCGCCGCCTCCTTCCATCCCGCCGCCAGCCCCCGGCGCGCCGGGAATGCACCCCGAAGTCACTCCCTCTTCGCGCTTTGAAGGTGAAACCCACACCTGCAGCCAGATTTCCCTGCGCTGGAGCGACGCCCCCGACGAGACCGCCTATCTTCTCTACCGCCTGGCGCCGGGCGAAGACGTAAACACCCTCATTGCCCGCCTGCCTGCCAACCAGACCACCTACACCGACACCGCCCTGCCGCGACCCGGAACCTATCACTACATGCTTGCGCCACAGCGACCTTCCGGCGGAAGCATCACCTCGCTGCACAGCGTGGAAATCGGACCCGAATGCGCCCCTGTACCCGCCGATGGTGCAACCTCCCTGCGCCTGACCCTGCTGCGCATCCGCCTGCAAAAATCCTTCGATGGGATTTACTGCTACGCCTCGCTCAACGGGTCTCGCTACGAGCGCATCCCGGCTGGAGAAGGTTTGCTGACCGCCTCCGCCGCCGACTGGAGCGCGTACGAACTGCCCATGCAGATTCTCAGCCGCGGCGTTTATCCGCTCACCGTTCCCGCTGATGGCAGCGTTGACCTTACCCTGGAATGCTGGGGCAGGCGCGGAGCGCGCAGCGACTCGCTGGGAACGTACCGCGCCAGCCACTTGACCCCCGATTGGGATGGACGCCTGCTTTCGGGCTGGAGCGAAGTAACCGAACCAAACGCCCCCAAGAGTTACGTCTTCAACCCGGAATACCGCATCAGCCGCCCCGTCAGTTCCTTCGACCTGAGCCGGGTGTACGCTGACGCCCTGCAGCCCCAATACCTCAACATCCCGCCCATCCTCGACTCGCTGAACGCGCCGGTCTCCAACATCCCTTCGCCCGTAAATGTTGCGCTGGAGTGGGGTTTTGGCTGCGACCCGCTTATGTACCTGTATGGCGAAGGCGGCTACCGCTGCACGCTTTACACTCCCCGTATCGCCTGGAGTTGGTATCCATCCGCCTCCGTCACCCGCGAGATGTTGACCGGCTTTGACGTCAGACTGGAATTTTCTCAGCCCGGCGACCCCTCGCGCCGCCTGCCG
Source organism: uncultured Anaerolinea sp. (assembly GCA_964422545.1). Lineage (GTDB taxonomy): Bacteria > Chloroflexota > Anaerolineae > Anaerolineales > Villigracilaceae > UBA5195. The sequence continues at coordinate 26,355 of CAYRBO010000017.1, read as the reverse complement.
GGACCACAGTTCAGCCTGACCGACCGCCAGGCGCGCGCTCTGCCGCTGCTGCCCCTGCCGCTGGCTTACCGTTGCGGTACCACCGTTTACGTCACTGTCACCGCGCGCACTGCGCAGGGTAGTTCTGCTCCCAGCGCGCCGCTGATGATTCGCCAGCCCGAATGCAAACAGCAAAAATTGCGCGTTCGCATCACCTCGATTGAGATTAGCCCCAGCCGCCAGACCTTCCAACTGCGCGACGATGGCGACATTTGCATCCTGTGCGATGACCGCCGCCTGGAAGTCTTCGGCTCGGTGTACCTGAACGGCTACGGCGAACGCCGCGAAAGCCTCGGTCACGGCGCGGATGTCATCCTGTTGGGGGCTTGCCCCGCCTCAACCACCTGTCTGACAGAAGGCGTGTACGCCTTTGGGCAATCCTCCCTTCGCGTTCCCTGGCTATTCGAGATGGATGTGCCACAGAACGGCTCAGCCATCCTGACCGTCTCACTGCGCGACTACGATACCGAAAACAGCCCCGACCTGCTTTGTATTGGCAGCGCCGAAGTGCAACTTGGTCCGCTGGTGGATAAAACCTTCCGTCAAACAATGACCGTCAGCGGCGATTACGGCGAAGCATACTGCCTTGTCACCGCCGAAGTGACTCTGGTGCCCTGAGATGAACAAAAAACGACACGAAATCACCTACATCCTGCGCATCTGGCAAGAACCCAGCAACCTGGCACCGCCAGGCGAGTGGCGCGGCGTGCTGCGCTCGCTGGATGGACACCACGAAAGGCTATTCAAGTCGGCCAATGAACTCTGGGATTATTTAACCAACAGTGAAGCGCCGACCCAGCCCGGCATGGCGAAGCCGGAAATTCAGCCATCGCAAACCAAAAAAGAGGAGTAGTTATGAAAAATCGTATAGGGTGTTTATTGGGCGGCGTGCTGTTGCTGCTCTTGCTCTGCGCCGGGGTGGCAGGCTGGTTTTTCCTGCAATCAAACTCGCAAGGGACGCGCGCTTTTGTTCAAATCAAAACGCCTGGCAGCGGCGGTCTGGCCAGCGTGAACGAATCTCTGCCACTGGTGGTATATGCCGAAGCCAGCCGGCCTGTCTTGCGTCTTGAAGTGTACGCCGACGGCGCTCTGGTTGCGGCTGCCAACGGCGAAAGCCATGTGTTGACCCTCGCCCAAACCTGGGCGCCATCTACCCCGGGGCGGCATGTGCTGGTGGCACGCGCCTTTTTTGCCGCCGATGATTTTGCCGATTCGCAGGCTGTTTTTGTTGATACGGCTGACCTGAGCAATGTGCCGGTGCAAATCAATGTAGATGCCCTGCCGCGCGGCGAAGGCGTGAGCGAAGTGCGGGTGGGCGACCTGGCTGCCGCCGCTGGCACAACGCCTGAAGAAATTGCACGGCTCAACCCAGGTCTGCCTGCCGCGCCAGACGCAACTATCCCGCCCGGAACGCCGCTCTTGCTCCCACGCCACCCGGAGCCTGCGCCAGATGCTCTTCCGGTTGTTCCGCCTCCAGCCCCTGGCGCGCCGGGTTCGCCAGTTCCCTCGCCAGCCAGCCCCCGCTTTGATGGCGAAACTCACTCATGCAGCCAGGTTTCCATCCGCTGGACTAGATCCGAGTTCGAGACTGGTTATCGCATCTACCGCATTGCCCCTGGCGAAGATTTAATGACCCTGCTCGCTGCCCTGCCGGTGACCGAGTCCACCTATACCGACATGGTGACCCGCGTGGGAACCTACCGCTATTTTCTTGCCCCAATTTGGCCCGGCGGTGAAGGCATTACTTCGATGGTTAGCGTTGAAATTGGTCCAGAGTGCTCCCCGGCTGGTACAGGCGCAACAACCTCCCTGCGCCTGCTGCTGCTCAACTTGACCACCCAGGAAGCCTACAACGGCGTGTATTGCTATGTTTCCATCAACGGTTCGCGTTATGAGCGTGTCCCCGCTGACCCCGGCTTGCTGCACCCGACCTCCGGCGACCTGAGTTATGACCTGCCCCTGCAATTGCCCAACCGCGGTGTGTACGCACTGAGCGTGCCATCTGACGGACTGGTGCGCCTGGATGGTGAGTGCTGGGGGCGACGCGGCGTAGAAAGCCTGCGCATTGGGCGTTTTTCGGGCAGCCATGCCAGATCCGAATGGGATGGCCGCGACCTGACCAGCGTGGTGCTGGCAGTCGAACCGCGCCAATTGGCTTCGCTAAACGGGCAGCCTGCCTCGGCGGGCGGCGCTTCCTTTTTGCGTTACCGCATTCAGCCTGCCGGGTCCCGCTTCGACCTGTCAAACATCGCCCCGGGTGCGCTGCAATCCATCTACCTGAATATCCCCCCCATCCTCGACCCGCTTGAGGGCAACGATACCACCATCCCCGCTCCAACCAACCTTCGCATTCAAAATGTGGCGGGCTGCGACGTTTTCCCAACCACCGACCCGAATGTGGATAGCAGCGTCTGTAATGGACCGCTGACCCCCATGCTGCGCTGGGATTGGCGGGGGAATGCTTTCTACGGCGAAAACGACGTGGTTGGCTGGCGGATTAACACCTCGATTGTGATGGATGACCTGCGCCCCGGCTCGCTTTCTTCTCCTGGACCATCTGTGCTGGTGGTGCGCCCGCTGGGCGCAACCAGCGCTGGCCGCAGCGCCGGTTTGCCCGCGTTGCCAGCCAATCTCGCCTGCGGCGTCAATGTGCGCATTACCGTAACCACCCTCACCGCGCGCGGCAATTCCCTGCCCAGCGAAGCAATCTTCTTCCGCCAGCCGCCCTGCCCCAATTTGGGCTTGGTGCGCATCACCGTCAATGCCATTACGGTTGGACCCAGCGCCCATACCGGGGAAGTGCGCGACGATGGCGATATCTGCATCCTGTGCGCTGACCGGCGCATGGAAGTATTTGGCGATATTTTTATCGGCGTCCATAACTATGCTCCCACCTTCCGTGATGCGCCCAGCCATGGCATCAGCACTACCCTGTTTGGCACTTGTCCGCACGCCACAGCCTGCCTGACGCAAGGACGCTACCAATGGCTTAGTGGGCCGCATGTTGCGCCCTGGTTATCTGAAATGGAAGTTCAGGCAGCTACCCTCGGCAGCCGGGGAGAGATAACCTTCGTAGCCGTTTTGAGCGATTACGACACTGAAAATTCCCCCGAACATTATTGCGTTGCCAGCGCCAGCCTTCAACCGCGCAGCAACGCCGAGTGGACGCGCATCAATGAAACCGTCATATTGCGCGGCAGTTCAAGCGAAGCCTCCTGCGAGATTGAAATTTTGGTGCAGGGCATTCCCACCTTTTCTGCGCCTTAAGTCGTTGTGAATTTGGAAAGGATACGATACCCATGAAACGAACATTTCTTTTGCTGATTGTCTTTTCTCTGTTGTTGAGCGCCTGCTCCCTGCCGGGGGCCAGCTTGCCCGCCAGCGGCGCGCAAGCCTGGCTCGACCAGCCCGTCTCTGGCTCGGTTTTGCCCCTGGGAGCCTTCCCGCTCAAAGCCCATGCCCGCCATGTAGATGGCAGCGGCATCACCCGCATCGAGTTTCTGGTCAACGGCGTTCCGGTTGGCTCAGTAGATACCGACCCCTCGGCAGCGATTGTTTATGGCGAAACAAGTTGGAATGCTTCCGCGCCCGGTCAATATACAATTGTCGCCCGCGCCTATGCTGGCAGCGAATCTTCCGACAGCGCTCCGGCCCTGGTCTGTGTATCGCAGGATGTCAAAGAAGCCGTCCTTTCGCAAAACGGCGGATGTGACGCACCCCAAGCGCCCGCCGCTCCTGCGGCAGGTGACGTGACCGAAGAAGCCCTGCCGCCCGATAAGCAAACCGAAGTCGCCGCCCTGACCGTTACCGCCACCGTCCCGGCTACTTCCACGCCGTTGACCGCCACTTTTACCCCCGTCCCGCCGACCCTGACGCCAGTTCCGCCGACGGCCACGCGCGTCCCGCCGACGGCCACCCTGGCGCTGGATACCAGCGCCCCAGTCGTGGATATTACCCTGGTCTCGCCCCAGTTGCTTTATTACGGCAGCGGCTGCAGCGCTGCAAGCGGCATCTTAACGGTAGAAGCCTATGTTGTTGATGACCGCGCGGTCGGCAATGTTTATCTCGTTTATGGGTTTGTTGGCGCGGGCGCCGAAGGGATTTTCGCCGAAATGGCGCCCATTGGCGGCGGTTATTATCGCGCCGTCGTGGATATTGGCGGGCAGGCCTATAACTTCTTCCAGGGCGCAAACGGCGAAATCGGTATCGCGGTCATCGGCAATGACGGGGCTGGCAACTCTGCCCAGGATGCGGCTGAAAACATAGCGTTGTCTTTCTGCCCCGGCTAGAAAACCTGATTTTTATTCCTGCCAATGTCAGTTCGGGATAAATACATTGTAAACCGCCCTCACCCTATGCATCCCCCAAACAGGGAGGCATAGGGTGAGGGGAAATTTCGGCTCCCCCCGTTCTTACATGGAAAAATCAGCCAAAAGCAATTTGCCAACTTTTCGTAAAATTTGTGGTTGATATTGCTATTGTATGAGTATCTTCATTGCATTTGACGGAGAACCTCTTTTCTCAAAACAACTCATCCAGCAAAATAAAGTAGCGAATCTGCTCCCAATCGGGTTCGATGCCTAACAAGTCGAAAAACAGGTCAAGATGCCCCGGCTGGTTGCCCAGATCGTGTTGAATGGAACGCACGCAAAAGGCAATATCGTACCATTTGTCGGCTTTTCCGCTTCGGCCCAAATCAATCACGCCGCTAATGTGGTCGTTGGCGATGAAGATGTTGCTGTCCCCGAAATCGCCGTGGGAAAAGACCAATTCTTCGACTGGTTTATGCGTTTTCAGAAAAGCATATAACGCCTGGGGGTCGTCAAACGGGGTATCGTCTTCCCAGTTGTCTCTGTCAATATCCGCGAGGTTGTTTTGCAGCAGGTAGTCCAACTCACCCAGCCGGGTGTCAATGTCGCTGGCAAACGGGCAATCGGCGATGCTGACCGATTGCAACAGCCGAATGCCTTCGCTATAAATGCGAATCATTTGTTCAGGGTCACGCCGTTTTTCGTAATAGGCATAGCCTGGTTCACCGCTGGCGGCACGCATCAGCAAATAATTGGTGTTTTCGTACTGCTCAAAATGCAACACTTCTGGCACGGGCAATTTGCCCTGCAGCCACACCATCATGTCTTTTTCGCGTTCGACATCGTAGGTTGTGCCGTGGTACCGGCGATCGGAGATTTTTAAGTAGAGAGTCTCGTTGCGCCCGATCAGTTGATACACGCGGGCCGGGGACATGCCTTCTCTGTCTTTCACAAAACGATAATCTCTTGTAATTGCACGCAACTGTTTCGAAAGTTTTAGGCGCGACATAGGTTATCTTCTTCAGGATAGGTTTAGGGATGCCTTATGAACGGCGGCATACTCTGCATGTGTGGAAACCACCGGAAGGAGAAACCCCAGGGCAAGATAGACGAGCAGGAACAAGCCGCCTGTGACGCCCGTCAACGCGATGAATATTGTCCGCACCCAATCCACGCGAATACCCGAGTAGGCGGCCAGCCCCTGGCAAACCCCAAAGATGTTTTGGCCTTCTTTGATGCGATATAACCGACGTTTGCCTTGCGGGATATCTTTCAGGTTATTCGGGTTGCCGCCTTCTACCGGGCCAACTTGCTCCAGCACGGTGCTGACATCAGTGATATTGATAACCTGTTCACCTGAACGCATTCTCGCCATAAGTTTCTCACCGATTGACTGCTCCAAATCACGCAACACATCCTCATGATCCGGGTCATCTTTCAGGCTCAACCGGGCCTCTTCCAGGTATTGTCGGAGCGCATCATAAGCATCTTCGCTCAGGCGAAATATAGCGTGATGACCACTCAGATTAATTTGTTTAACCGTTTTCATTGTTGTTTTCTCCTAATTCTTGAATAAAGTTCGTTAAAAATTGCCAGTATTGACGGAACTCAATTAACTGCTGATGACCTGTATCGGTTAGTTTGTAATATTTGCGTGGTGGGCCTAGCTCAGATTCCTGCCACTCGTAATCTAACAATCCTTCACGGCGCATCTTGCTCAGCAGCGGATACAATGTGCCTTCCTGCGTTGCGAAATCGGTCTTGCTCAGGCGTTTCAGTATGTCCGCAGCGTAAACTTTGCGCGATGACACAATGCTAAGAATCAGGAACTCAAGCAGGCCTTTGCGGAGAGGAGTGAACTTATCTGTATTTTCCATGAACAAACTACCTTTCTACACAATAGTACCATGATAAATAAATATGTCAAGGTATTTCAAATTCAATGCAGTGTTTTGTTATTTTTTAAGAATATAGTGACCACAGTATATACGGGGTCATCAAGTCCATGATTGGTGAGCGGCTATTCATCTGCCCCAAAGTCTCTCTGGCAGAAATCTTTTTTGTCTCGAACAAACAAAATTTATCAGACATATCAGAATAAAATTGCTGCAATCGCTTGTTACCACTCCAAATTTCACCGATTACTTTTTCTACACGGGGAATTTTTGTTTTTGGGCTATGGTTATAATACCCGCATGAATCCGCCGAACCTGCTTGCCGCCAAATTCCCCCTCCTGCACCTGCTTGCACCGCTGCCCTTCGCCCTCTACGCCCTGCGGCGGCGCGGCTGGAAGTTTCTGCTGCCCTTTGCCGCCTTCTGGGTCTATAGCCTGGCCCTGGTGAATGTTGTGCTGTTCCCGCTCCACCTGCCAGAGCCGGGCGTTGGGTTTACCTACGCCTCGCGCTGGCAGCAGCTCAGCCACCTCTATCACTATCACGGCCTCAACCTGGTTCCGTTCTACTTCGGCAATTGCTGGGAACTGCCCCGCCCATGCGCCATCGGAATCCTTGAAAATATCCTGATGACCGTGCCGTTTGGGATTCTCTACCCGCTCTTGCGCCCCCTGCCCGCGCGGCGGATTCCGCTCCTGGCCCTGGGGGTCGGCCTCGGCACCGAATCGGCCCAACTGCTGACCATGCTGCTCATCGGCAGCAACTACCGTTCGGTGGACATTAACGACACCCTCTTCAACGCCCTGGGGGTGATTTTGGGGGTTGGCCTGCTGCGCCTGGGGCAAAAAATCTCTGCTTTTGTTACTTTTCGCGCCCCAGCCCGATATACCTTACAGATGAACCCCGCTGACCCGCAAGTCTTCGCCGCGCTCTACCGCCAGCACCTGCCCGCCGTCTATCGCTACCTCTACCGGCGGGTGGGTAACACCGCCGAAGCCGAAGACCTGACCGCCCAAACCTTCACCGAAGCGCTGGAGGGCATCCTGCGCGGGCGCTTCCAACCCGGCGGCAACTTCCCTGCCTTCTTGTTCACCATCGCCCGCCGCCGCGCCGCCGATTTTTACCGCCAGCGCCCCGAAACCCCGCTCGATGAACATCCTGACCCCGAACCCGGCCTGCTGGCCGCGCTCGAAGCCCGCGAAGACATCCGCCGCCTGCAAGCCCTGCTGTCCCAACTGGACGAAGAAAAGCGGGAACTCTTGCGCCTGCGCTTTGCCGCCGGGCTGGGCTTTGCCGAAATTGCCCTGCTGGAAGCAAAAAGCGAGGCCGCCGTCAAAATGAACCTGTACCGCACCCTGGCCTGGCTGCGCGAACATTGGGAGGCCGACAATGGATGACATGAACCCAACCCTGCCCCCAGTGGCGCAAGTCTCTGACTTGCGAAACGTACCCCTGCCCCCCAACCGGCATACTGTGGCGCAAGTCTCTGACTTGCCTGCGCAAAGATTGGCAGCCGCCTATGAATGAACAAAACGTATCTCTGCCCCCCAGCCTGGATTCCGCGCTAAACGACTTTTACACCGCGCCCCAGCCCGCTCCCGATTTCGCCGACCGCCTGGAGCGGGGACTGCTGACGCAATTCTCCGTCCCCAACGCCAATCGCCCAACCCAAAAACCAATCAACCGGTCAACCGGAGAACTGCGGGGCTCCGAGAGTTTCCGTGAAAACCTGGACGCGGAACACGCGGAATTCACGGAAACTGACGGAAAAGGCGTTTTAATCGCTGATTTTTCCGTGTTCGTCCGTGTTTCCCGCGTTTTCTGTGTCCCAAAAATCGGCATCATGCAAACCTTACGCGCCCGTCTCGCCCTCGTCATCTTGCTTGCCATTCTCGCCCTGGCCCTGCTTTCGGGCGCAGCTTATGCCATCGGGCGGCTTTCCGGCTTCATTCCCGGTTTTGGATTCACCAATAGCGACCCTGGCACGGTTTACCGGCTGGCCGAACCCGTCGAAATCACCCATGAAGGCCTCACCCTGCGCATCTTGCAGGCCACCAGCGATTCGCAAAGATTTTCCGTCACGGTTGAGCAGGTTGGGCAGGTCGAGAGCGCCAGCGATTTTATCTACCCGTTTGCCGCTGTCCTGCTTCCCGATGGGCAGGAAGTCGAATTCCGCGAGAGCAGCGGCGACCAGCAGGACAACCGCCAGGTGAACACCTTCGAGTTTGCGCCCCTCCCGCTGGCAACCAGCGAACTCTCCCTGCGCTATCAAATCATCGAAAGGGAGCGGGGCGTCCTTTGGCAAGCCGAACTGCCCCTGCGCCTGCGTCCGCTGCGCGACGACGAAATCATCCCGCCCCCAGCGCAAGGCCCCTGGCAGCCAATCGCCAGCGAAAGCCAGGCCGGGCTGCGCCTGGTTCTCGAAAACGTCGCCGCCACCAGCGAGAAGACCATCCTGCAAGTGGCCCTGCGCTTCGAGCAACCCGGCATGAGCCTGAACACTGACTGGAATGTGCTGCTCAAAGACAGCCAGGGGCGCGCTTACCCGCTCAGCCTGGTAATGAGCGATTCAAGCAACCAGGTCAAGACCTACGAAACCCTGCCCTTCAAGGGCGGCGAACTGCTCACCTTGTCGCTCACCTCGTTCCCCGACCCGGCCAACCTGCCGCTCTCGCAAGATTTTTGGGAGGACGCACCGGCTTTCACCTTCGACCCCGGCCCAGACCCGCAAATCGGCCAGACCTGGCAACTGGATGAAACCCTCTCCGCCGGGGATTTCACCCTGCGCCTTTCAGGCGCGCAAGCCGTTTCCTCCACCGAGATTGTCTTCCTCTTCGAGCCAACCGACCCGGTCAGGGCAATCATGCTCATCGGTGATACAGCCACCGGTTCCGGCGGCGAAACGCACGCCCGCGATGGATTCATCAACGTCCCCGTGCGCTTTGCGTCCCTCCCCAAGGCCCCCATCAAACTGTCCATCATGCGCGTCTATTACACCGCCCGGGGAGAGTGGACTGTCTCCTGGCAGGCCCCGGCTGCGCCGCCCGGCCTGCCGGTTGGTGCAACGGCCACTCCGCCGCCGACACCATCCGTTTTCCTCACCCCAACCCCCGCTTTTAGCGACCCGCTCTGGCTGGAACTTGTCCAACTCAACGAATCTTTCGATATCCCCTTCCAGCAAGGCCCCGGCTGGATTCATCATGTCACCGAAACAGAGACCTTCCCCCGCCCCGGCCAAACCTTTCCGCCGCCGTATATCAAAACCGAGCAATGGCTGGAAATTGATGAGCAGGGCTATGTCATCCGCGCCTTGTACACCGACTATGATTCTGACGGGAACATCTTGCAGCAATCGGCCACCGTTGGTGATTACTCCATCAACTTCACCAGCGGCGATTCGAGTTATTTCGGTGGGCAGCGCTACCGATTCGCATCCGCTTTCCTGCGCCAGGACTTTAATGCGGTGATGGAATATGGCAACACGTCTGTTACCATCGAAGAGATTCTGTGCGAAGATGGCGAACCCTGCTACCTGATAACCTTCTTGGAAACATTCGGTGCTGCTGTGCAAAACCCCGGCGAGACCCAATCATTTAGCGGGGCAGTGCGCCAGGTGTGGGTGGATAAAACCAGCGGGAAAACGATAAAAACGCGCACGCTCTGGCGATTCGAAGATGGCACAGAGCGGGTTGAATCCACCCAAACCCTGCTTACGCTTGAAAAACTGCCTGAACCCCCGCAAGAAATCCTGAACCTATTGGCAAAAGATATTGTGCCATAGTCGAATCCTGGCAGTTATCTTTGCGCCCGCGCATACACCCGCTCGAACTCGGCGAGATATTGGGCGGCAATGGTTTCATCGAAAAAGATAACCACATTCTCGTCGTTCTTGCGCTCTGCGCTGGCGCTAAAGTTGTAGGAACCAGTAATCACGATTTTCTCATCAATGATGATGACCTTGTGATGCATCTGGCCGGGGTTGCCGTCTTTATAGACTTTCAATCCTAACTCGATAAAAGGGGCAAACTCGCCGCCCTGGTTCGACTGAACCTGAGATTCATCCATCACGCCGAACACCCGCAGTCCATCTTTGGCCTTCTGGCGAATAATGTCGCCAAAGTCATCGGCGGTGAGCGAATAAGCCATGAAATAAATGCTGGTTTCGGCCCCGCGCAGCAACTTCATAATCCGCGCCGCCACCCCGTCATCGGGAGAAAAGTACACTTCGAGCGGTATCCCGTCAATGGTCAGTTGCGGATAGGGCGTGTTCGGAAAAGTATCGGGGCCAAAAAAGTCGTCTTCGAACATCTCGTTGAATTCCGCCAGGTAATTTTCTGCCACTTTTGTCGAGCGAATGCGCACCAGGTTGTTGTTGTCTTCATAAGCGCCGCTCGTCGTGAAATTCATCGAGCCTATCCATACTTCGGAACGGTCGATAATAACGAATTTATTGTGCATCAAGCCCTCGCGCCGGTCACCGATAATGGGAATGCCCTTCTCTGCCAGCCGCCGGGGGACATCGCGCTCCAGGTTGTCGCTCTCCATCACAATGCGCACCTGCACGCCGCGCCGGTGAGCGTCCAGCAGCGCATCGCGGATGGAGTTCAGGCTCATGCTGTAAACCGCCACATCCACTGAAATGCGGGCATTATCGATAGCGCGCGCCAGGGGAATATCCACGCCGCCCTCCTGCCATTTGGATGCCGGGTTGAACGGGTCGCTGAAATAGACCTCGTAAAACGAACCGCGATAACCGTATCCGGCCTGCAAAGGCACCGGCTCGCCTGGGGCAGCCTGCGCTACAGGCGTCTCGGTCGGGAAACCCTGCGGCGCGACGGTCACGACTGCGGGCATTTCCGGCGCGGCGACGCAAGCCAGCGCGGATACAACAAGCAGGAACACTGACAAGAAAAACCGCTTCATCCATCCTCCAATTCGATGCTCGAGGTTCGATACTGGATACTCGATACTCGAAATTCGAACTCCGAATAACGAATATCGAATTATCGAATAACGAATATCGAACTTCAATTCTAGCACACACATCCCACCCGCCTGCGATATACTTACCGCCATGTCTGGCCCCAACTCTGCCAACCGCCAAATCGCCCGCGCCGCAGGGACGGTGATGGTCGCTATCGTCTTCGGGCAGGTCATGAGCCTGCTGCGCAGTATGCTGGTGGCGCGCGCCTTTCCACTCAACGAACTGGATGCCTTCTATGCCGCCAATCGGGTCAGTGAGACGCTGTTCACGCTCATCGCTGCCGGGGCGCTGGGTTCGGCTTTCCTGCCGACTTTTACGGGACTTCTCGTTAAGGGAGAAAAACCAGCCGCCTGGAAACTGGCCGTTTCGATGGCGAATCTCGTCACCCTGGCCCTCAGCCTGCTGGCCGCTATCGCGGCATGGTTCGCGCCCCAAATCGTGCGCCATCTGCTGGCACCCGGCCTGGCCGCCGACCCAGCGCTCTTCCAACTCACCATCGACCTGCTGCGCATTCAGTTGATTTCATCGGTTTTATTCGGGCTAGGCGGGTTGGTGGTGAGTATCCTGAACGCCCACCAGGTCTTCTTCATCCCGCAATTGACGGCTTCCATGTACCAGCTCGGGCAGATTTTCGGCGTGCTGGTGCTTGCGCGCTGGCTGGGGATATACGGCCTGGCCTGGGGCGTGGTCATCGGCGCAGCGCTCTACCTGCTAATTCAACTACCAACCCTGCTCAAACTGCCCCCGCTGATTACTGATTACTGGTCACTAGGTTTGGGAAATCCCGCCGTTCGGCAAGTCATCACGCTGATGGGCCCGCGCGTGCTGGGGGCCGGCGTGGTGCAGTTGAATTTTTGGGTCAATGCCTGGCTGGCCTCGCAAATGAGGCCCGGCAGTTACACCGGTCTGGTCTATGGCTTCGCGTTGATGCTGATGGCGCAGGCCGCCATTGCCCAGTCGGTGGCGATTGCCGTCATGCCGACTTTTTCGGCGCAGTTTGCGCTCGGCAAAGTGGACGAGATGCGGCACGCCCTGGCCTCGGCCCTGCGCGGAATGCTCCTGTTCGCCATCCCGGCCAGCGTGGGGTTGATGGTGCTGCGCCAACCCATCGTCGCCATGCTCTACCAACGTGGGGAATTTACCCAAACCTCGACCGAGATGGTGGCCTGGGCCTTGCTCTGGTATGCTGCCGGAATGGTCGGGCATTCGGTGATGGAGGTGCTGACGCGCGCCTTTTATGCCCAGCACGATACCCAAACCCCGGTGCTGATTGGCGCAATCGCTATGGGACTCAACGTGGGGTTTAGTTTCGCGTTTTCGGCCTGGTTCGGCCAAATCGGGTGGATGCCGCACGGCGGGCTGGCGCTCGCCAACTCGCTGGCGACCGCGCTCGAAGCAGCGGTACTGTTCATCGTCATGCGCCGCAGGCTGGATGGCATTGAGGGGCGCATATTGCTCGATGGCGGGACCCGAATCGGGGCGGCGGCGATTGGAATGGGACTGGCGTTGATGGCCTGGATTCAGTGGACAGCGGGGCTGAATCCCTGGCTGAGCGGCCTGGGCGGGGTGGCGGTTGGGGGGCTGGTCTATGCCCTGGGCGTGATGATTCTCAAAATCCCAGAAATACAAAGTATCCTTGCGCTAATTAAGCGAAAAATCCCCGGCAGGTAAACCGCCGGGGTCTTTTTTATGGTTCAGCGCGCCCCTGGCGTATCAGTTCGGCGCAAAAGGCCAGGATTTCATTGACGGCGGCTTCATCAGCATCTTTATCGCCCTGCGCATACAGCGCCAGTTTGGTAGACATGGCATCGGCGGCGCCGGGGTCGGCGTAAGAATAATCAATGTTTGCCAGGCCGTCGTACCAGGCATAGAGTTTTTCCAATTGTTCAACATTCAGGCGAAAATCGACATCGACATCCTTGCAACTGGAGAGAAGCACCGAGCCGTCCAGGTAGACTTTCATCTCATCGCAGAACCCGGCAAAGCCGCCCTGGCGGCTGTAGGTAAGCGCCAGTCCCCAATCGGCCTCCGCTCGGCCTGATTGCGCCGCCAGGAACTGGATTTTCATCCACTCGGCAATGGCGCGCTGCTCGGCAGGAGCGGCGAGTTCTGTTCCGATACCATTAAAAGTGAGTTTCCCGGTGGGTGTTTCGGTCTCGAAGGGCGCGAAGGTCTCAAGGTATTCGAGGATGACATCGGGAATAACGCCCTCGACCCAGGGGGAGACGATGTACGGCCCGCCGCACGCGCCAAACGAGAGGCCTTCAGGCAACAGAAGGGCTGCCTCGGTGCATTCGGGGTTTTGCCAGGCCGCCAAAGGCCGGGCTTCCTCGCCTGGGGCGGCAAATGAAACGCCCACTTCACGGCGCAGGGACGCGCCGCGCTCGTCGGCGCGGTAAACGTATTGCGATGTGCCTGCAACCAGGGTAATGCGATAGCCCGGCACAATCGCCATGCTGCACATTTCATCCGGCCCGGCCAGGCCCAGGCAGCCATCCGGCCACTCGGCTGGTTCGACATTACGGATTTCGATGGTTTCGGCGCTCACGCCCAAAATCTCAGCCAGGGCCTCGCGCGCAGCAAAAGCGGCGGACGGCAACCCGCCAGATCTGGGTTCTGGCGTAGGCTCGCGCGGGGTGGCGGTTGGCAGAGGGGTCTGCGTTTCGATGGCCGGAAGGAGTGGTTCGACGGGTGCTTCAGCAGCCTGGGGCGCAGCTCCACATGCGGATAGAAGGATGACGGCGAGCATCAAAAGCCCGGGGAAAATCGTCTTTTTCATGGTTTCTCTCTCTTTCATGCAGCTACCAACTCGAACAACCAGCATGGCGAATTATAGACGAAAGAGAAGCGTGAGCGGTTCCCCGGAATCATTTCGCATCGAACGGCGCAAACTTCTCGAATTTGCGGAAAGTACAGCCCGCATTTGACCAACAGGCGCAAAAAAAACGTAACCCGCCCTTCGCGGCGCGCGAATTGCGGGTTACGAATCAAGAGTTACGAAGCACGCTTTACTTCTTGCCACCCAATAGCCCGCCTATCAGGTTTGCAGCATCCCCAGCCACGCCTTTGCCGCCCAAGACGGCATCGACCTGCGCAGCAATCGGCGCGGGCAATTTTGACTTCAGGAAATCAACAACCAGATTCACCACCGTCTTGGCGGTTTCCTTCGGCAGGCCGGTTTTTTCGACCACCAGGTTGACAAGTTCGTCCATTTTTTCCTCCGTTTTGGTTTTTATCAGCATAGCGCATCAGCGCTTAAAAAGCAAGTCTTACCCAATGAACATCCAATACAAAATGCTGACGATAATCCCCAAAATAATGCCGCCGGTCACCTCCAACGGCGTGTGACCCAGCACCTCGCGCAATTCTTTTTCAGAAATCGGGTGCCCGCTTAGCAATTCCTGTATCAGGATGTTGATTTTCTCGGCATGGCGCCCGGCCTCGCGCCGCACTCCGGCAGCATCGTAGATGACAATCATGGTAATGGCAACAGCAATCGCAAACACTGGAGAATCGAAGCCGACGTGCAGGGCAATTCCAACCGTCGTGCCGACCATTAACGACGAGTGTGAACTCGGCATGCCGCCCGCGCTGAGCAGGTAGCCCCAGTTCCATTTGCCCTTGCGCAGGTATTCCAGCGGCGGCTTGAGGAGTTGCGCCAGCAGCCAGGCCGCCAGCCCGCTCAAAAGGGAGTGGTTGGTAATCAATTCATTCCACATGTCAAGCCTCTTCCTGGAAAACCTCCCCGTTCAACTGGCGCACTTTCAGTTCTGCCTTTTCGAGCAAAGAGGCGCAGCGCCGCGCCAGGGCCTGGCCGCGCTCATAAAGAGCAATCGATTCATCCAGCGGGCGTCCCTCGCCCTCCAATGCCGCAACCACCGTCTGTAACTCGGCAAAGGTTTCCTCATAGGTCATCTCTTCGATGGGTTTAGAGCTGCTCATCTCTCTCCTCACAAGGTTCAGTATTCAGTGTTCCGAATTACGAATTACGCTCACATCCAACGACCCTTCGGCCAGCCGAATGCGCAGGTTCGACCCCGCTGGGGCATCTTGCGCCGTTAAAATGACTTTTCCATCTTCCGGGCGGCTAACGACAGCATAGCCGCGCCGCAGCACTGCCAACGGATTGAGCGATTCGAGCCGGTCACGCCAGCCCGCCAGGCGAGCCGATTCGAGCGCGAAGCGTGCCTCCAGCCCGCGCGTCATGCGCCGAGTCAAATCATCCAGCCGCTGCTGCTCGGTCATCAGCCGCCGCGCCGGGGAGTAATATTTCAGCGCGGCGTCGAGCGCGGTCAAGCCCTGCCGCCGCTCCGCGATTTGACGCGCGATGATTTCATCCAACCGCGCCAGGCGGGATTGCAAAGAATAGGCCAGGTCGTCGAGGGTGATGGGGGTCGCCAGTTCAGCAGCAGCGGTGGGGGTGGGAGCGCGCAAATCGGAGGCAAAATCCACCAGGGTAAAGTCGGTCTCGTGTCCGACGCCGGTAATGACCGGGGCCGCCGAACCTGCCACAGCCCGCACGTGCGCTCATCGTTGAAGGCCCACAAATCTTCGATGGAGCCGCCGCCGCGCGCCAGCAGGATGACATCTGGCTGGTAGAGTGTATTGAGTTTTTGCAAAGCAGAAACCAGCGCGGAGGGGGCTTCCTCCCCCTGCACCAGCGAGGGCGCGAGCAACACTTCCACCAAAGGCAGACGTCGGCGCAGCACGTTCAGCATATCGCGCAGGGCCGCGCCGGTGGCCGAGGTCACAATCCCAATTTTATGCGGGAACTGTGGAATGGGACGTTTACGCGCCGGGTCGAACAGTCCCTCCGCCTCCAGCATGGCCTTCAGGCGCATGAACTCGGCATAGAGCGCGCCCTCGCCCGCCGGGCGCAGAATATCCACAATGAGTTGATACTGCCCGCTCGGTTCGTACAGGCCAATTTTGCCATGCGCCTCCACCGACAGGCCATCGGCCAGCGGAATCCCGCGCGCGCGCTGGGCGTCGCCCTTCCACATCACGCAGCGCAGCGACGCGCCCGCGTCTTTGAGCGTAAAATACAAATGCCCCGAAGCCGGGCGCGAAAAGTTGGAAATTTCGCCCTGCACCCAAACGTCCTGAAGAGCCTTATCGCCTTCCAGCAGACGGCGCACGCGGCGGGTGAACTCGGTTACGGTCAGGCGGTGAGTCTCGAAAAGCGGCATCTGGTTCATGGCTTGATTCCCGGGCGGGAGGATACCTTTATTGGCGGGAAGTGTCAACTGATTGAAAAAGCAAAGTTTCGAGTACAATCGCAACCGAAGAAAGGAAACCGTCATGAAACGATTATGGGCTGCCTGGCGCATGAAATACATCACCAATGCCGATAACGAAACCGGCTGTGTCTTTTGCAACGCCCTGGCTAAACCCGATGACGGCCAAAACCTGGTCGTCCGACGGGCAGAACGCGCCTTTATCATCCTGAATAAGTATCCTTACACCAGCGGGCATCTCATGGTGGCACCGCTGGCGCATCAGGCCTCGCTCGAATTGCTCGAGCCCGCCGAGCGCGCCGAAATGATGGAATTGGTCTCGCAGTGCATTGTCGCCTTGCGCAAAATTTACAACCCGCATGGCTTCAATGTTGGCGTCAACATTGGCGCGGCAGCCGGGGCGGGGGTGCCGGGACATGTCCACATTCACATCGTCCCGCGCTGGAACGGCGACACCAACTTCATGTCCACCGTTGGCGAAGTGCGCGTCTTGCCCGAATCGCTCGAGGAAACCTACCGGCGCGTCAGGGAAATCCTCCATGTCCAATGAAAACAACCGGGGGCAAGGCCTCCTGTCCAGCCTGGCCTTCTTCGTGTTCGCCCTGTTGTTCAGTTACCATTTTGCCTTTTTACGCGCCAACGAAACATTCACTTATTCCGCTGCCTCGCCCCAAGCCCTGGCGCAAGGAATTGCACCCACGCCCTATCAGTACCGCATCCTCATCCCGGCCCTGGTTGGCCTGCTCCAACAATGGACAGGTATATCCGCCAACCCGCTCTACCGCATCCTTGAATTCCTCAGCACCTTTGCGCTGTTCTATGCCTTTCGGGTCTTCCTCAACCTGTTTGCCCGTGACCTGCGCATCGCCAGCCTGTTCGCCATCCCTCTTGCTTACGTCCTTCCTTACAACTTTACCTATACCTTCCTCTACCCCTACGACCTGCCCGCCATCCTCTTCACCACATTGGGACTGATTGCCCTCTACCGCAAACAGTGGGCGTTTTACTATGCCATCTTTATTATTGCCACATTCAACCGCGAAACCAGTTACTTCCTGACCCTGATCTACTTCGCCAGCGCATTCGGAATTGAGGATTGGAAAACTATCTTACGACACGTTGGCGGGCAGGCCGCTCTTTGGCTGGGCATCAAAACCGGTCTCTACCTGCTCTTTGCCAGCAACCCGGCACAGGGAGCGGGATTGTTCGAGTTCCAACTTTTACGCAGCCTGGAACAACTCGCCCAGCCTGGCATTCTCGGCATCCTGGCGCGCAACTGGGGCATGGTTTGGATTTTCGTGCTGATTTGGCAGGCGCGCATTCGAGAACCTTTCCTGCGGCGCGCGCTCCTGGCCTGCCTGGCGCAACTGTGCATCCTGTTTCTGGTCGGCGTCATTGAAGAACTACGCATCTACGGCGAAACCATCCCCATCCTGCTGGCCGCTCTCTTTGAAATTACCCACAGTTTTTTTCGGGAAAAAACATGAGATTTCCCTGGCTGCTGGTCTTAACAACCTTCCTGGCCGGGTGCGCCGCCCCAACCGTTCTACCGGCGCAGCCGACCGCGCACGCGCCTGCCACCGTACCCTCGACATTTCCCGCACCCCCGGCCTCTGCTACCCCAACCCCAACAATTGCCGTTACTGCCTCACCCCAGCCGCGCCTGACTCCGCTCCCCTCCGGCCCCGAGACGGGTGACTTCGCCCCCGGCCTCAACCCGCTGACCGGGCTGCCCGTCCTCGACCCCTCCCTGCTCGACCTGCCAGCCGTGCTGGTTTCCATCAGCAACAGCCCCGTCACCGCCCGCCCGCAGGCCGGGACGGGCTTCGCGCCCTGGATATTCGAACTGTTCATTGGCACCGGCACGACCCGCTTCATGGGCGTTTTTTACGGCGACTACCCGCGCCGCATCCCCAACATCACCGGAAATTGCCCGGTCAACGAGACAATTTTCCAGCCAGAAGATTCACCCTGGGTGGGCAACCGCGTCTGGCTCGACGAAAATGCCGACGGAGTTGAAAACGCCTGGGAGGTAGGTATCGGCGGAGTGTGCGTCACGCTATCGGATGAGCAGGGAAATGTCATTGCGCGCACCAGCACCGATTCGAATGGGTATTATGGAATCAAAAGTCTCCCAACCTTCGAGCAAAATCGGGAGATTTTGCATTCCACGCCCACCAGTCATATTCATCAAGGCACTAACACTTCAACTGGTTACACGCTGTCTTTCGGTATTCCAAATAACTACACGCCAACCACCCCCCACATCGGCGATGACGACACCGATAGCGACGCCGACCCGCTGACGGGGCAAATCCACTTTTTATTCAACGGCCAAACCGATTCCAGCCTGGATGTCGGCCTGGTCCTGAAAACGCCACTCGCCGCCCTGCCTTCCCCGCATCCCAACGACATCGCGCCCGAACGCACCTACGTCGGCCCGATTCGCTCCGGGCGGCTGACCTACGAGGACTTCCGCAAGATGTTCCCGGCCAGCTGCCTGGTCTTTGCCAGCGCCGGCAGCGACATCCTGCCCCAGTTGGAGATTTGTGAAATCGTCTATGGCGAGCATCCCGAAATCAGCCCGAACACCGCGCTGCTAGATGTATCCCGCATGCGCGCGCTGGCCGAGCGCAGCAAAATCTCTAATCAACCGGTCAATTATTCGGGGCATCTGTTCGACCCAACCGCCCCGGCAGGAGGCCAGGCGGCGGCTTCCTTATTGACGTATTATCACGCTTACGCGCAATCCAAATGGGTATTCGACCCGCTCTCTGGCAAATACCTGCGCTTCACCGATGACGCCGATGGCAAGGGAATCTTCCACGCCGATACCGAGCGATTGACCGGGCGGCAGTTGGCGTTCGAGAATCTCATTGTCCTGCTGGCCGATTACCAGGTCTATCGTCACCTGCAATACGACGTGGATTTGCGCTATGGGCTAGAAGGCTGGGCCTACCTGTTCCGCGATGGACAGGTGTACAAAATCCGCTGGAGCACAGGCAACCGCGCCTGGGAACAGCAAACCGGCCTGCTGCGCCCAGTTCACTTTACCGGCAATGACCGGCAGCCCTTCCCGCTCAAACCAGGCCGGACGTGGATAAGTATTATGACGCTTAATTCGTCGGTGAAAGAGTTGGAGAGCGGGTATTGGCGGGCATATTTTGCCTTACCAGATGACCCATCGCCGACTCCAAGCCAGTAATCAGTGAGCAGTAATCAGTATCCAGTATTCAGGTAATCATCCTCATGAACATCCCCTTCAAAGCCTATTGGGACTTGCTCTCGCGCCACCTGGCCCCGCAAAAGGGACGCTTTGCCCTGCTGGTCGTGTTGTTGTTTGGCAGCATCGGCCTGCGGGTTTTCACGCCGCAGATTATGCGCGCCTTCATCGACCAGGCCCTGGCCGGCGAAGCGCTCCAAACCCTAACCGGCATCGCGCTGGCGTTCATCGGGGTTGCCCTCTTGCAGCAGGTTGTGGCCGTCAGCGTGACGTACCTGGGCGAAAACGTGGCCTGGACCGCCACCAACGCCCTGCGCGCCGAACTGGCCTGGCATGCGCTCAACCTGGATATGCGCTTCCACAACGACCGCACGCCCGGCGAACTCATCGAGCGCATCGACGGTGATGTGACCGAGATGGCGACTTTTTTCTCGCAGTTCGCGCTCAACCTGGTAGCCAACGGGCTGCTGCTGGTCGGCATTCTGGCGGCCCTATTCCTTGAAGACTGGCGCGCCGGGCTGGGGTTCACGGTCTTTGCGATTGTCACCATCCTGGTTTTGGGCCGCCTGAAAGACATCGCCGTGCCAGAGCAAAAGGCGCGGCGCGAGGCCGAGACGAGGTTGTTCGGATTCGTGGAAGAACAACTCAACGGGACGGAGGACATCCGCTCGAGCGGCGCGGTCGATTTCTCCATCCGCGAGTTGTTCCGTCACCAGGCCGGGGTTCTCGTTCACAGCCGCCGGGCGCACTTCAAACGCTGGATTCTCGAAAATTCAGTCCGGGTGGCAATTACGCTGGGCCACCTGCTGGCAATTTCGGGCGGCTACTGGCTGTTTTCCATCGGGCTGATTACTATCGGGACGGTCTACCTGTTCATCCACTACATCAGCCTGTTGGAGGAGCCGCTGTGGGCAATGACTCATGAAATCGACACATTCCAGACGATTGGGGCCTGCGTCGAACGCCTGAGCGAGTTCCGCAAGTTGCAGCCAGAGGTGGTGGACGGCCCAGGCGTAGAAGCAGTTCCCGGCCCGCTGGGGCTGGCCTTCGAGGGCGTGACCTTTTCTTATAGCGGGAACGATTCCGTGCTGAGTGGCCTGTCCTTCTCCCAAAAGCCCGGCTCGGTGCTGGGCCTGCTGGGGCGCACCGGCAGCGGCAAGACCACCCTGGCGCGGCTGATTTTCCGGCTGTATGACCCCCTAGCCGGGCGGATTACCCTGAACGGGACCGATTTGCGGCAGTTCCAGTTGAGCGCCCTGCGCCAGCGGGTGGCGCTCGTGACCCAAGATGTGCAGTTGTTTCGGGCCAGCGTGCGCGACAACCTGACCTTTTTCGACCGCTCGATTCCCGATGAGCGGATTCTTGCCACGCTGGAGCAGTTGGAACTGGGCGAGTGGCTGCGCGGCCTGCCAGATGGGCTGGAGACCGAACTGGAGACCGGTTCGCGCAGTCTTTCGGCGGGGGAGGCGCAACTGCTGGCCTTCGGGCGCGTTTTCCTGCGCGACCCCGGCCTGGTCATCCTGGACGAGGCTTCGTCGCGCCTGGACCCGGCCACCGAGCAAAAGCTAGAACGCGCCATCGACAAACTGCTGCAAGGCCGCACCGCCATCATCATCGCGCACCGCCTGCACACCGTCCAGCGCGCCGATGACATCCTGATTTTGGAGGACGGCCAAACCAGCGAGTATGGCGCGCGCCAGGCGCTGGCCGCCGACCCTGCCTCGCGCTTCGCCCAGCTCCTGCAAACCGGGCTGGAGGAAGTGCTGGCTTGAAAATCAAATCAGTACACGGATTTCACGGATTAAACGGAGAATCACGGATTTTTCTTAAGGTTTTTCCGTGAAAATCCGTGACCTCTGTGTAATCCGTGTCCAAAAGTTTTGAATCTATGACTACAAATATCCCACTTAAAATCCCCGCTCTGCCCGCCTGGCGGGTGGTGTTCGAGATGATTCGCTTCCGGCCCTGGTATTGGTTCGTGGACCTGGCCGCAGTCGCCCTGATGAGGTTCTGCTGGCAGATTGCCCCGGCGCTCATCATCCAGGCTTTTTTCGATATGCTGACCGGCGAAGCGCCGCTGGCTTTTGGTATCTGGAGCATTGTCGGGTTTACGGTGGCAGCCGCGTTGGGGCGGGTGGCCGCCAGTTACGGCTTTTACTACGCCGACGTGCCGATTTTTGCTGAAGTCAACACCCTGCTGCGCAAGAACCTGCTGAGCCACATCCTGCGGCGCCCGGGCGCTTCCGCGCTGCCCGATTCGACCGGCGAGGCGGTCAACCGCTTCAAAACCGACGTGGACCAGATTCCGCTGTTCGTGATTCTCATCAACGACATCGTGGTCGGAATTGCCATCGTTGCGGTTGCCATCGGGTTGATGGCGCGCATCAGCCTGCCGGTGACGCTGATGGCGCTGGCCCCGGTGCTGGTGGTGGGGCTGATTGCCAACGCGGCGGCCAAACGCATCGAACACTACCGCGCGGCCAGCCGCCAGGCAACCGGCAAAGTGACCGGATTCCTGGGTGAATTTTTCGGCGCGGCGCAGGCCGTCAAGGTCGCTACAGCCGAAAAGCAGGTCATCGGGCATTTCCAGCGGCTGAACGAGGAGCGGCGCAAATTCACCGTCCGCGAGCGGGTGTTCGACGACATCCTGGGGTCGGTCTACCGCAACACCTCCACATTTGGGACGGGCGTCATCCTGATCCTGGTCGGCCAGTCGATGCGCGAGGGCAGTTTCACGGTCGGCGATTTTTCGTTATTTGTCTACCTGCTGCAAAGCATGGGCGACCTGACAACCTTCGCGGGCATGCTTTCGGCGCGTTACAAGCAAATGGGGGTCTCGGTGCAGCGCATGGCCCGGTTGATGGAGAACGCGCCACTGGATGCGCTGGTGGAACACAGCCCGGTGGATTTGGAAGGCCCGCTGCCCGGGGTGCGTTACCGCTCGAAAACGGAAGCAGACCGCTTGCGCAGCCTGTCTGCTGTTGATTTAACCTTTCACTACCCCAATTCGAATAACGGAATCAGCGGCGTGAACCTGACCATCCAGCGCGGCACGCTGACGGTTGTCACCGGGCGGGTCGGGTCAGGAAAAACGACGCTGATTCGGGCGCTGTTGGGGCTGCTGCCGCTCGAAAAAGGTGAAATCCGCTGGAACGGGGAAAAAGTTGACGCGCCAGGCGATTTTTTCATTCCCCCGCGCTGCGCCTATACGGCACAGGTGCCACGCCTGTTCAGCCAATCGCTGCGAGAGAACATCCTGCTCGGCCTGGAGAAGTCCGATGAGGAGATTTACGCCGCGGCGCGCCTGGCGGTGATGGAGAAAGACCTGGAAGGCCTGGAGGCTGGCCTGGAGACGCTGGTGGGCGCGCGGGGGGTCAAACTCTCCGGCGGACAGGCCCAACGGGCTGCGGCGGCGCGCATGTTCATCCGCGAGCCGGAACTACTGGTGTTCGACGACCTTTCGAGCGCGCTAGATGTGGAGACGGAACGCCAGCTGTGGGAGCGGATTTTCAGCCGGGCAAGCCAGACCTGCCTGGTGGTTTCGCACCGCCGACCGGTGCTGCGCCGCGCCGACCATATCATCGTGCTGAAAGACGGACAGGTGGAGGCCGAGGGCCGGCTGGAGGCGCTGCTCGAAACCAGCGCCGAGATGCGCAAATTGTGGCAGCAGGAGACCAACGGCGCGGCATAACCTGCCATTTGGTTTGGCCCAAAATAACTTCAGCCAAGAATAACAGCAACGCCGCAGTTGAACTGCGGCGTTTGTAGATGGGTCATGAAACACAGGCTATCTTCGACTGGTGCGGGTGGTTACATCAAAAATAACCGCCGCCACAAGCACTGCGCCGCGCACGATGTATTGCAATGAAATATCGATGCTCATCAAGTTCATGCCGCTGGTCAGCGAGGTCATAACCAGCGCGCCAATGATAGAGCCGGTCACTTTGCCAACGCCGCCCGCCGCCGAGACGCCGCCAACATAGGCCGCAGCGATGGCATCCAACTCGAACAGGGTCCCGGCAGTGGTGGTAGCCGATTGCAGACGCGAGGTGAAGAGGATGCCAGAGAGCGCCGAGAGCAAACCCATCGAACCAAATACAACATAGGTGATATTTTTGACGTTGATTCCGCTCAATTCCGCCGCTTCGGGGTTGCCACCCACCGCGTAAATATGCCGACCCAGCACAGTTTGGGTGGTAATGAAGTGATAGATGGCAACCACAATCAACATGATGACCACCGTCCACGAGAGGCCGTTGTAGCCAGCCAATACCCAGGTGATGCCTCCAACCAGGGCAGACATGAAAACCAGTTTGATGATAAACACGTCCATCGGCAATACATCGAAATTATAGGCCTGCTTCTTGCGGCGGTTGTTGATTTCGCTGATGATAAACAGGATGATTGCCACCAGGCCAAGCAACAGGGTTAATTTATGCACTTTTGGAAGGAAGAAATCTAGACCGGGAATGTCGGGAATGAATCCGTTGCCGATGGCATTGAAGGCAGCATCAGGGATGATAATCGTCCCTGTTCCCATTGTACTGAGCAGGAGCGCGCCGCGATAGATAAGCCAACCTGCCAGGGAGGCCACAAAAGCCGGGATTTTCAACTGCGCAACTGGGAGAGCAGTAATCAGCCCCGCCAAGACGCCCAAGACCAGAACCATAGGAATGACGACCCAAACCGGTAGTTTCCAGAAGACCAGGGCAATTGCCGCTATCGCGCCCAGGAAACCCGCCAGGAAGCCGACCGACAGGTCGATGTGCCGGATGACGATAATGAGGGTCATGCCAACGGCCAGGACCGCGATGTAGCCAGTCTGGTTGAGCAGGTTGCTGATGTTGCGGGAAGAGATGAAAATGCCGTCGGTGGTGTAAGTGAAAATCGCCATAATCACGAACAGGGCAATGAACATGCCATATTCGCGGATGTTTTGGCGCAAAACTTTTTGAATGTTCGTAAAAAATGCCATGCCGGGCCTCCTCAGTTCGTTGCCAGGTGCATAATTTTTTCCTGCGTTGCCTCTTCGATGGGCAATTCGCCGGTAATTCTTCCAGATGAAACAATATAAACCCGATCGCTCATGCCAAGCACTTCGGGAAGTTCCGATGAAATCATAATGATGCTCATGCCTTGCTGCACCAGGCGGGTCATAATCGTGTAAATTTCAAATTTCGCGCCCACATCAATGCCGCGCGTCGGTTCATCAAGGATAAGGATGTCAGGCTTGACGAACAACCACTTGGCAACCGAGACTTTTTGCTGGTTGCCGCCGCTCAGGTTGCCAACCATCTGCGCAACGGTGGGAGTTTTAATGTTGATAGAGTCCCGATATTCGTTCGCCACTTTGACTTCCGCGTTGCCATCGATGACACCCCGATGCGAAATTTCGCGCAGGTTGGCGAGGGTGATGTTCTGTTTGACATCCTGGATAAGTATCAGCCCGTTGCCCTTGCGGTCTTCGGTGACGTAAGCCACGCCGGCCTTGATGGCCCACTGCGGATGCCCAAAATTCTGTTTCTGGCCTTTGACCATCATTTCCCCGCTGATTTCGTACCCATCGGGATTCCCGAAAATGCTCTTGGCGAGTTCGGTGCGCCCGGAGCCCATCAGCCCGGCAAACCCAACGATTTCGCCCTTTTTGACGTTGAAGGAGATGTCTTTCAGGACATTACGCCCTAATTTCGGGTCATAAGCGCTCCAGTTCCTGACCTCAAGAACAACCTCATCAGAGCGGGCGCGCTCGCGCGCAGGGTATATATTGTTGATTTCACGCCCAACCATGTGCTTGATAAGCACCTGTTCAGAGACTTCGCCCTTTTTCGCATCCAGGGTGCAGATAGTCTTTCCATCGCGCAGGACAGTAACAGTGTCGGCGATAGAAATCACTTCTTTTAACTTGTGAGAAATCAGGATACAGGTGACGCCGTGTTTTTTCAGGTCGCGCAACAGGTTCAGCAGGTTGGCGCTGTCATCCTCGTTGAGCGCTGCCGTCGGTTCGTCCAGAATGAGCAGTTTGACATCTTTGCTCAAGGCTTTGGCGATTTCAACCAGTTGTTGTTTGCCAACGCCCAGGTCGCGCACTTTGGTTTCGGGGTTGACTGCCAGGCGCACTTTGGCGAGCATCTCGGCGGCGCGCTTGATGGTTTCGTTCCAGTCAACTGTCACGCCCTTGCGAATTTCGTTGCCGAGGAAGATGTTTTCGTAAACGGTCATTTCAGGAACGAGCGCCAATTCTTGATAAATAATTGCAATCCCGGCTTTTTCGCTGTCACGAATGCCAGAAAACTTCTGCGCCTTCCCGCCGAACAAAATTTCCCCGCTGTACGAGCCATGCGGATAGACTCCGCTCAATACTTTCATCAGCGTCGATTTTCCCGCGCCATTCTCGCCAACCAGACAATGAATTTCCCCTTCAGCCACCTGGAAACTGACATCGCTCAAGGCTTTGACACCGGGAAACTCTTTGGTGATGTTTTTCATCTCCAATATGGGAGGTCTCATAGCCGCTCCGGTTCCAACCAAAATTTTTATATAGAGATTATACAGGAATAGTGATGGACTGCGCCACCACTATTCCTGTATGTTTTAGCGCGATTTGTTACGGAAGGCCGGTGAAATCGCTGGCAGGCCAGTAACCAGAGTCGATGATGGCAGCCTTGACGT
>CAYRBO010000016.1:0-101335 GCA_964422545.1 uncultured Anaerolinea sp. | reverse complement strand
CACAAGCTTACCCGATTATTCCCAATATCGGCAGCCAGGGGGTGCGGAATGTGGGTTAAATGAAAACATCAATCGCTAAAATCTCGGTTGGATTCACCCACGATAGGGGATATGCTCACTTCAATTCCGCAAAGAGCGTGGGACTTTAGAGAATTTGAAAAACCACATGAACTCCTTGTTTTCTCATGGAAACAAAAATTGGTTTATGGAAGATGCTGTCAGTTCAGGGATTTGTAAATGCGGTGTATGACCAATGCCATGGGAACTCACCAGTTTTCCATTGGGGATGCCGCGTGCAAGTCGCTGTACTTGGTTGAGCGGTATGAGACTATCCACGGGCGTCAATGCGCCGATTGTGGGTGTGTTGAAATCGGGCGGCAGTTGGGATGTCAGTTGGCTGGGCAACTCGGTCGACTGACTGG
The DNA here is from genome assembly GCA_964422545.1 of uncultured Anaerolinea sp. Classification (GTDB taxonomy): domain Bacteria; phylum Chloroflexota; class Anaerolineae; order Anaerolineales; family Villigracilaceae; genus UBA5195. Next base: position 100,913 of record CAYRBO010000016.1, on the reverse strand, counting down.
AAGGCAGCGCTTACCCGACATGGGCAGGCTACACCGTGTTGAGGGCGTACGTGTGGAATGCGGATAACACGCCTGGCCTCTTTGCCCAAATCAAAAACCTGCGCTACAGCGACCGTTTCTATATTCACGCCTTTGAGCAGACCTACGTGTATGAAGTGCGCGAGAACCGCCTGCTGCGCGGTTCAAGCGGGATTGCCAAAGTTTTCCAGCACGAAGAGTACGACTGGGTGACGCTGCTGACCTGCGAAGGCTACAACCCGCTGACCGGCAACTACCTTTTCCGCCGCGTGGCGCGCGCCGTGCTGGTGGATGTGAAGCCACCTCGCCCAGACTAAATGTCCGGGCTATCTATCTAAATCCGCTAGTCCGCTTAAGCGGGAATTTGTACTGATAGCCCAGCGATTTATCTCTGGGCGGAGCCTGGATTGCGGAAATTTTCGGATAGGTTCTAAACCCTCGCTTTGGCCGCAGCCGAAAAACAGCGCGCCCCCAGCCGCCCCAGCCCCCAATAACCAAACAACGCCCCCGGCAGGCCATTTGGCAGAAAGAACAAAGTCTGTTCCAGCTTGTCTTGCCGGGCGTTGTCCCACTCCAGCCAGCATTCACCCCAGGCGAAAGGCTCTGCCTTCAGGCGCAGCAGGGTTGGGGTTTGGCGTTCTACCTGGCAAAATTGGATGCCAAATGGCAGGCGGCGCGGCGGGATGGGGAGAACCGCCTGCTTGCCCGGCAGGTGCATCCGCCGGTAGTCGATGAACATGCCTTCGTGAAGCATCCGAGTCTGGTCGCGGTCCAAGTCGAGCCAGGCGCGCTCCACCTTGTCGGGGTGGGTATCGACCAGGGCGCGGCGGACGGCCTGGGCGTAGTCGAGCGGTTTGATATCGGGAAACAGGCTCAGCGCAACCCGCTCCCGAACCAGGCTGTCGTTTTGGAGTCCTTCTACCAGCGGCAGGGCGTATGAGTAGGCCACCGGCGTCAATTTGTCAATAAAAAAAGCCATCAGGGCCGGGGGAATGAGCGGCAGCAGCAGCGGGGCGCGCTTCAGGCCGCGAATTTGGGCATACTCCGTCATCACTTCGATATACGTTCGTTCCCTCTCACAGCCCAATTCGATGATTTGCCCCCGGCAGGCGGGCGTTTCGAGCGCGGCGACCAGGTAAGCCAGGATGTCGGGCGTGGAAATGGGCTGGGAACGGTGCCGGAGCCAGCGCGGGCCGACCATCAGTGGGAACTGCTCGGCAATGAAGCGAATCATCTCGAACGAGACCGAACCCGGCCCAACGATGACCCCCGCCCGAAACTCGGTAACAGGCACGCCCGCTTCGGCCAGGGCCGCCCCGCTCTCGATGCGCGATTTGAGATGCAGGGCCAGGCTGGGGTCTGCGGGGTCGGCCAGCCCGCCGATGTAAATGATGTGTTCAACGCCGGCTGCTTTGGCAGCCTGCCCAAAATTGCGCGCCGATTCCAGGTCTAGCCGATCGTAGCCATGCCCGGCGGACATGCTGTGGATGAGATAGTAGGCGGCGCGGACGCCCTGCATGGCGGCGGGCAGTGTTTCGGGGCGGGTCACATCCCCGGCGGCGACTTCGACGTTACGATACCAGCTCCGCGCCCGCAGCCGCGATGGGTTGCGCGCCAGGCAGCGCACCCGGTAGCCCTTCTCCAGCAGCAACGGAATCAGGCGGCTGGCAATGTAGCCGGTGGCGCCGGTCACCAAGATTGGGTGATTGTGCAATTTTTTGATTGGGTGATTGGGTGATTTATTCAATAGAATACCCGATACCAATAACTGAAAACGGATCACTGATGACTGATGACTGCTGCCCTCTCTGCAATCTTGTCTGTTAGCCCATCGAAAATGAACTTGTGAAAGGGCCACATAGCGTACCAGTAAAGGAAGCCGAACAGGCCGCGTGGGTCGAAGTAGGCGGTTGTTGTCAGGCGGGTTTTGCCCTCTGGCAGTGGTTCGGCCTGGAACTCCAGCCAGGCTTTGCCGGGCAATTTCATCTCGGCCCGCAGGCGCATCAGGCCTTTGCTGCCAGGATTTTGCGGCACGACCAACTGTTCGACGCGCCAGAAATCGAGCGATTCGCCAACCCAAATATCATCGGGATGCCGCCGCCCGCGCCGCAGGCCCACCCCGCCGACAATTTTATCGAGCCAGCCGCGCAGCCCCCAGGCCCAATCCATATACAGCCAGCCTCGCTGCCCGCCAATTCCGGTAAAGGAACGGAAGACAGCCTGCGGGGGTTGTTCCACCACCCGCTGGCGTTTCTCGATGAACATGCCCTCCTGAATGGTAAAGCGGTACGGCTGGGTATCGCCCGCGCTCGTCACCAGGGCGTCAGACCATGAAGATTCGATGTCACCCGCCTCGATTTTTTTGAGCGCGTAGCGCACGGCGGTCTCGAAGTCGAGCAGTTTGATGTAGGGGAAGAGCAGCCGCGCCAGGTCATCGTTCACCAGCGAGTCGGCGTGCAGGCCCTCGATGAGCGGCAGTACCGCGTTATATGTGACCGGCGTGACAAGATGCACCCAATAGGCCGAAAGACGCGGCGCGTAAACCGGGGTGGGGATGAGAATGCGCTTCAACCCGCGCACCCGGGCATATTCCATCAGCATATCGGCATAGGTCAGGCGCGTTGGGCCGCCGATTTCGATAAGTTTGCCCACGCTATTGGGCTGCTCTAGCGCCCCGGCCAGGTAATCCAACACGTTGCGAATGGCAATTGGCTGGGCTTTCGAGAAAAACCAGCGCGGGCAGACCAGCAGCGGCTCGCGCTCCGAAAGATAGCGAATCATCTCGAACAAGACCGAACCAGAGCCGATAATCATCCCGGCCCGAAATTCTGTGACCGGCACGCGCCCCTGACGCAGGATATAGCCGGTCTCATGGCGGGAACGGAGATAGGGGGAGAGTCGCGCCGTAGGGTCAACCAGTTCGCCCAGGTAAAGAATCCGCTCGATGTTAGCCTGCTCGGCGGCGCTGGCGAAGTTGCGTGCGGCGGCCAGGTCACGCTCGGCGCTGACTTTGCCGCCCTGCCGCCCGTGAATGAGATAGTAGGCCGCCGAAACGCCCTGCAAGGCCGGGGGCAGGGTCTCGCGCTGGGTGGCGTCGCCCTGAAAGACCTGAACTTTTTCCAGCCAGGGACGCCCCTCCAGCCGCGATGGGTCGCGCACCAACACCCGCACGGTGCATCCGCAATCCAACAGGCGCGGAATCAGGCGGCTGCCGACATAACCGGTCGCGCCGGTGACGAGGACGAGTTTGTTTTGCATGGGGCAGAATATATCTCAAGTTGGGGCTGCGCGCAAAGGGTTGGAAGGTTGTATAATCTTGGCAACAATTTTGTAAAAAACATGGGCATGTTGAGGTGCTAAATGTTGATTACCTATATCCATCAAGCCATGAGAATGGCAAAATATGAAATTCTGGAGGACGGCCAATACTACGGTGAAATACCTGGCTTCCAAGGCGTTTGGGCGCAGGCAGGCGATTTAGAATCTTGCCGCGAAGAATTGCAAAGCGCGCTCGAAGATTGGCTCATCCTCGGTTTGCGCATGGGTCACAAATTGCCGGCTGTGGCGGGAATCCAACTTGTGCCGCAGGAAGCATAACCCATGCCGCCTTTCAAACCAACCAAACGCAGCGATTTGATTAAATTGCTCAAGAAAGCCGGTTTCGAAGGCCCTTTTCCTGGTGGAAGGCATGAATTTCTCGTTAAAGGGCAATTGCGCCTGACCCTGCCCAATCCACACCAGGGTGAGATTAGCCGCGAACTTTTGGCGCGAATCCTGCGTCAGGCCAACATTTCCCGCGAGGAATGGGAAAAACTATGAGCGACTACACCCGTTCCACCCGTGAATGCACCTTCGACCAGTTGCGCCCCGACCTGCGGCGCGCCATCTTGGAATTTGCCCGGATGGGCGAAATCGGCAGCCTGCCCGACTCTATCCTCGGCTGCTGCGAGACCAAATCGGAAAAGAAAGCGGGCGGGTTTTTCTCCGGCTGGTTTGAATCTGGCGCGGATCACATTATCTACACGGGCGCGTTGTTCACCGCCGAATGGCTGGTTTGGGCGCGCAGCGGAGATCTATCAGGGACGCACGTCACCGCCGCCCGGCTGGCCGATATCCAGGTAAAGCCGTTTGCCTCCCTGCTGGTACGCGATAACGGACTGGAAGTTTTTGGGTATGTGGGCGATTCCAAAAGCCGAATACGCGGCTATATCGGCATGGGGCCAGAACCAGCCGCGCAGGCTTTCTGCCAGGCTGCGCAGCAGGCTGCCGAAAAGATTAACCCGCCCAACAAGAAATTTTTCTCCGGGATGGGAGGTTGACTCACTTTCAGGGTAATTTTGCTGTAAAATCACCAGCGCGTTTGAAACTTGTTAAGGAGAAACCAATCCCGCATGAAAATCTCGATCGTCATTCCCTGTTACAACGAAATTCGCACCATTGATAAACTCCTGTCCGCTGTGCAGGCAGTGGAACTGCCGCATGAGCGCGAAATCATCATTGTAGATGACTGCTCGAAAGACGGCACGCGCGAACACCTGTTGACCCTGGACGGTAAAAACAGTGTTCGTGTCGTGTTGCACCAGGTCAACCAGGGCAAAGGCGCAGCCCTGCGCACCGGTTTTGCCAATGCTACCGGGGATGTCATCATCATCCAGGACGCTGACCTGGAATACGACCCGAACGAATATCCCAAACTGCTCAAGCCCATCGAAGATGACCGCGCGGACGTAGTCTATGGCTCGCGTTTCATCGGCGGCGAATCACACCGGGTTTTGTATTTCTGGCATTCCGTTGCAAACCGTTTCCTGACCTTGCTCTCGAACATGTTCACCAACCTGAACCTGAGCGATATGGAAGTGTGCTACAAGGTCTTCAAACGTGAGATTTTGGAAAAAATCGAATTGCACGAAAACCGATTCGGTTTCGAGCCAGAGTTCACTGCCAAAGTAGCCCGCATCGACTGCCGCATTTACGAAGTGGGAATCTCTTACTACGGGCGCACCTACGATGAAGGCAAAAAAATCAACTGGAAAGATGGCGTGCGGGCGGTCTACGTTATCCTGAAATACGGGTTGTTTGTCCGCAGCGCAAAATAAACCTGTGACCAATTCCCTGCCTGAACCGGCCTCTGAGACTTTACTCGAACAACTCTCCGCCACGCCCTTGCTGTGGATGGTTTGCGCTTTCTTGGGCGGAATCATCCTCTCCAGCACGGTCCCGCTAACGTGGTGGGGCTGGCTGGCAGCGGCAGGGGTCTTTCTTTTGGCTGTCCTGCTGATTAAGTTACTCAAGCCGCAAGCCGCGCTGGCGCTCCTGCTTCTGCCTTTCATTTTTAGCCTGGGAGCGGCGCGCCTCGCCTGGGGGCAGCAAGTCTTAGCCGAACGAACCATTGCTGCGTACAACGACCGCGACCAATCTGTCTATGTCACTGGCACGCTGGCAAAACCACCCGAGGTACGCGATACCTACATGAACCTGCGCATCGATGTCAGCGCGGTTGATGTGGGAAATGGCGACATTCCGGTCGATGGCGTCCTCCTGGTGCGCCTGACCAATGATTATGACCTGGCCTACGGCGACCCGGTGCGCGTGCGCGGCCGGCTCGAAACCCCGGTGGAGGACGAAGAGTTCTCATACCGCGCATACTTGTTGCGGCAGGGTGTTCACTCCATCCTGATTACCAACAACATCACCCTGCTGCCGCATGGCGAGCAACGCAATCCCTTCTGGGCTTTCCTGTACCGCCTGCGCGCCAGTTTATACAAAGAAGTCAACGCCCTCTTTCCCCAGCCTGAAGCCGCGCTGCTAAACGGCATCCTGCTCGGAATCGAAAGCGACATCCCCGACGATATCCAGCAGGCGTTCAAGGATACCGGCACAGCCCATATCGTCGCCATTTCGGGTTTTAACATTGCTATCATCGCCGCGTTGTTTGTTACGTTCTTCAGCCGTCTGTTTGGCAAAAACCTCGGCGCTGCCCTGGCAATTTTGGGAATCATTTTTTACACCCTGCTGGTAGGGGCCAGCGCCTCGGTTGTGCGGGCAGCCTTCATGGGGTCGCTCGCGCTCGTGGCCCGGCAGTTTGGCCGCCGCAGTCTGGCGCTCAATGCCCTGTTCGTCACCGCCTTGTTGATGTCGCTTTGGAATCCCTTCGTTTTGTGGGATATCGGTTTCCAACTCTCATTTGCCGCCACGCTCGGCCTGGTTCTCTATGCCCAACCCTGGCAGGATGCGGTCAAAGGCTTCCTGCTGCGTTTCCTGCCAAAAGATACCGTCGATGCTGTCATCGGGCCATTCAGCGACTATTTCCTGTTGACCTTCGCCGCCCAACTCACCACCCTGCCCATCACCATTTACCACTTTGGGCGGCTCTCGCTTGTCTCGTTCATCGCCAATCCCTTCGTGCTGCCCGCCCAGCCGCCCATCATGATTCTCGGAGGGCTGGCGGCCATTGCGGGCAAACTCCACCACCCGCTGGGGCAGGTGCTGGCCTGGTTCACCTGGCCCTTCCCGGCCTATTCCATTCGCGCCATCGAATTCTTCGCGGGGTTTGAAGGAGGCGTGTACACGGTTGGCGAGTTTGGCCTGCTGACCATGCTCTTGCTGTATGCGATTTTGTTCGGCCTGACCTTATTCTGGTCCCGTTTAGCCGCATTCCGCCCGCTCATCAACATCTCCCTCCTCGCCATCCTGCTCGGAATTGCGTCCGTCAACCTGTGGCGAACTGCCGCCAACGGGCCAGATGGCCGCCTGCACGTCACCTTCCTGGATGTCGGCTCGGCAGAAACAATTTTGATTAAGACCCCCGACGGGCGCTTTGTGCTGATTAACGGCGGCCCCAGTCCATCCAAACTGGTGAACCAAATCGGGCGAGAGCTTCCACCCTTTCGCCGCAAACTGGATGCGCTCATTGTTGCTGCCCCGCAAGAGAACCAGGTGGCCGCCCTGCCGCGCCTCCTCGACCAGTACCCGCCCGAGGCCGCTTTCTGGACGGGCAACCGCCAGGCATCCTACTCCGCCCGAATGTTGGATGAGTGGTTGACGAAAAATGCCGTGCCGATAATGGAACCCGGCCCAGGCGACTTGCTCGACCTGGGCGAGGGGGCGGTGCTGCGGGTGTTCTCCGTTTCGCCGCGCGGGGCTGTCTTGGGCATAGAATGGGGCAACTTCAAGGTCATCCTGCCCATCGGCGTCCGCTATGATACCTTCGAGGAACTGGAAAACGGAACCCGTCTGGGGCCTGTCACTGCGCTCCTGTTAGCGGAAAGCGGCTACAGCCCCTCCAATCCGCCCGATTGGCTGCGCAACATCCAACCGGAAATGTACATCCTGAGCGTTGCTGCCGGTGATTTTGATGGGCGTCCCTCCCCCGACTTACTTGAAACTCTGAAAGACGCCAATATCTTGCGCACCGATTCGATGGGCTGGATTACCCTCAGCACCAACGGCCAGCAGGTTTGGGTCAGCGCGGAGCGGAAATAATTCCTGCGATTGCGTAGATATGCAGCGAGATGACAAAAAATAATCCGATTGTCTGACGAATTTCGTCATAGAAAAAAGCCCCCGGCAGTTATAATCGTTAAAAAATTTCCGAGGAGGAGACGCCCAATGGCTTACATAAACGTAAAAGTCCCCGCAGGCGGGGCCCAAATTAGCATTCAGAATGGGGTTTTGCAGGTTCCCAATAACCCCATCATCCCGTTTGTCGAGGGAGACGGCACGGGACGCGACATCTGGCGCGCTTCGGCGCGCGTGTTCGATGCAGCGGTCGAGAAGGCCTACGGGGGCCAGCGCAAAATCCACTGGATGGAAGTGTACGCGGGGGAGAAATCCTTCAAACTTTTTCAAACCTGGCTGCCCGACGAGACGACCGAGGCCTTCAGAGAATTCCTGGTTGGCATCAAAGGCCCGCTGACCACGCCCATCGGCGGCGGGATTCGCTCGCTTAACGTGGCCTTGCGCAAACTGCTCGACCTGTACGTCTGCCTGCGCCCTGTGCGCTATTTCCCTGGCGTGCCATCGCCGGTCAGGCATCCAGAATATGTCGATATGGTCATTTTCCGCGAGAACACCGAGGATATTTACGCCGGGATTGAGTTTGCTTATGGAACGGATGAGAACAAGCGGTTCAAGGAATTGTTCAAGGAAGCCTTCCCGAAGGAATATGCCAAGATGCGCTTCCCCGAAACGAGCGGCATTGGCTTGAAGCCGGTTTCGGTCGAAGGCAGCGAGCGGCTGGCGCGCGCGGCGATTAAATGGGCGCTCGAAAACAAACGCAAGAGCGTCAACTTCGTCCATAAGGGCAATATCATGAAGTTTACCGAGGGCGCGTTCAAAGATTGGGGCTATGCGGTCGGCAAGCGCGAGTTCCGCAGCCAGGTTGTGACCGAGCGCGAAAGTTGGATTTTGGGCAACAAAGAAAAAAATCCAGCCCTGAGCGTGGAAGAAAACGCCCGCCTGATTGACCCCGGTTTCGAGATGATGTCGCCAGCCCAGCAGGCCGAAATCAAGGCCGAGGTGCAGGCCGCGCTCGACCTGTGGGAAACGCACGGCGACGGGAAATGGAAATCCAAACTCTTGTTGAAGGATTCCATCGCCGATGTCACGCTCCAGTTCGTCCTGATTCGTCCGAAGGATTACGATGTCATCGCCACCATGAACCTGAATGGCGATTATCTCTCGGATGCGCTGGCAGCCCAGGTCGGCGGAATTGGAATTGCCCCCGGCGCGAACATCAACTACGACACTGGCCACGCCATTTTCGAGGCCACGCACGGCACAGCCCCAAAATACGCCGACCTCGATAAGGTCAATCCCGGCTCGGTTATTCTCTCCGGCGAGATGATGTTGCGCTATATGGGCTGGGGCGAGGCGGCTGATTTAATCATCAAAGGCATGGAAGGCGCGATTGCCGCCAAAACCGTGACCTACGACTTCGCCCGCCTGATGGACGGCGCGACCGAAGTGAAATGTTCCGAGTTTGGGGATGCGGTCATTAAGCACATGGGCTAATCCTGCTCCACTGCGCAAAAAACGGCAGTCACTGCAAGGTGACTGCCGTTTTGCATGCTACCCTTGAAAGCGCTTAAAAACATTCTTTTTATCTTGTATATCCTGTTGAAAACTGCCATTTGCGTACGTCTTATTCTATTCTTTTCTAGTGACCGATTGAGCAATCACCTCACGCAAAACGGCCAGGTCGATGTCGGCCAGTTTGTTGAGATACAAACACGAGACGCCGGTCTTGTGCCGGCCCAATTTTGCCAGCAATTCCTGGTACTTTGGGAAGCCATCCATGATGTAGAGCGTCAGGTTTTGCTTGCGCGGCGAAAAACCAACCCTGAACCAGTCGCCTTCACGTCCGCTGGCGTATTGGTAATGAACATCGCCAAAACCGATGATGCTTGCGCCCCACATTCGCGGCTCCAGCCCGGTGACTTGCCGCATCAGTTCCAGCAACGCGAAACTGTCCTGGCGTTTTTTCTCGTCCGAAATGCTGTTCAGAAAATCGGTGACATTCGCGTCGGTTTTTTGGGTTTTGTTCTCATCCATTGGTTCATCTCCAGGTCCTGATACGGTTAAAGGCTGTCCCTCAGGAATGTGAACGTGCGTTCCCAGGCCAGCGCGGCAGCGGCGGGGTCGTATTCGGGGCGGTCGGATTCGACGAACCAGTGCGCCAGCCCAGGGTAGATAAAGAGGGTCGTATCAACCCCGGCGGTTTTCATTGCGTCCGCCATCCAACGCACCCATTCCATCGATTCCCATTCATCGGCGTCGCCAAAGTGACCCATGTATTTGGCCTGCATTTTGCTGAACTCAGCCTCCCCCGCGCCATAGAATGCTACGACCGCGCCAAACTGCTCCGGAGATTTCGTGGCTGCGACCAGCGACCAAGCCGCGCCCATCGAAAAACCCACTGCGCCGAGGCGTTCCCCGCTCCGGGCGGGATGCGCAAACAGGAAATCTTTTGCCGCCATGACGGTATCGCCCATGAGGTGGCTGTCGGCAGCCTCCATCAGGGATTTAGCCTGGTCGATGGTGGCGGCGACCGGACCATGATACAGGTCGGGGGCCAGGGCCACGAATCCCTGTTCGGCCAGTTCGTCGCAGACTTGTTTGAAGAAAGGCTTGAGTCCCCACCAGGCGTGGAGGACAAGCACGCCGGGGCCTTTCCCGCTGGCAGGCAGGGTGAGATAGGCGTCGACAGGTCGATTATTGACGAGAATCCGAATATCCATGAACGCTCCTTGAAGAAATGTTTAGAATTTTTGTTCTATTTAGTAAATAATAGCATAGTTGTCCAAAATTGCAAGGGGTTGAATCTATGGCTTTCTTCCCAAAGTGGAGTGCTTCTGGTAAAATTGCATTTGTTCGCCGGAACTTCCCGTTAAAAGCAAGCCCCGGTTTCCCCTGCCGGGGTTTTTCTGTGTGTAAAAGCAAGCAAACAGGTAAACAGTAGAAAAATATGCTGAAAGAACGAACTGAACTTCGTAATATCGCTATCATCGCCCATGTCGACCACGGCAAGACCACCCTGGTCGATTTCCTCTTGCGCCAGTCGCACACCTTTCGTGACAACCAACAGGTGGCCGAGCGCGTCATGGATTCCAACGACCTGGAGCGCGAACGCGGCATCACTATCCTCGCCAAGAACACCGCTATCACATTGTTCGATGAAATCGCCCAGCAGAACGTCAAAATCAACATCGTCGATACCCCCGGTCACGCCGATTTTGGCGGCGAGGTGGAGCGGATTATGAACATGGTGGATGGCGTTCTGTTGCTGGTAGATGCCGCCGAAGGCCCCATGCCGCAGACCCGTTTTGTGCTTAAGAAGGCCCTCGAACGCGGCCACAAAGCCGTTGTGGTCATTAACAAAGTGGACCGGCGCGATGCCGAACCGGCGCGGGTGCTTAACGAGACCTTCGACCTGTTCATCGAACTCGGCGCGAGCGATGAGCAAGCCGATTTCCCGGTCATCTATTGCCAGGCCACCACCGGGCGAGCCGGGCGAACCCCCGAACTCGGCCCCGATCTGAAGCCGCTCTTTGAGGCCATTCTGCGCCACATCCCCGCCCCCAAGGTGGACGAGGATGCCCCGCTCCAGATGCTCGTCACCACGCTGGGTTACGACGACTATCGCGGCGTGACAGCCGTTGGGCGCGTCTTTGCCGGCAAAATCAGAGCCGGGCAAAAACTGGCGCGCTTAACGGTGGATGGCAAAAACCTGCCCGAATCAGCCCGCTACCTGTACACCTTCCAGGGCCTGAACAAGGTCGAAGTAGATGAAGTTTCGGCAGGCGACATCATCTCCCTGGCCGGGCTGGAAGGAATTGCCATTGGAGAAACGCTCGCCGACCCGCTCAACCCGGTTGCCTTGCCGCCGATTCGGGTGGAGGAACCCACCGTCCGCATGACCTTCGGCGTCAATACCTCGCCGTTTACCGGGCGCGAGGGCAAGTGGAGCACCTCCCGCAAACTGCGCGAGCGTCTGTTCGACGAACTGCGCACCAACGTCTCGCTGCGCGTCGAGGAAACCGACTCGGCGGAAAATTTCCTCGTCTCCGGGCGCGGCGAACTGCACCTGGGCATCCTCATCGAAACTATGCGCCGCGAGGGTTACGAGTTTCAGGTCTCGCGCCCCGAAGTGATTTTCCATAAGGCCGAGGACGGCGAATTGCTCGAACCCTACGAAGAAGTCCACATCGAAACCAGCGCCGAGACGGTCGGCGTGGTGGTCGAAATGCTCGGTTCGCGGCGCGGGAAAATGATGGAGATGCACGACACGGGCGATGGGCATGTCCGCCTGGTCTACATTGCCCCGACGCGCGGCCTGCTCGGTTTCCGCTACCAGTTCCTGACCGCCACGCGCGGGATGGGCATTATGAACACGCTTTTTCACGGTTATGACGAGTTGGCCGGGCCAATTGCCACCCGCGCAACCGGTTCGCTGGTGGCAATGGAGGCCGGTGAAACAACCGCCTATGCGCTGAAAAGTGCCGAGGAGCGCGGCATCCTGTTCGTCAACCCCGGCGTGGCTGTGTATGAGGGCATGGTCATCGGCGAAAACAGCCGCCCTGGCGATATTGCCATCAACGTCTGCCGCAAGAAACACCTGACCAATATGCGCTCCTCACGCGGCGACATGGAAATCCGCCTGACCCCGCCGCGTCAGATGTCGCTGGATGAAGCCATCGAATACCTGGCAGAAGATGAACTGCTCGAAGTGACCCCGCTCAATTACCGCATCCGCAAGCGCATTCTCGATACCGAAGAGCGCGGCAAGCAGACCAAAAAGACGAAAGAAGCGTTGGAAGAAGCGTGAAGCAGTAATCAGTGTTCAGTAACCAGTGTAGCGCGGGATGTTATCCCGCGCTGCTTTTTTCCAACGACTGCTCCACAAACTTTTTCCAGACCGGGTACTCGTCCAAATCCCAGATTTTGTGCTGTGCAGCAAAGGCCTCGTCTACGCCCCAGCCCTGGCGCAGGATGCGCCATAGGGCGAGGAAAGCGGTGGCGCGGTAGTTCATGGCGCAATGGACGAGGATATGTTTATCTCGATGGGCGTCCATCGCGTCCATGAAGCGCTCCAGGTCAGCGGGTTGGGGAGATTCCCAAACGACCGGGATGTGGATATGCTCCATGCCCAGCGCGCGAACCAGGCCGGGTTCGTCGGGCAGGGCGTGGTCGGAGGTGGCAAGGGCCAGGTTGATGACCAGTTGGATGCCCTCGAAGGCGGCGTCCGCGAGCTGCGCTTCGGTCGGCTGCCCGCCGCAGCACAACGAGTCGTCGAGGCGCAGGAAGTTGATAATGTCTGTCAGAGCCATTTATTTGACCCGCGCCACTTTCCCGCCGGTCATCTCTTTCAGTGCGGCAGGGGTCAGTTCAAAGAGTGAGTTGGGCGTTCCGGCGGCGGCCCAAATGGTCTCATACTGCATCAAGTCTTCGTCGAGATACGTTTCCATCTTCTGAAGGTGTCCAACCGGCGGCACGCCGCCAATGGCAAACCCGGTCACAGCGCGCACCAATTCCGGGTCGGCGCGGCCAACCGGTTCCCCGATATACTCACTGAGACGTTTCTCGTCGACCCGGTTTGCGCCGCTGGTCAGGACGAGAATCGGCTTGCCGCTCTCCGTTCCCTGGAAAATCAGCGATTTGACGATTTGCCCCAGCAGACATCCGGCAAACTCGGCGGCTTGCCCGGCAGTTTTGGTCGGGATTTCGGATTCGATGACAGTAAATGAATATCCAAGCGCGTTCAGGGCATCCTGGACTTTTTGCGAGGAGGGAGAGAGTGGTTTGGTCATTTGCGTTTTTCTCTTTTTGATGGTTTGGCTGGCAACGTGAAGAAGAAAGTTGCGCCCTCGTTGATTTTTCCTTCCGCCCAAACGCGTCCGCCGTGCTTGGTAATGATGCGCCTGACCATAGCCAGCCCGACGCCGATGCCCTCGAACTCATCCTGGCGATGCAGACGCTCGAACACGCCAAACAGTTTCCCGACGTAGGCCATATCGAACCCGACGCCGTTGTCTCGGACAAAATAGACGATTTCCCCATCTTGTTGCAGGCTGCCGATTTCGACCCGTGGAAATTCCTGGCGGCTGGTAAATTTAATGGCATTGGAGAGCAGATTGGTCAACGCCTGGCGGATAAGGGCATAATCGCCGTAGGCTTCTGGCAATTCCCGAACAGAAAAATCAATCCGGCGGCTTTCTTTTTTCATCAGTTCGCCAATGACCGCGTGTGATAAAGCCGTCATATCCAGGTTCGTTAGGCGCAGGGGCTGACGGCCCAGGTGGGTAAATGCCAGCAGTTCATCAATGAGCCGCCCCATTTGCTGGGCATTGGATTGAACTCGGTTGATGTGCGTAATGGCTTTGGCGGGCAGGTCTTTTTCGAATTCTTCCAGAACGATATGGGTTAGCCCGTGAATGCCGCGAATCGGCGCGCGCAGGTCATGTGAGACTGTGTAGGTGAATGAGGCCAGTTCTTTGTTTGCGGCTTCCAATTCTTTTGTACGCAGGCGGACGCGCGCCTCCAACTCGGCGTTCAGTTTGCGAACTTCGGCCTCGGCGCGTTTGCGTTCCGTCAATTCCTTTTGCACTGCGGTGTACAGGCGGGCATTCTCAATAGCGATTGCTACCTGGGTGGCAGCGCCCGTCAACAGTTCCAGGTCGTCGCCAGCATAGGCATTCAGTTGGTAACTTTGCGCTGAAATCGCTCCTAAAGATTTTCCTCCAAATTGCAGTGGCGCAATCATGAGAGAGGCCGAAACCTTCGAGGTCTGCCCCAGTGCATTTTGGGCTGGCAGGTTGGCCTGGCGCCTGGCAATTTCTTCACGGCTGCGATTGACAAGATAAGCCTGCCCGGTCAGAATGGTTTTTGTCAACAAGGCTTCTGGAATAAGCGGGGTGGCTTCCTCGTTGTATTTTTGTCCATCATCTACCACAATTGGATAGGAAATCATCTGGCTTTCGGGGTGATACAGTGCAATGTAAAAGACATCCAGCGCCAGGACATGCCGCAAAAGGTGATAGGCGCTTTCCAAAACACCATGCAGGTCGCGCAGCGTCGAAATCGAACGCCCGATTTCGTTCAGGGTCGCCATCTGTTCGGCCCTGGCCCGGCTGGTTTCGTACAGGCGGGCGTTTTCGATGGCAATCGCAATCTGGTTGGCTGCGCCGCTCAAAATGGCTGCATGTTCGTCGTTATACGTGTTGCATGAATACGAATGGGCCGATAAAGCGCCAATCACCCGGTCATGGACAATCATCGGCGCGGTCAATACCGAGGCCGATACTTTTTTAGTTCCAAGCCGCTTCTGGGTAGGAGTGGAAGGATTTTGGATTTGTTCCTCGCTGCGATTCAGGATGTGCGTTTTGCGCCCGTAAATGGCATCTGCGACAACATTTTGTGGATACAAGGGCGTGGGTTCTTCCTGGTAGATTTCCCCTTCATCATATACCAGGGGAAAAGAAAGCATATTGGTCTCCTGGTCGTATAAAGTGACCACGAAACCATCCAGCGGCAGGGCCGCCTGCATCTGTTCTAGCACCAGGCGCAATGTGCCAGATAAATCCTTGAGCGTCGATACGCCGCGGCTGATTTCCTGCAACGTTTCTAACTGCCGGGTCTGGACTCGCAGCGCCTCGCGGCTCTGGTGAAGTTCTGCCTCGGCGTCTTTTCTTTCCTGAATATCTCTGACAACGGCAATGACGCCGCTGATGCTGCCATCTGGTTGATAAACTGGGCCCAGGCTAACCGAATACCAGCGTGTTTCGCCGCCGCTTGTCAGCAATTCGGCCTCGCTGGTAAAGGTGTTTCCCGCCAGCACAAAATCGAGTTCGGTCTGTGAAAAGCCCCTTTCTGACCGGGAAAGTACCTCAAAAGCCGATTTGCCAATGTAAAAGGCAGACATTTGGGGCGTGGCGCGATTCAACCACTCAATCTTCCCCCTTTTGTCGATGATTACCACCACATCGGGGATGCTGTTGACCAGCGACCGCCAACGCAACTCGGCAGTTTTGGCTTTTCTGAGCGAGTCTTGCAGGGTTTGCGAAAGCAGGTAAATTGCCACTGCGCTCAAGATAAGGAAAAGCGCAACAAGGACGGCATCTGAAAGTTCGGGAGCGAATTTTTCGGGCGTATTTTGCACTGGCAACCAACCATAAAACTCCCCAAAGACAATCGTCCCTGCTGAAATAATCAGCGCCAGGGTGATAAGAAGAATTCCTTTGTTACGCAATAAATAACTGGCTACGATGAGAATCAGGCCGTAATTAATAATCCCGATATCGTGAATCCCCTGCCCGACCGCCAATACCAGCGTTATCCCTACGACTGCGCCGAACAGGATAATGTAACTTGTAAGCGAGGTCCGCCCGGTTCGATTCGCCAGGTAAGCAACCACCATCAGCGCAAGCAGCGCTCCGAGAGCGGCCAGGGAGGGATAATTGCCGCGCGCCCCGCTAATTGCGCCGGAGGCCAACACGATACCAATAATGGTCAGGATGACAATGTGCAAAAACTTCGCAACGCGATTTTGTTCATCGTCATCAAATTGTGGCGGGCTGATCAATTTCAGGAAGTCCTGGCGCATTGTTTTATCTTGGATACATGCTTGACTCTACTGCAAAAAGGCAATTAAACACAAAGGACACAAAGTACACGAAGGATTCTTGAGAACCTAATTTGAAATCTTCAAATTTCTCGCAAGAAACATGACGAAATTTGCGCAATGTCTTAAAAACTTTGTGAGCTTTGCGTCCTTCGTGTTTAGAAAAAGGTTTTTGCAGTGGAGTCATGCTTGGATTATCGTCTCAATGTATTTTATCCTGAAAACCGCAGCCAGGTTTGCAATTGCGACAAAATTTTCCAGCCAGTCTTACTTGATGAAGGCCGCCGCCTGTCCCGCCAGCGTATCCAGGATGCGCTCGTAATGATTCCCCAACATCTCTAGCGCTTGCGCTTCTTCCGCCGAAAAATAGCCAAAGTCGGTCACTTCGTTGCTCAAACGCGGCTCACCGTCCACAATCTCCGCCTCGAAGTGCAGCGCCACCGTTTGGATTTTATTGCCGTCTGGGTAGACCACCAGCCGGTTCGGGTCGCTGTACACCCCTACCAGGCGCAAAATGCGTACCCGCAGGCCGACTTCCTCCCACACCTCGCGCGCGCAGGCTTCCGCCACGCTCTCGCCGGGGTCAACCGCGCCGCCCGGCATACACCACTGGCCGTTATCTTCGCGCCGCGTGAGCAGCACGTTTTGGCGCGTTTGGTCGAAAATTGCCGCCGAACACCCCAGCCGAATTTTGCCGTCCCGCGCAATTCGCTCGCCGTAAATGACCTGTGTTCTCGCCATGCCTGCCTCCAGGAATAAAAAATGGGCGGCTGCTCTGCCGCCCATCGATTTTACCCTTGAACAAAGGTCCCGTTGCGCAAATCGATTAACGTTTGCTGGATTTCCTCAACCGTGTTCATTACAAACGGCCCATAGGGAACGATTGGCTCCCTAAACGGCGCGCCCGCCATCAGCATGAAGCGGATTGAGGTGGATTGATCCGCCTTGATGCGGATTTCCTCGCCCGGGCCGAATTCCACCATCGAGACGGCTTCGACTTCCACGCTGGAACCTGTCTCGCCGTTCTCAAATGCGCCTCGCCCCTCGAACACGTATGCGATGACGGTGTGGTCGCGCGGCACAGCCTGGACGAACTCTACCCCCGGCGCAATTTCCACATCGGCATAAATCGGCTCGGCGGCAATTTCCGTCACCGGGCCTTTGACCCCGAAAAATTCACCCGCCACCACGCGCGCCGTCACCCCGCCACGTTCCACCACCGGGATGGTTTCGGAGGTGACTTCCTGGTATTTCGGCTGCGACATCTTCAGCCGCGCCGGTAAATTGACCCACAACTGGAAGCCATAAATCGTGCCATTCGGGCCGCGCCGCGGCATTTCCTCGTGCAATATGCCGCGTCCCGAGGTCATCCATTGCACATCGCCGGGGCCGATTTCACCGGCATTGCCCAGGCTGTCGCGGTGACGCACCACCCCATCGAGCATATATGTGACCGTCTCGATGCCGCGATGCGGGTGGTTCGGAAAGCCGCGAATTGGGCCTTCGGTCGGGTCATTGAAGGCGAAATGGTCGAACAGCAGGAACGGGTCGAACAAGTTGCTCTTATGCGGGCCGAACGAGCGGCGCAGCAATACGCCCGCGCCCTCGATGACCATTTGGGGGGTAATCACCTGTTTAATCTCACGAATTTTTGTCATTAGACTCTCCTGTCGGAAACCCTAAAGGTCTTGGAGACCTTTAGGGTTTTAATGCGATAAATTTTCTCTTATTTTATCGGCAGGTTTATGGAATGTCAAATAATTTGACATCAAAATATTATCAGAAAAACGTAGCGCAAATTACCAATTTGCGCCACAATTTGTGCTACAAAAACTACGGAATATAACCGGTCTCATACGTCCCCGCGTCCAACCCCAACCGCGCGCGGAGCTGGCCGAGCAGCGCGGGGACCACGTCGCTGTAATCGGGGCGCGCGGCGGAAACCTCCAGGCGCAGCACCCGCTCTGGGGTCAGCGAGGCCAGCCATTCCGCCAGGAAGGAATCGAGCAGGGCAATATCTTCGGCGCGGGCAATGTTAATCCGGTCGCGTTCTGCCAGTCGCCGCCGAATCTCCTCCTCCGAAGCCTTCAGGGCAATCACCAGGTCGGGCGGGGGCTGGCTGGCGCGGATGGTTTCGTACAGGCGGCGGCACAGATCAAACTCGGCTTCGCCCAGGTAGTTGCGGACGCGAAACAGGCGCGTGAAGCCGTGAAAATCCTGGTCGAGGCCGCCATCTACCAGCCCGGTTTCGGCAGCGCGGCGCAGTTCGCGTTCCTGCTCGGCGCGCAGCAGCAGGTAATCGACCTGATTAGCGAGGGCATAGTGGGAATCGCTCTTGAATAGAGCCTGGAAGGGACGTTCGGCATGCTGCTCCAGCCCGACGTTGAAGGGATAGGCAGCGCGCAGGGCGCGGGTCAGGCTGGTTTTGCCAACCCCGCTGGGGCCGATGATGGCTATCAAGTGCGCCATATTTTTGCCTATTCTGAAAAACTGACCCGGTTGCGTCCGCCGGATTTGCTCTGGTACATCAATTGGTCGGCACGCTCAATGACACTTTCGATGCTGTCATCCTCGCGCAACAGAGTTGCGCCGATTGAAATGGTCACCCGCAGCGGGGTTTCTCCGATGGGCAAATGCGAACGTTCGACCAGGGCGCGCAGTTTTTCGGCGATGCTTTGCGTTTCGGCAGCGGTTACATGGCGCAGCAAGACCGCGAATTCTTCGCCGCCCCAGCGAACAATGATGTCGGAACTTCGTAAGTTAGAACGCAAGGTTTCAGCAACCATGCAAAGCACCTGGTCGCCGATGTTGTGTCCATAGGTATCATTGACCTGCTTGAAATGGTCAATATCAAGAAACAACAACCC
This sequence comes from uncultured Anaerolinea sp., assembly GCA_964422545.1. Lineage (GTDB taxonomy): Bacteria > Chloroflexota > Anaerolineae > Anaerolineales > Villigracilaceae > UBA5195. The sequence goes on along the minus strand of CAYRBO010000016.1, from coordinate 81,911 downwards.
ATGGTTAACTGTTTCTCCTTTAATCTCAAGCAAGGCGGAGGGGAATTGCGCTTCAAAGTAGCGGCGGTTGCCCGATTGAGTGAGCGGGTCGAAAAACACTTTTTGTTGGAGCAAGTCAATTTTGCGCCGGGCGTGCACCACCTGCGTATTATCGCTGAAAATTTCCACTGCTCCAACAACCTTGCCAATCTCATCATAAATGGGAGAAGTGCGCACACGAACGGGCAGCCGATGCCCCCGGGCGTGATGTAAAAAAACTTCCACTTCGCTCAATTGGCCGGTCTTCAGGCTGTGGACGAGCGGACAGGCGGTGAGACAAAGTTCACAGCCATCTTCGGTGCAGTGATTTAGAATATTGTCGCTGCACGATTTTCCAACCACCTGTTCGGCCTGATAACCGGTGATGCGTTCCGCGCCTTTGTTCCAATAGGTGATGCGGCGCTGCCTGTCCACAAAATAGACGCCGTCGTAGAGATGGTCGAGCAATTTTTTGAAAAACTCGTTGGATTCTGTCACATTAAGCCTCCTGCTGAGAAACACGAGAGGGCGCAAAAGTCTCTTACGAGAACAAATCACCAAGTCTTGACACGCGCAGGGGTAATTTTAATGAGCAGGTTTTCAGGCGAATCGAGCCAGCTTTGTGGTTCAGCGGCCAGCACGCCTTCTGCGCCCAAATATTTGGCGTAAATCCGCTGAGCGCGCTGCCGAACTTCGACAAAAGGCGTGCGAACCAATTCGGCGCGGCCCTCAATGGCAACGGCGGAGAGGGCTTCCTGGCCTTGTTCGATATCAATCACGATGGCGCATTTGGGGTTGCGCTCCAGGTCTATAATCTTGCGGGTCGACTGAAAGGCGCTGACCCAGATAAAGCCGTCCTCGAACAGGAACCAGACCGGGACGACATGCGGCTGTCCGTCGGGCGAGGCGGTCGCCAGGCGGCCCAGCAGCGGGCGGGTCAGGAAGTCCTGGGTTTCGGGGGAGAGTTCGATGGTCATAAATGGCTCCTAGATGTTGGTCAAGCAGGCGGCGGTTTCGATACGTCGTTGCACGGCTGCCCAACCACCGCGGCCGTATCGAGACCAAACTTTACACTTCTACCTGAATGCCGCTGCCGCTCTCGTAACGTTTCAGTCCAAGCCGGAAGATGCCAACCGCCAGGAAGAAAAAGGCGACCGCGCCGACCAGTAGTTGGGCCAGCACCTGCCAGGTGAAGACGCGCGTAAACGAGGCCGGCACAGCCCCCATCAGCGCGGCGGGGATGAGGGTGAACAGGATGATTTTGGCGGTGCTGTCGAACAGCGTAATTGGGTAAATGGCGAAGGTAATCATGGCGTTGACGGCCATGTTGGTCAGGTTGGCCGCATTGCCAATCCAGAAGGCCAGGCTCTGGACAATGACCATGAACGAACCGAACACAATCGCCGAGAGCAGGATGGCAAGCACGAAGCGCAGCAGCCCCTCCCCGCTGAAGACGCCCGATAGGGCGAAACTGAGGAAGCCGTAGGTGAAATCGCCGACCCCGCTGGAAATAGTTCGGCTAGCCAGGGCATGCAATAGCACCGGGCGCGGCAGCGACAGGTAGTAATCTAACCGCCCGCGTGTGATGATGTCGCCCAGGAAGAAGGCATTGCCGAACAGAATGGAAACCAGCCCGAAGGCGCTGGCAGTGATACCGAAGGTGATATACATATCGGTCAGCCCCCAGCCGCGCACTTCCTTGAACCGGTCGAAGAAGATGACCCAGATGAGAAAGTAGATGGCGTTGTTGACCATCATGCCAATCATCTGCGAAAGGAACGAGGCGCGATATTCCATCGCGGATTGCAGGTTGGCTTTCCAGACGGCGAGCAGGAATTTGAGTTCGGACATGGCATGGATTGTACCAATAAAAATCATCCCCGGCAGGAAAGAGAAAGCCCCTCTCCTGTTGGGAGAGGGGTGAAGGTAAGGGAAATGCGCGCCTAAAGCTTTGGGTTATTTGTGTAGGTGTTTGGCGGCCACGAAACTCAACCCGGCTTCGGTAAGCATGCGCGCGCTGGAGTTGCAGGCATCCACTTTATCCATGAAATTCAGTTTCAGGTTGTCCCAATCGCCGCTGGCGATGACTTCATCTTTGGCGCGGAAGTAATCGAGAATATCGGAGGGGTGCGCGCGGGTCTGTTCCGTCTCCGGCAGGCCGCCCTCGTGCTTGGCGCTGATGTTGGCGACGTGGTCGGCCAGTTGCACCAGCTCGGCGCGCCGGTCATAAGGCTGGACGACAATGCTCTTCCAGGTTTCGGTAATGTGATGCTCGAAGCGCACCACCTCCTCGAAGCCGAGCGCTTTTCGGTACTGGGCGGTCAGTTCCATCGTCTGGTTATTGACCGAGTTCGACCAGTTGAAGCCAATCAGCGGAGAAGTGCCATCGTCACGGCTGAACAGTTTGGCGGCCATCATAATCCACAGGGCGTGATAGGGATTGTCGGAACCGAAAAAGACCGAAATCTTGAAGTTGATATCTACGCCCAGTTTGTAGAGCAGGAAGCCCAGCAGAATCGTTCCTGCGTTAAAGTTCAACACATGCTGGACGCCGAAGTTGGTGTAATAGTACAGGAACTCATCCAGCCACATCAAGGCGTGTTCGTTGGGCTGGCCAATGCCGCCAAAGTAGCCGGTGATGGTGGCCGGGCCGCCCAGGTGCGGGTTCGAGCCGTCGGTGCCTTTGGTGTCGAGCGTTTCGACGAACGAGGCGCCGATGATGTCGAGCGCGGCCACGATGGCAGGCAGGTCGCCATCTAATTCGGATTCTTTCATCTTGCGGACGGCGATGAAACGCCCTGGAACCAACGTTTTGTTCTGGATGGCTCGCTCGCACATTTCGCGCACCCAGGGGAAGTATTGCAAAGCCGAGACTTCGAGCGTGACGGCAAATTCATCCTTGAATTGCATAGAATCGGCCTTTGGGCCGAGCAGGTTGCGCCGATAATCGGCCACAGAGACAAAAGCGCCTTTGTCGCGCTGCTCCATCAGCCACTTCAGGTCGGCGATGTGGCCTGGCGCGCGCTCCTCGACCTGTTTCATCAGATTTTCCAGTTTACGCGCCTCGCGGTGCTTGCGATTGATTTCCTCGGGCGTGCCGTATTTGGCAACCACTTCGAGAAAATTGTTGACGACTTTTAAATCGGGGTCGAGCAGGACGGCGTTGATGGCATCGAGGCGGCTGGATGGGATGGCGAGCAATTTCCGTAAATCGGTCATTTTTCCTCCAAGGCGGGTGGGCGCGGTGACCGCGCCCCTGCCCGATAAATTTAATCCAACATCTTCTTGAGTTCGTCGAACTCTTCATCCTTCATCCCGAACCAGTTTTCGGGCTGCGGGAACTGTTTGCCAATCACCTCGTCGTGATAGGCCTTCAACCCGTTCAAGATGACCTCGCCCGCGTTGCCAAAGACCTTCGCCATTTTGGGGGTGAATTTTGGATACAGGCCAAACATATCATGATAAATGAGCAGCTGGCCGTGCGCATCTGGCCCGGAGCCAAGACTCATGATGATGCAGCCTTCGGCGCGCTCGGTGATGAGTTTGCACACCCGGTCGGGAACCATCTCCAGCAGAATCATGAACGCCCCGGCTTTTTCGAGCGCTTTGGCGTCGTCCACAATTTTCTTTGCCAGGGCTGCGCTCTTGCCCTGCACCTTGAACCCGCCCAGCGCGGCAACCGATTGCGGCGTGAGGCCCAGGTGCCCAATCGCCGGGATACCGGCGTCTACGATGCCCTTAATGCGGTCGGCCATGGCCGCGCCGCCCTCCAGTTTGATGGCGTCGCAGCCTGCCTCGGCCATGAAGCGGCCCGCATTCCGAATCGCGCTCTCGACCGAGGGCTGGTAGGTCATATAGGGCATATCGCCCACCACAAAGGCAGTCGGCGCCCCCCGCCGCACGGCCTGGGCGTGGCGAATCATATCGTCCATCGTCACCGGCAAGGTCGAATCGTAGCCCAGCATGGTCATGCCCAGGCTGTCTCCGACCAGAATCATCTCAATCCCGGCCTTTTCTTGCAAATAGGCAGTTGGGTAGTCGTAGCAGGTCAGCCAGGTGATGGGTTCGCCTTTTTCGACTTTGTTGAACAGGTAGGGCAATGTGATTTTCTTGCGTGCTTCCGTCATTCAAGCCTCCTCTTGAAAATGGGTAGGACAAGATACTATCTTGTCCCACATTCAGTATAGGACGGATTTGCGAAAGCTGCAATTGACAAAAATCACCTGCGCGCGCAAAAGTTGTCAGTGTAAGGAAGAAAGAAGAAATTGAGGTAACCAGGGCTATCGTCCAACGCCAGCCCACTCGGGGCGGCCTGTGCCTTGACCAGTTCCCTGACCAGCGCCTTGCGTACCGTTACCATTGGTCCCGGCAAATCCGTTTCCGTGCATGGCAGCCAGCGCGGCGGCGTACATTTCGGGGGTCATGTACTGGGGCTGGTACACTTCGCCGGTCTGGTTTTGCAAAGCGGTGACAAAGGCTTTTAAGTGGTTGTTCGAACCCTTAACCAGGTTGTTATAAACCAACAGAATATCCGCGTTGTTGGTCTGGGCCAGGCGAATCTGAAGGTCGAGGATATCCAATTCCTCGATAGCGCCGCCCACTTTCAGCGCGTCCCCTGCTGATAGGCTGCCTTGCGCTACCAGCGCGGTGTAGAGATTTTGCAGGGTGGCATCGGCAAATGAGCCGGGAGCCAGCGACGGCGCGGTCAGGCCGTAGCGGTCGAGCAGGCTTTTGACCGAATCCATGTGCATCTGTTCGCTGGCGGCGATATTCTGGAAGGTGGGGATACTCCAGGCGGCGTACAGGGTGTTGTACACATCTCGCGCCAGTTTTTCTTCTTCGTACATGTAGAGCAGACCAGCGGCTTCTTCCGCGCTCAAATCGGAGGCCGGAATGGCAGCCAACTGGGCGGCGTGGTCTTGCATCCCCGGGCCAGTTTGTGGGTTGGCTTGCTGGCCGTTCCCCTGATTGCCATTTCCGTTACCGTTTCCATAGCCGTTCCCAGCCGCCGGAGCGGTAACCGCTCCCTGCGCCTGCGCGCCGATGACGTTGTAAGCGGCGGTTCCGAGTGCCACCACCAAAATGGCGGCGAAAGTACCAATCAAAATGTTGCGTACCATGAGATTTCTCCTTGAGAATGTGTTTTAAGATGAATGTGGATGTCTGTCATCCAACTTGACCCCCATGATAAAGCGGGAATGTAAAGAAAAATTAAACTTTCGGGCAAGGTTGCGCGAAAGTTGTGACAGGGTGGTAATGAGCGATTGGAAACTTACACAATCTTCACTTTTTCTTGTATGATTGTGGCTTACTTCTTTGCGGAGGGTTCGTGTCCTAAAAATGCTTGTCACAAAAATTCTTGGAGAGCCGCAAGATACAACCAGTGACCAGTCGAGAGACTGGTCACTGGTTACTGATTACTGGATTACCGGCTACTTGATTTCAAAATTGATGGTCACGGTCGCCGTAATTTGCATTTGGCCGGGGTTGATAGGCACAGCCAGCGCGGCTGCGTCGGCCCCACCGCCGCCCAGTCCTTTGGCTTCGGCATACAAGACGGGCGCGCTGTCGTAGTATTGAATACCCTGAATGTCACCCAGTTTCACCCCGGCAGCATCAGCCAGTTCGGCGGCCTGCTTGCGGGCGGCCTCGACGGCGGCTTTGCGGGCTTTGGCGAGGGCCTCGGTTTTATCAGCCACATCGAACTGAATACTGTTGATGTTGTTCGCGCCGGCGCGCACGGCGGCATCGAGCAGGTCGCCCAACTTCGTCAGGTCGCGCACGGTCACATAGACGGTATTATCCACGCGGTAAACCGGCTTGCCGGGCATTCCATCCATGCCATAGGGCGTGTTCTGCCAGATAGAGAAGTTGCTGGTACGCAGGTCTTCATCGGCCACGCCAGCGGCCTTCAGCGCGTCAATCAGGCGCTGGGTGTCGGCATTGTTCTTTGCAACCGCATCCGCCGCGCTTTCATCTTCCGTGCTAACGCCCATGTAAATATAGGCAATATCTGGCTTGAGGGAAACCTGTCCCGAACCGCTAACCGAGATAACGCGCTGGGCTGGCTGCGCCGCGCCTGGCATAACTGCTGAGCCACACGCGCTCAACAGCACCGCTAAAACCATGAACAGGGAAACGAAAAGAAATTTGTTACGCATTTTTTGCTCCTTTTGAATGTTGAACTTCCCCCCTATAACGCCGCTCGCGCCCAAAAAGTTCCCAACGTGGCGCAATTTGGTAAATCGCGCTACAATCTTGTCATGTCTATTGATTTTCAACAGGTCTACCAGAAAATCCGCGAAATTGGCGCCACCGCCCAGCAGCGCAAGAAGACCCTGGAGGAGCGACGCAAACATGCGCGTTTCCTGCTCAATCTGAACGCAGATAATCTGGAGGGATTACGCTGGAAAGTGGAATCCGCCAAAGAGGCCGACCCGGCCATTCGTTGCGCGGTTCCGTTGAATGAGCGGTTAGACACCCACCTCCCGCCGCCGGCCTCGCCGTTAAACGCGGTTTTAATCGCCGCTGACGGGTCACAAATCAACCCCGACCGGCACGCCGCCGTGCAATTTGGGCTCATCAATGTCGGGGCCATTACCCTGAAACTGGCAAGCGGCGAGACAACCCAGGTCTTCACCGATAGCCAGTTGTTGTTCGACGACGAACTTTTTACCGCTTCGGGCAATCCCCTGACCGAGGGCATGGTGGCCCTGCGCCGCGACCTGCGCGAGCGTTCCACGCTCTACGACCTGGCTGCTCAATACGGCGAAGACCAGCCAGTCATCACCGTCACCGACGGGCCCATCGAGTTATGGGGTAGCAGCGGCGGCGAGGATGGGCAGGAATATCACGAAGCCCTGCAAAAATACCTGGGCGTACTTTCACGTTTGCAAGCGCGGGGAGTCGTCACTGCCGGATATGTAGATAAACCCGGCGCAGATTTGGTCATCCGCCTGCTCGAACTCTCTCAAGTTGGACAAGATATTATCTTGTCCAACAACTTGCGCTCTTATCATCCCCTGCGCGGCGTGACCGACCGCTGGCTGTTTGGTGAGCGCCAAGACCCGCTGCTCAAACCCGGCGAACGCTCGGCGGTCTTCAAAATCCAGACGAAAAATGAGAAACACTATAGCGGGGCGCTCGGCCTGCACTTTTTTTACCTGAATGTGGGCAGTGAGGGCCATCCCTGGCCGGTGCGAGTGGAAATCCCCCAATGGGTGGCGCAGGATGCGGAAAAACTTGGTTGGCTGCATGCCATCCTGGTCGAACAGTGCCGCATAATGGGCGCCAAACCCTACCCCTACCTGCTGCATCGCGCCCACGAATGCGCGGTTGTCTCCTTTGAGGAGAAGCACCAAATTGAGCAAATGCTCCAGGCGGAACTGCGCCGCGCAGGCGGGGAAACTGATGATGGTTCGTACAAACAATCGGCCAAAGACTTGCCCGGGCGGGCATCGTTCAGATAAAAATGTCCCGAAGGGTCCAAACCTTCGGGACATTCGATGTTTAAGCCTTTCCTGGCGCTTGATAGGCAGTCATGGCGGTTTCGCCATATAACTTGCGGTGGACGATGCTTAAAGCGCGCACCTGCTCGTAAGCGTGGTACGACGAACGCACGAGTGGATTGCTCTCGACCCACTTGAATCCCAGGCTGTAGCCGTATTCTCGTAGCTCGGTAAATTCTTCCATGGTGTAATAGCGCGAAATTGGGTAATGTTTCTTGCTTGGTTGGAGATACTGCCCAATCGTAAGGATATCCACGCCCCAACTGCGCTGGTCGCGCATCACGGCTTTGACTTCCTCTATCTCCTCGCCCAACCCAACCATAATGCCACTCTTAGTCAGCACATCGGGGTCGAGTTTTTTGGCATTGGTCAGAGTGGCTGCTGCCCAGTCGTAATTATCTTGCGGCTGGATTTGCTTGAACAGGCGCGGAACGGTTTCCACGTTGTGGTTCAGGATTTCCGGGCGGGCATCCATTACAATTTTGAGGGCCTCAAGCGAGCCTTTGAAGTCAGGAATCAACACTTCGATAGAACATCCCGGCTGGAGTTCGCGGATGCGCCGGATGACCATCGCAAAAATCGGCGCGCCGCCGTCCTTGCGCTCATCGCGGTTGACCGAGGTGATGACAGCGTGTTTCAGATTCATCGATTTCACGGCCTGCGCTACGCGCTCCGGCTCCAGCCAGTCCATCGCGTTGGGTTTGCCATGCTTGATATCGCAGAACACGCATGAGCGGGTGCAAACATCTCCCAACATCAGGAAGGTAGCGGTGCCGCTGCCCCAGCATTCGCCCAGGTTTGGGCACATGGCCTCTTCGCAAACGGTATGCAGGGACTTCGAGCGCATGATTCCATGCAGGCGTTCGTAATTTTCGCCCGCAGGCGCGCGTACCTTAATCCATTCAGGGCGGCGGAGCGGAGTTGTGGGTATGGCTTCGGGATTGACCCGGTCTCTGGTAGGGGTGGCTGGCATAGGGAAATTTGTCCTTTTCTGGTTTTACCGTTAAACGCAGCGATTGTACCGCATAAAAGTTGGAAAAATCTTAATAAAAACAAAAAGGCTGTCCCTCAAAGCGTCACAGGACAGCCCTTTGAAAGATTTTATCAATTTCAACTCGCCGGTGGCGGAGGCGAAGGTCGGATTTCCTCGCCCAGGTTTCTGACCGCCGTCGCCAGCACCTTCTCGCCGACCAGGTTCATCAGGGTCAGGCCGAGCAGCAGGGTTTTGACGTGCGCGCTCATGGGTGAATTCGCCAACAGGGCCAGTTTTTTGCCAAATTTATCCTGCTCTTCTTGCGGCAGGTTTTGCAGCAAACCGAAACAGTAGGCTGGCAGGGCCATCCAGGCCTTCTCGAAATCCACATTCTTCATGATTTCGCTAACCGCCACGCCGCGCTGTTCGGCGCGTTTGCGGTCAACGGCGTCTTTGACTGCGGCCAGCACAATTTCGAGAAACCGACTTGGACCAATGGTAATCACCTGGTCGCCGTTGCGCACATTGAAAATGGAGGCCCGCAGCAGCGCCATCGCGCCAAACCCGGCCACCACCACCTGCGCCCAGCCAACCATGGCCGGGTCTTGGACGCCTATTGTCCATCCAAAAATGCGGATAATTGCCAGCGCAAACAGCGAAGCCAGCGCGTTGAACAGCATGTATCCCATCGCCGGCAAGGTGCGCAGGGCGTCATCCGGCTCATCGCGGAATTGGGAAACGATTTCACCCGCGCCAATCAGAACCCCAAAGAGACCAGCCACGACCCATTCCGGCCACATCAGTCTTGTTCCTCATCATCATCCAACTCCAGGCTGATGGTCTGCGCCCAGTGTTGGCCTTCATCTGTCAGCCGCAAGGTGCCGCCGTTGTCGTCATCTTCCATTTCAACCAGACCGGCATCTTCGAGATACTTAAGGCCCTCCGTAAAATCAGACCACGAGATCTTCATTTTGGTCATCATCTGCGTCACAGGGGCCTCCTTTTGGCGCGCCAGCCTGCTCATAATCAGCATCGAGGCGCCCTGTCCTTTTTGCTGGTGAACAGCGCGCTGCACGCTAGATAAAAACGAGCCGAAATCATCCCCAGGTACGAATTTTTGCTGCATAACCACCTCGCTTCCTCACAATTAAGAACGCATAGAACGATTTTATTCACGCCGCAAATCAGCGTCAAGAATTATTTTTCCGAACTTTCAGACGCAGCCCTTCCACGGCAACCACCTTCACCTTCTCGCCGGGCAGGATGGGGTCGGCGCCATCTTCTAACTCGGCAGTCCATAATTCGCTCTGCAATTGCACCTGTCCGTTGGGGTTAATCTCTCCCCGCGCAGTGCCAATCACGCCTACCAGAGATTCCTGCCCGACGTGAATCGGAGCGCGCTGCGCTCGCAGGCCAAGTCCCACCAAAACCGCGAAGCTCGCCCCGACTATGATACTCGTCGCAATGACCAGCGGAATACTGACTCTTTGGAATTGTGGGACGCCCGGCGAATTGAACAGAACCAGCGCGCCGACGATGAGCGCGCCCACCCCGGCCGCGGTCAATGCCCCAAAGGTGGGTGTTTTTATCTCCAGGATAAACAAGATGAACGCCAGCACCAGGAAGATGACCCCGAACCAGTTGACCGGCAGCACGCCGAATCCATAGGCCGCCAGCGCCAGGCAGACCGCGCCAATAAACCCGGCCACCCAACCGCCAGGGCTGGAAATCTCTATCAGGATGGCCTGCACGCCGATTGTGATGAGCAGGAAGGTGATGTTTGGGTTGACCAGGATATCGAGCAATTGTTCGATAAAAGACATGCCGAAATCCTGAGTGCGGGCATTGGCAGTATCAAGCGTGCGCGGGCCGTCGGGCATTTGCACCTCGAAGTCATCCAGTTTTTCCAGCAGGTCGCCCACGTCGCGGGCAATAAAATCCACCAGCCCGACCTCGAGGGCCTCCGTTGCCGAGACTGCCTTGGCAATTTCAATCATATCCTCGGCCAGGGCAATGGCCTCAGGGCTGCGGGCCGCTGCCAGGGCGCGCACCTGGGCGCGCAAGGCTTCCTTTTGCTTGCGCTCCAGCGTCTCACCCATATCTTGCCCATCGCCGCTGATGGGGCTGGCCGCGCCGATAATCGTTTCTGGGGCCATGGCCGAAGCGTGCCCGGCAATCGTAATCACCGCCCCAGCGCTGCCGGCCGTGCCGCCGCGCGGGCTGACATAAACCACCACCGGAACGCTGCTGGCGCGAATGGCCTGCACAATCACTTCCATTTCGCTAATCAGGCCGCCGGGGGTGTTGAGTTTAATGACCAGTAATTCTGCATTGCGCTGCTCGGCAGTCTTGATTCCGCGCAGGATGTATTCTTTCATGGCCGGGGCCACCACCCCTTTGGCATCCATCACCAGCACCAGCGGCGCGTCGGTTTGCGCCAAGGCCGGGCGGGCAAACGCTAACAAGGACGCAAATAGTATCAGAAAGAATCCGAACCGTTTCATGGTTTGCTCCTGCTATGATTATATCTTGCTTGTATTATACGGAAGTTAACATTCTGGGCGTCTTTGGTTGTAAAATGTAAGGCGAACTCATTCATAGCGCAGCCGCTTCGCGGGCCGCAACCAAAGGTTGCTATGATTTGCGCTAATCGCGCAAATCCTGCGCCATAATACTATACTCCCTGCTATTGAGCGGAGCCGCCATGCGCATCATCAACTCCGAATGGACCAATCTCTCCAAAGGCTACCAGGCGGCCCGAGACCTGGAGCGGCAGGCGCGCAAGAATTGGGAGACCGCCTGGGCCAAATCGGTCAATTTTGCGCGCGAGCAAGGCCTGAAACGCGCCGCCGCAGCCATCCAGTCTCAAATTCGGGTCGAGAAGCGCGCCCTGCGCATTGTTTTGGCATTATTGGCGGGCGTTGTCTTGCTCATGGCGATTATTGGCGCGCTTGTCGAAAGTTACCCGCAACTGCGCCTGTTTCTCTTGCCAATTGGGGTTATCAATTTCATTCAGGCCCTCATCCTGATTCTCCCAATTGCTGAAAAATGGCTGGCAATTGCCGCCCTGGCAAAGATTCAGCCCCCACCCGAAGAACCGCAAGCCTCGCTCGACCTGACCGAACAGTGGTGGCAGGCCATTTCCAGCCAGGATTTTCTCGAAAGCAGCGACTCCGCCGAAGCCGGACAGATTTCCTTCATCAAATACCTGGCCGAACACCTGCCAGATGACTATTTCGCCGCGCGCAGTCCCTTCCTGCAAAGTAGTCTCAATGTTGATGTATTGGTCATCGGCCCGACCGGCATCTGGCTGTTCGAGACCCGGCACTGGCGCGGACGGGTACTCTGCCGGGGCGGCGTTTGGCAGCGTGAACCCTCGCCCGATGCCCCGCTGGAGAGTTTGACCACCCCGCTCGATGAGTCGTGGCTCGCGGGCCGAACCGCGATTGAAAAAACGCTCTCGCTGCGGCTGGCTCGCAACGCCAACTTCGGCGCGCTGATTCACGGCGGACTGGTCTTCACCCATCCCAGTGTGCAGATACAGGTTGATTCAAGTAGTAAAGTGCAGGTTGGCACGCCGCCGCAGTGGCTCCAGCGCATCCGCGGAACGTCGCAGCTGGCGCAGTTTTCGACCGACATCCAACTGCTCGTGCTGGATGTCCTGCTTGAATACGCGCTTTCGCTCTACGTCACGCGCCCGTTGGTCAAATCCGCCGCCGAACTGGCGCGCGTCCTGTACGGCGACCTGCTGGATGACTTGCGCCAGTACGTTTTACGGCAAGTGCGTTCACGCCTGGCCGAGAATGGATAGGCAGCCATGGAAAACCTGAAAATCACCCCGCGTGAACTGTTCAGTTTCACTATCGTCATATCCCGCTACATCACCGCCAGCAAAATCGTGCGAATGCTTAGGCCGATGATGACAACTCCGACCATCACCATCAAGACCTTGAGCGGAAGCCGCTTGGTGATATAAGCCGCCAGCGGCGCGGCCAGCACCCCGCCAATCAGCAAGCCGAGGATAACCTGCCAGTAATCGGCAAAATGCAGGGTCAGCACGAAGGTGACGGACTGCGCCAGGGTAACGAAAAACTCAGAGAAGTTGACCGTTCCAATCGAGACGCGCGCATTGTTGCCGCGCGCCACCAGGGTGGTCGTTACCACCGGCCCCCAGCCGCCGCCGCCAATCGCGTCAAAAAAACCGCCTGCCAGTCCCAACAGGCTGACGTGTTTGACCTCGCCCTGGTTCTTCTTGACGCCGTTGAAGGCTTTAAACAGGATGATGACACCCATCACCAGCAAGTAGGTTGAAATCCAGGGCTTCAGCAGGTCACCGTCCAGCGAAGTCAGGATGTAGGCCCCGGCAACACCGCCCAAAACACCAGGGATGAGCAATTTTTTTGCAAGAGCGGTGTCGATATTTTTAAGTTTCCAGTGCGAGATGCCGGAAACGCCGGTCGTGAAGACCTCGGCCATGTGGACGCTGGCGCTGGCTGAGGCTGGTGGCAGTCCCAGGCTAAGCAGGAAGGTGTTGGAACTGACGCCATAGGCCATTCCGAGCGCGCCGTCAATCATCTGGGCGATGAACCCAACCAGCACAAAGACAAAAAAATTCAATCCGCCATAGGCCTCCGAACCGTCTGGGCCAAACGCCGCGCCGCACGCACTAATAACAAGCGCAACCCCCATAAACAATACGAACAGGATAGAACGGGAAGGGAATTTCATAAATTTTCTCCAAATTCTCTAAATGTATATATAGTCTACAGAACATATAGACTATTGAGCCGCAGAAAAGGCCGCTCGCTCGGCGGTATTTTTGGGTTATTCGTTGACGAGCAGGGCGCGCTGCGCCTGCACCCGTTGAATCACATCTTCCAGCGAAGTCTTATCCAGGATGGCTGACATCGCCGCGCGGACATCGAACATCACCATGCGCAGGCCGCAAGTCACCTCATCTGGGCAGCCGCATGGTTCATAGGCAACCTGGCTGACGCATTTGACCGGGGCAATTGGGCCATCTAGAACGCGGATGATTTGCCCTAGCGTAATGTCGCGGGCTGGTTTGGCGAGATAATACCCACCGCCCACGCCCATTTTGCTGTGCAGCAGCCCCGCGTTTTTGAGGGCCAGCAGAATTTGCTCAAGAAATTTGATTGGGATGTGCTCCCGCTCCGAGATTTCCTTAATTTGCACAATTGTTGCGCGCCCATCCGGGCCGGGGGGCGCCAGAAAAATCATGGCCCGCAGGCCATACTCACCACGTTTAGATAAGCGCATGAGCGATAATTCCTATTGAAGTAGTAGACTTTCTCGCACAAAAAGTATAGCGCGGTTAAGGCAGAAGGTCAATATTCAGTTACTGAATTTCAACCGCTGAATTATGGGATTCTTCTTTTGACTTGACGATGCCCGCCCCTGTGGAGTAGAATACAAATCCGCGCGGGAGTCGCCAAGCGGTAAGGCATTAGCCTTCCAAGCTAACATTCGCGGGTTCGAATCCCGTCTCCCGCTCAGTATCAGTGAACAGTGTTCAGTAAACAGTCATCAGTGCGAAAACCCACTGGAAACTGATTACTGAACACTGATTACTGTAGTACGGGCCCGTGGCGCAGTGGTTAGCGCAGGGGACTCATAATCTCTTGGTCGCAGGTTCGAATCCTGCCGGGCCCACTCCCCCACCATCAGACAGTTGCTCGCAGGCCCCCATTGAGGGGATGGTATTCGAATCCTGCCGGGGCCACTCCCCCATCATCAGACAGTTGCTCGCAGGCCCCCGATGAAGCCGGGCTGTACTGCAAGCCACGACTTGTCGTGTTTGGTCTCCGTTCGGTCAGACACCAATCGTATGGGCTGACCCAGGGCGAACCAAGACACATTTTTATGGAACTTTGAACCTGAAACCTGATCATAGCAACCTTTGGTTGCGGCCCGCGAAGCGGCTGCGCTATGAATGCCGAGGTTTCGGCACAGCACCTGGAAATGATTTTGGAAGCCAATCCGAATGTGCCCATCATTTTTAAAGATAAGGAACAGGAATCCGATGGCATACAGGAATGTCAAAGTTGTCAGAATTATGGTCTCGATACGAGCGTGACGGTGGTTGAGTGGCGTTTTCTCGTATCGAGACCTTGCCATGCTCTGCTTGGCCAGAAGAGTATCCGCGAATGATGACAACCTTTGCGCAGGCATGGACGGTTACACGTCTTGATATTTTCTCATCACCGGATTATAAATAATAAGATGTTGCCAGAAACTTCGGATTTCTCTAAAGCGTTGGAAGAGAGCCTGCTTGCATTGGGAGAAGGTCAGGATATTTCTGTGTGCCTGGCTCGTTACCCGCAATATGCCGAAAGACTGCGTCCGCATCTTGATGTAGTAGCACAACTGCGGGCTTCTGCTCACCGGGAGCGCGACCTGTTCATCAGCGCTTTTCCTGATGTTCCCTTTGAGGCCGCTTTGGGCGATGCCATCCGGCTGACTGTGTGTGGATATTCGCCCGAACAGGTCTGCGCGCGCTACCCAGAATATCAAGAGAAACTTGCTCCCTGGCTCACCGCGGTGATTGATTTGCGCAAGAATGGCGCAAAAGGCAGCGTGCAAAACCTTTATCCTGATTTCGACCATGAGACTCCCCAATTGACGTTTGAAGAAGCGCTCGAACAGACGCTCCAGTCTATATCACAGGGTGTCGCTCCAGAGAATGCCCTGGCGTCTTTCCCGTATTACTATGACCGATTGAGTCCCTGGGTTTATCGCGTGCAGGAAATTCGAGACCAGATTAATTTCCAGGCGCCGCAGCCGACTGCGCAAGCCGTTTATCAACCGCGCCGACCGGCTGTTTATACATTCCGCGTTCCGGCTGCTGCCGCGAATGTGTTTTTATTGCTATTGTTAGTGTTTATAATCCTCTTTGGCGGAACCAGCCTGGCGAAGGCTGCTTCTGCTTCCTTGCCGGGCGATGTGTTTTACCCTATTAAACTAAGCCTCGAAAATCTACAACTCTTGATTGCGCCCCAGCATGAAAAAGAAAAACTTGCGCAAAAATTTGACCAGCGGCGCATGCTTGAAGTGATAAGCCTAATGCGCGAGAAACGGGTTGAAAAGATTGTCTTAACAGGAAAAGTTGCGTTTGACCGGGCAAGCGAGCAGGTTTACATCGCAGGCCTGCCGGTCTCTTTAACAGACGCAGAGCGCATCATGACAGAAGCCGGGCTTGGCGCCGTTGTCCGTCTTTTTGGACAGACAACAGATTTTGGCAGCCTGGTTGTCGATTCTGTAGAAATTCTTGAGCCTGGGGGAATTTCAGAGCCGCTGCCACCCGCTGCAACATCCACGCAAACTGACCAGCCCCTTGTCTCGGGCGGCAATCCCGGCCTGGCGCTTCCTCCGACCAGCGCATCTTCCACCTTAAGCGTGAGGAATGATGACTTTTTGGACAAGTACGACACGTGGAATGCGCAGGCATATGGTGACAATAACGACGCTGGTGCTGCAAATAGCAATCCGAATATCAATGGCGCAGCAAGCAGTGATGCGAACAAGAACAGTGCGAATGCCCCCAGCAGCAACAGTCAAAAAGACAAAGATAAAAAGGAAAAAGAAGAGAAAAACAGCAAGCGCAATGATGCGGATCATCGAAACGACAACAGCATCAAAGGCCCCAAAGACAAGGGTGAATAGCGCCTCTGGCTACGCCAGCAGCAAGAGCTGATGTCATTGGGGCGGGGCAACCCGCCCTAATTTTTTAATTTGCCCTTAACCCTCTTTGTGATATATTTGTTCTATGTTTTTAACGCATTCACTCCCCAGGAGGACCAATGCCGGGTAATCACTTCTATCTTGGGCGCTACTTCGACCTGGTCGCAGGAAAACTGACTGAACAAACCCTGCTCTACGACCCCGCCGACCTGACCACCCACGCCGTTGTCACCGGCATGACCGGCTCTGGCAAAACAGGCCTGTGCATTGGCCTGATGGAAGAAGCCGCCTTGCAGGGAATCCCCGCCATTCTGATTGACCCCAAAGGCGACCTGACCAACCTCCTGCTGCACTTCCCCGACCTGGCCCCGCAAGACTTTGCCCCCTGGCTCGATGCCGATACCCTGCGCCGCCAGGGAAAATCGCTCGAACAGGCCGCTCAAGAGACCGCCAATCAATGGAAAAACGGCCTGGCAGAGTGGGGCATTGGCCCTGAGCGCATTCGCGCCCTGCAAAACGCCGCCCAATTTGGCGTTTATACGCCTGGTTCCGATGCCGGGCTGCAAATCAGCGTCCTCTCCACCCTCCAATCGCCCGACTTGCCCTGGGAGGGCAACCGCGAAATTCTGCGCGAGAAAATAGCCAGCACCGTCACTGCCCTGCTTGGGCTGGTCGGCTACGCTGACATAGACCCTCTGCGCTCCCGCGAACACATCCTGCTTTCCAACATCTTCGAGAATGCCTGGAGCAAGAATCACTCGCTCGACTTGACCGAACTCATCCTGCAAGTCCAGAATCCACCTTTCGACAAACTGGGTGCCTTCCCAGTCGAGAGTTTCTTCCCTGCCAAAGAACGCACCGAACTGGCTCTCACTCTCAACAACATCCTGGCCTCGCCCGCCTTCCAAAGTTGGCGCGAGGGCCAGCCCATGCACATTCCCGACCTGCTCTACACACCCGAAGGCAAGCCCCGTCACAGCGTTTTCTACATCGCTCACCTCAGCGAAGGCGAGCGCATGTTTTTCGTTACCCTCTTGCTTTCGGCTTTCGAGGCCTGGATGCGCACCCAGCCCGGCTCTACCTCGCTGCGCGCGTTGCTCTATTTCGATGAACTTTTCGGCTACCTGCCGCCCCAGCGCAACCCGCCTAGCAAAACTCCGCTCCTGCGCATGCTCAAGCAGGCCCGCGCCTTTGGGGTTGGCCTCGTCCTCGCCTCTCAAAACCCGGCAGATGTCGATTACAAGGGACTCTCCAACGCCGGCACCTGGCTGGTGGGCAAACTGCAAACCGAATGGGACAAACAGCGCCTGCTCGATGGCCTGCAAGGCGCAACCGCCGACCTCGACCGTTCGGCCTACAACAAAATCATCTCGGCGCTCGGCAAGCGCGTTTTCCTGCTGCACAACATCCACCAGAAACAGCCGGTTTTGTTTCAAACCCGCTGGGCCATGAACTTCCTGGCTGGGCCGCTCACCAGGTCGCAGATTCCGTCCCTTAATCGGCTGGCAGGCGCGTGGCGCGATTTGTCGAATCGCGTTACAGGCGCGGACTCCGCGCCCGCAGCCGGGAACCACGCTTCAGCCGCGCCAGATTTCTCCCGGTTGCAACCCATTCCTGCGAAAACATCACAATCGTCTTTCGAATCGAGTCCCGTTCATCCATCCGTGCTGCCCGCTATGCGCCCCGCGCCAGATTTACCCGGTAGCCTTACCCGTCCAGCCGTTCTCGCTGCCGTTTCCGAGTATTTCCTGCCCATCACCCTTTCCATGACGGAAGCCGCGCGCGCCGCCAGCGAACCCTTGCCCGCCGATGCTCAGCCGATGGGACTGCTCTACCGGCCCGCTCTGTTGGCCGATGCGCACGCGCGCATCATTGACCGCAAACTGGGCGTTGATGCCAGCGTTCAGCGCGTCGCTCTGGTAGATAACCTGGACAAGCGCGGCGTGTTGCGTTGGGAGAATTTCACCCGTTCTGGTCTGCCGCTCCAGCGACTCGAGGTTCAGCCCCAGCCTGGTTCGCGCTTCGAGATGCTGCCCGCCTCGTTGGCCGATGCCAGGCTGCTTGCCAACCTGCAAAAAGACTTCGTTGATTGGGTCTATCGCACCACCTCGGTAACAGCCCGCGCCAACGAAGCTCTCAAAGTCTATGCCGGGCCAGATGTCAGTGCCGCCGAGTTTCGGACCGCCTGCGCCGAGGCCGCCCGCGCAGCCCGCGATAAGGAAATTGCCCGCCTAACCGCCGCTCTCGACCGGAATCTGACGACCCTGCAAGACCGCCTGGCGCGCGAGGAGCGCGAACTAGCCCGCGATCAGGTAGAATATGAACAGCGCAAGCGCGAAGAAACTGGCAGTCTGCTTGAAATGGGCGCCAGCGTGTTTGGCCTGGGGCGCAAACGCAGTATCACCTCGCAAATTGCCAAAAACCGGCTCACCCAACAGTCTAAAGCCGAAGTGGACGAGTCTGTCGAGGCCATCCAGCAATTCAAAACCCAAATTGCCGAGCTGGAACGCCGGCGCGCAGAAATTGAGCAAGACGCCAATGACCGCTGGGCAGCGGTCGTCAATCAGGTCACCGAAATTTCGGTGACGCCTAAGAAAGCCGATATTTTCCTCGACCATTTTGGCGTGGCCTGGGTGCCATTCTATATTATGCACGCCGCCGGTCGAATGGTCGAAATCGCGGCGTTTCAATAATTAGTGAGCAGGTTCAAGTCATCAGTACGCTAATCACTGACCACTGCTTACTGATCACTGCTTACTGCTTACTGATCACTGGATACTGGACACTGAATACTGAACACTGAACATGGGAACTCTCTACCTTATCGTTGCGTCTATTCTATGGGGTGTTATCCACTCCATCCTGGCCTCGCACGCTGTCAAAGATGGCGCGCGTCGTTTTTTGGGCCCGGCCTCCGACCGGTTATATCGCTTTTCTTACAACATATTCTCGGTTGCCAGTATTTTCCCGATCTTGTTGATGCTTTTCACCTTTCCTGACCACCCGCTCTACACGATTCCTGAACCCTGGGTGTATCTCTCTGTACTCATTCAGGGCGCGGCCTTTTTTGCTCTGGTGGCCGGGGTGATGCAGACCGGGCCTTTTGAGTTCGCCGGGCTGACCCAACTGGCCGGGCTGGAAACCACCGCGCCAAACAAGCTTGTTACCGATGGCCTGTATGCTTATGTCCGCCACCCGCTCTACACGGCTGGGCTGGCCTTCTTGTGGGCCTGGCCCGATATGACCGTCAACCGCCTGGCAGTCTGGATTGTATTTAGTCTGTATTTTTTTGTTGGGGCCTGGTTCGAGGAGCGAAAGCTTCTCAAAGAGTTTGGGCAAGAATATGCCGACTACAAAGCCAGGACGCCTATGCTGCTTCCAAAAATACAGTTTAGCGGTAAAAGAAAATGAGCCAGTACCTTTCTCCTCGCCCGCCTGCCGATAAAGCCGCCACCGCCCCCATCCGCTTCGTGCGTCAGCGCCGCGACCGCCGCCAATTCGAGTCGGTTGTTTTACAATTTCTGCTGGCCCTGATGGGCGGCCTTTCTGTGTTCTTTATCATCATGTTCCTCATCACCATTGGCTACCGCATTGCCTATGCCGGGCGAATTTTCCCCGGCCTGACGGTAGCCGGGGTGGATGTTTCGGGCATGAAACCGGTCGAAGCGGCGGTTAAACTGCAAACGGTCTTGACCTATCCCACTAGCGGGCGCATCGTCCTGCGGGACGGGGAAAACGTGTGGATTGAATCTCCTGTTCGCCTGGGAATGGTCTTCGACCCGGTCGCCAGCGCCCAGGCGGCCTTCGAGATGGGGCGCAAGGGCAATCTTTTCTCTATGCTAGATACCCAATGGAACGCCTCACAGGTGGGGTTAGATGTCCCGCCGGTTGTCGTTCTCGACCAGCGACTGGCGCATTCTTACCTGCAAAACCTTGCCGCCCAGATTGACAAACCCGTCCTGGAAGCCAGCCTTGTGATTGATGGCTTGAATGTATCCACCACGCCTGGTCAGGTTGGCCGCCGCTTGAATGTGGATGCCACCCTGGTTTATCTCACCGTCCAGATGCAGTCCTTCCGTGATGGCGAAGTTCCCCTGGTGATTCAAGAACAATTTCCCGCAGTGTTAGATGCCGCTCCCCAGGCCGAAGCGGCCCGCCGCCTGCTTTCTGGGCCGTTTACCCTTTCCATCCCCAATGTGCGGGCCGGCGACCCCGGCCCCTGGCAAATCCAACCGTTGGAGCTGGCGCCCATGTTGCGGGTTGGTCGCGTTTATGACGCAGCCGGGAACGCCCAATACGTCGTCAAGCCTGACCGGGCGATGCTGAAGCCTATCCTCGAAACCATCGCTCGCCAAACCGACCGTCCCGAAGAAAATGCTCGTTTTATCTTCAACGAAGAAACCTTGCAGCTGGAATTGATTCGCGCTGCCACCATCGGCTATAAACTCGACTTTCTCGGCACGTTGGATGAAATCGAGGCCGCAGTTGCCGCAGGGCAAAACGCAGCCTACCTGCGCCTGAATATTACCGAGCCGCAAGTGGCCGATGATGCCACGGCTGCTCAGCTGGGCATCACCCAGCTGGTCAGCGCGCAAACCACTTATTTCTACGGTTCCAGCGCGCCCCGTCTGCAAAATATCCAGGCCGCCGCGGCCAATTTTCATGGCGTATTGGTGGCCCCCGGCGAAACGTTCTCAATGGGCAAGTACCTGGGCGACATCAGCCTGGATAACGGCTACGCTGAAGCGCTCATCATCTATGGCGGGCGCACCATCAAAGGCGTTGGCGGCGGCGTTTGCCAGGTTAGTACCACCCTTTTCCGCGCAGCCTTTTTTGGCGGCTTTCCCATCAACGAACGGTCGGCCCATGCGTATCGCGTCAGTTATTACGAACAGCGCGCCGATGGCAGTATTGACTCGCGCCTGGCCGGTTTAGACGCGACCGTCTATTTCCCGCTGGTGGATTTCAAATTCACCAACGATACTCCCTATTGGCTGCTGATGGAAACGTATTTCAACGGCCCTGCGCGCACTCTGACCTGGAAGTTTTATTCCACATCCGACGGACGCACCGTGACGTATGACACAACCGGGCCTCTCAATGTTGTTCCGGCCCCGCCGCCTGTTATTCAAGTCAATGAAGAGTTGAAGGAAGGCGAAACCAAACAGGTGGATTGGGCTGCCGATGGCGCCGATGTCATCATCAACCGCATCGTCATGCGCGATGGAAAAATCTACTTTGCAGACAAATTCCAAACCCATTACGAGCCCTGGCGCGCCGTTTGCGAATATGGCCCTGGTACCGAAGAACCTGAAAAATTGCTCAAAAAGCGCAACCTGTGCCAGTAGCAACGAAGAAGCCTTCCGAAGGTTAGTTTCACGCATATAAACATATGATGATAATCTTTGGGAGCGTTAATCCTGCTGTGGTACAATGTTGCCCCGTATCGAAAAAGGAGAAATGATGGTCTCTCAAGAATTGCTGGAAATCTTGCGCTGCCCGGCTTGCGTGCGCGAAAAAGACGGCCTGCTGCAACTGACCCGCGACGCCTGGCTGGTTTGCCAGGACTGTGGACGTAAATACCCGATTGTCGATGATATTCCTGTCATGTTGATTGACGAAGGCGACAAATGGGCAGCGACCGCCCCCGAAGCCTTGCCAGTCCCGCCCCCCTCCCGCTAGATGGACGAACTCCACGCCTTGCTGGCTGAACTGACCAGCGGAGACGAAGCTCGCGCTGAAGCCGCCGCCAACCGCCTTCCCGCGTTTCCTGTCTCGGCCCTCGATCCGCTGCTCCAATCGGACGATGTAGATACCCGCTGGTGGGCGTTGCGCTCTTTGGCCGCGTTTCAAAGCGATGAGAATATCGTTCGCAGACTGGTCTCTGCGCTGGAGGACGAATCTGACGAAATCAGGCAGTGCGCGGCCTTGGGATTGTGTCACCACCCTCACCCTGAAGCCGTCTTGCCGTTGATACGAGCCCTATCCTCCCCCGATTCGATGACGGCCAGGCTTGCTGCCAATGCCCTCATTGCTATCGGCACTGAAGCGGTTCCGCATCTGATAGAAGTTTTGCGGAGTGCAACACCTTCCGTGAAACTGGAGGCTGCCCATGCCTTGGCTGAAATCGGCGATCCGCGCGCCATTCCGGCCCTGATGGAAGTCCTCCAATCTGATTCTGCGCTCTCAACCTATTGGGCCCAACATGGCCTGGACAAACTTGGGCTTGGCATGGTGTATATCAAGCCCCAATAAAAAAATATATGAAGACAAATCTGAATAAACTATCCATCATCAAATGGCTGCTCCTTGGCATCGTCAGCATTGCGCTCTTTGCCGGAACGTTTTTTCTTGCGCGTAATATCGTCATAAGCTGGTGTCTTTCTCCCCTGCCGGGGATAGCCCTTACCGGGTGTAGCGGCGGCGTCTCTAATCCAATTTTTGCCCAGTCTGAAAAAGCAACACCTGAAACAGGGGGTGAAGTTCCTAATTTGCCTACGCCTGCCCCTGCTATTCCAGATGTCGACCTGCCGCCTGCCTGGGATGGCGCCAGCCGGGTCAATGTACTGTTATTGGGCCTCGATTCTTACGACGGTTCCGCCGACCGTTCAGGCCCGGCGCGCTCCGATACCATGATTCTGCTTACGCTCGACCCGCAATCACGCACCGCCGGGATTCTCTCCATTCCCCGAGATTTGTGGGTGAACATTCCAGGCTTTGGGTATGGTCGTATCAACACCGCTTACATGAACGGTGATGCCGCCAAACTTCCGGGCGGCGGCCCGGCTCTCGCCATGAAAACGGTTGAGCAGGTTATCGGCGTGCCGGTTCAGTACTACGCTCAAGTCGAATTTGCGGCTTTTGTTCACCTGATTGACCAACTGGACAAGATACCAGTCTTTGTTCCGAAGAACATATACATCGATCCGATAGGGCCAGGGGCCGATGAGATTTTTCTTCGGCGAGGTTTGCACATGCTCGGTGGCGTAGAAGCGCTGGCTTACGCGCGTAACCGCTATACGGATGGTGGTGATGTTGACCGTGCGATGCGCCAACAGCAGGTAATTATGGGTATTCGGGAGCGCGTATTGGACCCTGAAATTTTTCCATCTCTTCTCATCAAGGCTCCTGAAATTTACGCCAATATTCAAGATGGCGTGAACACCAATCTGACATTTGACCAAATTATGCGGCTAGGCATGTTGGCGAAGGATGTTCCTGAAGAAAATATCAAAAAAGGTGTCATTGACTTCACCATGATGCTGCCCTATAACGTTGTCGTGAATGGGCAAAACCAGGCGGTCTATAAACCCATCCCCGATAAAATCCGTGAACTGCGCGATGAAATCTTCACTGCATCGGGCGCAATCAGCCCGATGGCTCAAGGCGCCGATTCGCTAGACCTGGCCCGGCAGGAGGCTGCGACAGTTGCCGTCTATAACGGGACGTATACCGCTGGCCTCGCGCAAAAGACCGCTGATTATCTAAAGTCGCTTGGCTTCAACGTGGTGATTGTCGACAGCGCATCTACCTTCCCCGGCGCGACTATCGTCGTCGACCGCCGCGGACGGCCCTATGCGCTGACCTATTTCAAAGAGCTCTTTCGGCTCAACGCAGCGATTCAAATCCAAAGCGATTACAACCCCGACGCGGCTGCCGATATCGAAATCATCCTCGGCCCCGACTGGGCGGCCAGCAACCCGATGCCCTAAAATTTCGATCATCCAACAAACATCCCGCCCGAAAAGGAGCGGGATGTTTTGATTTATTTCACCTCGATTTTGACCAGCCACTTGACCCAATAGAAGCCTGGCTGCCCAGGGAAGGCTGCCCGCACCGGGAAGCCGTGCAGGATGGGAACCGGCTTCCCGCGCAGTTCATAGGCCAGGAAACTCGTTCCCGACAGCGCATGTTCTATATCTACGCTGATGATATATTCATCCGCTCCGAATAAGAGGATTTCCTTTGCTTCGGGTTTGACCCCGGCCAGTTCCAGGATGGTTTTGATTGTCACCCCGGCCCACACGGCAGTATCGTCGAAATTGCCCTTGCAGACAATGGTGGTTTGAACTTCGATTTTAGGCAGGCAGCGCAAGTCGTCATATCTCAGCGAGAGCGGGCGTTCTACCAGCCCGGTGACTTCCAACTGGTAAGAATCCAGGTCGATAACCTGTGCCTTTCCGGTGACGTGCAGCCCGGTGCTGCGGTCGAGTTCCGCCGGACCGGGCGTGACTGCCAATGGGGTGGGGATGACGATCGGCGGCAGTCCGCATGGTGTTCCGGGCAGGGTGAGAGCGGGACTCGCCGCCGCGCAGCCAGCCAGGAGGAAGAAAACCATCATCGAAACAATCGCGCGCTTCATGGTAAATTGAGCATAGCGCGCTTTGGATGTCATTTCAATGTCGATACACATGGGTTTGGCGTGACATTGTATCTCCGAATTGATGACAAATTGCATTGTTTCCCAGTTGATTTGCCATCCAGTGACGATTTGGAGCGCAAATACAACGTCAATTCTATTTCCCCGCTATATCCTGGTTGATTCGAGTGGCAAGGTTCAACACGATTGGCTGGGCAACGGCCCGGCTTCCATGTTCGACCCCGTGCGCGCGTTGTGCAGGGCAAAATAAGAAAAAGACTGTCTCGAAGGCGATCGAGAAAACCTTCGGGACAGTCTTTGTTTATGGGGTAATGGTTGGCACGTTCCCCAGGTCACCGCTCAGCACACTGGATGAGAAAGGAACCCAACAAGCCGATGCGTCTAGATTGTCCGGGTTTTGGATGGAGAGCCAGCCCTGGTCGCTGGAGACGCCCTTGAGCAGGACGGTTACCCCGGCCTGGAAAACGGCCAGGGTCGTTCCACTTTCTGATGGGGTATTTCGGCAGGCCGTCTCGACCCGCGCCGTTGCGGTCGGCACATCGGGCAGCGGGAAGCAATGTCCGCTGTTGGGAATCACGCTATGGTTGGGGTTTGCCACCAGCGCGCACAATTGCGATGCGTTTTGGGGGCGGTTGGATGTCAGGTAGCCGGTGAACGGTCGCGGGCCGCCATATACCTTCCAGGGTCCCTTGCCGGGCGACCCGGCCTGGTCGAATGGCACGGTGTTGAAGAAAAAGTGGACGTGCGTACCGGGCAGGGTTTCCGTGTACTCAAATGTCTCATACTCCACAACGTATTGGTTTTGGGCGTTGATGGTGATGTTGTTGATGCGCGCGAACTTTTGCCCCGGCGGGATGACTAGCGGCGGCGGTTCGGGCAGCGAGTCCGTTTTTTGATTTGGGTCGATGACCGGAAGGGATTCTGCAATCTCCGCCCGGTTGTTTACCGAAAAATGAATCCAGCATAAATCTTGGGGGCTGCTTACAGCGTGCGAGACCAGCCACTCGGAATCTGCGCTGCGGCCCTGAAGTGAAACAGTCTCGCCCACCTGGAAGACTCCCCGAATATCGCTGCCCATATCGGGCGCGGAAAAGCATTCGATTTCCTGGCGGACGACCGCGCGGGGCGGTTCCGACAGAGAGAAGAAATCGAAATTGGCCGGGATGTTGGTCGGGGATTGCGCGGCTGTTACTCCTACCTGGATGTTTAAAAGTTCACGTTCGTGTTCTCCAAGAAACGTCCAGGCATACCCATCGCTACTATAGAAGGCTGAATAAATGTTACCCGCTTTTTTTAGGCGCAGATAAATCTGTTCTCCCCAGATTTTCGTGGCGAGCGTGTTATTGGCAATATCTGAAATTCCCCAATTATCGAAGTAAAGCCCATCTCCAACGCAAATATCGGGCGAATTGCAATAGCCGCGCCCAAATTGTAGAGCGTTGCCTTTATCCTGGAGCACGACCAGCCCGGCGAATTGGTAGTTCACTTGCGGCGAGAAGCGCAACAAGGTGCTGATTTCGAAATCCCCGCTGGGGGCCTTGCGCAGCAACAGGTTGGTGGGAATGCCGTCAACGCTAAAACTGGTTCCCGATGCAATGATTTGGAGCGCGCCCGGCGCACTGCTCAGGCTCCATCTCGACGGGTCTTCTGCTTCCCACCACCAGCCCTCGGCCAGTTGATTCTCGAAATCATCATTGAAATACTCGCCGGGCAAGATTTCCAGGGCTGCGGCCGGCGCGGAATCGGTCGGCGCGACAACTTCAGGCGCGGTTGTGGCCGCCGCAGGCGGCGTTGCCGTTGAAAGGGCGGTTGGAACAGGCGCGGCCAAATTGTTCCTGATAAGGTTAATTGCCAGCGCAATCACCACAATTCCGGCCAGGCCAAGACCCATAACCCCGGCCCCGGCCATTGCCCAAACGGGAAGTCCTTTTCGCGCAGGCTGGACTTGTGATTGAGAAATTGACTTATACGAGGGCTGGGCAGGCGGCGTGTAACTGGCCGGGGCCGCAACTGGCGGCGTAGAAGGCGGACGGGAGGGCGGCTTCGAGACCGGCTCCAGCATGGTCGGCAGGTTGGAATTGGGCGAAGGCGGCGCGGAATAGGGTGGTAAGGCCGGGGCCGGGGACGAAGCCAGCGCGGGGGTGACCGCGGAAGTGAATGGAATCGCTTCTTGGATGGCGTGGATGAACTCGTCGGTTGTCTGGTAACGGTCTTCGGGGCGCTTGGCGAGTGATTTCAGCAGCACCATCTCCAGGGCTTCGGGCAAATCGGGCGCAAAATTCCGCGCCGGGGGCAAGGGGTCCTGGATGTGCTTGAACACAATCGCAATCGGCGTTTCGGCAGAATACGGCACGCGCCCCGTCACCATCTCGTACAGAATGACCCCCAGCGAGTAGATGTCACTGCGCCCGTCCACTACCCCGCCGGTGCCTTGTTCGGGCGACATATAGGCTGGCGTCCCCATAATCGCCCCGGACGAAGTCAGCATGGAGGTCGCCTCAGACATGCGCGCCAGGCCGAAATCGGTCAGCAGGCAGTTGCCGCGCTCATCAATCAGCACGTTGCTGGGTTTCACATCGCGGTGAATCATGCCGCGTGCGTGAGCGTAACCGAGCGCATCGGCAATTTGTGTAATAATGCGCCGAATTTCAGAATAATTGACGCGCCGCGCCTTGAGCAGGTCGGCCAGGGTGCCGCTCTGCACATAGGGCATCACAATGTACGTGAATCCCTCTGCCTCGCCGTAATCGAAAACCGGCAAAATGTGCGGGTGCTGCAACTGCGCCAGCAGCCGCGCCTCGCGTTTGAAGCGGGCAATGAATTCCTCCGATTCCGCCATCTGGCGCGGCAACACCTTGAGCGCCACATGCCGCTCCATAGAGGGCTGGTAGGCTTTGTAAACTGCTGCCATGCCCCCCTCGCCCAGCGGGGCCACAATTTGGTATGGGCCGAACTGCCTGCCTGTCAGGTTTTCCATTCTCAAACCGCCTGTAGTGTAACTTAAATTGACAATCTTTACCTAGTATAGCATGTATTGACGGCCTGTTTATCCATCTTTTGGATGATTGGCGAAAATCGCCGTATAATGGCCGCATGGCTTTTGCCCGTGTTGCCGTCAACCTGCCCGCTGTTTCCGGCGAATTCGATTACGTCCTGCCAACCGGGATGGCCGTCGGCCCGGGGCAGTTGGTCAGCGTGCCGTTTGGGACGCAGACCGTTCAGGGGGTGGTGTTCGACTTGATGGATTCGGCCTCGGTGCCGAATCCGAAACCGGTTCTGAATATCCTCGACCCCCAGCCGGTGCTGACCGGGCCGCAGCTGGCCTTTGCCCGCCAACTGGCCCAAGCCACCCTGAATCCGCTTTCGGCGGTTATCAACCTGTTCTTGCCGACCGGTCTGAGCCAGCAGGCCGATACGCTCTACACGCTCCTGCGCGCCCCGGCTACGGCAGATGGCAAGGTCGAAAAACGCCTGCTCGACCTGTTCGTGCAGCGCAACCCCTTGCGCGGGCGGCAAATTGACCGGCATTTTGGCCCCGTCGAGTGGCGTAAAACCGCCGAGGTCCTGGTCAAGCGCGGGGTGTTGGGCAAACAGGCCGTCCTGCCGCCGCCCTCGGTGCGCCCCAAATACGTCCGCATGGCGCAGCTGGCCGTTCCGCCCGAAATTGCCGAAGCGGAATTGCCCAACCTGGGCAAAACCGCCGATACGCTCGCGCGGCGCGGCGCCGCCTTGCGCTTCCTCATCCACGAGCCAGACGCGGTGGCCGTTACCTGGGTCTATGCCCAATCGGGCTGCACCCTGGCCGATTTGCAGGAGTTGGAGGAACGCGGCCTGATTCGCCTGTTCGAGAGCGAAATCTGGCGCGACCCGCTGGGCAAATTGGGCAACCGGGAATTGGGAGTTGGGAATCGAAACGTGATTCTCACCGGCGAGCAGGAATCGGCTTTGCAAGAAATTCTCAACGCCTTTGACTCTCGACCCTCGACCCTCGAATATTCGAATACTCGAACCTCGAATATCGAACATCCAATATCGACTAACGAATATCGAGTAACGAATCCCGGCTTCCTCCTGCACGGCATCACCGGTTCTGGCAAGACCGAACTCTACCTGCGGGCTGCCGCCGAGTCGATTCGGCGCGGGAGGGGGGTGATTGTCCTTGTCCCAGAGATTGCCCTCACGCCCCAAACCGTGCGCCGCTTCCTCGACCGTTTTCCCGGCCAGGTCGGGCTGGTGCATTCACGCCTGTCGGATGGCGAGCGCTACGATACCTGGCGGCGCGCCCGGGCCGGGTTACTCAAACTGGTCATTGGGCCGCGCTCGGCTCTGTTCACGCCCCTGCCGGATGTCGGGCTGATTGTGGTCGATGAGTGTCACGACAGTTCCTACTACCAGTCCGAGCCGCCGTTTTACTCTGCCGTCCGGGCAGCGGAAATCTATGGGAAAATCTGCGGCGCAGTAACGGTGCTGGGCAGCGCCACCCCGCCCGTCGAAACGAGATACCGTGCTATCTCCCCTCTCCCCCTGGGAGAGGGGCCGGGGGTGAGGGGTGGGGGAATGCGCCTGCTGGAACTCAAGGAGCGCGCAGCCAATCTTGGGGTAACAGATAGCCTGGAGGGTGGACTGCCTCCCATATCCATCGTCGATATGCGCGAGGAACTCAAGTCGGGCAACCGGGGCATTTTTAGCCGCGAACTCTCTGAATCGATTGCCGAGGTGCTTGAGCGCGGTGAACAGGCGATTTTATACCTGAACCGGCGCGGCACGGCCACCTACGTTTTCTGCCGCGATTGTGGGCATGTCCTCAAATGCCCGCACTGCGAAACGCCGTTGACGCATCATCTTCACCAGTTTTCCGGTTCTTCGGTTAACCGCCTGATTTGTCACCGCTGTGGCTATTCCCGGAAAATGCCGCAGACCTGCCCGGCCTGCGGCGGGAAGAACATTCGCGCCTATGGGCTGGGCAGCGAAAAAGTGGAAACGGATGTGGCGGCCATGTTTCCATCGGCGCGCGTCCTGCGCTGGGATTGGGAGACCACCCGCGAAAAAGACGCCCACGAAATCATCCTCACGCACTTCGCCAATCACCAGGCTGACATCCTGGTCGGGACGCAAATGCTCGCCAAAGGGCTCGATTTGCCGCTCGTGACGCTGGTCGGGATTGTGCTGGCCGATGTGGGCCTGAACCTGCCCGACCCGTTTGCCGGGGAGCGCGCCTTCCAACTGCTGACGCAGGTCGCCGGGCGGGCGGGACGTTCGGCGCGTGGCGGCAAGGTCGTCATGCAGACTTTCATGCCCGAGCATCCGGTCATCCGAGCGGCGGCAGGACACGACTATGCCGGGTTTTACCGCATGGAAATCGAGAATCGCCGCTTGCTGCGCTACCCGCCGTTTTCGCGCTTGCTCCGGCTCGAATATCGCCACCGCGACCCGGTCAAAGCCGAAGACGAAGCACGTGCCCTGGCCCAGAGATTGAAAGCCCTCATCGAAACCGAAAAACGCACCCAGACCGACCTGATTGGCCCCGCGCCCTGTTTTTTTGCCCGCGTCAATGACATTTTCCGCTGGCAGGTCATTCTGCGCGGGCCTGAGCCGGTCTCACTGTTGCCGAACCTGGCTGGCCTGAATGGCTGGCGTGTTGAAGTGGAACCCCATAGTTTGCTATAATCTTTTCATTCAGGAGAACGCCATGCAAACCCTTTTCACCACCCTGGGCGGCGATATGAACTTGCTCGACCCGCAAGGCCTGGCCGCCAACCGCATGGGAGAAATGACCGAAGCCCAAAACCAACGCCTCAATTTGGCGTTGGGCTTGGGCAGCGGCTGCGGAATTGTGTTGGTATTCATTCCCATTCTGGCTTTCCTGGTCTTGTTCGGTACGGTTTTTACCCTGACCGGGGTTGGCGATGATTTCCTCATCCCCTTCCTGTTTTTGGGGGTGATTTTGGTGGTTCTGGTGGCGACCTTCGTCCCGCGCCTGTGGCAGTTGTTCGCCAACGCCCTCAAACTCAAACGCGACCGCGAGAATCGCGCCATTCGCCAGGCGCAGGGACAGGTGGCTTTTGATAAAAACGGCTACTCCTTTCAGGCTGGGGAACGCCGCTTAGCGCTGCCTTCCACCGCACATACTGGCGGATTGTTGCCCGGCGCAACCTACCGTGTCTTTTACCTCGAAGAGAGCGGATTCGTGCTCTCTGCCGAGGAAATCTTCCCGGCCAGCCCGGCCCAGGTGCGCGCGGCGCTGACCGAAATCCTGGCGCAGGCCAACGGATTCACCCTTGACGACCTGACGAGCAACCGCAACGGCGAGGTGACCCCGGCCCAACGCATGAAACCGCTGGGAGGGGTGATTTTTGGAGCCATTTTTGGCCTGATGGCGCTGGTTTTTGGCGGCTTATTCTTCTTTCAGATATATCCGAATGTTGATTCTGGCGAGGCCCTGCCTGCCCTGCTCATCCCGGCCCTGGTCTTGGGAATTTTTGCGCTGGTCGGCGGCTGGATGTTCCTGAACGGCCTGCTGGATATGTCGGTTTCCTCCATCGAGCAGGCGCAGGGGCCTGGCCGCAAGGAAAAACGCACCAGCGGCGGCAAAAACCGCTCGACCCGTTACTACTACGTCATCGACGGCAAGAGTTTCCAGGTCAGCCGCCAGGCCTACGCCGCCCTGCTCGAAGGCATCGACTATCGCATTTACTACCTGCCGCGCACAAAAAAACTGGTCTCAATTGAGCCGGTCGATGTCACCACCCAGGCGACGCAGTATAATTTTGGAAACTAGGAGCTGTCATGCAATCCTTCACCCGCGGTTGGAACTTCCTCACCCAGGCCTGGAAAATGGCCCTGGCCGACAAAGACTTAATCCAACCATCCATCTACGCCTTATTCGTTGGCTTCATCGTCTCCGTCATTGGCGCGGTTCCCATCATCGCCGCCGCGTTGCTGCTCGGCACCGAATCGCTGTTCGGGCGGGTGGTGCTGGGGATATTTGGCGC
This sequence comes from uncultured Anaerolinea sp., assembly GCA_964422545.1. Taxonomy (GTDB): domain Bacteria; phylum Chloroflexota; class Anaerolineae; order Anaerolineales; family Villigracilaceae; genus UBA5195. The sequence continues at coordinate 50,339 of CAYRBO010000016.1, read as the reverse complement.
GCTGCTGGCTTTTGCGCAATACTCCGTCACCTACATATTCTCGGCCATGACCATCTACCTGATTTTCGGCTACCTCTCTGAGGGAGACGGGCGCATGGATAAAGCCTGGGCGGTCGTCCGGCGCGACTGGCTCGACATCCTCTCGCTGGCGGCGGCTTCCACGCTGGTCAACGTGGTCAAAAACATGGTGCAGGGCCGGGGCCGCAACAGCAGCGGCATCCGCCGCGCCATCGCCAATCTCATCGACACGCTCTGGACCGAAGCCACCTACCTCGTCCTGCCCATTATGGTCATCGAAGATGTCAATCTTAAAGACGGCCTCAAGCGCGCCACCTACATCGTCAAGAATAACCTGCTGCTGGTCGGCATCAGCACGGTCGGGGTGCGCTTTGTCACCGGTTTGATTGGATTCGTTTTCGTGGCGATTGGCCTGGTCGTCGGATTTGGGATTGCCCTGCCCCTCATCAACCTCGCCGCCAACGCGACCTGGCTGATAGTTGCTGCCGTTTTCTTGGGCGTGCTGGCCGCCTCGCTCTTTTTCATGGCCGCCAGCGTGATTTCATCGTATACTGCTACCGCGTATCACACCTGCCTGTACCTGTGGGCGCGCGATGTCGAACGCGCCGGGCAGTCCGCCAACATTCCCGCCCCGGCCCCGCTGGCCGCCGTTTTAGGAAACTGACATGCAGCCTTCCCCCGCCCCCCGCCGCCTGTTCCTCTCCTGGGACGATGTCGACCGTCTCATCGACAAACTCGTCCCCCAATTCAAACGCGAATTCGAAGCGATGGTTCTCATTACGCGCGGAGGCATCATCCCCGGCGGGCTGCTGGCCGAAGCGATGGGAATCACCCACGTCCTGACCGCCGCCGTCGACTTCCCCTTCGAGGCCAGCCGCGACCAAAAACTGATGGCCTGGCCGCAATTCATCCAGTTCCCGGCCGAGGACAAACTGACCGGGCGCGCCACTCTGATTGTGGATGACGTGTGGGGCTCCGGGCGGACGATTACCGCCGTCAAGAACCGTGTTTCGGCGGCGGGCGGCTTTCCTGAAACCTGCGTGTTGCACTTCAACCCCTACCGCAGCCTGTTCGGCTCGGCCCGCCCCGACTACTTCGCCGATGTGACCGACGCGCGCGTCATCTATCCCTGGGAAATTGCACGCGGCTCCGACCGGGTTATGCTGGGGGAGGGTGACCGGCTATAGGTTGACGGTGGCGACAGGCTGCAACCATAGACTGGTAGCGCATGCCCTCAACCGCCCATACGGTGGAAATCGAAAAGCCTGTTTTGGCCTGAAACTTTTTCGCGCAATTTGCGAATATCTGTGTAAACAACCGCTCATCACCGGTGAACCTTGGGTGTGTTCCAAAAGCCCCGTGTTCTTGGCGGGACGGTGGCATTTTCCCAAAAAGGAGTAATAATGATGGACAACAAGCAAAAGAACGACGCCGCGCAGTCTGACCAGGCCACGCCTTCCCGGCGCAAATCTGAACAACAAATGGAAGAATTCAATACCAGCATGTCAGCATTGCGTACCCAGGCTGACCGCACCCGCAACGTATTTGGCTTTGGCCGCCGTATCATCGTTCCGCCGGATGAAATCCATGTGGTGGTCGGGGATGGCCTGCACATTGCGGCCATGTCCAATGACCGCCGAGTATTCGGGCAAAGCGCGGCGCGCCCTTCCCGTTACTGGTTGAACCCGCTGACCCAGGTCATCAAACTCAAAACCATCAGTTTCACCGTCCCAATTCGCGGTAATAACGATGAAGGCGTGGAAGCGCTTGATAACAGCAAAGTCAGTTTTCGGTTGTGGGCGCACGCTGTTGCCAAACTTAACCCAGAGAAAGCGGATATCGCCGCCCAGCGCGTCGGTCTCGATACGGGCGGTCTCATCAACACCATCACCGAGGTCGGCACGGCAGAATTGATAGCCGCCGCTGCGACAATGGGGTTGCAGGACATCATCGCCAATCGTCAAAAATTAGCCGAAATTGCCTTTCCCAAGGTCAACAATATTCTTTCCGAACTTGGCTATGACCTGGCGCTGCTGACCATCACCAAACTGGAAGGCATGGCCTACCATAAACTGGTGGAGCAGGCTGAATCGCGCATCTCCAAAGAGACCAGCATCGCCACCAACAAGGAACAGGTGCAGGAACTGCAAGACGACCAGGGACGCGAGCGCACAGAGGCCGAAATCCGTGCCGCAACCGAGAAGAAACTGGCTGCTGAACGGCTGGAAGCCGAGCGCGAAGTTGAAACTGCAACGCTCTCTCAGCAGGAAGCCCTGGCAATTCGCCGTCACGAACTGGAAGTCAAGCAGTTGGAATTGGCAAAAGCAGCCGCGACCGCCGCGCACGAGACCGATATTGCCAAGGTGCAGTTGGGTCAAACCCTCGGTCAGGCCGAAGCAGAAAAAGCCGCTACTCTGGCGCGCATCCAAAAGGAGCGCGAGGCTGAATTGCGCGCCCTCGAACAGCAGAAAAATGCGGCCATCAAACTGGCAGAGACCAAAGCCGAGGCTGAACGCCTGGCGATGGAACAAATTCGCCAGATTGAGCGCGCCGCCGAGCGCACTCAGGCTGAAGCCGCGCGATTACGCGCCGAGCAACTGGCCGCCGCCGAACGCGCAAAAGAAATTGCGCTGGTCGAAGCCAACAAACTGGCCGAATCATTGAAAGTGGAAGCCGAGGCCGAGGCCCGCGCGTTGCAGATGCGCACCGAAGCCCAGACCAAAGCCGAGCTCATCAAGGCCGACGCCGAATCGACCGCTACCGAAAAGCGCGCCCGCGCCGCTAAAATCCGGGCTGAGGCCACCCGCGCCGAAGCGGCGGCCCAGGGTCTGGCTGAAGCCGAAGTCGAGGCGGCCCGCGTGCAGGTTGCCGAAAAGCAGGTCGTTGTCAACCGCGCCGAGGGTCTGGCCCAGGCTGAAATCGCCCGCGCCCAGGCCGAGGTGGAGGCCGAGCGTCTCCAGCGGCTAAAAGAAGTCGAAATCACCGCCCAGCAAAAACTGGTCGACCTGTACGAGAAAGCCCCGGTGCTGGTCGAACTCGAAAAAATGAAGCTCGAACACGCTCACCGCGAACGGCTCGCCACCTTGCAAGTAGAGGCCTACAAAGAAGCCTTCATGGCAATGGCGCCGGGAGTCAAGGTTCACATCTACGGAACCGGCGGGCAGACCGGCAAAATCATCACCGACCTGATGAGTTTCTCGCAGAGCATCAACCTGCTGGGCGAGGAAGTGCCCCTCATTGGGCGCATCATCAATGCCAATGGCGTTAATAGTGCCCAGGTAGACGAAGCCGAGAACGCCACCATTGACTGGGTGCGCGAGAACATCGACAGTTTCCGGCCCTACATTCAGCAAGTCATGTCCGAAGTCAACCCGCGCGTCTTCTCCAGCCTGAAGGTAGCCGACCTGGTGGAACGTCTGACCCCGGTCATCGCTGGCAAGCAAGACCTGACCACCAGCCTCAATCAACTGCGCCAGGACGCCAATTTCCGCGTCGTCGGCGACTTGCCCATTGTCCCCATCTTGAAACTGTTTGGAATCGACCTGGGTGACGGTAAGAAGAAAGCCAAAACCGGCGTGGATGTGGATGAACCGTCTGCCATCGTTGCAGGAGAACCCGCTTCTCTGCCTGCGGACGATAGAAAAGCCTGATACTCACCATTTCAACTGGAACTGCTCCATAATCCCATGTGGGGCAGTTCTTTTTGTTGCCGTTTTTGTCTTGACAAATCTGCTTTGCGGCATATAATCACGCCCAACTTAACAACCAAAAACGAAGACGTGGACGAGTACGCTTCAAAGCGATTTTCAGAGAGCCGGTGCCTGGTGTGAATCCGGTAAAAGCGCAGAAGCCGAATGGCCCACCGAGTTGAGCGGGTGAACATGGGAACGGATACCAACCGGAAAAACGGATGGCAGCGGAACCCAAAAAGTAACCTAATCCGGGAACTCCCGTTACAGGGTGAGGGTATAAGCCAAACCTGGCCGTACCCGAAAAAGTGACGCTGGCTCTCCTTTCCCTGTTGCATCACAACAGGGATTTTTCTTAAGCAAGCGTAAATTGGGTGGTACCACGGGAGTCCCCTCTCGTCCCAACGGACGGAGGGGACTATTCTCTTAAGAAAGGACATCTATGGTCACCGAACTCATCCAAACTACCACCAGCCTCGCCCCCATCATCCGCCGTCTGCCGGGCGACCTCGATACTCCGGCCAGCATCTATCTCAAGGTGCGCGGCGGCGGCCCCTCCTTCCTGCTCGAATCGGTTCAAGGCGGCGAGCGCATCGCCCGCTACTCCTTCATCGGCATTGAGCCACGCTACGAGTATCGGATTACAGGCCAGAGCGTAGAACGCCGCTCGGCAAACGCCATCGAGCATATCCAAATCCCCCCGGGGCAAGACCCGCTCCACTACCTGCAATCCCAGTTATCCGGCTTCACCCCCGAACTGCCCGAAGGCCTGCCGCGCTTTATCGGCGGGCTGGTGGGTTACCTGGGTTACGAAACCATCCGCTACTTCGAGCCGCGCCTGCAAAAGCACCTGCAAAGCGGCACGCTGCCCGAATCAGTTTTCCTGCTGGCCGATACCCTCATCGCCTTCGACCACGCCCGCCACACCATCAACCTCATCACTTATGCCTTTGATGGGGATGTGGACGCTGCCAACCGCAAATTAGACGACATTGAAGCGCGTTTACGCGCCCGTTTGCCGCTACCGCGCGGAACGGATGCTCCGCAGCCTGCCGCCGTTGAAGTGACCTCGAACTTAACCCAGGCCGAGTACGAACAGGCCGTGCGGATTGGCAAGGAACACATCGCCGCTGGTGATATTTTCCAGGTCGTGCTCTCACAGCGCCTGTCGCGCCCGGCCCACAGTGACCCGTTCGACATCTACCGCGCTCTGCGGCGGCTGAACCCCTCGCCCTACATGTACTTTTTCGACTTTGGCGACCTGGATGGCGAACCGTTCTACATCGTCGGCGCTTCGCCTGAGATTTTCGTCCGTCTCGAAGGCCGCAAAGCCAGCCTGCGCCCCATCGCCGGGACGCGCCCACGCGGAGCCGATACCGCTGCCGACCAGGCCCTGGCCGCCGACCTGCTGGCCGACCCCAAAGAACGCGCCGAACACATCATGCTGGTTGACCTGGGCCGCAACGACTTGGGACGCGTTTGCGAATTTGGCACGGTCAAAGTGCCTGAGTTTTTCACCATCGAGCGTTATTCGCACGTCATGCACATCGTCTCGCACGTCGAAGGGACGCTGCGCCCCGAACTGAGCGCCTTCGACCTGGTGCGGGCTACCTTCCCGGCTGGCACGGTCTCTGGCGCGCCCAAAGTCCGCGCGATGGAAATCATCGCCGACCTTGAGCCAGACGCGCGCGGCCCTTACGCTGGCGCAATCGGCTACTTCTCCTTCGACGGCAACATGGATACCTGCATCGCCATCCGCACCCTGGTCGGTCACGGCCAGACGGTCAGCGTGCAGGCTGGCGCCGGAGTCGTCGCCGATTCTGACCCGGCCAAAGAATACGAAGAAACCCTCAACAAAGCCCGCGCCGTGCTGAAAGCGGTCGAAATGGCGGAAGAAAAATAATGCAGAAGTTAGAATGCAGAATGCAGAATAAAAACCGCTCTTCATTCTGCGTTCATCATTCATCATTCTGCATTTAGAAAGGTTTTCCTTATGCTCATCCTCATTGATAACTACGACTCCTTCACCTACAACCTCGTCCAATACTTCGGCGAACTCGGCGCCGATATTCGCGTCTTTCGCAATGACCAGATTACGCTCGACGAGTTGATTGCGCTCCAGCCTTCGCACCTGGTCATTTCTCCCGGCCCTGGCGAACCCATCGCCGATGGAGGCATCTCCGCCGAGGCCATGCGCCATTTCACTGGCAAAATTCCTGTTTTGGGCGTTTGCCTGGGTCATCAATGCCTGGGCGCAATCTATGGCGGCAAAGTCTCGCGCGCCCCGCGCCTGATGCATGGCAAAACCTCGCGCGTCCACCACTACGGCCAGGGATTGTTCAACGGCATCCCCAGCCCCTTTGAAGCCACCCGCTACCACTCGCTGATTGTCGAATCGCCCGTCCCCGCCGAATTGGAAGTGACCGCTTTCACCGCCGAAGGTGAAATTATGGGCTTGAAACATAAAACCGCCGAAACTTACGGCGTTCAATTCCATCCCGAATCGATTCTTACCCAGCACGGCAAGCAAATCTTGCAAAACTTCCTGAACCTTTAACAAATGCAGAATTCAGAATGAAGAATATTCTGCACTCTGCATTCTTCATTTTGAATTTTCCGGAGGCCCTTATGTTAAAACCCTTTATCGCCCAAGTCATTAATCGCACCGACCTGACCGCCGAAGAAGCCGAGCAGGCCATGACCATCATCATGACCGGCCAGGCCACCCCGGCCCAAATTGGCGCCTACCTCGTCGCCCTGCGCATGAAAGGCGAAACGGTCGAAGAAATTACCGGCTCAGTCCGCGCCATGCGGGCCGTTTCGCTCAAAGTGCCGGTCAGCGACCGCTCCCAACCCATTTACGATGTCGTCGGCACCGGCGGCGATGGCGCGCACACCTTCAATATCTCCACCGCCGTAGCCTTTGTCGTGGCCGGAACCGGGCGACGGGTGGCCAAACACGGCAACCGCGCCGCATCCTCCCAATGCGGCAGCGCCGACGTGCTGGCTGCCCTGGGTCTCAACCTCGACCTGACCCCCGAACAGGTCGGCCAGGCCATTGACGAAATCGGCATCGGCTTCATGTTCGCGCCCAAATTCCACCCGGCTATGAAACATGCCGTTGGCCCGCGCAAGGAAATCGGCCAGCGCACCATCTTCAACGTCCTCGGGCCTCTCACCAACCCCGCCGGGGCCGAAATCCAACTGACGGGCGTTTACGCTCCCACGCTCACCGAACCGCTTGCCCACGTTCTCAACGAACTCGGCAGCCATGCCGCGCTGGTCATTCACGGCGCAGGCGGGACAGACGAACTCAGCCTGCTCGGCCCCAACCGCGTCAGCCACCTGCAAGATGGCGCCGTCCGCACCTACGACCTCGACCCCGCCGACTACGGCCTGCCGCGCGCCACCATCGCCGACCTGCGCGGCGGCACTCCCGACGAAGCAGCCCAGATGATGCGTGACTTGTTCACTGGCAAACTGAACGGCCCTCGCCGCGATGCCGTCCTGCTCAACGCTGCCGGCACCCTGGCCGCCCAAACCGGCGACATCAAAACCGCCCTGGCCGAAGCCGAAGACTCCCTTGCCAGCGGCGCGGCCCTTGCCAAAATGACCCAACTCGTCGAATTCAGCCAATCCTTCACCTCGCCATCCGCTTAAAATCCGTTTATCCGTTCCATATCCGTTCCCAAAATCCGTTTATTCGCTTCGCCGGAGGCCATCCGTTGACCAACATCCTCGAAACCATCCTCGAACAAAAACGCCTGGAAATCGCGGCGCTCGACGCCCCGGCCCTGCGCCGCGCCGCAGAATCTTCCCCTGCGCCTCGCGATTTTCTCGCTGCTCTCATCTCCGGCCCTTCCCTCAACGGGGGAAGGGGGAAAAATCCCCATCTCCCACCGGGAGAGGGGATAGGGGTGAGGGAAAAGCCCCCCGCCCTGATTGCCGAACTCAAGCGCGCCAGCCCCTCGAAGGGGGTTTTGGCCCCACACCTCGACCTGCTCCAGGTAGCCGACCTCTACACCCAAAACGGCGCATCCGCCATCAGCGTCCTCACCGACGAAAAATTCTTCCAGGGCAAACTCGAAACCCTGCGCCAATTACGAATTACCAATCACCAATTACCGCTCTTACGAAAAGATTTCATCATTGACGACTCCCAAATCTACGAAGCCCGCGCCAACGGCGCCGACGCCATCCTGCTCATCGCCGCCGCCCTGCCCGACGACGCCCGCTTCGCCGACTTGCACGCCTGCGCCCTCAGCCTGGGGCTCGCCGCCCTGGTCGAAGTCCACAACGAAGCCGAAACCGAACGCGCCCTCAAAATCCCTGGCATCCGGCTCATCGGCATCAACAATCGCAACCTGTCCACATTTGAAGTCTCGCTCGAAACCACCGAACGGATTCGCCCCCTCATTCCCGCCGAAATCACCCTCGTCGCCGAATCTGGCATCTTCACCGCCGCCGATGTCGCCCGCCTGCAAAAAATCGGCGTAGACGCCATCCTGGTCGGCGAAGCCCTGGTGACAGCGGAGGATATTCCGGCCAAGATAAGGGAACTAGCCCAAATGTAGAATGATGAATGCAGAATATTCTGCGCTCCGCATTCATCATTCTACATTCTGCATTCTACATTCTACATTCTGCATTCTGCATTTTCCTATGACTAAGATAAAGATTTGTGGCCTGAAAACCCTCCCCGACGCCCTCGCCGCCATCGAAGCGGGCGCGGACATGCTCGGCTTCAATTTCTACCCCAAAAGCCCGCGCTGCATTGCCCCGGAGACCTGCCGCAAGATTGCATCCGTTTTACGCCAAAAACGTCCTGAAATTGTCCTGGTTGGCGTTTTCGTCAACTCATCCGTTTCAGAAATCCGTTCCATCTTGGAAACCGCTCAATTGCACCTGGCCCAACTGCACGGCGACGAACCCCCCGAAATGCTGGCCGAACTCGGCCCCCGCGCCTTCAAAGCCATTCGTTTGTCATCCGATTCATCCGTTGACAACCATCCGTTTATCCGTTCCTATCCGTTGACGCCATCCGTTTATCCGTTCCTATCCGTTGCCAACCCTGCCTTGTTGGCCGATGCCTCCGTCCCCGGCCTGTACGGCGGCTCAGGCGTCACCGCCGATTGGGACGCCGCCGCCCAACTCGCCAAACAGATTCCGCTCCTGCTGGCAGGCGGCCTGACCCCCGAAAACGTGGCTGAAGCCATCGCCCGCGTCCAACCCTGGGGCGTGGACGTTGCCTCCGGCGTCGAATCGGCCCCCGGCGTCAAAGACCCGGCCAAAATACAAGCCTTCGTTCAGGCCGTTCGCCAATAAAATCGCCCAATCAAAAAATCGAAAATAAAAAAATCCCATGCCCACCCTCCTCTCCCCAAAATTCGGCCCCTACGGCGGACAATACGTCCCCGAAACCCTCATGCCCGCATTAACCGAACTCGAAGCCGAGTTTGTCGCCGCACAGCGCGACCCCGAATTCCAGCGCGAGTTCAACAAACTGCTGGCCGACTTCGTTGGCCGCCCCACCCCGCTCACCTACGCCCGGCGGCTCTCTGAACAGCTCGGCGGCGCGCAAATCTACCTCAAGCGTGAAGACCTGGCCCACACCGGCGCGCACAAAATCAACAACGCCCTCGGTCAGGCCCTGCTCGCCAAACGGATGGGCAAAGGCCGCATCGTTGCCGAAACCGGCGCAGGCCAGCACGGAGTCGCATCTGCCACCGCCGCCGCCCTGCTCGGCCTGGAATGTGTCGTTTACATGGGTGCGGTAGACATCGCCCGCCAGGAACCCAACGTCTTCCGCATGAAACTGCTTGGCGCAGAAGTCCGCCCTGTTACCAGCGGTACGCAAACCCTCAAAGACGCCATCAACGAAGCCATCCGCGACTGGGTCACCAACGTCCGCGCCACCCACTACCTGCTTGGCTCGGCCCTCGGCCCGCATCCCTACCCCACCATCGTGCGCGAATTCCAGTCCGTAATTGGCCGCGAAGCCCGCGAACAGGTTCTTAAAGAAGTAGGCCGCCTGCCCAATACGGTCATCGCCTGTGTTGGCGGCGGGTCGAATGCCATCGGTGTTTTCAGCGGCTTTGTGGAGGATGCGGATGTCGAACTGATTGGGGTAGAAGCGGGCGGCAGCGGAATCGCCACCGGCAAACATGCTGCCCGCTTTGGCGACCCCTTGCGTGGACGCCTGGGCGTGATTCATGGAACCCGCACCTTTGTCCTGCAAACCGAAGACGGCCAAATCGCTGAAACTCATTCTGTTTCGGCGGGTCTCGATTACGCCGCCATCGGCCCCGAACACGCCCACCTGCGCGACCAGGAACGCGCCTTCTACACCTCCGCCACCGACGAAGAAGCCCTGAGCGCCTTCCAGACCTTGTGCCGCACCGAAGGCATCATCCCGGCCCTCGAATCGTCCCATGCCATTGCCGAAGTGCTCAAACGCGCTCCCCACATGCGCCCCGACCAAATCATCCTCGTCAATCTCTCTGGTCGCGGTGATAAAGACTTGAACACTGTGATGAAAGAATTTGGTGATTTGGCGATTGAGTGATTGAGCGATTTTCAATCACCAAATCACCCAATCCAACAATCACCAATTGGAGCAGCTATGAACCGCATCCAAACCGCCTTCCGCAGCACACCCATCTTCATGCCTTACTACCCCGTCGGCTATCCAGACATCCCCACCTCGATTGATGTTCTCGAAGCCCTGGCCAAAAACGGCGCCGACCTGATCGAAGTTGGCCTGTCTTTCTCCGACCCGCTGGCCGATGGCCCCGTCATTCAGAAAGCCACCCAAACCGCCCTCGAAAAAGGCGTCACAACAAAAGACGTACTCGCTGCCGTCGCCGAACTGCGCCGCCGCGGCGTGGAGATTCCTCTGATTCTGATGGGTTACTACAACCCGATGTTAGCCTACGGGCTGGAGCGTTTCATCCGCGATGCCGCCGAAGCCGGGGCCGATGGTTTCATCATCCCCGACCTGCCGCCCGAAGAAGCGGATGAATTTGTAGGGGCATTGCATGCAACGCCCCTACCAGACGGGCCATTACCCCTCATCACCATGCTCGCCCCCACCACCCCCGACGAACGCATGGAAATCGTCGCCCGCAAGGCCCAGGGGTTCATCTACCTCGTCAGTGTCACCGGCGTCACCGGGGCGCGCAAAGACATCACCAGTGGCCTCGGCAAACTGATTGAGCGGGTGCGCCAGCATACCGATATCCCCGTCTGCGTCGGCTTTGGCATTGGTGATCCCGAGCAGGCCGCCGCCGTAGGCCAACTCGCCGATGGCGTCATCGTCGGCTCGGCCTGCGTACGCGAGATTGGCGAAAGCGAAAATCCCGTCGAATCTGCCCGGGATTTTGCGCGAAAATTCATGATGAGAAGGAAATAACCGATGATTCGACGACTGGAACAATCGGATTGGAGTGAGTGGCTGCGTATGCGCCTCGCGCTATGGCCCGATGCCACTCCTGCAGAACACGAAGCCGAAATGCGCGATTTGCTGGCCGCCCCCGATACGCCGGTTTTCATCGCCGTTCGTCCCGATGGACGGCCCGGCGGTTTCTTGGAGGGCGGCATTCGTAAATATGCCGATGGCTGCGAAACGGGGCCGGTCGGCTACATCGAAGGCTGGTATGTGGACGAAGACCTGCGCCGCCAAGGCGTGGGTGGCGCGTTGGTGCGGGCGATGGAAGTCTGGGCGCGTGAGCGTGGCTTGACGGAGATGGCCTCAGATACCTGGGTTGAGAATGAAACTAGCATCGCCGCGCACAAACGGCTGGGATACGAGGAAGCCGAGCGGCTGGTGCATTTCGTCAAAAAACTGCCACCAATCACCAATCAATCGTAGTCGTTCTCGTGCTACCCGTTCGGGAAAAAGTCCGAACTCCGCCTCACATCCCCAGCATTTTGCTCACAATCGCCAGCAACACCCCGCCCGCAATCACCGAGCCGAGTTGACCGGCGGTGTTTGAGCCCATGGCGTGCATCAGGATAAAGTTATCGGGGTCTTCATCGAGCGCGGCGCGCGCCGAAAGGCGGCCGGCCATCGGGAAGGCGCTGATGCCGCAGGCCCCAATCAGCGGGTTGATTTTGCCGCCGCTAAAGAAGGACATGATTTTGCCGAAGGTTAGCCCGGCCACCGTATCGAGGATAAAGGCCAGCAGGCCCAACACCATGATGCCGAGCGTGCGGAATTGGAAACCGGTCGCAGGGTCGTACAAGAACTTCTCAGCGGTCATGGTCGCGCCAATCGCCAGGCCGAGGAACAGGGTGGTGATGTTGATAATCTCGTTCTGCGCGGCCTTGTTCAGACGCTCTACCACGCCCGATTCTTTGAGCAGGTTGCCGAGCATCAGGGCCGCAATCAGCGGGGCTGCCGCCGGGGCCAGCAGGCTGATGGCAATCGTCACCACAATTGGGAAGGCCACCACCGTGCGGTTGGAAACGGGCCGGGGCGCGTACTCCATCCGAATCAGGCGTTCCTTGCGGGTGGTCATCAGTTTCATAATGGGCGGCTGGATGATAGGAACCAGGCTCATGTAAGAATAAGCCGCCACCGCAATCGGGCCGAGCAATTCGGGGGCGAGTTTCGATGTGACGAAAATCGCAGTTGGGCCGTCGATGGCGCCGATGACGCCAATGGAAGCGGCTTCGTTGAGCGGGAAGCCGAGCAGGGTCGCCAGGATGAGCGCGCCAAAGATGCCGAACTGTCCCGCCGCGCCAAGCAGCACCATCTTGGGCTGGGCCAGCAACGGGCGAAAGTCAATCATCGCGCCCACGCCGATAAAAATCAGCAGAGGGAACAACTCGGTTTGGATGCCCGCGTCATACAGCACCTTCAGGAAACTCTCCTCGTTGTAGACCGACATGCCCAGGTTCGCCAAAATGCAGCCAAAGCCAATCGGCAGCAGCAACACCGGCTCATATTCTTTGACCACTGCCAGCGCAATCAGGCCCGTGCCAATCGCCAGCATAATGGCGTTGGCCCAGGTAAATTGCAGCCCGCCAAAAACGCTCAGCAGCAATTCGCCGATGTTCATGATTCGAACTCCAAGAGTGTTTGTTTATGCGCCACCGTCTGCCCGGGGTTGACCAAAACGCTCTTGACCACGCCACCCCGCACCGAGCGGATGCTGTTTTTCATCTTCATGGCCTCGACAATCAGCACTACCTGTCCCGATTCGACTTCTTCGCCGGGTTTGACGAAGATTTCGACGACGGTTCCGGGCAGCGGCGAGACCAGCGCATTCGAGGCGCTTGCCACGCTGGAAGGAATGGACGCCACTACAGCCTTTTTGGCCGTTAAATCGACAGTCGCCGCAGCCTGGGCAGCCGGGGGCGTCTCGCGGCGATCCACCAGCACCTGGAACACTTCGCCATCGACCCGCGCGATGACCGGGCGCTTGTTGAGGTCTTCAATTTCGACTTCGTAGGTTTTCTCGCCTACTGTCACGTTATATTTCATCTGCGTTTGCCTTTCTCGTACATTTGCCGTGAGCGGGTGCCTAACTGCCAGGCGCTGACCAGCGCGGTGGGCGGGGTGGGCAGCGGCCGGGCGGAGGAAATCTCTTGTTCGGTCAGGGCCAGCGCCACAGCCGCGGCGGCGGCCCGGGCTTTGAGGTCGCTCTCTATAGCGGGAGCAGGCTGCGGCTCGCCTGCGTCTGCCTGGTTGTCGGGAATCGCTGTCAGCCCGGCCATCATCCACCACAGCAGGACAATCGCCGAGAAGGTGATTCCCATCCCAATGGCGGTGATAATGAGAGAATTGAGCAGGTTTTCAACCATAGCTACACCGGAATATTGCCATGCTTGCGGGGCGGGGCAGGGGCGTATTTGTCGCGCAGGGCGGCCAGGGCGGCGATAATCTTGGGGCGGGATTCCTTCGGCTCGATGATGTCATCGACATAGCCAGTGCTGGCGGCGTGATAGGGATTGTTGAAGCGGGCGCGATAATCGTCGGCAAGGCGTTTGCGCTCGGCAGCCGGGTCGGCAGCGGTTTCGATTTGCTTCTTGAACAGGATGTTGACCGCTCCCTCCGCGCCCAACACGGCAATTTCGGCGCTCGGCCAGGCGTAAGTGACATCGGTGCCGAGGTACTTGCTCGACATGACGACATACGCGCCGCCGTAGGCCTTGCGGGTGATGATGGTCACTTTGGGGACGGTGGCGTTGGAGTAGGCATAGAGCAGCTTGGCGCCATGCCGAATAATGCCGCCGTGTTCCTGGGCAATGCCGGGCAGAAAACCGGGCGAATCGACGAAGGTCACGAGCGGGATGTTAAAGCAGTCACACATCATCACGAAGCGGGTCATCTTGTCGCTGGCGTCTATGTCGATGACGCCCGCCATAACGGCAGGCTCCTGGGCCACAATGCCGACGCTATGCCCGCCGATGCGCGCCAGCCCAACGATGGCATTGCGCGCCCAGTTGGGCTGGATTTCAAAGAATGTGCCGCGGTCCACGACCGATTCGATAACCTGGTGCATGACGTAAGGTTCGGTCGGGTCAATCGGGACGATGCTGTTGAGGTGTTCGTCCATGCGGGCCGGGTCGTCCGTCGGTTGGACGTAAGGCGGGTTTTCAATGTTGTTGGAGGGCAGGTACGAAAGGAATTTTCGCACCGTCTCCAGCGCTTCTTGCTCGCTCTTTACGGCGACATGCGCCACGCCGCTGACCGACATGTGGATGTCGCTGCCGCCCAGCGATTCGGAGTCGATGATTTCGCCGGTGACGGCTTTGATGACATCTGGCCCGGTCAGAAACATGAACGACTGCTTTTCGACCATCACAATCAGGTCGGTAAGTGCCGGGGAGTAGGCTGCCCCGCCCGCGCATGGTCCCAGCATGACCGAGACCTGCGGGATGACGCCCGAAAACTGGGCATTGCGCCGGAAAATCTCGGCATAGCCGCCCAAGGCCTTGACGCCTTCTTGGATGCGCGCCCCGCCCGAATCGAGCAGGCCGATGCAGGGCGTGCCGTTACGCAGAGCCAAATCCATCACGCGGCAGATTTTGTGGCTCTGCATTTCAGAGAGCGTGCCGCCGAAAATAGTGAAATCCTGGGCGTAAACGTACACCGTGCGCCCATTAATCAGGCCGTAGCCGGTAATGACGCCATCGCCGAGGAATTTCTCGTGTGCCATGCTCATATCGTCGGCATGGCCGGTGATGAACGGCTCCAACTCGTTGAATGTGCCGGGGTCGAGCAGGGCTTCAACGCGCTCGCGGGCGGTCAGTTTGCCTTTGGCGTGTTGTTTGGCAATCCGGTCCGCGCCGCCGCCTTCGCGCGCCTTGGCGCGCATCTGGCGCAGTTCCAAAATTCTGGGGTCTTCTTCAGGCATGGGGAATCCTTTTGTCTCTTTTGTGAAATTGGTCACGATAAGTATATATCTGACCGGGGATAGATGCCAGTGATACCCGTCAGAGGAAAGTCATAGCACGTATCAAAAAAAAGGGTGATAAGTGTCAGATTAGCGGTATAATACTCCGCACGCCCCAGTAGCTCAACGGACAGAGCGCCTGACTTCGGATCAGTAGGTTGTGGGTTCGAATCCTGCCTGGGGCGCTCTTTTTATTAACCCGCTCGTGTCCGGGTTGCAAACACCCCTTGCGGGGTGCTCGTCCTGGCTGGGGCGCCAAATGAGGCGGCTGATAGGCCGCCATTTTTCATACATCGTGGGGGTAACATGGAGTGGCGCAGCAGGTTGGAGCCAAAATCGGCGCAAATTGGCGCAAGCGATTCGTATGGAGGATATTCTTTCTGGTTGACCAGTTTGGTTACCAGGTGGCTGTCACCTTTTGCGTAAAATCTTAAAGCAGCCGTGCTTCGCCCTGACCAAAACCGTCAGGACAGGCGCGGCGGTTGTTTTCTTACAGATTAGCGCGCCTGGCGCAAACCACATCGTACCCATGCTTTTTGGGGAGAGTCCAGAGAAGTACATCGTCCCGATGCTCTTCAGGAGAGATTAGGCGCTTGATGGTTGAGAGAGAAGCAGCGCCCTTTCCGCTGCGCTTCAAGCGAAGGGCACGAGTTTTGGTGCTCTCATAATTTTCGCGTTCGCGGATTTCTTTGTGTAACTCAGGATATGGATATTTGTCAAATTGGCTCAACAGCCATTCCCAAACATTGCCATTTAACTCCATCACGCCATAGGGACTGCCTCCTCGGGAGAAGCAGCCCAGAGCGCTGGTTGTACCAACGCCAGTTTTGGATGTGTTCGCAAGAGTGGCGTCAAAATCCATCCCCAGGAATATTTGCGTTGCGGCATTGTGTTTTGCTCGAAACGCTCCACCTGTAAGGATTTACCTGACAACCGACTGGAAACGCAAACTGGATTTTGGAGAAGACCTGGGCTGGCAGAGAGGCTATTTACAGAAACGAACATTTGGGAAATATTTCCCAACCAACCTGTCCCATATTTCGTTGCCAAATGTGTATTTTTTGACGATAATTAACTCAATATTGTCGCTCCTAAACCATTGCTGTTACCAGGAGGCTATCATTAAACTGCTCATCAATTGCGGCATGTTGTTTATTTTGCTGTTCCAGCAAATTGTTCCCCCTGCGACAGTTTTTGCAAAACAAACATCGGCTGCCCAATCGGGAGCAGTATTACCAGGAATGGTTGCCGCGGCTCCCGGTTTTTTGCAACAAGAAGACGATAAAACTTCGACGCCGACGCCTACCAGCGAACCGGGTGACGGCACATCGGTCACGGGAACAGAGCCAGCCGAAAGCGCGACTCCCTTTCCAACGGATGAAGCGCTGCCGACCGAAACGCCGCAGCCTGAGCCGACTTCCACTCTATCCCCGAAGGAAGATGATGTAACGCCCGTCCCGGTGGGGCAGCAAATTTGGCTGGAATCGAACCCGGGGTTCATCACGCCGGGCGGGCAGGCGACTATTCGATGGAAAGTTGTAGAGGGTGTAACTGGCTATGACGCAATCGAGTTTTCCCTGTCTCGGGGCATTTTTATCAAACAAGCGGACAAAAACGGTACGTACAACCCAGAAAACAATACGCTGCAAGTTCCCTTTGCCCTCAAGGGCGATTTCAAGATGGAAATTTCCGATGAGGCGGAACTGCCGCTGTACATCGACGCCCGCCTGGTGAACAATGCAGGAAAAAGCCCATCCACTAGCGAGCAGGAAAGCGGGGCTTGGCAAGGTTCCCTGGCCCTGTTCGAGAAAGTAAGCGTCAATCAAGCGGGCGGGCAGGCAGCCGGGCTGAAAAACAAGGTCCGGGTCGAATTCCCTGAAGGCGCACTCTCTGAATCCGTCGAAGTTTTCATCCACAAACCCCTGCGTGAATCGATGCCATCTCATTCTATGAGCGGGCGTCCCTTCGAAATCACGGCGCGCGGGGCGCAAAGCAAGCGCGGCGTGGATACGTTCCAGGATGATGTGGAAATCGAAGTTTCTTACGCCGATTACGAGATACCCCCGCTCCTGGAAGGAGATTTATATCTGCACTGGTATGACCCTGCGTTAGATACCTGGCATGCGCTGACAACGGTGGTGGATAAAGAAAACAAGGTCGTGCGCGGGTACTCGAATCACTTCACCGTCTTCGATATTGGCGTCAACAACTGGCAGGCCAATCACCTGCCGACCATTGATGCCTTCCAGGTGTCTAATTTTACCGGTGCGGCCACCTACTCCTACCCCATCGAAGTACCACCTGGACCGGGCGGCTTGCAGCCGAGTTTATTGCTCAATTACAACAGCCAGGTGGTTGACCAATCAATTGCCAAAACCCAGGCTTCGTGGGTAGGCATGGGCTGGTCGCTGGATGCAGGTTCCATCGAGCGCAACAACAACGGCACCAGCCATTTTACCGGCGATGATACTTTCATGCTGAATGTGAGTGGGGTGAGCAGCACGATTGTCTGGAGCAACGCTGATTCCCGATATCACCTGACGGATGAAAATTTTTGGAAAATTCAAAACAATGGAGATACATCCTGGACAGTATGGGACAAGATAGGAAACGTATACTACTTCGAGAAAATGGTCTCGATGCAATATAACCTGGATGGCGGGAGCGACGAGATTTGCGGCAAATATGATTTGCCTTACAAATGGATGTTGACCAGGGTACAGAACGCGCATGGGAAGTCCCTGGTGTATTCCTACATTGACGAAACCAAAGAGTTCCAAACCTGGGTCTGGAAGAAGAACAGCAAGGGAGTATATGTTTGCAGCGCGCATGG
Source organism: uncultured Anaerolinea sp. (assembly GCA_964422545.1). Taxonomy (GTDB): domain Bacteria; phylum Chloroflexota; class Anaerolineae; order Anaerolineales; family Villigracilaceae; genus UBA5195. The sequence continues at coordinate 32,397 of CAYRBO010000016.1, read as the reverse complement.
ACCATTCGTTCCTTCGGTAACTGCCACATACCTAAACACTATTGTCTATCCCCACAATCGTTACCGGATACGTTTCGTACGCGAGGCGCGTTCCGATTATCCGGTTGAGTGGATAACGGACGCTCCTTTTCGTGAGTTCCAACGCTCGCGCTTGATCTCGATTATCGTAGAACAAGACGCGGACGGCGACGGCGTATTCGAAACGATTATCCGCAAATATCAACTCGAATACGAAACGAACCCCGCCAATCTCATCTGGCCCGGGGTTTCGTGGACGGCGGGGGGCAAAACCACTACCCTCAAGAAGATAACCGAATATGGGCTGGGCGGAACGACGGCCCTGCCGGCGCACACCTTTACCTATGGCGACAACATGCACCTGACCCGAGCAGAGAATGGCTACGGCGGCGCGGTGCAGTTCAATTACGGTATGTGGCATTATGCTGCCAACTCTCCTGGCTCACGCTCGCATTATCAATATTTTGGCCCAACCAGGAGAGAATGTAATTTGTTTGGGTGGACGCGCGAAAGCGGACAATTATATTGCCAGGAAAATACACTTGGCGCTGACCTGATGATTATTTCGGGGGTGGCAAGAGAGGCCAACCTGCCAGGCCTGGGATTGTTTCGACCCGGCGGCGCATATAAACTCATGGTACATGGCAGCGTGGATGCTGGAACAAGCCTCAGCCTGGGATTATTCAATGGTACGCAAACCAACTACGCGGCCAATGAGAGCGTCCAGGTTTTACCAGCCAATGCATCGAAAGCCGACCCAAAAATCAATGTGACCGGCGCTGGGTATGGACGTTTCTACTACTTCGAATTCCGCCTGCTCACTTCCATTTACCGGGTGACGAGCAAAACCATCGACGATGGACAGGGCAATGCTCATACGTACACTTATTCTTACTCCGGAGCAACCGTCAACACCGACAGCACCGCCGAGATGGTTACTTTCCCAAACGGCAACACCCTGTTGAACATCTGCCCAGATTATGACCCATATAATCCTCCCGCCTCACCCTGCCCGGCCTATGTCGAAAAGTATAGCGAATTTCGCGGCCATGCAACAGTCACCGAAACCAACCCCGCCGGGTTGAAGACGATTACCCAGTATCACCAGGGCGACAGCCTGAAAGGCCGCCCAATCAGCGTGACCATCCAGGATTCCGGCGGCAAGACATACTCGCAAACACTTTACACGTACAGCGTCAACCCCCTGGATATGTCGTATCCAAGCGTCGATGGATGCCATGTTGGCGATTGTTTCTACAAAGGCCTGTCGAGAAACTGGATTTACCTCTCTATCGAAGAAAACCGCGTCTATGCCAATGACAATTCTTACCAGGCCACCAAAACCACTTCTTCTTACGAATCGACCTACGGTAACCTGGTGGAAACCCTGCGACAGGAGAAGAGTGGTTCGGCCTGGCAAACCAAAATCCGCGAAACGACCGCCTATGCGCCGCCCAACCTGAACGGCCTTTACCTGGTTGGCCTGCCCAAAAACACGCATCTCTACGATTCGGGCGGCGGATTGCTCGGAGCTACGCAATATTTGTACGACAACCTGGAAGTGGGCGTGCAGCCCGCGCAAGGCAAATTGACCGCGGTGCGCACGCTGCTCGAATTTGCTCAGCCCGCCAATCGTTATCACCAGGTTTCTTACGGCTATGATGCCTGGGGCAACCGCACCAGCGAAACCACCTGGAGCGGGTACGGGGCCTGGAACGCCAACCCCACCGTGGGCGCGCGCGCAACCACCACTGTTTTTGACCCCATCTACCGTACCTACCCAACCTCGACCACCAACCCGCTCAACCAAACCGCCACCTGGACCTACGACTATGCCCTGGGCGTGCCGTTGAGCGAAACCGACCCAAACGGGGCTATAACCAGCGCGCAATATGATGTCTTTGGGCGGCTGGTCAAATTGATACGACCGGAGGATGATTCCGCCAACCCGACACTTGCCATCAGTTACTCAAACGGCGCGCCGTTTACCACCACCATCCGCCAGCGCATCGATGACAACCGCTACTACGGCGTGCGCCGCCGGTATGACGGCCTGGGCCGCCAGTTCAAACAGGAAACCGGCAGCAGCACAGGCGTAGATGGCGCGTTCAACGTGTTCAACACGGTTGATACGCTGTACGATACCTTCACCAAAATCCGCCAGAGCGCGCCATACGGCCCCGGCGAGAGCCCGGCCTATACCACCAGCGAAACTGTTTACCAGGGCGGCGTGAAGAGCAGCACCATTACCACCCCCGACGGCGCGCAAACTACAACCGTCGTTGATGGCCTGGTCACCCGCCTCACCGACCCGGCCGGGCGCGTCACCACCAGCATCGCCGATGTTTGGGGGCGCACCACGTCTATTACCCCGCCGGCCGGCCCCGGCGTTGCGTATACCTACGACCCGCTCGACCGCCTGCTGACGGCGGCGCGCGGTGGTGTAATTACAACGTTGTCCTACGACGCTGGCGGGCGCAAAATCACCATGTCTGATCCCGATATGGGCAGATGGACCTACGCCTACGACGCGCTCGGTAACCTGACGAGCCAAACCGACGCGCGCGGATGCAGCCTGACCCTGAGCTACGACCTGCTCAACCGGCTGACCTCCAAAGCCTCCTCCGGCGCGGGGTGCGGGACGCAGGTGAACACTTCATATACGTATGACCTTGGGACGAACGGCAAAGGCCGCCGCACGGGCATGAGCGACGCCAGCGGCAGCAGCGCCTGGACCTATGACTGGCGCGGGCGAATGCTCACCGAAACCAAAATCATCAGCGGGCAATCCTTTACAACGGGTTGGACCTACAACAGCGCTGACCTGCCTGTGACGATGACCTATCCCGATGGCGAAGTGGTGACGAACACCTACGCGCCGCAAATGCTGCTCGAAACAGTCAGCGGCAGCAGCCCGTATGTCACTTCCACCTCCTACGATTCTGCCGGGCGCATGAACATCCGCGCTTATGGCAGCGGCACGCAGACCGATTACGATTACTTTGCCTGGAACCAGCAGGGCGGGCGGCTGCGCTTCATCAAATCGGGAACCAGCGCCGCTCCCACCTCGCTGCAATCGCTCGAATATGCCTATGATGCGGTTGGCAACATTGATTGGATTAGGGATTGGGCGGCAGGCGCGCCGCAATTACAAGACTTCACCTACGACGCCCTCGACCGCCTGACCGCGGCTCAGGCAACGGGCGGAACAAGCGGCCTATACAACGAATCCTATCAATACGACCCCCTGACCGGCAACCTGGCCGCCAAAGCCGGCGTGACCTACACCTACGACCCGAATCACCCCCACGCCGTTGCCTCGCTCTCCAACGGAAATACATACACCTATGACCCCAACGGCAACCAGGTCAGCCGAACCATCAATGGACAGACTATGACCCTCGCTTACGATGCCGAAGGCCGCCTGGTCTCGGTCACTGGCAGCGGCATGAATGCCCACTTCACCTATGATGGCGACGGCCGGCGCGTAAAGTCGGTCATTAACGGCGAGACGACCCTGTTCATTGGCGGGCACCTGGAAGTCAAACAAGGCACGCCCACTCCCACCGCCACCTTTACCGCCTCGCCGACGGCGACCAGCACCGCCTCGCCGACCCCTTCCCCCACGCCCAGCGCGACCCCCACGCGCACGCCAACCGTTACGCCAACGGCAACCGTTCCGTCCACATTCACTCCCACTCCCACGCCCAGCCCGACCCCCGGCGGCAGCGTCTACACCCTCACCCTGCAACCCAATAGCGCGAACGGCCTCGATGCGTACATCCTGAGCGCCGACAACAACAACTATGGCGGCGCGGGAGGCATGGGCATTGGTGAAAGGAATGACTATGCCAACAACTTCGCCCGCAGCCTGCTCAAGTTCGACCTTTCGGCCCTGCCTGCCAACGCCGAGATTCTTTCGGTGACCCTCTCGCTGTGGACGGATGGCGACCTGGCAAGCAATGACAGCACCATCAGCGCTTACCGCCTGAAAGTCCCCTTCAGCGAAAGCCAGGCGACCTGGAACAATGCCGCTTCCGGCGCTCCCTGGCAGTCGCCCGGCGCGGCGGGTGCTAATGACCGCGAAAGCGCGGCTATCGGCTCGATGCAGGTGGCGCATAACGAACCGCTGGGGGTCGAGAAACAGATGGCGCTTGACCCGGCCAGGGTGCAGGAATGGGTGAGCGGGGCGGTCCCCAACCATGGCCTGTTGCTCAAGACCGAGGCCGAACTGAACGACCGCTTCAATTTCAAGACTTCCGATAACGGCACGACCTCCCAGCGGCCCAAACTGGTCATTACATACCGCATGCCTTCGACAGGGTTTGAACCATCCCAACCTGCCTCCGGCGGCGCGAAACTGGCCGCGCTCGCTAAACCCGCCGGGCGCATGGCCGGACTATCCAAGTCACGCCCCGCTGCCCAGGCTCAGGCCTACACCTACGGCGGAACTACGTGGACAAAGTATTATTTCGCCGGGACCCAGCGCATCGCCTCGCGGACTTGCTCCGACACGACTTGCACTGACCCGGTCTATTACCTGACCGACCACCTCGGCTCGACCAGTATCACCACCAACGCCAGCGGCGCGAAAATTGCCGAAATGCGCTACACCGCTTGGGGCGAAGTCCGTTATACTTGGGGCAGCACGCCAACCGACTACACCTACACCGGCCAATACAGCAACGTCCCTGAGTTTGGGCTGTATTACTATAACGCAAGGTGGTACGACGGCTCGCTAGGCCGCTTCGCCCAGGCGGACACCATCATCCCGGTCGACAGCCAGGGCGTCCAGGCGTGGGACAGGTACGCCGGGATGAACAATAATCCCGTCAGGTATAACGATCCGTCAGGGCATTGTGTGGTTTTGTGCACAGCCCTTATCGGGGCTCTGGCAGGAGGAGTGATTGCTGGCGTTACTTATGCAATCACAAATCAAGGGAATAGTTTTAACGGTAAAGAACTTGCTGTAGCCATAGGAGTAGGTGTTGTCGCCGGAGCCTTGGTTGGTTCAGGGATTGGTATTGTTGCGGCAGCCGCCTCTACAAGCACAGCAGCCGCAGCGGCAGGCGCTACTCTTGCGGCAACAAACGCAACTATGTCGGCAGCTGCAACTACAGCGAGTACATACATTGGGGTAGGTGTGGCGACAGGTCTTGCCGCAGAGTCTTATATGTTTCAGAATCCTGGTGAATTTGAGAGTGCTCCTTATGTCGGCAATGCGGCAATTGCTGGGCTGACGGCAGCAGCAAGTTCAGGTCAACCATTAGGAAAAAAGATGTTGGCTGAAGGAATTGGTGGCGCGGCATCGTATCTTGCGGCAACGTCACCAGATGAGTTTTCGCTTCCAGATCTTGGAATTGCTTTTGCTGGTGGTGCATTCGGCGGCGCGCTTGACAGTGGGGCCAGTACCCTTGCTGGCGAATTTCTTTCGCCAAATAAAACCATAATCAACCAAATTCAATGGACAAGATGGTCAGCCGTGCAAGGAACTTTTACAGGTGTTACCACTTCTTTTGCGACACAATGGGGACAAAGTCAGGCTAAAAAGCATAAACAGGAATTACGATGAATACAAGGAGGTAATCTCTATGATAGCGATTGTAGCAGGATGTTTTGGGATCTTACTAACAATATCTATGCGGTTTTTCACCTACATCAAACTCCCTGCCAAATTAAGAAAGAAATTAGTAAAGGTATTATTTTTTACTGACATGAGACAGAAAAACATAGAAACACTAGAAGCTTTATTACAAATTGCAAGTATACAATGGATTAGTTTCGGTTTGTTTTATGTCGTTGCGATCGAGAATCTAACATTTTCACCTATATATGACAAAGTGATTTTCTATGCTATTCTATACGCTCCTATTCTCTCAGTCATTGTGTTAGGTCAATACCTAAAACAAAAATATTGGGATTCGCAAAAGTAAAAGATTTCTAACCCGAAAGTGTCCCAACGAGACACATGCCTGGACTGGGGCCAATATGGCTTCGCCAGGCAGCAATCGGCCCAAGCATTGCCGTAGGCGCAACTGGCGCTCTACAAACGCCTTCTCACCGCCGAGGAACGCGCCTGGCTCTCACGCAACAACGGCCAGGGACGCGCCTACACCGAAAATTTTTCACCACAACGGCGACGACGGAGCGCAACGGAAAACCTTAAGTGCGCATTCCGTCGTGTTCCGTCGTTCCCTTCGTGGTAAAAACAGCACCTTCACAAACTACACCTACACCGGCCAATACAGCAACGTCCCTGATTTTGGACTGATGTATTACAACGCGAGATGGTACGACCCGTATCTTAGCCGCTTCGCCCAGGCGGATACCATCATCACGCTCGAGAGCCAGGGCGTCCAGGCGTGGGATCGCTATGCCGGGATGAACAATAATCCCGTCAGGTACTCGGATCCGTCAGGGCATGATGTGGGCTGTGGTGGCCGGTATGATGGGAAAAATTGCAAGCCAACCCAGACTGTGAAACCCAAAACGCCTGCACCACGCCCCACTCTTTCGCTTCCAGATATGCAATCTACGCCTGTTCCATGCCAGGGAGAGCCTTCAAATGCTTGCGCTACTGCAACAGCGGCAAACGCGACAGCTTCAGCCTATCAAGCAACTGCTTCAGCCGAACAATGTCAAGCAGGGGCTTCTTGTATAATGGCGCTTCCTCAGGCAACACCACAGCCAACACCGACATTATTTGGTCAAGATGCTGTAAATACAGCAGTCGATGCAGCAGGTACCGTCGGCGAGGTTGTTTACGATACTTGTTTCAATCCATCACTTGGGCCTAGTTGCGGAGCGGACTTGATAGATCCTGTACTTGCAAGTCACCCTGTTACTGTGCCATATTCTGGCTTTGGTAAAGTATTTGATGCCATCATACTTGGTAAGCCAATAATCGGTGATATAGGTATTTCGATTTATAGTTGGTGGACGACGCCGCGACTCGGCCCTTACGGTTCTGGAACGCCTTCGCCCACCGCATCGCCAACTTCAACTAACATGGTTATATCTACGCCAACATCGTTCCCATCAAGTACGCCAACGCCGTTTTTCTTTACTCCAACGTTTTTGCCGTAACTAACGAACCATGATATGCTTTTAGTCAAGTCAACTCTTTCCATCTCTTTTCTAACTTCCAAGAGATGGAGAGAGAAAGATATTTACATCCTCAAATGGTACTTCTGATATCGATTTGCTTAATTGGGAAAATATGATTGCTAAACAATCAAATATTTTAAGGGCCTTTTTCAATATAAGAAAACTTGCAAACCCTAAAATGGGCATTGTGCTGATTATCTTAATACTTGTTCGCTTTTATATCTTCCCATTCTTTTTTTCTAATTTTGATCGAGACTATAACTATTGGTATCTCAGTACAATTATCCCCTACACAATAATTGTAATTAGTATATTAATTTATCAAAGCAACGGGCTAAGTGTGTTACACGATCATTTCTCTCTCTGGATGATAGTGTTAGGTTGCTTCTTTAGCATCGGATTAGGAGGAGAAAATACTGCAATTTACAAAATTTGTTTAATTCTCTTGGGTATCGTTCTTTTGACTTATATAATTGTATACAGAAAAGATATAAAGATGCCTGGCTTCTGGGTAACTTTTTCTGGGATATTGTGGTCTATTTTCGCGGTTTTCATAATCGCCTTGATTTATGCGTTGCTTGATCAGACATTCACTCAACCCTTTCCTCAAAACTTGTTATCTATCATCGTATATACCTTTGTATCGCAATTTTCAGTGGTGTCCGTGATTGAAGAAGCTTGCTTTCGCGGGTTGCTGTTTAGTTTTTTGATTATGAGTGGGTGCAATGAAAATAAAGCCCTTTTTATTCAGGCTATTTTATTTTGGGGAATACACTATTTCGATATTCAGAACTTATCAATGTTTTTTATAATTATTCCGCTGGGTGTTTTATTCACTACATTGATAATAAAAAAGTACAAAATGTTATATTTGTCAATAATGATGCATACCCTTATAAATGTTTTCACAACACTGTTAGTTAATTTAATAAATCGCTATCTATTTTAGTTCACTACAGATCGCGGATATGGGTGAGTGACTAAAATTCGTCCTGCGCCAGCCACCGGCGCGAAACTGGCCGCGCTCGCACAACCCGCCGGGCGCATGGCCGGATGGCCGACATCGTCCCGCCGTCAGGTCGGGAAAACCCGCCCCGCAGCCCTGACCAACTACGCCTACGGCGCGACCACCTGGACGAAATACTACTTTGCCGGGGCATTCCGCATCGCCTCGCGGACTTGCTCCGACACGACTTGCACTGACCCGGCCTATTACCTGACCAACCACCTTGGCTCGACGAGTATCACCACCAACGCCAACGGCGCGAAAATTGCCGAAATGCGCTAGCGCGCAGCCCCCCGTAGCGCAGCGGAGTGGGTACCGCCTGGGGCGATGCGCGCTATACTTGGGGCAGCACGCCCACCGACTACACTTATACCGGTCAATACAGCAACGTCCCTGAGTTTGGGCTGTATTACTATAACGCAAGGTGGTACGACGGCCAATTAGGCCGCTTCACCCAGGCGGATACCATCATCCCGCTCGAGAGCCAGGGCGTCCAGGCTTGGGACAGGTACGCCGGGATGAATAATAATCCCGTCAGGTACAATGACCCGTCAGGGCATTGTCCTACATGTCTTGTAGGATTAGTGGGAGGGGCTGTAGTTGGTGTTGCGATTGTGTATTTTACCCATCCAAATTTGACACCGAGAGATTACATGCAAGCTGCTTTTGTTGGCGCAACAGCAGGGTTGTTGATTGGTTCAGGAGTTGGCGCAGGAGCAGGGACAGCTATTGGGGCTACTCTCTTCGGTGCAGGTGTAGGTGCCGCTACATCAGCTGCGGCTTATTCTGTCACAGCTGGTGAAAGTTACAATTCACAAGAAATGACCGGCAATGCCTTAATTGGTATGGCTACGGGTGCTGCTGTCGCATTGACCGGCCCTGCCGTTTTAGAAGCAAAAGTTGCAAGTAGCTTTACAGCCCAAGCGGCGAGGGCTGGAATAAATGCATTAGGAGCACAAGCATCCATCGCTTTGAATGACCAGTTTGATGACGATTTATCCCCTACCGGAGGGATGGATTTTGGGAGTGCGGCTGTTGGTGGCTATGGTTTTGGTTTTACTGCCGAATTAGCGGATACCGTAGTAACGACAGTATCAGGTTCTAAAACGGCAGGAACAGTGACTTATAATTTAGCGAGGAGTTTAAGTATTGCGACCGTGCAGAACCATTGGCTTAATTGGGTAGATTCCCTCGGAGAAATCCCACATAAAAATAAACAAAATCGTCAAGAGCTAAGATGAAATTATTTCAAATATTGGATATTGGAGCATCGTATGGAGCCCCTTTTGATACTGGCAATAGGTTCGTGGATACTTGGCTTTTTTATCACTACTCATGTTATGTCGAAACGAACAACCAAAGAAAATGTCGATAAAATTATTGTTCCCCCAAAATGGCTATATTATCTTTGTGGTACTCCGATCAATGCTGATTATCCGAGAGGAACGATGAGCGTAGATGGATTTAGAGGACAAATATTTGGCCTTCTACTAGGAATATACTTGACCATAGTCATGTTCTGGAAGCCATCTAGACAAGAGTTTCTAATTGGTTTTGCGCTAATCATCATTCTACCCATACTTTTCACCTACTATGTTTCGCGGCGTTATGTTGTCAGAAAAAAATCCTCACAGAGTAAGAGAATTCCACGGTAGTTACCACCTTTCATATTCAGGGCAGGTTTCGAATCGCGGCGCGACGGGTACATCGGCCCGCTAACCTTGCACCCCTCCGGCGGCGCCAAACTGGCCGCCCTTGCCCAACCTACCGGGCGGATGGCCTCGTATGCCAAACTCCGCCCCGCCGCCCTAACAACTTCCGCCTACGGCGCAACCGTCTGGACGAAATACTACTTCGCCGGTACCCAGCGCATCGCCTCGCGGACTTGCTCCGACACGACTTGCACTGACCCGGTCTATTACCTGACCGACCACCTCGGCTCGACCAGTATCACCACCAACGCCAGCGGCGCGAAAATTGCCGAAATGCGCTACACCGCTTGGGGCGAAGTCCGTTATACTTGGGGCAGCACGCCAACCGACTACACCTACACCGGACAATACTCGAACGTCCCTGATTTTGGACTGATGTTCTACAACGCCAGGTGGTATGACCCTTATATTGGCCGCTTCACCCAGGCGGACAGCATCATCCCGCTCGAGAGCCAGGGCGTCCAGGCTTGGGATAGATATGCCGGGATGAACAATAATCCCGTCAGGTATAATGACCCGAGCGGGCATAAGGCCTGTGATGAACAGGGTTGTGATGGCGAAATTCGTTATAAAAAGCGAACATCCCCGCCTCCGCCTCCACAACCGCCGCAACCCGCCCAAACGTGGCACTTTTCCAGACAAATAGATTTGGGCTACCATATAGGTGGTTCTCCTGCTAATGCTCCAGATCAAAGCAGTGATGATTTTCTATCCCTTAATGAAGCGTCTGTTTGTGGAACCCGCCAGGGTGCTCCAGTTTGCGCTCTGGCACTTTTTCTCAGGTTCGGTTTTGTTGGCCCACAAAATACGGACGCGAATTTTTGGGTACATTTCACGGCCACATATGATGAGGCTACGGGTATCGCAATATCTGATATGACATTGGTAAATTATTCAGGAGATTATTTGGATATTACGGGGATAATTTTTGAAAGTGGGAATCTGCCACTTGTGAGGTCCGTTGGCTCTGTTCGGTTGTCGAGTGGGTTTGGTAGTGATTTTTCTGTTCCTAACCCTCCGCAGTTTAACGGGAATGACCCTCTGACAATTACACTGGAGTATGAACAATCTATAAATTTGGGGAGCTCTGCTTTTCCTGGTCCGTCTCGAATATACCCTGACATCAGAATTTCTCTACCATCTTTGCCATCTTTGAGATATTTTATGCAAACCGGGCAACCTTTGCCTCTTTTTCCTTAGGAGTCTGCGTCTATGAAATCGACCTTTGCTGAAATAGCTATTAGCATAGCTGTCTTAATCTTTAGTCTTCATGGTTGCACAACAAAGCAACCGACTATTTCCAGCGATTTAGAAAAGTTATTTGGAGAGATGATCCCAATTACTAATATGAATACTCACTTACGAGTAAAAGCTATCAAAGGCGATCAATATAAGTTCGGTTCAGATGTACATATTTTGGTTGAGAATATTTCTGGAGAGTCAATCTATCTTTCAACTAATACTGACACATTATTTGTTAGAGTTTTTGTTCTCCAAAATAAGAGATGGGTAGAAGTACGGAATGATACTATATACTATAGCATTACTGGCGGAGATGGGTATATTCTTTCCCCAATTATAGGCGCACAACCAAATTATTTTACAAACTCAGTTCGCCCTATACTTGAACCAAATGTTCGAAGTGAAGGTAAGGAAGAAATTGTGCGCATATTAGTTGTGGGTGAATTATTATCCGGTAATGAAAAAACAGGGATTCCGGTGGGTGCTTATGTGGATTTGTTCGTTGAGCAATAGATGAAAAATATATCTATCTCCAGACGGTGTGAGATTGGCCGCGTTTCGATATGGCTTCGCTAGTTAACACGCCTTGCCCAGCACGCCAGGTCATAGCCGGGGCTGGGGCTCTCTAACCAGATTACCCCGTTGCGAACTGGCACTCTACAAACGTCTGCTGACCGCCGACGAGCGCGCCTAGCTCTGACGTAACAGCGGCCAGGGACGCGCCTGCGCCGAAAAATTTTCACCACAACGGCGACGACGGAGCGCAACGGAAAACCTTGAGTGCACTTCCGTCGTGTTCCGTCGTTTCCTTCGTGGTAAAAACAGCACCTTCACAAACTACACCTTCACCGGTCAGTATTCGTACATGGACGACCCGTCCACCAGCGGAACCGAAGGCTTCGGCCTAATGTTTTACCAGGCACGCTGGCTGCGCAGCGTCCCTAAAGCGCAGCGGAAGGGATACGACCCCGGTTTGGGCCGCTTCGCCCAGGCGGATATGATTGTCCCACCAGGGGCGCAGGGGCTGGACAGGTATGCGTATGTCAATAATTCGCCGCTCAGGTACGTCGATCCGTCGGGGCATACATCGGTTTGCGCGGGCTCGAACGCTGATCCGGAGTGCAATGGTGCAGACACTTGGAGTTTGCCATTTGTCGATGCTCAGTATGGTATTACCTTTGATGGTAATGGCTGGACTGCCAAAACCAAAAAGGCAGTCCGAACTGCGGTAGAAAATGTGGCAAAAGCCTTTCAACAAGCTTACAATCAGATGTGCGATGGTTGGGATGATAATTGCCCGCAGGTTTCATCGGCGGCTGAGGCGTTCAAGAAAGTTTATGGCAATATTTTTACGTTTACCTGGTCAAATGAGCAGCCCGGAAACGCTGGATACACAAACGCATATAACCATATCACTTTGTATTCGGTTAAAGATTCTCCCAATTATCTGGAAAACCACATGCGCGTTATCGTACATGAACTCGGCCATGCCTTTAACCAAGTGGTTGGCAAAGATGCTCAGAATAGTTTGAACGCAAATTTATTAAGAGATGCCGATGGGGATCACACAGATGAGTATGGTCGGTATTACGGTTTTGCAGGCGGATGGGATAATTGGCAGTTCGGCTGGGACAACACAGCTAGTGAGGTGTTCGCCGACATGTTCATTGGCTGGGTTTACAACACTTGGGATTTATCTGGTCGCGATGGTGGTCTAGGAACCCAGCGGATGACACTAATGAATTCAAAAATGCCGCTTTGGCTGAACCGTTGAAAGGTGTATATTATGAATAAACTTCTTTCCAAATCCCATTCCATCCAGATTGTTTATGCACTTGTGTCTTGGGCGCTGCTATTTTCGAGTTGTAACCTACGCCCAGATATCGATTTTCTCCCGTTACCCGCCAGTCAGATTCCGAGCAAAGCAGCATTTGCATCTGCAACACCCCGGGTTATTATCACAGAGCCATCTACCCAAACACCCTTTTTAGTCCAGTCGCCCATTTCCCGCGCCACATCAGTTGCGCCAACATGGATACCGCGTCCAACGCTTTCACCCGAAACAGCACAGGCCTTGGTACTGGATTTATTATCAAATAATGGCGGCTGCCAGCTGCCGTGTTGGTGGGGTATTATGCCAGGCAAAACCTCCTGGCAGGAAGCACGAAACTTTCTCGAGACACTGTCGCCAGAAATTATCACGTTCAGTAGTGATTTTTATTGGGTCGCATATAAAAATCTACCGCTTAACGTGTCTGATGGCGCCATTGGCGCGGGAATTTCTATTGATGAAAATGGCGTTGTTCAAACCATTTCTACTGACATCTATTATCCCTTGATAGAAATGCTACAAAAGCATGGTAAACCAGACGAAATATGGATTTTTGCGGATAGACAAACTATTAACCCAGAAATACCCTTCACCATCGCATTATTTTACTCAGGTCAGGGATTATTAGCGGTCTACGAAGGAACTGCCGCGAAAGAAGAAAAGCCACAAATTTGCCCAGATAGGATTGGCGGAGACCAATTGTCTTGGTTTTTGTGGGATCCCTCTGTCAAAATACCATTTGCTGAAGCGGGAAGAAAGGTGCTCTTATTTGTGAACGAGCCATCTGAACGACCTTTTCTTCAATTGAGCGATGTATCCGGCATTGATGAAGTGACATTTTATGAGATGTATGTTCATCCCGAAAACAGTTCAAAGTGTTTTGAGTTATTGTATGACTTTGGCAAATAGCGGTGTTATTTTGGGGCCGCTTCGCTAGGCGGACCGCCGCGTCCCTGGCGTATACCTACGGCGACTCGGCCCACGCCCACGCCGCAACGCGCCTGGCACCTGGCACTGGCACACCCAACACCTACACTTATGACGCCAACGGCAGCCAGATAGAGCGTGCCATCGCCAACGATGGGCAGTACCAACTCTTGTATAACGCTGACATCGTCCCCGCAGGGGAAAATCGCGTGGTGGAAGTCAAGAAAAACAATGCCACCATCGCCCAATTCACCTACGACGGTGATGGAAAGCGGGTAAAATCGACAGCGGATGGACAGACAACCGTTTTTGTTGGCGGGCACTATGAAAAGACTGGCAGCGCGATCACCAAGTATTATTTCGCTGGTTCGACAAGAATAGCCATGCGCAAGTACACCGTGCCCGTCTCCGCGACCCTCGAATTCATCCTCGGCGACCATTTGGGCTCGACCAGCCTGACGACCGACTCGACCGGCGCGAAGACCTCCGAAATGCGCTACACCGCTTGGGGCGAAGTCCGTTATACTTGGGGCAGCACCTTCACAAACTACACCTACACCGGCCAATACAGCAACGTCCCTGAGTTTGGGCTGATGTTCTACAACGCAAGATGGTATGATCCCGGCCTAGGCCGCTTCACCCAGGCGGATACCATCATCCCGCTCGAGAGCCAGGGGACGCAAGCCTGGGATCGCTATGCCGGGATGAACAATAATCCCGTCCGGTATAACGACCCGTCAGGGCATGATGTCGGCTGCCCAGGCCAAGATGCGGGGAAATGTCCACCTAAGCCTAAACCAGTCAAACCAAAAACTCAAGCCGGTATAATACTTCTTGAGTGTGGAGCAACGGGTCCTAGCATAAATGCCCAAGGTGAAAATTGTGGAATATCAGGGTCTAAAGGAGATTTAACTGGATGGGGAGCAACAATGCAGAAGCAATATCCTGATTATACACCCATCTATGTTCCTTATCCCGGTACAAAAGCAGGGCAACAATCCGATACTGAAAAAATCATAGAAAAGCACCCTGGCGTGCCAGTAGTTATTGTGGGATTTAGTGCTGGCGCAGATACCGGTGTTGTTGTGGCTGATAATTTACACAATGCGGGAACTCAGGTTCATGCCGTGATATTGCTCGACCCACCTTTTGCTGCTGGCACTCTTGGTATGCCAGAAAATTCAGATTTTGATAAAGTTGTGCAAGGTTTGGTTACAAGTAATGGGCCAAATGCTCCTGCGGTTCCAGTCTTCATTGCTGATGCTTACGGTGGAATTGATACTGCCAAGCTTTCAGTTTCTCAAACGGATACGGCTTTTTATCGATATAAGTCATATCCAAGGATGGACCACTATCCAGTAATCAACAGTCCATACGTCCGCAATGATATATACGATTTCTTCGGTTGGCCAAGGTGACAATCATGAAAAAATGTTTTGTCCTATTTTATGCCATCGTGTTGGGGTTAGCTGCGTGTGCGCCAATTGCACCCCAATCGCTAGCACTAACCCCTATTCCAACTCAGACGAAAGATGATGGATGTATTCCCCCCGTTACTGAATTTGAATTCCCAGTCAGGGAAGACCGCAGTTCTTCAGAGACGCTCTTTGTGCCTTTGCCTGCGGAATGGAAGATGCAAGCCACTCTGAACGAAAGTAGCCAGACAAGCCTTGAACTGATCGAGCATCATTTAGGCTATGATACTTTTTGGCTGAGGTCTGATAATCAATTTTTCCTATACCGAACCGATACCAGACAATGGGAAAGCATTTCGTTTGGGATGAATGGAGATGAAACGCTCCCCGTCAACTTGTTTCAATCTCAAAGCGGTCAAGTTTGGGCATTGCAACTCACCTCTCGTAAAACTGTGCCGCTCTTCCTACGTTTGGGCGAGGATAGAAAGTTTGAGTTTGTCGATGATGCCGCTGGAGAACTCACAACGGACTGGCGTGTGTGGGGAGAGTTAAAAAAGTCTATAGATGAGTATGGGATTGTCTGGTTTGTTGCAGAGCATAACAGCCGGGATGAGACAGCATTGTATAGTTTTGATCCACAGACCACAAAAGCGAAAAAACACATCTCTGGCAAAAGGTATGAATTTGGTGCGTCAATTGCGCTCGCCCAAGATGGAAGCATTTTCCTGTCACGATCAAAAGAAAAGGAAATCGTGCAATATTTTCCTGCTACTGAAACATCGCGCACGATTAGTGTGAAGGAGGTCGCTGAAGGTAATTTCGTTGAACAAGGGTATGTAGATTTATTTTTTGACCGGTTGGGTCGCTTGTGGCTAAATGATTTTGGCTGGCTCGATTTAACCACGAAAGATTATCCGACTTGGCATCAAATTGTGCGCTCGCCCATTTTTATCACCAAAAACATAAGCCCGTTTTACACTTATGTGTGGGCCAGACCCGTTCCTTTGATTGAGAGCTCTGACGGAAGGATTCTATTTAGAAGGGGAGGGGGTCTAACATGGCTTGATCCCGCCAAGGGAAAATGGTGCAAATTTTCCACTGTCGATACAAATGTATTAAGCGACGGAAATGGTAACTTGTGGCTACTTTACAACAACAATCTTTATGAATACGTACCATAGATGATGATTCGATTCAGAGACCAAATCAAATACAAAGCAAGTTTATCGCTTTCCATCCGTTGCATTTCCCGTTATCGAGAAGACCACGTCCCGGTATCTTGGCCAGGAGATGCCGAGATGTGGCAAGACTGGCTACGTTCGTCAATCTGCCAAGCGCAGACAAAGTCCCGCCGCGTGTCCGTTTCTCCGCTTCGTCCGTTGTCCACCCCGGCCGCCACTACAACAAAGCAGTGGACGGAACAACCGTCACAACCCAGAAAAACTACGCCTTCGGCGCGCAGACCGTCGCCGCGCGCGTGAATGGGACGCTCCACTGGCTGGTGAGCGACCATTTAGGCTCCACATCCGTCACCGCCAATGCGGATGGCTCCTTCAAGAGCCAAATCCAGTACACCGCCTTCGGCGAAATCCGCGCCAGCGCGGGAATCACAGAGACCGAATACCGCTACACCGGCCAACTCAGGCAGGCCGAAGTGGGGTTATACTATTACGTAGCAAGATTTTATGACCCTTATCTTAACCGCTTCGCCCAGGCGGATACCATCATCCCGCTCGAGAGCCAGGGGACGCAAGCCTGGGATCGCTATGCCGGGATGAACAATAATCCCGTCAGGTATAATGACCCGAGCGGGCATTGTATTGGCCCATGGATTTTGTTGTGTTTTGCTGTCGGTGTTGTAGGCATCTCTGCAAGCGTTGACCTTGTTGAACAAGGTGCAGTGAAAATGACCGCAGCCTCATCAGATCCTCGATTTTCTGGAGAACAAGTCGCAATCCAGCAATGGCAAGATAATTGTATGGGACAATGCCATTATGCTCATGTCGCTAACCCTTCTGGCACTACTGGACCAAGACCAGAAACACCGATGACAGACGAGTATAGTTCAGGAATGGTGGATGCTATTAATGGCACCATAGGGTTTGTCGGCGGAACAACTTTCTTGGCGGCCATTCCCAAACCGCCCATGCCAGGAACATTGAGCAACTATGAGGCCAGAAAATGGTATCTCCAGCAAGAAACAAAAATTTCAGGATTGATTGACGACCCTGCGTTAACTTTGGAGCAAAGGGCTAGATTAGCTTTTGATTTGCGGAATTATTACCGAACCCAAGCAAGAAACTTAATGGCAGATAGAAAACTAGCCGAACGGCTTATGTTGGAAGAACCAAACCTAACATGGGAACAAATTATTCAAAAAGGAATGAATAAAGGATTGACAGGTGACGACATTTACTTCCACATTATTAGGAGTTCGCAAAAATCGCGACCAGGCGTCAATCAGCAATTTAATCTGCATACGCCTCAGTAAAACAGGTGCGATATGGTTAATCTAGTATTTGGTAAAAATGATGATGGCAAAACAGAATACTATCTAAACGAGCTTGATACCTATGAAAGCTTCGAACAAGTCACATGTGAGATAAGCAATCTGGGCGCAACCCTAGTAGATCAACTTGATGGAATTTACTCTCGAACTGCTTTGTTCGACCTTGTTGAGAAAAAATTCAAAATCATTTTCCATGAAGATGTTGGAATCTATGCGTTTTCTGTATCGGAACTAGACAATGACAATTGGTTGTATGAATTTTTAATAAACGTTGTCAATAATCTGAATAGATCATAGCGCAGCTTCCAGCCGCAACCAAACACTCCACCGCAGAGAGCGCAGAATTCGCGGAGAAAGGCAAAGAACGCTGCGTTCTCGGCGCACTCTGTGATTCAAGATTTGCGCGTTTAATGCAAATCTTGAACGGTAATACTATAGACCATCATGCTGTACCGGCCATCATAACAACGTCCCCGACTTCGGGCTGATGCACTATAACGCGAGGTGGTACGACCGTTATCTTAACCGCTTCACTCAGGCGGACACCATCATCCCGCTCGAGAGCCAGGGCGTCCAGGCTTGGGACAGGTACGCCGGGATGAACAATAATCCCGTCAGGTACTCGGATCCGTCGGGGCATAGGGTTTGCGACGAGGAACGAGGCTGCGAGGGAGAATTGCGCTATACAAAGCGAACAAATCCTATCGACATAAAAATCGCTAAACAAAAAGACAAGTATAGAAACGGATTCCAAACGCCGCAATATTCAAATTATCCTGGTAATCCGGGAAATGCTGGATATTATCCAGCAAATTCTATAATCGTTGGAGAACCATGTTCTCCAGGTGACTACGCCGGAGGTTATTGTTCGGGATGGGGTACACCCACTTCTGTTGTTGCCGCCGGGTTTTACGCAGAGCAAGAGGGGGAGAGAAGCTATGTTGCGGGAAAGAACGCATCTTTATCTGATTATCAGGCTGCATTTAGTATGACAACTTATGAAAACATGGTTCATGTTGAAGTTGTCGAGAAGTATAAGTTTGGTGTTACAGACTATTCTGAAGACTATCTTGCATATTCAGTCATGAATGTACAAACGGCAAATAACGAAGTAATACGGACCAAACTTGGAGACTTTTTGGTCTCGCCAACCAAAACAGCTACGGCAACAACGCATTTTTTCTTTTACGGAGATCAAAATCGACCTCAGAGAATGTGGATTGAGTTTGTAATAACAATTAAAAACATGGCAGTGCTATCGGCTCCATTTCCAACTTACTCATTAATGCCATAAGCTAATCAGGAGATTTCTATGAATAGAATTTCTGTTATGTCACTACTTGTTCTGCTCACTGTGATTGGCTGTCAACCAAGAGGCATAGAAACCCAGAAGCCACAGGTCGTGTCGTTTCCCCCAACTCCAATTATTGATTCGAATGCGCAAAGTTTGTTTATGGAAAATGTTGCACCTAACGCAGAGGTAAATAGCGGTATTACCATGGAACGGGCATCGTTGATGATCCCCTCAGGGGATGTGCCGCCTCCATCTCCGAACTACGTTTTTTTTAGTGTATATAATCATACTGAAGAGGCTATCACTTTTGTTAATTCAGGATTTGGTGTTAGAGTCTACGCATTTGATCGTGATTTTCTGAATTGGATCGAGGTCAAATTACCAAACTCACCGCAAAAAATCCCAAAAACCATTCCTCCGAAATTAGAGAAAGACGATCCAAACATCCTAAATAACTGGAGCATTCCCAATTGGGATTTAGAGCCTATTCAGCATACCGAACTCCGGATATATATAGAAGGAGTGGGTGAATCTACTCAAAAGGTATATGGAGCATATATAGACATCTCTCTGCAAAAATAAATCACTGAATATATAAGAGTCTACCGGAAATAAACTTTGAGGTGCTCGAACAGGTTGAAATTGCGGTGCTGGTTATGCGGTCAAGCGGAAATCGAGACGCCAGTTGTGCAAGCCACAGGCGGTTTCCATCACAAGGTCATCAAATCCTTCGCGGAAGTTGCGGAAAATGTCATGAACAATGCGAAAAACCTTGACGCCGCCAATACTGTGCTCAACACCAATGCGCTCCGCGGATAGTTCTTTGTTTTTCTGTTTTTGCTCGATGGTCAGTTCCTTGCCTTTCGGTTTTTTCATCGGTTGATAAGTGGTAACACCTTCGGGTTCGTACCCTTGAAACCCGGTATCTTTCCAAACCTTGCTGCCTTTTGGAAATGGGATTGCTTGTTCATCCGCCAGTTTCTTGTCGTGCTTTTTTTCTTCAACGGTAGTACTCAGAACCTTTACTTTTTTGGTGCGTTTTTCCGTGACAACATTGTTCTTGACCATATGGCGTTTTTTCTTGCCGCTGTAGTTATCTTCTTGCTTTTTCTTACTCTTCGGACGACGAATCGGACGTTCGGTCCCATCAATGATAAATTCCAAATCCGGACACATTTTCAGAACTTGTTCAATATCCTGAGCCTTGCGCGCTGGTAATTGCTTTTCGTAGCCTAAAGCCCGATTCAAAATGGGTGTCAACCGATGGATCCATTCTCCAGCTTGTGTTTGGCCCATGCCGAAAACATAGCCCTGCACTTCCTGAACAGGATAAAGAGCAGCTTGTTTTCCAACCCCGTCAGCGCACCGTTTCGCCCTCCGCCGCGTTCTCGTTGCCGTTTCCGGGCGCGTTCTTTGTCTCGCTGATCCAAATCGGCTTCATAAGCCTGCTCAAAGGATGGCAACAGTTCATAAAAGGCCGCAAGGTTTAGGCCGGTAAAACACTGGAAAGCCGCCAGGTTCTTTTTGAGTAGCTGAAATTTGATCATGTTTCACCTGCCAGTCCTGAATTCGGCAGATTATACAAAAAATAACTATTTCCGGTAAAGTCTATTTCCTGAAAAATTAACATGCACAATTCGAGTGGAAAACCGCATATGGGCAGATGCTCGTGGTATTGTCTTGACATTTACAGGCGTTTCTGGCGTCGCTACCCTGCTACAGGTTATTATTTCGTTGACTAAAAACCCATTCAAAAAAATCCTCGGTTTGGGAAATTAATGCAATTTTTATGACTGCCCAACATCCTCTCCCCATCCAATCCGTCGAAAAACCCATCCTATGCTCGCCCTTCGAAGAACCGGCGCGGCACTGGTCATATCGCGGTGGCGTACCGGAAATTGTCCCTTACCGCCGCCCGGCCTCCTACTGGTACAAGACCGAAAAAGTCTACGCCGGGCAAATTGACATGTTCGGCGAAGAACAGCGCGAAGACCTGCCGCTGATCAACGCCCTGCGCGATGATGTCAAACGCTGGCGCGAATCCGGCTACGAGGGCGCCACGGAAATCACCAAAGAACTCCTGCGCTATTGGCAGCGCCCAGATCGTGAACGCCGCCTGTTTTTCTGCCAGGTTGAAGCGGCTGAAACCGCCATCTATCTCACTGAAATTCGCCTGGCAGGCAAACATACCCGCTTCAAATCGGCCATCAAAGACGACGACCTGAAAAAACTGCTCGACCAGCCCGCCGATGCCGGTCTGGCTCCGCTGGTGCGCCTGGGGCTCAAAATGGCGACCGGTTCCGGCAAAACCGTGGTCATGTCCATGCTGGTGGCCTGGACGTTCTGCAACCGGGGTCGCACCCCCAGCGACGAGCGTTTTCCGCAGGCTGTGCTGGCCGTTTGCCCCAACCTGACCATCAAAGAGCGCCTGCAAGTTCTGCGCCCCGAAGATAAAGACAACTATTACGCCGCCTTCGACCTGGTTCCCACCCGCTTGCGTGAACTGCTCAACAAGGGTAAAGTATTGGTCGCCAACTGGCACCTGTTCGCGCCCGAAAGCGAACACAGCGAAGGCGGCAAATCGTATGTGGTGGTCAACAAAGGCGCTGAAAGTCCACAAGCCTTCGCCCGCCGCGTGCTGGGCGACCTGTACGACCGTTCGCGCGGCGGTATCCTGGTGCTGAACGACGAAGCCCACCATGCCTGGCGTCCGAACACCGCGCTCCCCTCTCCCAGTGGGAGAGGGGCTGGGGGTGAGGGCGTGGCAAAAGACGAGCTGGAAGAAGCCACCGTTTGGGTCAGCGGGCTGGATATGCTCCAGCAGGCCGTCGGCGTGCGTTTTTGCGTCGATTTATCGGCCACCCCGTTTTACATCCAGGGCAGCGGTCATGTTGAAGGCGCGCCCTTCCCCTGGCTGGTCAGCGATTTCGGACTGGTAGACGCCATCGAAAGCGGGATTGTCAAAATCCCGCGCCTGCCGGTCAGCGATGTCACCGGCAACCCGGAACCGAAATATTTCCGCCTGTGGAAACACATCACCGACAATCTCCAGCCCTCCGAGCGCGGCAGCCGCACCCGCCGCCCCGACCCCCAGGCGGTTTACCGTGAAGTGGAGCCTGCCCTGCTGACTCTGGCCGGTCAGTGGAAAGAACGCTTCGACCAGATTCAAGCATCCAGCAATCTGCAAGACAAAACACCCCCAGCCCTGATCATCATCTGCGACAACACCGACATTGCCGAACTGGTTTATCGCAACATCTCCGGCGAACAGGTGGTCGAAATTGCCGAAGATGAACCGGGTGAAAATGACGACGATAGCGATACCGAGGAAGCCGAAACCCCTGCCCGTCCTCCCAAGGGCAAAGCCAAAACCAGGGTGACTTATGGTGATGGGCGAGTTTTCCCGGCTTATTTCTCCAATCGTCCCGGTTTCACCCCCACCATCCGCATCGATAGCAAATTGCTGGCCCAGGCTGAAAGCGAAGACCCGAATGCCAGCCGCCAGGAAGCCGCCCAGCAGTTGCGCCGCGTTGTAGCGACCGTAGGCAAAGCGGGCGAACCCGGCGAACAGGTGCGCTGCGTGGTCTCGGTGGCCATGCTCAACGAAGGCTGGGACGCCAATAACGTCACCCACATCCTGGGCATTCGCGCCTTCGACAGCCAGTTGTTGTGCGAACAGGTGGTGGGGCGCGGCCTGCGCCGCATGGACTACACCCTCAACAAAGACACCGGCTACCTGACCGAAGAATATGTGCATGTTTACGGCGTGCCGTTCAGCCTGATTCCGTTCAAGGGTCGGCCTACCCACGCCCCTGCGCCGGAAGACCGGCCAAAGAACCACGTGCAGGCCTTGCCTGAACGCGCTGGCATTGAAATCCGCTTCCCCAACGTGGAAGGCTACGCCTTTGCCCTGCGCCAGAATCTGATAACCGTCGATATTGATGTCATGCAGCCGCTTGCCATCGAGCCGGAGCGCGAACCGACCTCTGTCTTTGTCAAACCGCGCGTCGGCTACCAGGTGGGCGCGCCCTCCCTGGCTGGCCCAGGCGATTTTGTCGAACAAGACCGGCGCGCCTTTTACGAAACCACCCATCTCCAAACCATCGAGTTCGAGATGGCCCGCCAGATTGTCCAGTTGATGGTTGGCGACCAGCAGCACAGCATTGATCCCAAGGGCAACCCGCGCCTGCGTCTGCAATCGCGTCACCAGCTTTTCCCGCAGGTTTTGCGCTTCGTGCGTGAATACGTCGATAAGAAAGTCCATTTGCCTGATGTTGACCCGCGCGAATTGGGCGCGCAAAAATACTTCGACCGGGTGGTGGAACGTCTGCTGGCAGCCATCCGTCCCGATGAAAGCCAGGGTGAACCGCCGCTGATGCCCATCTTGAACCGTTACCACCCGATGGGCTCTACCGCTGATGTCGATTTCAAGACCACCCGACCGGTTTTCATGACCCAATCCAGCCATATCAACGCCGTTGCTGCCGATACCCTACGCTGGGAACAATCTGCCGCTTTTAAGCTGGAGCAGGCCGTTTTACAAAACCTGGCGAAATTCTATGCCCGCAACGACCAACTTGGCTTCCTGATCCCTTACGAATTCATGGGCAGCAGCTTCCACTACGAACCCGATTTCCTGGTGCGCCTGGCGAATGATTTAACCATGATTCTCGAAATCAAAGGCCAGGAAACCGAACAAGACCGCGCCAAACACGAATCTGCCCGCCGCTGGGTGACTGCGGTCAACAATTGGGGCAAATTGGGCAAATGGGTTTTCCACGTCAACCATGACCCGCAGGTGTTGATACAAGAAATTCGCACTTTACTGGCATAACCAATAACCTGGGTGAACCGGAGCGACATGTTGCGCGCGTCGAACAACCCGACCCAAAGCACCACATTCTGCGACAGCGGCGCATCGACAAAGCCATCATTTCGCTGGTTGAAATTGATATCATGACCGGCGCAATGCAGGCATTGGGAAAACATCATCAACCAAGGCCATCAGCAGGAGACTCACCGCCTCGTGTTCCCGCAGTGGGCGGGAGTCTCCTGCTGGCTGACGGGCCAGGATTTGTTCGGCATTGAGCGGATATGCCCATCTCAAATCCAGCGCCAGGCGTTCACCCAGCGGGCCTACTGAAAATTTGCGGGTTGTTGCGCAGGATGGTTCCCGTTATTGGCGTCCACTGTTTCAGGTTCCTTTTCGGCGCTGATGGCTTTGGCCTGGCTGCGCAGGGTTTCGATGCGGTTGCGCAGGTTGAGCAGACGTTCCTGTCCGTTGTCGCCATTCATCTGGGGCGTCAGGCCGTGAATTCCGGTCTGGTCGCGCAAGGCCAGGCGCATTTCACGTTCCAGGCCGTCCTGTACCATTTTGATTTGCGCCAACGCCATCGATTTGTCCAAAACTTCCTGGCGAGCAAGCACATAGGACTCCGCGTATTGCAGGTCTCGTTCGAGGCGGTTGATTTGCACCATTTTGGCGCGGTATTCATTTTCGGCGCGGCGCATTTCACGTCGGAATTGAGTATCCGGACTGGTGAGATGGTAGATAAACCCGGCGACGACGTTGGCTACCACAATCAAGGGGACGGCTACGACTGCAATGCTGCCAATCATTTTTGTGAGTACGCCATCGACCATGCCGTACATCAGGCTGTCGGCCAGGGAGGTCAGGATGACGCCCATCAGGTCGAATACAAAGAAAAACATGGCGACCCAGTCTTGATATTTGGTGCTGGAGCCAAAAATCCAGACTAGCGACCAGGCAATTGCGCCAATATCGAGACCCCACAGCCCGACCATCGCCAGCAGTTCGTAGCCTTCCGGGACGGAGGTGGTCAGGAAGTCGTAGCTGCGCCAGCCGGTGTAAATGAGCAAGACGGCGTCCAGGATAAGAACGATCAGGTCGCCGAGGGTCAGGCCGCCGTGGTCGGTGGTGACATCACGACCGAGCAAGGTGTCAATCATGGAATTGGTTTGGGTGGTTTCACTCATGGTGTCCTCGTAGTTTGGGCAGCCAGGCAAAAGCTGGCTTGGAAAGGTGGAGTTGTTGATGGGTGCGCAGGAAGCGCATCCGAATGGTGATGTAAATCAACGCCAGCGAAAACAGGGCCGGGGGCAGGACGCGGATGAACAGGTCAGCGTAATTCCAGCCCTCAAACATCCAGGGAATGCCCTTCCAGGCTATCCAAGTGGGGAGCAGTCCGCCGAGCGCCAGGCCACCCCAGATGTGTTTAGGGTTGACCAGGAGCAGGCTGCCCGCCCAGGCGACCATCAGGAAAATGACCGCGAATTGCAGGGCGAACACTGCTCCGGTGGGGGAGTGAAACCCGTACAGATTCTGGATGGCCTCCATCGCCATGTACCCGCCGACCAGCCAACCGAGTACACAGGCCATCCGTAGCAGCCAGGGTAGGGCATACAACAGCGCGACAAGCAACCCCAGGAACAGGATGACGAGGAACTGTCCAAGCAAGAGGATGGCATGTCCGATGGCGTTAAGCAGGTTGGCGAGGATGGCTAGCATAGGCTGGTCTGGTACAATAGGAAAGGCGGCACGCAGGCGCGCAAGCGTCCGTGTGTTTTGCTGGTGACGAGCATCCGAGGCTGCCAGGCGACAGGATGCTCGTTTTGTTTTAGACTACCGAAGTACACTAAGAAGGGAGTTTTCAAGTCATACGTTTTGCCTCCTTTTACCGGCTTTTATTGCCGATGAATTATCATCTGCCGATGTAATTATACCATCTGTTTTTTATTGCCTATTTATTTTGGTATGATGGTATTGAAGTATTTCACAAAAATCGGTGTACTATGACTACAAAATTTTCGAGTTGGCTCAACAATCAGTTTTTGTTATGGGAACAAAAACAAGGAAAACGTCAAACAATCTCTGCGTTTGCCAGGTATCTGGGCGTTCCGCAATCTTCGATTTCCAGTTGGATGGCAGGGGCCTATGAACCATCTGGTGAGAATGTGTTGCTGCTTGCTTCCAAACTGGGTTCGCAAATCTACGATATTCTGGAAGTTGCCCCTCCACCAATTCCTGATCCAGAAATTGCGTTTATCGCATCGGTCTGGGGAAAACTTTCTGAATCCGATAGGCAGGAATTCCTCGCGCTTTTGAGGACAAAAGCGAGTGAACAGGTGGTGCCGTCTGATTGATGAAATCGGGTGGTCGTTTTCTTAAAAAGATAATCGGTGCAAATCGGTGCAACCCACTTAATCCAGGTGGGTTTTATGCACCGGATGGACAAAATTACCCCTATATTTGGGGGTCGATGGACGTAATAACGCTATATGCACGGCATGGGCTAAAACCCGCCTGACTTCGGATCAGTAGGTTGTGGGTTCGAATCCTGGCTGGGGCGCCAGGTTTGGCGGCTGATAGGCCGCCATTTTTCATACATCGTGGGGGTAACATGGAGTGGCGCAGCAGGTTGGAGCCAAAATCGGCGCAAATTGGCGCAAGCGATTCGTATGGAGGATATTCTTTCTGGTTGACCAGTTTGGTTACCAGGTGGCTGTCACCTTTTGCGTAAAATCTTAAAGCAGCCGTGCTACACCCTGACCAATCCCGTCAGGACAGGCGCGGCGGTTGATTTCTTACAAAATTGCCGAATTGCGCCGGTGTGCAACCCGCAGAATTTACCTCCGCAGGGGGCCGGTCACATGGATGACCTGGCCACCAGCGCTGCCAAACTCTCCCCAATTAAATTAATCTTTGGCCGCCAGGCCAGGCCCTGCTCACGGGTGGCGATTCCGGTCAGCACCAGGGCGGTCGGGCAGCCGAGTGCCTGTCCACCGGCGATGTCGGTTTCGAGCCGGTCGCCCACGACCCAGGTCTGCTCTTTGGGCGTGCCGAGCCGTTCGAGCGCGATTTGCAGCATGGCAGTCTGTGGTTTCCCGGCGATGATTGGCTCGACTTCGCTGGCAGTGGTGATGACCGACAGCCAGGCCCCGGCCCCGGGGATTTGCCCGCGCGGGGTGGGGAAGGTTCGATCGGCGTTGGTGGCGTAGAAGGGTTTCCCGGCCCGTACCAGCAGGGTGGCTTCGACCATTTTCTGGAAGTTGATGGCGCGGTCGATGCCAAAGACGACCGCCTCGGCCTGCTGCGCGTTTTCTACGCTCAATAGTTCGAAACCTTTGGCGCTCAACGCCTGCATCACGCCCTCCCCGCCGATGGCGAAGAGCGGAGTTCCGGCGGGGAAGCGGCCTGCGAGCATTTCGGCCACTGCCAGCGCGGAGGTGATGACTTGCCAGGGTTCAACCGTTACGCCAAATCCGGCCAGTTTTTTGATGTACTGGTCGACTGTGCGGGTTCCGTTGTTGGTGGCGAGCGTCACAGCCAGGTTCAGTTCCTTGAAACGGGAGAAGGTGGCAGGCAGGTCGATGAGGGCCTGCGAATCAGCCCACAGGACCCCGTCCATATCCAGGATGAGGCCTTTGGCGTTTTCGGGGAGTTTGTTCATCGCTTTAATTGTCCAGTGCTTTGTAGAGATTTCCTTTCCATCTCCCGGTGGGAGAAGGCGAGGGTTCATTTTCCAAATTTTCGCAAGATGTAATCGTAAACGGGCGCGTCTACCCACCCGGCAACCGGGTCGCAGCGCTCCTCGAAATTTTCGTTGCCGGTAAAGGCCCGAAAGGCCTGCCGGGTTGGCTCGTCATAGACGCCACTCGGCGGAGTTTGCAGATAGCCCAGCCGTGCCATGATTTTTTGGAGGGTATGCAGGTGCGCCCCGGTCAGTTGGATGCGCTCTGTTTCGGGGCTTTTGCCAAAGTACAGGCGGTGCAGGTAGATGAGTTCGCCCAGCTTGACGACCGGGTCAGGGTCGTCATCGACGCGGTAATCGAACAAGCGGTCGGTGTAACCGCCATAGCCACCCTTTGCTTTGACGATGAGGATGGCCGCGCTCTGACGTCCGCGTTTGTCGCCGCCCGCGCGGTCGCCGGCCATGAGCGCGGCATGCAGGCGGGTCGCCAGGTCGCCGTCGGTGCGCAGGAAGGCTCCTTCCATGCTGTAGACCACGTCGGCGCTGGATAGGATGTTGCCCTGGATGGCATAGCCCGCCCCGGTCAGGCCGCCAGCCCAGTACATGCATTCTTTCCCGGTGAAGGTGGCGGGCCGCCCGGTTCTATCGACGATGCCGATTTGGCGGGTTTCGCGCCCTGGGTCGGCGCTGGTCAGGCGTGCCAGGACGGCATCGGCGCTCATGCCCTGGCGCAGCAGGTTGAGTCCGTGGCTGCCGTAAGATACGTTCGCGTAAGCCTGGGTGGCGATGACGCCTGCCCCGGCCTGCGCCCAGGGGACGATGGCTCCCACCGCCGGGAATTTCGATGCGACGGCCACCCCCCAGGCTTCCTCTTTGATGTCATAAGCGACAATTGAAAAAGTCATTGGCGTCTCCCTTTTCTGTGTTCAGGTCAATTATACCTGCCGCTTTGGGTGCGTTCGTTGTGAAAGCATTGTTTGACTCTCTTGTAAAAAAGCATTCGTCTGTGAGCCCACTGCAAAAACCTTAACCGCTGAGAACGCGGAGAGCGCAGAGCCTGAAACTAGCGCTTGAAAAATGAGCGTTTTCAGCGCGCTCTGTGGTAAAAATCTTACAAATGACTATTGAGTCGTCCGTGGAATCTGTGTTCAAAACGAAAAAACAGACCGGGATTTGCATCCCCGGTCTGTCGGCTATCGTCACTCGTTACTCAGCGCTATTTTCCCAGTTTTTTCTTGAAGGCCGCCGTAAGGGCTGGGACGAACGTGAAGAGGTCGCCGACCACGCCATAGCGCGCCGCTTGGAAGATGGGCGCTTCAGCGTCTTTGTTGATGGCAACCACCAGTTTGGCGCTGCGAATGCCGACGATGTGTTGGATGGCCCCCGAAATGCCTGCCGCGATGTATAAATCGGGCGCGACGACTTTGCCGGTCTGTCCCACCTGATGCGCATACGGGATGAAGCCTGCATCGACCACCGCGCGCGATGCGCCGACCGCGCCGCCCAGCACCCCGGCCAGTTCGCCGAGCAGTTCAAATCCCTTTTTCGCGGTCTCGGCTTCGTCGAGACCCAGCGATGGATTGTTGCTTACGCCGCGTCCGCCGGATACAATCACCCCGGCATCGGCCAGGCTGACGCCCATTTCACCCGCCGCGTAGCCTTCCACCGTTGTCAGGGCCTGCCCGGTGGCGGCATAGTTCTTGACGCTCCCGCTGCGCCCCGCTTCGGGGGAGGGGCGTGGGAAGGCGCGCGCCCGCAAGGTTACGAACTGCGGCCTGGTCGCGCAGGTGGTTTTCTCGAACAGTTTGCCTTCGTAAATCGGGCGGGTGGCAAGGACTGATTCACCGTCCAGTTCCAATTCGGTTACGTCCGTCAGCACGCCGCTGTTCAGGTCCATAGCGCTCATGGCCGCCACCTCGCGGGTGCGCGAGGTGCTTGGGAGCAGCACCAGGGCCGGTGACGAGTCGGCTAGAATCGCGCTCAGGGTGGAGGCATACGTCTCCGGGCGGAAATCCGCCAGGGAAGCGTCATCCGCCGCCAGCACTTCATCCGCGCCGAACTCGAAGGCTGACTTTACCAAGCCCTCGATGCCCGAACCCAGCACAATTGCTGCTGCCTCGCCAAACGATTTGGCCGCGCCCAGCGCCTCCCACGAGGCCTGCACGACTTCTCCTTGGAAATGGTCAATATAAACGCAGGTTTTCATAGCACTTTCTCCGCCAGGATTTTCTCGACCAGGATTTCGGCGATTTCTTCGGGGCTGTCGCCGCTGATGATTTCGCATTGGGCGTCGCGCGCGGGCGGGTTCATCAGTTCAATGCGGCGGACAGCCGTTGCCGGGGCGGTCATGCCCAGGTCGGCCAGCGTCCAGACCGGAATGTTGGCTTTGGATGCCTTGCGAATGCCCATAAACGAGGGGTAGCGTGGCTCGCCGATGTTCTGGATGACGCTCATCACTGCCGGGAGTTTGGCGCTGACGGTCTGTTTGCCTTCTTCGATGACGCGCTCGACCCGAATGCCTTCCCCGTTCAATTCGAATTTGCCGGTGAAGCTGAGCAGCGGCCAGCCCAGCGCGCGCGCCGTTTGGGCGGCTGTCACGCCTGCGCCGTTATCGAGCGTCTGGCGGCCAAAGATGACCAGTTTCCCATCGCCGATTTTCTGGATAGCGGAAGCCAGCACCCGCGCCGCGCCCTGGCTGTCGAGGCTTTCCAGGGCTGGGTCTGAGACCAGAATGGCCTCGTCTGCGCCCATTGCCAGGGCGTGTTTGAGCGCTTCTTTGGCGCTTTCGGGGCCGATGCACAACGCGGTGACGGTGAAATCGCCGTTATCTTTTTGCTGGAGCGCGGCCTCAACGGCGTATTCGTCGAAGGGGTTGATGACCAGCGGCGATTCCCCCCACGAGACCTGCCCGTCCTGGGCCGTCACTTTGGCTTCGGAATCGGGCACTTGCTTGATACAGGTGATGATTTTCACTGCTCCTCCTTTTTGTGGCGCAAAAAGCCATTTTGTGTTACGCTACGTAATCTTGCTAAAACTGATTAACTTGCCGGTCTTCAATTCCAACTCGCAGGCATGGCCGCCGGTGGTGTACGCGGAGATGGTTTCGTCGTCATTCAGCCGCGCCCGCGAGTAGAGCGTGTTTGGGTCGGGTTTTTCCGCTTTCCATAGGATTTTCCCGCTTGCGGTAATGATGTATAGGTTCGATTCATAGCGCGGGAAGCCGTTGGGTTGTTCCAGTACCAGCAGTCCCATCATAGTCTGGATGGTTTTCTCGATGGACGTATGCAAAGGTTGGTTTTCCATTGTGCGCCTATCCTTGCCAGCCAGTTTCATCGTAGGCGGGCAGTTCGCAGCGCAGGGGCTTGTCGGCTCGTTTGCCGAGCGCGTAATCGGCCTGGATGAGAGTCTGGATTTCTGAACTGCCCTCGTAAATGATTGCCCCGCGCGCATTGCGCAGGTGACGCTCTACATCGTATTCATCACTAAAACCATACGCGCCATGCACCTGGATGGCTTCGTTGGCGGCCTGGAACGAGGCCTCGGTGGCGAATTTCTTGGCATACGAGGTCTGGAGTGTGCTGCGCCGCCCCATGTTTTTTAGCCAGCCGACCTGCAAATAGAGCAGGCGCGCAATTTCGTAATCCTGCGCCATGCGGGCAATCTTTTGCTGGATGAGTTGGTGCTCGCCAATTGGCTTGCCGAAGGTTTTGCGCGTTTTGGCGTAGCCAGCACTGGCTTCCAGGCAGGCGCGGATGATGCCGGTTGCGCCCGCAGCGACGGTGTAGCGGCCATGGTCGAAGCCGGTCATCGTGATTTTGAAACCCTCGCCCTCCTCGCCGATGCGGTTTTCGAGCGGCACGCGCACGTTGGAAAACGAAATCCAGCCGGTCGAACCGGCCCGCACGCCCAGTTTGCCGTGCAGGTCGCCGCGCTTCACGCCGGGGGAATGCAGGTCAACCACGAAGCTGCTCAAGGCTTCGGAGGGGCGGGCTGCCTTCGGGTTTGTGCGAACCGTCACCAGCGCGTAATCGGCCTTCGAGGCCAGCGAAATCCACATTTTTTCGCCGTTAAGGATATAAGAATCGCCATCGCGTTTGGCGGAGGCCTGCATGGAAGCCACATCGGAGCCCATGCCGGGTTCCGTGAACGCGCCGCAGCCAAGTTTTTCTCCCGAGGCGAGCGGCTTAAGAAAACGCTGTTTCTGTTCCTCCGTTCCCCACTGGAAGAGCGTCATCGCGCACAGACCGGTATGCACCGACATCGCCACCCGCAGGTGGGTATCGACCGCTTCGAGCTCCTCGCAGGCCAGCCCGAGGGAGATGTAATCCATTCCCTGACCGCCATAGCGGACGGGGAAGCACAGCCCCAAAATCCCCAATTCGCCCATGCGCTTCAGGGAATGGGGCATTGGCTCGGCCTTGCGGTCATACTCTTTGATGACGGGCGCAATCTCTTTGCGGGCGAAATCGCGCACTGTCTTTTGAACCATCTGGTGTTCTTTGGAAAGCGAAAAATCCATGCTGGCTCCTGTTTGAAAATTATACCAAACCTACCGAACGGTTGGTAGGTTTTTGGGTTATTTTCTTATCAACCCTTTGCCAATTATAAGATTTGTATTCTATGGCGCGAGATGTTATCTTGTGTTGCATAAATATGAGCAAATAAAGGTTCATATTCGTCGCGGGCGGATGAGCAGCACCGCGCTTGCGTTTGGTGTAAGTGTCTGCCCTAACCCGGGCAAGCCGGAAAAGAAACCCCTTAACCACGACGGCCACAACGGGGCACAACAGAAAATCTTAAATGCTCTTACGTCGTGTTCCGTCGTTGCCTTTGTGGTAAATTCC
>CAYRBO010000015.1:0-101930 GCA_964422545.1 uncultured Anaerolinea sp. | reverse complement strand
CCATTTTCCAGTCCATTTATTACAGCATGTTTAACTGGAAAGGCTTCGGCCCGGCGGTGGACTTTGTCGGCCTGAATAATTTCAAGAACATTCTGAACGACAAAGTGTTCATGATCGCCCTGCGCAACGGATTTTTGATTATCGCGTTGTCGCTCTTCGTTCAACTCCCTTTATCGCTGATGCTGGCCGTGCTGGTAGGACGCGACCTGCCCGGGCGGGTATTCTTCCGAACTATCTTTTTCCTGCCCTATGTTCTCTCCGAAGTGATTGCCGCGCTGATGTGGCTTTTCATCTTAAACCCCGACCCAGACCGGGGATTTATTAACGCCGTGATTGTCTTGTTTGGCGGCACGCCTCAGGCCTGGCTGGGCAATACCAACCTTGTGCTAATATCCATCTTCGCAGCTCTCACCTGGAAGTATTTTGGCTACCACATGCTCTTGTTTATGACCGGCTTGCAAAATATTCCCAGCGAAATTGAGGAAGCCGGGCGCGTCGATGGCGCAAATGCATTCCAGAACTTTTTCTTTATTACTTTGCCCCTGCTTGCCAGCACTATTCGCACATCAGTTTACATCTCCGTGCTTGGTTCTTTGCAACAATTCATCCTGGTCTGGATTATGAGCAAGGGTGGCCCAGTCAACGCCAGCGAGACGATGGCGACCTACATGTACCGCTTTGGGTTCGTCCGTTTCCAATTGGGCTACGGCTCCGCAGTTGCAATTTACATGTTCTTGTTGTGCCTGATTTTTTCGCTCATTTACCTGCATTTTACGCGCAAGCCCGATTATCTCTCTGGATTGGAAGGATAAAACCATGCAAATAACCCAAACCTACCGCCCGTCCTGGAACGTAAGGAAATTCTTCCAACGGCTTATCCAGTATTCTGTGCTAATTACTGTGGTTATCATTGTGTTTGTCCCTATCGTCATCCTGGTCTTCGGCGCATTGAAAACACGCGGCGAATTGATGTCCAGCCCGTATAGTCTGCCCATCCCTCCGCGTTGGGAAAATATCATTTCCATCCTTACAACGCCGCGTTATTCCTTCTGGCCCATGTTGCGCAACAGCCTGATGGTGATGGTAGCCACTACAACGGGGGTAGTGGTCATTTGCAGCCTGGCGGCCTTTGTCTTCGCCCGCATGGAGTTTCGCTTAAAGGGAATTGCCTTCCAGCTGTTCACGCTGGGGCTGATGTTCCCCATCAATATCGCCATCCTGCCGGTTTACTTCGTGCTGCGCCAGCTGAATCTGATTGATAATCTGTGGGGCGTCATCATCGTGCAGACGGCCTTCCAACTTTCCGGAAACATTATGATTCTGCGCGGCTTTTTTGCCGCCATCCCTGCCGAATTGCAGGATGCCGCCTACATTGACGGCTGTAACGCCTTTGATTTCTTCTGGCGCATCCTGCTGCCGCTTGCCAAACCCGCCCTGGCCGCTGTTGCCGCGCTAACGATGATTATGAGTTGGAACGACCTGCTTGTGCCGCTGGTGGTCATCAACAGCGACAAACTCTGGCCCCTGCCGCTCGGCACCATGCAATTTCAGGGGCAATATGGGCAAGACCTGGCGCTGGTTTCCGCCTTTGTAGCCCTCTCGGCCCTGCCGACCATCATCTTCTATCTGTTTGCCGAACGTCAGATTGTCTCTGGCCTGACGGCTGGCGCGGTGAAAGGCTAATCTTTCATGCAAAATTCCTTCCGAAACCCCATTCTGCCCGGTTTTTATCCTGATCCTTCTATTTGCCGGGCGGGGGATGATTTCTACCTGGTCACTTCGACCTTTGAATATTTTCCTGGCCTGCCCATCTTTCATAGCCGCGACCTGGTGCATTGGCGGCAAATTGGACACGCCCTAACCCGCGAATCGCAATTGCCGTTGCAAGGCGTGCCTTCTTCAGGCGGCTTGTACGCTCCGACCATCCGATACCATGATGGCACGTTTTACATCATCAACACCCTCGTTGGTGGAAAAACAAAATCGGGCAATTTCATTGTGACTGCCAGCGACCCGGCCGGCCCCTGGTCTGAACCCTATTGGCTGGAGGGAGCGGATGGGATTGACCCCTCGCTCTTCTTTGATGACGATGGCCGCGTCTGGTACGTTGGCAGCCGCATGGCGCTTCATTCACAATTTGAAGGCCATACCGAGGTCTGGCTTCAGGAATTGGATTTGAACGCCATGCGGCTGGTGGGCGAGCCGCTGGTTTTGTGGGAAGGCGCGCTCAAAGGCGCGCGCTGGGCCGAAGCGCCGCACATTTACAAAATTGGCGAATTTTACTGCCTGATGATTGCCGAGGGCGGCACCGGACACCATCACGCCGTGACCTTTGCCCGCAGCCGCAGCGTAACCGGCTCTTATGAAGTCAATCCCGGCAACCCGGTGCTTACCCATCGTCACCTCGGCCTGGATTACCCGATTGTCGGCACAGGCCACGCCGATTTAGTGGAAACACCTTCGGGAGAATGGTGGGCAGTCTTGCTGGCGATGCGCCCCTATGGCGGCTATTACTACAACCTGGGGCGCGAAACCTTCCTGGTTCCGCTTCGCTGGGAAGAGGGCTGGCCCATTTTCAGCCCCGGCAGCGGCAGGGTCGAATTCGAATATCCCGCCCCCAACCTGACCGCGCAGCCCTGGCCGCAGCCTCCCGCGCGGGATGATTTCAATACCGATACGCTTTCTTTCGTCTGGAACTCCCTGCGAACTTCGTCGGAGCGGTTTGCCAGCCTGACCGAACGCCCCGGGTACCTGCGCCTGCGCTTGCAGCCCGAACGTCTGTCTGAACACGCCAGCCCCAGTTTCGTCGGGCGCAGGCAACAGCACTTTTCGTTTTCTGCTCAGACTGAATTTGAGTTTTCCCCTGCTGCTCCACATGAATGCGCGGGTTTGGTACTTTACCAAAGCCCCGATTATCACTATCAGATGGTCGTCACGCTTGAGGCGCAGCCCATGCTTCAGTTGGTAAAGCGCGCCGCAGGCATGGAGGAAATTCTCGCCCGTGCGCCCATTGCCCTTCCCCGCATTTGCCTGAAGGTGGAAGCGCGCGAACAAGATTACAGTTTTTACTTCAAAAATGAGACCGGCCATTGGCAGGCGTTGTTTGAAAATGCCGATGGCCGCATCTTAAGCACGCCGGTGGCGGGCGGCTTTGTTGGCGCTTGCATTGGCCTGTATGCCAGCAGCAATGGACAGGCCAGCAGCAATCAGGCCGATTTCGATTGGTTTGAATACAAAGAACTAAAATCCTAACCGCCTGTTCCCTCTAGGCGGTTTTATCATTGAGGCAGATGGTCATGAGAACGATATTTTTTTATTTTCTCCTATTGAGTTTGCTGGCTGGCTGCGCAGGCCCCGCGCCGTCCGTAACAGAAACAATCCACATGCCTACCCAACCCCCCACCCAAACCCCTCCCCTATTGCCAAAGACCGGCGCTTATGAGACCGGCCAATATCCCAATCTGTTTGCCGAGCGCCTCGGCAAGAGCGAGGCTGAAATTCAGGCCAAAATTGAAGAGGCGTTTCAGCAGCTCTTCTACGGCGATGACCAGAATGAGCGCGTTTATTACCCCGTTGGCAGCGATATGGCCTACATGCTCGATACCGGCAACGATGATGTGCGCTCGGAGGGTATGTCGTATGGCATGATGATTGCCGTCCAGATGAACAAAAAAGAAGAATTCGACCGCCTGTGGAAGTGGGCAAAAACTTATATGTACCAGACCGATGGCGGCTACAAAGGTTATTTTGCCTGGCATTGCAAAACGGATGGCACCCAACTGGCCGCCAACCCGGCCTCGGATGGCGAAGTCTGGTTCATCATGGCCCTGTTCTTTGCCGATGCGCGCTGGGGCAGCGGCGAGGGAATCTTCAACTATCGCGCCGAAGCCCAGGCTATTCTCGATACCGCGCTGAATGCTCAGGGTGAACTCTCTACCAATCTGTTCGATGCAGAGACCAAACAGGTTGTTTTCGTGCCGCAGTTGGGGCAAAACTCAAAGTTCACCGACGCCTCCTACCACATGCCGCATTTTTACGAGTTATGGGCGCGCTGGGCCGACAAAAACAATGACTTTTGGGCCGCAGCCGCAACCGCCAGCCGTGAATTCCTGCCTACGGCTGTTCATCCGCAAACCGGGCTGGCGCCCAACTATTCCTACTTCGATGGCCGCCCTTACAACGACGATTATCACGGCCAATTCCGCTACGACGCCTTTCGCGTGGGCGCGAATATCGGCATGGATTATGTCTGGTTCCACCCCTCACAATGGTATCGGGAACAGGCCAACCGTCAACTGACCTTTTTCGCATCTCAGGGCATCAATGATTACGTTGCCGAATATGCCCTGGATGGCACACCGCTGGCCGGGCATCGCTCCACGGGGTTGATTGCCACCAATGCTGTCCTGGCCCACGCCGCAGACCCCGAAATTGGTCAACCCTTCGTGCAAGCCCTGTGGGATGCGGCCATTCCGACTGGCAGGTATCGCTATTACGACGGCCTGCTCTACATGCTGGGGCTGCTGCAAGCCAGCGGAAAATTTCAGATTGTAGGACGAGATACTATCTCGTCCTACAATCTGGCAACCCCGCCCCCGCCCCCGCGCGCCATCGAGGGCCGCTTTGCGCCCATTACCGGGCGGGCTTTGCTGATGGTCGGGCCGGATGCTGGCGGCGTTGACGCTTATTTCGACAAACTGGTGACCGCGCCGGGCGGCGTGAACATTGAGCTGTCGCTCAAATCGCCTGATTTGGCGGCGCTCGATGCTTTGGCAAAGAAATATCCTAACAGCGCGCTCTCGGTTGGGCTTTCGCTGGATGCTTCGGTTACGGAGGGGAATGCGCCGGTTGGCGAACTGCTCGAGGCCCTGGCCGCCTATTCGCGCCCGGTGTTCCTGCGCCTGGGGCCGGAATTTGATTTGGCGGCAAACGGACTGGGGCCGGAAGAATACGTTGCAGCCTGGAAAACCCTCCATAACGAGATGCAGGCGCGGGGGAGCGCGAATATCGCCCTGGTGTGGCACAGCGCCGCCGCTTGCGAATCGCCCTTTGGCGGGCATCCGCTCGAGGCGTGGTATCCCGGCGATGAATTTGTGGATTGGGTGGCCGTTTCATACACCGCGCAATCGGCTGGCTGCGAGGGGCAGACCGTTGAGGCGGCCTTGAAGTTTGCGCGCGAACAGTTCAAGCCGGTCATGCTGGTTGCGACACCCGCTGATGGCATCTTTGAATTTGTGTATGCCAACAATGATGTGATTCGCGCCCTGCTGTATCTCAATACCGAGCCGGGCCTGTTCGACACCCCCGAATTTTTGGCTAACTGGAAAACCGAAACCCGTGAGAAGTTCTGGCTGCGTGCCAGCCCAGGCTTGTTCAACACTCTCAATATGAGCAAGTAAGAAGGATATATGACCCAACCTGCCTACCTCAACGTTGACCTCCCCATCCCAGACCGCGCGCGAGACCTGATTTCGCGCCTGACGCTCGAAGAAAAAGTGGGGCTGATGAGCCACCCGGCCCTGGGCGTGCCGCGCCTGGGCATTCCCGCTTACAACTACTGGAGCGAGGCCCTGCACGGCGTGGCCCGCAACGGGCGCGCAACCGTCTTCCCGCAGGCGATTGGCATGGCCGCCTCCTGGGATAAAGACTTAATCCACCGGGTTGCTACTGCCATCAGCGATGAAGGCCGCGCCAAATATCACGCCGCGCTCAAGCGCAACGGGTACACTGACCAATACCAGGGACTGACGTTTTGGTCGCCGAATGTCAACATCTTCCGCGACCCGCGCTGGGGACGCGGCCAGGAAACCTGGGGCGAGGACCCCTTCCTGACCGGTGAAATGGCCTCGGCCTTCGTGCGCGGCTTGCAGAGCGACCATCCCAAGTACCTGAAAGCGGCGGCCTGCGCCAAGCATTACGCCGTTCACTCCGGTCCGGAGAAAGACCGCCATCACTTCAACGCCGTTGTCTCGAAACGCGACTTGCGCGAAACGTACCTGCCCGCCTTCAAAAAACTGGTTACAGAGGCCAAAGTCGAATCGGTCATGGGCGCCTACAACCGCACGCTTTATGAACCCTGCTGCGCCAGCCAGTTGCTCCTGCAAGACATCTTGCGCGGCGAGTGGGGCTTCGAGGGTCACGTCGTTTCAGATTGCGGCGCGCTGAGCGACTTTCACCTTAACCACAAAGTCACGGGTGATGCGGCAGAGTCGGCGGCCCTGGCCCTCCAAAAAGGCTGTGACCTGGGCTGCGACCACGTTTTTAACGAAATTCCCGCTGCAATTGAGCGCGGCCTGATTACCGAAGCAGATGTAGACCGCGCCCTGGAGCGCACGCTTGGCACGCGCTTCAAACTGGGCATGTTCGACCCCGATGAAAACGTGCCGTTTGCCTCGATTTCGATGGATGTCGTCGCCTGTGAAGCGCATCGCCAGCTGGCGTATCGCGCCGCTGCTGAATCGGTCGTCTTGCTCAAAAACAAAAACAACATTCTGCCGATTAAGCCCTCGGCCCGTAAAATTTTTGTCACCGGGCCAACTGCTACCAGCATGGAAGTGCTGCTCGGCAACTATTACGGCTTTAATAATCAGATGATTACCCTGCTGGAAGGCATCACCGGACGCTTGCCCGAAGGCATGGGCATGGAATATCACCCCGGCGCGCTGCTCAAGCACCCGCGAGAAATCCCCCACACCTGGGCTGCTGGCATGGCGCAATCAGCAGATGTGACGATTGTTTGTGCTGGGCTTTCCTCCTTCCTTGAGGGTGAAGAAGGCGAATCGCTGCTCTCGCCGCAAAACGGCGACCGCGAGAGTATTTCGCTGCCTGCCGTTCAGGTCAATTACATCAAAGAACTGGCGGCCAGTGGCGCGAAGATTGTGCTGGTGCTGACCGGCGGCAGCCCAATTGCCCTGGGTGAAGTCGAAGACCTGGTAGATGCCATTCTCTTCGTGTGGTATCCAGGCATGGAAGGCGGGCGGGCGATAGCCGACGTGCTCTTTGGGGATATTGCCCCATCTGGCAAACTGCCCATCACCTTCCCCAAATCGCTCGACCAGTTGCCGCCTTTTGAAGACTACAACATGGCCGGGCGGACGTACCGCTACATGACCGAAGAGCCGCTCTACCCCTTTGGGTTTGGCCTGTCTTACACCACCTTTGAATACTGCGGCCTGAACGTTGTCTCGCCTGCTGTTTCGCCCTCCGGCTTCGATGTGGAGGTGGCGGTCAAAAACACGGGCAGCGTAGCCGCTGATGAGGTCGTGCAATTCTACATCAGCGCGCTCGAAAGCCCCCTCCCGGCCCCCATCAGCCGGTTGGTCGGCTTTGAACGCATCCATCTCCAGCCGGGCGAGAGTAAAATGGTCAGGCTGGCGGTCACGCCTGAAATGCTGATGTTGTATGACGAAGACGGCATCCAAAAGCTGGAGCCGGGCAAGTTCCGCCTGACGGTGGGTGGTTGCTCCCCCAGCGCGCGCGGCCTGGCGCTCGGCGCGCCGCAACCGGTCAGTATCGAATTCCAAATTTGAGAAGTCCGCATCCATAAAAAATATACAACCGCCTGGCGAAAAGTCAGGCGGTTGTTTGTTGAAGTTGCGCAAAGAATGGCTTTTGTGACAAGCAATCAGCGATTCTTCTTGAAGTAAACATCCAAAAAAACGGCCAGGATAAGCACTGCGCCTTTGACAACGTATTGGTACGCGGCAGGGACGTTCAACATTTGCAAGCCATTGGTCAGCGAGGCCATAATCAAGCCGCCAATCATCGCGCCGAAAATCGTCCCAACTCCACCCAGAGTGGATGTGCCGCCCAGGATACAGGCTGCAATCGCATCCAATTCGTAGCCTTCACCGGCAGCAGTTGTACCGTAGCCTACATAAGACGCCAGGGCAATCCCGGCCACGCCGCACAGGAAGCCCATCAGTACAAACACCATAAAGATATTGCGTTTGATATTGATGCCAGAAAGCCGTGCGGCCTCGCGATTGCCGCCGATTGCATAGGCGTAACGTCCAAAACGGGTGTTGTTGGACACATACGCCATGATTAACGCAGTAATTGCCAACAGCAGCACCGGTACCTGGATGCCGTTATAGCGGTTGACGATGAAAATATAGGCGATGACCAGGGTGGAAAAAAAGATGGTGCCGAGCAAATCAATGTTGAAACTGGCAACTTCAAAGCCAAATTTTCTCTTGCGCAAACGGCTATTGAACATGTTGAAAAACAGCAGGGCTACCACAATGATTCCCAACACCCAACCTGCCCAGGGAGGCAGGTAGCCTTGGGCAATTTCTGAAAAAGCCGGTTGGTTGGCGGGGATGGTTTTCCCTTGTGTGATAATAAGGATTCCGCCGCGTAGGACGAACATCCCGCCCAGTGTCACAATAAAAGCCGGGACGCTCAAGTAGGAAATGATATAGCCTTGCAAAATGCCAAACAGCGTTCCGGTGAGCAAACCAATGACCACTGAAAAACTGGCTGCCAGTACCGGCTGGTCGGGAATGACCGTACTCCAGACCTTCGCCTGGAAAAAAGCCACCACGACCGAGACAAAGCCCGCCAATTTGCCCACCGAGAGGTCAATGTTGCCGGTCACAATCACTAGCACCATCCCGGCGGCCAGGAACGAGGTGACGGTCATTTGCCGGAACAGGTTGGAAAAGTTCTGGGGTTGCAGGTAGGCAAAGTTGGGCGTCAACAGGGCAAAGAGAGCCCAAATTAGCACTAACGCCAGAATGATGGTATAGGTTTGAATGTTATCGCGGAATCGCTTGGTAATTTCGGTAAAAAGGTTCATGAGTGTCACCTCTTGGAGTTCGAATCAGGCAATGCCTGTGGCAAGAGCCATAATCTTTTCTTGGGTTGCGTCGGCAATCTCAAGCGTCCCATTCGAGCGGCCAGCGTGCATCACAACGATGCGGTCGCTCATTCCCAACACTTCTTCCAGGTCGCTGGAAATCATGATGATAGAGACGCCGTTTTCGGCCAATTCGTTCATCAGTTTGTAAATTTCAT
The DNA here is from genome assembly GCA_964422545.1 of uncultured Anaerolinea sp. Classification (GTDB taxonomy): domain Bacteria; phylum Chloroflexota; class Anaerolineae; order Anaerolineales; family Villigracilaceae; genus UBA5195. The sequence goes on along the minus strand of CAYRBO010000015.1, from coordinate 92,912 downwards.
ATTTCGCGCCAACGTCGATTCCGCGCGTTGGGTCATCCATAATCAGGATTTTGGGCTGGGTCAACAGCCACTTGGCAATGACCACCTTTTGCTGGTTACCACCCGAAAGAGAACTCACCGGGGCTTGCAGGCTAGACGCTTTGAGCGCCAGGTTTTTCCCTTGCTGGGTGGCTGCTGCCAGTTCGGCATCCTGGTCAATGCGAAAGAAACCGGAAAACTGGTCAAGATTGGCAAGCGAAATGTTGCGCAAAATAGCCTGGATAAGGACCAGTCCCTGGCCTTTGCGGTCTTCTGGGACTAGACTGATACCCACCTTCATCGCATCGCGCGCGCTCTTTATCTGAATGGGTTTCCCTTCCAGCTTTATCGTTCCTGCGGTGATTTTTCCATATTCGCCAAAGATAGTTGTGACCAGTTCAGTGCGCCCGGAGCCCATCAGGCCGGCAATCCCCAGGATTTCCCCGCGCTTCAGGTTGAAACTCACCCCTGAAAGAACTTTGTGACTGGGTTCATTAGGGTCAACTGCTTGCAAATTCTCTACTTCGAAAATCACATCTCCTGGCTGGCGGTTGCCTTTCGGGAAACGCTCTTTCATTTCGCGCCCTACCATATTCTGCACCAGGCTTTCCTGGTTGAGACTGGCTGTCGGGCGGGTGGTAATGGCTTTCCCATCCCGCAGGATGGTCACATTATCCGTAATACGGAAAAACTCTTCCAGTTTATGCGTAATGTAGATACATGTGACGCCATGACTCTTCAGCGTCTCCAGGATTTCCATCAACTTGTCTATTTCGGTCTTGCTCAAAGCGCTGGTGGGCTCATCCAGGATAAGGATTTTAGCGTTTTCAGAAAGCGCCTTAGCAATTTCCACCATTTGCATCTTTCCTACGCCAAGGTTTTTTACCACAGCCTGGGGCGAAACATCGAGTTTGTATTTGGTCAGAATTTCTCTCGTCTCAGCATAGAGCTTATCCCAGTTGATGCTGCCATTTTCAACGGGCTCTTTGCCGAGAAAAATGTTTTCGCCAACCGTCATGCCGGGGACGAGGGTCAATTCCTGGTAGACAATGGCAATCCCTTGTTCAATTGCCTGGCGAATGGAACGGTCTTCCAGCCTTAATTCCCGGCCTTCATAAAGTATTTTTCCTTCATAAGACCCATACGGATAGACTCCGGACAGGATTTTCATCAAGGTTGATTTCCCGGCGCCATTTTCTCCGCACAGGCCATGAATTTCGCCGCGCCGGATTTGCATCGAGACGTTATCCAAGGCAATAACACCGGGGAATTTTTTGGTGACGTTCTGAAAATCGAGGATGATATCGTTGTCCACTGGCTACTCCTCTTTAGAGTAGGTATACAACCACCAATTGTGAAATCCCGGCTCCAACGGTCTTTTGAAGGAGCCGGGATCATTTTACTTCAAATTACAGCCTACGGCTTGGGCGGGCGCTGGGATTCAGGAATGTCACGATACACATCATCGTAACTCTGGAAGCCGCTCTTGACAACCAATTCGTAGACGTTCTCGGCGGTTACCTGCTGAACTTCGAGGAAGACGCAGGGCACTTCGCCTTGCATAGACGGGTCAACGGTCAGTTCGGCCAGGGTGAAGTTCTTCATCCCTTCCACTGGCTGGCCTTTGAGCAGTTTGTCGACCACATCAACGGCCAGTGGGGATAACTTGCGGATGTCTTTCAGAATCGAGACGGTCAATTCACCTTTGACAATGCTGTTGCAGCCGTCGGCAGTGGCATCCTGGCCCGAAATCGGCACCTTACCGGCCAATCCCTGGGCCTTCATGGCCTGGAGCGCGCCGAGGGCGGTGCCATCATTCGAGGCGACAACCGCATCAACATCGTTACCGGCAGCGGTCAGCAGGTTTTCCATCAACTTGAGCGCGTTGGCGGGGTCCCAGTTCTCCACGCCTTGCTGGGCGATGATTTCGACGATGCCTTTATCAACGTAAGGTTGCAGGATTTCGGTCTGGCCCTTAGTAAACAGGGTGGCATTGTTGTCGGTGGGGGAACCGGCGAGTTGGATGACGCGCATCTTTCCGTTCTTGGCTACATCCCAGGTGTCGGCGCCGATGGCTTTCATCACGCCCAGGGCTTGCTGGCGGCCCACTTCGACATTATCGAAGGACAGGTAGGCAGCGATTTTCGGGGTCTTGATGAGCCGGTCGTAGGCAATGACCAGGACGCCAGCATCGGCGGCCCTGTTGACAGCGGTAACAGCAGCATCGCCGTCTTCGGCGACGACAATTAGAGCCTTGACGCCCTGGCTGACCATGTTGTCAATCTGGTCGTTCTGGAGTTTGACATCGTGGTTGGCTTCCTGGCTGATAACTTCATAGCCTTTTTCTTCCAAAAGCTTGCGCATCAGGATTTCTTCGTTCTTCCAGCGCTCAGTGGCAAAATCTGAAAAAGACAGACCGACTTTGATTTTCTCGGCAGGTTGGGCGGCCGGAGCAGCTGCTTCGCCAGGCCTGGGCGGGCGCTGGTCTTCAGGGATGTCACGATACACATCATCGTAACTCTGGAAGCCGCTCTTCACGACCAGTTCATAGACGTTGTCTTTGTTGACTTGCTGGACTTCGAGGAAGACGCAGGGCACTTCGCCTTGTTTAGATGGGTCAACGGTCAACTCGGCCAGGGTAAAGTTTTTCATCCCTTGCACTGGCTGGCCTTTGAGCAGTTTGTCGACCACATCAACGGCCAGTGGGGATAACTTGCGGATGTCTTTCAGAATCGAGACGGTCAATTCACCTTTGACAATGCTGTTGCAGCCGTCGGCAGTGGCATCCTGGCCCGAAATCGGCACCTTACCGGCCAATCCCTGGGCCTTCATGGCCTGGAGCGCGCCGAGGGCGGTGCCATCATTCGAGGCGACAACCGCATCAACATCGTTACCGGCAGCGGTCAGCAGGTTTTCCATCAACTTGAGCGCGTTGGCGGGGTCCCAGTTCTCCACGCCTTGCTGGGCGATGATTTCGACGATGCCTTTATCAACGTAAGGTTGCAGGATTTCGGTCTGGCCCTTAGTAAACAGGGTGGCATTGTTGTCGGTGGGGGAACCGGCGAGTTGGATGACGCGCATCTTTCCGTTCTTGGCTACATCCCAGGTGTCGGCGCCGATGGCTTTCATCACGCCCAGGGCTTGCTGGCGGCCCACTTCGACATTATCGAAGGACAGGTAGGCAGCGATTTTCGGGGTCTTGATGAGCCGGTCGTAGGCAATGACCAGGACGCCAGCATCGGCGGCCCTGTTGACAGCGGTAACAGCAGCATCGCCGTCTTCGGCGACGACAATTAGAGCCTTGACGCCCTGGCTGACCATGTTGTCAATCTGGTCGTTCTGGAGTTTGACATCGTGGTTGGCTTCCTGGCTGATAACTTCATAGCCTTTTTCTTCCAGAAGCTTGCGCATCAGAACTTCTTCGTTCTTCCAGCGTTCAGTGGCAAAATCTGAAAAGGACAAACCGACTTTGATTTTGCCTTCGGTCTGCTGTGTTGCGCCGCCGCAGGCAACCAGGCTGGTTGCAAACATGGCGATTAAGACGAACGTAAAGACAGCGCGTGCTAGTTTGGACATCTTTTCCTCCGTGAATTCAAACTAAAAAAAGGGTGGATTGGGTTGACAGGGGCAATTGATAACTTGGGACACCTCCGGCTAACTGAGATTTGCTTTGTTGAATTGATAAACCAAGCCTGAAAACAGGCACTCAATTCCTTACTCGGGAAAGGACGGATTGATAGACAGTCGCAACCCCGCCTTTCACGCAAGCGTCTGAACCATGCGCGGCGCTCACAATTTTGACCGTTTCCCGGTTCCAGGGCAGCGCGCGTTTTTGGATTTCGTCATTCGCCGCAGGGAATAGAAATTCAGAAGCAATGCTCAGAATCCCACCCAGCACAACGATTTCGGGATTGAGGGCGTTCAAAAGGGATGCAATCCCAATTCCCAGGTAACGCCCAACTTCCTCGATCGCGCGAATTGCCAGCGCGTCTCCTGCCCGGGCAGCCTCGACAATCATCTCCACCGAGACGCAATCCTGTCGCCCCCGCACTTTTTCTACCAGGATGCTGCTTTCGCCGCTTCGAATGGCAGTAATGATTTTGTTACATAGCGCATTTTGATTGACGAATGTTTCCCAACAACCATGATTCCCGCAATTACATCGCTCACCATACGGGTCGAGAGTCATGTGACCATACTCAGCCGCCACACCAGTGGCGCCCCGGTACAGCTGCCCATTGCGCAAGAGTCCACCACCCAGGCCAACATTCGCGCTCAGGTAAAGCACTTCGTTATAGCCCTGGGCTGCGCCAAAATAATGCTCGCCCAGGGTTGCCATATTCGCTTCGTTGTCTACAAAGAGCGGCACGCCAAAACCTTCTTGCTCCAAGCGGGCTAACAGGGGTACGTTGTGCCATTTCAGGTTGGGGGCGAACAGGATTGTTCCGGTGGTTTGGTCAACCATTCCTGGCGCGCCAACCGCCAACCCCAGGAAATTCTTTGAAACCACCTGGCCCTTTACGCTGGCCTGGTGGAGCATAACCATCAGACGGTCAAGGGTGGCTTCAGGGCTGGTTCCAGGAAGAATCGGTTCTTTGGCCTGCCAGATGGGTTGGGGGGCGAAATCGGTCACCAAAACTTCCAGGAAGTCCACCGCAATTTCGGCGCTGACAATGTACCCTGCTTCTGGGTTAAGAGTGAGCAGGGTGGCGGGGCGACCCGTCCTTGAAAACTGCATTCCCAATTCTTTTACAAATCCCCGCTCGTTCAGTTCGTTGATTAAATCAGAAACGGTCGTTTTATTCAGGTTGGTGGTTTGCGAAAGGCTGGCGCGCGAGATAGGAGCCTGGGTACGCAAACTATGCATAATCAGCGACAGGTTAATCTGCCGCACCAAAGCCTGGTCTCCCGTTTGAGGTGCTGCCTGTTTTGGCATAGAATGACCCTTGACAACCAATGCTGATTTAAGATAAAGTTGAGTTAGTTTGTTGTGGCAACCAACTAAAATTATAAAGAATAAAGTCACAAGAGTCAAGCAATTTTCGATTGTCTATCCTACTTTTACCAGCCCAAGGAGCCTCCTATGTCTGACTACACCCCCAAACCCGAACACAAATTTACCTTTGGCCTGTGGACGGTCGGTTCGCGCGGGTCTGACCCGTTTGGCGCGGCCACCCGCGAGCACAAAACCCCCGCCGAACTGGTCTACCTGCTCGGCGAAGTCGGCGCCTATGGCGTCAACTTCCACGACAACGACCTGATCCCCATCGACGCCACGCCCGCCGAAGCCGAAGCCATCAAAAAGGAATTCCGCAAAGCCCTGGCCGATACCGGCCTGGTCGTTCCAATGGCAACCACCAACCTGTTCAGCGACCCCATCTTCAAAGACGGCGCCTTTACCAGCAACGACCCCAAAGTCCGCGCTTATGCTCTGCAAAAAACAATGAGAGCGATGGATTTGGGCGTCGAATTTGGCGCCAAGACCTACGTCTTCTGGGGCGGGCGTGAAGGCACAGAAACGGATTCGAGCAAAAGCGCGGTCGAGGCCATCAAACGCAACCGCGAAGCCATGAACTTCCTGTGCGAATACGCCCTCGATAACAAATATGACCTGAAATTTGCCCTCGAAGCCAAGCCCAACGAGCCGCGCGGCGACATTTACAACCCCACCACCGGCCACATGCTGGCCTTCATCGAAACCCTCGACCACCCCGAAATGGTCGGCGTCAACCCCGAAGTGGCTCACGAACACATGGCCGGCATCAACTTCATGCACGGCGTGGCCCAGGCTTGGGAAGCGGGCAAACTCTTCCACATTGACCTGAATGACCAATACCCCGGCCGCTATGACCAGGATTTGCGCTTCGGCTCGCGTGACCTGAAAGCCGCTTTCTACCTTGTCAAATTCCTGGAAGATGTCGGCTACGACGGCAGCCGTCACTTCGACGCCCACGCCTACCGCACTGAAGACTTTGAAGGAGTCAAAGACTTCGCGCGCGGCTGCATGCGCACCTATCTCATCCTTAAAGAAAAAGCCGCACAGTTCAACGCCGACCCCGAAGTGCAGGCGCTGCTGGCCGAAATCAACGCCGACGATGGCGCGATGGCCCCCTTCTTTGGCAAATACTCCGCCGAAAAAGCCGCCGCCCTCAAAGCCCAGCCCTTCGACCGCGCCGCCATTGCCAAACGCGGCTTGAAATACGAACGCCTCGACCAGTTGACGATTGATATTTTGACCGGCGTGCGCTAACCTTCGCCGGTTCTCGCAATCGTACAGCCATACGGCGCGGTCTCCTGCGCATCGGGCAGGCGGCCAGCCAGCAGAGCATCCACCGCCTCGCGCAGGTACAAGCGCGAGGCGGTTCGCTTGCGAAAGGTGCGGTCATCGAACCCGCCCCGGTAGCGTAAAATGCCATTTTCATCTACCACGAAACAGTGGGGTGTCGTCTGCGCTTCGTACAGGTCGGCCACCTGCGCGGCGGAATCTTTCAGGATGATGTCCAGACCCCGCGCGTGGGAGGCCTCCCGCAGCATCTCATCCGTTTCATGGGCATTCGAGGCCGCCCGCAGGATCAAAACCCTACCTTTCCACGCCTCGCTGTAAATCCTGATTTCTGAATCAGATTGCTCGCTCCAGGGGCATTCCGCCGACCAGAAGTTGACCACCACAATCTGGCCGCGATAGTCGCTCAAGCGGTGGAATTTCCCATCCAGGTCAGGCAAAAGAAAATCGGGGGCGGGGGCGTTAAGATTCATGAGATGAATTATAACTGGAGTTCAAAATCTCCCGATTTTGGACGAAGCCGGGAGACTTCGGGGCTCTTCAAGAATCTCCGTGACAGCCATTTTTCGGACACGGAAAACGCGGAAAAAACGGATGAACACGGAAAAAATTAGTATTTAAAAAGTTCTTTCCGTGCGTTTCCGTAAATTCCGTGTGTTCCGTGTACAGGTTTTCACGCTAATTCTCAGAGGGCCGACTTCGGACTCCAGCCCCGGAATGGTAAAATCACTCTCTATGAAAAAGTGGCAATTTTGGCTGGGGGTGCTTATCAGCATCCTGTTCTTATGGCTGGCCCTGCGCGGCCTGCACCTGGGCGATTTTTGGGGCGCGGTGAAAACCGCCAACTACGGGTGGATTCTCCCCGGCGTGGCCGTCTATTTTGTGGGCGTTTGGGCGCGGGCCTGGAGGTGGCATTACCTGCTTGGCCCCATCAAGAAAATCCCGACCGCAAAGATGTTCCCCATCACCACAATCGGCTACATGGGCAACAACATTTACCCGGCCCGCGCCGGGGAGGTGTTGCGGGCGGTGATTCTCAAGCGCAAAGAGGGCGTGCCGGTTTCGGCCTCGCTGGCGACCATTATCGTCGAGCGCATTTTCGACGGCGTAGTGATGCTGGCGTTCATCTTTGTCAACTTGCCCGAACTGGCAAAACTGACCGGCTCCTCGGGGTTCGTGGGCAATATTCAGGAGGTGGCAATTTACGGCACGGCAGCCTTCCTGGGGGCGCTGGTTGTTTTCCTGTTGGCAGCCATGTTCCCGCAGGTGACGGCCAGGGCCGGAAAGTGGTTCATCGCCCGTTTCCTGCCCCTCCGGCTGCGCGAAAAAGTCAGCGTAATCATGCACAAATTCCTGGACGGCCTGGCTTCGCTGCGTTCGCCGTTCAACGTGCTGATGGTCTTCCTGACCTCGGTCGTCATCTGGCTGCTAGAGACGGCCAAATACTGGTTCGTGATGCACGCCTTCGATTTCGAGGTCTCGTTTTTTGCGCTGATGCTGATGAACGGCATCGTCAACCTGGCGACCACTATCCCCTCCGCGCCGGGCTATATCGGCACCTTCGATGCGCCCGGCATTGCGGTTCTCACCGCCTATGGCGTAGAACAGGCCACTGCTGCCGGATATACGCTGGTGCTGCATGTGGCCCTGTGGCTGCCCATCACCGCGCTGGGAGCCTGGTTCCTGGCGCGTGAGGGAATCAAATGGAGCGATTCGCTGCGAGCGGAAACAGAACAGAATAACCGGACAACCGGCTAACCAAAACACTGGAGAACTATGTCAAAAATCGCAATCATCGGCGCGGGGTATGGCGGCATGGCGGCGGCCTGGGATTTGCATAAGGCCGGGCATCAAGTCACCATCTACGAATCGGCAGATTACGTCGGCGGGCTGGCAAGCGGATTCAAGGAGCCAGGCTGGGACTGGTCAGTGGAGAAGTTCTACCATCACTGGTTTGCCAGCGACAAACACATGCTCGCTCTCATCGAAGAACTCGGCCTGAGCCATAAGGTGCGCTTCCCGCGCCCGTACACGGTCATGTATCACGAGGGCAGGTTCTACCCGCTCGATTCCATCGTCAAAGCGATTTTGTTCCCCGGCCTGGGCTGGGGGCTGGATAAAATCCGCTTTGGACTGGTGGGGTTGTATCTGCGTCTGACCACCGACTGGAAAACCCTCGAAAAACACACTGTTGATGCCTGGATGCGCAAATGGTGCGGTGAAAAAGTCTACAAACTGATGTGGGAGCCGCTGGTCATCGGCAAATTTGGCGAGAAATACTACAAACAGGTCAACATGGCCTGGATGTGGGCGCGGCTGCACGCCCGCACTACCCGCCTGGGGACTTTCGAGGGCGGCTTTCAGGCCTTTGCCGACCTATTCGCCGAAAAGCTCAAGGCCGCCGAAGTGGAGATAAAACTTTCGATGCCGGTCACGCACATTCAACGGAATGCCGCTTCGGGGGCGTTCGAACTGACGACGGCTGACGGGGTTGAAACTGCCGATAAAGTCCTCGTCACGCTCTCGCCGGGAGCCGCCGCCAAAATGGTCCCGTCGCTTCCCAAAGACTACCTCGAAGGCCTGCTGCGGCTCAAATCGATGGGCGCGGTCGTGATGGTGCTGGCGCTCAAGCACCAACTTTCGGAGGAAGGCTATTACTGGTACAACATCCCCAAGAGCGCTGGGTTCCCCTTTCTGGCAGTGGTGGAGCATACCAATTTCGTGCCGCCGGAGCATTTCGGCGGCGACCATATCGTTTACATCGGCGATTACCTGGAGCCGGAGCATGAGCATTTCCGGCTGACGCAGGAGGAACTGCTCGAAAAATTTGCCCCCAGCCTGAAACGTTTCAACCCGCGTTTTGAGATGGATTGGGTCAAGAAAGTCTGGCTGTTCCGCACGGCCTACGCCCAGCCAGTGCCGCTTGTCAACCACTCGCACAACATCCCGGCCATCGAGACGCCTATTGAGGGGTTGTATTTCGCCTCGATGAGCCAGGTCTACCCCTGGGACCGCGGCACGAACTTCGCGGTGGAGATTGGGCGGCGGGCGGCGGGGTTGATGAGTGAAACGTGATGAGTGTAGCGTAAAAACTGATGCCTAAATGAAAAATCGAACCGCCCTTTCCGGGTTGGGGAGGGCGGTTTGATTGTTGGAACAGTTTTTAGGTTGGCTACGCTGCCAACGGCACAAAAATGCTGGGCGGCGAAGCAATTGGGGTGGATTTCATGCGCGCGAATACAATTGGCTTGCCTTCGCTGCTGTATCTGTCGAGCAATTCCAGGTTATAGAGGCGGATTTCAGGGTCATCTTCGGGCAAAATGACCAACTCGAAACGTTCTGGCAGGGATTGAAGCACGTTCGGGTTTTCCAACAGGTATCGCATGACTTCGCCGGTCAAGGCGATGTTGCGCCTGACAATTTCAGGGTTTACTTTTCCAGCCATTCTTCGTACCTTCGGCGATATTCGCTCCAATTATTGGTCAAATCGAACATTGCAACCGTTAAGCCTTCGTTGAAGTCACGGACTCGCATTTCAGTTTTTTCAACGTCCTTATGTGGGTGCATTCTATTACAGTGGGCAACCCGTGCGCCGTGTCATAGTGGACAACAGGTATCCATTGGCTATCCATAAAAAGACATTCCAGTTGAACTACGAACATGACCACCTCACCATGCTCCAGTTCAAAACGAACGCGCAGAGCATTTTTATCGTCCAACAAGCGGCGGAATTCAACGCTTCGCATGTTGTTATTGTACAACAAGGTGAGCACTCCTTCACAGTTGTAGACGACTATTGAGTCCGCCGGGCCTGGCTTCCCCGCCTGCCAGGCCGCGTAAGCGGCGCAGGCGTAGAGGTCGTGGGCGGGGTGCCAGTCTTGCATTTCATCAAGCGGCCAGTATCGCAGGGACAGGCCTTCGCGCGAGAGCGTCAAGTTCCCGCCGGTAACGCTCGTCGACCCTTTTCCAGTAAAAGCAAACCGCCCTTTCCAGTTGGGGAGGGCGGTTGCAATTTATTCCTTGACAAGGGGGCAGCAACCGCGCCTACAGAATATAATTCGCCCAACGCTGCTGCTATGGTGATTTAATTTCAAATTTTATGGAATTGGGAAAATAAAGCCAATAAGGATGTTTTTATGATAAAAGATACACAAGAAACCGTACTCGATGATGTGGACAAACGCATCCTGCGCGCCCTGCAATTGGATGGACGCCTGAGCAACGTCGAACTGGCGAAGACGGTGCACCTGTCTCCGCCCGCCACCCATGCCCGCCTGCGACGACTGGAAAAGGAAGGCTACATCCGCCAGTATGCGGCGGTAATGGACCGCGAAAAAACCGGCTATGACCTGCTATGCTTCATTCATGTCAGCCTGCAAATGCACCAGTTGGAGCAGGTCGAAAAATTTCGCGAGTCCACCCGCCAAATGCCGGAGGTGCTGGAATGTCATCACATCACCGGCGAGTACGATTACCTGCTCAAGGTGGCACTGCGCAACCGCAAAGACCTGGAGCGATTCCTGGTCGACCGCCTGACGCCCATCCCCGGCGTGGGGCGCATCCACACCAGTCTGGTGCTGACCGAGGTCAAAGCGACGATGGCGCTGCCATTGGAATAGAATCCATTCACCCAAAGGAGAGTAAACCATGTCAGAAATCACCCCAAAAACCATGGGCCAGCAGTTTGGCCGCCGTTCGTGGGCCGAGCCGTGGAAAATCAAGATGGTCGAGCCGCTGACCGTCACCACCCGCGAACATCGCCAGAAAGCGCTCGAAGAAGCCGGGTATAACACCTTCCTGCTCAGGTCGGAAGATGTTTACATCGACCTGCTGACCGACAGCGGAACCAGCGCGATGAGCGACCGCCAATGGGCCGGCATGATGCTCGGCGACGAGGCGTATGCTGGCAGCCGCAACTTTTATCGGCTCGAAGCCGCCATCCAGAACGTTTACGGATACAAATACATTGTCCCTACTCATCAGGGACGCGGCGCGGAGCATCTCATCAGCCAGGCGGTCATCAAGAAAGGTCAGATTGTGCCGGGCAATATGTATTTCACCACCACCCGCCTGCACCAGGAACTGGCGGGCGGCACCTTCCAGGATGTCATCATCGACGAAGCCCACGACCCGGCCAACCTGCACCCGTTTAAGGGCAACATCGATCTCGATAAAGTCCAGGCAATTATCGACAAGCACGGCGCAGAGAACATCGCCTACATCAGCGTGGCAGGCACAGTCAACATGGCAGGCGGACAGCCAATCAGCATGGCAAACATCAAGGCCTTGCGCGCGCTATGCGACAAACACGGCATCAAAATCTACCTCGATGCGACCCGCATGATGGAAAATGCCTATTTCATCCAAGAGCGCGAAGAAGGCTATGCCGATAAAACCATCGCCGAAATCCTGAAAGAATTTTGCAGTTACACCGACGCGGCCTGGATGAGCGCCAAGAAAGACAACCTGGTCAACATCGGCGGCTGGCTGGCGGTCAACGACTGGACGCTGTTCGAAGAACTGCGCAATCTGGTCGTTGTTTACGAGGGCCTGCACACCTACGGCGGCCTGGCCGGACGCGACATGGAAGCCCTGGCCATCGGCATCGAAGAATCGGTCTCAGACCAGCACATCCGTTCGCGCATCGGGCAGGTGCTTTACCTGGGAGAGCTGCTCAAAGACTGGGGCATTCCCATCGTTTTGCCGGTCGGCGGACATGCCATTTTCCTCGACGCCAAAGCATTCTACCCGCACCTGAAGCAAATCGAGTTTCCGGCTCAAACCCTGGCCGCTGAACTGTACCTCGATTCGGGCATCCGCTCGATGGAGCGCGGCATCGCCTCCGCTGGGCGCGACCCAAAGACCGGCGACCACTACTACCCCAAACTGGAACTAACCCGCCTGACTATACCACGCCGCGTTTATACCCAGGCTCACATGGACGTGGTGGCAGAAGCCGTCAAAGCCGTCTATGATGCCCGCGAAACCACGCGCGGCCTGAAGATGGTTTATGAGCCGAAGTACCTGCGCTTCTTCCAGGCGCGCTTCGAGCGGCTGTAGTTACGTTTCATGCTAAATTGAGAGTTGTTGTTAAAAAACCCGGCTTGATTTTATCCATTTGTGCTAAAATAACTCGACTTGTCAGGCTGGAGCGCAGAATGGTTTCCCATCTTTCGCACAACAGTACAGACGAGTACCCGGACTACCTGAAGATGTAGGGTAAAAACAGCCTGAAACAATCAGATTGAACCTACAACTTTATAAATGCCGGGCACGAGAACTTTCACCCCCGTTCCTTATGGAGAAATATGGAAACCAAACTGTACGTCGGCAATTTGTCTTACGATGCCACCGAAGAAGAACTGAAGACCCTGTTTTCACAGGCAGGCGTGGTTCAGTCTGTGGCAATCATCAAGGACCGCGAAACTGGTCGCTCGAAGGGTTTTGCGTTTATTGAAATGTCCAACCAGGCTGAAGCCCAAGCGGCTATCAGCCAGTTGAATGGCAAACCGTATCGTGACCGCTCGCTGACCGTCAATATTGCCCGCCCACGCGAAGAGCGCAGTGGGTTTGGTGGCGGCTATGGCGGCAATCGCGGCGGTGGTGGTGGTTATGGCCGGGGTGGCGGCCGCCCGGGCGGCGGCAATCGCGATCGACGCGGCGGCAATGACCGGGGCGGACGCTCCTGGTAGCCTTGAAATCAAAAAACGGATGGACAAGTGTCCATCCGTTTTTTTGTTATCACAGCGCGGATTGAAAATCCGCTTTACGGTCAATCCCCGTGCGCAGGGGCCAGCCGCAGTTCCGATTCCGTGCGGGCGTTCCAGAAAAATTTCCAGTACAGGAACACCGCCAGCGAGTACAAGATGATGACCGATGAATAGACCGGCCCGAAGCCGTAGTGAACCTGCATCCAGCCGCTGATGGTCGGACTGAAAGCCCAACCGAAGTTGTTTGCCATCGAAACCAGGCTGGCGACGGTGGCGCGCGATTCGGGTTCGACATGTTCCATCACGAAGGTCTGGTACACCGGGCCAGACATGTTCATCAGCGTCAGGCGGACGTAATGTGCCAGGGCCGACATCCAGAAAACGGGCGCAAAGCCCAGCAGCACCAGGAAGGGGATGGAAATGCCCTGAGTGATGATGACCAGGTGTGCTTTGCCGTAGCGGTCGGCCAGCGGTGGCGCAATCAGCAGGCCGAATCCCATTGCCAGCGCGCCCCAGGCCAGCACATTCCCAATCACCGGGTCGGGCTGGCTATACTGCACGCGGAAAAAGACGTTCATAAAAGGCATGAACAAGCCTGCGCCAATTGAAACCACCAGCATGGGAACGACCAGTTTGGCGAGCATGACCGGGTGCTTGCGTGCATACGAGAACGGGTCGAAAAAGGCTTTGTCGGCTTTTTTGATGACGGGCGTGCGCAGCCAGAACAAGGGAGCCAGCCCTAGCACCGAACAGAGCGTGATGATGAGCAGCGCCCCGGCGTAGGCCGTGCTGCTGGTAGCCGGAACGCCCTGCGCTTGTCCAATCCAGGTTGGAAGGTATCCGCCGATGGAATTGCCCACGAAAGCGGCAGCCATTTGCAGCCCGGAACCCAGGCTGAACAGGTAGGTGCGCTCCTCCTCACCAGAGTTTTCCAGCAAGAAAGGCGCCATCGTTACCATCGAAAGGCTTTGCGCCAGCCCCATTACCAAATTCATCAGGTAGAACATCGCCACAGTGGGAAGGAGTACCATTCCGCCAATCGCCGCGCTAACGCCGAATCCGCCCAACAGCAGCGCGTTTTTGCGCCCCAGCCGGTCGGCCAGGTAGCCCATAGGGACGGCGGTCAACATGGCAGTGACACTGGTTACTGTAATAAGTTGTCCGAGCAGGCTTTCGTCGTATCCCAGGCTCAGCACATAAAAATTGAACAACAGCCGGTACACGCCCAATGCCGCGCCGGTCAGCACTGCGCTGATGAGATACAGCCGGGCATTGTGGCTGAAAGCGCCTACGCGGCGGATGTAAGTTTGGATGATATTGCTCACACGCTCTCTCTTTTTAGATAAATGTCTAATACTTTGATAATAATCTACATATTGACGCAGGTCAATCCTGACGGATGTCACCTTAACAAAAAAGAAAACGTCCCGAAGGCCTGTCGGTACCTTCGGGACGTTTCATCAAAGGAGGGTCACGCCAGCACCCCGCGCACCCAGTCGCCGACCCACCAGTACCGGAAGTCCTGGCCCTGGGCAGTGCGCACTGCGCCAATGATGCCGACGATAGGCGCAACCGCCATTCCAACCAGGAAGACCGGGGTTAGCACGCAGGCCGCCGGGATAAGCAAGATGCCGATGACAACCGCCGAAAGCAGACCGGTTACAGCCCAAACGATGCCCAATCCATACCACCACAGCAGTTGGAACAGGAACGACTGCATGGCATGATATGCCACATACTTTGAGCGGTTATAGAACATCAGATAAATGCCAAGCGCAACCACTGGCCCAAGTACGCCGGTGAACAGGTTGACCAGCACGCTCAGGTGCGCCAGCATGGCCCAGGTGCGTTCCTCCGATGGGGAGAGCGGCGCAGGGCCGGGAACAGGGATAGCATGATTGGTTTCTACAGTCATTTTTACCTCGATTTCATGCCCGGATGGGCAAAATAACGCCGTTGAGAACGGTGAGCGCGAACCGGCGCAAAAGCAGGCCGATATATAGGTTGGAAAATCAAAAGCAAGGCGCGTAAGAGGGTGTTCATACCCATACTTACGCGCCCTGCTGTGAAAGGTTGCACAAAAATACCCGCGCTTTACGGCGCGGGTATTTTTCGGCAAAATTGGGTTAGGCCCAGCCCTGGCCTTTAACGAAGTTGGTAATGACCGGCACTTCCACGGTCTTGCCCTGGTAGGCCTGGAAGCCCAGGTAAAGTTGATACAGGAATACCAGGAAGCCGATGCAAATACCATAAGTAAGAACAGAAATAATACCCAGAATTAACGCCTGGGCGTTATGAGCCTTGATAAACGGGCGGTTTTTCTTGTCTTCCATCAGCATGAGAATGATGGGGACGAGCGGCGAGAAGATGTATGCAAGCAATGCCCACAGCTTATCATCGCTGGTAACTTCAGAACTGAAATTAGTCATTTTAAGCCTCCTCTGAATGTGGTTGGGAAAATTGTACAACCAAAGCGTGCAAAAAGCAACCGGGAAACAGGATATTTTTGGCGCAATAATACCGCCAGAAAGTCCTATTTCTTATCAACATTTCACTCCAACACGCCTCATCATCTATAAATTTTCATTTGGTTTCAAATCATCTCGAAGGTATTTGAAAATTGCCTAAATTGCGCCTCGAAATCCATCGGTAATTCATACCGCGAATTGCTGCTCCACAACGTCCGCGTACAGTTGTAAAATGAACCATGATACCAATCACCATGAAAATTGACTTGAACTGTGACCTCGGCGAATCGTTTGGCCGCTATATTCTTGGCAACGATGCAGCTATCATGCCCTATATTACATCGGCCAACATTGCCTGTGGCTTTCATGCGGGCGACCCGTCTGTGATGCAGGCGACGGTGCGATTGGCAAAACAGCACGGCGTGAACATTGGCGCGCATCCTGGCTGGCCCGATTTGCAGGGCTTTGGGCGGCGCGAGATATCTTTCAGCGCGAAGGAAGTGGAAGCGCTGGTGCTGTATCAGGTGGGAGCGTTGGCGGCAATCGCCCGGGCGGAGGGGGCCGAACTTCGGCATGTCAAACTGCACGGGGCGTTCTATAACCAGGCGGCGGTGAATGCGGCTTTGGCGGAAGCGGTTGCCAGGGCGGTGAAACGCTTTCGCCGGGACCTGGTTCTGGTCGGGCTGGCAGGTTCCAGCCTGGTCGAGGCCGCGCGGGGAATCGGCCTCAGCGCGGCAAGCGAAGCGTTCCCCGACCGCGCGTACAATCCCGATGGAACCCTGATGCCGCGCAGCCTGCCGGGTGCGGTGCTGCATGACCCGGCGGCAGTAGCCGAAAACGCCGTCCGCCTGGCAACGGAGGGGATTCGATTCGGGGAAAAAGTGATTTTCCCCGATACGCTCTGCCTGCACGGGGATAACGAAACCGCCGCCGAGAACGCCCGCCTGGCGCGGGAGGCTCTGGCGGCGGCGGGGATTGCGGTACGGGGTTTATGAAAAAGGCGATTGGCTCTCTGAGCGCGGCCAGGCGAAGATGACCACGATGCCTAGCAGGAGCATGAGGCTGACCGCCAGCCCGCCTTCGGGCCCGAACGCGCCGCCGGTGAACCAATCGGGGCCGGTTTCGACGAATTTGAAGAGTGTGCCGCCGCCCGCGTTTGTGCCGCTGACCTCGAAGCCGAAGACGTTGCCCTGAATCCAGTTCCAGACCGAGTGTAGGGCGCAGATGCCCCACAGCGAGCCTTCGCGCAGGGCATAAAAGGCCGCGAACAGGCCAAACAGTGCCAGGTTCACCATCGCCAGGGCGCTCAGGTTGGGGTTCAGGCCGTGCAGCAGAGAGAAAAAGAGCGAAACGACCACGATTCCGATCCAGGGCCGGGTGCGCGCGCCCAAGACGGGCAACATCCAGCCGCGCGTTACGACTTCCTCACCTGCGCCCTGCACCACCCAGCCGAGCGCAACCAGCAACACACCGCCCAACGCGGCCAGCCCGGTTTGGGCCGGGTCGCCCTGCGCTAGTTCCACAAAACCGAACAACGCCATTAGCCCGACCGCGCCGCCGAACAGGAGCGCGCCAAGCAGCAGGCCGCGCCCGTATTGTTGCAGCGCGTTGGTTTTCTCAAAGCCAAGCGTGTAAAAGGGGCGTTTTTCATAGAATTTGAGCCACAGCCACAGGAACAGAAAGATTCCAGCAAACGAGGTGATGAGTTGCAGCGTCATCCAAAAGCCGGAAATGAGGGCCGGCTGCCCTTGCATAGAGGGCAGGCCATTCTCGAAGCCATAGACGGCCAGCATGGCAAGGACAACAGGGATTGCGCCAAACGATGAAACGAAGATGAAGGCCAGGCCGAGCGGTAGGACGGCCAGCCAGTGCGTCAGCCGCGCAGCGCGGCGCGCGAGGTGGAAGAGGGGGCTTTCGGTTATCCAGGGGAACATGTTGAGAGTCTCCAAAAAGGGAATTTTCCACAAAGGCAGCGACAGAAGACAACATAAAAAACGTGAATTAGGGATAGAGATTTAACGCCTGATTCTGTGAAAATTTTGCGCGCAAAGCCGCTAATACCAACAAGTTTTGAAGTTTTCTTTGCGAACGTTGCGATTTTACGCGAGAAAAAAACATAAAATGAGCCGAGAAGTCTTATTCCAAACTGACGTTAGAAACGTTACGTGGAAACGTTGGTTTGCCGCCAATCAGATTGATTGTACAGGTTTCTACGGAACTGCCTGGGGAACGTTGCAGATTTAATTGCGTAAATATTCACAAATTCTGATGTTTGTCTTATAATTATTTGAGATAATTATCACAAAATATATCCAAATTTGGCAAAAACAGGCGGAAGCCTGTGATACATAGACGAGGTAAACATGACCCAAACACTCCCCCATGTAGTCATTGTCGGCTCTGGGTTTGGCGGTTTGCGCGCGGCGCGCGCGCTGGCGGGCAAACCTGTCCGCGTGACGATGATTGACAAACGCAATTATCACTTGTTCCAGCCGCTGCTCTATCAGGTGGCAACGGCGGGTATTTCTCCGCATGAGATTGCTTATCCAGTGCGGGCGATTTTTCAGAAGCAGAAAAATTTTGAGTTCGTGATGGCGCGCGTAAACGGGGTAGATTTCAGCCGGAAGGTCGTTCAGGCAGAAAGCGGCGAAATTGCTTACGATTACTTGATTCTGGCGGCGGGGGCATCTGTCAACTTCTTTGGTAATCCATCGCTCGAACAAAACGCCCTGCCACTCAAAGATGTCAGCGATGCGGTGACGGTTCGCAATCACATCCTGCGGATGTTCGAACTGGCGGCGCATGAGCCGGACCTGCGCAAACGTCAGGCGCTGTTAACCTTTGTGGCAGTCGGCGGCGGCCCGACCGGGGTGGAGACCGCCGGGGCGCTTTCCGAACTCATCCGCCTGGTGCTGCGCAAGGATTACCGCGCCCTCAACGTGGAGAACGTCCGCGTAATTTTGATGGAGGCCGCGCCAACCATTCTGAACGGCTTCCCGCCCGCGTTACAGGCTGCCGCGCGGCGCTCGCTGGAGCAGAAAAAGGTCGAAGTGCGGGTGGAGGCCAAAGTGAGCAATTATGACGGTGAACGGCTGACGCTGGAGGGCGGCGAGGTTATCCCAGCACGCACAGTGTTGTGGTCGGCGGGGGTGCGCGCTGCCAGCCTGATGGGCAAACTGGGCGTGGCGCAGGCCAGCCTGGGGCGGGTTTACGTCCTCCCGACCTTGCAACTGCCCGATTACGCGGATGTGTATGTGGTAGGGGATGCGGCCTATCTCGAAGACAATGGCAAACCCTTGCCAATGGTGGCGCAGGTTGCCATGCAGCAAGGAGAACGCGCGGCGCGCAATATTCTGGCCGATATCGCAAAGCAGCCGCTCAAATCGTTTTGCTACACTGACCTGGGAAGCATGGCGACGATTGGTCGCAACGCAGCAGTTGCCGCTGCCTTTGGGTTGCAGTTTCGCGGCTTCTCGGCCTGGTTTGTCTGGCTGGTGGTTCACCTGATTGGGCTGATTGGCTTCCGAAACCGGCTGATTGTCTTGATTAACTGGACCTGGGATTATTTCTTTTACGACCGGGCGGTGCGGCTGATTACCAGGGAGTGATTTAGCGTCTGACGCGCAAGATGCGCCATACCTGCCCTGGCCTCAGACGCAAGCGGGACTCTCTCCGCGCTGACCTGAAGTCTTTCGTTCCCTGACTGCGGTTTGGGGGCTTCCGCTACAATCAAGGTGGCGCGCGCCCTAGCTTTGCAAGGCAACCTGCCACCCTCACGCATCACCGCTTTGGGGGAAGGGGGTTTTTATTGTTATACGCCCCTTTGCGGTATATAATGAACTTGGAGAAAAACACGCCGAATCACTCTCCGAAAAGGTGGAATATGAAGAGAATACTATTAACCCTTACTTTGCTGCTCGCTGCTTGCGGCAGCGCCGTGACCGAGCCAACGGTCACGCCTGTCGATGTCAATGCCATCCAGACCACTGTGGTAGAAACCGTCATGGCCCAGGCGACCCAAACCGCCAGGGCCATTCCAACCCATACACCGGAACCCAGCCCAGAGCCAACCGAAACCCCTGACCTGCCGCCAACCGAAACGCCTACTCCTGAAGCCACGCCAACCCAGGGATTGTGTGACGATGCCATCTTTGTCGCGGATGTCTCAGTTCCCGATGGCATGCAAATGAACCCCGGTCAGGAATTCGTCAAAACCTGGCGAGTCAAGAACACTGGAACTTGTACCTGGACGCGCGGTTATCAAATCATGTGGTCTTATGGTGATAACCGCATGAGCGGGCAGGCAACCGCGCTTACCAAAGACGTGCTGCCCGGTGATGAAGTGGATATCTCACTCATCCTGAAGGCGCCCACTGTGGCCGGTACATACAGCGGATACTGGGTCTTGCGCAACAACAACGGTTTCACCTTCGGCGAACGGCTCTCTGTCATTATCACCGTTCCATGAGTCTTGTCGAACTTGCCGACGCAATCAAAGAATATGCCCGCCAGTTGGGGTTTCCCCTGGCGGGTATTACTACGCCCGAACCGCCCGCCCATTTCGAGGTCTACCAGCGCTGGCTGGAAGCGGGACATCACGGGCAGATGACCTATCTAGCGGAGGAACGCGCCCTCGAACGCCGCGCTGACCCGCGCAACATCTTACCCGAATGCCGCTCCATCCTCGTCCTCGGCATCCCTTATTCTAACCCTGCTCTGGCGCAACCCGAACCCAAAACCTCGAATGCCCAGTTGCCAGTGACCAATTACGGACGAACCGCCGCCTACGCCTGGGGTGATGATTACCACCTCATCCTGCCCCCGCGCCTCGAAGCCCTCGTCCGTTTCATTGAGGAACTGGTCGGGCATTCTGTTCCCAACCGTTGGTACACCGATACCGGCCCTCTCCTGGAGCGCGACCTGGCCCAGCGCGCCGGGTTGGGGTGGATTGGCAAAAACACCTGCCTCATCTCCCCTCGAAACGGTTCCTACTTTCTGCTGGCTGAAATCTTGCTCGGACTCGACCTGCCTCCCGACCGGCCTTTTACCAGCGACCAGTGCGGTTCCTGCACCCGCTGCATTGAGGCTTGTCCCACGCAGTGCATTCAGTCGAACCGCACCCTCGACGCCCGGCGCTGCATCTCGTACCTGACTATCGAAAACAAGGCCGAAATCCCGCTCGAATTACGTCCGCAAGTCGGCAACTGGGTCTTTGGCTGCGATATCTGCCAGATGGTCTGCCCCTGGAACATCCGCTTTGCCCACCAACATGGCGACCCAGCCTTCGCGCCGCGCGAGGGGCGAGCGCTGCCGGTGCTGGCGCAAGACCTGACGCTGACCCTCGAAGGTTTCAACCGCAAGTTCCAAAACAGCCCGCTCAAACGCGCCAAACGGCGCGGCTACCTGCGGAATCTCGCTGTCGCTGCCGGCAATGCGCGGGATGTGGGCTCCTTGCCAGCGTTGGAAAAAGCCCAAAATGACGCCGAGCCGCTCGTGCAGCAACACGCCCAATGGGCGCTGGGGCAAATCACAGGGTAAAATATTCCAAAATCTGGAGATTTTGGAGCCCAAATGCAAAAACTACTAATTGCCACCGGTAACAAAGGCAAAGTGAAAGAAATTCGAGCCTTGCTCGATGGGTTGAATGTGGAATTGGTTACACCCAGAGAGATTGGGTTGGATATTGAAGTAGTAGAAGATGGCGACACTTACGAAGAAAACGCAGGGAAGAAAGCGCGCGCCTATAGCCAGGCCAGCGGACTGGTTGCCCTGGCAGATGATTCCGGGCTGGAGGTAGATACTCTGGGCGGAGAGCCGGGCCTGTACTCCGCGCGCTATTCCGGCCAGCCTAAAGCCACTGATGCCGACCGGCGCGCTTTTTTATTGGGAAAACTCAAAGATAAACCGCGCCCCTGGAAAGCGCATTTCCACGCGACGGTAGCGGTGGCAACGCCTGATGGCCTGGTGCAGTTTGCAGAGGGGAATTGCGACGGGGAAATCATTCCCGAAGAGCGCGGCACAGGCGGATTTGGGTACGACCCAATTTTCTTCATCCCAGAGATGAATCGCACGATGGCGGAACTTTCGATGGATGAAAAAAACCGCCTGAGCCATCGCGCCCTGGCGGTCAAACATGCTCTGCCCATCTTGCAAAAACTTATCCAGCGTTGAGCGTTTCCCCCGGACGATAATCCAGCGTATTCAAAAATAAATCCAGCACCTTCGCTACCACTAATGGCTGCTCCAGCATCACCATATGTCCAGCCCCATTGACGGTGTGAAGCAGGGAACCTTTGATTCGCTCGCGCATGGCCTGAGAAAGATAGGGCGGGGTCATTTTATCCTCGGAGCCGCAGATGATCAGCGTCGAGGCTTTGACGCGCCCCAACAGGTTAGTTTCGTCATAGGCAGCGCAGGCCAGGAAGTCTCCATGCAGTACCGAAGAGCGTACTTCAGAGAGACGTTTGGCGGCCAGTTCTTTCAGACGCGCGTCGACAGAGGCAGAAAAAGACCATTCGACAATGGTTTTGACCGCCAGCGGGCTGGTGGCCGGGTTGGATGTATTTTCGAGCAATTCAGGCGAAACGCGCAGGCGCGGCGCGGTGGCAACCAGTCCCAGGCCGAGGGTGCGCGCCGGACGATGAATCCCAAGCCACAGGGCGATTGCGCCGCCCATCGAATGCCCCACGAAAACCGCCTTGCGCAATTTGAGCGAATCCATGAAATGTAGCACGGCTTCGGCGTAATCGCTAATGGACTGGCGGCCGACGCCTTCCGATTTCCCGTGGCTGGGCAGGTCAAGCGCGTATATGCGCTGCCCGGCCAGATGGCGTATCTCTGGCGGCCAGAACAAGTGATTCCCACCCGCGCCATGCAATAAAATTACTGCCGGGCGCGCCCAGTTGTCTTCTTCGTTGGCAAAATAATAGATTCCGTTGGAGAGGGGCATAAGTTTTCCAAAAAACGCCCGAAAGATTCGAACAGGAAAGAGGCCGGCTATGCCGCTTTTTCCTGCTGCCGCTCGCGGGCGTGATGCAGCATATCGGCAGCTTCTTCGGTCAGGGGGATGTAGACCTGAATTTTTGTGCCGCGTCCGGGCGCAGTTTCGATGTTGAGCAAGCCATTGACCAGTTCCGTGCGTTCACGCAGGTTAATCATGCCCAAACTGCCGCGTTTATCGTAAGATTTCATCGTCATGTTAATGTCGAAACCAACGCCATCATCCGCAATTTCCAGTTGGGCAATATCAGGCTGGCGGCGCAGGGCGTTCAGCCGCACCCAAATATGCGAGGCCTGCGCATGTTTGCGGGCGTTGTTGACGGCTTCTTCGACAATGTAGAAAATGACGCCGCTTTTTCCCATTTCCAGTTGCTCGGCCAGTTTTTCATCGACCTGGATGATGACATCCTGGGCATAAGTCTCTTTCATTTTATCCGCCATGGCTTGGAGGGCAGCCTTCAGACCCTGCGATTCCAGTACCAGCGGTCGCAGGGTGAAGAGCATGTGACGGATTTCTTTCGTCGTGCGCCGCGCCAAATCTTCAATTTTTTCCAACTCTTCTTTGGCGGCTTCTGCGTCGCGGTCAATCATGCGGCGCGCCAGGTTGACGCGCATCGCCATTGCTGCTACCGATTGAGTTGGGCCGTCGTGCAAGTCTCGCGCCAGTTTCTTGCGGGCTTCTTCCTGTACTTCGGTGATTCGTTCTTTTTCATCGGCCAGGTCCTGGTACAGACGCGCGTTTTGGATGGCGATGACTGCTTGCCGTCCAACAATGCCCAAGATGTCAGAGCGTTCTCGAGTGAAGTAAGCCGGGTCGGGATGACCGGTAATCATCACGCCATAGGCGTTAAAACCGCTGCTCAAGGGAAAAAAGTGGATAGATTTGCAATTCGAAAGCCCAACGATGCGGCCCAATTCGGGGTCAGATACAATCGAATTGACCGTTATGGCTTCTCCTTCTTCAACAACTTTAGCCAACAGCCCTTTTTTTGCGGGGAAGGTAGCGCGCATATCGGCCTGGGTAAAGCGGCGCGCCGAACCTACAATCAATTCTTCGCCTTTGAACAGCAAGATTGCGCTGACGATTCGGTCATCGCCTGGCACCGAAGGGTCTTCGGGGTCAGCTTCTTCAACGTGCAAGGCACTGACGCTTAAATCCAGCGCCCGGTCAAGAACTCGTTTATAGCTCAGGGTGCTAGTGAGGGCCGAGGACAGGTTATAAATAGCGCGCAGACGGTCGTTTTCCAACTTCTGCTGCTTTTCGCGCGCCGCAATTTGTTTTTTACGGTCCTCTTGCCAGCGTTTGTATAATTGCTGGCTGATGAAACCGAGCACTGTTCCCAATAAAATCGTGAGTGCCATTCCAATCGCAGTGACCGGCAGGTTGATTTCGCCAGAAACAAATCCACTCACCATTTGCACCAGCGCCATGCACAGAGCCGTCAGGATGCCGCCCTTGAAGTTGTAATACAAACTCCCGCTCATCAGGGGAATCATCACCACCCAGGCTGCCGGGCCGATGAATGTGCCTTCGATCAGGAAGAATGCAATCGCGCAGGCCAGGTCGATGCCCACGCTCACCCCGCGATGATTCTTCAGCCGCCGGTTTTGCCCGGCCATCCACGAGAGGAACAGATTCCAGCCGGTCAGGCCAAACAAAAGCAGGCTGCTCAAAGACAACAGGCTTTCATTGGCTGCGACAGACAATGTCATTCCTACCAGGACGAACCAGCGCAGGGAAACGACATACCAGTCAGTGACAAACGGGGCATCGGCGCGTTGCATACTCTTTAATCATAACCCATCTTTGCGCAACACGCGCAAAATTCTCATTTCTTATTAAAATTGATAAGAGAACTTGCTATGACTCGCGCCATCCTGCACCTCGACCTCGACGCCTTTTTCTGCGCGGTGGAAGAACTGCGCGACCCCCTGCTGCGCGGCAAGCCGTTTGCGGTTGGAGGCAAACCCGACGAGCGCGGCGTGGTTGCTTCCTGCTCCTATGCGGCGCGCGCAATGGGTGTGCGTTCGGCCATGCCGATGAGCCAGGCCCTGCGCCTGTGCTGGGACTTGCTCATCATCCCGCCGCGCCGCGCGGCTTATGAAGAAATGTCGGGGCAAGTCATGGCGCGCTTGCGGAATCTGTCGCCGCTTGTCGAGCAAATCTCCATCGACGAGGCCTTCCTCGATATCAGCGACATCCAGAGACCAGCAGCCGAAACCGCCCGCAGCCTGCAAGCGCAAATCATGGACGAATTGCACCTGCCCTGTTCGGTGGGCGTGGCCGCGAATAAACTGGTTGCCAAAATTGCCACCGAGGTCGGCAAAAAAACAGCGCATGGAGCGGGCTACCCGCGCGCCCTAACCATCGTCCCGGCGGGCGAGGAAGCCGCCTTCCTGGCCCCGCTGCCCGTTGCTATGCTGTGGGGCGTTGGGCCCAAGACCGAGCAGCGCCTTGCCAGCCTGGGCATCCACACCATTGGGCAGTTGGCCGCCTGGGACGAGCGCGAACTGGCCGCGCGTTTCGGCTCCAATGGCCGCGAAATGGCGCGTCACGCCCGGGGCATTGACGAGCGCCCGGTCGTCACCGAACACGCCATCAAGTCCATCTCGCAAGAAACCACCTTCGCCCGCGACGTTTCGGATGACAAAACCCTCGAACGCGCCCTGAACGAACTCTCCGCCGAAGTTGGCAGGAATCTGCGCCGCGAGCATCTGGCCGCATCCACCGTAAAACTCAAATTGCGCTGGCCCGATTTCAGCACCCTCACGCGCCAGTCTACCCTGCCCAACTCCACCGACCTGGACGAGGAAATTTACGCCGCCGCGCTTGCGCTATTGCGCAAAGTTCGCGCGCCAGGGCAGTCTGTGCGCCTGGTTGGGGTTGGCGTCAGCGGGTTGGGTCAACCTGTCCGCCAGATTCCGCTCTGGGGCGGGGCTGGCGACGAAAAGGCCCGCAAACTCCACCGTATCCTCGATGAATTGCAGGAAAAATACGGCGGAAAAGTCATCAAAAAAGGTTTATCACAAAATTAACCCCCAATCACCAATTCCCAATTACAATCAGCCCATGCCCGCCCTTGCCCAAACCCTCCCCGCCAACGACCTCGGCTTCCTGCGCATCGTTGCCTCGCTGTGGGGCATCGAATTGACCCATTCTGTGCCTGCCGAGGCTGCGCTCGAACTGGCCGAAGCCATGCTCGACGCCGAGTTGATGGAAGAAGTTATCGCGGCGCTGCCCGACCCGGCCCGCCAGGCCCTGCAAACCCTATTTGCCGCAAGCGGGCGCCTGCCCTGGGTGCAATTTGCGCGCCGCTTTGGCGAAATCCGCGAGATGGGCCCCGGCAAGCGTGACCGCGAACAGCCCCACGCCCGCCCCAACTCTGCCGCTGAGACGCTCTACTACCGCGCCCTCATTGGCAAAGCCTTCTTCGACACCCCCTCTGGCGCCCAAGAATTCGCGTTCGTCCCCGATGACCTGATGCAGGCCCTCGAATTTATTGGCTTCGAGCCGGGCGAAGCGCCGGCGCCAGAACCCGAGCCAGAACCTGAGATCGAACCATCCATCAAAATTCCCGAACCGGAATATACCGACCTGGCTGAACCCGAATACGCTGACATAGACGAAATCATCACCGAAGAAGAACCACAATCGATTGTCATCCCAACCGTTAGCGCGCGCAAGCCGCCGGTCATCAACCCGCCTGTTCCACCCCCCTCTGCCAGAGACAAAGCCATCGGACGCGCCGCCACGCCTGCCGAAAAAGCCCACATCCGGCCGGCCACCGACCATATTTTGGATGATTTGACCACGCTGCTGGCCGCCCTGCGGCTGGGAATCGAACCTCCCGCATTGGCAGTTCCCACCCCTGTTCTCACCGGGCTGTTAGCGGCCTCCCGTTTAATCATCCCATCTCCCGCTGGGCGAGGGGCTGCCGGAGAGGGGCTTCAGACGGAGGCCGTTAAAACCTTCCTCGAATTACCGCGCGAGGCGGCCCTGGCCTCTCTGGTCGAAGCCTGGCAAGCGAGCGAGACTTTCAACGAACTGCGCCTGCTGCCCGGCCTGGCTTTTGAGGGCGTCTGGAACAACCAGCCGCTCGTCACCCGTGAGTTCCTGCTCAACCTGCTCGAACCCATCCCCGAAGGCGTGTGGTGGAGCATCCCCTCGTTTCTCCGCGAGATCAAGCAAAAATATCCCGACTTTCAACGCCCCGCCGGTGACTATGACGCCTGGTTTATCAAACGCCTGGCCGACGGTCAATACCTGCGCGGGTTCGCTCACTGGGACGAGGTGGATGGCGCGTTAATCCGCTATTTCCTCCAGGTTTTGCACTGGCTCGGTCAAATTGACCTGGCCGCTTCCGAAGAAACCGCCGCGCCCACCGCCTTCAGAATTACGAATCACGAATTACGAATTCCGAACTCTGAAACCGCCAAAATTACTATTTCCTCGACCGGCCTCATCACCATCCCCCGGCTGGCCCCGCGCAGCGTCCGTTATCAGGTGGCGCGATTCTGCAATTGGGACGTTTCCCCTACCCCTGACGAATACCGTTACCGCGTCACCCCGGCCTCTCTGAAGCGCGCCGCCGGGCAAGGACTCAAAGCCAGCCACCTGCTCAGCCTGCTGGCAAAGCATACCGGCGGGCAAATCCCCCCCGTCTTTGCCAAAGCGCTTCAGCGTTGGGAAACCAACGGCAGCGAAGCCCGCATCGAAACCCTGACCGTGCTGAAGGTCAGCAAACCCGAAGTCCTGGCCGAATTGCGCGCCTCGCGGGCCGCCCGTTTCCTGGGAGAAATCATCGGCCCGACTACGGTTGTCATCCAGGCTGGGGCTGAATCCAGAGTCTTGGCAGCCCTGGCCGAGTTGGGATTGTTGGCAGAAGCAGAAACAGGCGACGGCCACTTCCAGTAGCGGCTCTCCAAATTGGCGCTTCGCGCAGTCTCACTCCAACCCGGCGGTGACATTCTCAAAGTGTTCAATACGCGGCGTGACGCCCGGAATCCCCTCCACGGCGATGGCGTCACACTGCCAGGTGTCGATTTCATGTTGAGCGGCATAATATTCGGCAGCGGCGCGCATACGTTTCAGTTTACGGGGTGTAAGCGCTTCTTCAGGCAGGCCAAAACTACGCGAGGTGCGCGCTTTGACTTCTACAAAAATGGTCACGCCCTCGACGCTGGCAACAATATCGATTTCGCCGTAGGGGGTGCGGGTGTTCCTCTCCAAAGTTTGATACCCTTTTGCGATAAGATACGCGGCGGCAGCTTCTTCGCCCCATTTGCCGATTTTCTGGTTGTGTTTCATCGCTTGAAGCCCTCCAGGAAACTGCGAAAACGAAAGCCAACCCCGCGCTGACGGGAATGCCCCTGGCGTGAAAGCCGCTCATAATGCTTAAGCATCTCTGCCGTCGTGCGCCGAATGTCATATCTTTCCGACTCTTTTCGCGCCTGCTGTCCCGTGCGTTGCCGGGCAGATTCATCCAGGCATAGGCGGGTCAGTTTGGCGGTAAAAGCGGCCAAGTCTTCGCTAGAGAGATACCCGCTGACTCCATCTTTAACCGTATCGCCCACCCCCACCGATTGAATGCCCATCACCGGCAGCCCGGCAGCCATGGCCTCGATCACCGAGAGCGGATGCACTTCACTCACCGAGGCGGTGACGAACACATCGCACATGGTCAGATAATTGGGCAGTTCCTCGTAAGGAACGCGCCCGACAAAGTGGATGCGCTCTCCACAGCCGCTTTCGAGGGCTTGCTCTTCCAGTTTTTCGCGCTCTGGCCCATCGCCGACCAGCAGCAGGTGGGCATTTGGAACCGCCTCGAGCAGCCCGCGAAAGGCTTTGAGCAGGAAGGGCAGGTTCTTTTCAGGAGCAAGCCGGCCTGTGTAAACCAGCAACAAATCGTTGGCGCTCAGGCCGTAGCGTTGTCGTTGAACGCTGCCGCTCGATATATAAAATCGATTCAGCTCCACGCCATTCGGGACGATGGTGATAGGCGCAGTTACTTTGAAACGGCGCAACACCTCCGCCATGCCCGGCGAGGGCGAGATAACCATATCAACCGCCGCGCAGAAATCGGGCATATAGGTTTCTAGTAAACCCTCGCTGATTTCAGCTGGAATGCCGGGCAGGTAGGTCTGGGCATAGATATCGTAGCGGGTATGGTTGGTGAAGATAACAGGAATGCTAAGCGGGCGACAGTAGCGCAGGGCCAGGCGGCCACTCAAGAAAGGATGATGAACGTGAACAACATCCATCGTTTGCAGCAGTTGCTTGGCTCGGCGGCTGTGTTGGAAGGACAGGTAATAGCCAGTATCCACCAGCGGCAGGCCGGGAGAACGGATGATATGCGGCTCGTCATCCGGGTACTCTTCATTTCCGAATGTAAACACAAAGACATCATGCCCGGCCTGTTCGAGATGGCGCTTGTTCAACTCTATATAGTTGGTAATGCCGCTGATGTGAGGTTTGTAGGCGTCTGCCATCATTCCGATACGCATAAAGAAGACTCCAAGGGGTGGACGGGTTTGCTATGATGAGTGTATCACATCCACCAAAGTAACACCTAGAGTAAATAAGGCGCCTATCAAACCGGCCCGCGCTAGATTATCAAGAGCCTATCTCAACGCTATGTTGAGCGCAGGGCGAAGCGCGCCTCGATGACAAAGTCAACATTTCTTTCGACCCGACAGAGAGGCCAAAACCGGCAGGCAAGTCCTGCAATGCAAAGCGCCCCACGCTTGCGGGGCGCTGATAACTGATAACTGATAACTGATTACTCCTTCTTGTCCTTCACCCACCCCAGCCCAATCCTTCCCCGTTCTGGCTCGATTTTAAGAATTTCGACATCGAGAATGTCGCCGACCTTGAGGACAGTGCCGAAGGGAATCTGGCTTTTGTGCAGCAGGCCGTCTTGTTTGACGCCGATGTCGATGAACGCGCCGAAATCGACCACGTTGCGGACGGTGCCTTTCAGTTCGAAGCCGACTGCCAGGTCTTCCATTTTCAGCACGTCGGAGCGCAGGATGGGGGCGGGGGCTTCCTCGCGCGGGTCGCGCCCGGGGCGAACGAGTTGTTCGAGGATGTCTTTAAGCGTTGGGAGGCCGCAGCCGAGTTCAGCAGCCAATTTTTCGGGTGGGGTTTTGGCGGTGAGGGTTTCCAGGGCGGCTTTCCGCTCGGAAATTGGAGTCGAAGGCTTCAGCCCGGCGCGTTCCAAAACGGCCAGCGCAATCGGGTAGGATTCAGGATGGATGGCGGAGGCGTCCAAGGGGTTGATCCCGTCTCGAATCCGTAGAAAGCCCGCCGATTGTTCGTAGGCCTTCGGCCCCAGGCCAGAGACTTTTTTCAGTTGCTCGCGGCTTTTGAAGGGGCCGTTGGCGTCGCGCCAGGCGACAATGGAGGCCGCCAGTTTGGGGCCGATTCCGGCGATGTGCGTGAGCAGAGCCGGGCTGGCCGTATTGACATCTACGCCGACGCTGTTAACCACGCTTTCAACCACGCCGTCCAGGCTGTGGCTGAGGGCGGTTTGATCGACATCGTGCTGGTACAGGCCAACGCCGATGGATTTGGGGTCAATTTTGACCAGTTCGGCCAGCGGGTCTTGGGCGCGGCGGGCAATGGAGACCGCGCCTCGAAGCGATACATCCAGGTCGGGGAATTCGGCCCGAGCGAGCGGGGAGGCGCTGTAAACGGACGCCCCGGCTTCGTTGACAATAAGGTATTTGACGCTCGGCGCATTCTTGGTCAATTCGGCGGCCAACTGCTCGGTCTCGCGCGAGGCGGTGCCGTTGCCAATGACGATGAGCGTGACCCGGTGACGGTTAATCATATCTTGCAGCGTGTCAATGGCTTCGGCCCATTTTTTTTGCGGCTCGTGCGGATAGATAGTGCCAGTATCGAGCAGTTTGCCGGTTGGGTCAACCACAGCCACTTTGCAGCCGGTTCGGTAGCCAGGGTCAATGCCCAGCACGGTCTGGTTGGCGAGCGGCGGCAGCGAGAGCAGGGCGCGCAGGTTGGTGGCAAAGACGTTGATGGCGTGGCCGTCGGCGGTTTCGGTCAGGGCGCGGCGCACGTCGCGCTCGATGGAGGGCAGCAGCAGACGCTCGGCGGCGTCTTCAATGGCCAGGGTCAGTTGGTCGCTGAAGGGAGAGAGAATATCTTCCTCGAATTCAGCCTCAATGGCGGAGCGCCAGTCGCGCTCGTCGATGTGAACGCGCAGTTTGAGCACTTCTTCCTTCTCGCCGCGATTGAGCGCCAGGATTTGGTGCGGCTGCAGGCGGCTGACGAGACCCGAAAATTCGTAATACGATTCGTAGACTCGCTTTTCATCCAACGAACCCTCGATTTTGACGGCTTCGAGCCGGGCGAACTTGAGGGCTTTTTCGCGCACGGCCTGGCGGACGTTGGCGTTGTCGCTGATGGCTTCGGCCACGATGTCGCGCGCGCCCTCAAAGGCTTCCTGCCAGGTGGTGACTTGCTCGTTTAAGAATTCGGCGGCAATTTCTTCGAGCGGGCGTTTGTCTTTGGCCTGGGCGATGATTTTATCGGCCAGGGGCTGCAAGCCCTTTTCTTTGGCTATCATGGCGCGGGTGCGGCGCTTGGGCTTGTAGGGCGCGTAGAGGTCTTCGAGCGCGGTCATGCTCTCGGCGGCTTCGATGGCGGCTTTGAGTTCGTCGGTCAGTTTGCCTTGCTCCTGAATGGAGGCCAGGATGGTGGCGCGGCGCTCGTCAATGGCGCGCAGGCGGGCGACTTCATCGGCGATGATGCGCACCTGTTCATCATCGAGCGTGCCGGTCATTTCTTTGCGGTAACGGGCGATGAAGGGGACGGTGTTGCCTTCATCCAACAGTTGGATGGTGGCTTGAACCTGAGAAGGTTTGACTTTGAGAAGGGAGGCAATGGTTTCGGCGTGAGACATGGGCGCGATTTTACCATTTTCTGGGCAGTTTGTATTTCCTGTTCTTTGGTCTCCAGCAATTCCAGGTCTAACGCAGCGATTGTGCAATTAGAGATACAAAGCACGGCTTTAGCGCGCCAGAGCAAGTTTCAGATTTTGAATTGCTGGCTTTTTTGTTTAGCGGCGGTGGCA
The DNA here is from genome assembly GCA_964422545.1 of uncultured Anaerolinea sp. Taxonomy (GTDB): domain Bacteria; phylum Chloroflexota; class Anaerolineae; order Anaerolineales; family Villigracilaceae; genus UBA5195. Next base: position 61,342 of record CAYRBO010000015.1, on the reverse strand, counting down.
AAAGTGCTACAATGATACAAACCAAACAACCGGAGACCCCATGCAAACCCGTACCTTTGGCCGCACAGGCCACTCCAGCACGCTCGCCATCTTTGGCGGGGCCGCGTTTTGGGAAATTTCACAAGCAGACGCCAACCAGGTCCTCGAACAAGTCCTGGCGGCGGGTGTCAACCATTTCGACATTGCCCCCTCCTATGGCCAGGCCGAAATCCGCGTTGGCCCATGGATGCCGCGCATCCGTAATCAGATTTTCCTGGGCTGCAAGACGATGGAGCGCACCAGGGAAGGTGCTTGGAAAGAACTGCGCGCCTCGCTGCAACGCCTGCAAACCGAAACCTTCGACCTGTATCAGTTCCATGCTGTAACTACAATGGAGGAGTTGGACTCCATCTTTGCCAGGGGCGGCGCGATGGAGGCTTTCCTCGAAGCCCGCCAGCAGGGTTTGTTCAAATATATTGGCATCACCGGTCATGGGGTCGATTCCCCGGCGATATATCTCGAAGCCTTGCGCCGCTTCGACTTCGACAGCGTCCTGTTCCCGCTCAACTTCGTGCAGATGGGCAATCCCTATTACCGCGAGAACGCCGAAGAACTGATTCGCGTCTGCCGCGAGCGCAACGTCGGCACAATGGTCATCAAGACCATCACCAAAGCGCCCTGGGGCGAGCGTGAACACACCGCCACGACCTGGTATGAGCCGTTCGACGAGCCGGGCATCATCCAGCGGGCGGTCGATTTCGCGCTTTCGTATGATGTGACCGGGCTTTGCACGGTTGGCGATGCGCGCATCCTGCCGCTGGTCTTGCGGGCCTGTGAAAATTTCAAGCCGATGGATGCGGCAGAACGCGAAAAAATGATTGCGGAAGGAAAGCAATTCGAGCCGCTGTTTGCCTGAACTACGCACGCGAGATAGCGTCTCGCGCTACGCTATTGAAACCCGCGCGGGTTTGTTATACTTGGCGCAATTGGGAGGTAAACTCATGAACCCTGCCCCAAAACCCAACCTGCTCGGACGAGCCATCCTGGCGGTATTACTCACCATCGGCTTTTATGGAATGGCGCTGGCGATAGCCTTTGGGCTGCTTTTCATCGTTTACGCCGAATTTGCCTATTGGAAGAGAGTCGACATCCGGCTGACGCTTTTTGCCATCATTGGGGCGGTGGTCATCCTGTGGGCAATTTTCCCCCGCGTAGACCGTTTCGAAGCGCCTGGCCCGCGTCTTACGCGCAAACAGGCGCCAGAACTATTCCAGGAAATTGGGAAAATTGCCCATGCCACCGGCCAGCCGGTCCCCAACGAGGTTTACCTGGTATCGGACGTGAATGCCTTTGTGGCCGAACGCGGCGGCCTGATGGGGATTGGAAGCCGAAAGGTGATGGGGATTGGGCTGCCCCTCCTAAACCTGGTCACTGTGGATGAATTCAGGGCCATCCTGGCGCATGAGTTCGGGCATTTCTATGGCGGCGATACTTCTCTCGGCCCCTGGATTTACAAAACCCGCGCCGCCATCATCCGCACAGTCGTTGGGTTAAGCCGGGCCAGCAACCGCCTGCTTCAGATTCCTTTTGAAGCCTACGCCAAAATGTTCCTGCGCATCACCAACGCCATCTCGCGCCAGCAGGAATATACCGCCGACCAGCTGGCCGCCCGCATTGTGGGCAAACGAGCGGCTGTTAGCGGGTTGCAAAGCGTCCATAAATACGGTTATGCCTTTCAGGCTTTCTTTCAACAGGAATACCTGCCCGCGCTCAATGCCAATGTCCGCCCGCCAATGATGGAAGGGTTCAAATCATTTATCAGCGTCCCCAAAATTGCACAGGCGATTCAAGGGGCATTCGAGCAGCAACTGGCCGAGGGAAAAGCCGAGGAATACGACACGCACCCATCACTCAAAGAGCGAATTGCTGCGCTCCAAGACTTGCCCGAAGGCAGGATAACCGATGAAAGACCGGCCTCCGTGCTGATTGCGGGCATCCCCGATGCCGAAAAAATCATCCTGGAGTCGATTGCTGCCGACAAAACTGCCGTACAAGCCCTGAAAACCGTCGGCTGGGAAGAGATGACCGAAAGAGTATACCTGCCCCAATGGGAACAGACCGTTTCCACATTCTCCACCGCGCTGGCAAGCCTGAAGTCTGCTGATTTGCCCCAAATTGCCGCGCAAAACGCAGACTTCTTCTACAAACTTTGCGCCACCGAGAATATCCTCCCGCCCAATGTCTCGGTCAGCCAGGTTTCGGCAGAGGACCGGCATCGCATCGTTGGAAGTATCCTGGGGCGCGCCCTGGCTGTCGCTTTGCATCGGGCCGGTTGGGCTATTCAAACCGGCCCCGGCGAAGGCGTTTTCCTGGTCAATGGAGACAAAAAACTGGAACCGTTCCCTGTTTATGAAAATTTGGCAAATCGAGACCTGTCTGCCGATGCCTGGCGCAAAACCTGCGCCGACCTGGGGATTTCAGACCTGAAACTGGCGTGACAAAAAAACTTCCCGGCTAATTCCACCGGGAAGTTTTTTCTACATCATGCTCGTTCGATCCACCAACTGCTCCACCAGCGCAACAACTTCCTCCAACTTTTCCGCGCTCATCACTTCCAGCGTATCAGCGGTCGAGTGCGCCAGGCCGCGTTCGCCGGAGCCGCCAATCGCCACGGCCGGGATGCCGTAGAACAAAAGGGTAGAAAGATCAGCCAGGGGGTTTAATCCCCGTCTTTGGCGTTCAACCGCCCTTCGGCTATAATAAAAACCTTCTTTAAGGAGGCAGTATTGGACCCGCGCTTTCAAGAACTTCTTCTGTTGTACGCCCAAGCTGACACCAAACCAGCCCAGGACGAAATCGAAAAGACCCTATGGGACGAATTCGGCACAAACGGAACCGTCTTGGTGATGGACATGTCTGGCTTCTCGCGTCTAACACAAAAATATGGCATCGTTCACTACCTTTCGATGGTTCTGCGCATGCAACTGACCTCGCAGCCCATCATCGAGTCGCTTGGCGGTCGGGTGGTTAAATTCGAGGCCGATAACTGCTTCGCCTTGTTCGAGAGCGTCTTGCCTGCTGTGGAGGCCGCTGTGCGGCTAAACACCGCTTTCGAGGCCATCAACCGCTTCACCGAAGACGCCTTCGATATCCGGGTCGCCACTGGCATCGATTACGGCGGCGTGCTGCTCACCGGCGGGCCAGATTACTTCGGCGAGGTGGTCAATACTGCCAGCAAACTCGGCGAAGACGTGGCCGGACCAGGTGAAATCCTGCTGACGAAGCGCGCTTTTCAGCAAATCCCACCCGAAGCCGGGTACACCGGCAAACCCATCACGCCCCTGCTCTCTGGGGTGCGCATCGAAGCCTACAGCCTGGAATACTCCCGGCAAGCGCCCTGATTTTGGGGAAATGATGACATTTTCCACGCTGATTCGGCGCTGGCAAACCGAGCCTTTAACCGCCCCCAACATTGCCGCCTGGAGCATCCTCCCCGCACGCCTCGCTGATGTGCGCGAACTACCGGCAGATTTACCCCGTGACCTGACCGCTGCGTTGCGTGAGCGCGGAATCCGCTCCCTCTACAGTCACCAGGCCGAAGCATGGGCCGCTGCGCGCCGGGGAGAGAATCTCGTCATCGCCACCGGAACCGCCTCTGGTAAAACCCTGTGCTACAACCTGCCGGTGCTGGCCGCCATTGCAGAAAATCCAAACGCCCGCGCGCTTTACCTGTTCCCCACCAAAGCCCTGGCGCAAGACCAGTTATCAGTCATCAGTCATCAGTTTTCGGTTGCAGCAGCCATTTATGACGGGGACACGCCACAATCCAACCGTTCGCTGATTCGCAAAAACGCGCGGGTTGTACTGAGCAATCCCGATATGCTTCACACCGGCATCCTGCCGCACCACACCAACTGGGCCGAATTTTTTCGCAATTTGCGCCATGTGGTCATCGACGAACTGCACACCTATCGCGGCGTGTTTGGCTCGCATGTCGCCAACGTCATCCGGCGGCTCAAACGGGTGGCGGCCTTTTATGGGGCCAGGCCGCAATTCATTCTCACATCCGCCACCATTGCCAACCCGCGCGAACTGGCCGAAAAACTGGTTGAAGAACCCGTCACGCTTATCGACCGCGACGGCTCGGCGCGCGGCGAACGGCATTTCATCATCTATAACCCGCCGGTCATCGACGAATCCATCGGCCTGCGCAAAAGCGCCACGCACGAAGCCGTCCGCCTGGCAGGCGATTTGCTCGAAACAGGAACGCAGTCGGTGATCTTTGCCCGCTCGCGGCGGAGCGTGGAAATCCTTTTGAGCTATCTGCAAGGCGAAAAACGATATTCGATGCTCGATAATCGGAAAAACCTTTCGCCTGACCACTCTCCAAATTCCGAATCTCGATTATCGAATAACGAATCCCGCATTCGCGGCTACCGCTCCGGCTACCTGCCCGTAGAGCGGCGCGAGATTGAAAAGGGACTGCGCGACGGGTCGGTGGGACTGGTCGTCGCCACCAATGCCCTCGAACTGGGAATCGACATTGGCGGGCTGGGGGCGGCCCTGCTGGTAGGGTATCCCGGCTCGATTGCCAGCGTGCGGCAACAGGCTGGCCGCGCCGGGCGGGGAGACGCTCCCGCAGTCTCCATGCTCATCGCCACCGCCAATCCGCTCGACCAGTTCCTCGCCCGCCATCCCGAATACCTGCTCGAACGCTCCCCTGAACAGGGGCTGGTCAACCCCGACCACCTGCTCATCCTGCTCAATCACATCCGCTGCGCGTTGTTCGAACTGCCCTTCCAGCCTGGCGAAGGCTTTGGGCGCGTGCCGCCCGAACTGGTCAGCGAATACCTGGGCGTTTTGGCCGGGAGCGGCGAAGCCCACCAGAACCAGGGAAAAACCTGGTGGATGGCCGACGCCTACCCGGCGGCAAGCATCTCTCTGCGCTCGGCCTCGCCCGAAAATGTGATTTTGCATGTAGAAGGGGGTGACCGGCCTGTTGTAATTGGAGAAGTGGACCTCGAATCCGCGCCCTGGATGGTGCATCCGCGCGCCGTGTACCTGCACGAGGGCCAGCAGTATTTCGTGCAAGACTTGAACCTGGCTGAGGGCCGCGCTGCGCTCATCCCGGTTGCGCTCGATTATTTCACCGAGCCGCTGCGTGAAACCAGCGTGGAGGTGCTTTCGGTGGCAGCCCAAACCCCGCAAAAAGCGTGGGGCGAAGCGCAGGTGACGACCCAAGTCACCGGTTTTCGTAAAAAAGCCTGGGTTGGCGGGGAGAATTTAGGCCAGGAGCCGCTCGACCTGCCCCCAACCCAAATGCAGACCACCGCCTACTGGCTGGCTATCTCGGACGACATCGTGGACTCTCTCAGCCGAAACGGGCTGTGGACGAATGCCCCCAACGACTACGGCCCCGACTGGCCCAAAATCCGCGAGCGGGCGCGCGCCAGGGATGGATTCCGCTGCCAGGTATGCGGACGCCCCGAAACCACGCGCCAGCACGATGTTCACCACAAAATCCCATTTCGGATGTTCCGCGATGGGGCGGGGAAAATCCAGCGCGAACAGGCCAACCGGCTCGATAACCTGGTGACACTCTGCGCGGAGTGCCACAAAAAAGCCGAGGCCAACGTCCGCGTGCGCAGCGGGTTGGCTGGGCTGGGCTACGCCCTGGCAAACCTGGCCCCGCTCTTCTTGATGTGCGACAACGGCGACCTGGGACTGCACATCGAGCCGCAAGAGTCGGCCTCCTTCCCGCAGCCTTCGGTGGTGTTGTACGACCAGGTTCCGGCGGGAATTGGCTTCAGCGAGAAGCTATTCGAGCTGCACGATGAACTGATGCAGCGCGCGCTCGAACTGGTCCGTGCCTGCCCGTGCGAAGACGGTTGTCCCTCCTGCGTCGGTCCCGCCGGGGAAAATGGGATGGGGGGCAAGATGGAGACGATGGCTGTATTGAAAGAATTGACCCACCATTAAGTGTTCCACCCCTCCCACTAACAGAGTCAGGAGAGGGGTGGATCTTGGGGCGGAGAATGGCAGATAAAACCGCCAGCAAATAAAATGCACCGACAAAGGGCGCATAGAAGAAACCAGTTAAGGCTTCATAGAAATGAAAGAAAAAGGAAAAAACCAACGAAACGAAGGCATCTGCCCCCTGTAAAATAATTACTTTTTTGTAAACTTTATTAATGATACTCCATTTCGAAGCGCAGGTCAATCGATTAACGGCTCGCGCTCGCTGTTTCTTGGTTGTTCAACGGTTGGAAAAAAGGGCGGCGATCCTTCTCGCGTAAAAATGAAAATTTTCCCCTATGTACACAAATCGAAAATGGATGAGACCTATTATCTTCACGGCCCTTCCGCCGGTTTGGCGCAACGGAAACCAATATCGAGGTCGGCGGTCATCTGGTCGGCTTCATAGCGGAAATAAGTACGCAGGAATTCCGGTTCGCTGCGCCAGGAGCCGCCCCGCAAGATGCGCCGTCCGATTTCGGCAGGCGATTCGCGGCCATCTTCGGCCTGGTAAGGGTAGGGACGGTTCAGACTGCTGACCCATTCCCAAACGTTCCCGGCCAGATCGTGGACGCCGTAAACACTCTGACCGTCGGGGGTACTGCCTACCGGCAGAGTATCGCCTTCAAGCAGGCCATAATTGGCGAGGCGGCGGTCGATGCGCGCGCCCCAGGGGTACTGGCGGCCTTCTGGGCCGCGCGCGGCTTTCTCCCACTCGGCTTCGGTGGGCAGGCGCGCGCCGCGCCACTGGCAATAGGCAACTGCCATCGGCCAGTTGACCCATACCACTGGGGAATTGGCAAAGTCGGGGGCTTCGTAATAGCGGGGATGGGTGGCGGAGTTGACGCGCTGCGGAGGCTGGCAGGCCCCGGCGCGCACGCATTCGGCGTACAGGCGGTTGGTGACTTCGTACTGGTCGATGTAAAACGGCGGCAATTCGACGGTATGCTCATTCCGTCCAATGCCCATCTGGAACGGGCCGCCCGGCACAAGCCGCATTGTGACCCCTTGCGTGTCGCTGATTTCTTCGGGCAATACGCCGCCCTGCGGCAGGCTGGCGGGAGGCTGACCGGGGCCGGGGCGATTGCGCAGCGAACCCGAACCCAGCCGCCAGACGACGAAAACGCCTGCCAGCGCCACCAGGCACAGCACGACTACGCCTCCCATGCTGCCCGCAATCCAGCCAAATCTGGTCTTTGGTTTCGGCAGGCTGCCGGTCTGCGAGATGCGCGGCTGGCTGGGTGGGGCCTGGACTGGGAGCGGGGTGGAAGATGCCCCAGGCCAGGAGACGGTTGGGGGAACGGGAGCAGGAATCGGCGGGACGGCGGCAGCGGATGCCGTCTTGCCGGTGTAGAGCGTTTCGGCGTCGACGAGTCCTTCCAGGGCAGTCACAAAGGCGTTCATATCCTGGAAGCGGAAGGCAGGGTCTTTTTCGAGGGCTTTGATGAGCAGGAATTCGACCGCTTCGGGCAGGTCGATGCCGAATTGGGCCGGACGCGGCAGGGCTTCGGTGGCCTGTTTGATTAAGATCGCGGCGGGGGTATCGGCGCTGTAGGGTTTGCGCCCCGTGACCATCTCGTACAAGACGACCCCCAGCGAATAAATGTCCGATTGCGGAGTAGTCTGGCCTTTCCATTGTTCGGGAGCCATGTATTCGGGCGTGCCGACTGCCATGCCGGAACTGGTGAGCGAGGTGGCCTGTTCGCCTTCCAGGATTTTGGCAATCCCGAAATCAGAGAGCATGGGTTCGCCGTTTTCGGTAATCAGGATGTTGGCGGGCTTGATGTCGCGGTGCAGGATGCCGCGCTGGTGGGCATAGGCCAGTCCGCGCGCCACCGGCAGCAGCAGGCGAACGGCCTCGCGCCAGGACATGGGTTTGCCGAGCAGGCGTTTAAGCGTGCCGCCGGGCAGGTATTCCAGTACGAGATAGGGCGCGCCTTCATGTTCGCCGAAATCGTGGACTTTGACAATCGAGGGGTGCGACATGCGCGCCAGCGATTTGGCCTCGCGTTCGAAGCGTTTCAGCACTTCATCGAGCAGTTCGGGTGCGAAGGCGCCACGCCGGATGACCTTGAGAGCCACTTCGCGCTCGAGGCGGGTATCGTAGGCTTTGAAGACCAGCGCCATGCCCCCCTCGCCCAGTTGCTCGAGGATGTGGTAGCGCCCAATTGTTTTTCCGATAAATTCAGCCATACAAACATCCTTTTCCAGCGCGCAGATTGTTGCTCCCCGCGCAGGGAAGCAGGGTTTCCTGTTCGTGTCTCCCAAAAACCTACAGGCGAGCATTCCAGCCAGGAAAATTATACGCCAGGATGATGATTTGTCCTATAATGAAATCATAGCGCAGCCGCTTCGCAGGGCGCAACCAAAGGTTGCCATGCTTTACGCTCGTCGCGCCAATCCTGCGCCATGCTACTATAGCGCGGCAACCAGCCACAACTTAAGCGGACTTTGTACTGGCAGCCCGGAGGGCGGAACCAAGATTTTGGGAATTTTCGGGTAGGCTCTTGTGATTTTTCTGCTTAGCCATTCTCCCCGGCCAACCTTGCAATTTGCAGCACGCACAGGCGCAGGACGGCTTGTTTTTCGGGCGGCAGGGCGGTTTCTTCGATTTGGGCGATGCGTTCCACGTCTTTGATGGCGCGGATGATGCCGACCGGCACTTCGATGCTGCTTTCGGTGATGTGGCTTAACTGCTCCATCGCGCCGACCAGGAACTGGCGCATTTCGTCATCTACCCGCGAGGAGCGCAGGAACCCGGCCAGGGCCGAGGGCAGGCGTCCGGCGGCGGGGGTTGGGCGCAGAGTCGGTCCGCCGGGGCGGGCGGCGGAGAAGGAGTGCAGGGCGGTTGCCAGTTCGGTGAAACTTTGCACGCGCTGGTCGATTGAATCACCCATCAAGTCCCAAATCGTCGCGCGCCAATAACGCACCTGTTCGGGCAGGTCGAGCAGGCGGCGGACTTCGGCCTGCCAGGCAGCATCAACTTTCCCGTTCGATTTTGCGAACATGCGCTCGAAGTCGGTGTTGAACAGGTCGGCTTGCAGCAAGACGGCCAGGTCGGGGCGCAGGGCGGGTAAGAGGTCGGGGATGAAGATGCCGTTCTGGAAAAAATCGCTGACGTTCAGGCCGTGCCGGCGCAGGAGTTCCTGCTGGAAGAGTGGCAGGAAGCGCAACATGGCGTCGTGGTCTTCTCGCAGGGCGACGAAGGTCGAATGACCAGCCGGGAAAACGGTTTCAATGCGGCGCAGGATTTCGCCGCGCCAGTCTTGGTAAATGCGCAGGGTGCTGAGGATGTCGTAGACCGGCAAGCGCGGCAGGATGCGCTCGGCAATCAGCCCTTCGCGTTCCGCTTCGGGGAAGGCTTTTTGGGCGTAATATTCCAGGGCGCGGAACAGGCCGGTGGTCAGTTGGTTGACGCCTAAAATGGCGGTCTGGGCCTGGTTGTGGGAGATGGCGCGCAGCATACTGCCCTGCTTCGAGAGTGGAATCATCTCGGCCACGCTGGCGACGATTTGTTGGCCGCGGTCGGCGCCTGAGGCGGCCCGTCGCCGCGAGGTGGGACGGTCGCGCAGTTGCGGAATGGAGCGCCCGATGAAGTACGAGACGATGTGCAGGCCAAAGACATCTTCCGGCCTGCCGTACAGGATGTGGCGGAAGTGTTCGGTCAGTTCGTCGAGGAAACCTTCATAGAGCGGCTCGCTCAGGCCCATCGTCAGGCGTTCCATCTCCTGCGCGCCGCGGCCTTTGATTCCCAGGCGGCTCTCGGTCAGCGTCTCGGCGGCGCGTAACAGGTGCTGGCGGTGGTTGTGCTGAGATTGGCGCAGATGGTACAGGAGATTCGCCAGGTCGCGCACTGGCAAAAAGCGCATGTGTTCGGCGATGCTGCTTTGCAGGGTGCGCAAGTCGCCGCCCAGGAAAACGCCTTGCAGGGGCGTGACGGCGTAGGCGGTGCTGCGCTGGGCGGCCGGCGGCAGGTTCTTCGCCAGCCGCTTGCGCTGGGCGGGACGGTCGAGGTCGATAAAGGCCGGCTGCCCGGCGACATGCGAATAGTATCCACCCTGGCGCTGCATGGGTTCGCCGCTGCCCAGTTTCAGGCGGATGGATTCGGCCAGTCCGTGCTCGGCCAGCCAGGTCTCGACCCGGTACTTGGCCTTGACGTACTGGAACGCGCCGTTGGCCTGGCTGATTTGCTGGCTCAAATCGGACCCGGCGATGAAGACCTCGGCCAGGATTTCGGACAGGCGGTTTTGCGGGGTCTGGTCTGCCTGGCGGCTTTGGCTGGCGTAATCCCAGATTTTATCCAGGTAATCGGGGATGCCGGTGACGGCCTCGATGTCCTCGAAGAGCGGAATGAGCCAGATGTTGGGCAAGTCCGATTCGGGATATTCGCGCCGGAATCGCTCGAATTGGGCGCTCATCTTGCGGTCGAGGGCCACCAGCGCTTCGGGGCGGGTAGACATGCTGATTTGCAGGGCCAGGGTCAGGCCGGGGTTGCCGTATTTGCCCGCGATGGCGTTGATTTCTTGCATGTTGAAGGCAGTCGTTTCGATGGCGAACTGTTCGCGCGAGGTAATCATGCCCTGGTGGATGCGCGGGGTGATGACGAAGCGCTGCAAGATGTCATGGTAGCCAACGACGGCGCGCAGGAGCGGTTCGCTGGCGCGGTTGGCGAGGATTTCTGGAATCAGCGCGTGCAATTGCTTGCGCAATTTTTTGTTGAGCGCGAACCAGGTTTCGAGCATAGCGCGGCGCTGGGCGCGCAATTCGAGCATTTTTTGCTCGTACCGGTCGTTGTGCTGCCACAGCACTTCCGCCGGGTCGCGGCGCAGGCGCAGGCGCGCAGCCAGTCGCTCGAGCGGGCTGGCGTGGAGCGAGTAGGGCAGGAAGCCGCGATAACGCTGTTCGAGCTGGTGGGTCAATTGGGTGATTTCGTTCAGCAATTGGGTGAAGCGCGCGCTGTTCTCCGGCAGGCGTTCCAACGCGGCCAGCAAATCGGGGTCGATTGGGATGCGCGGGTTGGCGCGGCGCAGCAGGTTGAGTATTGCGGCCATGCGGCGCACGTTTTCCATCACGGCGGCGGCGGCCAGGCGGTGTCCCTGCCCGGAGGGGCGGTTCGAGCCATCCCAATCGCTCCAGAAGGAGAGGAAGGTCGGCAGGCGGGTCTGGCTGTCATGCGTGAACAGTTCAACGTAGTCTTCGCTGGCGGTCAGGGCCTCGAAATCGACCAGGATTTCATCGGCTTCCAGTTCTGAGTTGATGCTGACGTTTTGTCCCAAGAATTCGCGCAGCAGTTCGCGCGCGGCTTTTTCGACCAGCCCCGGCGCGGGCGGCTGACCGGCAAGCATGTCGCGCTGGATGGAATCGATGACCATCTCGGCTTGCAGGGAATAACGCTGGGTGGGGTGAACGGTGCGGTCATAGGCGCGCAGGCGGAAAGCGTCTTGGCGGCGGGCGAGCGAGTCTTTCATAAACTCGCGCTCCAGCCGCGCGGCCAGCCAGTCGCCATCGGCGGCGGCTTTGCGCATGAGTTCATCGCTGATGAGGGCGCGCTCGCGCAGGCGTTGGCCGAACAGGTCGAGGCGTTCGGGCAGGTAATGACCGAGGAACTCGGCCCGCAGGCGGGAGGCATCCACAACCGGCAGTTCCGAAAGGGATTGCAGAGAGGCGGGTTTCTCGAAATGGCGGGTGATTTGGGCGGCGAGGGAGTCCCAGACGGACCTCACCCTGTTTTCCCTCGCCCCTAACCCCTCTCCCCCTGGGACAGGGGAACCACTTGCTCCAACCCCTCTCCCTTCGGGAGAGAGCCTGCCCTGAGCCTGCCGAAGGGGGCCGGGGGTGAGGGCAAATTTTATTTCCTTGCGGTTATAACGCGCGTCTTCTTCTTCAATCAACCGGTTCAGGTCAATCAGCAGGCGGCGGGCTTTGTGGCGCATGGTCTCGGCCCCGTCCACCCCGCCCAGGGTCAGGCGGAAGGTGCTGCGGCCAGTATCGAACCCGGCTTCGGTGCGGGCGAAACTTGCCAGCGGCAACAGGCCGATTCCGCGCCGGGCGAGAGCCGAGGCCAGCCAGTCGAGCGAGAGTCCGTTCGGCAGGCGTTTGACCTGCAAGAGCGGGTACATGCTGCCGGTGGGCGGCAGAATCGTCAGCCCGAAGGGGTTGCGCTCGGCGGGCAGGTTGACCGAGGCCGAGAGCAGGGCTTCGGCGCGCTCTTTGAAAATGACATTGCGCAGCCGCCAGTAGGCGCGCGCCGCTTCGAGCGGGCCGCGGTAAAACAGGTAAACGATGAAAATGGCGGCCAGGTTGGGTTCAATCCGGTCGTTCAGGGCGCGGAAACGTTCGCGCAGTTCCGTCGGGCGAATTTCGACCACCGACAGACGCGCCCCGGCCAGGCAGTCGGTCTTCGACATGGAGTGGACGGTGATGACGCGCTCGGCCTGCTGTTCGTCTATCAGGCCATCCCGAACCAGGTCATCGGCCACCTGGCGGGCAGTCTTGATGAGCGGCAGGCTGGCCAGCGGAGCGACGTTTTGGTAGGCCAGGTCATCGACAACATAAATGCCGCGTTCCAGACACCAGGTCATCAGGCGGCGGATGTCCGCTTCAGCGAAGATGCGCCCGGTGGCGTTGTGCGGGTTGTTGATGGCAATCGCGCCGCGCTGCGGCCAGGCCGGGTCGGCATGGCACAGGTCGGCCAGCTTGGCAATCATGGCGTCCACGTCCAGGGCCAGGTCATCTGTCAGCGGGACGGCGTAGGTATTGGGGAAGCATTGCTCGTAAGACCAACTCAAATCGGGGAAGACGACATCGGTGATGCCGCAGTGAAACCCAAGCAGGCCGAGGGCGGTGCGCGAGGAGCCGCTTGTCACCAGGCAGGCTTCGGGGCGGTATTGCGGCTGGTGACGGGTGAAGACGCTCAAGAAACTGCGCTGTAACCGTTCACGCCAGGCCGGGTTGTGCAGGTTGGCGGTCAGTTCATCGAGCAGGGTCAGGCTGTCGGTATCGGCGAATTCGTCGATTGGGGAGGCGTCCCAACGATTTTGCAGGATGCGCGAGACGTGTTCAACTTTTTCTTCGATGGAAGCGGCGATGTGGTTCGCGGTCTGGATTTTGGCCTGCGCCAGGCCCTCCAGCCGCTTGCTCGCTCGAACGGCTAGCGAGGTCAACGCCCTGGCGGGGGAGGCGTTCTCGCGCGGTGACTCCGCCCAGTCGGGTTCGAGCGGGATTTCGGGTAACCGGGATGCTTTGGAAAATCCGTTTTCCAGCAAGAAGTGCAGCAGTTCGATTTCGGAAGCCGAGGGCGTGCCTTTCAATGAGAAATGGACATTTTCGATGACGCCCAGAAAGTCGGCGTTGCCAATCACGAAGACTGTCGAGAGCGAATCGAGGCGCGGGTGGAAGATGGCCGGCGTGAGCAGGCGGATGACGCGCTGAACGAGTTTGGCCTCGCGTGCCAGCGAGTGCTGGTTGGGGGCGTTGTTGGCCTCGATGAAGAAGAGCGGATGGCGAATGCTCAACAAGCGCAGTTTGCGGCGGCTGTCTTCGGTTAATGGGCCGCCAATGACCAGGAAGGCGGGGGCCTCCGGCTCGGCAGCCAGGGCGGTTTCGACCACGGCGCGCGCGGCGGTTTCGTCTTCGGGCAGGGTTTCGATGCGAAGGCGCGGGATGTCGTGGTAGGCGGACGGGAGAGCCAGGCGGTAGGTCAGGATGCGGGCCGGGGTCGTCTGTAAATAACTCGAAATGGCGACCAGGATGACTCGCAGGGTTTCGTAAACTCCGCCCGAAGACAGGATGATTTCACGCTTGCCAGAAGGGTCGTTGAGGTTGTAGCGCAGGGGTTCGGGCTGGTTTTCGAGCCAGCGGGCGAAGGTTTCGACCAGCGGGTGCGGGGACTTGCGGTTGTATCCGCCGCGCGGGGCGTAGGGGCTGCTTTTTTGAATGACGCGGGCCAGGAAGTCGAGTTTGGGGCGTTCTTCGGGGGATAGGGCCAGGTGTTCGAGCAGGTCGTTGAGGGCCGATAAATCCTGGCGGCGGTAATCGACCCCCAGCGCAATCCGCAGGAAGAGGGAAGAGAGACGTTCGTCCTGGAGCGGGTTGCCAATGTGAAAATTGACGCGCTCCTCGGGCGGGACAGGCGCGGCGGCAGTCGCTTCGCTGATTTCAGAGACGCGCGCAGCCCGAATTTGTTTCAGGCGGAAGGGGGCGAGGGGGTCGGAGAGGGGCATAATCTAATTCTTTTAGCACGAAGCACGCAAATCTTTAAACACAAAGGACACAAAGGACACAAAGTTTTTTAAGAGTATTTAACCTGGGTTTTCCTTCGTGCCCTTGGTGCCCTTTGTGTTTAAGGTTTTTAAACTACCATGCGTTTGATGCCGTCTTTGAGATGCGGCACATTGAAGTTGATGAGAAAGCCAAGCCGAATGCCGGAAAGTCGCAAATAGGTCATCAATTGGGCTTCGTAAAGCGGATTCATTGTTTACACGGCTTTGAGTTCGACGATGACGCATTTTTGCACAAGCATATCCAGCCGCAAGCCCGAATCAAGCCTTTCATCTTCAAATATGATGGGCAGCGTGACCTGGGTTTCAACGAGAAGGTTATTTTTTCGCAGCACATGGGTCATTGCGGTTTCATAAACCGATTCAAGCAAGCCAGGCCCAAGAACGGTATGCACTTTGAAGGCCGAATCAAGAACCGCCTTGCCAATTCGCTCGACATCCAGCGGAATGGGTTCGTGGCGTTTCTTCGCGGGTCTATACATAAGATTCCCTAGTGTTTAAGTTCTTTTTCTAAACACGAAGTACACAAAGGTTTTTAAAAAGGGTTTTTCTTCGTAACCTTTTGTGTTTAAGCCTTTTTCTTTTCAACTGCCTTTTGCAGCATCTTCTGGAGCAGCTCACCCCATTCCGTCCCGGCAAAATCCTGTGGAGAAAGCGAGATGACCGTGCGGGCATTCTTCAATCCCTGGCTGGCTTCGGCCAGGCGGGCGGCCTGGGGCGTGAGAATCAGCAGTTCGGGGTTGTCTTTCAGGATATCGAGTTCTTCCTTCTCGAAGGCCAGTCTCATGCGGCTGCGGGCCAGTTCGTCTTCGAGACGTTTTTGAGCCAGGGCGTTTTCCTGTTCCAGCAGTTCCTTTTTGAGGGCCGCTTTCTTCAGTTCGAGGGCATGTTCCATCGCGGCGATTTCTTCATCCGCCTGGTATTTGGATTTGGCCGCCGCAATGCGGGCCTGGTTGTTGAGTTTCTCGGTCTGCTCCATCAGGCGGGCTTCTTCCTGCTGGCGCAGGGCTTCGGCAATTTCAGAATCGGCGGGGTCGAGTGAGACGACCGCCAGGGAAATTAACTCCAGCCCGAAGCGTTCCTTAAACCCGGCAGATTGCTTTTCGAGGTATTCAGACAACCCTTTGGAAGAAAGCGACTGGATTTCGGACTGCTGGGCGTATTCCTTGACCATGCCCTCCAGGCGGATGCTGGCCTGCTCGGCGGCGCGGGCGACGGCCTCACGGTTCCAGCCGCCGATGCGCACCAGCGCGCCCAAGTTATCTAGCGCTGGGGCAACCGACCCGACCAGTTTGACAATCACTCCCAAATTTCCGGCGGCAACCGCTTCGATATTCAACTGGATGGGATGCGGGGCGCGCTTGAGCAGCAGGCTGAAATGACGGGGGTAGAACAACCCCTCGCGCAGGCCGATTTTGCCATTTGATTCATACAGTGCCAATACGTCGGGCTGACGAACCCGAATTTCAAAAAGTGCCAGCAACACAAGTGCCAGCAACAAAACAGCGATGACGCCAAAAAGGATTTCCATAACAGCCTCCTTGCCAAACGCACAAAAATTTCGCTGGATTATACTGCTATGTGGGTGATTTGGTTAAATTTGCAAAAACCTGCGCCGGCAATTCAGTGCGAGCGCAGGTTTCTTCGTAAAGGAATGTGCAAGCTTATTTGCTCTGCAAAAAGTGTTCCAGCGCGGTAAATGCGCCTTGCAGGGCCTCGCGGCGGGTGCGATAGACTTTTTCCTGCCCGCGAATGGTCAGGTGTACCAGGCCGGAGAGCCGCAACTCGGCCAGGTGATGAGTCACTGTCGGGGCGCGCAGATTCAGGCGGCGCGAAAGTTCAGAGGGGGTTAGGGCTTCGCTCGAAAGGTAGTTCAAGATTTTTAGCCGGGTTGGGTCGGCCAGGGCTTTGAGCGTGCGCAGCAATCCATCCGGCACCAGTTCGCCGGGGATGGCCGACATATCTGCCGGGCGCGCGCCGAAGAGGAACAGCAATTCGGTTGCACTGATTTTTTCCAGCACCACCAGCGGGGTCGGCCAATAACTCGGCGCGATGATGATTTCCTGCGGGTTGAAATCCTCTTCTTCCAGGCGAATGCCCTGCGAGAGTTCGGTAACCAAATCGCTTACGCTTAAGTTCTTTGCCAGTTCCTGGGCGCGCTCCAGCCCGGCTTTCATCACCGGGCCAATGCGTTTTTCCTCGTCCTCGAAGAAAGCGGTGTAATAGGCTTGCAAAGCCGCCAAGAAACCATCCCCCAATTCATCGGGACGCGCCCACCAGTCGAGATACCGTTTGAATCCGTCTAATTCGAAACTCTTTTTGCCCTTGTGTTTGCGATATTTGTCGAAAAAAGCCAAATCCGACTCGTCCCACGCGCGGCGGGTGGCAATCTTCAATAATGCCTGCGCCCATTCAGAATTTTCCGCGCCTTCCAGTTCGAACACCTTCACCATGCGCTCGGCAGCCGGAATCTGCCGCATGGTCCACAGCGCGCTGATGGCGTCTTTTGGGGTCGGGAGTTTGCGCACCCACGAGATGGGCCAGCCCGCAAACGGGATGATTTCTTCTAGCAGTTTGCGCTCGGCAGCCGGAATGCGGGAGCGGATTCCTGCTGCCCAAGAGGCGCGAATGCCATAGTATTCGGGTTCGTGCAATACATGCAGGCTAATGAAAAGTTCGTAAGCGGTGCCAAAATCCCAGCTGATGCTTGCTTGGTCAAGAGAGTTCATGCGGGCCTCCCCGGCAAATGGGTGTTCCTATTCACCGGTCAGTTTTCGTCCTATTTTAACCAGCATTTCGCTTGTATGGGGGTCAACATGCTTACGAAAAGGGTACAGATTCCTTAACAGACTGCCGATGCCAACCAGCAGCGCGCCGGTCTGGGCAGAAACGAGGCGGCCAGCGCCTGATGACAGCGTCTGCGGTCTGTTGACAATCATTCGGTTCTGGTTCCTAAACGCTTCGGCTTGATTCACGGATAAAGTGGACGGAACGCAGCAGGGCATGGCAGCCTCCTTTTACAGAGTAATTTTTGAACGGTGAGACTAAACAGCCTTCTTCTCCCATTGCGGGGCAGGGGCGGCCAGGCGCAGCAGTTTTTCACCGGTGGCGATGAAGAACCGGCCAACAGCCAACGCCAGGCGATTCCGCAAGCCGGGAGTCGGGTCGAAAATCTGTGGCGCGCGCGCGATACTCCAGCCACGTGCGCGCTCATAAATTTTTGGGTAGATAATGAACATTTCGTCCATGATTTTTCTCCTTTCTATCCATCGAGTCTTAATGTGTTAGACGTTCATTGATATTAGATATATGCCTAATTAGATAATAGTCTAAATCAGGGGCTTTGTCAATAGGCAATTCCGTTATTTTTCAGGCTGCTTGCAGTACAATCGAATTGTGGATGATGAGAACTTCGCCGAGGCGCGCCGCCGCATGGTGGCCGAGCAGCTCCGCCCGCGCGGAATCCGCGATGCGCGCGTGCTGGCAGCGTTCGAGGCAATCCCCCGTCACTTGTTCGTTCCCCCAGAATACCTGCCCTGGGCGTATGACGATTCGCCGCAGCCCATCGGCCACGAGCAGACCATTTCACAGCCCTACATCGTAGCGCTGATGACCGAACTGCTGGCGCTGACTGGCGTGGAGCGCGTACTGGAAGTGGGAACCGGCTCCGGCTACCAGGCTGCCATTCTGGCAAAACTGGCGTCGGAAGTGCATACGGTGGAAATCCTTCCTGAATTGGCCGAGCGCGCCCGCGCAACGTTGCAATCACTCGGCTTACAGAATGTTCACGTTCACTTCGCGGATGGCTCGCAGGGCTGGCCGCAAGCCGCGCCCTACCAGGCCATTCTGACCGCTGCGGCAGCGCCCAAAGTCCCCCAGCCGCTGCTGGAGCAGTTGACAGAAGGTGGCCGGCTGGTCTTGCCGGTCGGGGCGCGCGGCTTTCAACGGCTGGAGTTATGGCGCAGGGAAGGAGGCGCTTTTTTGAGCGAGGACATCCTGCCAGTCGCCTTTGTGCGGCTGCGCGGCAAGTATGGCTGGAAATAAAAACCGCCAGGAAGGTGTTCCCTGGCGGTTTTGCCATGTTTAACCTTTTGATTAAAGTTCGATTTTCGCGCCCATCAACTTCATGAACTGCGACAGCCAGGCCGGGTGCGCGGGCCAGGCCGGGGCCGAAACCAGGTTGCCCTGCGTGACAGCCTCGTTAACGGGGATGGAGGCATACTCACCGCCTGCGCTGCTGACATCTGGGCCTACTGCCGGATACGCGCTGCAGGTGCGCCCTTGCAGCACCCCGGCTGCCGCCAGCACTTGCGCGCCATGACAAATGGCTGCCACCGGCTTGTTCGTCTCAAAGAAGTGACGGGTAATTTCCAATACGCGCGGATTCAGACGAATGTATTCGGGCGCGCGCCCGCCAGGAATGACCAGGCCATCGTATTCTGCTTCGTTGATTTCGCTGAAGGTCTTATTGAGCTGGAAGTTATGGCCTGGCTTCTCGCTGTAGGTCTGGTCGCCCTCGAAATCGTGAACGGCGGTGCGCACTTTCTCGCCCGCCGCTTTATCGGGGCAGGCCGCCTCGACCGTATAGCCGACAGCGGCGAGGGCCTGGAAGGGAACCATCACCTCGTAGTCCTCGACGTAATCGCCCACCAGAAACAGAATCTTTTTAGACATACGCAAGCCTCCTTTGGGAAATGTGGAAACGGAAACCAGGCTGGCCCGGCGGCGCATCTGGTATTACCAATATAATACAACTTAAGCAAATTTTCGTCAAGAAGGGCAAACAATTTGCTTGTTAAGGGCTGATTAACACCATCTTGACAAAAACTGGTAATACCAGCATAATCGAGAACATGAACATTTTGCGCCAAACCCAACAACCTGTTTACACCGCAGTTGTTGAACACATCATCAATTTAATCAAACAAGGGCAACTTCAACCCGGAGCCCCCCTCGTTTCCGAACGCGAATTATGTGAACAGTTTGGCATCAGCCGCACCTCGGTCCGTAAGGCTTTGGCCATTCTCTCTGGCATGGGGCTGGTGGAAGTGACCCCGCGCAGCGGCGCGCGCGTGGCGCAGGCCAGTTCGCAGCCTGCCATCGATTCGCTCAGCCAGATGATTGCCCGCAACCGGCATCAAGCCGTCCACCTTTACGAGGTGCGCCGCCTGATAGAAGTCCAGGCCGCCCGCCTGGCCGCCGCGCGCCGCGACGAAGCCGACGTTCTCAAACTGCGCGAACAACACAGCATCATCCAAAACAGCCTGCAAAACCCGGCTGTTTTGCACCAGGCCGATATGCGCCTGCATGTTGGGATTGCCGAAAGCACCAAAAACCCCTTCTTCGGCGAGTTGATGAGCGTGCTGATTGCCGCATACATGGAAATCTTCAACGTCGTCTGGTCGCCCTGGGGCAGCCCGCCGGAAGAGCAGGCCTTGTTTGCCCACTACTTTCAGCAACATGGCCTGATTGTTGAGGCCATCGCCGACAAAGACCCCGAAGCCGCCGCCGCATACATGACCCAGCATGTAGATGACTCGCGCAAGCAATACGAACGCATGTTAACCCTGCGCTCGAAAACCACCTGAACCATCTCCCCTTCATCTCTCATCACTCATTATGCTCCCTCCCACCCTCCACCCCCTTCTCGATGAATTACGCCAATCCGTGCGCGGCGAAGTGCGCGCCGATGAACTCAGCCGCATTCTGTATAGTTGCGATGCCAGCATTTACCAGGTCAAGCCTTATGCGGTCCTGATTCCACGCTCGGTAGAAGACATCCAAACGGCGGTCAAACTGGCAGTCAAATACCACATCCCGCTCCTGCCGCGCGGCGGCGGGACGAGCATGGCCGGGCAGACCGTCAACCAAGCCCTGGTCATTGATACCACGCCCTATCTGAACCGCATCCTCGAAGTCAACGCGGACGAGAAGTGGGTGCGCGCCGAGCCGGGCATTGCCCTTTCCACGCTGAATGCCCATCTTAAACCCTACGGGTTGAAATTTGGGCCCGACCCTGCCAGCGGCACGCGCGCCGTTTTGGGCGGCATCGTTGCGAACAACTCCTCCGGCTCGCATTCCATCCTCTACGGCATGACCGCCGACCATATCCTGGCGGTCAAAGTCATCCTGGCAGATGGGTCGCTGGTCGAGTTTTCAGCCAAAACGGAAGAGGAATTGGAGCAGATTCAGGCCCAAACCACCTTCGAGGCCCAAATCTACCGCCAAATGCTGTCCCTTGTCCGCAACCCACGCAACCTGGAAATCATCCGTCAAAGCACGCCCCGTCACTGGCGGCGCTGCGGCGGCTATAATCTCGACCGTCTGACCGATGGAAAAGGCTTCTCGTTCCGCTGGCCGCACGACCCGCGCTTTAACCTCGCCAAACTCATTTGCGGCTCCGAAGGCACGCTCGGCTTCATCACCGAAGTCAAGCTCAACCTGGTCGAAACGCCCAAACTCTCGGCCCTGGCAATTGTCCACTTCGACGACCTGCGCACTTCGCTCGATTCGGTCATGACCATCCTGGAAGTTGAACCCAGCGCCGTGGAAATGCTCGACGCCCACAGCATGGCGCTGGTCGAAAACGCGCCGCTCTTTGCCGAAATGCAGCGCGCCTTCATTCGCGGCAAACCCAACAACGTCCTCATCGTCGAGTTCTACGGCGAAAGCCTGCCAGAACTGCAAGCCAGGCTGGAACATCTGGCCCAACACCTGCAAACCCGTCAGGTTCCCTTCACCACCATCGTCAACCTCACCGACCCCGCCGCCATCGAAAACGTCTGGAAAGTGCGCACAGCAGGCTTTGGCATTCTGATGGGCATGAAAGGCGACGTGAAGCCGCTCGCCATTGTAGATGACGCCGCCCTGCCGCCTGCTCACCTGGCCGATTACATCCTCCAACTCGAAGAATACTGCAAACAAGACCTCGACCACGAAATTTCCTATTTTGCCCATGCCAGCGCCGGCTGCCTGCACGTTCACAACATGCTCAACGCCAAACTGGCCGCCGATGTTGCCAAATTCCCCAAAATCGTCACCTTTTCAGGAGATTTGCTCAAAAAATACGGCGGTGTACTCTCCAGTGAACACGGCGATGGCCGCCTGCGCAGCTGGCTTAACCCCTACTTCTTTGGCGAAGAGATGTACGGCCTCTTCAAACAGGTCAAACGCATCTTCGACCCGCAGAACATGTTCAACCCTGGCAATATCGTGGACGCCCCGCCCATGACCGAACATCTGCGCTACGGCCCGGCCTACCGCGCTTTGCCTATCACGCCTATGCTCGATTTCGGTCCCGAGGGCTTCGACCGCGCCGTCGAAATGTGCGGCGGCACCGCCATCTGCCGCAATCTAAACGGCAGCATGTGCCCCACCTACAAAGCCAGCCGTGATGAGCGCCTGGTCACGCGCGGGCGCGCCAACGCCCTGCGGGCCGCCATTTCGGGCGGAATTGCCTTCGACGACCCCGCCGTGTATGACACGCTCGACCTGTGCGTCAGTTGCAAAGCCTGCAAAACCGAATGCCCCTCCGCGGTAGATATGGCAAAACTCAAGGCCGAGTACCTCTACCAGTACTACAAAACCCATCTCCTGCCTCTGCGCTCGCGCTTCTTCTCGCACTTTGGCGATTTGAGCAAACTTGCCAGCGGCCTGATGGCTCCCCTCGCGAACTTTGTGTTGAATTTGGGATTCGCGCGCGCGCTGATGAATCGCCTCTTGAAGTTGGCCCCCGCGCGGCCACTCCCGGCCTTTGCCCGCTTCACCTTCGACGACTTTTACCGCCGCCGAAAGCGCTCCCTCATCCCCAACCCTTCCCCCGAAGGGATAGGGAGTCCCCGCTCCCTTCGGGAGAGTGCCAGGGTGAGAGAGAAATCCGTCGTCCTCATTGTGGACGTAACCCGCAACCACAACCACCCCGAAATTGCCCAGGCCGCCTTCCACGTCCTTGAAGCCTGCGGATACGAAGTCATCGTCCCGCCCGAACATGATTTTGGGCGCCCCGCCTTCTCCAAAGGCAACCTGGCCCTGGCCCGCCAGAAAGCCCAAAAAGCCCTCGGCCTGCTCGCCCCGTATGCCGCGCAAAACATCCCCATCGTCGGCCTGGAGCCGAGCGACATCTCCATGCTCATCGAAGATAACGCTTCGCTTCTCCCAGGCGATGAGCGTGTGAAGCAGGTTGCCGCGCAAGCCCTGACCTTCGAAGAGTTTCTGTGGCGCGAAATGCAGGCCGGGAATTTAACCGGCAAGTTCAAACCCCAAAGCGGGAAAATCCTGCTGCACGGGCATTGCCACCAAAAGGCGCTCATCGGCACGAAATACAGCGAAGAACTGCTGGCTTTCCTGGGCTATGAAGTGAAAGAAGCCGGTTCTGGCTGCTGCGGCATGGCCGGTTCGTTTGGCTACGAGGCCGAGCATTACGAACTCTCGATGAAAATGGGCGAGCTGACCCTGCTGCCCGCCGTCCGCGCTCAAAGCGAAGATACGTTAATTGTCGCAGCGGGAGTCAGTTGCCACGAACAAATCGCGCATGGCGCGCAGCGCGAAGCCCTGCACCCGGCGCAAGTCTTGTATCAGGCATTGAGCCAGGCCTGAAATCGTTCGTTCTCGTCCGCATCCAAAAATAAATCCCCGGCAGTGGCGCTGCCGGGGAAACGTATTTCAAATCCAGGTCAAGAGAAGTTACTCGTCCGCTGCGCAGCGGAAACCGGTGCGTTCGTTGGACTGCCCGGCGTAAGCGTTGGAGAGTTTATCGGCTTCCAGGTTTTGGGCCAGGCCAAAACCGCGATTCGACACGCGCAATTCGGCAATGTCATCGGCCCACGAGCCGCCGCGCATCACCATTTGCGGCCCATTAGCGCCCGGTTTATCGGGGCCAGTTGGGTTTTCGGCTGGCGATTTTGCGTAGTAAGAGGCGCTATAGTAATCAGCCACCCATTCCCAAACGTTACCGGCCATATCGAGAATGCCAAAGGGGCTGGCCCCAGCAGGATAACTGCCCACTTTGGACGTATCTTTGTTTTTGAAGCCAAAATTGGCGGTTTCTTCCGATGGGTCGGCATCTCCCCAGGGGAAATTGCGGAAATCATTGCCGCGCGCGGCATACTCCCACTCGGCTTCGGTGGGCAAACGGCGGCCAGCCCACTCACAGTAGGCTTTGGCGTCGTTCCAGGTCACGTAAACAACCGGGTAATCCGCATATTCAGGATTGGTGTAATAATCCTTGCGCGTTGCAGATTTCAATTCGTTGGGAATTTCGCAGGCTCCCGCGGCAACGCACTGCGCATACTGCGCGTTGGTCACTTCTGTTTTATCGAGCCAGAAGCTTTTGAGCGTCACTTTGTGGTCTGGTTCTTCATCGGGCTGTGCTTTTTCGTTCAGGCCGCCCATCTGAAAGGTGCCGCCCGGAATCAGCATCATCGTCATCTTGTCGGTAGATGAGGTTTTTTCTTTGGTTTTCCCTACATCTCCCGTTCCCAGTCCAGCAGGTTCCTGTTGGCCGCAAGCAGCCAGTAACAGCGCAAAGGCCAGCATCAAAAGAACTATCTTCTTCATTTTTTCATTCCTCCAGGAAAGATTGGGGCAGGTGAAATTGCGTAAAATCATTATGACCCGGAAAAGGAGAACGTGATAGGCGCATTACATCCCCCATTTGGGCGATTATCCACCTTTCTTACAAATTTGTTAGCGCAGGGATTGACTGTCGATAAAAGAAAACAAAAATCGACTTCGTTTTTCCATATCTATGCTATAGTAAGAGCATATCAACAGGAGGCCGTATGTCTCAGAACAAGAAAAACGAGCCGCAATTCAAACTCAATTATTTCGACATCATTAAAGGCGTTTTGTTTCCCAACATGGGGAAACCCACCTTGAAAGCCCCTCCGCCTACAGCGCAGAAACCCACCCAGGCGGCTTCTACCCCGCCTTCAGTCGGTTCTAGCCAGGGCATCTCGCAGCGCCCGGCTCCGGCAGCGTCGCCAAATCCCCAGGCAGCGCATATTCCCCCTGCCGGCCCCATCCAGGGCGATACGCCCCGTCCGGCCACCCGGCCTGCTCAGATATCGTCCCCACCCAGGCCGGCCCAAAAACCGACGGCCCGCCCCAGCCGGTTCACCATCCGGCGTGATAAACTGGCCCCGGCTTTTTTCAATCTCGCCGGGATTTTGTCGTTCATTGTCAACATCATCCTGATTGTGGTGTTAATCATCCTGGCGCGTGAGTTGTTCGCCATCAAGGCCCTGGTCGGCGACCACCTGCTAGGCGGATTGTATAAGAATTTCCAATTGATGGACGCGGCTCACATCCGCACGACAATCACGGTGGAAGACAATATCCCGGTAGCGTTCGACCTGCCCATCAGCCAGCAGATTACCGTCACGTTGACCGAGAACACCGTCATTCGCAACGCGATTGTGGGCGTGTTGAGCGTGCCAACCACTGTGACCTTGCCCGCCGGAACGCAGCTGCCTATCCAGCTCAATTTAACCGTTCCGGTACAAACCACCATTCCGGTCAAACTCAACGTGCCAGTAGATATTGCGCTGCGCGAAACCGAACTGCACCCGCCTTTCATCGGGTTGCAAGATGTGGTGCGCCCGCTAAACGACCTGCTGCAGCCCAACATCAAAACGCCCCAAGATTTGCCCTGCGGCCTGTTTCAGCCATTCTGCAACTCGTTTTTCATCACGCCATGACCCTGACCCAAACCACTCTAGCCAACGGCCTGCAAATTCTGCTCAAAGAAATTCACACCGCCCCATTGGTCAGTCATTGGGTCTGGTATCGCGTTGGCTCAAAGGATGAGCCGACCGGCAAAACCGGCATCTCGCACTGGACTGAACACATGCAATTCAAAGGGACGCCGCAGTTCCCGTCCAGCGTGTTGGATAAAGCCATCGCCCGCGAGGGAGGCACTTGGAACGCTTTCACTTTCTTGGATTGGACAACCTACTACGAGACCATGCCCGCCGCCAAAATTGACCTGGCCCTGCGCCTGGAAGCAGACCGGATGGTAAACAGCCGCTTCGACCCGGCAGAAGTCGAATCGGAGCGGAGGGTTATCCTGGCAGAACGGGAGGGCAACGAGAACGAACCGCTCTTTCGGCTGGGCGAGGCCATTCAGTCAGCGGCCTTTCGCGTCCACCCCTATCATCACGAAGTGATTGGCGACGCCGCTGACCTGCTTGCAATGACCCGTGATGACCTGTACAAGCATTACAAAACCTTCTACGCCCCCAACAACGCCGTACTGACGATGGCGGGCGACTTTGAGAGCGATGAAATGCTCAAGCGCATCGAGGAATTGTTCGGCGAGATTCCGCCTGCCCCTCCGCCTCCGCGTCTGAACCGACCGGAGCCTGAACCAGGCGGCGAAATTCGCTTGAGCGTGGAAGGCCCTGGCGAAACGGCGTACCTGCAAGTGAGTTACCACGTCCCGGCCGCTTCGCATCCCGACTTTCATGCGCTGGCCGTTTTAGACAGTTTGCTGGCCGGCCCAAGCAGCCTGAATATGTTCGGGGGCGGCGGCATCTCCAACAAAACTTCGCGGCTATACCGCGCCCTGGTCGATACTGAACTGGCGGTCAGCGTGCAGGGCGGCTCGGCAGCCACCGTTGACCCCTTCCTGTACACCTTCACCCTCACTGCTCATCCCGAAACTCACATCGAACAGGCCCTGGCCGCGCTCGACGCCGAAATTGCCCGCATCCAGGACAACCCGCCCTCTGCTGAAGAAGTGGCGCGCGCCATCAAGCAGGCCCGCGCCATGTTTGCTTATGGCGCCGAAAACATCACCAATCAGGCCTTCTGGCTCGGCTATGCCGAAATGTTCGCCAGCTACCATTGGTTTACTTCTTACCTGGAAAAACTGGCGCAAGTGACCCCCGCCGACGTGCAGCGCGCCGCCCAAACCTGGTTCCGCGCGAAGAACCGGGTGGTGGGGACCTACCTCCCTGTATCTGACGGAGTCCAACGATGAGCCGCTTCTTCGCCGTATCAGGCCGTCACCTGACACCTGACGCCTGGCACTCGAACACCCATTCCCTTCCTGTCCCCGACGATATTTCGCGCGCGGCCTTGCCAAACGGCATCGTCGTCCTATCGCGTTCGAACTTCAACAGCCCCTCGGCGGTGGTCAGCGGGTATCTCAACGCAGGGAGCATTTTCGACAGCGACGAGAAACTCGGCTTGTCAGATTTCGTCACCTCGGCCCTGATGCGCGGGACGGAGAATTACACCTTCGAGGCAATGTACGACAGCCTGGAATCGGTTGGGGCGAGTTTGGGATTCTCCGCAGGGACGATTACGGTCGGCTTCAGCGGGCGCTGCCTGGCCGAGGATTTGCCCCTGTTATTCGAACTGTTGGCCGAAGCCCTGCGCCGCCCAACTTTCCCTAAAAAAGAACTCGAAAAATTGCGCGCTCAACTGCTCACCGGCCTGGCCATCCGCGCCCAAGATACCGCCGACCAGGCCTCGCTGGCCTTCGATGAGATGGTCTATGCCGGGCATCCCTATCGCCGCCCCGATGACGGCTACCCGGAGACGGTGCGCGCCATCACCCGGCGCGACATTGTTGATTTCCACCGTAAGCACTTCGGGCCGAGAGGATTGACTATCAGCGTGGTGGGCGCCGTTGAAACGGAGGCCGTGACCAGCCTGGTGGAACAATGGCTGGGTGACTGGCAAAACCCCCGGCAGCCAGAACTGCCCGCTTTGCCCGAAATCCGCCCTTTGACCTCCATCCAGCGCAAACACATTCCCTTGCCCGGCAAAGCGCAGACCGACATCATCCTGGGGGCCGCCGGGCCGAGCCGTACCTCGCCCGATTACCTGCCCGCCTCGTTGGGAAATTCAATTTTGGGACAATTTGGGATGATGGGGCGAATTGGAGAGGTGGTTCGCGAGCAGTCGGGACTGGCTTATTACGCCTATTCCAGTTTAAGCGCAGGCTATGGGCCGGGAACCTGGGAGGTGAGCGCAGGGGTCAACCCGGCGAATGTAGAAAAGTCAATTGAACTGATGCGGGCTGAACTGCGGCGCTTTGTGGAGGATGGCGTTTCAGGCGAAGAACTGGCCGACAGCCAGGCAAATTTCGTGGGGCGGCTGCCGCTCTCGCTCGAATCGAACGGCGGGATGGCTTCGGCCCTGCTCAACATTGAACGCTATGGCCTGGGGCTGGACTATTATCGCCGCTACGAGTCCCTGGTGCAGGCCGTGACGCCCGAACAGGTGACGGAAACAGCCCGCAAGTACCTGCACCCTGACCGAATAGCAATTGCCAGCAGCGGAGGGTAGGGACACTTTATAATTCAGAGGTATCTATTCAGGCAGTCGAGAAATTGCGCCGTTTTCCCTCGCCCAACCCCTCTCCCGATGGGAGAGGGGCTATGAACAGGCAAGTTCGCAAGTCCCCTCCCCCGCCAGGGGAGGACGGAGGGTGAGGGCTGAATAGTTACACACAGAGAATATGCAAGTTCACGCGCAGGCGCCGGGCTGGATAAACAAATTGGGGTTTGATACAGGCGGATGTATGTAAGCAATGAAACGCTCGAAAGGGTCAATTAGCCTGTTATTTCCACAACATCCACCAAAAATTGGAAACCGCAAAGGCCATAATGCCCCCCAGGGCGCGGCGCAGGGCCAGGCCGCTGAAACGCGATGCGCCCCAATAGCTGCCGGCCAGCGCGCCCACCAGCCCCAGGGGAATGAGCAGCAGGCTCATCGAATCCAGTTGGAAGGTGCCGCCCGCCAACCGCCCGGCCAGGCCGCTGACGGAATTAAGCGCAATAAACGCGGCAGAGGTGGCGGAAGCCTGTTTGGGGCTGCCCCAGCGGGCAAAAATGATGACCGGGGAGAGGAAAATGCCGCCCCCAATGCCGACCATGCCAGAGAGCAGGCCTATGCCCAGCCCAACAAGCAGCGCCCAGACAAATGGAGTTGGGCGCAAGGGACGCTCGTCATCCTGCGTTTTACTAAAAAACAACAGGCGGACGGCCACAAAGGTCAGGACGGCATAAAGCAGGATGGAATATACCTGTTCGGTAAGTTTGAAATAGCCGCCGATAAACGCGGCGGGGATGGAGGTCAGCAGGAAAGGCAAAAGCAAGTCGCGGCGCAAATGCCCTGCGCGGTAATAGGAAGAGAAGGAAATGCTTGCGACGAGGATGTTGAGCAGGAGGGCGGTGCTGGCCATCACCTGCGGGGGAATGCCAAAAAAACTCATGACAGCCAGGTAGCCGGTTGCGCCGCCAAAACCAACGCTGGCATAAAGAAAGGCAATCAGCAGGACGAGCGGGTAGAGGATGAACATGGATGGATTCAGAGTTGCGCGGGCAGTAAGGCGGAATTTAGGGTCAGCTGGTAATAGGCCTGCCCGGCGCAGGCGCGGCAGAGGGTGAGGCCGTTTTGCGCTATTTCGCGCTCGTTCATAATCTCTTCGCCGCACAGGTCGCAGTTGACGCGCACGCCAGGGCGCGAGACAATGGCTTCGATAGGTGTGGTCAGCATCACATCGCTGACAGTGAACATCTCGTCGTCGGGCATGACCTGATAGGCCTGCATTTGGGCGAAGTAGTGACGCGGCTCGTTGGGGGCGTAGCCCCAGGCTTTTTGGCGCACATCCAGCGTGGGAGCAACGCGTAGCGCCTGGCCGGTGACGGTATCCACAAAAACTGCTGCAGTTTTGCCATAATCTTCTACGCGCAGGGTGCGGTGACCGATGGCGCAATCGGTGGCGGCAGTGACGCCATCTGCAAAGCAGCCATCAGTTTCGACGATAACCAGCAGACGCTTTTTGGCGGGCGGCTCGTGGAAGCCTAAGACTTTCATGCCCAGCAAGCCCAGCCGCACGCCGAGTATTTGGCGCGGGCAAAGGTGAGAATGGTCACGGGCAGATTTTTCGAGCAGGGTTTGCAGGTTCATTGAGTCTCCTATAGGGAGTCGAAAATCTCCTGACTTTCGTTTTGCAACATCGAGAGATATTGGACACCAAAATAAAAACACCGCCTCGGAAAAAGAGACGGCGCAAGAGGGTAAGTCTGCGGCAGTCTCCTTTCCAAGTGCCTCCCTTCTCCCTCTGGGAGAGGGACAGGGTGAGGGCGGGGGGCAAAAGCGTTTCCACTTTTACCTGGCAGGACGGGCGAAAGCCCATTCTACGGCCTGCCGCCATGCAGAGTTGTTTAGGCGAGCAGGCTTCGGAGAGATGTTCCAAGTGTAGCAAAAAAATGGCGCAAGGTGAAGTGATGAAGGTCACACGGGCTGTCATCTGCGCGCAGGGGTTTTCCTGACAGGCTGGCGCGCATATCACTACATCTTACTCATCTCTCTCGATGAGCGCTATAAATTTTTCGACCAGTTGCGGGTCAAAAAAAGAGCCGCTTTGCTGACGAAGGTACTCTAATGCTTTTTCTTTTAACCAGGCGGGGCGATAGGGGCGGTCACTGGTCAGGGCGTCATATACATCGGCGATTGTAAAAATGCGGGCAGCGAGGGGAATTTCTTCACCTTTCAGGCCGCGTGGGTAGCCGCTGCCATCCCATTTTTCATGATGGCAGTAGGGAATATCGAGCGCAGGGCGCAGATATTGAATGGGAGCAAGCATATCGTAAGCGAATTGCGGGTGCATACGCATAATGGCTTGTTCTTCATCGGACAGTGGGCCCGGTTTGAGCAAAATGGCGTCTGGCACGCCCATTTTGCCAATATCGTGCAGCAGCGCGCCGCGGCGGATATGAGTGATTTCTTCATCGCTCAATCCCATAGACTGAGCCAGTTTGATGGTGAGTTCGGTGACGCGCCGGGTGTGACCCTCGGTTTCTTTGTCTCGCAAATCCAGGGCGCGCGACCAGCCTTCGATGGTTTCGTCGTATGCCAGGCTCAGTTCGAGATTGGAACGTTCAAGGTTTTCGAAAAGGCGGGTGTTTTCAATGGCGATGGCGGCTTGCCCAGCCAGGGTCTCGAAGAAATCCAACCAGGCAGATGTAGCGAAGAATGGCGTGCGCTGAAATACCTCCAGGACGCCTTTAAGTTCGCCTTTGCTAATAAGGGGGTAGGCATAATAGGCTCTGAAGTTTTCGCCTTCCAGAAATTCAGGCTTTGAAAATCCCTGTCTTGTATTGTGCAGGTTTGGGATGGCAACCAGGCTGCGCTCCAGGGCGGCACGGCCTGCCAGGCTTTCGTCCAACCTCAAATACACGTTGGACAGGCGCGCGCTGCGAAAACCGCGTTTGGCGGCTTGATAGAGCGTATTGGTTCGGGGGTCAAACAGCAGAATATCTGCTGCATCGGCTTTCAATTGGGTCAGAATGCCGTTAAGGAGGAAAGTGAATACCAGATTGAGGTCGAAACTGGAGGCAATGGCGCGGTCTATATCGCGCAAGGCGGTGAGACGCTGCACTTGCTGGATGGTCTCTTCGTGCAGGCGGGCGCGCTGAATGGCGTTGCCGGCCATATCGGCGATGGCAGTGAGCAAACGAATTTCTCCGTGACTGAAATCATGGCGTTCGGCATACCACAGGTGCATAACGCCAATGATTTGCTCCTCTGCTTTGAGGGGTAGAGAGATGCCGCCGGTGAGACGCTGAAGCAATTCCATCTCGTGCGGTACGGGCTGGTTGGTGGAATCGCCGCGCCAGTCGGTGGTGATGTAGATTGCTCCGCGCTTACCCACCCAGCCGGTAACGCCCTCGCCGGGAGCATGACGCAAATCGGCGGTATCGGTCAACCAGTGGCCCTCGGCGGTCATCCAACCTTGAGAAACCCACTCGCCGCTGGCATCCTCCCACAGGTAAATAGAGCCAGCGGCAGCATTCACCGCCCGGGCAGCATATTGAATGAAGAGCGGCAGCATTTCTTCCACCGCGCGCGCCTGGCGCAGAGAGGCGGAGAGGGTTTGTAATATTTCCAGTTCGTGCAGGCGGGCTTGAATCTCATCGAAGAGGCGGGCGTTTTCGATGGCAGCGGCGGCGCTAGATGCGAGCATTTCCAGCAGCGATTCATCTTCCGCCTGATAAGCATTTGGCTGATAACTCTGCACCGACATGGCGCCGATGACCTTCTCGCCGATGCGCAGGGGAACGCATAAGTAAGAACGTGATGCCTTTTCACTGCCGTAGTGAACTGGCGTGGGCGCAGGTTCTTTTTCAATGTCTCCAATGCGGAGCGTCTTGCCTGTGCGAATGACCAGACCAGAAATGCCTTGCTGCACAGAGGCGCGAACAGGCGGGTAACGCCGGCCTTCGTCAATTAAGTATACGCCCTCGAACTCGCCTCGCGTCTCATCATGCAAAGTGATGGTAAAGTTATCCGCAGACATTAACTGGCAGGCAGCCTGATAAACGGCTTCATAGACCCGCTCAGGGGTGCGCGCGCGGCGAATGACCTCCTGACTGACGATATGAAGCGTTTGCAGGCGATTGGCAAGGCGCGTTTGCTCTTCAAACAGGCGGGCGTTTTCAATAACCAGCGCAGCAGAGGAGGCGAAACCGACCAGGTGCTCGAGGTCTTCCTGGGTAAAGGCGTCTTTACGGGTGGAATCGAGCGAAAGGACGCCGATGACGCGCTCCTGAATAAACAAGGGGACGACAATCGCGCTGTTAATCTGGCGCGCTTCTTCAATCTCGCCATCGTAGCGGATTTCGGGATCGGCGCGGGCATCGCGGATGAGCAAGGGGCGGCGTTCGCGGGCGGCGAGAACACCATAGCCCGAATCGCTGGCAAAGGCAAAGTCCTTCAGGCGCGGATCGGTGTATCCGTTCAGGGCGCGGATGCGCAGCCTGCCGTCGGCTTCGAGCAGCGAGACGCTGCCCTTTTCGGCGGCAGGAATGGCGTGGCGGGCGGCTTCCAGCAGGCGTTCGAGCAGCGGCTGGAGTTCTAGCGATTCGCCCAGCGCCTGCGCCAACATGGCTTGCGCTTCCAGTTGACGCTCGTGATGTTTGCGCTGGGTAATGTCGCGGACGACGCTCTGGATGTGAAGCGGTTTTCCCCGCCCATCGCGCACCAGTTCCACGTTGATTTCAACGTCAATGATTTCACCGTTTTTCCTGCGGAACTTGCGTTCGTACAAAGGCACATGTTCGCCGCGCAGCAGGTGGCTCAGAACATTCTCGCTTTGAGAAACTTCAGCGGAAATCTGACGGAAAGAAAGACCAAGCAGTTCATCCACGCTGTAGCCAAGCAAGGCTGCGGCGCGTTGATTGACGGCAAGGTGGCGCCCTTGCAAGTCGAGGATAAAGATGGCGTCGTGGGATTGTTCAAAGAGCGAACGGTACTGCGCTTCGCGCGTGCGCAACTCTTCCTCCGCCTGCTTGCGCTCGGTGATGTCGAACATTACGCCATGCAGCAGTAGTTCGCCATCACTGCCCCTTAAGATGTGTCCTACATCATGAAACCAGACCCAGCGTCCCTCGCGGCTGAGCGCCCGATACTCGAGATCGTATGATTGGCCGCTTTCCACTAATCCCTCGTAAGCGCTCAGAACGCGCTGCCGATCCTCCGGATGAATGGTATTGAGCCAGACAGAAGTATCTCCCTTTATCCATTCTTCCACAGAAATGCCCAGGATCGTTTCCACTTGTGGACTGATGAACAAGGTTGTGCCTTTTCCGTCCAGTTTATCCACATACACGATGGCAGGGAGTTGCTCGACAAGCGTGCGATATTTTTCTTCGCTCTCGCGCAGGGCTTCCTCGGCTTGTTTTTGCTGGGTGATGTCACGGGCGATGTGCAGGGTTTCGAGCAACTGCCCCTCGCGGTAGAAAGTGCGGCCGCGAATTTGCACCAGCAGGGTTTTGCCGTCACGGGTTTGGACGAGCAGTTCCATGTAATCAAGGGCTTCGCCATTCCACATGCGCTGCAAGGCTTGAGCGGCTTCCTGCCGCGCCTCAGGCGCGACCACCGTCAGGGCAGGCTTTCCGAGCAGGTCGTTTTCGTGATATCCCAGGGCGACGCACATGGCGTCATTGACGAAGGTGAAGTTACCCTGCGGGTCAAGGGTGAAGATGTAGTCGCTGGCGCGCTCAATGTAGGCACGGAAACGTTCCTCCTGCTCGCGCAGGGCTTCTTCTGCCCGCTTGGATGCAGTAATATCCAACTTAAATCCTTGCCAGTAGAGCGGCACGCCGCTTTCATCCCGAATGAGAACGGCTTCTTCGCGCACCCAGCGAATCTCGCCGGAGCGAGTGATCAGGCGATATTCGACGCGGAACGGCTCGCCGTTTTGATTGGTTCGGTCATTTTCAGCGACGATGCGGGGGCGGTCGTCTGGATGGAGGACTTCCCTCCACAAGTTGGGGTCTTTCATCCATTCTTCTGGGGTATAGCCGCTGAGCGCCTGAATTTGCGGACTGATGAAGATCGTGCGCCCATCCTTTGATGATTCGGTGTAGGTCACCAGCGGCACCTGCTCCACCACCGAGCGCAGGCGTGTTTCTGCCATTTTGCGCTCGGTGATGTCGAAAGCCGAACCGATGGCTGCCGGCTGCCCGTGCCATTCGATTTTGCCGGCGGTGAAATCAATCCAGCGTTCTTCGCCGTCCTTACGTACGATTTTGAATTCGTAACGCAAAGGGACTTGTTCGCCGTGCTGCCGCGCCAGCCCGCGCTGGCGGATCAGTTCCTGAAAATCGGGATGCACCACGTCCCAAAAACGCATGGTGAGCAGTTCTTCAGCAGCATAACCGGTGAGTTTTTCGGTGGCGCGGTTGACGTAGATAAATTTCTCGCCTGCGTAAACAAAGATGGCGGTGGCGGTGGTCTCTGCCAGCGCGCGGAAGCGTTCTTCGCTCTGGCGCAATTGGGTAGTGCGCTCTGCCACTATCTGCTCCACGTTTTCGTAACGTTCGATGTTGCGCAGGATGGGGGCAAGGTACGCCAACGCCAGGTCGAGCAGGCGTTGTTCTTCGCTCAGGGCTTCTCCCTTTTGCGCGCTGACGACCGCCAGTAAGCCGAACAGTTCACCCTCCAGCAAGATGGGCAGGGCGTACCGTTCGCCGCGCGGAAGGGAAATCTTTTGCGCTTCCAGCCAGGACCAGGGGTCGTGACCGGCGGGCAGCGCGCCGCGCGGCGGCTTACGGAAACCGCTTGACGCGGCGGGGAGCAAACTTTCGCGCCCCGGCGTTGCTACGAACAACGCGGCGCGGCGCGGCGCGATCTCAGCCCTTAACCAATCCAGAAAGGCGGCGCATTCGCGCGCCCGTTCCAAAGTGGAACCAAGCAGAAGGCTGAGGCGGTGCAGGGAGGCAAGGGACATCTTTTCGGCGGGTAGTCGAGTGGTTTGATGGTCGAATAGTCGGTATTCGATATTCGGATGGCCGGGTGGATGGTGACTGGTAATTGGTAATTGGTAATTGGTAATTGACAGACTGTTCACCGTCCACTACTCATCGAATACTGATCACTGACGCACTGAATACTGTTCACTGACGCACTGAATACTGTTCACTGATTACTGATCACTGATTACTGATCACTGATTACTCTTCCTCGTCGGCGTCAACATGGAGAAGGTGTGATGCAGCGGGTCGCCCACGCGCGGACCGTCTTTTTCGGAGATGAGGTACTCGCGTACCTGTTTGCTGTGGTCGCTGCCGCGCGCCGCCAGCACGGTAAGCGCACGGCGGATTTCGCCATCCAGTTCGGTATAGCGCAGCAAGATGATGGCATCGGCAATGTGCGAGACGCCGCGGCCCGTCAGGGTCAGTTCTGAGCCGAAGAGTCCGCTCATTTCACCAGTCAGCAGGGCGGTGATGCCGTTGTTTTTGAACCACTGTGCCAGCGAATAGACGAAGTTGAAGTAGCGCTCGGCGTTCTCGCGCGCGCCGGCTTCCAGGTCGCCGATGGAGTCAATCACCACGCGGCGCGCGTCAATGCTCTGAATGGCAGACAGCATGGTTTGGGCATGTTCGTCAATATCCAGTTCCACCGGCGAACTGTAAAGCATGGTCAGTTTGCCGCCGGTGGTGAGAGAATCGATCTCAAAGCCAAAGTTGCGGGCGATTTGCTTCAACTGGTTGGGGTCTTCCTGAAAAGAGATGTAGGCGCCCGCTTCGCCCTGTTTTGCGCCGTTGAGCAGAAAATGCAGGGCAGTGACGGTCTTGCCAACGCCGGGGTCGCCTACCAGCAGGGTTGTGGCGCCGCGCGGCAAGCCGCCGGGCAGCATTTCGTCATCCAGTCCGGGGATGCCGGTGAGGGCGTAGGCGCGGCTGGTGGCATAGGAGGCAGGCACGGGCGGAGTGGTGAAGCGGGGGAAGAGGGTGATTCCGCTGCGGGAGATACGGAAGGTGTGTTCGCCGGGGATGTAATCGCTGCCGCGCAGTTTGTTCACGCGCAGGGTGCGCTGGTCGCGCAGGCTCTCATCGCGGCGGTCGAGCATAATCACCCCATCCACGATGGAGGCTTCGACGGTGGCAGCGTATTCTTGCGCCTGGTATTCGCCCACCAAAAACGTGGTACAGGGCAGGGCGGTGAGCAGCGCCGCCAGGCGAAAGAGCGTGCGGCGCGCGGCGGCAGGCGATTCGCTCAGGGCGCTCAGGGCGCGGATGCTGTCAATGACCAAAAAGGCGGGACGGTGCTGCAAGAGCAGTTCTTCGATGCGTTCCACAGCGCGCGCGCCGTTGCCTTCCAGCAGGTCGGGACCGATGTCTTCGTAGAGGATGGCTTCGCCCGGCAGAGTGGGGTCGAAGAATTCGAACTCTTGGGTGTAGCGCAAGATGCGCCCCAGCGGCTCGGAGACGGTGCTGACGAAGATGGCTTTGTTTTGCGGCGAGGCGCTGCGATAGATCATCTGGCTGGCAAGCACGGTCTTGCCGCTGCCAGGTCCACCGCTGAGGAGGATGGTGCTGTGGGCGGGCAAGCCGCCGCGCAGAATTTCGTCCAAGCCGGGGATGTGGGTGGGAATGCGTTCCATGAGGTTACTCTTTCTTTTGGCTCAACAAGTGATGAATGGTCTCGATGAGAACTTCTTCGCGCAGGGGCTTGAGCAAAAAAGCGTCGGCGCCAGCCAAACGGGCGCGCTCTTCGATAAGCAGGAAGGTGAAACACAGGATGGGGATGTGACGGGTAGCGGGGTCGCTTTTCAGAGCGCGGCAGGCTTGCAGTCCATCGCGGCGCGGCAGGATGGCTTCGAGGACGATGACGTCGGGCGGTTGTTGGCGCGCCAGTTCCACCAGGTCGTCGCCCCCGTCGGCAAAACGCAGGTCGAAGCGATCTTGCAGGGTTTGTTCAAGCGCGCGGCGCATGAAGGGGTCGCGTTCGCCGATGCGGAGGAAGGGAGGGGGCATGAGAAGTCCTTACAATCAGTATATGATTGAGTATATCCGCTTTTACATCTAGAGTGAATTACAATATCTTCAAGTGAATTCAGGGTGAGGATTGAGCGCCTGATTCTGTGAGAATTGTGCGCATCAAGCCGCCCAGGCCGCATAGGATGGTTTGCGCCCCAAAGGCGGGCTGATTTTGATGTTAAAATAAACGGGGCGCGGTAGATTCGACAGAAACGCAGGATGAAATTGAATCCATGACCAAACAAAAAAACGGACAAACCAAAAACGGCAACCCCCAGCAGGGAGCGGATTTCGCTCTCCGACAGGCGAAAGTTCGGCATGGCGGTGTTGGCGCGCATGGCGCGTGGATTGGCAAGCCAGCGGTAGAGCGTCTCTTCGGATTCTCGCTTCACCGCGTCATCCAGGTTGGGGGCTTTGAGCGCGCCGCGCCCGCCGATGACGTGACAGGAGCGGCAGTCGTATTTCTCCACCAGCGCCGCGCCCGCTTCGGCGGAGATTTCTACTCGTTTGGTCAGGTTCAAATACCAGCGGGGAGGGAAGAGGAGCAGGTAGAGCAGGAGGAGAAGCGCAAAGGCGAGGAGGGGAAAAAGGCGTTTTTTCATGGGGCGAGTATAACAAAACCGTCCCGCAGGCGTTTCACCCGCGGGACGGCGCAAACTGTTTACTGATTACTGACTACTGGTTACTGACAACTGACTACTGGTTACTGACAACTGGCTACTGACAACTGGCTACTGACAACTGGCTACTG
The DNA here is from genome assembly GCA_964422545.1 of uncultured Anaerolinea sp. GTDB lineage: Bacteria > Chloroflexota > Anaerolineae > Anaerolineales > Villigracilaceae > UBA5195. Next base: position 24,038 of record CAYRBO010000015.1, on the reverse strand, counting down.
ACAACTGGCTCTACACCTTCTCCACCTTCACCTTGCTGTCATAGAACACTGCCGAGCCGCCAGCCAGGTCGCTGAGGGTGACGTTGCCCAGCACGGGGTCGAGCTGCATGGCGCCGTTTGCCATCAGCGGCACAGCGCGGCGCGGGTCGCCTTTGATGACTTTGCCATCAATTTCCATATCGGCAGCGCCGCTTGCCCAGTGACCAAAGCCGAGCGGGAAGGCAACCACGCCGGGGCGGATGCCTTCGGTCACCTTGACCTTGCCTTCGATGGGGTGTTCGCGTCCGTTCTTCAGGTCGTACACGCCCTTCGGGTTGCTGGACGAGGTGATGCGCACGGTGTCGCCGTCTTTGATGCCGAGCCGCTTCGCGTCCTGTGAGTTCATCGCCAGGTAGCCTTCGGGGACGACCGCGAGCGTCCAGTAGTTGCTGATGCCGCGCGCTTTCGCCATCGTCATCGTCTTGAAGGTGATGAGATGCAGGTCGCCATCGCTCTTGATTTCTTCGCCTGTGGAGGAGAGCGCGGGCGGGATGTACTTGGTGTAGCCCACGAACGGCTTGCCCGTCATCGTGTTGATGCTGGTGGCGGTCTTTTCCTGATACAGGTTGATGAGCCGCCCGTACTTGTTCGCCACCTGCGCGCCCTTGTAGGCTTTCTCGAACGCCTGGTAGCGCCCGCCGCGATTGAGCACATAGACGACCTTGCGCCACAGGCTCTCGTCGTTGCCGACGGCGGCTTTCCATTTTTCGGGGTCGAAGACGCTCTTAGGCAGGTGACGGCGCGCTTCCAGGAAGATGCGCAGTTCTTCGTCATCCGCTTCGGGGACGGAATCCGAGCCGTCTTCCTTCTCCCCAAAGGCGATGTCTGCCACCTGCTTCAGGTAGTGGTCTTCGGGACGGATGAAGGGAATGCCTTCGCCGAAGCCATTGGGACCAAAGCCGGGCAGTTCCAGTTTTTCGGCAATCGCCAGGAAGACCGCTTCGAACGACAGGGGGATTTCTTCGCCCCATACTTTGGTCGTCTTCCAGCCGGGGATGAAGATGACGGGCTGCCGCACGTTTTCCACCTTCCACGGCACGGAGGGATGCGAACCGTGGAACTCCCAGCGCTCAAGGTACGAGAGGTCGGGGAAGATGTAGTCGGCGTACATGCTGGTCTCGCCAATCATGATGTCGCTGGAAATGTGCAGCGGAATCTTTTTGGTGTCGGCGAGAATTTCGATGATTTTCTGTCCGCCCGGCACGCTATACGGCAGGGACGACATGTAGGTCATCAAAATCTTGATGGGGTAGGGGTAGGCGTCGCCGATGGAGGGGATGTCTTCCTGGTAGATGTCGGTGGCAATCGGGAACCACGGGCGCCTGGTCGGATACGTCCCGTCGAAGAGCGTGGACTTCTCGTAGGTGGTCTTGGTGCGCAGCATATCCAAGCCGAAGGCGTGCATTTCTTCCTCGCCGAACATCTTGGTCACCGGGAAGGGCTGTCCTTTCTTTTCACCTTTGCGGTTGTAGGTGCTGGCTTTGATGCTGCCGCCAGCGTAGTCGAAGTTGCCGATGAGCAGGTTGACGATGTACCAAGCGTTGTTGTTGTAGAAGCCGTTGGTGTGCTGCGAAGGACCACGGTGAATATCCACAGCGGCTTTGCGTCCGTGGGAGGTGAATTCGGTGACGAGTTCGAGAATATCGTTCTCGCTCACGCCCGCAATCTCCGCCCACTCGGCGAGGGTGTGTTCCTGCGCCGATTCGAGCAGGATTTGCATTCCATCCTTGACATCGAAGTCGCCGACTTTCTGATTAATGAACAGGTCGCCGACGACGGGCGCCGCTTCGGGATTCAGGACGTTGATGGGGGTCGGCACGCCGCCGACCAGCGCCACCGGCGTATCGCCGGGATATTCCACGCCGTTCGCATCCACATAGACGGTCACATCTTTGCCGTCTTTCTGAACGGTCTGCTTGGTCAGCAAGCCCAGTTCGCTGGCGCGCAGATGTTTGCCGGGGACGCCGTCTTTGATTTTGACCAGCCAGGAGGCGTTGGTGTAGTTCGGTTCGCCCGCCGCAACCTGCGCCGCGACGTTGGCAATCGCCAAATACGCCGCGTTGTACTTTTCATTTTCGAGCATCCAGCGGATCATGCCGAGCGCGAAGGCGGAATCGCCGCCGGGTTTGATGGGAACCCACTTCCAGGCTTTGGCAGCCAGTTTGGATAGGCGCGGGTCCACCACCGCGAACTTGCGTCCGTTGACGATGGCGTCGGTGGCTTTGGGAACGCGCTGCGGGGGTCCGTAGTTGGCGTCGAACAGGTTCGTGCCAGCGTAGATGACGAATTCGCTGTTGGCGGTATCCACCTGCCAGTAGAACTTGTCGCCGCTGTCAAAGGAACCTTTGGTCTCGTTCCATTTGGCGCTCATCGCCTTGCCGGTGAAATAGAGCGACCCCTGGCAGATGGTGGTATGCCCGTTCATGTTGACCGAGCCGTAGCCCTCTTTCATGAAGCGGTCAATCACATCTTCGCGCCCGCCCTTCATGCGTCCCCACACGAACATGAACTGATTGTTCTTGGGTCCCAGGTCGGGGTGTTCGGGGTCAATCAACACGTCGAGGTGGTCTTTGAATTCGGTCTGGAATTCCTTGACCAGTTCTTTTTTCTTTTCGGGGTCCTTCTCATCCCAGATTTTCTGGATGGCGGCTTTCATCTCTTTGGAAAGTTCCGCGTCGGTGAGGGCGCGGACGGCACGCAGACCATCCACATGCCCTTCGCCGAACAGGTCGCCGCCTTCGACGATTTCTTCGATGGCTTGCTCAAAGGAGATGGTTTCCCACTGTCCCGCGCCGCGCTTGGTGCCGGGTTTGCGCTTCAAAACGCTGACGATGCGGTACGGGTCATAGGCAGTCTGGATACCTGCTTGACCCTTCGGGCAGAGCGCGCCTTCGAGCGTCGCCATATCCTTGACGGGAGTTTCGTACGCGGGATGGGGCCAGAGCGTCCACGGGCTGTAGGGGTTGCCGTCAATCTTGGCGGCGAGACCTTCCAAAATCTTGACCTTGATTCCGCAGCCCGTGTTGCATTGCAGGCAGACGGTGTAGAGTTGATTTTCAGGCTTGGCTTCAAAATTGCCTGCGCCTTCCTGCATGGCGTTGGCGAGGGCTTTTTGCGCCTGCGGCAGGCTGCCGAGGAAAGCCGCCGCCGCGCCGGTAGCGCCGGAAAGTTTGAGGAAATCGCGGCGCGAAAGAGTGGGTTTTGTGTCTTTGGTTTTCATTTCTTTGCCTCCGTAAAGCGCGCCAGATAACCGAGCAGATAATCCATGCCGATAAGAATGCCGAGGATGGCGAAACCGAACACCGCAGAGGTGACCGACCATTCCATCAGGCTGGGAGTGTAAGCCAGAGACAGTTTGGGACCGTGGAAGGCTGCCGCCTGACCGGGCATCATCTCCGCCACCTGGCCGGGCACCACAATCAGAATACGGGCGGCGGCGTAGCCGATGAGCAGGAACAAGCCCATGAGACCCGCCACGAAGCCGTTCTTTGCCAGTTTGGGCTGCGCCAGCACAAGGAGCGGGATGACCAGCCCGATGACGATTTGCACCACCCAGAACGAGAAGCGGTAGGGACCCGTCAGAACGGACTGCACGGCAATCACGTTATCCACCGCGCCGCCATAGAGCGATTGGGTGAAATCGGCGACGAGGAAGTAGAGTTTGGCAACGCTGGTTGCGATGGTGATAATCGCCAGCAGCCAGAGCAGGTCGCCGCGCTGTTTTTCTTCCAGGCTGGGCATAAACCAACCGACCAATACGAGCATCAATGCCGCGCCCGAAGCGATGGCGAAGACCGGGAATTGCACAGGAAGCAAACCGACATGCCAGTAGGCGCGCGCCGCGTTGCCGCCCAGCAGGAAGCCCACGCCGCCCGCCACCAAAATCGCGACGACGAAACCAATCCACATCACGGCTTTCATGGCGGCTTTTTCGGGCGCTTTGAACGCGAAATAGAGCGAGACGGCAATCAAAATGAGAAAGATGGTGTAGCCCCAGACCATGATGGCGAGGAAGGAGGTGAAATTCGGTTGGAGGTACACCTTCCAGATGCGGTCCATGTGACCGAGGTCCATGCCGATAGAAGCGAGACCCGCAGGCAGGGTGATGAGCGCCGCCCACAGCATGGTCTTGCCTGTGCCTTTGAATTGCGGCACGTTGAAGAGATAATCGAAGGCTGCCAGCATGTACGAACCCGCTGCCAGCCCCGCCAAAAACAGATACATGGCAACCCACAAGCCCCATCCAATGTAGGAGCCGTAATTGGCGCTTTGCTCGCCTTCAAAGAGGCGCACATACACGCCCCACAACCCAAACAGCAGGGCAAGCGCGCCGACAGCGTAGGAAATTTTCCTGGTCATCTCATCCTCCTACACGATGTAATAGACACGCGGTTCGGTGCCGAGTTCTTCCTTCAGCCGAATCACGTTGGGCTGGTTGATGAGTTCTGTCACCAGCGAGTCGGGGTCGTTGGCGTCGCCAAAGTAGGTGGCGCGACCAATGCAGGTGGTGGTGCAGGCAGGCAAAATGCCGTCTTTGATGCGGTGCAGGCAAAAATGACACTTGCGGACGTTGCCGACGGGCGACTCGTGCCGGCTCTCGCGCTTCCACGCTTCGCCATACTCCTGGCTGGCGTGCTCGTACCCCGCGGCATTTTCCCCGCCGACGATTGCCCCGTCAAAGACGGGCAATTGCTCGACGTAGTGGTAGCCGAAGTCGAAGGTGCGCGCGCCATACGGACAAGCCATCATGCAGGCGCGGCAGCCGATGCACTGTTCGTAATCCACCACGACGATGCCTTCTTCATCGTGATAGGTAGCGGTCACGGGGCAGACTTCGGTGCAGGGTGAGTTTTCGCACTGCATACACGGGCGCGGCAGGAATTTCATCGTCACGTTGGGGTACGTGCCGACTTCCTCTGTCATCACGGGGCGATAGACCACGCCCGGCGGCAGTTTGTTCTCCGCCACGCACGCCACCGTGCAGGCGTGACAGCCGATACAACGGCGCAGGTCAATGACCATCACCCAGCGCCGCTCCGAGGCAGGTTTTTCAAGGGCGCGCTTCAGTTCGCGTTCCATGCGAACCAGCACGTCTTCTTTTGCCAGCGGGTCGTCCGCAGGCGCGGCGGAAACTTGCACGCCATCTGCCACGGGAGCCACCAGCCCGGCAAAGACCTCGGAAGCATACTTTTCGATCAGGGTTGCTTCTGTCATCATGCTTCTCCTTTTTAGAATTGAGTCTCGGAAAAATGACCCTCACCCTATCCCTCTCCCACAGGGAGAGGGGATGGATGAAAAATTCCAACCCTATTTTCCCGCAAGCCCCCGCCGCCTTGTAGCAGGAAAAACCCGCCTTTTAACGGCGGGCTGTCGGGGAAATCCCTACACAGGAGGGATGAATGTCATGGATGAATGGCAGGGGGAGGGGTTGTTGTTTCAAAATAACTTGCAATTTGATAGAATCTTCCCATGTCCCGCAAAATTTCCGAAGACCAAACCCGCAAACAACTGATAGACCCGCAACTTGAAAATGCGGGCTGGACTCTGCGTGACCATAGCAAGGTGAAAATCGAAATCCCCGTAGATGGCTACGACGCCGAGCCGTGGAACGGAGTGACGGATTACTGCCTGTACCGCGAGAACGGGGAAGTGCTGGCGGTGGTGGAAGCCAAGAAGACAGCGGTGGACGTTCGCCTTGCAGAAGCACAACTCACGCATTACGTCACCGAAATTGAGAAGCGCCAGAGTTTCCGCCCGTTCGGGTTTTTAGCCAACGGGCGGGAAATCTATTTTGTGGATGTGGGACATGCCCCCAGGCGCGAAGTCTTGGGCTTCTTCACGCGCGAAGATTTGGAAAACCTGCTCTACATCCGCCAGAACGCGCAGCCGCTCGCTTCAGTGGCAATCAACAATGCCATCGTTGACCGTTCGTACCAGCATGAAGCGATTCGACGTGTGGGAGAGGCGTTTGAAAAGGGCAAACGCAAAGCCCTCATCGTCATGGCAACAGGGACAGGCAAGACGCGCACGACGATGGGGCTGATTGATGTGTTCATGCGCTCCAATCAGGCGCGGCGGATTTTGTTCGTGGCAGACCGCGACGCGCTGGTGGACCAGGCGAAGGAAGACGGCTTCGAGAAATTCCTGCCGCATGAGCCTTGCACGCGGCTACGAACCTACGACATTGACACTACCAAACGCCTGTATGCGGTGACGCTCCAAACGCTGAGCAATATCTTCGAGCAGTTCTCGCCCGCTTTTTTTGACCTGATTATTTTCGACGAAGTTCATCGCTCCATCTTCAACAAGTTCAACGAAGTTCTGGAGTATTTCGACGGCAGGCAAATTGGGCTGACCGCCACGCCCGCCAATTACATCAACCGCGACACCTTCCTTGCCTTCAATTGCACGGACGGCAAGCCGACTTATCTCTACACCTACGAACAAGCCATCGCCGACGGCTATCTCGTGGATTTTGAACTCTACGCCGCGCGGACGAAGTTCCAGCGGCAGGGCATTCACGGCGTGGACCTGACCGAAGAAGAGCGCAACGCCCTCATCGAAAAAGGACTCGACCCCGACGACATCAATTACGAAGGCACGGAACTGGAAAAGACGGTCAGCAACCGCGACACGCTCCGCAAACAGTGGGAAGAGATTTGGGATGTGTGCCGAAAGGATTCTTCGGGGCAGTTGCCAGGCAAGACCATCGTCTTTGCAATGACGCAGGAACATGCCCTGCGCTTGCAGGATGTGTTCAATGAAATGTATCCGCAATTCCCCGATTTGGCGAAGGTCATCACGCACAAATCCGAATATCGCGGCACGCTGGTGGAAGCATTCAAGAAGAAAGACATGCCGCGCATTGCTATTTCTGTGGATATGCTCGACACGGGCATTGACGTTCCCGAAGTTGTCAATCTCGTGTTCATGAAGCCTGTGCAATCGCCCATCAAGTTACAGCAGATGATTGGGCGCGGGACGCGCTCACAAGCCGCGTGCAGAAATCTGGCGCTGCTGCCGAACTTCGAGAAGAAGGATTTTCTCATCATTGATTTCTGGGAGAACAACTTCAGCCGCGACGCCAAAGAAGTGGTTGACCAGTCCACGCCTGTGCTGGTGACCATTTTCAACACGCGCTTGAAGTTGCTGGAGACGTATCTCAACGACCAGAAAAACCCCGACTGCCAGCAAGTCATCGCCGACCTGCGCGCGCAGATTCAGCAAATTCCAACCGACTCGTTCACCATCCGCAAACATTTGCCAGACATCGAAGAAGCGTGGACGGATGCCTTCTGGAATTATCTTGTCCCCAGCAAAATTGAATTCCTGAAACTGAAAGTCGCCCCGCACCTGCGGCTCGTCCCTGGCGTGGATGTCGCCGCCGCGACCTTCATCAGCAAAGTGGAACGGTTGAAGTTGCTCAAACGCACGGGCGGGGATACGTCACAGGCAATTCAATCCATCGCCGAAGACGCCGCCATCCTGCCCGATTTTGTGGTCAGCGACCCGAAACTCAAGCCGCATGTGCAAAAGTGCATCCCAGAAGAGTTGACGGATGCCAGCCCCAGCGAGTTAACCGCCTTGCGCGACGCGCTTGCGCCGCAGATGAAGTACAAACGCAAGCCCGATAGATTTATTGAACTCGATTTGCTCGATTCCATCGCCATCAGCGGCTACATTTTGCTCACCAAAAGCGGAGAGAAAATGTACGTGGCGGAATATCGCCGCTTGGTGGAAGAGCGCATTCTGGCTTTGGTGGCAAATCACCCCACCATCAAAGCCATTCAAAACGGCGAGAAAATTGACGACTGGCAACTGCTCGAACTGGAACGCACGCTGACCAAAGAACTCGGCGAAAGCGATTTGGAAGTGACGCCCGAAAACCTGAAGAAGGTCTTTTCGCCTGACACGGACAGTTTCCTTGACCTGGTGCGGCATGTGTTGGACATCGCCTACCTGCCCGATTACAAGGATGTGGTGACGCGGCAGTTCGAGAGTTTCATCACACAACATAGATACAACGCCGATCAGATTCGCTTCCTGCGCGCGGTGCAGAGCGTGTTCTTGCAGAAGCGCCGTCTCGAAACCGCCGACCTCTACGAGCCGCCGCTGGATATGTTTGGCGCGGATGCGGTGGACAGGTGGTTTACGGAGAAGGAAGTGGAAGAGGTGGTGGAGTTTGTGAATCGAATGGCGGTGGAAGATTCATAACAGGATAGACAAGATATATAGGATAAAATTTTGTAAAAAACAGGATAGACAGGATAAGAATCCTGCATATCCTGTTTTCTCAACAAGGAGGCTCAATGGTTTTGATGTATGAAAATCTGACCCGCGAAATTTTGGCGGCTTGTTTTGAGGTGAGCAATGAGTTGGGGGCGGGATTTTTGGAATCGGTGTATCACAAAGCGCTCATCATTGCCTTACGTCAAAAGGGCTTGAAAGTAGAATCGGAAGTTCCGCTTATGGTCACATTTCGCGGGCAGAATGTGGGTAATTTCTATGCCGATTTGTTGGTGGAAGATAAAGTGATTGTCGAATTGAAAGCCGTGACTGCGCTCGCTCCTGAACACTCTGCGCAGGTAATCAATTATCTCAAAGGCACAGGCTATGAAGTAGGGCTGCTGGTCAATTTTGGTCGCCCGAAAGTCGAATACAAAAATTTGCGGAAGCCTGAAAAAAAGAGTGAAGAAACAGGATAGACAGGATAGATAGGATAGAATCTCGCAAAAAAATATCCTGTTTATCCTGCTCATCCTGTTACCCATCTCAAAAAATATCTTGTTACCCATATCAAAACCATGCTCACCGACCCCAAACTCCGCTCGCAAGTAGATGCCCTCTGGGACAAGTTCTGGACGGGGGGATTGACCAACCCGCTCGACGCCATCGAGCAGTTTTCGTATTTGCTGTTCCTCAAGCGGTTGGATGACCGCGAGAACGCCGCCGAAAGGCAGGCAAAACGCAAGGGGACGACGTACCAGCCCCAAGTCCCGAAAGAGATGCGCTGGAGCGTCTGGAAGCAGATGAAAGCCGAAGAGATGCTCAAGCATCTTAAGTCGGTCGTCTTCCCGCAGATGGCGAGTCTCGCCAAAGATGACTCGTCGTTTGGCGAGTACATGCGCGGGGCGGAGTGCAAAATCAACAAGCCCAGCCTGCTGGTGGAGGCGGTGAACCTGATTGACCAGATGGAAATCAGCCAGCAGAATCAGGATGTGCAGGGCGACCTGTACGAGTACCTGCTCAGCCATTTGAGCATCGCGGGGCGCAATGGACAGTTCCGCACGCCGCGCCACATCATCCGCATGATGGTGCAGATGCTCGACCCCAAGCCGAAGGAACGCATCGGCGACCTGGCGGCTGGTACGGGCGGATTTCTAATCAACGCGCACCAGCACATTCTGGAGAAAGCCACCTCGCCGAGCATCCTGGAATATGACGCGGACGGACTCCCGCACCATCTCATCGGCGACCTGCTGACGCCCGACGAGCGCAAGTTCATGCAGAGCAAAAAATACCTGCGCGGCTTCGACAACGACTCGGGTATGACCATGCTGCGCATCGGCTCGATGAACCTGATGCTGCACGGCATTCAGCAGCCGCAGTTCTTTTATGGCGATACGCTCTCGAAGGATTTCAACGACGCGGGCGAGTACGACGTGATTTTGATGAACCCGCCGTTCAAGGGCGCGGTGGATAAAGGCACGATTCATCCCGACCTGCCCAATGACACGACCAAAAGCGAACTGCTCTTTTTGCATTTGATTTTGCGCGCGCTCGATATGGGCGGACGCGCGGCGGTCATCGTCCCCGACGGCGTGCTGTTCGGCTCGTCCCGCGCCCATGTGGAGGTTCGCAGGAAAATCATCGAAGAGAATCGGCTGGACGGCGTGGTTTCCATGCCTTCGGGCGTCTTCAAGCCCTACGCGGGCGTCAGTACGGCGGTGTTGCTCTTCACCAAAGGCGCGCAGACGAAGGATATTTGGTTCTACGACATGGCGCACGATGGTTTTTCGCTGGACGATAAGCGCACGAAAGTTGACGAGAACGACATCCCCGATATCTTGGAATGCTGGAAGAACCGCTTCAATGCGGACTTTCAATCTGCCCGCGCCAAACGAATCGCCGACCTGCGCCGAGAGTTGGCTCCGCTCAAAGAAGAACGCTTGCGGCTGCAGGCGGAGATTAATCGGCTCCAGTTTGAGTCTGTAATTGGACAGGATATACAGGATGGGCAGGATGAAAAAAAACAAAAAGAAAATCCTGTAAATCCTGTCCATCCTGTTTTGAGTGAAGCCCAAGCCAAACTCGCCGAACTGCAATCTCAAATCTCCGCGCCCCAATCTGAACTCGACCGCCTGACCCGCCAGTTTTGGGTGACGAAGGAGCAGGTGAGAGCCAACAAGTACGACCTTTCCGCCAGCCGCTACAGACAGGTGGAAGCGGACGCGGCGTATCACGAAAAGCCTGCGGTGACGCTGGAACGCCTGGCGCGGTTGGAGCGGGTGATGTTGGAGGAGATTGAGGAATTGAGGAAGTTGGTGAATGGTGGATAGGACAACGTCCCGAAGGCTTTGTTTTGGCGACTCGCGTTTTCTGCGCGAACCTTCGGAACGGTTTTGGATGATGATAATGATATGAAACAAGTTCTCTTAAGTGATGTTTGCGAAATCAACCCAAGAATAGATTCGGGAATCAACGATGATGCCGAATGTTCTTTCGTGCCAATGGAATATGTAGATGATGTTTCTGGAACGATTGCTCAAACTGATGTTCGACAAGTTAGCGATGTCAAAAAAGGATACACGTTCTTCAAAAACGATGATGTGATTTTTGCAAAGATTACGCCGTGTATGGAAAACGGCAAGTGTGCCATCGGTAGAAATTTGAAAAACGGTATTGCGTTTGGTTCAACTGAATTTCATGTAGTTCGTGCCAAAGAAGAAATTATTCCTGAATGGATTTATTACTACTTGCGGCAAGAGCATGTTCGGAAAAGTGCAACGCATTGGTTTCGCGGCACGGCTGGACAACAACGTGTTCCAGCGGCATTTCTCGAAAACCTAAAAATCCCCCTCCCCCCGCTGACCGAGCAAAAGCGGATAGCGTCCCTGCTGGCGCGGGCGGACCGTCTCCGCTCCCTGCGGCGGACGGCGCGCCAACTCGCCGATTCCCTGCTCCAGTCCGTGTTTTTGGAGATGTTTGGGGATCCAATACAAAATGGTAAAAAGTTGCAAGTTGAAAAGTTGGAAGGTTTTACAACTCTTGTTTCTTCTGGCTCAACACCATTAGGCGGAGCGAATGTTTACAAAGCAAATGGTTTTAGATTTATTAGAAGCCAAAATGTTCTGATGAATAAGTTCGATTTTTCGGATGTTGTTTTCATTGATGATGAAACTTATCATTCAATGAAACGAACCGCTGTGAAACGAAATGATGTTTTACTGAATATTACTGGCGCGTCTATAGGAAGAGTTGCTTGTTATCAAGATGATACGCCCGCAAATGTAAATCAGCATGTTTGCATTATTCGATGTAAAACCGAAAAACTCAATCCCGTTTATCTCTCGTTTGTAATTTCAATGCCATCTTTTCAAGAGAAAATTATTGCTAATCAATCTGGTGCAACACGACAAGCATTGAATTTTGAGCAAATCAAAGATTTCAATATCCCCGTCCCCCCGCTTCACCTGCAAGAAGAGTTTGCGCGCGTCGCGGCGCGGGTCGAGGGTCTGCGCGGGCGCATGACGGAGGCGGAGCGGCAGGCGGAGGAATTGTTCCAGTCCCTGCTGGCGGAGGCTTTCTCGTGAAAAGCACCGTCCCGAAGGTTTTGAGCCAGACCATGCGCCCTTCATGTCAACCTTCGGGACGTTGTCCTTCGAATACTTCACGAATAAACGAATCGGCGTAATTCGAGCATTCCTGGTCTCATTTGTGGATGGTGTCTTGGCGGAGGCAGAGCGGCAGGCTGAGGACAGGCAATGAGAGAAAGAGCGGAAAGCGTTTCATGGAGTTCCTCCTTTTGCCAACGACACAATATCTTCCGCTGTGACTACAGTCAAATTTGCGGCGGCGTAGGCAACCAGTTCTTCGTACGCCTGCCAGATGGCGGCTTTGTCCGCTTCGCTGCGCGGACGGGAGGGGTCGGGGGTGTTCAGGTCGAAGGGCGGAGAGAGTGGGCCGCCGCGTTTGCCGCCCTCGATGGTGAAGTAAATCGAGGTCCAGCCTTCGGGTCCGCTGCGGTAAAAGTTGTTTTCGTGGATGAGTGACGTGATGAACGGGGCGCGGCTGTAGGGCGAACTTCCAGTTCGTCCCACCCAGTCAGCCAGGAGACTTTTTAGCATCTTCGTCGGGTTGTACTCTGCCGCGTTGGGCGCGCTCATCTTGTTCCACCAGAAGTTATCCGTGCCATCCACCAGGGTCGTGCGCGTCACGCTGAAATCGCTGGGGCGGACGAGCAGACCGTTGACATATTCAAAGGGCTGTTCGAGTTTCGTCCCTTCTTCGTGATAGAGCAGGGTCATTTGCGCGCCCAGGCTGGCATACACGCGCTGCGCTGTGTCTTTAATGCGCGGATTATTGTTCAGGGCCGAGACGACGACGGGATTCCGCCCGAAGACATCTGCCACGTAAGTGTAGCCGCCGGGACGGGAGCAGTCGAGGTCGCCGGTGGTCAGGTCGAGGGCGCAGGTTTCGTAATCGAGCAGGGTCTGGTAGAGGGCGGCGTCGTTCAGCCCTTTCAGGCGCGAGTCGAAACCGTTGTAGAGCGGATGCGGCGGGCGGACGTGATAACTGATGGTCATGTTCGAGCTGCGGAAGCGCTCAATCACTTCGGGGAAGTGCTCCGCCAGTGCGCGGGTGATTTCGGGGGTGAAGTAAAAGTCGCCGCGCACGCCGTAGCGTTCGAACAGGTCAACCAGCTTGAGTAGAATGTCCGCGCTTTCGGCGGGGTGCGTCCAATCGTGGACGTTGATGATGAAGGAGATGTAGCCCTCACTCGTTTGCCCCTCTCCCTTTGGGAGAGGGGACAGGGGTGAGGGGGTGGCAGAGGCTTGGGTAACGGGAGCAGGCGTCGGCGTGGCCTGAAGCGGGGCGGTCAGGGCGCAAGCCATCCCCATCAGGGGTAGCAGCAAACGCAAGAGGCCTTTCATATCGTCTCCTAAACATCCAGCGCTTTGCAGACGCAAGGTTTTGCTACGGGGCAAGCAGTTGGGCAAAAACATCCAGCGCGGCGTTGACGTTGCCAGGATTGCGATGGAAGGCGCCATGGTCGCCGTTGGGGTCTTCGATGAGCAAATCCACCACGCCGCCGTGTTGCAAAACCCACTGCCGCGCGGCGTTCATGGCAGGGCAGCCGTCGCGGTCGGGATTGGGGTCGTTCATCCCGCAGACCATGACCCAGTGTGTGTTGGCAAATGGCTGAGGCCCGAAATCGCCTTTGTCAATGGATTGATTGATGGGAAAATCTCCGCCTCTGCCCCCGGCGTTGGCGATGGTCAGCAGGAAAAAGTTGTTGCCCGAAGCGCGATCGAGGGCGGTCAAGCCGTAGGTGTTTGCCGAGCCGCGGCTGAATCCGTGCAGCAAAACGGTTTGGGGGCGGACGCGATTGGCTTGCAATATCTCCGCGATAAGCGGGTACATCTCCTGCGGCGAGTAGTAATCGTTGATCGCTTCGCCACCGCCAAACCACCATTGCAGCGCCAGGATGCCGTACCCCCGTTCTGCCGCGTAGGGGTGCCAGAGGAAAAATTCATCGAACGCCCAACTGGCATGCCCATGCAGGGTGACGATGATCGGCGGCGGGTTGGCCGGGTCGCTGCCCGCCGGCAGCCACCACACATAAAAACTTTTGCCGTCCCTTGCAGGCAGGATTTGCGCGCCCTGTTCAATAGCGTATGGATAGCGCTGCGGGCTGGCGGTTTTGGCCTGCTGAAGCAAAGGCAGAGAGTCCAGCGGGGCGGCTTCGCTTGTCGCGCCTGGCGCAGGCGGAGTGGTGGCGGGCGTGTCTGATTGCGGGTTGGACGGAATTGCCCTCAGAGAGCAGGCGGAAATCAGCAGGGCAAAACAGGACAGGATGAGGAAGATGCGATTCATAGATTTGTTCCTTTTCTGGTGGCTAATGTCCCAACAGCCGCAAGACGGCCGCGGCGAGCAACAGAATCAGGCCTGCGCCGCCGCAAATCATTCCGCTAACGGTCAGTTGACCGGGCTGATGTTGCAGGTAGTCAATGTAAGCCTCGGGCGAGCCGGCATAGAGCGTATGGGCAGTGATGAGATTGCCGCCTTCATAAGTCCCCTCCACGGTGAGCGCCTGGCCGGGCAAATAGCCCACATAGCGGCGACTGACGCCATCTTGTTCTTCTTCAAAGACGCGCGCGTTGGCAAAGACGACATCTTCGGGCAATTGCAGCGTCACGGATCGGTTTTCTGAAAGAAGAAGATTCACCCGTTCCTGCGGCGGCGTTTCCAACGTCCAGGAGGAAGGGGCGGGCGTGGCGTCGTCGTCGGTTGTAGAGGGGGCAAGGATTTCAACTTTGTAGAGAGCCAGCCCGTGAGGGGCGTTTTGGTTTGAGGTCTTTTCGCTCAGATGGCCGCTGAAAAGCGCCCGGCTGCCCGGCGGTAAGGTCTCCAACTCGCCGGCAGTGGGGCGGGGGAGGCGTTTGGCGGCATGCGCCCGCTGCCAGGCTATCGGCGTTGCAACGAAGGTGAGCAGCAGGCTGGAGATACAGGCGAGGAGGGCGAAAATGAGCGCCACAGTGGCTAATCCCGATCGGCGGTGGGCGAAAAAACGGCTGAAAGGGAACATAAGCACTCCTTTGTATCGTAGGACAAGTCAGGCTTGTCTTTATCTCTACCTGTCTGGACTGCACAGACAAGGCGATGGTCTGCAACCAGGATTGTTCTCTTGCTTATTTGGCAAGTTCGAACAACTCGGCGAGGTATTCCAACATCAATCGAGGCAGGATGCGTTCCTGTTCTTCTGACAGCATGGCGGGCGGGTTGGCGGGGTCGTAGGTCTGATTGGGCGTCAAGTCGTTCAGCCGCACCCAGGGGACGCCGCCGTTCACCGCGTTGTTGACCATGACAATCGCGTGCGTGTTATCCGGCTGGACGTGGTCTCGTTCGGACTGAATGCGCTGATACGGCACGCGGATTTGCCCGATGAAGGCGCTGGCTTCGCGCTGTGACCAGAAGGCTTCATCGCTGCACGAGGCGACCTGTTTCAGATGCCCCAGCCCGGCGCCGTCGCAGCCGCCGGTATCGTTTCGGTTGGCGGGACCTTCCCAATCGAGCAGGAAGGCGACCGGCAGGTCAGGGTAACGCGCCAGCGCGCCCGCGCCCATCGTAATCCCGTAAGAGTAGGTCACCAGCCCGATGCGGGAGGGGTCCACGCCGGGCAGGGTGGCGGCAAAGCGGATGACCGCCGCCAGCCCGTCTTGCTGGATGTAGCCGTTGTAATCTTCCTGACCGCCGCTCTGCCCGCGCCCGTCGGGGTCAAAGACCACCACAACATACCCGGCCTGCGCAAAGGCTTGCGCCTCGCCGCGCGGCTTGCGGAATGAACTGCTATCTCCTGAGCCGCCCGGCACCAGCACCAGCGCCGGCATAAGCCCGCCGCCGGATTGCGGCGGCGTGGTGACATAGACCTTCAGCGCCGCGCCGCTGCTGGGGTTGGTGACGGTGTATGTTTCCCCTTGTTCCCCTCTCCCCAGGGGAGAGGGGTTAGGGGTGAGGGACATTCCTCCGTTCCCGCCGGGGGGCGGATTGACGGGAGATAGATTCTCTCCGTTCCTGCCGGGGGTAAGGTCTGCCATCGGATTCTCCCCAGGGTGAGCGGCTTCCCAGGCCGCGTAGGCGTCCGCCATCTGCGAGAAGGTCGCCCACTGTACCTGCCCGCTGGCAACGAGCGGGTCCACTACCTCGGTCAGGAACTTTTCGATGACGGCAAAGGGGGCGTTGCGGTCGCCGCGAAACTCGCCGGGGTGAACCGTAAAGTGAAAGACGTTCACTTTGCCGGGCTGGGCGGCTTCCAGCGAAGCATACAGTTGCGAAGCGAGATAATTGAAGTATGCCTCGTCCCCGCCCGTATCCTGCGAGCGCCGCATCGAAGCGAAGTTCGACTGGTCATATTGCCCTTCGGGCAGGAAGATAATCGCGCCGTTCGGGTCGTGCTGCGTGAACAGGCTGAAGTCCGTGCCGTCCGTGCCGCCTGCGGGGCGCCAGGGGTTCACGCCCACCAGCGACAGATCGGTGGTCTGCGTTTTGGGGTTCTTCCAATCGCTGTTCACGTCCAACCCGGCGCAGGCGGCGGCTGCGTAAACATCCGGGTACAGATTGCCTCCGCTCCAGCAGCGAATGTCGGTCACGCCCGAAGCCTGGGTGAGGTAGGCGATTTCCTGCTTCATCACCTCGCACCACTGCTGGACAGAAAGCGCCTCGGGGTTCTGACCGAGATGCGCGTCCTCGTGGAAGTGCAGGGCAATCTCATGTCCGCGCGCTGCCAGGTCTGCCAGGATGGTGTTGCCCGATTCAATGGCAACCGTGGTAAAGGGCGATTGCGCCTGAATCGTCATGCGCCCGCCGTGCGCCTCGACCATGTTCGTCACGGTCAGAATATCTTCTACCTGACGCTGGAAAAACTGCGGGTTGTGATAATCTGGCTGACCGTTCGAATATCCCTGCGCGGTTTCGCCAAACGGCTCGATGTGCATCCCAATCGTGAACAGCAACACGGCTTCGCCCGCTTCTTCCTGGACCTCGGGCTGGGGCGCTGATTCTGTGGGCTGATTCTCCGCCGGGGCGGTTGCCTCAGCGGGCTGGGTCGCGCCAGGCAAGCCGCTGAGCGAGCAAGCCAGGCTAAACAGAATCAGGATGGAGAGAAGTGATAAAAGTTTTTTTAATCGCCTGAAATCCTTTCGAGTAAAGATTTTTGTACCTGTAATGTACATCATATCTCCCTCCTAGAAAATGAAAAGTTTGCGGGGCATTTTCAAATTATAGTCTGTAACAAAACCGTCCCGCAGGCGTTTCACCCGCGGGACGGCGCAAACTGTTTACTGATTACTGACAACTGGCTACTGACAACTGGCTCTACACCTTCTCCACCTTCACCTTGCTGTCATAGAACACTGCCGAGCCGCCAGCCAGGTCGCTGAGGGTGACGTTGCCGAGGTGCGGGTCAACGCGCATGGCGGCGTTTGCCATCAGTGACGCGATTCGTCCTTACCGCTCGGTCAGCGCGAAAATTGTCGAAACCTGCGCCGCGCTCGAAAGCCCCATTTTCTGGATGCCTACCGGCACCGAGACCAACGAAGCCCTGGAAATCTGTCAGCAAAATGGCGTAACCGCCATTCACTGCTACTGCCCGTTATTCCTTTACAAGCTATTCAGAACGCTGGCGCGACTTGCCGTGACATTCTCAGGGCAAACTGGGCTGTAACACATGAATTGTGACAGACTGCACTACAAATATGACAGCCAGCACGATAGAATATATTCATCACAAAGAATATGATGACTCCACTGCAAAAACCTTTTTCTAAACACGAAGGACACAAAGGTCACAAAGTTTTTAAGACATTGCGCAAATTTCGTCATGTTTCTTGCGAGAAATTTGAAGATTTCAAATTAGGTTCTCAAGAATCCTTCGTGTACTTTGCGTCCTTTGTGTTTAATTGCCTTTTTGCAGTAGAGTCTATGATACAAAGAAAATGTGATTTTCATCTTGCTGTTTTTGCAACGGTTGCTGAGCCTGTCCTTTGGCAGTTCGCCCGCCGCAGCGCAGGCCGCAGCCTGGTCATCCACCTGTTTTGGAGCGATGACGGCTCGCCCTGCGTTTTTACACGTTGAGTAACATTGAGGAAATAGAATAATCATGCCCTCCACCAAAACCCGGCGCGCCGCGCGTCACAAACAAATTGCCCAAAAGCAAACCACAACCCTGCTGATTGTGGGCGGATTGGCCCTGCTGTTGATTGCCGTCTTTGCCCTCAAAAACGGCGGTTCTTCAGCCTCCACCGCCAACCTCGAAGCCCAACTCGACCAGGCCCTGGCTGCCAAACGCCCGACTTTCGTTTTTCTGCACTCGCTGGACTGCATCCCCTGCAAAGAAATGATGAAGACAGTGGCGCAGGTGTATCCTGAATTTCAAGATTCTGTCGTGCTGATTGATGTGGACATCTACGCTCCGCAAAATCAAAACATTTTGCGCCGCGAGCGGCTGCAATCCATCCCAACCCTGGTATTTTACGATTCGCAGGGCAGACGGCAAATTTTTATTGGCGCGATGCCAGCCGAGCAATTTCGGCAGGCGCTGACCCAACTGGCGCAAAAATAACACAGCGCAAATTTCCAATTTGCGCCGCAAGTTAGAGACTTGCGCTACGGAGACACAATGGCCCTCGACTTCAGCCTCATCCAAAACGCATCCCCGCTGGCTTTTGCCCTCGTTTTCCTGGGCGGCATTCTGACCAGCCTGGGCCCCTGCAACGTGGCGATGATTCCGCTGGTGGTGGGCTACGTTGGCGGCGCGCGTGACCTGCCCCGCGCCCGCGCCTTCACGCTCTCGCTGGCTTTTGCTGTGGGGCTTGCGCTGACTTTCATGCTGTTGGGCATCGCCGCTGCGCTCATCGGCGGGCTGATTGGCGCATCCACCACCTGGTGGTATTACCTGGTGGCTTTCATCTGCTTCCTCATCGGGCTGAACATGCTTGGCCTGATTCACATTGAAATCCCGCTCTGGTTGGGCGGCTTGCGTGAAAAAGTGATGCTCAAAGGCCTGCCCGGCGCGCTGGCGCTGGGGCTGGTTTCGGGGCTGGTGGCTTCGCAATGCGCCACGCCCGTCCTGGCCGCCATCCTGACCTATGTGATGGCGGAGGGGCAACTGGTTTATGGCGCAACCCTCCTGTTCCTCTATGCCCTCGGGCGCGGGTTGCCCATCGTCCTGGCTGGCACCTTCACCGGCGTGCTGAAAGGCCTTCAGGCGCTGGGGCGCTGGAGCGAAACGCTGGAGAAACTCTCCGGCGCGGTGGTGATTGCGGTCGGCTTGTATTTTGTGTGGATTGCATGAAAGCCCTCACCCCTTTATCCCTGACCCCTACCCCCTCTCCCGTTGGGAGAGGGGCAGGGGTCAGGGGCTGGATTCTTTTCCTGACCGCCCTCGGACTCACCTTGGGCTGGAAAGTCGTTACCGAAGGCTGGTTCGCCGCCCGCGCGCCGCTGCCGCTCAACGGGCAGCCCGCCCTGGTCTTTTTCACCCTCTCGAAGGGCTGTGAATGTCAGATGACGGTGGTCGAAGCCGCTGAAGTGCAGTTAGCAAAATGGGATTCTCTCCTGCCGCTCTTGCGCGTGGATTTTGACCGCCGCCCGGATTTGGCCGAACAGTTTGGGGTGATACGCGCTCCGGCGCTCGTGCTGGTGAATGCCGAGGGTCAGGCGGTTTGGAAGCAGGATGAAGGCCTGAGCGATGAATCGCCCTTAGACCTGGAGCAAGTTGAAGTCGCGATTGAACTGCTGGGTTTTAATCCTTAATTAAATTGGGAGGCAGTCATGCTCATCGAAAATTACGAACTTGAAGTCTTTACCCCGCCCTGCGACCCTGGCGCGGAACGGTACGCCGCCAAAGCGCTCTTGAATACCGATATTTCCGAAATTTTGCCCTATCTCAACGCCACCCTGCGTGGGGCGGTTTATTACGCCTCGGCCAATGCGTTGACCTGGAAAAAAGCCGGGCATAATATCGCCTTTCACGCCTTTGAAATCGCGGTTTCCAACGTAGAGGACAGGGATGGCGCGGAAAAAGAATTGCGAGGCATTATTGACCTGGTCAACCGCACCTGGGAGCGCCGCGCCGAAATTACGCCAGATACCAGCACCCGCCAGCGGCCCACCTCCATGGCGCTTTACAAACTATTGCCCAACACCAATTGCAAACAGTGCGGCGAACCAACCTGCTACACCTTTGCGCTGAAATTGGCCGCCTCGCAAAAGAAACTGGCCGACTGCCCGCCGCTCGCCGAGCCGCAATATGCCGAGAAACGCGCCGCGCTGGAGGAACTCGTCATCGAAGCCCCGGCGATTGGTTGAGGAGGCTGATATGAAAAAATCACTCTCGCTTGTGTTGGACGATGCCGATTTACTCGAACTGATGCGCATCCTGATGGATGATGACGCTGAAGCCGCGCTGGCGTTTCTCAAACATCACTTCAAAGGCAAGGCCCGCGACCTGCTGGAAGGTGGTTGAAAAGTGATGATTAACGTGCCCGGTGCGGGCATCACCCAGATAAGCGGCAATCTGTTCAAGAAATGACCTGTCTCGATTCGATTACCCTAACCCAAGTCATTCCTTGCCTGGCTGAGCCGGGCAAGGTCATTGTGGTTGGCAGGCCCTCGGCTCCGCTAAACGAAATCATCCCCTACCTGGCCACTCTGCCGGGCGTAATTGCCTTCAACCCCAACGCCTGCGCCCTGACCTTTCGCCGCCCGCGCGGCTTCATGACCCTGACCCCCGATAAAATTACCATCACCCAGGTGGACAATGCCGAGGAAGGCCTGAAGTTATTCGCAGCGATCAAAGACGCCATCAATGCCACCTGGGAACATCGCGCTGAACTGAAACCAGTCGAATCCATTCAGACCGCGCCGCGCCTGCTCGACATCTGGAAAATGCTGCCCTGTACTAACTGCGGCGCGTGTGGCGAGGCCACTTGCATGGCATTTGCCGCCAACCTGCTGCTGGGCAAACGCCAGCCCGATGATTGCCCTTTGATACAATCTGACCCGGCCTTTGCCGACCGCCGCAGCGCCTTATTGACCATCGTCTCTGGTTAGGAAGCCTATGGAATTCGAACATTTAAGAACCTTTGCCGATGCCGCCCAAAGCCTTAGTTTTTCTGAAACCGCCCAACGGCTGCACATCAGCCAGCCAACCGTGAGCAAGCACATTAAAGAGCTGGAAAGCGAACTGGGGGTCATTTTGTTTGACCGTATCAGCGGCGGCAGGCTCAAGTTGAGCCAGGACGGGCAATCTCTGTTGCCTTGGGCGCAAAAGCTCCTGCGCGAGTGTAACAAGTTTCACGAAATTGCCCATTCGCTCAATGAAAGCGTCAGCGGAACACTGACGATTGCCTGCGCCACCGCTTCGGGCAAATACTTGCTGCCGCTGTTGGCAGCACGCTTTCGGACGCGCTTCCCACAGGTGCATGTCAAAGTGAAACCCTGTATGCCAACCCAAATTGGACAGGATTTGCTTAATCAGGTGATTGATTTTGGCATTGTGAGTTTTGAGAACCATGTAGAAGGCTTGGAATGCCAAAAATTCATTCACGATGAAGTGGTGCTAATCACACCGGTGCATCATCGCTGGGCAAAACGCCCGGCCATAGAGCCAGATGAGTTGTTGAACGAGCCAATGCTGCTGCGAGAGCCAGACTCAGGAACGCGCCGCGCGCTGGCTTCAGCGCTGGCCGCGCATGATATTTCTCTAGAAGACTTGAATATTTTGTTGGAATTGGGCAACGCAGAGGGGATTGTCCACACGGTTGCCAGCGGCATGGGCGTGGCGTTTGTGCCGCGCGTCACTGCACAATTGGCCTTGCGCGCCGGATATGTGCATGAAATTCCGGTCAATGGGATGCGCATTGAGCGAAAAATCTGCATGTTGCGCAATGCCCTGCGCGCTCCCTCACGCTCGGCAGAGTTGTTTTGGGGCTTCATTCACGACCCGGAGAATGCCGATTTGTTAGACGAAAACACCGGAGGGCGCTAACGCTCTCCGGTGTTTGTTTGTTGGCTGGGCTTTGGCTTACGGGAACTGGGTGGGCATCTTTTCGAGTGGTTTGCCGAACAAGATTTGCCAGACATCCGGGCCGGTTTCCATAAACTTCCAGTTGTTTTTGGCTTCGTTCCAGGCATCGCCATCGCGGGTCACAAAGTCAATGATGAACGCCTGGGCGTAATCGGGCGGAACAGGGATGACGCCCGTCGCAAATTCGAGCGCCTTGGTCTCTTCGTTCCACTTGCTGATTTGGATTTTGCCGGTCTCGTTGTAGGCGGCTACGTTGGCGCTTTTGTGGCAGTCATTACAGACCGTCTCAGGGTTGGGGCGCTGGATGGTGTGGCCGTAGTAAGGCGCAAGCACCGCAAACGATTCCTGGTCTTTATACACCATCGGCATGATGGTGGCGGTGGTAATTTTGCCTTCATCGTTGAGCATCAGGAATTTCCAATCGTAGTACTTGCGGTACTCAATTTTGAACTTCTCGTTGACTTCGGTGTCGAAGTGGCAGTTGAAGCACGAGTTGACCTGTTGCACATGGCAGGCGGCGCAATCCATGTTTTCGCCATGCACCTTGTGGGCTTGCATCTCGGCCCACTCTTTTTTCTCGGTGGTCTGGTGACAGTCGGTGCATTTGGATGCCGCTGGGCTTTCGAGCAGCGAGTTGTAGGCATTGCCATCGCCGTGCGCTGCTTCGGCAGAGTGACAGTTAATGCACTGCATCCCTTTGGCATAGTGGACATCGTTCATGCCCTTCGTACCATCGGGCCGCTTGGCGGCCATTTCGAAGTTCTGGCGGCCATGGCAGCCGGTGCATTTGAACTGTGGCGGGGCTTCTACGGCTTCGGTAATGTGACACTTTTGGCAGTTCGCCTGCCCATCTTTCACTTCCACATGGCAATTCTTACAGCCCAGGTCTTCGTAAGAAATGCCGGTTTGAGCCTCGAAACCGCCCTGCTCCTTTTGGTAGTAGTAGCGCATCCCTTGCGTGGTAGCGTGCAGCGAATTGGCGAGGTGCATATTAGCGATTTGCCAGTCTGGCACCGGGGTCACTTCGACAATCTTTTCCACCGGCACTTCCACCTTCACTTCTTTGGTCACTTCCACCACGCGGGTCACTTCCACCGTTTGTGGGGTAGCAGGCTGACAAGCCGCTAACAAAGCCAAAAAGCCAATCAGCACAAGTAAAACAGGGACAAACTTTCTCATGCGACATTCTCCTTTCTAAAATCAAATTTATTGGGCCAATCTGATTATAGAAAATGAGAATTTGATTAATAAGTGGGAAATGTCACAATTGGTTATTCCCTGTTTTATTTTCAACCTATTCAAAAAAAGAATAAGCGCTTTTTTACTCCCCAGAAATTAGCCCTTTTTTCAAAGCAAAGCGCACCAAGGCGGCCCGGTTGGCTAGACCTAATTTTTCCATGCCGCGCGCGCGGTAAGTTTCTACTGTTTTGGCGCTCAGGCTCAGGCTTTCGGCAATTTCGGCGCTGGTATGCCCCAGAGCCACCAGTTTCAACACGCTTTGTTCGCGTTCGCTGAGCGTATTCCAGGCATCGGGGGCGCTGGCTTCGGGGCGGGGCAGCATCTCGTCGAGCAGGGCGCGCGTCAGCGAGGGGTGGACGTACATCTCGCCGCGCAGCACAGCCCGAATGGCCGAAATCAACTCGGAATCGGCGGCTTTTTTCAGCACATAGCCTGCCGCGCCGCTTTTGAGCGCCGTGCGCAGGTATTGGGGGTCATCGTGCATGGTCAGAATCAGGATTTTTGCCGCCGGGACGGTTTTTCTCAGCACCGGCAGCGCATCCAGCCCGCCCAGGCCGGGCATCGAAAGGTCGAGCAGAAGCAAATCGGGCTGCAGTTTGCCCGCCAGTTCGATGGCTTCGAGGCCGCTGGAGGCTTCGCCCAGCACCCGAAAATCGGGCTGGCTTTCGAGCAGCAGTTTCAACCCGGAGCGTAAAACGGAATGGTCGTCAGCAAGCAGGATGGTGGTCATGGTTTTCCCTCACCCTGGCCCTCTCCCAGGGGGAGAGGGGATGCGCCCTCACCCTGGCTCTCTCCCAGGGGGAGAGGGGATGCGCTCTCACCCTGGCCCTCTCCCAGGGGGAGAGGGGATGCGCCCTCACCCTGGCTCTCTCCCAGGAGGGGAGGGGATGCGCTCTTACCCTGGCCCTCTCCCAGGGGGAGAGGGGATGCGCTCTCACCCTGGCCCTCTCCC
>CAYRBO010000014.1:96969-109901 GCA_964422545.1 uncultured Anaerolinea sp. | reverse complement strand
TAGACCGCCTCGATGATGCCGCGCGCCGCCGACGGGGTGATGACATCGTAACTGGCGCGCTCCACTTTCATTTCGGGACGGGTGAACAGGGCGTAGCGCCCCTGAACGCGGATGGTGATACCGTATCCCATAAGTTGAACCTCCTTTCAGATTTTGGTGGCGCAAATTTCCAATTTGCGCGGACAAACCAAAGGTTTGTCCCACTAAAACAACAGCCCATCCCCGCCGCCGCTTTCGGGGACGAGCAGACCTCTATCGGGGTGATAATATTCTCGCATGTAGTCGGGGTTGAGAACGTAATAGGTGTCGTCAATGGTCAAAATCACTCCTTTTGAACTGAGCTTGTCGAACTCGGTCGTGAAAATCGAAACCGTGTAGGGCTGAAGTTTCCGCAAGGTAGAAAATGGATAGTCGGTATATTTCAACTCCTCAATCAACTGTTTTGCCTCATCATTGTAGGGGATAATCACCGTCTCGGTCGGGTCTTCGATGATTTGGAATTCCCGCGCCGCCGTCTCGAACTTGAACCTGGCGTCTGCGCTGTCGAAACATTCCATAATGCGCTTGAAATCAAAGGAAATGTTCGGGTCTTGCAAGTCATACAGCCGCCCAAAGAACGCCTGGATTGCGGGGATGGAAATCGGCGCGCTGGCGTGGTCGCGCAGCACCATGCGAGCGACTTCCGCCGATTGTTTCAGGAAGGACGGCGTTTTCTTGATGAACTCCGATTTCGGCTCGAAGACGAACATCTCGCTCACGCCGCGCTGCATCTCGCGGTTGACGCGTCCCGCCGCCTGATTGATGGAATCCAGCCCCGTGAGCGCGCGATAGCCGACTGGGAAGTCCAGGTCAATGCCCGCTTCCATTACCGTTGTCGAAACGACGCGGCAGGGTTTTCCGCTTGATAGTCTCTCTTTGATTTCTTCCAGTTTGGCGCGGCGGTGGGCGGGACACATCAGCGTCGAAAGGTGATAGTTGCCCTCGCTTTGCAAACGCTGCAAGCCGCTGAACAGTCCGCTGGCGTGGCGGCGGGTGTTAACAATGCACAGGGCTTGCTCGTGCGCGTTCAGGCGGGCGAGCAGGTCTTCGTCGGGAAGCGTCCCCAAATGCTTCACTTCCACCCGCTTGTAGAAGTCGAACAACGCCTGCGGGTTGGGGGCGAGTTCCCGCACTTCGGTCTTTTCTGGCAGAAAGCGTTCCAGCCCAGGCTGGGTGGCGGTGCAAAAGACCGCGCTTGCGCCGTAGTTTGTCACCAACTCCCACACCGCCGCCATCGCGGGGCGCATATACTCGCGCGGCAGCATTTGGGCTTCGTCGAAGATAATCACGCTTTTGGCGATGTTGTGCAGTTTTCGGCAGTTCCGCGACCTGTTGGCAAACAGCGACTCGAAAAACTGCACGTTGGTCGTGACCACGATGGGAATATCCCAGTTCTCTGCCGCCAGTTTGAGTTTTGCAAGCGCGCTGTTGGTGCGGTCGTCGGGATTTTCGCGCTTCTTGCCCTCCCAGTCGAAATTGGAGTGATGCTCCAACACCTGCCCTTCGCCGAAGATGTTTTTGAACACTTTGGCGTTCTGCTCGATGATGGTAGTGAACGGGATAACGTAGATGACGCGCTTCAAGCCGTGCTCGGCGGCGTGATGGAGCGCGAACGCCATCGAAGCCAGCGTCTTGCCGCCGCCTGTTGGGACGGTAAGC
This sequence comes from uncultured Anaerolinea sp., assembly GCA_964422545.1. Lineage (GTDB taxonomy): Bacteria > Chloroflexota > Anaerolineae > Anaerolineales > Villigracilaceae > UBA5195. The sequence continues at coordinate 108,203 of CAYRBO010000014.1, read as the reverse complement.
GAGAAGAAGCCAGGCTTTTCGCTTTTGCCTTTTGCAATGCACGCCTGAAGAATTTCATTGCGCTTGCGGTTGATGTCGCTGGTCGGGTTCTCGAACTGCTTCAGGTGCGCGTCCATCTTATCGCGCAGGGTCGGGGTGTCGTCATATCCGCCGCGCGGCTTTGCGCCCTTCATGTAGGTTTCGGTTTCCTGAAAGTCGGCGTCCACCAGCGCGGAGTAAATCATGCGCGCCAGAAAAGATAGCGAAAACCCCAATCTCTCCTTTTTCTTTTCAGGCGGACGAATATTGAAGTATGGCGGGAACGGAAGCGCGGATAAATCCAATTCGCTCTTGTATGCGCTGTAATCGGGCAGTTGATTTTTCAAGCGGGCGCAAACCGTTCCGCCTTCCAGGTCGGTTTCATTGCCGTAATCGGGCAGCCCTGTGTGATGCCCCATGATGGGATATGCCAGCAGGTGAGCAAATACTTCTTGCGGCGTACCTTTGAGCAATGCCCTGAGTTCCTTTGCGCCAGCGGTGGAATGGTCAACGCGCGGACCTGTGCCTTCCAGCCGTTTTTGGAACGCATCGGAATATTTGCCCAGGTCGTGAATCAGCCCCGCGATGTACGCCAGTTCCGCAATATTGGCGTCCACGCCGAAATCGCGCGCCATCTCTGCCGTTTTTGTCAGGTGTTCGATGAGCGGCTGCCAGTCTTCACGGTCTTCCCCCTCGCGGCGGTGGGCAAAAAAGCGAGTCTGCGGCTCATCCACCCTCATCACCCCATACACCCGCGCCATTCTCCTTACCTCCTTCTCCAGCGCCTCGCGCAGGTCTTTTGGCTCCAGAACTTCCACATCGGCGCCCCAACCGCGAATCCACGGAATCATCTCCTTCGGCTCGGCGATGCGCGCCCGCCAGGTGATGGAGCCGTCGGCTTCCAGCGTTTCCTGCTCCGAGCGGTGCCAGCGCGTCTCTTGCACGCGGCGCGCCACGCCGGTACTAAATTTCAAAACCACCTCCACCGGCTCGCCCTCGCTGTACCAAATGCCCCAGGCATCCGCCAGCAAGGCGCGCGGGTCAAAATCGGCGGGGATTTTGTAGGGGTCGCGGGTTACTTCGGCGCGGCGGATGCGCTCGATTTTGAAGGTGCGCATCTTCTCCCCGCTCCAGCCCTTCTCGCCCAGCAATTGCGCCATCCCCATCACATGCGTCGTCTGCCCGACGGCATACGGCTCGATGAAATATGGACTGAGCAGATACTCGAACACCCGCTCCCCCGCCTCGCCCTGATGCCAGACGTGAACCTTACGCTCATTGGCCCAGGCTTCGGTCAGTCTCTCCAGCACATCCAAATACACCGGGTCATCGCGCCGGGCCGCATCGTCCATCACATCTGCCGATTGCAGGACATGCGTACTGATGCGCTTTGCCCAACGCTCCATCGCCAGCCCCAGTTTGCGCAGCGCGGCTGCGGCGTAGCGATTTTGGCGGTCCATGCGGGTTGCCAGCAAACGCGAAGCCAGGTGAACCGCCAGCGCCTCGTGCAGGTTCAGATGAACGTTGATGAGGTCGGCTGTCCGGTCAATCTTCAAGCGGCCATCATCTTCAATGTAGATGTGCTTGGGCAAATCCACAAGGTAGCGGTTGATGGTAGCGCGGTCCACTTGCAACCGGCGCGCAATCTCAGCCTGGGTCAAGCCTTCGGGGTGCGCGAGCAACAAGTTTTCAACTTGGATGAGCCGGGCAGATTTGTTTTGAGCGCGATTCATGCCATCCTCCTCAACAAAAAAACATTTTGGATACTTTAGCACAACCAGGTTGCGAATTCTGCAACAGTTTTACTTGCCATCCAATCCTTGCATAATTGTTGGGAAAATCAGTTATTTCCTTTTGCCAAACGGCCAAAGACCTCCCCTATCATCCTCGTAAAGCAGCAACCCCTTTTCGTTAAGCGCGGGCAGAGAGCGGGTCACTTCTGACCTTTCCAGCCCAAGCAAGCGGGCAATGAATCCGGGCTTTTTTCCTGGATTTTGCTCAACTTTATTGTAGATGTTTTCGAGTCGTTCGTCTTGTGGTTTGCGCGCCATAAGAAAACTCCGTAAAGTGAATTTCTTCCACTTTACGGAGTTGTTGTTGCAGGTAATGCAACACTCACCTTTTTGCTGGCGGTTTGTTTGAAGTGTTTTGTGTTTGTTTGTTTTTTGCGGTTGTATTATAATGGCTACGCGCAATTTCATTCGGGTAAAAATTTTCTCTCCGCAACGACATCAATGACGCGCTTGTTGAGCCGGTCTAACACTTCCAGCAAACGCTCCTGCCAGTTATCTTCTTTCAGGAAACTGCACCAGTAGGCGTTTTTGCCGCCACGCACGCCCACGCCCAAGTCAGAGAGCGTGCGCTGGGCCATGTTCTCGGTCAGGGCCGGGTAGCGCAGCACAATCTGGCCGTTCTCCACGCCGACCGAGGCCAGCCCGGCGGCGTCGGCGCGCAGTTTGACGCGCATCTGGTAGAACAGGTTCTCGAACATTGCGGGCAGTTTGCCAAAACGGTCGGTAAATTCGGCCGCCAACGGTTCGAGTTCATGCTCCTCACGCAAGGCAGCAATTCGGCGGTACAGACGCAGGCGCAAATCCTGGTTTGGAATGTACGAGGCAGGAATGCCTATCGCCAACGGCAAATCGACCGTGACCGGTTCTTTCAGTTCCCGCTCGAAATCGGAAAGTTGATTGCTGAAAGCGGCCTCCTCCACCCCGGCTGGCAAAATGTTCAACATGGAACCCGCCATCTTCAACTTCTTGACCTCGGCGGCCAACATGCGCGTATAAAGATGAAAACCAACGGCTTCGATTTGTCCGCTCTGGCGGTGTCCGAGCAGTTCGCCCGCTCCGCGAATCTCCAGGTCGCGCATGGCGATGGAGTAGCCCGCGCCCAACTGGGTGTTTTCGGCGATGACCTCCAGCCGCTCCTGGCCTTCGGCGGTCGGCATCAGTTTACGGTGACGGAAAAAGTAGGCATAGGCCCGCGCCGCGCCGCGTCCTACCCGCCCGCGCAATTGGTACAGTTGCGCCAGGCCAAAGGTATCGGCCCGGTCAACAATCAGCGTGTTGGCATTCGGAATATCGAGGCCGCTTTCGATGATGGTGGTCGAGAGCAAGATGTCGATTTTGCCATCGGTAAAATCATGCATGACTTTCGAGAGCTGGCTCTCGTCCATCTGGCCGTGACCGACGCCTATTCGGGCCTGGGGAACGAGCTGCTCCAGGTGCATTTTCATGGCCTGGATGGTCTGGACGCGGTTATGGACGAAGAAAACCTGCCCGCCGCGCTCCAATTCGCGCAAAATAGCCTGACGCACCAGCTTGGGCGAATATGGCCCAACGTGCGTGATAATAGGCAGGCGCTCTTCGGGCGGGGTATTCAGGTTCGAGATGTCGCGCACGCCGGTGAGTGCCATGTAGAGCGTGCGCGGAATGGGGGTCGCCGTCAGGGTCAGCACATCCACTTCGGTGCGCAACTTTTTGAAATGCTCTTTGTGCGTCACGCCGAAACGCTGTTCTTCGTCAATGATGACCAAGCCCAAATCCTTGAACTCGACATCCTGAGAAATCAGACGGTGCGTGCCAATCAGAATATCCACCTGCCCCAGCAGCAGTTTGCGGAGAATTTCGGCCTGCTCACGGGGCGAGCGAAAACGAGAGAGCATCTCGACCGTCACCGGGAAGGCAGCCAATCGTTGCTGGAAGGTCTCGTAATGTTGCTGCGCCAGAACAGTGGTCGGCACCAGCACGGCGACTTGTTTGCCGTCTTGCACGGCCTTGAAGGCTGCCCGCAGCGCCACTTCGGTCTTGCCATAGCCCACGTCGCCGCATAGCAAGCGGTCCATCGGGCGCGGGCGTTCCATATCGCGCTTGATGGCCGCAATGGCCGCCGCCTGGTCGGGCGTTTCGATGTATGGGAAACTGTCCTCGAGTTCCTTTTGCCAGGCTGTATCTGGCCCAAAGGCATAACCGCTGACCGTCTGACGTTTGGCATACAGTTCCAGCAGTTCTTCGGCTACCTTTTGCACCGCTTCCTTGGCGCTGGCTTTAGCCTGTGACCACTCCTGCGTCCCCAGGCGGGTGACTTTCGGCGCGCCCTCCGCGCCAACATAGCGCGTCAGCCGGTCTGCCTGAAAAACTGGCACAAAGACTTGCGCCCCGCCCTCGTATTCCACCGCCAGGAACTCACGCTCATGCCCCTCCAGCGCGCGGCGCACCAGTCCTATGAAGCGACCAATGCCATAATCAACATGCACTACATAATCGCCCGCGCGCAAATCGCCATAGGCCGATTCGGGGGCTTCGGCAGCCTGCTTTTGGCGGGCGCGCGCCACGGGGCGTTCCCAGCCAAAGATTTCGGAATCGGTAATCAGGTGGAGATAGTGGTGATTGATAAAAGGTGATTCAGCAGCAGGCCTGCCCTGCTCCAGGTCTTTTGATATACGTTTATCTGCGTCTTCTATTTTGGCTATGCGCAAAACAAAGCCTTCAGAGAGCGAGGCGTCGATGAATTCGACATCAGACGATGGACGGTGGACGATGGCTTCAGATGTCTCCAGATGCGCACGCCAAAGTTCTTGCAATCGCTCCCGCTGGCGGGTGGCAACCAAAACGGTATCATCCTGCGTTGTCAGCCCGGCCAGGTATTCGACAAACGGCTTTAGCCTGCCCCCAAATCGCTGGTCATGCCCAAAAACATCCCGCAACTGGCTGCCACTCTCTGCCAGCTGGTGACTCTCCCCATGCCCCATCTCGACCCAGGGATGGTTCTGCACCGCATCCAGCACCTCGGCCCAGGTCAGGTAAGGGAGGGGAAAATCGGCTGGCAGAGTGCCTTCGTCAATTGACTCCTGACGCAGTTTAAGGGCCTGTTCTTCCACCTCGCTGACCATCGCTTCCGCCAGCGACAGGTCATCAACCAGCACCAGGCTGCGGGCGGGGAGATAGTCCAAAATGCTGGCAGGAAACGGGTGCAACAGCGGAATGTGGAATTCGGAGGGTTCGGTGTTCGATATTCGATATTCGATATTCGAGGATTCGAGGATTCGAGAATTCGAGGATTCGAGGGTCGAAGGCCGAGGGTCGAGCAAGTACTCGCGCGCCGGGGTCACCAGGATGGACTCCAACTTCGCCATCGTGCGCTGTGAAGCCGGGTCAAAGCGCCGGATGGTGTCGATTTCATCGCCGAAGAAGTCGAGGCGTGCCGGAAGCGGCTCGGATGCGACCCAAATATCAAGAATCCCACCGCGCCGCGAGAATTGCCCCGGCTCGACAACGATATCCACCGCCTGATAGCCAATCGAAGCCCACTGGCGGATGAGGGCATCTGGCTGAATTTCGTGCCCAACAGCGAGGCGCTTGCTGGCTTTAAGGAAGTCGCGGCGTGGCAGGGTGCGCGTCATCACAGCCCGGGCCGAGGCGATAATCACCGGCGGCGTGGAGGGTTTCTCGGCGAACGGCAGGTGATAAACGGCCAGGGCCGTTAGGGCCTGCAATCGCTCGCGGCGGGTGGCGCTGCCCCAGGCCGCATCCTCGTAAAAGAGCGGATTTGGTTCAGAAAACAGGTAACGCGCCGCCGAAGGCAGCCAGAAAGCCAGTTCATCGTAGAGCGACAGGGCATGGTCGGCCCGGTCGGTCAGCAACAAAATCGGACGCTGTAAATCAGCATGTAAGGCCGCTAGCAGCGCCAATCGCGCCGAGCGCGGCAATCCGAGGCCAGAAAGCGGCTGGGCGTCCTGCAATTGTTTCAGGAAGAACTGGTATTCAGGGGTTGAGCGGAGAGAGGAGATGAGTAGTTCCATAAAGGGCGCGGGGAGGATGAGAAAAAGCAATCGGTAAGTATACAGCAAAAACCCGGCAAAGCGCAAAAATCGCTATTTTCGTTTACAATCGTCCCCATGTTTGAATTCGACATCACTGCCCAAAATGGACGCGCCCGAACGGGCATCTTCCGCACCCCGCACGGCGACCTGCGCACCCCGGTCTTTGCTCCGGTTGGCACGCAAGCCACCGTTAAAACTCTGTCGCCTGAACATCTCAAAGAAATTGGTGCTTCGCTGGTCTTGTCGAACACCTATCATCTGTACCTGCGCCCCGGCGACGAACTGGTGCGCGAGATGGGCGGACTGCACCACTTCATGCAATGGCCCAACCCCATGCTGACCGATTCGGGCGGGTTTCAAGTTTTTTCGCTCTCAGACACGCGCAAAGTGGATGAGGACGGCGTGACCTTCAAGAGCCACATCGACGGTTCGACCCACCGCTTCACGCCCGAACGGTCTATCCAGATTCAGAACAACCTGGGCGCAGACATCATCATGGCCTTCGACGAGTGCGCCGACCCAAACGACCACGCCTACATCAGAAAGGCGATGGAACGCACCCACCGCTGGGCTGAGCGTTCGCTAAACGCGCATTCCCGCCCCGACCAGGCCTTGTTTGGGATTGTGCAGGGTGGAGTCGACCCGGATTTGCGCGCCCAGTCTGCCGAGTTCATTTCCTCCCTGCCCTTCCCCGGCATTGCCATTGGCGGGCTGTCGGTTGGCGAGACCAAAGACGAGATGCACCGCACACTGGATGTCGTTACGCCGCTGCTGCCAGAGAACAAACCGCGTTACCTGATGGGCGTCGGCACGCCCGAAGACCTGATTAATGGCGTCCTGCGCGGGGTTGATATTTTCGACTGCGTGCTGCCGACCCGCCTGGCCCGCCATCATGCCGCCTTCAGCCCGGAGGGCCGCCTGAACCTGATGAACGCCGCTTACGCCCGCGATAAGCGCCCCATCGATGAAACCTGTGACTGCTACACCTGCCGCACATTCACCCGTGCCTACATTCGGCACCTGATTGTGGCAAAAGAACTACTAGCCGGGACATTGATTTCCATCCATAACCTGCGAGCGTTGATTCGGCTGATGGAACAAATCCGCGCCGCAATCGCCGACAACACATTTACTATACTCTCTCCACAATTACTCAAGCAATGGGACAATAATGCCAAAAGAAAGGCTGGATAATCCTGTGAAAAATTGGTTGTTGGTTCTTTTTCTTGCAATGGTTTTTGCAGCCCAATATGTCAACAGTCGATTAGAAAAACCGATCGACCAAGGCATGGATATTTACTATTCCTGGGTTGAAGGCCGTCGTTTACTACTTGGAGAAAATCCTTATTCTCGAATTATGTCAGGAAATATGCGCGAGAATGACAAATATTCAACCTATTTTCCCCTTTTTTATGAACTCTCGTATTTATCTCAGCGCGCTGGGTTGCTCTCACTCGAAGATTGGATTGCGTTCTGGAGGAAAATTTTCACTGTTTTTGAAATTGCCACGGCGGCATTCATATTTTTTTACCTGGCACATCGCAAACATCTCATCCTGGCTGTGTTTCTGACATTGTTCTGGCTGTTCAATCGTTGGACGCTCTATCAGATTCGCGTGGCCTATTTTGATTTTCTGCCCATCTTTTTTATGATACTGTCCTTATGGCTTTTTTCACGCCATCGTAATCTGTCTCTATTCGCTATGAGTCTTTCTCTAGCTCTGAAACAGATCGCCATTTTTCTCATTCCACTTTATCTCATTTGGGTATGGCAAGATGCCAAAAATAACCGAATAAGGGATATTCTATTCGCAATCGTCTGCCTTGCGAGTGTGCCACTGGTGACTTCCCTGCCGTTTATGGCTTGGGATTTGGAAGGATTCATCCGATCGATATTCTTTTCTGTTACACGCAACTCGGCTGACCATTTTGGCGCACCGACTCTGTCGGTTTATATGATGTGGACAGACATTTTCGCCAGGTTACCCATGTTTCTAATGTTTGCACTGATATATCTGGCTGCCTGGCAAAATAAAATCAGTGTTTTTATGTCAGGCTTCCTGGTTATGTTGGCATTTGTAGAATTTAATCCCGTTCAGTTTCGGCAATATTTGCTTTGGGTGGTTGTGTTTATCCCCTTCCTCCTCGTCGATAACTCACCATTACGCGAGCAAGCAACAATGCAAAACACAGGAAATTTATGAATATTATTGAATCTCTCCTCCTCGGCATCATTCAGGGATTGACCGAGTTCATCCCTGTCTCGTCTACCGCTCACCTGCTAATTGGGCAAACCCTGCTCGGCCTGCCCTCCGATAGCGCCACGTTTTCCTTCCTGGTCATCGTGCAGTTGGGAACACTGGTTTCGTTATTCATTTTCTACTGGCAAGATTTGCTGAAAATAGCCCAGGCGGTATTTCAATTCCTGCCATCCATCATCAAACCGCGTGACGCCCGGCACCTGACACCCGACACCCTGCTCGGCCTTTACATCCTGCTCGCCACCATCCCCGCGCTGCTGGCGGGCTACCTGCTACGGGATGCGGTGGAGACTCTCTTTCGCCAGCCCATGCTGCAAGCGGCCACCCGCCTGTTTTCGGCGGCCATCCTGCTGACGCTGGCCGAGTCGCTCACCCAAAAGAACCGCAAACTTGAAACGATGACCTGGCTAGATGCGCTCATCGTCGGGTTGTTCCAGATTATCGCGGTCTTTCCTGGGGCCTCGCGCAGCGGCTCGACCATCAGCGGCGGCATGTTTCGGGGCTTTGACCGGCCCTCGGCGGCACGCTTCGCCTTCCTGATGTCGGTGCCGGTCATGCTGGCCGCCGGGCTGTTTGAGATGCTCGATGTGCTGCAAATGCCCAACCTGATAGATTTCCTGCCCCCCCTGGCGGTTGGGTTCGTGAGCGCGGCGATTTTCGGGTGGCTTGCCATCCGCTGGCTGATTGCCTACCTGAGCCAACGCTCGTTATATGCGTTCGCCATCTACTGCGCAGTCGTCGGAATCATCGCCCTGGCTGTTCACCTGCTGTGAAACGCCGGTTTCTCCTTCTGCTTCTGTTCCTGACCTCCTGCGCCTCGGCCCCTGCAACGCCACCCGTTGCCCCGCCGCCGGTGGTGAGCGTATCCGCCAGCCCGGCGGCGCAACCCTGGCTGGAAGATGTTTACGCCTGCGGCACAGAACGGTCCATCGTCATTCGCTTACCTGTTTCCGAATCCGCTGCCGATATCCGTTTACAGTTGGGCGAACCGAAACCACTCAAAACGCGCGCTTACCAAATTGGAACAGAAGATATCCTGGTTGTGACCGGCAGGGAGAATCCGCTCCAGAACCTGAGCGAAGCCGAAACGCGGAATCTGTTTTCCAAGAGCGGGGAAGATGTTGAGGTCTGGGTGTACGCTTTCAGCGCAGATGCGCAGGAAATCTTCGAGCAGGAGGTCATGCGCGGGACGCGAATCCACACGTTCGCGCGGCTGGCGCTCCATCCCCATCAACTTGTAGATAAACTAAAAGCGGATAGCACAGCAATTGGCATTTTGCCGCGCCGCTGGATGACTGGAACAATGCGGGAGGTATTCCAAGTGGCAAGTGTACCGGTACTGGTCATAACTTCAGACGAACCGCAAGGCGCGATAAGAGCATTAATTGCATGTCTGCAAAGAAAGGAGTGAAGATGGAGCAGTCTTTTGATTTTGGCGGGCCAGTTGTATGGCGGCCAACCCCAGAACAAATTGAGCAGGCTCACCTGACAGCCTTTATGCGTCAGCATGGAATTTCGGACTTTCACGAATTGATGCGCCGTTCGACCGAGGATGTGGCCTGGTTTACGCAGGCTGTGTTGAAATATCTTGATATTCGATTCTACGAACCTTATCGGCAGGTTCTCGATGTGAGCGGCGGAATTCAGTTTCCGCAATGGTGCGTGGACGGAAAGATGAATATCGTCCACAACTGCGTGGATAAATACCAGTTTTCAGCCTTCAGTGAACAGGACGCCGTGATTTGGGAGGGGGAGGAAGAAACAACCCGCCGCCTAACCTACCGGGAATTGTACGAGCAGGTCAACCGTTGCGCCAACGCCCTGCGCTCCCTAGGGTTGGGCAAAGGAGATGTAATTGGTCTGTTTATGCCGATGACGCCCGAAATTGTGATTGCGCTGCTAGCGATTGCCAAAATTGGCGGAATTGTTCTGCCACTCTTTAGCGGATACGGCGCGGGAGCAATTGTCTCGCGGATGAACGATGCCGGGGCCAAAGCACTTTTCACATCGGATGGAGCGTACCGGCGCGGGAAGGCAATCGAGATGAAGCCAATTGCTGACGAAGCAGCAGCCCACATCCACACGCTGGAACACATCATCGTGACGAAGCGCGCCGGTCAGGCGATAGAGATGACGCCAGGCCGCGACCACTGGTGGGAGGAACTGCTGGCGCAGCAATCGCCGGTGTCCCAAACGGAAGTGACCGAGGCCGAGGATGTGTTGATGCTCATCTACACTTCTGGCACGACCGGCAAGCCGAAGGGCGCAGTGCATACGCATTGCGGATTTCCGGTGAAGGCGGCGCAAGATATGGCCTTTGGGATGGACACCAGGCCAGGCGATGTATTTTACTGGATGACCGACATGGGCTGGATGATGGGGCCCTGGCTGGTGTTTGGCGCGCTACTCTTGGGCGGGACAGTCTTCTTATACGATGGCGCGCCTGATTTTCCGGCCCCCGACCGATTGTGGCAAATAGTGGAGCGGCACAAAATCAACCAGTTGGGGGTTTCGCCTACTTTGATTCGCGCGCTCGCGCCGCACGGGAATTTGTTTGAGAAGTATGATTTGTCTTCCCTTAAGTGCTTCGCTTCAAGCGGTGAACCCTGGAATCCCGCCCCCTGGATGTGGCTGTTTGAGCGGGTCGGCCAATCACGAATTCCCATCATCAACTATTCCGGTGGGACGGAAATCAGCGGGGGGATTGTTTCGGGCAATCCACTGCTGCCGCTCAAGCCGTGCGCCTTTTCGGCGCCCTGTCCTGGCATGGATGCCGATGTGTTCGATGAAAACGGTCAGCCGGTGCGGGATGCGGTGGGTGAACTGGTCATCAAAGCGCCCTGGATTGGCATGACGCGCGGTTTCTGGAAGGACAATCAGAGATATCTCGATACTTACTGGAGCCGCTGGGAAAACATCTGGACACATGGCGATTTTGCGGCGGTTGATTCGGATGGGCTGTGGTACATTTTGGGACGTTCGGATGACACCATCAAAATTGCAGGCAAACGGCTCGGCCCGGCGGAGGTAGAGTCTATCCTGGTAAAACATCCGCAGGTGGTGGAGGCGGCAGCAATCGGCGTGCCGCATGAAATTAAGGGGAACGAGTTGGTGTTGTTTGTGGTGCTGAAA
>CAYRBO010000014.1:9427-96869 GCA_964422545.1 uncultured Anaerolinea sp. | reverse complement strand
ACGGAGGCGGCAGCGGAAAAAGCGGAGTGGACAACGGAGGAAGCGGAGAAACGGAGACGTGAAACGGAGGCGGCAGCGGAAAAAGCGGAGTGGACAACGGAGGAAGCGGAGAAACGGATGGAGCAAATTCGGGCAGAATTGCGCGAGATGGTGATTGCTGAAATGGGCAAGGCGCTTACGCCCAAAGCCATCTTGTTTGTGAGAGATTTACCCAAAACGCGCAACGCCAAAATCATGCGGCGCATGATTCGGGCAGCGTATCTCGGCCAGGAGCCGGGCGATACATCTTCGCTGGTTAACCCAGAAGCAGTGGACGAAATTCGCAAGGCAAGGTAAACCGGTTCTCTGGAATTCAAGTACAATCGGGCGAATCCTTTTTGGCAATGAGGCAACTTTGAAACTGAATGCGGTGATTTTTGATTTAGACGGCCTGCTCATTGATTCTGAGCCGTTCTGGTATGAAGGCGAGAAAATTTATTTTGGCAGGGTGGGGCTGGCTTTGAGCGATGCCGACTGTCTGTTGACCACCGGGATGCGAATTGACCGGGTAGCGCAGTTTTGGTACGAGCGTTATCCCTGGCCAGTTCCGCCTGCGCCCGATGAAGTGGCGATGCAAATCAATGATTATGTCATCCAGTCTATCCGCGCGCGAGCCGAACTATTGCCGGGAGCAGGACAGGCGGTAAAACTGGCGCGAAAGATGGGGTTGAAGGTGGGGCTGGCTTCTTCTTCGCACTTGAATCTCATCGAAGCGGCGCTGGAAACGTTTGGGCTGCGGGAGGATTTCCAGGCAGTCTCGTCTTCGGAGCAGAGCGGGTTTAGCAAGCCGCACCCCGGCGTGTACCTGAACGCCGCCGCAATGTTGGGAGAGCCGCCTGAAACCTGCCTGGCAATTGAAGACTCTATCAATGGGCTGATTGCAGCCAAGGCTGCGCAAATGAAGTGCCTGGTTGTGCCTGGACATGGCCTGGAAGAAGACCCCCGCCTGGCGCTGGCCGATTTTCGGCTCAAGTCATTGGAAGAGTTTACACCCGAATTTTTGAAAATGCTGATGGGAGCAAGCTGATGAACGCTCAAACAATGGTGGATGTCGTTGCGTTTGCCCTTACAGCACTGTTGGGAATGTGGCTGACGCGCCGTATCCGCGCGCCACGCATCCGCTGGCTAAAAATGGGGCTGCTGCTATTGCTGGTGATTGCCCCCGCGCTCGGCGCGGATATTCGCCTGATTGATTTCATCGCAACCATTTCTTTGAGCATTGTCTTGCAAGGGCTGGCGTTTGGCCTGATTGCAGGCTGGTGGGCCAGGAAATAGAAATCGAGGCAAAATGACCAATCTACGTTTTGAATATCGTATATGCCAGGTTCAGTTCAGCCGGGTGACGTTTGTCAACGGAGAATGGAACGGAACATTGCCGCCAACCCACGAAAAAGCAATAGAAACCTGCCCCTTGGTTTGGGAATACCTGAACAAAACAGGCGCGGAAGGCTGGCAAATGAGCGGCGCGTTGATGATGAGCGAAAATAACAATGCCCAAATCCTGTACCTGATGCGGGCGTTCAGTTAACAGCGATAGCCCGCTCATAGGCCATGCCGGCCTGCAAAACAAGCGCTTCATTCCAGGCTTTGCCCACAATTTGCAGGCCAACTGGCAGGCCATCCACCCGTCCGCACGGAAGGGTCAGCGCTGGCAAGCCAGTCAGGTTGAAGGGCGCGGTGAAGCGCGTCAATTTGGGGGCATAAGCAGCCGAGTCGAGTCCTTCGATAGGCGCGGCGACGGCGGCAGTCGTGGGCAACAGCAGCAGGTCGTACTGTTCGAAGAACAGGTCAAAATAGCGCTTCATCTCGGTTTGCGCGCGGCGCGCCAGGATGTAGTCGGTGGAGGTCACTGCGCGGCCTCGTTCGAGCCGCTCGCGCACGTCCGCGCCAAACCAGTCGGGATGTTCCGCAAACCGTTCGCGGTGAAAGGCTGCCGCGTCGGCAATGACCATGAGGCTATTCGCTTGGGCCGCTTCGCGCAGGCGCGGGATTTCTACATCCGTCACCACCGCGCCCAAAGACTGAAAGACTTCGGCAGCCTGGCGCACCGCCGCCAGCACACCGGGCTCGGCTTCTTCGATGTATGCGCCAACGGCAAAGGCAATCCGATAAGTCGAGACGCTATCCCGACCGCGCAAGGCAGTATCTAATGCGTACGAGATGGCATCTCGCGCCACAGAATTGGGGTCGCGGGGATCGTAACCGGCAATCACCTCGTATAAAATCGCTGCATCTTCCACTGTTTTGGCGATCGGGCCAACGTGGTCAAGATTCCAGGAAAGCGGCAGGACTCCGCGCATACTCACTCGCCCAAAGGTGGGCTTGAAGCCGACCACGCCGCACAGCGCGGAGGGGATGCGAATCGAGCCACCGGTATCTGTCCCAAGCGCGCCCAGCGCCATCCCCGCCGCCACAGCCGCCGCGCTGCCACTGGAGGAACCTCCCGTAATGCGGGCAGGGTCATGTGGGTTGCGCACCGGCCCGGTGTGCGGGTTGATGCCAGTAATCCCCAGCGCGACCTCGTGAGTGTTGGTCTTCCCTATGATGAGCGCGCCTGCTTTTTTGAGTTTTTCCACCGCGGAGGCATCTTTCAGAGCCGGTTCGCGGCCAAAAAATTTCGGTGAACCGGCAACGGTTGGAGTGCCCGCCACGTCTATCAGGTCTTTAACCGCAATGGGGATATTCGATAGTTGTGTATTCGAGTATTCGAGATTCGATAGTCGAGTATCAAGTTCTCGAAGTTCGAATACCCGCGCGAAGGCGTTCAGGGCCGGGTTCTTTGCCTCGATAACAGCGAGACAGGCCTCAACAAGGTCTGCCCCGGTGAGTTCCCCAGCCTGGAGCATGGCGCGGGCGCGAGAAATGGTGAAGGGAAAAGCATCTAGCATGGCGCGGGCATTATACCATTTGGCACGTTATAGTTATAATTGACGGCATGAAGGCGATACGCTGGCTGGTGACGTATATTTGCAAACTCGGCCTGGAAATGATGTGCCGCATCCACAAAGAAAACTGGGAGGTCATCCCTGCCACCGGGCCGCTGATTACCTATGCCAACCATACCGGCTCGGTAGAAGCCCCGCTGATTTTTACCCAACTGATGCCGCGCCAGGCAACAGCCCTGGCGAAAATCGAAACCTGGGATAACTGGTTTCTGGGTTGGGTCTTTACGCTTTGGGAAATCATCCCCATCCGGCGCGGGGAGGCCGATATGGAAGCGCTGCGCGCCGCGGCGGTTCGCCGTTGCTGCCAATTGCCCACTGGGGCGGGGAGAATTTTCTCAAAAACCTGAAACGGCTCAAGCGGACGGATTTCTATATTCGAGTCGGCAAGCCATTTGTGCTGGATGCAGGCGGTGAGCGGGTGACAAAAGAAATCCGCCAGCAGATGGCGGATGAGATGATGTATCAATTGGCGAAACTCCTGCCGGAATATTACCGGGGCGAGTACGCCGATTTGGAGAAGGCGACGGAGAAGTATATTCGCTGGCTGTAAGGCAAGATTCATCTCGCCTGTAAAGAAAGAGGGAGACGAGATAAATCTCGTTCTACAGGTGCAAGTCATACCAATAGGTGTTCGTTTTCCACTCTTTGAAACCCATTTTTCGATACAATTGATTGGCGGCGGCGCGGCGCGGGTTACAGGTCAGCGAGACGCCTTTAAGCCCCATCTGACGAGCAATATCAAGCAAGGCGTTGACCAGGGCTTCGCCCAGACCCTGGCCGCGCATCGATTCATCTACGATGACATCCTCGATGTGGGCGTGCAAGCCGCTGGGGGTGCGGAAGACGCCCAGGCAGCCTGCGCCGACTATCGGGCCAGATTCGCCGGGAGAACGTATGACAATCAACCGGCTAGACGAATCTATCAGGGCTTGCAACTCTTCACGGGTTGGGATAGCGGCCTGAGTCAGTTGCGGTAAGAGCCGCTCGAAGGCGGAGAGCAGTTCGGGGGTGATGGAGATGATGAGATGGGTAGAAAACGATGACATAGGAAATAGGTAACCTGCTTTTCATTCAATTGACGGCCAGCTCCATTGATTTGCGCGGCCACAGGCTGAGAACGACATAGTAGCCAACGTAAATAAACGAAGCCCAAACCACCCACTGCGGCACATCCGGGTACTGCATGACGCCCCAAATGCCGATAATGCCGTACAGGTACGAAAGAACCAGAGTCAGACGCTTCAGGCGCGTGTTGCGGCTGGGATACAGCCACTTGACCGGCACAAAGACCAGGATATTAAACAAAGCCACAAAAGCCAGGTTAAGCCAGGGGTTCATTTGCATAATCAGCATGTAGAGAACCATCACATTCCAGTAGCACGGAAAACCCTTGAAAAAGTAGTCGTTGGTTTCGTCCGTCTTGGCGTCGACCTGCGTAAACTGGTAAGCCGAAGCGAGCAAAATGACAAAGGCCGCCGGCCAGGCCAGGGCCGGGGGCAGTAATTGGGCTTCTATCAGAAAAATAGCCGGGACCAGGACGTAGTTCAGGTAGTCGAGGATGTTGTCCATCAACGCGCCGTCAATCTTCGCCGCATATTTTTTCACGTCGGTCCAGCGCGCCAGCATCCCATCGAAGCCATCCACGAACATGGCAAGAATCATCCACAGGATAGCCAGCCGCCACTCGTGGTTGAAAATGGCGTATATCGCCAACAAGCCCCAAATTGCGCCTGTGGCGGTGAAGAAATGCACGCCCATTGCCAGGGTTTTGCGCAGCAGCAGGTTATTTTTCATGTTTACATCCCATTTTCTCTTTAAGAGCATCGTCCCGAAGATTGTACAACCTTCGGGACATTTTTCTAAATTTTCGCCAACAAATCCTTAAGCGCGGCGCCCTTTTGCAGGTGAATGCGCAAAATGCGCCGGCTGCGGGCCGCCAGGGCTTCGTAATCACCCAGAGCCTGGGCGCGTTCGAGCGCGCCAAAGGTCATGCCCTGGCCGGGAATGTCGATATCCACCGCTGAATCCGCCGTGATTTGCAGGAACAAGCCATTATCGGCCCCGCCCTTGTGCAATTGGCCGGTGGAATGCAAAAAGCGCGGCCCAAAGCCAACGGTTGTGGCACAGCCCGTTTTGGCGCGCAATTTCAGGCGCAATTCGGTGAGGGCGGCTTCCATGGCTGGGTTGCGGCGCAAATAAGCGTTAATGGCGATGTAATCACCGGATTTTGCGCTGGCGAGGAAGGCTTGGAGCGCTGCCGGGGCATCTTCGACGCTGACGAATGTTCCGGGGCTGACCGCGCCGGTGGCCTTGTATTCCGCTATTTTGGCCTTGGTCCTGTCCTTGGCATCCTGCACATCGGGCTGGTCGAAGGCATTGACCCCAAGCACGGCGCAGGCGATGGCAGTTGCAAATTCCCAGCGGTAGAACTCCGCCGCCAGGCTGTACGGGTCTGAAAGGTCGAACACCACCAGCGGCTGCCCGGCGAATTGGAGCGACTCTAACGCTGAGTCGTGTTCCCCGCTTTTGCGCAGGTACACAAACAGCCGGTCCTTGCCATACTCTGACAGATTGCCCAGCGGTTCCAGGTCAACCGGTACAATGCCCCTGCCCTGCTTGCCGGTCGATTCGGCGATCAACTGCTCCAGCCACGAACCGATGGACTCCAGGCCAGGGTCGGCCACAATCGTCAGTTTATCGCGGCCTTGCAGGGCAGCCTGCGCCATCAATGCGCCCAGCACAAGCCCAGGGTTGCGCCCGGCGGGGACATTCGGCTGGCACTGCGCGCTCATCCAGCCCGCGCGCGCCAGGAATTGCTCAATGTCAATGCCCATCAGCGCAGCAGGCACCAGCCCAAAGTGCGAGAGGGCCGAATATCGTCCACCCACCAGCGGATTGGCGTTGAAAATGCGGGCAAAACCGCGCTCGCGCGCCAGTGTTTCGAGCGAGGTACCAGGGTCGGTGATAGCAATGAAATGCTCGCCCGCTGTTTCGCCAAAGGCTTCGGTTGCCTTGGCCCAGAAATAATCGAACATGGCGCTCACTTCCGCCGTCCCGCCCGATTTAGATGAGACAATAAAGAGCGTCTTTTCCAGGGGGAACTTTGCGGCAGTTTCGGCCACCTGGCCGGGGTCGGTAGAGTCAAGAATGTTGAACGTGAACCGTTGAACATTGAAGACCAGGGAGATCACTTCCGGCGCGAGCGAAGAACCGCCCATGCCGAGCAGCAGGAAATGCGTAAAGCCAGCCGCGTGAACCTGATCGGCAAAGTTTTGAATTTCTGGCAGGGCCGCGCGCGAGGTCTCTGGCAAATTGAGCCAGCCCAGGCGGATTTTGATTTCGGCTTGCCCGGCCGGGTCATCCGTCCACAGGGTTGGGTCAATCTTCCACATCCGCTCAACGGCATTTTGTCTCTCTAGAGTGGCTATGCGCTCTTTGAGTGGGTCGGCCAGCCCGCCCAGGCGCGCAACGATAAGCAGCCGCCGCTCTTCAACCGCTGCCAGCAAAGCCGTGAAGGCATCGGCGAAGGCTTTGACGCCCTCCTCCTCCAGTTCTTGCGTAACAGTGGACATCAGGATTCCCTGTTTTTCCAGGTCGGCAATCTGCTGACGGGCTTCGTCGAGGCCCTCCATGATGGTTTCGGCGGCTTTGCCATGTTCTTTGAAGGCAACCAGCGTTTGGGGCGGAACGGTGTTGACGGTGGCCGGGCCAATCAGGTTATCTACATAAATTGTATCGGGATAGTTTGGGTTTTTGGTACTGGTAGAAGCCCACAGCGGACGCTGTAAATTGGCCTTTGCCATCTGAAGTTTGCCAAAACGCGGCCCGCCGAAGACTTTGCGAAATTCGTCATACGCCAGTTTGGCGTTGGCAATGGCGGCCTTACCGCGCAAGGGTGAATCTTCGGGCAGTTTGGGGTCAACTTTGCTATCTACCCGCGAGACGAAGAACGAGGCAACCGAGTGAATCCGCTCGATGTCGCCACCTGCCAGCAGGCGGTCTTCGAGGCCAGAGAGATAAGCATCCATCACTTCCTGGTAGCGCTCCAGCGAGAAAATCAGCGTGACATTGACGTTGATTCCCGCCGCAATGGCCTGCCGAATGGCCGGAAGCCCGGCTTTGGTGGCTGGAATCTTAATCATCAGGTTGGGGCGATTGACAGTTTGCCACAAATGCCTGGCCTGGGCAACTGTCCCTTCGGTATCGTGCGCGAGATAGGGGCTAACTTCCAGGCTAACGTAGCCATCCGCGCTATCGGTTTCGGTATAGAGCGGCAGGAACAGGTCGCAGGCGGCGCGAATATCTTCGACCGCCAGCTGCCAGAAAATCTGCTCGCTGCTCCAGCCAGAGAGCGCCAGCGGAAACAGCGCCGAGTCATAATCGTTCGATTTGGCAATCGCGTTGTGGAAAATTGAGGGGTTGGAGGTCACGCCGCGAATGTCGCCGCGCGCAATCATGGCCGCCAGTTCGCCATTCTCCAACAGGCGGCGCTGAATGTTGTCGTACCAGAGGGACTGGCCGAGGGCGGTCAGTTCAGTGATTGGGTTGCTCATGAGGTTGCTCCTGAAAAAAGATAAAGACAATTTTTGTAACGGTCTGTTTCGATATTCGATGTTCGATATTCGATAATAGAGGTCGCCAAGCTCCTGACGCTAAACCTGCTCCAGGCAAGGGTCGTTTCGGATTTCAGGAATTGTTTGACCTAAATAGGGAAGGGAGGGAAGCCTGTGCCAGCGACGAAGCAAATGATAAGCGGGAGATGTAAGCAGGCGGCAGGCTTCGACTGCCGGCCTCCAGGCCGGTTTGCGAACTTGTTCAACCGTCTCTGGGGCGGGCAAAATGCCAAAATCCCAGGCCGAACACAGGCGGGCAAGAAAATCCACCTGCTCCGCAAGCGTGTCCAGACGTTCCGGCGGATTCACGTCAGGATAGAGAGAAGTATCGAGCCAAAAAAGTTCATTCATGTTCAGTATTTAGAAAAGATTCACGAAACCACCGGCGAAATGTTTCGGCTTTCATTCGCTGTTCGGTATCTGGAATAGATTCCAGGGGACGGTGAAGCGCAATCCGCTCCAAATGCGTTTCGATGGCAAGACGCGCCCGCTCGAAATCCGGTTCGCCGCCGAAACGGATTTGCCGCTCCTGCCAGAGCGACCAGCATTCCGCAGGTTCGACGATGTTCTGGCTGCACAGGACGAAAATATCCAGAAAATCGCGCGGCGCGCCCCGCTCAACCAACGCAGTCATTTTCGCGGCAACCAGGTCGGCAAGGCTGTCGAGGGCAATCCCCTCGTCTTCCAGCCAAACCAAATCGCGCAGCCGAACATCGCGGGCGGCAATTTGGAAACTGAAAACCGTTTTATTGTCCTGTACGAGTTCGATACTGACCACATCTTCGCGTCTTCGTTTGCCCAAAAGTCTGGAGGGCAGTTTCGATGACCTGGACGACCTGGCGGCGCTGCTCCTGGCCTGCTTCCTCGTGCCACCACGCATCAGCATCGTGTGTAAAGCGATATTCAAAGTAATAAAACAGCCCTAATGCGCCGCCAATCGAAAGATAGCCGGAAAGTCCGGCGTCCCGCACCGCCTGGAAACAGGCAGAAGCATACGGGGAAATATTCGAAGGTTGGCGCGAAGAGATGGTTTTCACTTCAACCTATGTTCCAACTGACGAATTTTCCCCACCCGGCGCTGATGGCGTTCCTGGCCGGGGTCATTCCCGACAAAGCGCGCGCCCAAAAAGGCAGCCACAATCTCGCGGGCCGGTTCGGGGCCGATGATGCGCGCGCCCAGGCACAAGACATTCATATCGTCATGTTCCACTCCCTGATGCGCCGAGTAAGTATCGTGACAAATTCCGGCGTAAATGCCTTTGATTTTGTTGGCGGCGATGTTTGCGCCGACCGCCGAACCGCACAGCAGAATGCCGCGCTCGGCCTGAGCGGTAAGAATGGCTTGGGCGGCTTTTTCGGCATAATCGGGGTAATCAACCGCTTCGGTCGAATGCGTACCGAGGTCGAGCGGCTCGTGTCCGGCGGCGCGCACGGCCTCCAGCACAATTTGTTTGAGCGGGAAACCCGCATGGTCACAGGCAATGGCGACTTTCATTTTCCCAACACCTTCAACGCTGTTTCGACAACATTTTCTACTGTAAAGCCAAATTCCTTGAACAGGCGCGCGCCAGGACCGGATGCGCCGTATCGCTCCAAACTAATGATAGATCCCGCGTCGCCGACCCAGCGTTCCCAACCCAGGCCAATACCGGCTTCCACCGCCACCCGCGCCTTGACGCGCGCCGGGAGGACGGTCTCGTGGTAAGCAGAATCCTGGGCCTTGAACAGTTCCCAACTGGGGAAGGAAACCACCCGCACGTTGACGCCCTCTGCCGCCAGGCGCAGCCCGGCTTCAACAACCAGCGAGACTTCGGAGCCGGAGGCCATCAGGATAAGTTCGGGGTCGTCATCGCCCATGTCAGAAAGGATGTATGCGCCTCGTTCGAGCAAAGCGGCGTCAGAGTAGGTGGAACGGTCGAGGGTGGGCAGGTTCTGACGGGTCAGGATTAAAGCGGTTGGGGCGTGGGTGCGCGCAAGGGCCACCCTCCAGGCGTGAACGGTCTCGTTCGCGTCCGCCGGGCGGATGGTGACCAGGTTCGGAATGGCGCGCAGCGAGGTGACGTGTTCCACCGGCTGATGCGTGGGGCCATCTTCGCCGACGCCAATCGAGTCATGGGTGAAAACCCAAATGGAGGGCAGGTGTGAAATGGCTGAAAGTCGAATGGCCGGGCGCATATAATCCGAAAAAACCAGGAATGTTGCGCCAAACGGACGCAGGCCGCCATAATACGCCATACCATTGACCACGCCGCCCATGCCATGCTCACGCACGCCGAAATGGAAGTTCCGGCCTTGGGGCGTGGCGTGCTGAAAGGCAGGCGTGCCGTCGAGTTTGGTGTTGTTGGATGGCGCCAGGTCTGCCGAGCCGCCCAATAGTTGCGGGATTTTGGCGGCAAAATGATTGAGCGCCTTGCCCGAAGCGGCGCGCGAGGCCATCCCTTTGGGGTCGGCGGGGAAGACGGGCAGGTTTTCGTCCCAACCCTGGGGAAGTTCGCCGCGCATCCGCCGCTCGAACTCGGCGGCTTTTTCAGGAAATTGGGCGCGATAGGCCTCGAAGCGCGCCTGCCAGTCAGATTGCAAGTCTGCCCCGCGTTGAACCGCTTCGCGGAAATGCGCCAGCACATCTTCGGGGATGTAGAAACGCGGCTCAACCGGCCAGCCCAGGTTCTCTTTGGCCAGGCGCAATTCTTCATCGCCGAGCGGCTCGCCGTGTGCTTTGGCCGTCCCCTGGCGATTGGGCGCGCCAAACCCAATGATGGTACGCACCGCAATAATGGAGGGGCGCGGGTCGGCTTTGGCGGCCTGAATGGCGCGGTCAATGGCATCCAAATCATTCCCATCTGGCACTTGCAGGGTATGCCAGCCATAGGCCTCGAAGCGCGCCAGGCGGTCTTCGGTAAAGGCCAGGTCGGTAGAGCCGTCAATGGAGATGTGGTTGTCGTCGTACAGGTAAATCAATTTTCCGAGTTGGAGATGCCCGGCCAGCGAAGCGGCTTCGGATGAGATGCCTTCCATCAGGTCGCCGTCGGTGACGATGGCATAGATGAAATGGTCAACGAGTTTGTGGTCGGGCGTATTAAATGTGGCGGCCAGGTGCGCTTCGGCAATCGCCATGCCCACGCCGTTGGAAAATCCCGCGCCCAGCGGGCCGGTGGTGGTCTCCACGCCAGGAGTCAGGCCAAATTCCGGGTGGCCGGGGGTGAGCGAGCCAAACTGACGGAAGTTCTTCACTTCTTCAAGCGGCAGGTCATAGCCGGTCAGGTGCAGCAAGGCATATAACAGGGCCGAGCCATGCCCGCCAGAGAGAATGAAACGATCACGATTCGGCCACCGGGGGTTGCGCGGGTTGTGGCGCAGGTGGCGCGTCCAGAGCGCGTAAGCCATAGGAGCAGCGCCCATCGGCAAGCCGGGATGCCCAGAATTGGCCTGCTGGACGGCATCGGCGGCCAGGAAACGGATGGCATTGATGGCGCGTTGTTGCAGTTGGGGATTCATAGGAAACCTCGAGAAAAAGTATGATGGCAACAAACGTCCCGAAGGTTGCGCAAAACGGCAAGAACCTTCCCAAAACCCTTCGGGACGACATTTACAAAATCCGAATAAAAACTTGTTGGCTATTTTACCATGCGCTTTTTTAGGATATACTTTCAGCGTATTGCGTTGCGCGCAGGAAAGCGGGAAAGTTCTTATGAGTAACAGCACGGCAAAGGAGCAACGATGGCAACCCCTACCCCACAACAGCAATTTGATTCTGAATTTTCCGCATTGCAAACGTCCCTCAAGCGGCTGCAAGACGCCGCGCGACTGAACAATGCGCGCGGGGCTGTCGAACGGCTAGATGCCGATATTGGTAGCCTGCCCGGCCAGATTGCAGCCTTGCGAACCCAGGGCTATGCCTTTGAAAAGGGGCTTGAATTGGAAGCGATGCAAATCCAAGCCGAATGGCGCGGGATTGAGCCAGTGACCCGTTCCCAAATCGAAACGCAGACCGCTCCCATCCAGGCGGAATTGCGCGTGCTGGAAGGGCAGATAAGCCAATTGGCGGCCCAGCGCTCCAATCCGGCGTTGGCGCGTCCCGCATTGGAGCGGCTGAAAACCAGCGTTCAAACCCTGGTCAGCAAAGCTGAGGCCGCTGAGCGAACAGTTTCGAGCGCATATCAGCCTATCAGCGGGAAAGTTTCCGCGCTCAAGTTTCGCCTGCAAAAAATCGAATGGATGATGAAACAATTGGCCGAGGCCTCGTTCAAGTTGCTGGCCACCGAAAGCGGCATCATGGCGGTTAAGGCTGTCTGGTGCAAAGATGTAAAAGAACGCCCCGAAGACCCCGATGGCGTGCTGTACCTGACCGACCAACGCCTGATTTTCGAGCAAAAAGAAGAAATTGCCACCAAAAAAGTGCTGTTCATCACCACCGCCAAAGAAAAAGTGCAGGCGCTAAAGTGGGAGGCGCCGGTTGCGCTGGTCGAAGAAGTTAAGCCCTCCAAACAGGGCATGCTCAAGAACGAAGACCATCTCGATATCCGCTTTGGGCCGGGCGCGCCGCTTCAAACCGTTCATCTGCACATCTGGCAAGAGGCCAGCGAATGGGTTCAATTGATTAATCGCGCTAAAACCCGCGATTTCGACCAAACACGCGCCTTGAAAATTGACGAAGCCGCGCAAGAAAAAGTAAAATCGGCCCCCAGCCAGTGCCCATCCTGCGGCGCAAACATCACCCAGGTCGTTTTGCGCGGCATGGATAGCATCAAATGCGAATATTGCGGATACGTCATCCGCCTGTAAACCTTCAAAGCACCAAGGAGAATGCTATGGGAGAAGTAGCAAATTTATTCGGAATCCCGCTGCCCATTGTTGGATTCATCTGTTTCCTTTTGGCAGCGGTCTTTGTGTATGTCTGGCCCAAACCTGCGCAAAATTCCACGCGCGGCATGATGAAGAATATGGGACTGCACTACCTGCACCCGTTGGCCTGGGTGTTGTTGGGCATGGCGGCTTTCTTGCAAAACCGCAGCGTACAGGCCGCCATCGTTACCGCCGCCATCGGAGGCGCGGCTTACCTGTTTTTCATCGTTTTGTTGATTACGAACAAGGAGAAGTAAAAAAAACGTCCCGAAAGGCGAAAACCTTCGGGACGTTTTTGATTCAATATCTTGCCTTCAACTCACTCACAGGCAGGATGATTTGCCCCTCGCCAGGGTCGCCCACCCGGCAAACGCGCTGCGGATGACGGAAGACAAGCCAGGCTGCGCAGGCTGCCGCGAGGGCATCTAACTGTTCGGGGGTATAGACCTGTTCCAGCGGCAGCGCGCCCTTCAGCAGTTTGTGGCGCGTCAATTCCTCGAAATAATCCATCGGGTCACGGATGCCCAATCCTTGTTCATAAAGAATCAATTGGCGCTGCAAGCGTCCCTCCACCGTTGGGCGCGGCAGGGGAATCTGCCCCAACAGAGCGCAAAACACGGCATGAGGCTGCGTTTCAAGCCAGGCACGGGCTTCAGAGTCAGGGTAGGGACGGAAGCCGAGCGATTCGAAGTGGCGATACAATTCAAATCCCAATTGCGTCCAGTTGGTACACAACTCACGGCGCGAGGGCGTGAGCGATACGTTGATCCCGCGCTCGCGTAACAGGTATTCGGCCAGGCGCATTTCCATGCTGCGGCCTGCCGCGCGCAAAGGGGAAAGGTTTTGGCGAACATCTTGCTGACGAACCAATCCCTGGCTGGGACGGGGCGGGGCGTTAACCGCCGCCAGCGCGGTGGACAAACCGCTCA
The DNA here is from genome assembly GCA_964422545.1 of uncultured Anaerolinea sp. Taxonomy (GTDB): domain Bacteria; phylum Chloroflexota; class Anaerolineae; order Anaerolineales; family Villigracilaceae; genus UBA5195. The sequence continues at coordinate 83,501 of CAYRBO010000014.1, read as the reverse complement.
AAAAAAACAACGCATCCTCCAGTTCACCTTGCTGGAGTGCCGCAAGCCGCCCGTTTTTATCCAGCGCGGCCCAGGTAAACGGCTTCCCCCCACCGCACGGGTCAATTCCAACAAAAAGGGGTGTATCAAATGACATGGCTGCGCATCCAATGTAGGACAAGTAGGACAAGATAATATCTTGTCCTACATAAACTATAGAGGCAAAATGAAATTAAATCAACTGATTTCAATGCGCATTTTTTACGGGTTTATTTTGCTGGCAGGGCTATTCTGGATTTGGCTCTCCGCCGCGCCGCAGGGCGGGGTCACTGGCGGCGGCATCCCCGCTCCGCAGACGGGTTTCCTCGCTCCCGATTTTACCCTGACCACGCTCGACGGCGAAACAGTGACGCTCTCCGACCTGCGCGGACAGGTGGTTTTGCTCAACATCTGGGCGTCGTGGTGCCCGCCCTGCCGGGCCGAAATGCCTGCCATGCAGCGGGTTTGGGAAGAGTACCAGGAGCGGGGCGTGATGGTGCTGGCCGTCAACTCGACCGTGCAGGATACCCCTGCCGATGCGCTCCATTTCGTCACCGAAAACGGCCTGACCTTCCCCATCCCGCTCGACACCGGCGGCGAAGTGACGCGCCTGTATCGGGTTAGTTCTCTGCCGACCTCGTTCTTCATCGGCGCCGATGGCGTCATCCGCGAGGTGGTCATTGGCGGCCCAATGGCCGAAGCCCTGCTGCGCAGCCGGATAGAACAACTCATCAGGGAGACGCGCTGATGTTTCCGATATTGCAAATTGGCCCGCTCGCCCTGCAAACACCGGGGCTGATGTACCTTTTGGGATTGTGGTTCGGCCTATCGCTGGCCGAAAGATTTGCCCCCAAGCGCGGCATTTCAGCCGATGCGCTTTACAACCTGGTCTTTACGGGATTGATTGCGGGAATTATAGGCGCGCGACTCGGGTACGTCCTCCAGTATCCGAATGCCTTCCTGACCGCCCCACTGAGTCTGGTTTCGCTCAACCCGGGCTTGCTCGACCCCTTCAGCGGGTTCGCGGCAGCCCTGATAGCCAGTCTGGTTTACGGGGCGCGTAAAAAACTGGAAGTTTGGAACACGCTCGATGCGCTAACCCCTTTCTTTGCGGTCTTCATGATTGGAGTTGCGCTTGCCAACGCTGCCTCCGGCGCGGCTTTCGGGATGGAAACCTCCCTGCCCTGGGGCATCGAATTGTGGGGCGCGAAACGCCACCCGGCGCAATTCTATGAACTGGGCGGGGCCATTCTCATCCTGCTGGCGCTTGGCCCGCGTTCCAAAGACTCATCCGCGCCAGCCGGGACGCTGTTCCTGATTTTTATCGCACTGACGGCTGGCTTCCGCCTGTTTTTCGAGGCCTTCCGCGGCGACAGCGCGCTGATTTTAGGCGGTATCCGCGCCGCGCAGGTCATCGCCTGGTTGGTATTGGCTGGGGCCTTGCAGGGTCTGCTGTGGAAAAATAACAAAATGCTACCATCCGACAAATAAGAATAATGTGACTCCACTGCAAAAACCTTTTTCTAAACACGAAGGACACAAAGGTCACAAAGTTTTTAAGACAAAGCGACAAATCCACTGCCAACGTTTATAATATGGGCAACCTGCTTCTCCCACAAAGAACATGGGACTTTCCCAGAGCGCGGCGCGCGCCGCAGCCAAAATCGAGATTTTTTCGCGCAACAACATAAAAAGGAGGCAAGTATGCCCGCATTAGATGACGTTCTCGCTGTAATCTTGGGTGGAGGCAAGGGTGCGCGTCTGCATCCTCTCACCAAACTGCGCTCTAAACCAGCAGTGCCGATTGCCGGGAAATATCGCCTGATTGATATCCCCATCAGCAACTGCATCAACTCGCGCATTTACAATATCGCCGTGCTGACCCAGTTCCACTCCGTCTCGCTCAACCGGCACATCACCCGTACTTATCATTTTGACAATTTCCATACCGGCTCGGTGCAAATCCTGGCCGCCGAGCAAACCCTGCAAAGCGAAGACTGGTACCAGGGCTCGGCAGATGCCGTCCGCAAACAAATCCGCGAAATTATTGCCTCCGACGCCAAAGATGTCCTCATCCTGGCTGGCGACCATTTGTATCGCATGGATTACGCCGCGTTCCTGCAATATCATTGGGACAATGACTGCGATGTAACCGTAGCAGTCCAGCCAGTTCCCAAACGGGAGGCCTCGCGGCTGGGTATTCTAAAAGTGGCCGAAGATGGCCGCATCACCGCCTTTGTGGAAAAACCCAAAGACCCGGCCATCCAGGCCCAATTTATCAGCCGGCCCGATGACCCGGAAAAGCCGTTCCTCGGTTCAATGGGCATCTACGTTTTCAAGACATCGGTGCTGATTGATATGCTGACAAACTTTCCGGATCACGATGACTTCGGCAGCCAGGTCATCCCTAACGCCATCCGCGCCAATGTTGTTTATGGATACAATTTCAGTGGATACTGGCGCGATATCGGAACCATTCGCTCCTTCTACGATACCAACCTGGAACTGGCCTCACCAGACGCCGAATTCAGTTTCTTCGACCCACAAAGCCCCATTTACACCAACCCGCGCATCCTGCCCGGCTCTCAAGTAGAGGACAGCAAATTGAAAGATGTCTTGATGTCTGAAGGCTGCCGCATCATTAAGTCAACCGTTGTCAACTCGGTCATTGGGTTGCGCGCCCAAATTGGGCCCAACGCCATCGTAAAAGACAGCATCGTAATGGGCGCCGATTACTATGACGGGCCAACCCCTCGCAGGAATGAAGTTCCTATGGGTGTCGGCGCAAAAGCCCACATTGAAGGAGCAATCCTCGACAAAAACGTACGCATTGGTGAGGGAACGGTTATCAAACCCTTCCCACGCGGGACAGACATTGACGCCGGAACATGGGTTGTGCGGGATGGGATTGTCGTCATTCCAAAAGACACCACCATTCTCCCAAACACAAAAATCACCCCAGAGTTGTAAAAAATGTCCCGAAGAATGTGGAAGTAACCCCCCACCATCTTCGGGACAAGCAATTAATGTGACGAATGTCATTCAAGAACACCCACATAGAGCTGTTGGCGCATTCCCAGGCAAGCGATACAATCCTAACCGAGCGCCAACGGCTTTGTGCTTGCGCACGCCGAACGCCAAATTTCCACCCTATTGGAGCATAGATTCAAAATGGCACAAATGCCTGCCGAACGAAAATCCCTGGCCGAAAACTGGCACACCCTCTCGCCGCAGGATGTTTTGAAACGGCTGAACGTGGCCGAAAACGGCCTGACGAGCGCAGAAGCCCACAAACGCCAGGCCGAATTTGGGCTGAATCAACTCACCGAAGCCCCGCGCCCGGGCTTCCTGGCCCTGCTATGGGAACAAATCAGCGACTTTGTGGTCATGCTGCTCATCGTGGCCGCCATCATCTCAGGCATCATCGGCTGGGGCGAATACGTCAAAACCGGCTCTACTGCCGAGTTCATCGACGCTGGCGCCATCATCGCCATCGTCATCCTGAACGCCGCCCTGGGCATTATTCAGGAAAAACGCGCCGAGGAAGCCCTGGCGGCCCTAAAGAAACTGGCCGCGCCGGAAGCCCAGGTACTGCGCGACGGCAAGCGCGTTGCGCTGCCAGCGCGTGAACTCGTTCCGGGCGACATCGTCTTTCTGGAAGCGGGTAACTTTGTCCCAGCGGACGTACGCCTGCTCGAAGCAGTTAACTTACGCGTGGAAGAAGCCTCGCTAACCGGCGAATCGCTCCCTGTCCAAAAGAACGCCGCCATGCAACTCAGCCCAGAAGCCCCGCTCGGAGACCGTAAGAACACCGCCTTCATGGGAACAACCGTCTCTTATGGACGCGGCAAGGGCGTGGTCACTGCAACCGGCATGAAGACCCAGCTCGGCCTGATTGCCGAAATGCTCCAAAATGTAGAAGCCGAAGAAACCCCGCTCCAAAAACGGCTGGACGAACTGGGAAAAACCCTCAGCATTGCGGCGCTTGTCCTGGTAGCGGTCGTTTTCCTGGTCGCGGTCATCAACCGCACCGACATTGGCCTGCTCTTCGGCGCCCCACTCGAATACTTTGAGGAATACATCAAAGAGATTACCGAAGTCTTCATGATTGCCGTCAGCCTGGCGATTGCCGCCGTTCCAGAGGGACTGCCCGCAGTAGTGACCATCTCGCTTGCATTGGGCATGCAGGAGATGATTAAGCGCCACGCGCTCATCCGCAAGTTGTCTTCCGTTGAAACACTTGGCTCGGCCACCACCATCTGCTCCGACAAAACCGGCACGCTGACCCAGAACGAAATGACTGTCACCCGTCTGTGGGCTGATGGGCAGCTGGTGAATGTGACCGGCACCGGCTATGTACCACAGGGCGATTTTTTGGTGGATGGCAAAGTGATTGACCTGAAGAACTACCCCGCCATTCTAACCACGCTCTGGCTGGGAGCCATCAACAACGATGCCGAAGTCGAAGCAGGAGAGCAAAAGGCCCGCGTCATCGGCGACCCAACCGAGGCCGCCCTGATTGTTGCCGCCGAAAAAGCCGGGGCGCTGCACCACGCTATCGACCGCGCCTACCCACGCGAGAGCGAAATCCCCTTCGATTCGGAACGCAAACGCATGATTACTGTCCACAGCATCGTGGACCCGCGTCCCGACGACCTATCGCCGTTCTACAACAGTTCTGTAAAGGATTGGGATGTAGTAGCCGTTAAAGGCGCACCAGATGTCGTCTTGAAGTTATGTACCCAATACCAAACGCAGGAGGATAAAGCCGCGCCGTTAACCGAAGAAAAGCGGCTGGAAATCCTGGCCGCCAACGATGCTATGACCCGCGACGCCCTGCGCGTACTGGGGGTGGCCTATCGCCTCGACCAAGATGTGCCAGAGACCGACCTGACCCCCGAAATGGTAGAAAAAGACCTGGTATTCGTCGGCCTGATTGGCATGATTGACCCGCCCCGGCAGGAGGTCAAACCCGCTCTCATGAAAGCGCTCAAAGCCGGCATCCGCACTGTGATGATTACCGGAGACTTCCCCAACACCGCGCGCGCCATTGCTGAAGAAATCGGCCTGCTGCGCCCCGGTCACAAAGTGCTGGCCGGCGCAGAAATTGACGAACAGAGCGACGAGGAACTCAAGAAAACCGTCATGGAGACAGACGTTTTTGCGCGCGTTTCGCCCGAACACAAAATGCGCATTGTCGACGCCTTGCAGGCCAACAACCAAGTTGTTGCCATGACCGGCGACGGCGTGAACGATGCCCCCGCCATCAAGCGCGCCGACATCGGCGTGGCAATGGGCATTACCGGCACCGATGTTGCCAAGGGCGCGGCAGATATGGTGCTGACGGATGACAACTACGCCAGCATTGTTTCGGCAGTAGAGCAGGGGCGCATCATCTACAGCAACATCCGCAAATTCGTGTTCTTCCTGCTCTCCAGCAATGTGGCCGAGATTATGATTATCTTCCTCGCCACATTGGCCGGGCTGCCCGTCCCACTGACTGCCATCCAACTACTCTGGCTAAACCTCGTCACCGATGGCGCGCCCGCCCTGGCATTGGCAATGGAAAAGGGCGACCCCGACATCATGGAACACAAGCCGCGACCCAAAGACGAGCCGATTATCAACGGTTCCATGCGCTTGGGGATTTTCATCCAAACCATTGCCCAAACTGGGGCTGTTTTAACCGCTTTCCTGATTGGGCTATACTGGGAACTGGGCATCAACCCGCTCACCACGCTGTTCCGCGGCTTCGATTGGTCGCAATACGATGTCCAGACTGCCGAAACAATGGCCTTCTTGACCCTGTCCATGGCAGAACTCTTCCGCGCTTACACCGTGCGGTCTGAACGCGCCTCGCTCTTCACGATTGGCGTGTTCTCTAACAAGTGGATGCAGTATGCCGTCGGCGCTTCGATCACCCTGCTCATCCTGGTTTGCATCGTACCTTTCCTGCAGCCCATCTTCAACACCCATAACCCATCGGCAGCAGAATGGGCTGTGGTGCTTGGCCTGGCAATTACCCCAGCGATTGCCGAGGAAATCACCAAGTTCTTCCTGCGCAGGCGAACAGCGTAACAAGAATTTCATTTTCTCAAAACCGTCCCGAAGGTTGCGTGCCTTCGGGACGGTTTTTGTCTCTTGACAAAAATAAATAAACGCCGTATATTTACAGTATAAATATACGGCGTTTATGTTTTGGAGGAAAACAACATGTCCCCTCGTCCCAAGCGTGGTGAACAGCCCGGAAACCTGCAAGAAATCATCAAGCAGACCGCCTGGCGGCAGATTGCTCAAAACGGCGCGGCCTCGCTCAGCCTGCGGGCCATTGCGCGTGAACTGGGAATCACCGCCCCGGCGATTTACAACTATTACCCCGACCGCGACGCGCTGGTGACGGCGCTCATCATTGACGCTTATACCTCGTTTGGCGACGCCCAACTTGCCGCCCGCGATTCCGTCACGGCGGATGACCTGGAAGGACGGCTGAAAGCCACCGGGCGGGCGTACCGTCTGTGGGCAACCACCTACCCGGAGCGGTATCAACTTATTTTCGGGACGCCGATTCCGGGCTATGTCGCGCCTTTCGAGCAGACCCTTCCCTCAGCGGCGCGGGCGCTTGGGTGCCTTGTCGGCGTGGTAGAGGCGATTAGCGCGGCAGGCAGGCTGCGAGTGGATGCGTTCCCGCAGGCAAATGCCGGAAATGAGCAGGCGTTTGGGATGTGGAAAACCTACGGAGGCGAGGCAGATGCCCTTTCTCTATCCATCGCCGTGTTAATTTGGGCGCGGGTGCATGGACTGGTTTCTCTGGAAATCGGCGGAAATATCCCGCCTTTCGGGGCCGATGGCGAGGCTCTGTATGCGTATGAGATGGATTCAATTGTTCAAACTTTTATTCGGTAGGAGAAAAAATGTACAACGTTTCGATTACCCGTTTGCGCGTCCGTTCCATTTTTTACATGCCGCTCTTCATGATGCATGCCATGCGGACGATGATGCAAGCCCAAAAAGCGCCGGGCGTGCTGGGCGTGGAGACGCGCTTTGAGCCGGGCAACGTAGTCTGGACGAAAACCGTCTGGACAGACGAGGCGGCCATGAAGCAATATCGCGGCTCTGGCGCGCACCAGGTTGCTATGCGTCTGCTTTCGGAACTGTGCAGCGAAGCCGCTTATGCCCGTTGGCAGCAAGACACGCCCGGCCTGCCGACCTGGGAGGAAGCACATGAGCGAATTTTGCGAGAGGGGAAGTTGTCGAAAGTGAAGCATCCCTCGCCCCTGCATGCTACCGGGAAAACCGCGCCGGAGAAGATGATGGGCGGTTTCGTGCCGCCCATGCCGCCAGCGTAATAATGTCAAATGTGGCGCAAATCTCCGATTTGCGCGGACAAGTCGGAGACTTGTCCTACGGATGTATCAAAAAGGAGAAAAAATGGAATCCCAAGAACTGCAAGAAATCTCATCCAAACACAGCGCCCTCAAGGCCCAGGCCACCGGCAGTCAGGCCATTGGGTCGCAGGCGATTGGCGCGTTGGCCCTCGGCGCCGCAGCGTTGGCGGTGGTCGCCATCGGGCGGCTGGCAATTGGCAAATTGTTCATCCGCAAATCCAAAATCAAAACGCTCGAAATTGATGAGCTGACCATCAAACGCCTGCGAGTGGATGAACTCGTCGTCACCGAAAAATTTGTGACGCCGGAATAGGAGAAAATAAAATGACCGAACTGCATGTTGTTTTAGGTACGGGCGCAATTGGACGCGCCATCGCGGAGGAACTGACCGGGCGCGGCTCCGATTTTTTGGGCCCCTGGGGGACGGGGTCGACAATGGGCGAGCGCGTGTTCTATCCATTGCTAAAGGGCAAAGCCGCCAGCCTGGTGGGCCGGGTAGATTTGCCCCACACGGCAAGTTCATGATAGCGCTCGGCGGGTTGTTCATCCCCGAAGCGAAGGAATCGGTGGAGATGATGTACGAGTTCGAGCAGCCCTTTGTGGTCGATTCGAGCAAATTCGAGCAGCCCTTTGGCATGAAAGCCACGCCGCTGAAAGAGGCCGTTCGCGAGACCGTGGCGTGGTACAAAAAACATGCGCAAGTGCATTGACTAGTCTGCGCCGCGGGTATAATTCGGCCATCTCTCTTCAGGAGGCCGTTATGCAAGTGATCATTATCGGGTTGATTGCAGTCATGTACCTCATCGACCTGGCTGTTACGCTCGTCAATGACCGGTATAGCCGCAAGCCCCTGCCAGAACCAGCGCGCGGCATTTACGATGACGAAAAATATGCCAAATGGCTCGACTATTCAATGGTAACCTTGCGCCACAGCATCCTTGCCCAAACGGTGCTGACGGCGCTCCTGCTGGTCTTGTTGGCATTTGGCGCGTTTGGCCTGCTCGAAGGCTGGACGAACGCCTGGTTCAGCCATCCGCTCCTGCAAACGCTGGCCTTCCTGGGCGCGTTCGGCCTGCTCATGTTCATCGCCAAGCTGCCGTTCAACTACTATAGGACTTTCGTCATTGAAGAAAGATTCGGTTTCAACAAGACCACGCACAAAACTTTCCTCATGGATTTGCTCAAAAGCATTGTGGTAGCAGCCGGTCTGGGGAGCGGCGTCGTGTCGCTCCTATACTTTCTCTACTCGACCTTCGTTGAGCAGCTATGGCTGTTCATCGTTTCGGCCTGGGGCGCGCTTTCTGTCCTTATCGTCGTCCTGTTCGTGCTTAACACCAAAATTTTCGTCAAACTCTTTAACAAACTCACCCCCCTGCCGGAGGGCGAACTGCGAGATGAGATTGAAACGCTGGCAAGCCAGGTAGGATTCAACATCCGCGCCATCTCGGTCATGGATGCCTCGAAACGCTCGACCAAACTCAACGCCTTCTTCAGCGGTCTGGGCAAAACCCGCGAGGTCGTTCTGTTCGATACACTCATCGAAAGACTCAACAAAGACGAAATTCTCGCGGTGCTGGCGCACGAATTGGGACACGCCGTTCATAAAGACGTGCCGCGCCTGATGGGCGCGCAAATCGCCGTGCTGGGAATCTACGCCGCGCTGATTGGGTTCATCCTGCAAAACCCGGCCCTGGCGCAGGAGTTCGGTCTATCGGGCGCTCATTTCGGATTCAGCCTGCTCCTGTTTGGCATTCTATCCGAGCCGGTCGACCTGCTCATCAGCCTACCCGTCAATGCCATCAGCCGCCGAGCCGAATACGCCGCCGATGCCTTTGCCGCGAAATGGGCTGGCGCGCCAGCTACGAGGAACGCCCTGCGTATCCTGGCGCAGGAAAACCTGGCAAATCTCAATCCCCACCCGTTTTACGTGCTGCTTCACTACACTCATCCACCCATTCCCGAACGCCTGCGGGCAATTGGAGAAAACAGCGCATAAGAAGAAGATGTTTACAAATCCTTAATCTCTTGTTCTAACAGCGATAACTTTCGGGCTGTATGCTATGTGTACCTTTTAACGAAAGCAGGGACACAGTATGTTCAACTCCATCCTCGTCACCGAGTTTCGCTGGAACCGCTTACAGGAACCGGCTCGCCCCTCCAATAAATCTGCCGACCTGATGCGCCTGCTATCAGCGCTGGATAGCGGCTGGAAGATTCTTTCCCCCGTGCGCGCGCTGGAATGCGACGATACGCACGGCGGCCAGGCCCTGGAAATTGACCTGTACCAGCCCGCCACCGGCGAACTGCGCCAATTGCTGGTCACCCGCCATGAGAGCGTGGAGCGGTTCCTGCAAGAAGAAGGCATGGTTATTCTCGAACCCACCAACTTGCGCTGAAAATCTACCTGTAAAAAATAACGTCCCGAAGGTGTGATTACCTTCGGGACGTTCGTTATTCTACAACTCTTACTGACTAGATGTGTAATACGTTCCAGTTTGCAGCAGGGAGGGGTCGTTGGCAGCCTGGGCGGCTTTCATTTGGGCCTGGCGCGCCAGGTTGGTCGATTCGGCCAAAATCTTGAGGACGTATTCGGGATTGTGGAAGCCCATCGAGTTTTCGGCGGAGACATAATCCCAATAGAACTGCGCTTTGCGGTGCAGCAGGCGGGCTTCTTCAAGCAGGGCAGGGTCGCTGTTCGGATTGGCAGCAGCCGCCTTGATGGCATTGACGGCGTCGATGATGGCGTCTTCCGTGGCAATCTTGGTGTTATAAGTCTGTTCCTGAATCAGGTTAACGCGGCGGACGACTGAATCAGTGTCGGTATGGCATTGTCCGCAGGCCCGTTGGGGGTTGAGCAGCGGGCTGTGGATGTTATGCGACGAGTACTTGGCCGCGCCCTCGCGCACATACGGCATGTGGCAATCGGCGCAGGCCACGCCCGCGTTATAGTGCGTGGACCCGGCGGTGTACATTTCGTATTCCGGGTGCTGGGCTTTGAGCATGGGCGTCTTCGTGTCGGGATATTCCCAGTCCTTGAAGCCAATTTCGGTATAATATTCCCACATCTCTTCGACTTTGGTGCCGTTATCCCAGGGGAAGGTCAGGTATTTACCCTCACCTGCAAAATAGTATTCGACATGGCAGTTGGCGCAAACAACGGTGCGCATTTCCTGGCGGGTGAACGTGGTCCAATCCTTGCCCTGGCGCTCAAGAGCCTCTTCCAATGCCGGGTTGGTGACAATCAGACGCATAGTGTTGGCCTCGTGGCAGTTGGCGCAGCCGATTGTTTCTGTCACCATTGGGCTTAAATCACCAAAAAAGGTTTTATCGTACTGTTCCATGCCCATATCGGCCCACAATTTGGGATTGCTGGCGCTTTTGCAGGAATAGCAGGTTCCAGGCGTGCGTTTGGGGCTTTCTTTATCCAGATTGAGCCGCTTGGTATTGTTAACATCATAAAGCGCCCATTCGTGGCCCCGGTCATCGTTATAATCCTTGCTAAAGGGCATTCCTGCAAACAAAATCACCTGGCGGGGGTCTTTTTCCAAATGCGAAAAGCCCGAAGAACCGCCATAGGTGGTTGCAATGTTATTCTCGCGCGTCTTCAGGAACGAGGCATACTGATTGGGGAAGTTGACGCCCCATGTGGAAGAAACTGGCTCCATCGGAGCAATCTCCGTCAACGGCTGAATAGCGCGCTGCTGCACTGGTTGGTTGTTGACGAAAATCAACGTCCCAGCCAGGACAGCCGCCAACACCACAACCAGGCCAGCCAAAATCAGGGTTGAATATTTTTGCATGGCAAATCTCCTCAATGGTTATTTATGAATGGGATAGAGTTCGGAATCTTGCAAGGGGAGCAGGGACAGGCCGCGCGCGCCGTGCGAAACGTTGCGGTGGCACTCCCAACAATAGCGGTCGTTGCCATGCGGACTCATCACAACCGCATCGACCGTGCTATGGTGACAGCGCACGCAGTTATCCTGGATAATGCCTTTGCTATGCTCGGTTGCGCGAATGACTTCGGGCGTTTGGCCGGTACTGAACATATAAACATCGTGCATCCCGGTGCGTCCTTTTTCGATATAGTATGCAACAACGTTATCGTGCGGCAGGTGGCAATCGACGCACTTGGTGACGTTTTTATGCGGGGCATGAAACCAGTTTTCGTACACATCGTCCATTACATGGCAATTAGCGCACGTTTCGGGATTGCTGCCCGCAAAGGCAACTGCATCTGTCACATACGCAAAAATCCCCAAGGCAATCACAGCAAATAAAATGGCAATGGCGGGAAAATATTTGGTCATGATTTACCCTTTTTAATACAGATTAATCTTTTTTTAAGATAACACAACTTCTCTAAACAGTTTGTAACTTTTATCACATTAATCTCAGTTCAATATCCAAAATATAGACTGTTTTAGTCCATTTTTCAAGTGTTCTTTGTCACTACTCTGGGTGAATTTCAAATTGACAGCGCAGCAGACAAACCATAAAAATCGTGCTGCCATCCCAGAGAATTGCAATATACTTGTGCCGAATGCTTATCTGTTACTTCGTTTGACCAGGAAAACAAATGAAACGGTATTTTCGCAACCTGCTTGTTCCACCTGTATTCGATGATGAATCCAAAACCATCCTTGCAAGTCGTTTGTTCAATGTTCTCCATGCCATAATTTTCCTCAGCGCCATTTTCGCAATCCCTTTTGCATTGTTCCCGAAACTATTGGTTGCTCGTTTTATATTCATCGCTGCAATTGTGATTCCCCTTGCCATCCTGCTATTAGAAGTCACGCGGCGCGGGTGGTTAAGCGTGGCAAGTTATTCTTTGATTATTCTGCTCTGGTCAGTCGTCACCATCGGCGCGGCTACTGCGGGAGGGGTTCGGGCGCCTATCTTCATGGGCTACCTGGTCATCATCGTAATTGCCAGCCTTTTACTGGGCGGCAGGGCAATTATTACAGCTTCAGGATTGAGTATCTTCGGTGGATTTGGGCTTGCCTATGCCGAAACAACCAACCTGTTACCTCCATCCAGCGTCGAATACACCCCCTATTCGATTTTCCTGATTTACGCCTTCTTTACTATCTCGGTACTCGTCCTGCAACAAATGACTTGGCGCACCATCCGCGTTGCACTGGATTCGCTGCAAAACGAATTAAGTGAGAGAAAACGGGTGGAAAACAACCTGGAACAACGCGCCAACGAAATGTTCCTGCTCTACCAGATGGGAAAGGCCCTGACCGGCGAAGAGAACCTTTACCAGGCCCTGCACGCAATGGTAAAAGAACTCAAACGATTAATGACTGTCGATGCGTTTTATGTCGGCTTGTACGACGAAACCTCCAATTCAATTTCCTTCCCGCTCTACATTAGCCAGGCGCAAGAAGTACAAATTCCCCCGCGCAGCCTGACCGAACAACCCGGCCTGACTGCGCATGTCATCCAAACCAGGCAAACGCTCCATCTTGCAAACGTTCAAACGCCAGAAGTGCAGCAAAAATTCGATATTGTCATCATCGCCGACCCGGCTATCTGCTCATACATTGGGATTCCCCTTATCAACGAAGGGCGCATCTTGGGGATTATCTCAGTGCAGGCGCGCCTCCCCAATGCTTATAGCAAGGAACAGGTACGCTTGCTAGAAACGTTCGCGTCCCAAGTCGCTAGCGCGGTCGAAAAATACAACCTGTTTGGGCAGTTACAAAAAGAATTGGTCGAACGTAAGCAAATAGAAACTGCCCTGCGCCAAAGCGAAGCCCGTCTGCGGGCAATCATTGACCAGTTTCCGTATGATTTATGGGTCTGCGATGCCGAAGGGCGCTACATCATTAACAACAAGGCCAGCGAAACCGCCTTCCCCAATTCAATCGGGAAAACCCCCGCCGAGCTGGAAAACGTGCCAGCCGAGAGACGCCAGCGCTGGGAACAGGAAAACAAGCGCGCCCTGCGCGGCGAAACCATTCGCGGCGGACCTTATGAAGAAATCATTGACGGGGAGCAAAAGAGTTTCATCACCACAGTCGCGCCGATTGTCGTTGATAACCAGATTATCGGTCTGACCGGTTTGAGCATCGATGTCACCGACCTGCGGCGCGCCGAGGAAAAAGCACGCCAGCTCAACGAAGAACTCGAACAGCGGGTTGCCGAACGCACCGCTGCCCTGGAACAGGCCAACCGCGAAATGCAGGCCTTTTCCTACTCCATCTCCCATGACTTGCGCGCCCCGCTGCGCGCCATTCGCAGTTTTGGGCAAATCCTGAAAGAAGACTTTGGGCATCAATTAGACCCAGCGGGAAGAAATCACCTCGAAAGAATCATCCAATCAGCCAGAGAAATGAGTGAATTGATAGATAGCCTGTTAGCCCTGTTTCGGCTGAGCAAGGCCGACTTACGCCGTCAGCCGCTAGATTTGAGCGCGGAAGCTCACGCCATTATCGAAAAACTCTGCCAAGCCGAACCAGACCGCGCCGTCACCAGTCGGGTAGGCGAGGGGCTTTTTGTCAACGCCGACAAAACGCTGATGCGCAACGCGCTGGAAAACCTGCTCGGAAACGCCTGGAAATATTCCGCAAAAGCCCCCGAAGCCGTTATTGAATTCGGCGCGGAGATCCAAAACGGCGAAACGGTCTATTTTGTGCGCGACAACGGCGCCGGGTTCGATATGAAATATGCCGATAAACTCTTCCAGCCTTTCCAACGCCTGCACCACTCTGACGAATATCCCGGTCACGGCATTGGGCTTGCTACCGTCCATCGCATCATCCAGCGGCATGGCGGACGAATCTGGGCAAAAGCAGCGGTAGGGCAAGGCGCAACTTTTTGGTTCACGATAGGCTAACCGAGGCAACCGTCATCAGAGAGCCACCCGGCGAACACAGCCAACCTTCAAAACGATTTTCAACAGGAGGATTTTATGTCGGAACAAGTTTATGATTACATCATCATCGGCTCTGGGTTTGGCGGCTCGGTCTCGGCCATGCGCCTGGCCGAAAAAGGCTATTCGGTGCTGGTGTTAGAGAAGGGCAAACGCTTCCGCGACGAGGACTTTGCCAAAACCAACTGGCAGTTCTGGAAATACATCTGGCTGCCCGCCATCCGCGCGCATGGTATTTTACAAATTGCCATCCTGAACGGGGTGATGGTGCTGCACGGAGCAGGAGTCGGCGGCGGCAGCCTGGGCTATGCCAACGTACTGGAAATCCCCTCAGACGAGACCTTCGCCACCCCGGCCTGGAACACGCCGATTAAATGGGGCGAAACACTCGCCCCACACTATGCCACAGCGAGGCAGATGCTCGGCGCGGCGCGCAACCCCAAATTGTGGACAGCCGATGAAGTTTTGCGCCAGATTGCCACAGAACGCGGCCAACAAGAGACCTTCCGCCCAACCGAGGTGGGCGTTTTCTTTGGCGAAAACGGGAAAACCGTTCCCGACCCATACTTCGGCGGCGAGGGGCCAGCGCGGACAGGCTGCACGCATTGCGGCGGCTGCATGGTGGGTTGCCGCCACAACGCCAAAAACACCCTGCCCAAGAATTACCTGTACTTTGCGGAAAAGTGGGGGGCGAAGGTGATTGCCGAGGTAGAAGTGGTGGATGTGTATCCCTTAAAAGGCGACAAAGGCCGCAGCGCGGCGCGTTACGAGGTCATCTTCCAGCCCAGCACCAGCCCCATCAAACGGCGGCAGGCTGCCAGGGCGAAGAATGTCATCTTCTCCGCCGGAGTGATGGGAACGATGAACCTGCTCTTGCGGCTGCGCGATGTCAAAAAGTCACTTCCCCGTCTCTCCCCCCGGCTGGGCGACCAGGTGCGCACAAACAGCGAGGCCCTGCTAGGCTCGGTGGCGCGCGGCTCAGACGTGAACTACTCGGAGGGAATTTCGATTACCTCGATTTTCAACGCCGACCCTGAGACGCGCATTGAGCCGGTGCGGTATCCTGATGGCTCGTCGCTGATGCGCTTCCTGGGCGCGCCATTGATTTCGGATGCAACGAGCGTCCCGGCCCGTATTTGGCGCACGCTGACCTGGATTTTTCGCCATCCGATGGATTTCCTGCGCGTGATGGTGCTGCCCGGCTGGGCGCATAATGCCACCATTCTCCTGGTCATGCAGCATGTAGATAACGCCATGAAATTCCGCCTGGGCCGCTCGTGGCTGACCGGTTTCCGGCGCGGACTGGTGGCCCTGCGCGATGAAGCCCGTGAAATTGAAGCGCGGATTGATGTGGGGCATGACGTGGTGCGCGAGTTTTCGCGGCGCGTGAATGGGGTGCCGCTCGGCTCGGTCACAGAAAACGCCTTCAACCTGCCAACCACCGCCCACATCTTGGGCGGCGCGCCGATTGGCCGAAATGCAGACGAGGGCGTTGTGGATGAAAACTTCCAGGTTCACAACTACCCCGGCCTGTACATCGTCGATGGCTCGGTCATGCCCGCCAACCCCGGCGTGAACCCCAGCCTGACGATTACCGCGCTGGCCGAGTATGCGATGAGCAAAATTGCAAAAAAGTAGGGCGAGATAGTATCCCGCCCTATATCAGCCTCGCGCGCCGGTAGGACTTCATCGCCGTAGATGATGGTCGGCTATAGGCGCGCAGGTACAAAATACAAGTGACAAAAAGCATGAGAAGCATACCGCGTAAATATGACAAATATTCTCGTCTTCCTTGCTCTCAAAGACCTGTAAGAATTTCCCCCAGGTGATTTCGTCTATCAATTCGACCAAAGCCCCGATTCTTTTGTATAATTTGACGCATGGCTGTTTACCTTCACGATATTCCCCTTCCCGAAGCCAAAAAACGATTCGAAACCGCCCTGCGCGAAGCCGGACTCTGGCAAGTGCTGGGCGTTGAAACCATCCCGCTCGATGAAAACGCACTGGGGCGTGTTCTTGCAGAACCGGTCTGGGCGCTCAAGTCCTCGCCGCATTATCACGCCAGCGCAATGGACGGGTTTGCCGTGCGGGCCGAAGCCACCGCCGGGGCCATGCCCTCCGCGCCGGTGACGCTGCAATGCGGGCCACAAGCCGCCTACCTGGATACCGGCGACCCGCTGCCCGATTGGGCGAATGCTGTCATCCCCATCGAAAATATCGAGCCGCTCGATGAACAGGGAGGAATTGCCCCCAACCCGCGCAAACCGGCGGCGATTCGGATTCGCGCCTCGGTTACGCCCTGGAGTCACGTCCGCCCGCTGGGAGAGGACATTGTGGCGACCCAACTGGTTCTGCCTGCCGGACACGCCCTGAAACCCTACGACTTGGGCGCGATTGCCGCCGCCGGGCATGTTTCGGTTACGGTGGCGCGCCGCCCGCGCGTAGCCATCCTGCCGACCGGCACAGAATTGGTGCCGATTGGCGCGGAACTGAAGCCGGGCGACATTCTGGAATACAACTCGCTGGTGATGGCCGCCCAACTCAAGGCAATGGGCGCCGAGCCGGTGCGTTTTCCCATCACGATTGATGACTTCGAGGCCATTCGCGCCCGCGTGAGCGAGGCCGCCCAAACCTGCGACCTGGTGCTGCTCAACGCCGGTTCTTCTGCCGGCAGCGAGGACTTTTCGGCGCGGGTGGTCGAGTCGCTCGGAGAACTGCTGGTGCATGGCGTGGCCGTCCGCCCGGGGCATCCGGTGATTTTTGGGATGCTCGATACTCGAATCTCGAAACTCGAAACTCGAAACTCGATATTCGATGCTCGAAACTCGTCGTTCGATAATCGAACCACGAATATCGAACCTCGAATATCGCGCATTCCCATCATTGGCGTTCCCGGCTACCCGGTCTCTGCCGCGCTGACGGTGGAGATTTTCGTCGAGGACCTGATTGCCCGCTGGCTGGGACGCCGCCCCGCCGAGCCGCCCGTTATTTCGGCCAACATCACCCGCAAAACAGTCTCCCCGCCGGGGGATGACGATTACATTCGGGTGGTGGTTGGTAAGGTGGGCCAAAAGACCCTGGCCGCGCCCATTGCACGGGGCGCAGGAGTCATCACCTCGCTGGTGCGCGCCGATGGTTTGGTGGTGCTGCCGCGCGGGGTGCAAGGCGTGGAAGCGGGCGAAGCGGTTAGCGTGCAGCTAATGCGCCCGGTGAGCGACATCGAACGAACGATTTTCTGCATCGGCTCGCACGATGTCATCCTGGATTTGCTGGCACAGCATCTCTCCGGCTATGACCGGCGGCTGGTTTCGGCCAATGTCGGCTCACAGGGCGGGCTGGTGGCGCTGCGGCGCGGCGAGGCGCACCTGGCTGGCTCGCACCTGCTCGACCCAGAAACCGGCGAATACAACTTATCTTACCTGAAACAGTACCTGCCCGGTGTGCCGGTCAAGTTGGTGGGATTCGTTCGCAGAGAGCAGGGGTTAATGGTGCGGCGCGGCAACCCAAAGGGAGTGCGCTCCTTGCAAGACCTGGCTCGAGACGATGTAATGTTCATCAACCGGCAACGCGGCGCGGGGACGAGAGTCCTGCTCGATTATCACTTGAACCTGTTAAGAATTACGCCAAATCAGGTTCGCGGTTACGAGGAGGAGGAGTATACTCACCTGGGCGTGGCGGCGGCGGTGGCTTCGGGGCGAGCCGATTGTGGATTGGGCATTCCGGCGGCGGCCCAGGCCCTGGAACTCGACTTCGTGCCGCTCTTTCACGAACGATATGACCTGGTCATTCCTACAGTATATGCAGAGAGCGATTTGCTCAAACCTTTGTTTGCATTAATGCAATCGCAATCATTCCAAAATGCTGTGAAATCGCTTCCGGGGTATGATACGAGCATCATGGGAACGCTCATTGCGGAGGTAGAAAATGGTTAACGCACTTGTGATTGATGATAACCGCTCCACAGCCGATTCATTGGTGCGGGTATTGAAGGCGCTGGGCATCCAGGCGCGCCCGGCCTATGGGCCTGGGCCGGCGATGGCAATTCTGCGGGCAGAGACGCCGAATGTGATTTTTCTGGATATCAACATGCCCGGCGTGACCGGCTTCGACATCCTGGGTTTTGCCAGCCGCGAACCACGCCTAGCCAATGTGCCGGTGATAGTTTGCACTTCAGATGACCAGCCCCAAACCCGCGCGAATGCCATAAAAGCCGGCGCAACCGACTTCCTGGTCAAGCCGGTGACGGTGGACGCGCTGGAACAGGCTTTGAAGAAAATCGGCCTGGCCTGAGTATTTCATGCCAGACAAAAGCCCCGCGCTCGGCGGGGCTTTTGTTGTTATTCTTTCCAAATCACAATTCAATGAGCCGATTGGCAATTTTTGCGGCGCAATAGAGCGCGTGGTTGCGCGTGAAGTTGCTGGCCTCGCGGTAGGTAGCGGCGCGCAAGGAGTTGAAAAAGAGCGCAATCAGGTAAGCGCGCTCGCTATAGGCGATGGTTCGGGCAGCCAGCGCGCGGATGCGCAGCATGACCTGATGGGCCTTGAAAAGACCGGAATGGTCGTAAGCGGCAGCCGGGAACCGGGCGGCCAGCAGGCTGCCCTCGAAGCAGGCGCGCGCCCATTGAATCAGCACCTCGAGGCCGTATCCTGATTCTGGGACGAGCCGAAAACGCAGATTGGTTTCTAGGGCAGCATAGTCTTGAAGGATGTGACCGTCATCGGTTGTGGTCAGGAAATCAATCAGCCAGGTGGCATGGTGCGGGTCGAGCAAGATGTTCTGACCGTTCAGGTCGCCATGAATGGTAGTGAAAAATCCATTAGCCCGGAAACTTGCGCCCCTGGCATAACGCAGCGGGTTGGGCAGTCTTTCCGTCCCAAACTGCCAGGCTCCATCGACGCGTTCGGTAAAAATGGCTTCCCCTGCATGGATTCCCGTTGCGATTTTTTGGAGTTTTTCATCGTTCAGGTGCAGGTGTTGCATGTAAAACGCGCGCAAGTCACAGTTTTCTTTTACTCGCCCGGTTTTATCTTTGAGCGGGAAAAGCGTATCGAGGTAGAGGTTGTCTAGGGCGGGCAAGATTTCATCCAACCAGGTAGAGTGGTAAAATCCGGCGAAATTTTCGGTCTGGCCTCCCAGCCCCACGAAGGAATACAAAATGCCGCTGGCGTGGCGTGTGCTGGCACTGCGCAGCGCTTCGGGAATACGGTTTCCACCTACAACGCCCTTAACATATTTGTCATAATTATTGATTTCAGTGCTGATTTCATCCAGGTTTCCAATTTTGACAACCACACCCTGACCCTGACCTTTGACCTGGTAAACAGGCGTAACATGAAAAACCGCTGCGCCGCTGAATCCCTGCTGCATTTGTCCCAGGTAGATTGTTTCGCATTCAAAGAACAATTTGCAGAATATTTCGCGGATTTGAAGGCTGGCATCTTCCAACGATGGACTTTTTCCATCGGGGAAGCGAATTTGTCTTGCCAGTTGCCCGATACAGTCTTGTGGGTCTTCGATGACCAGCGTCAGGTTAAGACGCAAGGACTCCTCGAATGCGTCACGCACTGCCTTAGGCAGATTCATCATTTCCTGCTTGAAGACGACGTTGTAGGCAGGCCGGCGGCCATTGTTTGGCTGCAACGCTTCGCGCACCATTTCTGCATCTGCGTAACCCGTCAACATGATGACGGTGATGGTGGGGTAGCGCTGGTTAATTTCCCGCAACAATTCCATGCCCTCGCGGTTATCTTCGTCGCTTTCATCCAGCCGCACATCCAGCACCGCAACGTGAAATCGTTCATTTTCCAAGATGTCCAGAGCTTCGTGGCGCGAAGCGGCTGTGCGGACAAGGTAACCTTCGTCGCGCAAGATTCCGCTGGCCGTGCTGCGCACATCGGGAAGGTCATCAACAACCAGGACTTTGCCACGCATCATTGCTCCTCGCTTTGTTCAGACGCAGGAATTTCAACCAGCATGGTCGTGCCGAGCAAGCCGGTCGATTCGATGCTGATATCGCCACCCAGGCTCTGCATAATAAGTTTGCTGAGCCATAAACCCAGCCCTGAACCTTCGCTTTGGTTGGCCGGGGAGACTGGCTTGGTGAACAGGCGCGGCTGGATTTTGGGTGGAATGCCACCGGGGACGTTATCTTTTACGCGGATTTTAATTTTTCCGTCTTCCAGGCTGGTTGTTACATGAATTTTTGCACCGTCAAAAGACAAATTGGTTTGTTGTTGCTCTCGATACGCATGGAGGCGTTTATGCGCTTTTTCCAGTTCACGGTAGGCGTTTTGAATGAGATTGTGGAAGACTTCGGTCATTTGGCCTTTTGGCAGCTGCACAGGGGGCAAATTGGGGCAGGTTTCTAGCGAGGCATGCACCAACCAGCGGGTTCGGTCGGCTGTCCATTCGCGGCGCTGCTCTTCGAAGATTTCGCGTACCAGGGCGTTGATGTCCACTTCTTCCGGGTGGACTTCCAGGAGCGGGGCGCGGATGCGCTGGAGCAACATGGATGTGTAGCGGGTATTGCGCTCGATGATGCCGAGAATTTCTTCCAATTCATCGTCTTTCGTGTCTAGGCGGCTGCGCAGGCGCATCAGATTGGGCGGGATAATGCTGAGCGTATTGTTGATGCGGTGTTCAATGGCGGCCATGGCGCGTCCTAGTGTAGCAAGTTGCCGCTCGGCCAGCACTTCGCTACGCGCCTGGTTATAGAGCCGGGTGTTTTCCAGGGCTGCGGCAGACTGGTTGGCAATTGTTTGCAGGGCAGAAAGGTCATCGATGGTATATGTATTTTCCCGCTCATGATAAACCACAATCGCCCCCAAAGCACGGTCACCTGCCAGCATGGGAGCGCCTATCCAGGATGAAAAGAAAACTTCTTCGGGCAAGAGGTGACCAGAATCGATTTCGGCGCGTCTCGAGGAAAAAACGGCCCGGCGGTTTTGCAAGATGGGTTTGATATGCTCCTGCCAGCGTTGCTCCATTTCGAAGCCCGTCAGGGGCTGTTTCTTGCCGTCACGCAGCACCAGTCCGGGGCGAATTTCGCCGCGTTCGGCATCATACAGGGCAATGGTCAGGTTGCGGCTGTCCATGAATTTGTCCACCTGCTCATAGACCAGGCTCAACAGTTCGCTCTCGGCGCGCGTAACCTGCGAGGCCAATAACCTGCCCGATTCAATCAGGGTTTTGCGCCGAATGAGCAGGCGGGCGTTGCGAATGGCGATGGCTGTTTGGGCGGCGAACAGCTCGATTAACTCACGCTGAGGCTTTGAAAAAGCCTGTTTTTGGCGGTAACTGACAAACAAAACTCCCACAATTTCAGTGCCAATCTTCATGGGGACGGTTGCCATTGACTGGATTTTCTCCCGCACGACGAAACGCTCCTTGACCTGTTCCGGGCGCGCCTCGTGTGGTTTGGTCAGGGCTGGCTCGTTGGCGGCATCATGAACATACCAGGGGCGGCCTATCTCAACAACCGTGCAGGCAATGTCAGTGCGATAGACTTTGTCCTTCAGAACCGGCTGGTAACGCTGTCCTGCTTCGATGACCGGCATCGGATAGGTGTTCCGATTATGTTCGTACTGATACAGGTCTACCAGGTCGGCATCCAGCACTTCGCGCGCGCCTTCGGCAATTTGTTTTAGCAGGCGGGGCAGTTCGGTTGTACCTTCGCTCAATTGAATCAGGTTTTCAGATACGCTGTTCAGGCGGCTGAGAGCCTCGGCGCGTTTTTGCGAACTTTCGTACAAACTGATGTTGGCAATCGCAATCGCCGCCTCCGCCGCGAAAATCTCAATCAGTTCCTTCTGATGTTCAGGAAAAGTTTGCGGCGTGCGGTAGTTGATAAACAGCGCTCCAACTGTTTTATTATCTACCACCAACGGAATAGCGGCAGTCGAATGGATGCCCTCGCGCACCACAAAGCGCATCCTGGTTTGCGTATCCAAAGGCCGGTTTGGATGGAATGGACTGTTGGTGCGAGGGTCTTGTTGTGAGTTGGTGATGTAGAGCGGTTTTCGAGCAGCAAATAACTGGTACAGCACATCATCTTTGTAGATGGCTTTTGGGCTTGGGCTGCTGCGTTCCCCGGCCAGAGAAGGCGGCAAAAGGAAGCGGTCCTCCTCCTCGTTATAGTGATACAGGTCGACCAGGTCGGCCTCTAAAACCTTATGCGCTGTCTGCGCCACCTCATCCAGCACATCCTTGATTTTTTTACGAGATGGGATAGACAACAGCCCAGACCCAATATCATGCAACTCTTTGAGCGCCTGGGTTTGTCTTTGCGAACGATTGAATAACTGGGCATTATGGATAGCGATTCCGGCCTGGTGGGCAAACAGGCGGATGGAATTTTGTTCTTCTACGGTGAATTTGTGCGGGGCCCGGTAGTTGATGAATAAGAGACCCAGGGCGGTTTCTCTGGCGCGCGGTGCAATCGCCATGAAGGCTCGTATCTTCTCCCGTTCGATGAAGTGGTCGCGCAGCCGTTCAGGATATTCCGCCGCCAGGTCGTGGATGACCAGTTCGCTTTCCCGCATGACCTGGCTTGCCATACTCCACTTAACGCGTGGTTTTTCACTCAAGTCGAGCGGCTCCAACAAGCCATGATGGACGACGTGCGCTCGGTCGTAATACATCTCTCTTTCTGCGTCGAATGGATAGAGGACGGCGCAATCTGCGCCAAGCACCTCGCAACTGGCCTTCACAATCCCCTTCAGAATATCCCGGAGATTTTCGGAGACCGTCTCATACTTCTGGCTGATGTGCATCAGCGCTTCCAGCACGACGCGCCGATTTTCCACCTCAATGGTCAGGGCAATCTGGTTGACGAAGTTCTCAGCCAGGGTTTTTAGTCCATTCAGGTTACCCGTCCGCCCCCGCCCAGCGTAGACCGTCATCACGCCCTGTGCCTGCCCATTAACAACAATCGGCATGCACAGAGCCGAAACCCAACCCTGCGCGCTGGCATCCTGCTTGTGCTTCCAACGCGGTTCACGCAATACATCGGGAATAATTTCGGGCTGCATCGAATGAAATACATCCCCAATCACGCCAGGCTCGTTAAGCAAGACAACCGCATCTTCCTTAAGCGAGGACGGCATGCCCTGAAAGGCCACAATGCGAAGCAGCCGTCGCTGCTTATCGGGGACCCAAATACTGACCGGCAGGTTGACCAATTCATGCAGAGTTTTTGTAAAGTTGTTGAACAACCTGATGCGCTTGGCTTCATTGAATCGCAAGATAGTGGTTGTAGTTGTTGTGGAAGTATTGGTCGGCGTTGACATTTTCTATTTCCCAGACTGCCATCTATCCCAATGCATCACCTCGTCCAGGCCGCGCCGCCCGCCCTTTTTGGGCGCAGCTGTGAGAACGGATTCTTCTGCGGGATAGCCGAACGAAAGCGCGATGCGCAGGTGCCACTCGGCAGGGAAGCCCAAAATCTCGCGCGCCTTTTCTGGCTCGTAAATGGAGGCCGGGCAGGAGCCAATTCCCAGTTCCCAGGCCGCCAGCTGCATGAACGCGGCGGCCTGCCCGGCGTCGAACATCGTCTGGAATTTTTCGGTTGGGTTTGGGGTGAGAATCGCCACGCCCAGGGCTGCCCCGGCCAGGTGACCAGCCCATTCTCCGCAGGTCGAAAGCGCCTTCAATATTTCCCGGTCGCGGATGGCAATGAACTGCCAGGCTTGGCTGTTTTTGGAGGACTGCGAGCGCCTCCCAGCGTTGAGAATGGCCCGAACCGTTTCATCGGACAGCGGCTTCTCTAAAAACTTGCGCACCGCGCGCTTGGTGCGGATGGCTTCGGAAACGTTCATGGGCGTTTTCCTTTCAAGTAAGATTATACAAGTTTCAGCCCTGGTTTGGATAGTACCGAACGCTGCATTCGATTGCCTTTTTGCAGCCGAGATGCCTCGGAAATATTTCTCATCCAATGCGGCATGTTGTTTATTTTGTTATTCCAGCAAATCCTTCCCCCAGCAACAGTGTTTGCAAAACAAACATAGACTTCCCAACCAGGAGCAGAGTCGCCAGGAATGGTCGCCGCTGCTCCTGGTTTTGTAGAGCAGGCAGACGACCCTTCCGGCCAGCGCGCCAACCGGCATGGCAACAACCCGCTCCTGCCGTATGGAACGGTAACGAAGGCGGAAGGCCAGCACCACCTTCCCGCTGACGGTAGGCGTCTTTGCCGATAACGCCTGCGTCTGGATGGTCGGGTGGACGAACTGGCCCTCTACAAACGCCTTCTCAGCGCGCCTGGCTCTCACATAACAACAGCCAGGGATGCGCAGACAATCGCGGCAGCATTGCAGATGCCAGCGCCGGCAGGTTTCTTTGCGGGGTATAATCGTGCGCATGGACGAAGCCCCCTCCTACCGACCCTTCCTCATCCCAACCCTGCTGCTCATCGTAGGCGGCTGGGGCGGTTTATACCTGCTGCTCAACCTGACCGAACCCAGCCTCTGGCCGCGTTGGGGCTTTTTTGCCCTGGTTGTGTTGGCCTGCACCGGCACTGCCCTGCCCCTGGTCTACCTGCTCAACCGTCTCTTTCCCTCCCACCCGCCGGTCGAGCCGCGCGTCATCACCCGCCAGGCCACCTGGTTCGGGGTCTATTTTGCCGTCCTGGCCTGGCTCAACATCGGGCGTATCCTCGATTTTTCGGTTGGCCTGTGGCTGGCGCTCGGCCTGGCCGCCATCGAATACCTCCTGCGCACCCGCGAAACCCTCCCCGCCCCCCATGACAACCCTCCGCAGCCTCCCCTCCGTTGATTTCCTGCTCAAGCAATCCACCGCCCTGGTTGCCGAATTTGGCCGCCCGCTCACCGTCCAGGCCCTTCGCGCAACCCTCGAGGCGATTCGGGGGGATGTCCAGGCTGGCAAAGAAGTCCCGTCAAACGAAGACCTGCTGGCCCGGGCCGCATCCCGTCTCGCCGGGTGGACAAAACCTACCCTGGAACCGGTCATCAACGCCACGGGCGTCATCCTGCACACCAACCTGGGGCGCGCCCCCTTGAGCAAATCCGCTATGGATGCCATGCTGGCCGCCTCCGCCGGGTACGCCAACCTCGAATTCGACCTCGCCACCGGCAAGCGCGGCTCGCGCCTGATACACGCGGAAGCGCTGCTCCAACAACTGACCGGAGCCGAAGCAGCCGTCGTCGTCAACAACTGCGCCTCGGCGGTTTTGCTCGTCCTCTCCGCGCTCGCCAAAGGGAAAAGAGTTATCATCCCGCGCTCGCAATTGGTCGAAATCGGCGGCGGCTTCCGCGTGCCGGATGTAATGAAGCAAAGCGGCGCCAAACTGGTCGAAATCGGAACCACCAACAAAGTCCGCATCGCGGATTACGAAGAAGCCTTATCTGCTACATCTCTCCGTTTATCCGTTTCTCAATCCGCTCCCGAATCCGTTCTAATGCGCGCCCATCGTTCCAACTTCCGCATCGTCGGCTTTACCGAAGAACCAACCCTGGGCGACATGGTAAAAACCGCCCACCAGCACGGGGCTATCTTCATTGACGACCTCGGCTCCGGCACGCTCGTCGATGTCGTCCGCTACGGCATGGCGCACGAACCAACCGTGCAAGAATCGCTCGCGGCGGGCGTCGATATCGTCATGTTCTCTGGCGATAAACTGCTCGGCGGCCCACAGGCCGGGATTATCCTGGGCAGGGCTGCCTTGCTTGCCAAAATCAAAAAGCATCCCCTGGCGCGCGCTGTCCGCGCCGACAAAACCCGCCTGGCCGCGCTCTCGGCCACGCTCATCCACTACCTGAAAGACGAAGCCGAGCGAGAAATTCCCATCTGGCAGATGATTTCACAGACACCGGAGAGCATCGAAGCCAGAGCCAAAGCCTGGGAAACGGAACTCGGCTGCGGCCAAGTCGTTCCGTCCGAATCAACCGTCGGCGGCGGAAGCCTGCCCGGCGAAAGTCTCCCCACCTTTGCCCTGAGCCTCTCCGTCCAATCCCCCAATAAATTCCTCGCAAAACTGCGAAAACACGCCCCCCCCGTCATCGCCCGCGCCGAAAACGACCGAGTCCTGCTCGACCCGCGCACCGTCCTGCCCGAACAGGAGCAGCATTTGCTGGCCGCGCTGCGTGAGTTAATGTAAGATAATTTGCCAAATTGTCTTACTCCTTTTACCGGTAGGAGTTTCTCGTGCAAACCCTGACCATCCCCATCAAATCGCCCCGCAACCCTCCCAAATTTATTTTCCCCGAACGCTGCCTCAAGTGCGGCCAGTCCAAGGCCGGCACGCGAGGCATCTCAATCGATGTCAACCCCGCATCCAGCAAAAAAACAACCATGCTGGAATTGGAACCGCCGCTTTGCCAGGAATGCATCCAACTCGAAAACCGCCTGGAGTGGTTCTCGCTGTTGCCGTTCACCATCAGCGCGCTCCTGTTGGCGGCGATATCGTTCCTGCTCCTGTGGCTGGTCATCCTCCCCATCCTGCCCGTCTGGGATTGGCTGGGGATTTACTCTCGCATGGACATTGGACGCTACTCATTCATCCTGGCAGGGGCCGGCGCGCTGCTCATCGCCCTGGTTGGCGGGACAATCGTCGAACTCGGCCTGAGAATCCTGGCCCTGCCATATTTTGGCAAACTCATCATCACCCGCCCGTTGACCCTGTTCTCCATGTTGAGCGACAGCCACGACCTGCTCGGCCTGCGCGCCAAATGGAGCGCCAGCCAGAGAACTTTGTCTCTGACCTTCGAGCGTGACGATATGGCAGCGGAGTTTATGAATTTGAACAGTCTGTAGGGCTGGTTCAATTCTGTACTTTTTCTGGCTCTACCGTTTTTAACGGGAAGAAATAAAAATCTATCCACAGATGACACAGATTTCGCCGATTTTAAGAACCAAATCTGTGTCATCTGCGAAACCTGTGGACAAATCCCGCCAGAAACGGGACAGCCCTTTTTCTTTCTCCAAATTTTTTACAGGAAATCTATGATGAAGATGAGATTTTTGTTGGTATTTGTCTTGTTTGCTGGCCTGCTCACCGCCTGCGCTGGGCAGGCTCCTGCGACCGCCTCGCCCGTCCCGGCAACGGAACTCCCAGCGCCAGCCACTGTTACCCCTGTGCCAAGCCCAACTTCCCTGCCCTGTATTAGACAGGGAGACCAGGATGACATCAACGCTCGCCTGCGCAACCCCGGCGATGCCGCCGTGCTTTGCCAGGGCGCGCTCATCGAACTGACCGGGCCGGTCATCTTCACTGCCGCCGGACAGCAGATTTACACCGAAGGCTACCCGGACGACGACCGCCGCGCCACCCTGCGCATTGTTTCGCCTGATTTGGCAACCGCCGTGATTATGCGTGACTATGACGATGCCATGCTTAGCCACATCATCGTAGACGGCAATCGCTCTATTTTGGGCTACAAGGGTGGCGATGCGCTCATTTATGCTGGCGGCTCATCGAAGGGGCAAGTAATACGTTTCTTAAAAATCATCGAACCGCGCAGTTGGTCAGCCCTGCATTTGATACAAGGTCACCCTTCCCCGGCGCCGCCTTGCGCGAACGCATTGGTTGAGAATAACGAAATCGGCCCCGCCGGTCAGAGCAATGAAACCTGGGCCGATGGTATCTCCCTGGCCTGCACGAACTCGATTGTGCGCAATAACCTGATTGTCGACGCCACCGATGGCGGCATTGTCATCTTTGGCGCGCCCGGTTCAGTCATCGAAGGAAACATCATCCGCGCCGAAACGCGCACCCTGCTGGGCGGCATCAACATGGTGGATTATGCTCCGTACAACGGCAGTTACGCCGGCACGATTGTGCGAAACAACATCATCGATGCCAGCGGAGCCGTGATTCGGATTGGGCTGGGCATGGGAATCCGCGTTTGGGGCTGTCTGCCTCTTCCGGCAGAAAACGATACGCTCGATGGCGGCACAGTGACCGGCAACATCCTGCGGGGCGCAAAGATGCAATACGGTTACGCCGTCGATGGCGTGCGCAATTGGACGGTGCTTGATAACACTAGCGAAGCCATTCATAGCGGAACCCCCAGCGTGGATTGTCGCGGCCAGGTTGCCTCGCCTCCCGCCGCTTTCCAGTATTTCCCTCAACGCGCGCAAGGCAACTTCCAACCCGAATTTGTGGAGGCTTTTGTGGAATTGGCCTTGTGGGCCATCCGTTCCCCGCTTCCGGGAGAGTAAACAAGACCGCTGAACCGGGGGTAAACACCACTACATCAAAAATACATCCACCATCTCCCCTGCGCTGATTCCGTTGGCGTCGGGGTGAATTTTTATGAGACCGTCGGCAGCGGCCAGAGTGAAGATGAGATTGGATTTGCCGAAGATGGGTTCGGCCAGCCAGCCTTCTGCCTCACCCCCAGCCCCTCTCCCTTTGGAAGAGGGGAGTAAGCGCACCGGCCACCAGTCCTCGCGCCCGGCCTGCGAGGCCAGATTAACCGTCAGGCGAGCGGGAATGCTGGCTTTGGGCCGGTCAAGCGGCAACCCGAGCAGTTTTTCTATCACCGGCGCAACAAACAGGTAGCCATTAACCAGCGCGCTGACCGGGTTGCCAGGCAGGCCAATCACTGCTTTGCCGTTACACACGCCCAGAATGGTCGGCTTACCCGGTTTGGTGTTGATGCCATGCACCAACACGCCGGGCCTGCCCAGCGAATCAATCACCTGGGCGGTCATATCGCGGGTGGAGGCCGAGGACCCGGCGGTGATGACCACCACGTCGCATTCAGCCAGGGCTTTTTGGGCAGCGGCTTGCAGCGCATCGAAATCATCAGGAATGATGCCGTAAGAAACCGCCTCCCCGCCGGAGCGTTGCACGAGAGCTGCCAGGGTATGGGCGTTGATGTCGCGCACCTGACCAGGGGCGGGAGACTGTTCCGCTGGGATGACTTCATCACCTGATGAGATAAGTCCCACGCTTACCTTATTGACTACACGCAGTTTGGTGATTCCGAGCGCCATCAGGCCGCCGATTTCAGCAGGCCGCAGCAGGCTTCCGCGCGGAATGACCACCTGACCCTGCTGAACATCCTCCCCCACCCGAATCAGGTTCTCGCCATCGGCGACGGCGCGCAAGAGTTCGATTTCATCTCCGCTCTGTTGGGTGTATTCCAACATTACAACCGCATCGGCCCCTTCGGGGAGCATCCCGCCGGTGTGAATGAGGGCGCATTCGCCGGGGCGAATCGTAAAGGACGGGGCCGCGCCCATTGGCACTTCCCCAATCAGCTTCAGGTAGCCGGGCAGGGAATCAGATGCGCCAAAAGTATCGCGGGCTTTGACAGCGTAGCCATCCACTGTGGAGCGGGGAAACTCGGGGAGCGGATGCGGGGCAAGAACGTCTTCGGCAGTCACCCGGGCCAGAGCCGCCGTTGTTTCGATAACGGTGGACTGTTTCAGCGGGGTGAGTTCCGAGAGCAGTTTCTCGCGGGCAGAATCAGGCGGGAGCAGGGTCAGGAATTCGGGCATGAGTCAGTATTCAGTGTTCAGTGTTCAGTGTTCAGTATCCAGAAGATACTGTCGTCCCGAAGGTTTTTCAAGGGGGCGTTCGGCGTAACCGTTACCATTCGGGAGGTTGGATTTATCGCAGCCAGAAGGTGATGGTGATGAGGTAGGCAGTCAGACCAAAAACAACGGTGGCGGCAATGTTGAGGGCGTTCCAGACTGGTTTCATACCATCAGAAATATTGCGCAGCATGAGCATCTGCCAGGCTGCGATGGGCAGGGTCAAGAGGGAGGGCCAGGTCAGCGGAAATGGAATTCCCAGAAAAGGCAAAACCGCCAGAAAAAAATAAGCAACGATAAGCAGGCCGTTGTGAATGAGAACGGCTCTCTGCCATGATAACCGAATGAGCAGGACGCGCCGTCCGTACTTGAGATATTGGGGATATTGCTCGAAGGAGGTCGCCAGCTGCCAGGCCAGCGCCAGCAAGAAGAGCGGGAAGGTAAAACCGGTCAGGAAGGGGTGCAGGTCCGGGAAAACCATCAGAAAGGAGATGGCCGGGGTGAGAACGGCCAGCAGGAAGGCCAAGACAACTTCCCCAATGCCGCGCTCGACCAGGCGCGCGGGGGGGACGGCCAGGGACAGGCAAAGCAGCAAGTATAGAATAAAAAGCAAGGCGTCATTGACCGGCAAGCCACCTTGCAGATAAAGCAGAAAGGCCAGCAAAGCGGCAACAGCCAGGAACGCGGCGCTGACCGTCAACAGCAAGGAACGAAGGGTTTCGCGCTGCGCGCGGGTTTCGCCAGCGAGAATCGGCTCGGCCGGCGGGCGGAAGTATTCGACAAGCAGGTTGGAGGCGGCCAGGAGAAAAAGCAGCGACAGCCCGCCGATAATTTGGGGCAGCGGCTGAAAGAGGCCGCCCAGGTAGCGGGCAATACCCAGGCCGAGGCCATAGGTCAGAAGGGCTAACAGGAGGTGGATGGGGCGGGTGAGACGCAGGATGGCGGTGAGTGAAGGCATAGAATAATTACCGGGAAAGGTATCGCGCGCAGCGCGACCGCTCGACTGGTCGCCCACAGCGAAGTCTTCGAGATGGTCAAATCAGGATTCGAGTAATTTGCGAAGGTCGCGCAGGTGAATCTGGTTGTGGCGATAGACCATTTTGACCATTTCGGCCAGAGTGGTGAGACCAAGAAAGGGATGGCGGCCCTGTTTCTGAAGGTCTTCTTGTGTGAAAGATGCAACCAGGGCGGTCATTTGGGCGCGAACCGTGCGAAATTGATTGAGCAGTTCGACAGGGGAGATTTCAATGGTCTTTTCCTGCTGACTGGCGTTGTAGCGGTCGATATCGAAGTCTTCTGACGCGCCCGGCCCGCCTGCGCGAATATCGGCAAATAGGTTCAGGAAGCCCCGCTCCGCCGTCACAAAATGCGCCAAGACGCTGCGCACCGTCCAGGTTTGGCCTTCGGTATATACCGGGGTTTGCCATTGCGCAGTGGAGAGGGCGGCGAAGAAGGCGGCGGTCTTTTCGCCTTCGGTTTGCAGGCGTTCGGCAAGAAATTCAGGGGTGTCGGGCATGAGAATTCATCCTCCTGTAGCGCAAAATAGTATTTCGCGCTACGCGGCTACAACAGCGAGTAGCCGCCATCGACGGCAATGGTTTGACCGGTAATATATTCGTTATCGAGCAAAAATTCAAGGGAGCGGGTGATTTCGTCGATGTGCGCCGCGCGCTGGATGGGCAGGCGCGAGACCAGGCGGCTCCACTCTTCGGGCGGGGTATCGTCGGAGGGCAGCACTAGGCCCGGCGCAATGGCATTCACCCGCACCTTTGGCGCAAAGGCTCGCGCCATGATTTTGGTGAGCGATTCCAGTCCGGCTTTGCTGACGGTGTAAGCGGCGAAGCGCGTCCAGACCTTTTGGGCGGCGATGTCGGTGATGTTGACGATGAGTCCGCCCGCTTCCATGCGCTGGTAAGCCTTTTGAGCGCACAGGAAGGGCGCGCGCAGGTTCAGGTCGAGAATTCCATCCCAATCGGAGGCATTGGTCGAGCCGATATCACCCGCGCGCATGAGAGCCGCCGAATTGACCAGCACGCGCAGCCCGTAGAGCGGGTTGGCCGGGTCAGCCAGCAGGCCATCGAGCGCGGAAAACAACCCTTCGACCTGGGCCGCGTCCGTCAGGTCGGCCCGCAGGGGATAGACCGGCACGCCCAGGGCGCGCAATTCGAGGACGGTTTGTTCGGCCTGAAATTGCGAGGCGTGATAATGCAGCAGAATGGCGTATCCGCGCCGGGCCAGGGTGAGAGCAAAGGCGCGCCCCAGGCGGTGGGCGGCGCCGGTTACTAGCGCGAGGGGAAATTGGCTGTCCATCTTCCTATTGTAGTTTATTTTGCGGCACTGCGGGGAACATCCCGAAGGTTTTTTGTATCTATTCAGGCGGTCGAGAAATTGCGCCATTTTCCCTCACCCCAACCCCTCTCCCGAGGGGAGAGGGGCTATGAACCAGATGTAATTTTGCATATATCAACTCCAAATATTCCCCAACCCCTCTCCCGAGGGGAGAGGGGTTATGAACAGGCAAGTTCGCAAGTCCCCTCCCCCGCCGGGGGAGGGCTGAATAGTTACGTTTTTTCAACCTTCGGAACGGGTTGGAAAGATGCCAAAATCTGCAGATTTTGGAGACCAAAATGCGCCAAAAAAAACACGAAACGGTGTTTTAATTGCATGAACGGAAAAACCTGTTGTTCCGATTCAATCATTCAAGAGGAGATGTAATATGAACTGGCTGAAGAAAGACTTCAACACCATGACCTGGGTGCTTATCCCGGTCGCCATTGCCATCAACGTAGCGATTGGGCAAATTGTCGTCCTGCTCCGGCTGCCGCTCTATCTCGATAGCATTGGCACGGTGCTGGTGGGCGCAATCTGCGGCCCGGTGGCCGGGTTGTTGACCGGAATGCTCTCCAACATCATCTGGGGGCTGGCCGTTGACCCCAACGCGCTGCCCTGGTTCCCGGTGGCGGGGGTCATCGGCCTGGTGGCGGGCCTGTGCGCCAACGCCGGCCTGTTCAAGAACTGGTGGAAAGTGGTCATCACCGGCTTCCTGATTGCGCTTGGAGCGGTGCTTTCCGGTACGCCGATTGCGGTCTACCTGTATGGCGGTATCACGGCCAGCGGGTCATCCTTTATCACGGCCTTCCTCATCCAGACCGGGCGCGATATTGTCTCATCGGTGCTAAGCACCAACTTCATCGTCGAACCCATCGACAAGATTTCCACCGCCCTGCTGGCCTTCGCCATCATCCAGGGGCTTTCACAGCGCTTCGTGGCGCGCTTCCCGCGCCCTGAAAACGTGGCCGTCGAAAAGGGCCAGGGACGCACCCAACTCTTCATCGCGGTCGGCGTGGTGGTTGCGCTGGTACTGCTGGCGGCGTTTGTGGTCGTCAATCTCCTGGGCTAATCTGTTTCGCAGAGCCATCCCGCCCGGGCATAAATGTCCGGGCTATTCATTCAAAGCCGTCTGAAGACGGCTAAAACCGGGCTATTCAATCAGATTAAAAAGCCACCTTCGGGACGACCGATTCAAATAGGGTACAATCCCTCCATGCACGAAAGACTCTCGCTCTACATTCACCGTGAAAGCCCGCTACACCGGCTGAATCCGCTCACCAAACTGACGCTGACCTTCGCGCTCATCCTGATCGCCTTTTCCAGCCCCTGGTATTGGACGGCAACCGGGTTGATTTTCGCCGTCCTCCTCCCGCTCAGCTTCGCGGGCAAAGTCCAGCGCGAATATTTTTGGACCGCCCTGCGCCTGCTCGCGCCGGTGACGGGCTTCATCTTCGTCATGCAGTCTTTTTTCCTGCCGGGCGGCGAGACGGAATTATTCCGATTCGCCTTCCTGCGGCTGACGAGCGAGACCCTTGCCCAGGCCTATCTCACCGCCATCCGTATCTTCGTGATGGTGTCCTCCTTCATCCTGTTCCTGCTCACCACCCATCCCAGCGAATTGATGGGCGACCTGACGCGGCGCGGGCTGCCCGGTCAGTTCGCCTATGTCATCGTCAGCACCCTGCAAATCATCCCGCAAATGCAGGCCAAAGCCCAAACCATCATCGCCGCCCAGCGCTCGCGCGGGCTGGATACCGAAGGGACCTTCCTGAAACGGGTTAGCGCGCTCGCGCCGTTGGTCGGGCCGCTGGTGTTCGGGTCGCTGGTGGAGGTCGAGGAACGCGCCATTGCCATCGAAGCGCGCGGATTTACTTCAGCGCGCCCTAAAACCTTCCTGCGCGAACTGCCCGACACCCGTGCCGATAAACTTATCCGCTGGACGCTGGTCGTCCTGGTCTTGCTCACCTTTGCGGCAAACCTATGGCTCTCGTAACCCTTGAAAACGTCACCTACCAGTATCCGCTCACCGAAAGCCCGGTGCTGAAAAATATCAGCCTGAAGGTCAACGAAGGCGAGTTCGTGGCCGTCATCGGCCCAAACGGGGCAGGCAAGTCAACGCTCTGTTACGCCATTTCAGGCTTCATTCCGCATTTCTTCAAAGGCGAGTTGAGCGGTTCGGTGAACGTGGCGGGCGTAGAAGTACGCGCCTCCAGTCTGAGCGAGTGGGTCGTCAACGTTGGGCTGGTCTTCCAGAACCCGTTCAACCAGATTTCGGGGGCCAAATACACGGTGTACGAGGAAGTTGCCTTCGGGCTGGAGAATCTCGGCATCCCGCGTGAAGAGATGAAAACCCGGGTAGAAGAAGCCCTGGCGATGACTGGAATCCGTCACCTGGCCGAGCGCTCGCCCTACTCGCTCTCTGGCGGGCAGCAGCAGCGCGTGGCGCTGGCCTCCATCCTGGTCATGCAGCCCAGGGTGCTGGTGCTGGATGAACCGACCAGCCAGCTTGACCCAATCGGCACGCGCGAAGTCTTCGGCGTCATCCGCGAGATGAGTCGGCGCGGCATGACGGTCATTTTGGTCGAGCATAAAGTGGAATGGATTGCGGAATTTGCCGACCGGGTGGTGGCCCTGCACGCTGGAGAAATCCTGCTCGAAGGCGCGCCCGGCGAGGTGCTGACTGACCCTAGACTGCCCGACAAACACTTTGGGATTTCACGCTACACCCAGGCGGCCCGCGCAGCCGCCGAAAGCGGATTGTGGCCCGCAGGCCGCCGCCTGCCCGTGACGCTGGATGAAGCTGTTGAGGGCTTCTCGCATCCGCGCGGGTAAACATCCGGTTAATCTCCCCGCTTTTCACAAAATCAACTTGCATTTCTGCAAGGTCTGGCATAGAATTTATAACAAGGGGGCGACGTATGCTCCTGTCTGGAAGCTGCTCACCTTCCAGTTGAACCGGTTCACCGCATGTCGCAAGATCCATATTTCGTGTTCAGACAGAGGAGAAACGCATGAAGAAATTTTCGTTCAAGTTGTTTTCAGTGCTGGCCATCCTGGCCTTGGTGCTCATGGCCCTGCCAGCCCAACAGACCCAAGCAGCGGGCGGAGGGTCTGGATCGATCAGCCTGACAACCGCGGGAATTGCATATACTCAAAATTTTGACACCCTGGCCAACGCGGGGACAACAAATAATCTCACCATCACCGGCTGGTACCTTGATGAAGCGGGTTCCAGTTCAAGAAACAATGGTCAATATGCAGCCAGCACCGGTTCTGATACTGCTGGTGACGTATATAGTTTTGGCACTTCCGGAAGCGCAGAGCGCGCTTTGGGCACTCTCTTTAGTGGTACTTTAAATTCTACTATTGGGGCACAGTTCACAAATAACACCGGCTACGCCGTTTCAACACTTGACATATCATTTACTGGTGAGATGTGGCGCGCGGGCGTGACGAACCGCGGTGCAGCCGACCGCCTCGATTTTCAACTCAGTACCAATGCCACTAGTCTGACAACAGGAACTTGGGTTGATTACGACTCTCTTGATTTCAACAGCCCGAATCTCAATGCAACAGCAGGACCATTAAGCGGCAACTCAGCCGGCAATCAAACATCTATCACTTTTTCAATCACCGGCTTAAACATCCCTATTGGTTCATCTTTCTGGATTCGTTGGAAAGAATTCGATATAAGTCCAGGTGCAGATGACGGCCTGGCTGTTGACGATTTTTCTATAACCCCCAGAGTGTTTGATGCTGCCCCTGAAATTGCCAGCACCTACCCTGTCAACGGCGCCACCGATTTCCCCGTCAACGCCAACCTCTCGGTCACCTTCAGCGAACCCGTCAATGTGACCTCCTCGTGGTTCACCCTGGTTTGTTCGACAAGCGGGACCGTGGCGACAACTTACAGCGGCGGACCTACCACCTTCATTCTCGACCCCGGCATTACGCTCACCAACGGCGAGAACTGCACCCTGACCGTGCTGGCGAATCAAGTTAGCGATCAGGACTCCAACGATCCGCCCGACAACATGGCCTTCAACTTCACCGTCGGCTTCTCGCCCTTTGACATCTGTGCCCAGCCCTTCACGCCGATCTATAACATCCAGGGCAGCGGACTTTCCACGCCGATCCCTGGAACGGTCACCACAAAGGGCGTCGTGGTCGGTGACTTCGAGGGGTCCGCTGCCAACTCCGGCTTCTTCCTGCAAGACCTGAGCGGCGACGGCGACACCGCCACTTCTGACGGCATCTTTGTCTACACCGGCAGCTCCAACCTGGTCAGCGCGGGACAGGTGGTACGCGTCACCGGCTACGCCCGAGAGCGCTTCAACCAGACCACCCTCAACGGCTCGAACAGCAACACTGCCGCCGTGCCCGCCGCGAATATCGTCCAATGCGGCACCGGCTCGGTTGCCCCGGTCGATGTGACCCTGCCCGTTACAAGCATTGATGATTTCGAGAAATACGAAGGCATGCTGGTGCGCTTCCCGCAGTCGCTGGTCATTTCGGAATACTTCAACTATGACCGCTTCGGCGAGATCGTGCTAGCCCTGCCGCTGCCCGGCGAACCCCGTCCCTTCACTGGCACAGCCCTCGACGCGCCGGGAGCAGCCGCCAACGCGCGCACCCTGGCCAACAGCCTGCGCCGCATCACGCTGGACGATGTGCAGAGCGCTCAGAACCCGAGCGTTTTGCGCCACCCGAACGGACTGCCTTTCTCGCTTAGCAACCTCTTCCGCGGCGGCGACTTGGTGACGAACACTGTTGGCGTGCTCGGCTACGACTTCAGCCTGTACCGCATCTTTCCGACCGGCCCCGCCGACTACACCGCTGCCAACCCGCGCCCGGCTTCCCCCGAACCGGTCGGCGGCACCGTCCGCGTGGCGGCGATGAACACACTCAACTTCTTCGTCACAGCGGATTATCCATCCGGCGCACTGGATAACAAGTGCGGTCCGCTCAACAACGTGGAATGCCGCGGCTGGGACAGTGACCAGCCCCTCGAATTCACCCGCCAGCGCGACAAGCTCCTGCAAGCACTCGCTGGCCTCGATGCCGACATCATTGGTCTGAACGAACTGGAGAACTCCACCGGTGTTGAGCCGCTGGCCAGCATCACTTCGGGTCTGCCAGGCTATGCCTACATCGATACCGGCACCATCGGCACCGATGCAATCAAGGTCGGCTTGATCTACCGCCCCGCCGTGGTCACCCCGGTCGGCGATTTCAAATTGCTCACCTCGGCAGTCGACCCGCGCTTCATCGACACCAAGAGCCGCCCGTCGCTGGCGCAAACTTTCATTGTCAACGCCACCGGAGCACGCTTCACGGTGGTCGTCAACCACTTAAAGTCCAAGGGCTCTGCTTGCGATGATGTCGGCGACCCAGACCTCGGCGACGGTCAAGGCAACTGTAGTCAGACGCGTAGAGCCGCCGCAGAGGCATTGGTCGATTGGCTCGCAACTGATCCCACTGGAAGCGGCGACCCGGACTTCATCATCATGGGCGACCTGAACTCCTACGCCATGGAAGATGCGATCGCTGAGATCAAGGCCGGTTCCGACGATACCCCCGGCACGGCTGACGATTACACCAACCTGATCGCCTACTTCCAGGGCACCCACGCCTACTCCTACACCTTCGACGGACAGGCTGGTTATCTCGACCATGCCCTGGCCAGCGCCAGCCTGTTCCCACAGATCACCGGCGCAGCAGACTGGCATATCAACTCAGATGAGCCGGACGTGCTCGATTACGACACCTCCTTCAAGCCCGCCGCCCAGGATGCGCTCTACGAAGTGAATCAATACCGCACCTCCGACCATGACCCGGTGGTGGTTGGGTTGAATCCTGTTAACTACCCGCCCGAGTTGGGCGACATCACAGTCTCAGCCAATCTTGTTCCTGTTGAGACATCTGTTAATGCAAGCGTCGCCTTCACCGACCCCGACAAACTCGACACCCATACAGCAATGATCGATTGGGGTGATGGAACCAGCGAAGCCGGTACGGTAACGGAAGCCAACGGTTCTGGCACGATCACTGGCAGCCATGCCTACGTCACACCGGGCATTTACACCGTCACTGTTACCGTAAATGACGGTTATGGCAACTCGGATACCGCTGTCTATGAGTTCGTTGTGGTCTACGATCCCAACGGCGGATTTGTGACCGGCGGCGGCTGGATCAACTCGCCCGCGGGCGCCTACACCGCCGACCCGTCCCTGACCGGCAAAGCCACCTTTGGGTTCGTTGCCAAATACAAGAAGGGCGCCAACGTGCCCGACGGGAATACCGAATTCCAGTTCAAGGCAGGCAATCTGAACTTCAAGAGCACAAGCTACGAATGGCTGGTGGTAGCTGGCACCAAAGCCCAATTCAAGGGCGAAGGCACCATCAACGGCGCAGGCTCCTACAAGTTCATGATCACCGCCAACGACGGCAACCCGGACACCTTCCGCATAAAGATCTGGTACGAAGCTGGCGGCGTTGAGTACGTTGTCTATGACAACGGCTCCCAGCAACCGCTCGGCGGCGGAAGCATCGTCATTCACAAGTAGCTAAAGCAACAAAAATCCCCTCTCCTGTGCGGAGAGGGGATTTTTATCTACAAATGCCCCTTTCGGGGGAGAAGTTAATAGGATATATTTTGTCATATTTCTTGTATACTATTCACATTATAGCAGGCGCGCCAATCACACAGCGCGGCGCAACAGCCGAAGCGCGGAACAAATTCCGCGCTACAAATCCAAATGGAGGAAAAATATGGACCCTTTTGCCGCAGTTGGAGGAATGACAATTGTTTTTATCATCCTTTCTGTGTGCTGTACGCTGTTAATCACAGCCGCAGCCATCGCCGTGCCATTTATCATCATCCGCCGCATGAACCAGAATAACCAGAAAAAGGCCGAGGAGTTAATGGCAACCGGCCAACAAGGCGAGGCCACCATCCTGGCCTTGCAAGATACCGGAATGCGCATCAACGACAACCCGCGCGTTGCCATCGTGATGGAAGTCCGCATTCCCGGCTACGCGCCCTACCAGGTGCAAAAAACCGTCACCCTGCCGCTAATTAATCTGGCGCAAGTGCAGCCTGGCTCAGTGGTGCCCGTTCTGGCCGACCCCAGCCAGCCGAACAATCCTGATAAAGTGGGATTGCTGCTGCGATAACAGCGCGCCGAGCCTTAATCCACAGATGGCATAGATTTCGCAGATTTTTTCTGCGCAATTTGCGCCCTCTGTGGATTTTTCTTTTCCCGCCTCCTTTCAGCCCGAATGTGGTTTAATCATTCCATGAAACTGACCACCATTCTCTCGAAAGCCTTCGCCGCCCGAACAGAACTATTCGACGCCAGGCACCAGGCCGCCTTTCGCCTGTTCAACGGATTCTACGAAGGCGAGCCGAACCTGCTGGTGGATATCTACGCCGCAACCGCCGTGCTGTATAACTACGCCGATGTGCCTTTCGAGGGCGCTGCCGCCATCCGCGCGGCGATGGAGGTCATCCGCGCCGAACTGCCCTGGGTGCAGGCCATGCTTGTCAAAACCCGCAACGGCAATCCGCAAGAAAAGCGCGGGGTGCTGGTCTACGGTCAAAAGGCCGATACGCGCATCGTCGAACACGGCGTGCGCTACAGCGTGAATTTGACCATGAACCAGGACGCGAGTCTCTATCTCGATACGCGCAACCTGCGCGGGTGGGCGCTGGAACATCTCAGCGGGAAAACGGTCCTGAATACGTTCGCCTACACTGGCAGCCTGGGCGTCGCTGCCCGGGCGGGGGGAGCGGCGCGGGTGGTGCATGTTGACCGCAACCGGGATTTCCTGAACGTCGCCAAGACCTCCTACACCCTGAACGGGTTTCCCATCGACAAACGCGACTTCCTCGCCGAGGACTTTTTCCCCGCCATCAGCCGCTTCAAGCGCGAAGGCGCATCGTTCGACTGCATTTTCCTCGACCCACCCTTTTTCTCGGTTACGGGCCGCGGCAAGGTCGACCTGGAAGGCGAAAGCGAGCGGCTGATTAACAAGGTGCGCCCACTGGTCAGCGACGGCGGCTGGCTGGTGGTGGTCAACAACGCCCTATTTGTGCCAGGCCGCGACCTGATGGGCATGTTCGAGTCGCTGTGCGGCAGCGGCTATCTGTCCATTGAGAGCATCATCCCTGTTCCGCCGGATTTTACCGGCTACCCGCACACCTGCCTGCGCCCGCCGCCGGTTGACCCCGCGCCGTACAATCACCCGACCAAAATAACCGTGTTGCGGGTTAGAACCGGGAAGCAGGAAACTGATAAACAGGGAAACTGATAAACAGGGAAAGAAGATATGGAACTCTCCCCCTCCATTCACATGCTTGGTGACTTGCTCGGGCAGGTCATTTCGGAACTCGAATCCCCGGCCATTTTCGAGGTCGAGGAGCGCATTCGGGCTGAAGCCAAAGCGCGGCGGGCGGGCGAGGGCCAAGCCGAAGCGCGCCTGCAAGCGGCTCTGCAAACCCTCACCCCGCCGCAGTTGCGCGCCATTGCCGCCGCCTTCGCCACCTATTTCGACCTGGTCAACCTGGTCGAGGAGACCTTTCGCGTCCACATCCTGCGCCAGCAGGCGGCGGAACTGTACCCCGCTCCCATTCACGACTCCATCGAGGAAGCCATCCTGACGCTCAAAGAGAGCGGCGTGACCCATGAGCAGATGGCAGCCCTGCTCGAAAACCTGTCCATCGAATTGGTGCTGACGGCGCACCCCACCGAAGCCCGCCGCCGCACCGTCTTATCGAAGCTCCAGCGCATTGCTGCGTTGCTGGAAAAGTACAACCGCAACGACCTGCTGCCGCGCGAAAAAGAAGCCCTGCAAGCCGCCATGCACGCCGAAATCAGCGCATTGTGGCTGACCGACCGCGACCGCACTGCCAAAATGGCCGTCACCGATGAAGTGCGCACCGGACTGTACTTCGTCGAATCGGTCTTTTGGGAATCCATCCCGCGCATCTACGCCGACCTCGACCTCGCCCTCAACCGGCATTACCCCGGCCTGCGCGCGGGCCGCGCCTGGCTGAAACTCGGCTCATGGATGGGCGGCGACCGCGACGGCAACCCGAACGTAACCCGCGAAGTGACCGCCGAAACCCTGCGCCTGCATCGCGGCCTTGCCATTGAAACCCACCGCCGCGCGCTCCAGGAAGTCGGGCGCGGGTTGAGCCTCAGCTCCAACCGCCTGCCGCCGCCTGCCGAACTGGCCGCCTGGGTCGAATCGCGCCGGCCCTTCCCCGAACACGCCGCCTACATCGCCGAACGCTACGCCGCCGAACCCTACCGACTGGTCACAACCCTGCTGGCCACCGAACTGGCCGAAGCCTCGCGGGAGGACATGAAATCAAACCTGTTGCGCCAGCATCCCCGGCCGGCGCGTATTACCCTCGACTCCATCCGGCGCCCGCTCGACATCATCGCCGCCCACATCCCGCCGCGTATTGCCCACGATAAACTGCTCACCCTGCGCCGCCAGGTGGAAATCTTTGGCCTGCAAGCCGCCCGGCTCGACATCCGCGAGGATTCCTCCCGCTTGAACGCCGCCCTGGGCGAAGTGCTGCGCGCGCTGGGGATTTGTCCGGACTTTGAGACTCTCCCCGCGCGGGAACGCCTGGAACTTCTCAGCCGGCTGCTCGCCTCGCCGTTACCCGAACTTTCGCCCCGCCCGGGCGTGACCAATGAAACATCCGAGACTTGGGCGGTGTTCCAACTCATCGAGCGCGTCCGCCGCGTGTATGGGCCAGAACTGCTCGGCCCGTTCATCATCTCGATGACCCATTCCGCCGCCGATGTGCTGACCGTGTTGCTGCTGGCGCGCTGGACGGGAAATTCAGACGGCCTGCAAATCTGCCCGCTCTTTGAGTCGGTGGATGACCTGCGCGACGCTTCAGACATCCTGACCAGCCTGTTCACCTCCGAGATATACCGCCAGCACCTCGCCACCTGCCAGGACGAGCAGATGGTGATGATTGGCTATTCAGACAGCAACAAAGACGGCGGATTCCTGATGGCAAACTGGATGCTCTACCAGGCCCAGGAATCCATCACCCGCACCGCGCGGGAATTCAACGTCAAACTGACGATTTTCCACGGGCGCGGCGGCACAGTGGCGCGCGGCGGCGGCCCGGCCAACCGCGCCATCCGCGCCCAACCCGCCGGGAGTATCAACGGGCGATTCCGCGTTACCGAACAGGGCGAGGTGATTTCCTCGCGTTACGCCAACCCCACCCTGGCGCACCGTCACCTGGAACAAATTGTGAGCGCCGTCCTGCTGGCCTCGGCCCCCCACAACGAGAAACCCATCTCACAGGCCTGGCGCGCTGCCCTCAACCAGATGGCCGCCGCCGCGCATCGCGCCTACCGGGGGCTGGTCTATGAGACCCCCGGCTTCCTCGATTTCTGGCAAGCCGCCACGCCCATTGACGAAATCAAGAGGCTGCAAATCGGCTCGCGCCCGGCCTCGCGCGCCGCCACCGCCGAAGTGACCAAAATCCGCGCCATCCCCTGGGTGTTCTCGTGGATGCAAAGCCGCTATAACCTGCCGGGCTGGTATGGGCTGGGAACAGGCTTGCGCGCCGTCAGTGATGAGGGTCTCTTGCGCGAAATGTACCAGGGCTGGCCCTTTTTCCAATCCCTGCTCAACAACAGCGAAATTTCGCTGCTCAAAGCCGATATGGAGATTGCCGCACTCTACGCCGAACTCGTTCCTGACCAGGAACTGGCCCAAAAATTATTTAACGCCATTCGCGCCGAATTTGACCGTACCCACGAGACCGTCCTGACCATCAGCGGCCACCAAAACTTGCTGGATGCCGAGCCATATACCCAAAACGCCGTCCGGCTGCGCAACCCATACATTGACCCGCTCAACTTCATCCAGGTCGAAATGCTGCGCCGCCTGCGCGCCCTGGCCGATAAAGAATCGCCTGAAGCCGAAGCCTTGCGGCAGGTGATTGTTTTGACCATCAATGGCATTGCGGCGGGGTTGAAAAATACAGGGTAAGGCAAATTGGCAATTTGCCCTACTGTTGTGGTTTAATCACCCCATGTCCAACCTCATCCTCATTCGCGGCGGCGGCGACCTGGCCAGCGGGGTCGCCCTGCGCCTTCATCATGCCGGGTTCGATTCTCTCATCGCCGAATTGCCGCAGCCGCTGGCCGTGCGGCGGGCAGTGTCTTTTGCCGAAGCAGTGTACGAAGGAACGTGGGCGGTGGAAGATGTGACCGCCCGGCGGATTGAAACTTCCAAACAACTTCTCGATTGCCTCGTCCGCCGCGAAATTCCCGTTTTGGTTGACCCTGACCTCGCTCTTCTTTCGACGTTCAACCTTAAACCTTCAACGGTGATTGATGCCCGTCTGCTGAAACAACCTGCCCCGCCGCTGACGGATTCTTCCCCTTTTACCATCGGCCTCGGTCCCGGCTTTGTGGCAGGCGAGAACTGTCACGCTGTCATCGAAACGCAGCGCGGCCACACGCTAGGGCGAGTGTACTGGAACGGTTCGGCCAACGCCGACAGCGGCCTGCCCGAAGGCGACCCGCGCCGCGTACTGCGCGCCCCGGCCAGCGGCAGACTGACCAGCGAAGCGCAAATCGGCCAGCATTTTGAACCTGGCCAGGTGATCGCCGAGGTCAACGGCGAAAAAATCAGCGCCCCCTTCCCCGGCGTCTTGCGCGGTTTGCTTCATCCGGGGCTGGAGGTCAAACAAGGCTTGAAAATCGGCGACCTGGACCCGCGCGATAAGCGTGAATATTGTTTTCTGGTTTCCGACAAATCGCTGGCAATTGGCGGCGGGGTGTTGGAGGCGATTCTCAGGTATCAGGTGTCAGGTTTCAGGTTTCGAATAAAAAAAGATGAAAGAGGAAAGACGAGGTGAGACTTTCGCGCGCTTTGCGGCTGGAAAAGGCTTCGGTAGTGGCCTTCGTGGGCGGCGGGGGCAAGACTTCGGCGGTCTTTATGGCGGCGCGCGAAATGGCCCCGGCGCTGGTGACGACTTCTACGCACCTGGCGGCGCGGCAGGCTGCAAAAGCAGACCGACACATCATCTGGGAAGCGGACGAACCTATGCCGGATTTCACATCCGCGCTCGAAAGCGGCGTGACGCTCGTCACCGGGCCGCGCCGCGAGGACATCGCCCGCGTCACCGCGCCAACGCCGGAGCAATTGGAAAAAATCAGAGAAGCAACAAAGGCTCATGACTTGCCGCTGTTCATCGAAGCCGATGGTTCGCGCCAAAAGCCGCTCAAAGCCCCGGCGGAACATGAACCGGCCATCCCGCCATTTGCGGAGGTGGTGGTCGTGACGGCCGGGATGCGCGGGCTGGGCAAGCCGCTGGACGAGAATTTCATTCACCGCCCGGAGATTTTTGGGGCATTGAGCGGCCTGGAAGCGGGAGAAACCGTCAGCGCCGAGGCGGTGATTCGGGTATTGACTCACCCACAGGGCGGGCTAAAAAATATCCCAGCGGGGGCGCGGAAAGTGGTTTTGCTCAACCAGGCTGATACCGATGAGTTGAAATCCCGTGCAAGCGGCATGGCGGCGGAACTGCTGAAAACGTTCGCGGCGGTGATTGTTGCCAGCGTGCAGCGCGGTGAAATCCATGCCGCGCATGAGAATATCGCCGGAATTGTGCTGGCAGCGGGCGAAGCGTCACGCTACGGAAAGCCGAAGCAATTTCTGGATTTTCACGGCGAGCCGTTTGTACGGCGGGTGGCAAAAACCGCGCTCGCAGCCGGACTCTCGCCGGTAGTGGTCGTGAGCGGAGCATACGCGCCGGATGTCGAGGCGGCGGTGTGCGATTTACCGGTGGTGATT
Source organism: uncultured Anaerolinea sp. (assembly GCA_964422545.1). GTDB lineage: Bacteria > Chloroflexota > Anaerolineae > Anaerolineales > Villigracilaceae > UBA5195. The sequence continues at coordinate 38,545 of CAYRBO010000014.1, read as the reverse complement.
GCGCGGAATACGCAGTGGCGCGAGGGGCAGGCGGCGTCGGTGAGGGCGGGGATTGCCGCGCTCGACCCCCTGCCCGGTTCTCTGCCATTTCCCGTTGAGACGAACCGAAGAAGGGAGCGGGAGATTGGCGGAGCAATCTTTTTACTGGTTGACCAGCCGCAGGTGACGGTTCATGTGCTGGAGGCCTTGAAGAACCGCCACGCAGAAGGATTGTTCCCGATTGTGGCGCCGCTGGCGGCAGACCGCCGGGCCAACCCGGTTTTGTTCGACCGGGTGACGTTCCCGGAGATGATGAAATTACAGGGCGATGTGGGCGGGCGGGCGGTGATGCGCCAGTTCGCGGTGGAGTATGTTCCCTGGCATGATGAGAGTCTTTTGTTCGATGTGGATGATGAGGAGGATTATCGGAGACTGATGGGATGGGGGAGATAGCGGATGGCTGCGCAAAACGGAGAAACGGATTGGGAAGCGGATGTGGCAGCGGATGAAGCGGAGAAAACGGATGAATTACCAATCACCAATTACCAATCATCAATCCCCCCCCACCCTGGCGGCAATTGTGCTGGCGGCGGGAATGTCGCGGCGGATGGGGCAGCCCAAGATGTTGCTGCCCTGGGGCAAGACGACGGTGCTGGGGCGGGTGGTGGTAACGCTATCGAGCAGCGGCGTGAGTGAAATCCTGGTCGTCACCGGCGGGGCGCGGGAGGCGGTCGAGGCGGAGGTGGCGCGTTTGGCGGAATCTCTGCCGGTGCGGGCGGTGTTCAACGCGCAATATGAGGCCGGGGAGATGATGAGCAGCATTCGGGCGGGGTTGACGGGGCTTGGCCCACAGGTGGCTGCCACGCTCATTGCCCTGGGAGACCAGCCCCAGTTGAGTCTGGAGTCCGCGCGGAGGGTTGTCTCAGCCTGGCAAACATCCGGTTCGCGTCTCATACTCCCCAGTTTTAACATGCGCCGGGGCCATCCCTGGCTGGTGGAGCGCGGTTTATGGGGAGATTTGGTCAAAGCCGAAACAGGGCGGGCGTTTTTGAATGCTCATGCTGACGAGATTTTGTACGTCGAGTGTGATGAAACGGTGTTGAAGGACCTGGATACGCCCGAAGAGTATGCGCGAGACTTGAAAAGAGCCGCTTAGCGTGCTATTCTGAATTTGGAGGCGCGTTCACGCTTCCAGGAGGCCGCAATGACAGACTGGGATTTGATGATAGAGCGCATCCAGAATGCCATGCAGGCGTTGGAGAAGGCGCACCAGGCCAAGCAGGCTTTAGCAAGCCAGGCAAACGGTGAGACGCTGACGAAGTTCCAGGCAGAGATGAAGGAGTTGGAGGAACATTTGCGCCTGATGAAGCAAATCCTGGAACATGAAGACACATACTCGATGGACGAAATTGCCGCAGCGCTGGGTCACACGTTGAGCAAGAAGCAGCCAAGTTACCGGCGCATTCCAGAGTTTGATACAAAAAGAAGGTGATGTATCAGGAACAGTCAAAAAGCACGGTCTGCGCCGTGCTTTTTGTTTTGAGATGGTGTTAACTGTGGTAAACTCGCCGCACTCTGGAGGCTGAATGAAGTATTTTGTGATTGTCAACCCCGTTTCAGGACGTGGCTTGGGAAAAAAGTCTATCCCGGCTATCGAAGCGCGCCTGCGCAAAGCGGGCGTGGAGTATAAACTGGTGCGCACCGAACGCCCCTGGCACGCAGCAGAATTGGCCGAGCAGGCCGCACGCGAGGGATATGATGTGATTGTGAGCGCGAGCGGCGACGGGACGTTGAATGAAACACTCAATGGGCTGATGCGCGCGCGCAAAGCCGGGTTCAACCATGCCGCGCTGGGCGTGATTGCAATTGGCACAGGCAACGATTTTGCCGGGGGCGTGGGCATCCCCGATGATTTCGAGAAAAGTATGGATGCGCTGCTGGCAGATAAACGCAAGAAAATTGATGTCGGCCTGGTAAGCGGCGGCGATTATCCGCAGGGACGTTATTTCGGAAACGGTATCGGAATCGGGTTCGATGCGGCGGTGGGGTTTGCGGCGCTGCAGTTGCGCTTTCTGCGCGGGCTGCCAGCCTATCTCGTTGGCGCTATCCAGACGGTGTTTTTCTACTACAAACCGCCGCGCCTGCGCATTGAGTTAGACGGGCAGACAATTGAACAATATTCACTGATGGTTTCGATTATGAACGGCAAACGGATGGGCGGCGGCTTTCGCATGGCGCCCAACAGCCAGCCAGATGACGGTCATCTCGACCTGTGCATTGCCGAGAAGGCCGGGAAACTGCGCATTTTCCAACTGATTCCGATGTTCATCCAGGGCAAACAGGAAGGGCAGCCAGAAATCAAAATGCGGCGCGCACGTCAGGTCGAAGTGACCGCTCTGGAGGGGGATTTCCCAGCCCATGCCGACGGCGAAACGCTGTGCTTGAGCGGGTCGAAACTGACGATAAACTTGTATCCTGCTGAGCTAGAAGTGGTTTGCGGGTAGAAGCACTCGCGTTTCTGGCGAGATTCATCCACAGAGTTTGCAGATTATCCAGATTGGATTTTTAAGATTGGTGGAATCGGCATCATCTGGGATAGATTTCATTAAGCGAAAGAGATAGGAAAAAGCCCCCGTTGCGCAGGAACGGGGGCGTCTTTTTACTACCCATCCACTCTTAATATCACCTTCGGCCCCAGGCGCAGGCGGCTGCCGCGCGGCAGGTCGCAGGGAATGTTGGGCGGAATTGCGCCGCTTTCGAGGAACGTGCCATTGGTGCTTCCCAGGTCAGTGATAGTAAATTTCTGCGTTGCCGGGTCGAAACGGATTTCGGCGTGACGGCGCGAGACATCTGCTTCACCGAGCAGTTGCGGCAGGTCGCGCCCTAGCACGAAGGGGAAGTTGAGTAATTCAAGGCGCTGCCCAACGTTAGCGGGCTGGCTGGCCTGCTCCACCACCAGGGCCGGACGGGCAGGCGCGGGAGGGGCGAGGGGCGTCACCGGGGTCGAAGGCCGAGGCAGCGAAGCAGGCAATGGGGTGCGCGAACTGGCCTCGCCCGGTTTGTTGGTGAGGAAGGTAAACGTCAGATGATTGCGCCCCAAAACCAGCTTATCGCCGTTTTTTATCTCGCGCCGGGCGTTCACCGGTATCTCCTTGCCATTCAGCAAAATGGGATTGTTTTCTGCCAGGGCTTCGACAAAATAACGGCCTTCTGAAAACGTGACCTGGGCGTGTTTGCGCGAAATGGTTATGCCATCTGGCAGAGATTGGACGTTGACTGCCAGGGTCAGGTTATGGTCGGCCTCGTTGGTCGGGCGGCCAATCACGGCCGGCTGCCATTCGAGACTGAACACCTTGCCGGTCGTTTCCTCCCGCAAGTAGGCCACCTGCTCCGGCTTCAACATGCGCCGCAGAGTCTGGCGGACATAATCAAAGACCAATTCGTCCTGTGGTTGGATATCAAGTTGTATCAGATTGGCCTCGGCTTTGAGCGGGCGGTCATCGCCTTTCAGATAAATAGCATATTTTTCCGGCGAATCGGCGGGGATGTCGTCGAACTCCTTCAGGATTTCTTGAATCAGGTCGCGGGCGGTCAGCGTCCTGCGCACGCGGGCGCGCTGGCCGACGTTCTCGAATACGTCAATTTTGACATCGATATATTCGTCCATAGCATCGCCTATTCCTTTGCATCATCCAGCAGCCCCATCGCGCGGGCGTTTTCGACAATATCCGCGTCTGAGAACAAGGCCAGCATATCTTCTGGCAGACCGTTTTCGACCAGTTTCTGCTTCAGGGTAGAAATGTTGTATTTCGAGACATCTGGCGGTTTCGGAGCAGCGGATTCAGACTGTCCTTTGGTCTTCGCTTTGGATTTAGACTTCCCGTCCGCCTGGATATTTTCTTCCTCCCCTACAGTTTCCCCCGCCGGGGCGAGCCACTGGGCTTTTTGTCCCGGATAGCGGGCCTGGATTTTGCGCACCCAGGCATCCAGCGACCCTTCGACATCGTCATCATTGGCGTAAGGAGTCGCAAGTTGCAGCATACTGGTCACGCCCGAGCGGACGATGAAAGCGCGGCCCTGCGGCAGTTCCACATCGGCCAAACTGCGCGGGAAGCGGCCATTCAGGCGTCCGACTGCATCGGCAGTCTTGAGTGCGATTCCGAAACTGGGAGCGGCAAAGACTTTGCGCAAGTCATCCGAGGAACTCAAAATCGCCAACGACCCGCCGATAATCAGGTACACGCCCTCGGTCTGGTATTTGCGCACCAGCGCGGCCATGCCCTCGAAGAAACTCATCTTCTTGCGGCTGGCTTCTTCGGTGAAGGCGTCGTAGTTGTCAATAAAAATCATGATTTTGCGGCGTTTGGGGTTGGTCTCAAACTCGGCGCACTCAACCTGCATGGATTCATACCACCCGTCCAGTTGTTCGATATCGTCGATGGCCTGGACGACGTGCGGCAATTCGGCCAGCGAGGTTTCGCTGCCTTTCCACAGTTTGCGCGAGAAATCAACCAGCACCATGATGACTTCATCGGGCGAGTAATGGTAGGCCACTGAGAGCAGCATCGCGCGCAGGGTGGTCGTTTTGCCGGAGAAAGGCTGTCCGATGACGACCATGTGCGGGCCCTGGCGTTCGATGTCAATGAGCGCGGGTTCGAGTGAGCGGTCGTCAATGCCCATCACGGCGTTGATGCGGCGCGCCTCGGGCAGGGTCGTCTGCTGAAGGACATTTTCGAGCGAAATACGCAGGGGCAGGGTTTCGATGGTGGACGGTTTTTCACCCTTCCACTGGTCGCCCCACAGGTCTTTCATCCTCATGCACATTCGGTTGATTTTCGCAAGCCCGTCGGGGTCGCCTTCTTCGGGCGTAAAGGTCAGCGCTGTTTGAAATTCGAGCGGCGTGTTGCCCAGGCGCACATAGCCGCGCCCGGGGATGGGGCTTAAATCTGCCGGGACGCCGCGCCCAACCACTTCGGCATATTCGGATGGGTCAGAGAGTTTGAGCGTGTAACGCTCGGTAATCAGGTTGTAGAGTTTGCCGGTCAGAGCGTTGGGCAGGTCGGCGGAAATCAGAAAATGGACGCCATAAGCGCGGGATTCGCGCACCAGCGAGATGAGCGGGCCCATCAGTCCGTCATAATATTCTTTGAACTCGGCGAAGTTATCCATCACCACCAGCACGGCGGGCAGGGGTTTTTCAGGGTGGGCCTGGTTGTACGAATCGAGGCTGTTGACCCTGGCCTCGCTAAACAGGACTTGGCGGTAATCGATGATGTCGTTGACTTTGCGCAGCACGCGCAAGACGCGCTCTTCTTCTTCGGAGGTAATCACCGCGCCAACGTGCGGCAGGTCGCGCAGGATGGTGAGAGCGCGCCCGCCGAAGTCGAGGATGTAGACATGCAGTTCATCGGGCGAGTGGGTCAGGGCCAGGCTGGTGATGACGGTGCGCAGGAAGGTGGTCTTGCCGCGCCCCGAAGCACCAAAGATAACCGCATGACCATTGGGGAAATCAATTTTGAGCGGTTTCTGGCTGGCCTGGTAGGGGTTGTCAATCAGGCCGACCAGGGGACGCATGGCGGTTTTGCCCCAGCCCGCGCCTTCCCAGCGGAATTCTTCATCCCAAAAAGTGGCGGCTTTCTCGTTGAGGGCAAACCCGGCCACTTTTTGCGAATCGCTGGCGCGCAAGAGTTCAATGTCGTCGTCGGACATATAGGCTGTGTCGAGCGTGGATTGCAGGCTCAAGACATTCGCGCCGCTTTGGGTGGGCAGGAACTGCGGCCAGGGCCGCCACTGCGGCTTGGATTCCTGGGTGGCCAGGTTGGCGAGCATTTCGACGATGACATCGTACAGTTTGGGCGGCTCGGTCGATTTTTGTCCGCCGGTTTTGCGCGGACGGTCGAGCCAGATGACGTTGGGGGCAACGTTTTCTTCCTGCGGGCCTTTGTAATCGCCGCCGGTGTAAGCGGTTTGAATCAATTCGATATTTTCGTTGCCGATTTGCAAATAGCCGCGCCCCGGAATGCCGGGCGGCAGGAAGGCCGCATCGGCGCGCCGCAGCACTTCGCGGCTGTCATCGGGCGTTTCCACGCGCAGCGAGATGCGGAATTTAATGTTAGCGCGCATCTGGTCGGTGACTCCCACCGGTCGCTGGGCTGCCAGGATGAGCGAAACGCCCAGCGCGCGCCCCAAGCGGGTGATACTTTCCAACTGCGCTTTATATTCGGCATTGCCAGAAATCATTTCCGCAAATTCATCAATGATGATGAACAGGTGTGGGTAAGGCGGGCGTTCCGGTTCGAGATTAAGTCCTTTCTTACGGTAGTGAACGATGTCTTTAGAGTTGGTATAGGTGTTCAGCCGCTGGCGGCGGTCGAGTTCGGAGATAATCGAAGCAAAGACGCGCGCGGTGGCCGATTGGTCGAGGTTCGAGACGATATCAACCGCGTGCGGCAGGCGTTTGAACGGCTCAAAGGCGGCCCCGCCTTTGTAGTCTACCAATACAAAGTTGAGAGCATCGGGGCTAAAGTTGAGCGCCAGGCCAATAATCAGGGTCATCAACAGTTCCGATTTACCGGAGCCAGTCGAACCGGCGATAATCCCATGCACGCCGTCGGCTTTGGCCGAGAAAGTCAACACGCGCGGCTCATTGCCCGAAAGCAAACCCACCGCCGTATAGGGCCAGTCGGCGCTGCTGGGGGTCATACTGCGCTGCCAGTTTTCTCGGGCAAATTCTTGCATCTGGTCAATGGATTGCAGGTTGAGCATCTCCATGAGCGTGACGGTAGCCGCCAGGCTGGAGCCGTAGCCACGGCGGATATCGACCGGCTCGAGGCAGCGCGAAAATTCGCGGGCTTTTTCCTGGGTGGCAACCAGTTTGGTGCTGCCCACATAGCGGACGGTGTTGAAGCCGGTTTCGGCGTAGCGAAAAACAGCCGATTCTTCATCGGCGGGGTCTTCATCCACCTCGATAATGGCCGAGCAGCGGCTGGGGACTTTGGAACGGTCCGGGACGAGGAAAATAATACCCGCGCCAAGCATCTGCCCGTCCATGAGAATGGTCGAGATGGCGGCCTCGCCCTCCAGGTCACGCAGGCAGGACCAATCGGGAGCGGGCGTACGCACATCGACGACAACCAGCAGGAAGGGCAGTTTCACGTCCACGCCGCTTTCCTTGTCTTGCAAGCGCATCCGGCGGCGCTCCAGGATGGTGCGGATGTTCTTCCAAAACTGGCGCATCCGGTCGGGTTCGTTCTCGCCGGGGCGCTCATCGGCCTCGAACAGGAGAGTCTCCGATTTGTCAGATTCCTTACAGTGCGGCAGGGCATAAGCCCAACGCCAGTAGGAACGCGCGGCGCTCGTCCCGGCAACATAGAGCATGGTATCTTGCGGGGAGTGGAAGGCGGCGTAATCGACCAGCATGGTGCGCAGGTAGGCATGGACTTTTTCGGCAGAATCGCCGGTGATGCCGATGGAATGGCGCACGGTGATACCCTTTGATTCCTGGGTCTCTTCTTGTTTGGCGCCTTCGTCCTGCTGCTGTTCCTGTTTCTTCTCTACCTTTTTCTTCTGGCTGTCATCGGATGGCAGGTAAACCGGAATCGTAACCGGCACGTTATAAAGCAGCCGCGAATCTTCGGCCAGGCGGGTGGCTTCGCGCATCAGCGGGTTTTCGGTCTTTTCGTTTTCAGAAATCTTGTAAACAACGGTGGAAGCACGAGTGCTAATGCCCAAACGCAGGTACAAGAAATCGTGGTCGTTGGGGCGGCGTTCCCACAGCCGCGTGCCGGAGCGAATGGCTTCTTCGCGGGCATTTGGTTCGCGCATCAGGTCAGCGGCAATACCGAGGGTTTTTTCGGGGTTGGGATAATTGTAAAAGTAATAAATGCGCTGCTGTTCGTGTTCGCTCTCCATTTTGCGGCGCAGTTCACTGATGCGGCGCTTATAGGCAGCCTCGGCCGCCTCGCGTTGTTTTTTCTCGCGGCCATTGGTATAGATTGCCAGCGCAACCGTTCCAATCACCGAGAGCGCCATCGGAATCATCATCAACAGGTTGCGGCCCTGCCCAAAAAACGACATCAGGATATAGCCGAGAATCATCATCATCGGCAAGAAAGCCTGCTGAAGCAACTGGCCGTAATTTTCCTGGTTGTCGGGCGGGGTGGGAATTGGGTACAGTCCCGAAGGCAAGTGCGGTTCGATGCGGGGCGGGCGGTCAATGTAGAGTTTGTCTGCCATCATCATCTCTCCAGTTTTATGGAACCGTTGCCAGGGCGAACATCAATAACAACGAAATCGCCAGAAGTGACCCCAACACGATAAATACCATCCGCCAATTGACCCCGCGCGGCTTCTTTTCCGCTGGAATGGCCGGGAAATTAGGCTGGAGCGCGCGCACGAAACTGAGAACATCAGGGTAGCGTTGGCTGACCTGCTGGCTGACGGCTTTTTCGGCGGCAGCCGGAATATTTTTCAGGTCGATTCGCCCGGTAGGAGAAGGCTCGGCCTCCAAGACATTCTTCAGGACGGCTTCATCTTTTTTCAGGTGATAGGGGTAAGCCGGGCGACCTGCCAGCATTTCGTAGAGCAGGAGACCCATCCCATAGACATCCGTCGCCGGGCCGACCACGCCTTTTGAGCCATCCAGCATCTCCGGCGCAGTATAAGCGGGCAGGTTGTAGTTCGGGTTCCACATCTCGAACACGGCATTGCCCGAGGCGCTCACGCCCAGGTCGAGCAGCATCGGGCGCGGGATGCCTTGCTTGTCGAAACGAACCAGCACCACATCGGGATTGAGGCACAGGTGCAGGCGGCCGGCCTTGTGCAGGTAAAAAATCACGTCGGCGATGCTCAACAGTATCCACCCGGCGTGTTGGAACCAGGGCTGAGGATTGCGCAGCAGCAGGTTGCGCAAGATAGCGCCATCGGCGTATTTGAAAACCTCGTAATACTTGACCCGTCCGTTGATGACCGTCCAGCCATACGGATGCGCCGCAACCGAGCCTTGCGGATGAGCCGGAAGCAGAACAGGAAGCAGTGGATGTTGCCCGGCGCGGGCTAGAGTCAGGAAGGCTTTGGCTTCGGAGCGCAGTTTCTCCTCGCAGCCCACATTGGCAACCTTGAGCAAGATTTCTTCTTCGGCGCGCCGGGCGTGATAAACAATGGCCGAGCGCGTAATAACAATCGGTTGGATAATTTCAATCGGCCCGAACCATTCGCCGTTATCGAATATTTCGGTGGCGTTTTCTGCCGGGCAATAGGTTTCCTGGCACCACAGGTTGAAATCCTGTGAGATGACGTTACATTTCTGGCAAATTCGCTTCATGTCGCCTCGCAAGGCAAACTATCAGAAAAGGGAAACCGCGCCTGTCGGGTGAATTCCATCCAGGCGCGGTTTTTCATCTCACTTCAAGAACAGGACCAGGCGACGCGTGGAGAAAAGTTCCACCCAGCCCATCCTGGTTTAGCAGAAGCGGCGCGAGCCGGAGTAATCGCCGTCGCGGTAAGCCTTGATGGCGCTCTGGATATCACCAGAGAGTTCAATCATTTTGTTGGCCGCGCGCTGCACGTTGGGTTTGATGCGGTCCACGAACGCCGAAAGCGCTGCTGTTGAACCAAATGAAATCCAGGCCGTGGCTTTCAGCACGAAACTGATGGCCTCGAGCGCTTTCGCCACCGCATTCAAAATTTCGCCGAAGTTCTTGAAATCGTTCCCCATCTTTTCTACGGCGGGAATATCCATATAGACTTCATCAGCCATTTTTGCCTCTCTTCTGGTTTAGAAAATCTGTCCAAAGACATCGAACAGGGTTTGAACCTGCGAGGTCGATTGCTTAATTGCCTGGTTCATGCGGTCTTGTGACTTTTTGATTGCATCGGCAAAACTGGTATTGACATTCATGATATTGACCAGCATGGGAATGACCTCGCTGGTCATCTCATTCACGAAGCGCACCGAGCCGTCACCTTTCCAAATACCACCCACCACCTGCTGCACCAAACCACGTAATGGAGAAGTAACGGCGTCCTGAACAATGCGGACCTGCTGCAAAATCTGATTTGCAACATTACCGACCAAGTCATCAACGAATTTGAAGAGTCCTAACATCTCTCACCTCCTAGAATTTGCCACCGGCAGCCTGGTCAGCGGCGCGCATGTCGGCAATGGCCTGCTTGATGTCGTTGGCAACTTCATGATACTTATTGCTAAGTTTGATGACTCGCTGGAAAAACAGCCCCAACGCCTGTGAAAACGCCTCGCCGGGCTCGCCAACCAACGCGCCGTTTTGCATCTGACTGGCAATTTTTTTGGCTGTGTCCGCCGTCTGAGCCAGCCGCTGCGCAACCATTTCGCAGTGCTTGGCCATATCTTCGAGGGCGGGATAGTTTACGCGAATTCGGTCTGCCATTTTTACCTCCCGTTAGCCGCCGATGTTGTTGAAGAAACTCTTGGTTTCTTCATCGGCGCTGCGAATAATCTTGACAATTTGCCTGGCGACATTCCCGGCAACATCCAGCGCATACGCCATTTTCTGCGTTGCCGGTAAGAGCATGCCATTCATCTCGTTAAAAAACTGGTCGGCGCCCTGACCAATCCAGCCGTCGCCATGCAGGGCCTCCACCTTAGACTTGGTTTGCTTGAGGAGCGTTTTGATGTCCTGCTCCTCCGCCTCCAGGGTCTTGATGATGGCCTCCATTTCGTCATAATTGACTTGAAGCATTCCAGCCATAGTTTGTCCTTTCTAATGCAGTGATTGTCTGAAAAACAACGCTCGGCTTTGTTGATGACCCAATGACTACAACCGAGACAACCCGATAAAGTTGGAAAATGGATTTTTCTCGAATACGCCACCTCCTCGCAAGTTGCTCATAGCAACAATGTAGCATTTTTGATATATACGGGTCAATATGTCCAAATTAAAAAACGACAACCCATTGGTACTAATTGTCATCTTTTTTCGCATCTTTGATGACTTTGGCTGCCGCGCCAACTGCGGCACTGCCAACCACACCCGCAATCCCAGCTGCGGTTGCGCTGCCGCTCTCCGAAGCAGGTTCACCGCCTGAGGCAGGGCCGCCCGGCGCAGCAGGCGGCTGGGGAGCGCCGCTACCCGAACCCGCCCCGCCAAACAGATGGTCGGGCAGGTCTTGTGGCGCGCCAGAACCGACGGAGTTAGCCTGGGGAGTCTGGTCCACCATCCCCACGCCCATATTTTTCAAGTCGCCCTGTAAGCCCTGGCTGCCGCTTCCGCCGCCGCCACCGCCGCCGCCACCCGAAGATGGGGTTTCGGCTTCGGGTGTTTTTTCATCGCTATTCGTGCTTTCCAATTCAATACCCTGGGTAAAATCACTGGTGATTGCGCCCAGGCCTGCTGCAGGAGGAGGCCCAAAATCACCACCCTCACCACCTGACTCGCCTGAACCACCCACCCCTTCTAAAACAGATTCAAATTCCGAAGCGCCAAAATCGCCGCCCAAACCGCCCCCACCGCCAATTTCCAGGCCATCCAGGGCGGATTCGAAGCCCGAAGCGCCGAAATCGTCGCCGCTCTGGAAAATGTTTTTGAAAAAGTTGGCGTTTTCCTCGTCAGTCTCGCGGATGATTTTTGTGACTTTCATCAACACGTCCTGCGAGAGAAAGTGGGCCTTCGAGACGCGGGTCAGGGCAGGCAGTAAGTCCTGTTCCATTTCGGCAAAGAATTTATCAGCGGCCTCGCCTATCCAATCTTTGCGTAAATCCTGTAAACGCTGGCGAGTTGTGGTCACCAATTGAGCAAAATCTTCGCCCTCGCCGTTGAACGTTTTGACAATGGCGTTCAATTCATCGTACTTAAGCTGGAGGATTTTGGACATGATTTCCCTCAGACTATCTCGAAACGGACGGATACGTTCGGGCCGAAATTGATAACAGCCCCATTAATCAGTTGGACAGGCTGTCCTGCCGGGATGCGCTGTCCGTTGACAAAGGTCCCGTTGCTGCTGTTCAGGTCAGTAATGAAATGTAATTGGCGGGCAGCGTCGAACGAGATTTCAGCGTGGCGGCGGGAGATATTTGGCTCTTTGAGCAACAGATTACCTTCCACGCGGCCTATGACAAATGGCAAAGGTTGTAAAGAGAGTTTGGCGCTGAGCGCAAGTTCGGGTGGAGATTTCAGGATAGACAAGGACGGTTGCGGCCTGGCAACAGGAACGGCCATCATCGTCGCTTGAGCGCTGTTCCCAGCAATCAGGGTAGCATCTTGCGAAGGTGGCGGGGAAGCCATGGCCGGGGCAGTGTTTCGCCTGGAAGCCTGCGGCACGGGGGCAGGTGGCGGTGGGGTCTCGCCCGGCTTTCGGCCAGGAAGCGGCTCTTCATCCGCAACGGGTATCGACAAGCCACCTCGCTTCCCATCCCCCAGTTTACCGCCCAGCCGCCCTTGCAAAACGGGCGTGCCAGTAAGCGACGTTTCCCGCCGCGATGAGTACATCATAAATCCAACCACGCCCAGGATAATTGCCACAATTATGAATAAGATAATGGGCGCGGCAATGAGCGCGGCAGTCAATAGCTGGAAAACGTTCTGACGTTTGGCCTGGTACACCACGCCAGGAAATTGGGCCGTTGTGTAAACCTGCTGCTCTTTGCCCAACACGCGCACAATGACCGTATACTTGCCATCGGGGATTTTAGATTTGCTGAGCGGGATAACCAACCTGCCAGCAGCAGCGTCTTCGGCAGTGCCGGTAAAATCGGAGCCTGATACTTTGGTATTGGTGGTTTCGTCCACCAACCAGCCATCGAATCCGCCAATCAATTGAGAATTGGTGGTCTTGACGGATAGCACCAGGTCATTATCCTGTTGGGCAATCGATTGGATGGAGAGCGCTGGCAGGTTGGCGGTGGGGTCGAACTCAAACTCATGAAAGAGTTCCACCGATTTCTTGCCGTCTTTATCGGTAAACCAGGCAAACCGGCTCTTATCTTGCTTGCTGATGGCGGTCATGCGCAATTGGTACGTCCTGCCAACCACCAACTGGTCGGTAGGAATGTTGAGGACGTTGTTTTGCTGTAATTGGTCAAAGGTAAATTCGGCGACTTTCGAACCACCCCTGGCATCCCACACTTCCACCTTGATATATTCGACCAATTCGGGGGAGGTCATGGAGAGTTGGATATTATAGGTCTGGTCTTCGGGGATGAATTGCAGCCCAGCAAATTGCCCGCGCACCGGGCTGGGCGGGCCTTCGTATTCGGTTTCGGAGTTGATGGAAAAACTGGAGGTAAGCGTTTCGTTATCCTTCAGGTTGAGCGTCAACACAACCGGGTTGCTGCCTTTTTTGGGGTAAACCTCCGCCTGCACCATCCACTGCGATTTGAGGCCATTCATAATCGCCTCGAACGCGCCCGAAATATTCTCGCGCTGGGCAATGGCCGAAAATCCCCCTGTACTGGCCGCCATGCCCTTAATTTCTACCTCATTGAGATTAGATTCTTTAGAAGCCAACCCAATGGTATTAATGGGGATTTGGGTTTTCTGCGCGAACTCGGTAACTTCGAGAAAGGTCTTCTTGCTGCAAGGCTGGTTTGGCACGAATGTTTCATCCCGTCCATCGGCAAACAAGATGATGGCGCGGCGGCCAGGCGGGGCTTTTTGCAACGCTTCAGCTGCGGTGAATAGAGAATCATACAAACAGGTTTCTTTGCTGGCAGCCTGGTATTGGTCAATCGCAAACTCCACGGCAGAAATATTCTGCGTAAAGTCTTGCAACAATTTGATTTCAGAGTTGAACTGGACGATGGAAAAGAAAGCGTTGTCGGGCGTGTTCTTCAGGGCTTCTTTGGCCGCGCGTTTCAAATCGGCGGAGGCGCGAATCATCGTGCCGCTGGCATCGAGCAAGAAAACAATGTAGATTGGCACATCCGGTTTTTGGACGCGCGCTTCTACGGCGTAATTGACGCCTGGCAAATCAAGCCGTGCTGTTTCAGCCAAAGTCTCGACAACGGGCAGGCCGGTCTTGGGGTCGTAGACGTTGTAATACACTTTCAGCGTCATCGAATCGGGGGTTTCTATGGTCGCAATCTGGCTCAGTCGAATCGCCAAACCCGATTGGGCATAGACCGAAAAGACCGGCGCAAAAACCAACACAGCCACAAGAACAACAAGGAAGAATTGTTTCCAAACCCGCATCACGCCTTCCTCTCAAAAATTACAATTTCGGACAATATTCATCTTAATTCTAGCGAATAAACTTCGGTTTTCTATCCCCCGAAAGGTTGCTTTTCTTGCAAAAAGTGCAGCAAGAACAATTTTTGGACAAACAGGATTCTCTCTCACGCATTCAAAAAATGATATGATAATGTCGTTATCCCATTTCTCCTGGCCGGTAACATGCTTCCATGATTTACACTCCCCTCATCTGGCCCCTGCTCACTTCCGCTGCAATCCTCGGCGGGCTTGCGCTCTATATGCACCGCTATCGCAATCTGCCCGCTTCCCTCGCCTTCAGCGTGTTAATGAGCCTGGGCGCGCTGTGGAGCCTGGTTTACGCCCTCAACCTCTCGACGGTGGATTTCGAGCTGAAATTTACCTGGTCGCAAACCCAAATGCTCGTGGCGATATTCATATCGCCGGCTCTCCTGGTTTTCGTCATCGAATACACCGGGCAGAGCGGCTGGCTCACCCGCCAAAACCTGGCCTGGCTGATGCTCATCCCGACAATCACCGTGCTGGCAATCCTGACCAGCAATTCTCATTCCCTGTTTCGTTTCAATTTCCAACTCGACACGTCCAGTTCCCTGCCCATCCTGCTGAGCGACAAAGGGCCATTGTTTTGGTTGTATCAAACCTACACATCCAGTCTGGTCATCATTGCTTGCGGCCTGCTCATTAGCGCGTTCCAGTTTCGCACCCTATATTTTCGTAACACCCTGATCATCCTGGCTGGGGTTGTCATTCCATCGATTACGCATCTCCTGTACCTGGCAGGAATCACTCCTGTTCGCGGATTGGAATTAACGCCTTTCGCATTTATCTTTACCGGCTTAATCTACTTATACGCGCTGCGCGGCTCGCTCCTGTTCGAGGTCGCGCCGATAGCGCGCCAGGCTGTGATGGATAACATCGCCGACCTGGTGATTGTGCTGGATTTGAAGGGAAATCTCGCCGATTTCAACCGTGCCGCCGGGCAAACCTGTGGTATCTCCCCGGCGCATCTTGGTTCACCTGCCACGGCTCTTTCCCAGCCCTGGGCAGAGTTTTTCCAACGCTACCACGAAACTTCCTGCTGCATAAGCGAAACCAGCCTGGAAATCAATTCGTCGGCGCAAATTTTTGAATTGAACATTTCCCCCCTACGCGACAAGCAAGGCCGCAGCCTGGGTCGGTTGTTCCTGCTGCGCGACATTAGCGCCCGCAAACAGGCCGAAGAAGCCCTGCGCGAGAGCGAAGAACGCTACCGCCTGCTGGCCGAAAATATTTCGGATGTCATCTGGATTCTCGATTTAGAGACATTCAGGTTCCGTTATGTCAGCCCCTCGGTCGAGCGGCTGCGCGGCTATACTGTCGAAGAAGTCATGGCGCAGGATATAAGCGCGGCGCTCACCCCGGCTTCCCTGCAACAGATAATGAAAATCTTGCCGGCAGTGATTGAAAAATTTCTCAACGGGGAAAATATGGATGAATACACCACCAACCAGGTGGAACAACCCTGCAAAGACGGCTCCACTGTCTGGACAGAGACCACCACCCAGTTTGTGCGCAACCCTGAAACCGGTCATCTCGAAGTCTACGGCGTCTCGCGGAATATCACCGAACGGTTACGCGCCGAACAACTGTTGCGACAACTCTCGCTGGCAGTAGAACAAAGCCCGGCCTCCATCGTCATTACCGACACGCAGGCCAATATGGAATACGTCAACCCACGTTTCAGTCAGATAACCGGTTATTCGCCGGGAGAAGCCATCGGCAAAAACCCACGCATCCTGAAAAGCGGCCAGACCTCCACTGAAACCTACCGACAACTATGGGATGCGCTCTCTGCTGGAAAAGAATGGCGCGGCGAGTTCATTAACCGCCGCAAAAACGGCGAACTTTTTATTGAATCTGCCATCATTTCGCCCATCACCAATCCGCAGGGCAATATCACGCATTACCTGGCGGTAAAGGAAGACATTACCGAACGCAAAGAACTGCAAAAACGCGACCTGGAACTGGCCGCGCTCGAAGAACGCCAACGGCTGGCGCGCGACCTGCACGATGCCATCAGCCAGACGCTCTTTTCGGCCCGCCTGACGGCTGAGATGTTACTGCGTCAGAAGCAAAGTATCGGCCTCGATACGCTTTGGATGCACATCGACCATCTGACGCGCCTGGTAGTCAGCGCGCTGGGAGAAATGCGCATCCTGCTGCTAGAACTGCGCCCCGAAGGATTGCAAAACACCGACCTTCCCATTCTCTTTGCCCACTTGGTCGATGCACTTGGCTCACGCACCGAAGCGCCCATCCACTGCGATATTCGAGGAGAGAAAAAACTGCCTCTTGATGTTAAAATTGCATTGTATCGAATCGCGCAAGAAGCCCTCAACAACATCATCAAACACGCCCGCGCCACCGAAATTTTCCTCCATCTGGAGTTAGATGAAACAGGCGCTCGATTGCGCATTGAAGATAATGGGCGCGGATTCGACCCCCAGTCCGCTGGCGGCGGGCAATTCGGTCTCAATATTATGCGCGAACGCGCGGAAGAAATCGGCGCAACCCTGGAAATTGCCAGCCAAATGAAAAAAGGCACCCGCATTACCTGCACCTGGAAGGACGAAACTGCTTATGTCCAATGAACTCATCAAAGTCATGGTTGTCGATGACCACCCGATGGTGCGCAAGGGATTGGTTATGTTCGTCGATGGTTTCGCCGATATGCAACTGGTCGCCGAGGCCGCTGATGCCGTATCGGCCCTGGAGATGTATCGCCGGGAACAACCGGACGTGGTGCTGATGGACATGGTAATGCCCGACGAGAGCGGCGCGAGTGTCATCAGCCGCATCCGCCAGGAATTTCCTGCGGCAGCCATTATTGCATTAACTTCTTTCGGTGAAGACCACCTTATAGAATCCGCTCTGCGCGCTGGGGCGCGTGGGTTCCTGTACAAAACCGTCAGCGTGGAGGAACTGGCAGATGCCATCCGCCAGATTCACCGGGGGCGCACCATCCTCGACCCAAAAGCATCCGATGTGATGTTGCGCATGGTCAGCGGGGAAGAAGCCAGCCCAACATCCCTGCCCCAATCCGCCTTGAGCGAGCGCGAGAACGATGTGCTGCGCCTGCTGGTGGAGGGCCTGACCAACAAACAAATCGCTGCCCGGCTAGACCTGCGCCCATCCACTGTTAAACAATACATCAGCAATATTCTCTCGAAGCTCAACGTCCAGAGCCGCACCGAGGCCGTGGCCGCAACCCTTAAATTGGGACTTTTGGAAAGATAACCCCCAACCGGCTATAGCCATGTATCGGGTGGGAGGCAACCCGCCTGGCGACTATCTCCAAGCGTGGTTACGCGTACAATAAGCGCAGACATGGGAGAAGTTGCTTGAGTAAGAAACTGCGCGTCTTAATTGTGGATGACAACCTGGCCTGGCGCAAAACACTCTGGCTGGTGTTGGCCAATCTGCCGCAGATTGAAGTCGTTGGCGAAGCGCCCGATGGGGAAGCGGCCCTGGCAGCCTGCAAATTGTCCCGCCCCGACCTGGTACTGCTCGATATCAACATGCCCGGCATGGACGGATTCGAGACAGCCCAGGCGCTGAGGACAAATGACCCGGCCCTTTGGGTGATTGGGGTTTCAGTGGAAGTCAATCCGGGCTTCCAAAAACGCGCCCAAGATGCAGGGTTCAAGGCGGTCGTGCCAAAAGACCAGTTATTGGATTACCTGTCACCCGCAACATTATCTCCCATGCCAATCACACCTTGAATGGGGCCACGCGAGTGGGGGGCTTGAGTGGGGGGCTTGTCTTCTATAAAACCGACTTGAAAACCGACTTGTTTTCGCATCGCTACGAAAATATTGGGGGATGGGTATTTTCTTAAGCAACAATCAGTAATACAATACTTAATGCAAGTAAGGGTTTGTTCGCCAGGCACAGCGTGTATATGTGCGCTGCTGACCTCACGTCTTTGGAGGAAAAATGAAAAAACTCCTTTCCACTCCGTTCGGGAAAGACGAAGAAGTCATCGTAGTTCCAGAAACCCAGGCAGGAACGACTGACCTCTCCCTCGAACCCACTGCAGATGAACTGGGTAGGCTGCGAGATATCCTGTTCGGTTCGCAATCACGCAGTATCGAGAAACGGCTGACTGAGTTGGAATCGGGACTGCAAACCGTTCGGCGCGAACTCTCCGACACCTTCGCTGACCGACTGGAGACCGCTTCTGAGACATCTGCCACCCAATTGGCTGATACGCGCGCGGAATTCAACCGAAAACTGGAGAGTCTGGGCAATGAACAGGCCAGCCAGCTGCGGTCTGCGCAAAAAGACCTGGCCGAACGGTTGGAAAGGCAGACCACCGAACAAAACGCCCAACTCCGCGCGGCGCAAAAGGACTTGAGTGACCGGCTCGACAAACTGGAGGCCGATTTCGTCAGCCAGTTGCGTGCCACCCGCAAGGAATTGGAGGACCAAATTCAAAACCTGGGAGCAGAACAGGCAGAAAGGCTGCGCGCGGCGCAAGCCGAAGCCCGGCAGCGTAACGATAACTTGCGCCAGGAATTATTGGAACTGACCGCTTCCCTCGAAAACAAGAAAACATCGCGCCAGGACCTCGGCCAAATGCTCATCGAGTTGGGTCTACGCCTGCGCCGTGATTCTGACTCTCCTGCGTCCTGATTGATCGTTACGCATCGATGAAGCCAAAGCCGCCTGAAGAGACCCTCAACCCCAACCCGGCAAACAGCGATTTGGATTCCCTCTCTTCCATTCGCGCCATCTTGCTAGCAGAAGAACAACAGCGCCTGCGTGAAATCGAACGCAGGCTTGTTTCTATTCAACGCCAACTAGAAACCGAAAAAGAAAACCTGGTTCAGCAAAACAGTAAACTATTCGAAGAACAGCAACGCGCCAACGAATTGCTGCGCAAGACCCAAGACCAGATCTACCAACTGCAAACCGAATTGGAAATCCTGCGGCGCAAAGCCCAGAGCGATTCTGAAGGGGTCATTGCGCGCGTTTCGCCCATCCTGGGCGACATGATTGGACGTGCCATCCGTGATTCGCGCGATGAAATGGCCGAAGCGCTCGGCCCGGTGATGGGCGAGGCCATTCGCGTCCAAATCCGTGATTCACGCAAAGACATGATTGAAGCGCTCTACCCGGTCATCGGCGAGACCGTCCAGCGCGCCGTCAGTGAATTCGCGCGCGAGTTCCAGCGCAACATCGATGCCCGGCTGCGGCAAACCTTTGGCCCTCAAGGGCTTTTGCGCAACGCGCTGGCGCGCTTGCGCGGCGTTTCGCCTTCTGAACTGGCCCTGCGCGATTCCCTGCCCTTCACCATCCGTGAAATTTTCCTAATTCAGCACGGCTCTGGGTTGCTGCTCGCTCACAGCCACCCTGGCAGCCACGAAGTAGCAGACAGCGACCTGATTGGCGGGATGCTGACCGCAATCCGCGATTTTGCGCACGACGCATTTGGGCAGGGGAACGAAGAAAAAGAACTGGAGGAAATCCAGTATGGAGACCAGCGCATCATCATCCAGAGCGGACGGGCGGCTTATCTGGCGGTCGTCATCCAAGGCGTCGAACCGGAAGGTTTTCGCGCCGTTTTGCGCAAATTCCTTTCCGAACTTCATGTAAAATACGACTCCGCGTTCAGAAACTATCGTGGCGACCCAACCAGTCTGCCCAACCTCCAGCCCAAACTGGCCCGGCTGGTCATGGAAACCACCGGCGGACGAACCATGAGCGGCCCCATGAGCCGCCAGAAAAAACTGGGACTGGCGCTTGCCGCGCTGTTTGCAATTTTACTGGCCGCCCTGGCCTGCTTTTATCTCCAATTCACCATCGCGCTCTACCCAATCGCATTCCCTAGTGCAACGCCTACACTGACCACCTCACCCACCGCAACCCCAACCTACACATCCACGCCAACCGGGACCCCCTCCGCCACCAACACGCCCTCGCGCACACCGACCACAACCCTTACACCCACTCTCACATTTACCCCAACCCACACGCCCACCCCAACGGCAACCTTCACCCCGACATTCACGCCAACGCCCTACCCGGCTTACGCCGCTGCCAACGTTTGGGTACGACCAGCACCCAATTTTGAAACCAGGCGGAGAGTCGTATTGCTCAAAGGCACGCCGATCATCGTGCTTTCTGCCTACGGCAAGTGGCTGGAGGTAGAATGGCAAACCGCAAGCGGCATTCAGCGCGGCTGGGTTCCAGCCATCTGGATTACCTTACGCGAACCCATTCCCTCCCAGCGCATTACCCTGACGCCAACCCCGTAATTATTTTTGCACAAAAGGATTCTTGAACATGTTCAATGTGGTACAGAAGAAAATCTGCCTGCTAGGCGATTTCGCCGTCGGGAAAACGAGCCTGATGCGCCGCTATGTCGAAGGCCGCTTCGACGACAAATACCTCAGCACCATTGGCGTCAAAATCTCGCGCAAAACCCTGTTCCGCGATTACGGCCAGCTCAACCTGCTCATTTGGGATATGACCGGCGGCGATGACATCGGCACCCAGGCCAGGGCATCCTACCTGCGCGGGGCCTCGGGCGCTCTGGTGGTATGCGACTTGACCCGCCGCGAAACGCTGACTGTCTTCGAGCGCTATGCATCCCAAATGCGCGCGCTCAACCCACACACGCCGCTGGTGCTGGTTGGCAATAAAGTAGACTTGGTCGCGGAACGCGTCATTATAGACACTGACATGCAACTCGTATGCAATTCTCTAGGAAGCGAAAAATTTTTCCTGACCAGCGCCAAAACCGGAACGAACGTGGAAGACGTATTCACATACCTGGCGGAAATGATTGAAAAACAAGAATGAAACCACAAAAAAACCAGGCAAGACTGAAAAACCTTACAATTAGGTCTGCTCTGGCATTTGGGCAGTTATACCAACTCGCCAGCGCCGAAATCGCGCCCGATTTAACTATCGTCCAGACTTCCTCCAATTTCCGAGCCATTTTAGACAGCAACGAAATCGAAGGCCGCCGATTGACCGACGTTCTGGATGAATTTGTTGGAAACGAGGCCATCCTAGAAATGGTGCTATACGGAGCGCTGCCCTCTTTCCAGTTGGAACTGGTGCGCCGCGACCAGGGAGACGGCTCAACCCGATTCCTGACCTTTCATATTCTGCCTCTAGAAGAGTTCCAGGTCGGGAAAGGTCTGCTCTGCCTGGTAGAAGACTCTTCACGACTGGGGCAATTGGGGCAGCGGTTGATTCAAAAGCGCAACGATGTGCGGTTGATGCAGGAGGCCCTGGCGCGCGCTTATGCCGAGTTGGAACGGCTTTCCAACTCTCACCGCAAAACTGCCGAGGCCGCGCTGCAAATGGCCCACATCGAACTCCAGGAGGCCTACGACCGCACGATGGAAGGCTGGGTGCGCGCCCTGGATTTGCGTGACCACGAGACCGAAGGTCATACCCTGCGCGTGGTCGAAGTCACCTTGCGGCTGGCACGCGCCATGGGTATCCGCGAAACCGAAATTACTCACATCCGGCGTGGCGCGCTGCTGCATGACATCGGCAAGATGGGCATTCCGGACTCCATCCTGCACAAAGGCGAAAATCTGAGTGAAGCCGAGTGGCGCCTGATGAAAAAACATCCGGCTTATGCTTTCGAAATGCTTTCGCCCATCTCCTACCTGTACCCGGCGCTCGATATTCCATACTGCCACCACGAGAAATGGGACGGCAGTGGCTATCCACGCGGACTGAAGGGAGAACAAATCCCTCTGTCCGCGCGTATTTTTGCGGTTGTGGACGTTTGGGATGCCTTGCGCTCGAACCGGCCATACCGCCCGGGCTGGCCAGATGAAAAGGTCATCGAACATATCCGCGCCAACGCCGGAACGCATTTCGACCTTCGCGCCGTCGAAGCATTCCTGCGCGTCGTGACCGAAATGGCCCAGGAACAAGAGATAGACGGATAAAAGTGGTGCTTTGCCCTAGAAAACCCTGCCAACCGTCCTCTGGCAGGGTTTTTATGCAACTAATCAATCACTCCTTCCTTTACAAAACGAGTCAACTCGCTCACGCTCCACTGC
The DNA here is from genome assembly GCA_964422545.1 of uncultured Anaerolinea sp. Lineage (GTDB taxonomy): Bacteria > Chloroflexota > Anaerolineae > Anaerolineales > Villigracilaceae > UBA5195. The sequence continues at coordinate 16,311 of CAYRBO010000014.1, read as the reverse complement.
TCCAGGCCTAATTTTTCCACCGTGCGTCCGCGCCGCCAGTAATCGGTTTTGTGGATAATGCTGCACAGCCGGATGACGCTTTCCATCCCGCGCACGCTCACGCCATAGCGCATCCCAAGCGAGGCAATCGGCACCAGGCTCATCGGCACGTCCTCGAAAATATAGCGGTGATTGAGCGTGGGCGGGGCCTTGATGCCATAATATCCTGGCTGGTTGTGGATGGCCTCATACAGGTCGGCCCCAGTCGTATCATAAGCCAGTTTCAGCCATTCTAACGCCGTGCGGGCGCGAATGCCCACCGCCGAAGCCACCGTCACCCGCTCGCGGTCCAGCACCTCCAGGGCGCGCGCCACCGAGGGCGTCACCCCGTCAATGTAGAATTGGTAATCGCCGTGCGTATGCTCAATCCAACCGGCGTTGAGCAGGGTCAGGGCCGGGTGGAAAATCGCGCCCATGTTGTTCAGGCCAGTATGCAATACATCCACGCCATCAATATACTGCGGATAAGCGTGATGAATGGCATCCAGCACTAACTCATTGCGGGTGGAGGGCAGGGCAGCCAAAGGAACGGCTTCCTTGATGCGAAAAATGCGCGCCTGGGCCGGACCATCGGCGCGGCTGGCGTAAATGAATGTTTCGGCCTCGGCCACTGTCACATCGGCAGTACAGCCATTGGCGCGTATCACCCGCACGAATTCGACCGCGCCCAGCGTGCGGCCAGGGTGCAAAATTACAATCTGACCATCTTTCAGGTAAGGGGCAGAAATTTTCGCAACATCGGCATGCGCCGAAGAAGGCAGCACCACCATAATGACCTGCGCAAACCCAATCGCTTCGGCAATATCCGATGTCACCAGGCCGATTGGCCCAAAAGAATGCGTGCCGTTTTCTGGAATTTCCAGGTCAATGCCGCCGCGTTTTTTGATGACCTCAATATGGTCAAAAGAGCGGTTCCACAGGGCCACTTCCGCGCCCATCACAGCCAGGTGCGCGGCCATGGCTTTTCCGCCATGTCCCGCGCCGAGTACGGTGTAACGTTCGGCCATAATGTTCTCCTATTCAGGGTTTAGGAGGCAATCACTTCGGAAGTAATTGCCTCTGGTTCAGGCATTCGCAAGAATGGATTGAATGCGAATTTTTTCGGGAATGGGGCGTCCCTCGCCGTCAACAGATTCACATGCCCCGTTGATAATGCGCGTCCGAATCTGACCGCGCCCAAAGCGGTTGTTGCGTAACTGGGGCGCATCCATCAGCCCAAGCGTGACCGATTTCGCCAGGGTGGCAGCGTCGGCCCAGGGGTCATCTATCCCTGGCCCGGCAATATCGCGGATAGCATCGAGTAAAACGCGCGCTTCAGAGACGAGATGCTCTTTGCGCTGCTGCACTTCGGGGGCTTTGGTCATATCGGGTGCGCCGAGCGCGTTGTTGATGGCGCGCCGCACAATTTTGACCGCCTCGATGATGTCATCGGCAGTGGCGGCATGGTGGGCTTCGGTATGCCCAACGATGTGATAAATATGCGGGCGCAGAGCCATTTGCAGGTAAGTGCTGGCGGCCAAATGTCCGCGCGCCGCATCTGGATCGAGGGGATGTGAAAGCAGACCAATGCGGGTTTGTTTCCAGATTCTGAAGATTTTCCGATTTTCCAATTTGCCAGTTTCCCTGTTTTCATCTCCAGAAGAAAGCGGCGCAATCATCTCCAGCACCGCCAGCATTTTTGCCAAGTCCATCGCGTCGCTCGTGCCGGGCGGGCTGTTGAACATCATCTGCGCAATATAGTCTTTCACGCCATATTTCCGGGCGTTATAAGCCGATAGAAAGGCCGCAACGACATACACGACATCGGGGGCGTCACGCATACCCCAGTGATGAGGCTCATTCAGTTCAACCGGAATATCCCGCTCACCATACCAGGCCATCACGCGCTGATGCTCACGGATCGAACCCTCTACATCCCAGGGGCCGCGCCCATCCATCTGATTAAACCAGAAAAGCGGAATAGCGCACCAGGCGTTGTGAATCGTTTCGGTCAGCACTTCGGCGTAACGGATAAAATCATCGGTGCCAGAATAAGCCCGCAGCATGGGGTAATTTCCACGGCGGCTGGCCTGATACAAGGCACGGAAGTCATCGGGCGTGCGCACCGGCACGCCGCCCGCTCCTGTGCGACGCGGGTCTTGCCGCTCTGGGTGGAAGAAATTCTCCTGCGCATCCTGGTCGGTGCCAAGCGAAATCAGGTCGAGCACCCCGGCCTCGGCAATTTTCTCAATGCCTGCAAGGGTTGCTTCCAGCGTTGGCAGGCCGAAATGGTGACGCAGGATGGGATAGGGCGATTTCCATGTAATCCGCGCAACGGTCGTTTGCGGGTAGTCTGACTCGGTGGCGGCCTGGGCGGGGAGTCCCTTCAGGTAAGCGAGAACCTGTTCGGGTTCCTCGCTGCCGTCGAATATCTTTTCGAAAAAGCCAATTTTTATCGCTTTTTCGGCCACCGGCGGCGTGCCAGCAAACGCAAAGCGCACGCCCGCCTCGTGCAGGTCGCTGGCGGCCTCAGCAAATTGTCCCAGCAGGCGTTCACCGGTTTCAGGCGTCAGGCGATACGAGATGCCCACCAAATCTGCCTTTTCTTTGCGGGCGGCCTCTAACAGAGTCTCAACCGGAACGGCTGGCCCTAGAAAAATTGTTTTCCAACCCGCCTGTTCGGCCAGGCGCAGGAAATTAGACACGCCCGCTACATGGACGCATTCGCCCAGGGCGGCAGCGATGACCGTTTTCGTCATCATCTACTCCTTTCTTGTCGTGACTTGCAAACAGAGGATTCCTTGCGCGCACACCAGTAAAGCGCAAAGAACGCGAGCAACTCTATCTCGCTCAGTTTGTCAAAATCATTATACCAATTCGATGCCGCGCGGGGAGTTAATGCGAGGTAAAACTTATCATTTTCTCTACGAACCAACAACTCTGCAAAAAAAAACGGAAAAAACAGGCTTCCTATTGACGAACAGCCTAAAACCCTTTACACTTTAGAAACTCCGATGGGGAGTAGCAACCCGGCTTTACGGGATAGACAGTCGTCAAGACGGAAAGAGATTTCCCGGCTGTCTGGAAGAAACCGCAAGACCATCGCATTGTTTGCGTTGGTCTTTTTTTGTACCATGAGAAAGGAGATTGCCATGTCCGTATCCCCGCAACCATCCCCTCGACCCTCCATCCTTCGACGCTGGTGGAAGCCAGCAACCGCCACCGGCGCAGGCGGCACCGCAATAGCCGTCTGGTTCGAAGAATTGCTGCTCTTTGCCGAAGAAATCATCACGCTGATTTCCATCACTCTGCTGGCAGGCGTCATCTACCTGCTCAACCTGCTCATGTTCAAAGATAGAATGCCGAAGAAAGAGAACTAAACAATGCCCAATATCAATCCCTGGCACACCCTCGCCATCCAAGAAGTCCTTTCTCATCTCCAAAGCCAAGCAACAGGTCTGCCAGCAAGCGAAGCGAAAAAGCGGCTGGCCGAATATGGCCCAAACGAATTGCAAGCGACGCGCCGCATTTCGCCCTGGGAAATCCTGCTCGAGCAGTTCAAAAACGTGCTGATTCTCATCCTTCTCGGGGCAACTGCGCTTTCGTTGTTCCTGGGGCATGGCATCGAATCCATTGTGATTGCTGTCATCGTCCTGTTCGCGGTGGGTTTGGGTTTTGTGCAAGAATACCGCGCCGAACGTGCCATCGAAGCCCTGAAGGAAATGGCCGCGCCCACCGCCAGCGTCTTGCGTGACGGTCAGGAAGTCAAAATCCCGGCGCGGGAACTGGTTCCGGGTGATGTCATCGTGCTGCACACTGGCGACCGCGTTCCAGCCGATGCCCGCTTGCTCGAAGCAATCAACCTGCAAGTGGAGGAGGCCGCTCTCACCGGCGAATCGGTGCCAGTTGAGAAGCACGTCAACGCCCTCGAAAATCCCGACCTGCCGCTTGGCGACCGCCGCAATCTGGTCTATGCCGGGACGGCCGTCACCTACGGACGCGGCAAAGCCCTGGTAACCGCCACTGGAATGCAGACCGAGTTTGGCAAAATCGCCCGCATGCTGCAAGATGTGGAAACAACCCGCACCCCGCTCCAGCAAAACCTGGATAAAGTCGGCACCGCTCTGGCGCGGGCTGCCTTCGTCGTCGTCGCCATCATTGTAGCGCTCGGCCTGCTGCGCGGGCAACCCTTTATTGAAATGCTGATTTTCGGCATCGCGTTGGCGGTAGCGGTCGTGCCAGAAGCCCTGCCAGCGGTCGTCACCATCTCGCTGGCGATTGGCGTGCAAAAGATGGTCAAACGCCACGCGCTCATCCGCCGCCTGCCAGCCGTGGAGACGCTGGGCAGCACCTCGGTCATTTGCTCCGATAAAACCGGCACGTTGACCAAAGACGAGATGACCATCCGCCGCCTGTATTGCGCGGGGGAGGTGTATCACGTCTCAGGCGCGGGATATGCTCCCAAAGGGGACTTTTCACGAAACGGCGGGACGCCTGCCGCGCCAACCCCAGAACTCCGTCAAATGTTGATGGCTGCCGTCCTGGCCTCTGATACGCGCTTGATCCAACTGCCAGATGGGAACTGGGATATTAAAGGGGACCCAACCGAAGGGGCGTTCCTGGTCGCCGCCGCTAAAGCCGGGCTGTGGAAAGATGCGCTCGAGGCAGAAAATCCCAGGGTAGATGAAATTCCGTTCTCCTCCGAAACCAAACGCATGACGACTATTCACAAGGCAGACGGAAAGTGTACTGCCTACGCCAAAGGCGCGCCGGAAGTCATCCTGGCTGGCTGCGATTTCGTGTTGACCCCCAACGGCGTCGCCCCGCTCGACGCAGGCGCGCGCGAGGCCATCCTGGCCCAGGCGCAAGAGATGGCCGGCAGCGCCCTGCGCGTATTGGGAATCGCCAGCAAACCCGATGTAACCCGCGAAACCGCCGAAACAGGCATGACCTTCCTGGGCCTGGCCGGGATGATTGACCCGCCGCGCCCCGAAGCCAGAGAGGCAATTGCGCTGTGCGCCCAGGCTGGCATTCGCCCGGTGATGATTACCGGCGACCATCCGGTAACAGCCGGCGCGGTGGCGCGCGAGTTGGGCCTGCTCGCCAACGGCGGGCGGGTGGTGACCGGCGCTGAATTGGAGGAGATGAGCGACGAGCAGTTGAAACGCGAAGTGGAGAACATTAGCGTATATGCGCGCGTTTCACCGGCCCACAAACTGAGGGTGGTGACGGCCTGGCAGTCGCTCGGACACATCGCCGCCATGACCGGCGACGGCGTGAACGACGCCCCGGCCCTCAAAAAGGCCGATATTGGCGTAGCAATGGGCATTACCGGCACAGATGTAACCAAAGAAGCCGCCGCCATGACCCTGACCGATGACAACTTCGCATCAATTGTAGCCGCGGTGGAGGAAGGGCGCGGCGTATTCGGCAACATCAAAAAATACCTGATGTACCTGCTTTCCTCCAACATTGGCGAAATCGGGCTGATGGCCGGTTCGGCGCTGCTGGGGCTGCCCCTGCCGCTGACAGCCGTGCAAATCTTATACGTCAATCTGGCTACCGACGGCCTGCCTGCTCTGGCGCTTTCGGTCGACCCGCCCGAAAAAGACCTGATGAAACGTCCGCCGCGCAACCCGCGCACCGGCATTTTCACCCGTCCGGTGGTGACGCTGATGACGCTGGGCGGACTCTGGTCAACCATCATCAACCTGGGGCTGTTCGCCTGGGCCTACAACGACCCTTCGCGCGGGCTGGAACACGCCATGACGATGACGTTCGTCTCGCTGGTGCTTATACAGTTCTTCAAAGCCTACAACTTCCGCTCTGACCGCCATTCGGTACTAAACAAGCCGTTTGAGAACAAGTGGCTGAACCTGGCAGTGGGCTGGGAAATGCTTCTGCTGGCGCTAATTGTCTACCTGCCTGTTCTGCATGAGCCATTCAGCACCTATGCTCTGCCACTCACCGATTGGCTGATTGTCGGCGGGCTGGCCGTGACTATCGTTCCGGTGCTGGAAATTGCCAAGTGGATGGTTCGAAAGGGTTGGTTCGGCAACGTCGAATAATCTGGCTCATTATCAAATCTGTGACCAGAGAGCCTCCCGGAGAATTGCATCTGGGAGGTTTTCATTTTATAAACGAGGATTAAAAGCCATCAGGTTTGTGCTTTTTGCATCAGCCCGGCATGATAGAATCTACTTTATGAACTCACTCTACTGCCGAGGTGAACATGGGCGAGGAAACGCTTGACCGCCGGGAGTTTATCTCGCGTATTGGCGCATTCTTCATCATCATTGGGCTGTTCGCCATAATGATTTTCATTTCGACCGATATTTCGCGTTCCTATAAACAGCAAGCCCTTCCACTAACAAACACTGCCTATGCAGCCCAGATTGCCCAAACCCAGCAAGCAGGGGCGCAAACTGCCCTGGCGCAAAATTTACCTACCCCCACTCGCATCAAAGTGAAAGATTTGCGCGCCACGCAGGAATATATTGCTTATGGCGTGCAGATTTTGCAAACTCACGAGGCAAAAGCGCAAACCGCTAAACCGCTTGGGATACCAACCAGACCAATCACAGAAAAGGATATCCAAGATTACATCCAAAGCCAAAACAGTTTTGGCTATTTGGCGTTTTTGTGCATTGGGGCGCTTGGCGTAGGGACCGGGCTGGTTATCTTGCGCATGACCGCCCCGCCGCCCAAACCAGCCGGGCGATTTGAAGGCATGCGCAAATGGCGACAGAGAATGCGCGAAGCAAGAGAGAAGCGCGAGGCCGCCAGGAAAGAAAAAGAAGCCAAGAAGAAAAAGTGATTCGATATTCGATATTCGATATTCGATATTCGATACTCGATACTCGATA
>CAYRBO010000014.1:1657-9327 GCA_964422545.1 uncultured Anaerolinea sp. | reverse complement strand
TCGATACTCGATACTCGATATTCGATACTCGATATTAGAGATTTGAGATAGAAGAATTAATTGGCTACACGCCAAAAAGGACACGCTCATGACCAAATTCATCTCTCTGAAAGACGCAATTACGCAATTCGTGAACGATGGCGACGTGGTGTACGCTGCCGGGTTCACCCATCTCATCCCCTTTGCCGCCGGGCATGAAATGATTCGGCAGGGCAAAAAAGACCTGACCCTGGCGCGCGCCACCCCTGACCTGATTTACGACCAGATGGTGGCCGCCGGCTGCGCCCGTAAGGTGATTTTCTCATACATGGGAAATCCTGGCGTGGGCAGCCTGCGGATTGTGCGGGCCGCCATCGAAAAAGGTCAACTAGAATGGGAAGAATATTCCCACTTCGGCATGATTACCCGCCTGCAAGCCGGGGCCAGCGGGTTGCCCTTCTTGCCAATGAACCAAACCGGGGCAACCGACCTGGAGAAATCCAACCCGCGCATCAAGCGCGTCACCGACCCCTATAGCGGGCGCGAAGTCATCACCGTCCCGGCCCTCAACCCCGATGTTGCAATTGTCCACGTCCAGCGGGCCGATTCGCAGGGCAACGCCCACTTGTGGGGCATCGTCGGCGAACAGAAGGAAGTCGCTTTCGCGGCCAGAAAAGTGATTCTCACCGCCGAAGAAATCGTTGACGAGAGCGTCATCCGCTCGGACCCAAACCGCACCATGATTCCTGGATTCATCGTCAGCGCCGTATGCCACGTCCCCCATGCCGCGCATCCCAGTTACGCCCAGGGCTATTACGACCGTGATAACGAGTTCTACCTGGCCTGGGACAAAATCTCCGCCGACCCCGCAGCCACCCGCCAATATCTCGATGAGTGGGTCTATGGTGTAAAAGACCGGGAAGAATATTGGGCCAAACTGGGCGCGGAAAAACACGAGCAACTCAAAGTCCCGGCGCTGATGAGTGAAGCGGTCAATTACGGACGCTATTGAGTCCACTAATCAGCACCAATCGACGCGAATTTTTGGAGGCATGATGGTGGAGTTGATTTTCAAAGACGAAGTCTATGCCATCATTGGCGCAGCGCTGGGAGTTTACAACACATTGCATCCTGGTTTTGCCGAGGGTATTTATCAGGAAAGCCTGGAAGAAGAATCCCAAATGCTCAATTATCTCAAAGCCACGCGCTACCCAGTGGGTTTGCTGGTGAATTTCGGAAACCCTGACGAACTGGAGTGGAAACGCATGGTCGGCGTTGCCGCCACGAACTATCGAATCAACCAATCTCACCGCTTTATTCGAGAAGATTAGTGCAGATTAGTGGATAACCCGGATGATTCCCTATACCGACTTCGGTGGCAACGGGCCTGAATTGCTCTTCCTTCATGCCAACGGCTACCCGCCCGCCTGTTACCTGCCCTTGCTCAATGCGCTGGCCGAGCAGTACCATATCCTGGCAATGCACCAGCGCCCGCTGTGGCCTCATGCAAACCCCAAAGAACTGCGCGACTGGCACCCCCTTTCGAGCGATTTTCTGCAATTTATGGAAGAGCGCAAGGTTGAAAAAGCGATTGTGATTGGGCATTCAATGGGCGGAATCGCCGCGCTGCGAGCCGCCTTGCGCCATCCAGATCGATTTGAAGCCCTCATTCTGCTTGACCCAGTACTTTTTGCGCCAGGATTCATCGTATTGTGGAATCTGGTGCGGATGCTGGGGCTGGGTTGGCGGCTGCACCCGCTCATTCCGACCGCTCAAAAACGCCGCCGCGCCTTCGATGACCTGGAACGTGTATTTACATCCTACCGCCGCCGCCCCATCTTTCGATACATGGACGATACGGCCCTGCGAAACTACATTTTCGGCATGACCCATCCCGACCCGCAGGGCGGCTACCAACTGCGCTACAGCCCAGAATGGGAAACTCGCATTTATTACACCAGCGTTTGGCATGATTTCGACCTGTGGCGCGACCTGCCCCAGTTAAAACGACCAACCCTCATCCTGCGCGGCGCCGAAACCGACACCTTCCTGCCCACCACCGCCTTCCTGGTGCGCCGGTTCAACTCGCACATCCAAATCGAAACCCTGCCAAACACAACCCACTTGCTGCCGCTCGAAGCCCCGCACCAAGTGGCCGAACGCATCAGACGATTCTTACCCTAGCCTGCCAACCGGATAACCAACCGACCATATAGAGAAAGGAAACACATGGAATACTCCTCGGCTGAATTGATGATTGTCAACGCCGCGCGCCTGCTCAAAGATGGCGATGTGGTCTTTGTGGGCGTAGGCCAGCCCAACCTGGCCTGCAACCTGGCCAAACGCACCCATGCCCCCAACCTGGTAATGATTTACGAAGCCGGGGTGATTGGCGCAGAACCCGCCCGCCTGCCACTCTCCATTGGCGACCCCACCCTGGTCAGCGGCGCGCTCTCGGTGGTCAGCATGTACGATATTTTTGCCAATTACCTCCAGCGCGGCAATGTGGATGTTGGCTTTTTGGGCGGCGCGCAAATTGACCGCTACGGCAACATCAACGCGACCATCGTCGGCACGGATTACGAACACCCCAAAGTGCGGCTGCCCGGCTCGGGCGGCGCGCAGGAGATTGCGGCCTGGGCCAACCGCTGCTACATCATGACTCCCCACCAGAAGCGGCGCTTCCCCGAAAAGGTGGATTTCCTGACTTCGGCAGGCTACCTGGACGGCGCAGGCGGACGCGAACGCGCCGGGTTGCGCGGCAAAGGCCCTGTGGGCGTAGTCACCGACATCGGATTTCTGGAGCCAGACGAGAGCGGCGAATTGGTGCTAACCGCCCTGCACCCCGGCAAAACCGTCGAAATGGCGAAAGAGAACACCGGCTGGGATTTGAAAGTGGCCGAAAACATCAAAATCACCGAGCCTGTTACAGCGCGCGAGCTCCAAATCCTGCGCGAAGAACTCGACCCAACCGGCATTTACCTGAAAGGCGCGGGGTAAACCGCCATACAACTTCACCGGACAACTTCCGTATATCTACGCATCGCTCATCTTGCTCCAAATTTTACGGAGGTATCTCATGACCATCAGCCCTCGCCCTGCCTTGCGCCGCTCGCGCAATAACCGTATCCTCGCCGGTGTGTGCGGCGGATTGGCCGAATTCTTTGGCATCAGCGCCTTCTGGTTCCGGCTGGCTTTTTTCATCGCCTTCCTGCCCGGCGGCGTGCCAGGCATCGGCCTGTATCTGTTGGCCTGGCTGATTATCCCCAAAGCCAGCAACTGACCCCCAGCCGCCCATCCCAACCCGGATGGGCGGTACTCTTGTCCCTGTGACAGAATGAACAGGGCGGTGTAAAATGCAGTCAGATTCGCATCCCGGCCGCTGGTAAAGTGTTGAATATGGCGGGAAATTACACCCACCCGGTATTCTGAAAAAATTCCATGCCCGATTCCCGAACGATTGAAGTCCTGATAACTGTCCCCGTAGGCGAGGAATTGTTGATGCAACTGCGCGGCATCTCCCCGCGCATCAACATCACCCACCTGCCAGCAGGCGATGTCCCTGCCGAAATCTGGGCGCGAACCGAGATACTATATACTTCTCACCTGCTGCCCCAACCAGAACAGGTCCCCGCGCTCAAATGGCTGCAATTTCACTTCGCGGGCATAGACCGTTTTCTCGATGAGCCGCTGCTCAAAAAAGACGGCCTGCTCGTCACCACTCTGAGCGGCGCGGCGGCTTCGCAGGTGGCTGAGCATGTCGTGGCAATGATGCTTGCGCTCAGCCGCAAACTCCCGGCGCTGCTGGCTTTCCAGAAAAAATCGGAATGGCCCAAAGACCGCTTTGAGCGGTTTTCGCCGTTCGAATTGCGTGGCAAAACAGCCGGCATTGTCGGCTACGGCAGCATCGGCAGACAGGTGGCGCGCCTGCTTCGGCCATTCGGCGTAACGGTGCTGGCGGCCAAGCGCAATGTGATGCACCCCTCCGACTCAGGCTATATCCCCGGCGAAGAGATGGGCGACCCAAACGCTGATTTCGTTACCCGGCTTTACCCGGCGCAAGCCTTGCGCTCGATGGCGCGTGAATGTCACTTCCTGGTTATCACCGTGCCGTTGACACCAGAAACCACCGAACTCATCGGCGAGAACATCTTGCAAGCCCTCCAACCAGGCGCCTTCCTGGTAGATGTCTCGCGCGGCGGCGTGGTCAGCCATTCAGCGTTGGTGAGCGCCCTGAAAAGCGGAAAACTGGCCGGGGCTGCGCTGGATGTCTTCCCCGAAGAACCCCTGCCGGCCTCCAGCCCACTGTGGGGAATGCCCAATGTCATCGTCACCCCGCACATTTCTGGCAGCAGCCCACACTACACCGAACGCGCTATGCGGTTGTTTTCGGAAAATCTGCTGCGCTACCTGGGCGGATTGCCGCTTTACAACCTGGTAGACCGGCAGAGAAGGTATTGAATCACGCTACACCTGACCGGTCAGCCGGTTGACTGCAAAATTATGCCCCGTTTCCTCCAGGCCATCCTGTTTGACCTCGGCGATACCTTGATGTATTCCCCCAACCCCTGGCCACCCATCTTCGAGCGCGCTGGCCAGGCCCTAGCCGATTCGCTCTGCGCCAGCGGGCTATCGATTGACCAAAATTCATTTGGAGCCGAATTTCGCAAAAAGCTGGATGAATATTATATCGACCGCGACCGCAATCTCTCTGAGCTCAGCACCACCGCCGTCTTGGGGCAATTGTTGGCGCAAAAAGGACACCCTGGCGTGGCAGAAAACATCTTGCGCGCCGCGCTGGACGATTTCTATGCCATTACCCAGCAAAACTGGCTGCTCGAGGCCGATGCCGCCTCCACCCTGGCCGAACTGCAATCCGCCGGGTATCGCCTGGGGCTGGTCTCCAACGCCGGGGATACCCGTGACGTGTTCCAATTGGTAGAAAAATTCCAAATCGAGCAATACTTCGACTTCGTGCTGACCTCCGCCGCCTGCTCATACCGCAAACCACACCCGCGTATCTTCGAACTGGCCCTGGCGCATTGGGGTTACATGCCAGACCAGGCAGCCATGGTCGGCGACCGGCTCGATGCCGATGTGAGCGGTTCAAAAATGCTTGGGATGTTCGCCATCTGGATAAAACGCCGCGCCCGCAGCCAGACTCCCGGCCCAACCCCGCCAGATGCGGTTGTGGAAAGCCTCGAAGAAATTCCACCCCTGCTGGCTTCGCTGTTCGGCCCCTGAAAACCATGCCCAAACCCCTTGCTGCCCGTCCCCCTGCCTTCCTGCCCTACCTTGCCCTGGCTGTTGGCATTCTCTCGCTCAGCCTCTCGGCCATGTTCGTGCGCTGGGCCGAGGCGCCAGGCCCCGTTACCGGCTTCTACCGCGTATTTTTCGCTGCCAGCCTGCTGACTCCCTTCATCTTTTACCGGCATCGCAATCACCCGCCTGCGCAAAAACCGCGCCTGCTGTTTCCCATCATTGCCGGGATTGCGACCGCGCTCGATTTTGCCTTTTGGAACACTGCCGCCACCTACACCACCGCCGCCAATGTCACCCTGATTGGACATACTGCCCCGCTCTGGGTGGCCCTGGCCGGGCTGCTTTTTTTCGGTGAACGGTTGAAGGGCGATTTCTGGCTGGGGTTGGTCCTGGCCATGAGCGGCGCGGCTATCATCGTTGGCAGCGATTTCCTGCTCCATCCCCACCTCGGCTTCGGCGACTTGCTGGCGCTTATCTCCAGTTTCTTTTTTGCAGCCTATTACCTCGCCACTGAGCGCGGGCGGCGCAGTTTCGACGCGCCCACCTACGCCTGGCTGATGGCACTGCTGGCCGCTGCTTCGCTGTTCGTCATCAACCTTGTCCTGGGCTACCCGCTGTGGGGATACTCGGCCCAAACCTGGCTGGCCTTCCTGGGGGCAGCGGTCGTTGCCCAATTGCTGGGCTACCTGTCGGTCACGTTTGCGCTCGGCCACCTGCCGGCCTCAATTGTCTCGCCGACCATGATTGGGCAGCCGGTGATGACCGCCCTGCTCGCCATCCCGCTGCTGGCCGAAGTTCCGACCATCTCTCAACTCGCGGGCGGAGTAATTGCGTTGACCGGCATCTACCTCGTCAACCAGGCGCACAACCGAGCCAGAAAATCTGAAGCCTCAGACAGGTAGTTTTCCGTTATACTGGAAACACAATTCAGACGGGAGGCCTCCTATGTCCCTTCTCACCATCCTCGAAATTTTCATCAGTCTCATCTTTGCCTGGCTGGTGCTGAGCATCGGCGTCATGTACATCCAAGAATGGATAGGCGCGCGCCTGCGCTTGCGCTCCAAGATGTTAGAAGCGCACATCCGCAACTTTTTGGCCGACCCGGCCCTGGCTGACCTGTTTTACGAGCATCCACTGATTAAATCGCTGCATACCGGCGACGATGAAGCCAATCTGCGGCGGCCTTCGTACATCCCGGCGCGCATGTTTTCGCTGGCTCTGTTCGACATCCTGGTCAACGCGGGCAAAAAACAGTCCATTCTTCAGAGAGAAATCCAAACGCTGCGCGCGCATATTGCAGAACTCAAAAAGGACGAAAAAGCCCGGGCCGAGGCACAGTTTCGGGCGGTGCTGGCGGCAACCCGCAAAGCCCTAAACACCAGAGCCGGAGAAGCGGCAATCGAAAGCGCAATGGACAGCGTCAAAACAGAGTTGGAAAAACTCGGCAGTCTCAACCCGCGCATGGGGCAGGCCGTTGCGCAGGTCTTCAGCCGGGTGAAAGTGACCAGCGAGGATGTGGATACAATCCTGGCCGGAATCGAAGCCGAGCGCCGTCAGGCCGCCGGGGAAGAAGAACCCTCTGCCTTCGAGCAGATTCGGGAGGGGATAGCCGTTTTGGGCGCGACCAATCCGCAGTTGAAGCAGGCCCTCGAAAGCCTGATACTGGGCATTGGCAAAGGCGAGGAAGCGCTGGCTGCGGCGCGCGAAAGCGTCGAAAACTGGTTCGACAATGGAACGGAGCGATTAAGTGGCTGGTACAAGCGCCAAGCCCAGAAAATATCCCTGTTGATTGGGGTGGCCGTAGCCATCATACTGAATGCCGATACCCTGGCGCTCACCCAAACCCTGTGGCGCGAACCGGTCGTGCGCCAGGCGTTGGTTGCCCAAGCCCAGGCGTTTGCGCAGGAGAGCGAGGACGGCCTGCGCCCAATGACATCCGACGAACTGGCCGCGCTCCAGTTGCAGTTCACCAACCTGAACGTCCCAATCGGCTGGGTCGGCACCCCGCTCCCAGCAGACAGCAGCGGAGGCGTCTTGATGATGGACGGTTCGCAAAAAAGATGTACTCTGCTGCCAAACTCGCCCATCGATTACTACGGGCTGAAGGTGGGCAACAAATGCTACCCAATTGTCAATGCCCCGGCGCCCAACGACCCAACCGGCATCTTGTTGAAGTTGTTCGGCCTGCTTGTCAGCGGAGTTGCCGCCGCCCAGGGCGCGCCTTTCTGGTTCGATATTCTCAAGAAAACCATCAACATTCGCACCAGCGGCGCGAATCCGTCTGAGCCGAAGGGATAATCCATAGTAACTACTTACCCTCACACCCTAACCATCTCCCAAAGGGAGAGGGAAACGGACGCGTGAAACGGATTTTTTCGTCAAAAGCGACAAAATCATCCCTATTTCCCCCCTCTCCCAAAGGGAGAGGG
>CAYRBO010000014.1:0-1557 GCA_964422545.1 uncultured Anaerolinea sp. | reverse complement strand
TTCGTCAAAAGCGACAAAATCATCCCTATTTCCCCCCTCTCCCAAAGGGAGAGGGAAACGGACGCGTGAAACGGATTTTTTCGTCAAAAGCGACAAAATCATCCCTATTTCCCCCCTCTCCCAAAGGGAGAGGGGCTGGGGGTGAGGGGGCAGGCAGTTACAATCCATATCGAAAATCCGAAAATCGGGCTGGAGTCCAAAATCTCCCGATTTTTGACAAAGTCAGGAGACTTCGGATTCATGCCTGTTGCGTTTGAGCACGCACAGCCAAGTGTGATAAACATCACTCTCAAATCGTATCAGAATCACCCGTTTGGGGTTATTCCAATCTGGAAAATTTACGAGAAAAAAGATATAAATATGTGACATAACCCCTTTGGCAAGGTCAGTTTCCTCTCCTGCCGGGGACAATCCCGGCTATTTTTATGTCATTATCTTGATTTTTGGAGACCACATGGACAAAGAAAAGTTGCTGCAAATGTATTATGAGATGGTGCTGATTCGGCGCGTGGAGGAACGTGGCGCAGAATTGTACCAGGCCGGGAAAATCGGCGGGTTCATGCACCTGTATATCGGCCAGGAGGCCGTTTCAACCGGTCTAATTGCGGCCCGCGAGCCGCGCGACCGGGTGATTACCGCCTACCGCGACCATGGCGTGGCGCTCAACTGCGGCATTTCGGCCAATGAAGTGATGGCAGAACTGCTCGGCAAAGTCACGGGCATGTCGAAAGGCAAGGGCGGCTCGATGCACATGGCTTCAGTCGAGAAGAACATGTGGGGCGGTCACGCCATCGTCGGCGGGCACCTGCCCATCGCCGCCGGGCTGGCCCTGGGCGACCAATACGCCGGAAACGACAACATCACGATTTGTATGTTTGGTGACGGCGCGACCAATATTGGCTATTTTCATGAAGCGCTGAACCTGGCAAAGACCTGGAACCTGCGGGTTCTATGGGTGTGCGAGAACAATCAGTACGGCATGGGGACGGCGGTCGAGCGCGCTTCGGCGGTGGATGAAATCCGTCAGAAGGCGGAGGGTTACGGCATGAAGAATGCCCGCGTGGATGGCATGGACGTAATGAAAGTGTACGAAGCCAGCCAGGAAGCGATGAAGTATATCCGCGAAACGGGCCACCCGTACCTGCTGGAAGCCGTCACCTATCGCTTCCGCGGCCACTCGATGGGCGACCCAGAACGCTACCGTCAGCAGGAAGAAGTGAAAAAGTGGCAAGAAAACGACCCGATTGGCATTTTCCGCGCCTACCTGCTGAAGGAAAAGGCTGCCACCGAAGCCGAATTGGACGCTCTGGATGAAAAAGCCCAGTTTGAGACCGATAAATCGGTTGAGTTTGCCGAAGCCAGCCCTGAGCCAGGCATGGAAGAGTTGTTTAAGGATATTTACGCTAACTAACCAGTTTTCAGTAATCAGTGTTCAGTAATCAGTAAATTCCTGGGCTGATGACTGACAACTGATGACTGATGACTGACCACTGGAGTTATTATGGCTAGAATTACCATGCGCGAGGCAATCTCGCAAGCACTGATGGAAGAAATGGA
>CAYRBO010000013.1:0-115371 GCA_964422545.1 uncultured Anaerolinea sp. | reverse complement strand
CCACCAGCCTGTACATCATGCCTTACGAAGTAGCGATTTCAAACAAGGCTCGTTCCAGCATTTTTGTCTGGAAAATTATTTTCATGGTCTTCACAATTGTTGTTCCTGTTGCCATCGAAGGGACAATCAAGCCAACAGTAGGTGACATCGCCGGAATCAGCTTTTTCCGCTGGTTTATGATTCTGTTTTCGATTGGGATGGGGCTGATTATCTACTTCAGCACCTTTTTCTATAAAGAGAAACACTACACCCAGGAAGATGAGCAGCCGGGCTTTTTCAGTGCCTTGTTCCAGTGCTTCAGCAACCGCTCCTTTGTCATTTTTGAAGTCATTAGCTTTACCATCATCTTTGTCCAAACTTCACTAATGCAGGGTTTATGGTACTATTTCGATGAAATCGATGTCGCTCGCACGCCGCTCTATATCGCCTTGGCGGTTGGCATCATCGGCGGCGTTTTCCTGTGGATTAATCGCCGTGAGCCGTGGGGAGTCAAACGCAGTACTCGCCTGTTTAGCCTGGCCTTTGCAGTTGGCTGTTTCATCATCGTTTTGCTTGGGAAAAACACAATCGCCGCCGCGCTTGGCTTTTTCTTGTTTGGGATCGGTTTCGCGGGCGGCATGTACCTGATTCCGTTAATGAACGGCGACGTGGTTGACATGGATGAAGAGCGCACTGGCCTGCGCCGCGAGGGGATGTACGCCGGAATTAACAGCTTCATCACCAAACCGGCCATCAGTATTGCGCAGTGGGTGATGTTGAGCATCATGGCTGCCTGGGGCTACGACCAGACTCTTGGCAAGGGTCTGCAATCGGCCAGCGCAGAGACCGGCATCTTGCTTGGCTGGGCGCTCGTGCCGGGCATCCTGTTGTTCATTTCCTTCCTGGCCTTGCACTGGTATCCACTCGATGGTCCGGAATGGTTGGGTATTAAAGCCAAACTGGCCGAAATCCATAAAGAGAAAGAGAGAAAGTTCCTGGAATCGAAAGGGTATAAAATGGTGGAATAGTTAGGGTCGAGCGGCTTGCCGCTCGATTTTTTATTGCATCCGAATCCGCGATATAATCTTCCCGCTTTGGAAGTTTTTGTTGCCGAAAGGGAATTATGCCGCCGCGAAAATACACCCTCGACCGATTAGACTACGACATTATCCACGCCTTGCATGCCGATGCGCGCATGGCAGCCTCCGAAATTGCCCGCCAGACCGGGACAAATGAGCGCACCGTCCGCAAACGCATCGACCGGCTGGTGGAGGATGACATCATTCGGCTGACAGCCATCATCAACCCGTTGGCATTTGGCTATGTTACCGCCGCTGACATCCTGCTCGACGCCGACCCAGCCCACGAGGAGGAAATTTTGCAAACGCTGATGTCCATGCCCGAAATCACCTATCTTGCCTTTGGGCAGGGCAATACCGAAATGTCCATCGAAGCACGTTTCAAAGATAACGATGCCCTGCGCGAGTTTATCCGCCATACTTTGCCGGCCATTCCTGGGCTGACTGTGACCCGCTACGCGCTCGTCCCGCGCATCCTGCGCAACATTGACGAGTGGCTGCCGCCCAGGGCCGATTTTGGGCTGGAATAGTGCCGAGAATTTGAGAATATAATGAAACCCTGGAAAACCCTCTCTCGCAAATTAATCCTCGATTTCAGCCGCTACCTTGCAGTCGAAAGCCACACGGTAGAACTGCCCGATGGACGCGTCATCGATAACTGGCCCTGGGTCATCATTCCAGAATTTGTAGATGTCCTGCCCGTGCTGGAAGATGGCCGTATCCTGTGCATGCGCCAGTTCAAATATGGCGTAGGGGAAGTATCGCTCTCCACCATGGGCGGGATGATTGACCCCGGAGAGACGCCTGAACAAGCCGCCCGGCGCGAGATGGCCGAGGAAATGGGCTGCGAAGCCCGCGAGATGATTTTCCTGGGAAAATACGCTGCCGATGCCAACCGCCGCTGTGGCACGGCATACCTGTTCTTGGCGCTGGATGCCCGTCAGGTGGCCGAACCAAACTCTGGCGACCTGGAAGAGCAGGAAATCATCACCCTCACTCGCGACGAGGCGCGCGATGCCATGCTAAAAGGCGAGTTCAAAATGCTTTCGTGGACGACCACTATCGGGCTGGGCCTGGCCTGGCTCGACCGAAACATTCCCCAACACCCCGGCGGTCACTCGCACCCCGGTTGACCATCATGAGACGCAGCTTTATAACTCGATGAAACGACCTTTCCTCTCTATTGGTTTTTGGGCGAGGACGCTTTTCCTCGCCCTTGCGTTTTCCCTGCTCGCGCCGTTTCCGGTTCGAGCCGATGTCGCCCCGCCAGAATCTCTGCCTGGTTCTGGTGTTTCGCCGGGAGATGAAGTTACCGGAGTGCGCATAGTTTCAGAGCGGGTTACGCTGACCATCCTGTCCACCAACGCCGACAGCGACCCTTCCACCGGCGGAGTCCTCCCTGACGCTGACGCCGCAGCCTTCTCCTGCCTGGATAGTTTCTCCCACCGTTTTTTTGTGGAGGAAACGGAATCCCCCGCTACGTCTCCTCGGGATTTGGCGACCTCCGTCCCGTTTTGTGGCGGAGCAGCATTGCTCTTGCCGTTGTTGGCTGGGCTGGGCTGATTGGTTTTGCGCGCGAAATGAAGTAAAACGTCCCGAAGGGTTCAAAACCTTCGGGACGTTTTTTGTTGTTACGAAAGAATTTATGGGTACGCTGCTGTTGTGGCCGTTGGCGTTGCTGTTATCGTAGGTGTCGGTGTGATGGACGGCTGGACTGTGGGGGTATGAGTCGCGCCAGGAACGACGATGCGCGAAGTGAAACTCGGCCCGAACAGAGTGCCGGTATCTGTCATCAATCGCCAAGTGCTGGTGTACGTGCCGGGCGCTGTAGGGGCGGTGAAATCCAGGGAATATTCAAGCGTACCGTTTGTTTTGATCGTTCCACGACGCAGCCGGTTGGTTGTGTTGTCGCGCAGAATGTCGCCGCTGATGTACACAAATCTGAAGTCGCTGTTCCACTCGCAGGTTCCAGTATTCTTGATGACCCAGGTTTTGCGGAAGCCGTCACCCGCTTTGATGCTCACGCCATCCTGCGGATTCGCGCTCACCAATACCGCGTTGTAGCATCCCACTGCGCCAAAGGTTGCAGTGGGAGATGGCAAGAGCGTGCCAGGCGTGCCAGGCGTGCCTGCTACCACGATTTGCACATAAATTGACGTGCCGAATGCCTGTCCGCTGTCGGTGGCAAGTTTCCAGTAGCCGGTGTAGGTCTTGGGGGTTTGGGGTGCAGTCAGCGTTACCGAGACATCCGCCGAGGCGCCTGGGTTGACGGTCTGGTTGATGGGGGTTTTCACGCCGCCCATTGCATCGCCGCTGATGAAGGTCAGGCTGTAGTTGGAATTCCAGGCACAAGAGCCGGTGTTTTGCACGCGCCAGGTTTTGGTAAAGGTGGTTCCCGGCGCGATTTGTTGATTGTCGGGGATGGTGACATCCGAAACATACGCCGAATTGTTACATCCCACTGCGCCTGAACCTCCCGTACCGCCACTGGGTACGGACGGGATGACAGCTGCAGCCTGGGTGTTGGTAACTTCTGGGGTAGGGGTGACGGTCGCTGTCGGGGTAGGAGAAGGGGTTAGGGTGGCGCTGGGTTGGGCGGCGGCTGTGCCGGTCAGTTGGGCTTCCACGGTTTGGGCTGCCGAAGTATAAACGGCTTCAATGCCGATTTCCGTGGGGGTCGGTTCACCACTCGACATATTGCAGGCAGAAAGCGCCAGTGCGCCAACTATCAGGGCCAGGAAAATCTTAGATTGTGGTTGATATGCCATTGGTCCTCCAGATGGGTTGGTATACCATAGTAAGACGAACCTGGTAAAGGAAAAGTTCCAACGACTTATGGTTTTTTAAGGTGTCGTGTTACGGTTTCCAGCCTAGCAAGACTTGCAATACCCTTAAGTTCATCTCGAATTCTGTATCGCGGTGATTGGTCAGTTCAATGTCAATCGAGGGGATGCTGCGCGTGTTGGCGGCCCAGTCAGTCAGGTTGCCGGTGTAGTCGCAGCCGGTATCGATGGGCGGCCAGGGGTAAGTGGTTACTTCGGCTACCGCCTCGGCCAGGCGGATGGAGGGGGGAAAATCGGGCCGCCCCCCGGCGAAGATGCCGAGCGCCGCGCTGTGATAGCTGATGATTGCCGCCGGTTTGACCTGGTCGATGAAGGCAATCAGGGCCTGCACTTCTGGCTCTGACCCGGCATACTCGCCGCCGGTGATGGGACGCCAAATCCAGCAGCCGTCGCGCGGCCAGTCGGCCTTCCAGTTGTAAGGCCAGTTGCGGTTCAGGTCGACGTTGTTGGCGTTGGCGCGTCCGTCCACGCCAATTTTGCGGGCATAGCCATCGGGGTTCAGGTTGGGCAGGATGTAGAGGGTCGTATCCGCCGGGATGCGCTCTGGGTGGTCGCCGAGGTAGGCTATCAACTCGTAGGCCAGCGCGATGGTATTGTGTTCGTAGCCGCCGTGAATGCCGGCCACAATCAATTTCACTGACGGCCCATTGCCAAAGCGATGCACTTCCAGCGGGCGGCCTTCCACCGATTTGCCAATCTCGCGCACGTTGGGGGGGCGCACAGCCCAGGGGGTCAGGCTTGGCGCGGGCGATGGGGTCGGCCAGGGGGTGATGGTGGCCCTTCGCGTGGGAGCAGGCCAGGGCGTGACGGTCGGCTTTGGGGTGCGGGTTGGGTTCTTTAACGGTATAAAGGCTTGCGTGGGTTTTGCTTCGGCCCGGGCTTGGGGCAGGTTGTTAAACCAGAACCAGCCTCCGGCCAGTATCAGGCACAAGAGCAGGTTTCCTCCCCATAAAATTGCTGCCAGGTCGTTCAGGCGTTTCCTGCTCATCCCTTCACCTGCTTGCGCAGCCAGTCGAGGGCGGAGTTTGCGCCCCAGGCTGCGACATTTTTGGGATGCCCGCCGTAGCCGCGTTTTTCGGTGAAGTGGGAGTGGGGCGTGACGAGAACGAACTCTGCTTCGGACGCGCCGGTGGCCTTTGTGACCGTTAAACCGAGCGCGAACCCGGCCCCGGTTACTTGCTGCTGGGCCGATACCGCTTCGGCCAGCGACTGGCCTTCTGCCAGCGAGGGCAGAATTTGACCGCCGAGGAAGGTACCGTTATTTGCGCCAGAGAGCCGCCGTGAGAGTTCGCCGTCTGTTCCGATTTCTACTACCGTGAGCGTGTAGCCAGAAGAAGAGAGCGCCGTCAGGACGACCGATTCGAGCGTCTCGCCGTCCGCGCCGTAGATGGCGTCTCCCAGTTTTTTGCGGATGGCCGTTTCGACGCTGGCAATCAGCGCGTCGGCTTCTTGCTCGCTGGCGGCTTTGGCGGTGATGCGGACATCGACCACGCCGTAGTGCGCCGCCAGCCCAACGGTGGGGTTGGTGAGCGTCTCGAATTCGCCGATGTGTTCGTCTATGACGCTTTCGCCCATTCCAGCGGTGTGCAGGATGCGGGCTTTGATGAGGCCGGTCAGATTGTAACGCGCCCGCAGGTAGGGGAAGACTTCGTGTTCGGCCAGGTATTCCATTTCGCGCGGCACGCCGGGCAGCGAAATAACACATTTGGGGCCGCTTTCCACGATAAAGGCCGGGGCCGTGCCTACCGGGTTTTTGATGGATATGGCGCCTTTGGGGACGTAGGCCTGGCGCTTCTGGTTTTCGGTCGGCACGCGCCCAAAGCGCTGCATTCGCTCGACGATTTGCTCCCACAGTTCAGGCAGGTAGACCGTTTCGACGCCGAACGCCAGGGCGACGGCTTCGCGGGTCGGGTCGTCTACTGTGGGGCCGAGGCCGCCGGTGGTGATGATGATATCGGCGCGCTGGAGCGTCTCGCGGAGCACTTCTGCGATGCGGGCGGTGTTATCGCCTACGGTGCTGGTGCGAAAGACATCCACATTCAGGTTGCGCAGTTCGCGGGCCAGCCAGGCCGAGTTGGTGTCGACGATTTCGCCGAGCAGGATTTCTGTTCCAATGGTGATGATTTCTGCAGAGGGCATAGGGGATTTTCGATTTTGTATTTACGATTGGTGATTGGTGATTGGTGATTGGTGATGAGTGATTTGCTTCCCTGCTTGCTTGTTTCCTTATCTATCTCTCTTCCTGCCTACCTGTCTACTTGCTTACCTGTTTTCTTGTTTCCTTGTCTACCTGCTTACCTTTCCCCATTATTTTACCGTATCCAGTCCGATTTCCACCTTGCGCAATGGTTAACGGCGGAATCGTGAAACTCGATACGCTTTTTTTATGACAAGATACGCTTGCCGGGGGCGGGGATTTGGTCTACACTTGTTGTAGTGAATGGAGAATCGCTGATGCGCGTGCGCGTGAAATTAATCGCCAATTACATGAAGTTATTGCCTCCTGGAACGCAGGGCAACGTCATCGAACTGGAAGCCCAACCCAGCGCGGCGATTGGCGATGTGCTGGGGCCGCTGGGCGTCCCGCTCGATGATTCGACTGTTTTGCTGCTGAACGGCTACCAGGCCGAAGCGGATGCGTCGCTTTCGGATGGTGATACCATCACGGCTTTTTCTGCTATTGCGGGGGGCTGACAGGATATGGAGCGGATTTTGCAACGGAGAAGCGGATGTGACAACGGATGAAACGGAGTGGATAGCGGATGAAGCGGAGAGACAACGGATGAAAAAAAACGGAGAAACGGACAGTACCGAATAACCGGAAAACTGAACAACCGGAAAACCGGACAACCGAATAACCGGAAAACACACGAACGAAGGAGATGAATATGCACGGCTGGCACGGACGACTTTTGCGCGTGAATTTGACCAATCAGAAAGTTTCCATCGAAAATATTCCCCCAAAAATTCTCAAAGACTACATCGGCGGGCGCGGGCTGGCGATTCGCTACCTTTACGACGAGGTTGACCCGCAGGTGGACCCCTTTGCCCCAGAAAATAAACTCATCTTCACCACAGGCCCGCTGACGGCCACCACCGCTCCTACCGGCAACCGCTACATGGTTGTCACCAAATCGCCGCTGACGGGCGCTCTGGCGCATTCCAACTCTGGCGGCGATTTCCCAACCTGGATGAAGCGCACCGGCTTCGATATGTTTATCTTCGAGGGCAAGGCCGCCAGCCCGGTCTACGTTTGGGTGAACGAGGATCAGGTTGAAATCCGCCCGGCGGCACACTTGTGGGGCAAGGAAGTCCCCGAAACGACCGATGCCTTGCTGGCCGAGACCATGCCCGAAGCCAAAGTGGCCTGCATTGGCCCGGCGGGCGAAAAACGGGTTTTGATGGCCGGTATCATGAACGATTATCACCGCGCCGCGGCCCGCTCGGGGGTGGGGGCGGTGATGGGCAGCAAAAATCTCAAGGGCGTGGTGGCGATGGGCAAGAAAAACCCGGCCTTTTATGATGATGCTGGGATGCGCGCCTTGAGCGTCGAACTCTCCAAAGAAGTCGGCGCGGATGTCAAGAAAGGCTCGAACCTGCGTATCTACGGTACAGCCTACGTCCCACAAGTGACCAACGCGCTCGGAATCCTGCCGACCCGCAACTTCCAGACTGGGGTTTTTGAAGGCACCGACAAAATCGACGGCGTTGCCCTCAAGAATTCTTATCTCATCACTCATAAGCCGTGTTATCGCTGTCCCATTTCGTGCGGACGCCTGACCGAAGTCCCCGAAGGCAAATATGCAGGCAAGGGCGAGGGGCCGGAATACGAGACGATTGCTTCACTGGGTTCGGCCTGTGGCATAGATGACCTGGCCGGGCTGCTCAAGGCCAACTACCGCTGCAACGAACTCGGCCTGGATACGATTTCGACCGGCCTGACCATTTCCGCCGCGATGGAGATGTATGAAAAAGGCATTATCACCGATGAGCAGACCGGCATGCCGCTGCGTTTTGGCGATGCAGATGCGGTGATTGAGATGGTCAATCGGATTGGCTACCGCCAGGGCTTTGGGGATGTGCTGGCCGAGGGCAGTTATCGCCTCGCTGAGCGATACGATCACCCTGAAATGTCTGTCACCGCCCGCAAGCAGGAATTCCCCGGCTACGACCCGCGCGGCGCGCAGGGCATGGGTTTGCTCTATGCCACCTCGAACAAGGGCGCGTCGCACATGGAAGGCGATGTGGCTTATGAGGAAGTCTTTGGCGTGCCGGTCAAGGCCGACCCGCTCTCGACCGACGGCAAAGCCGAACTGGTGGCCCGCTTCCAAGATGCCTTTGCGCTGATTGATTCGGGCGGGGTGTGCGTTTTCTTCGCCATCCGTTATGCCTTCACCAAAGAGATGATGGTCTGGCCCAACCGGTTGGCGCAACTGCTCAATCTGACTACCGGGGCAAACTATACGCCCGATGAAGCCTTGCAGGCCGCCGAGCGGGTTTACACTTTGGAGCGGATGTTCCTGCTGAAAGCCGGTTCCGGGCCGGAGCAGGATACCCTTTCGCCGCGCTTGCTCAACGAGCCGCTGCCCGAAGGCCCCGCCAAGGGCCGCGTGGTCGATTTGGACAAGATGCTGCCCGAATATTACGCCTATCGTAACTGGCCGGGCGGTATTCCCGCCCCCGAAAAACTGGCCGCGTTGGGGCTGTAAAAAAATCAACGTCCCGAAGGTTACAAACCTTCGGGACGTTTCGTAATCTGCTTGCTGAATACCGGGCTTTGGCTACTCCACGCCCAAATAGGCATGTTGCACGGTGGGGTTGGCCTTTAGGTTTTCGGCGGTGTCCGCGATGACGATTTGCCCCGTTTGCAGCACATAGCCGCGATGGGCAATTGAGAGCGCCATGAGCGCGTTTTGTTCCACCAGCAGGATGGTGGTGCCTTTTTCGTTCATCTGCTTGATGATGTCGAAAATCAACTCCACCAGCACCGGGGCCAGGCCCATCGAAGGCTCATCGAGCATCAGAATCTTCGGGTTGAGCATCAGGCCGCGCGCAGTAGCGAGCATCTGCTGTTCGCCGCCGGAGAGCGTTCCGCCCTTCTGGTTGATGCGTTCTTTCAGGCGCGGGAACAACTCGAAGGCGTATTCCATGCGGCGTTCCACCTCCAGCGGGTCATCGATGGTGAAGGCGCCCATCTCCATGTTTTCTTTGACGGTCAGTTTTGGGAAAATCCCGCGTCCTTCGGGGACGTGTCCTACGCCGGCCTGCACGATTTTGTGCGGGTCCATGTGCGAAATATCCCTTCCGCCGAGCAGGATTTTGCCCTGTTTGGGATGCAGCAACCCCGAAATGGTGCGCAGGGTGGTGCTTTTCCCGGCCCCATTGGCGCCAATCAGCGTGACGATTTCGCCTTCGTTCACTTCGAGCGAGATGCCTTTGAGCGCGTGGATGCGCCCATAGTAACTGTGGACGTTTTCCAGGGTGAGCAGGCTCATTGGACTTTCTCCTCGTGCTGGCTGGCGACCGTGCCGCGTCCGAGATAGGCTTCGATGACGCGCTGGTTCGAGCGGATTTCGGCAGGCGTGCCTTCGGCAATCTTTTCGCCGTAGTCCATCACGCTAATGCGTTCGGAGATGTTCATCACGACGCGCATATCATGTTCGATGAGCAGCACCGTGACGCCTTTCTCGTCGCGGATGCGGCGGAACAGGCGGATGGCGTCTTCCGTTTCCTGGGGGTTCATTCCGGCGGTGGGTTCGTCGAGTAGTAGCAGGAGCGGGTCGGCGGCCAGGGCGCGGGCAATTTCGACCCGGCGCTGTCCGCCATAAGGCAGGTTTTTCGCCAGTTCATTCCCTACGCCTTTGAGTCCGACATAGCGGAGTAGTTCCTCGGCTTTTTTCTCGGCGGCGCGTTCTTCGTTTTTGAACGCTGGCAGGTGAGCCAGGATTTGGAAGGGGTTTTGCTTCAACTGGGTGTGCATGCCGACCAGCACATTTTCGATGACCGACATTTCGCCGAACAAGCGGATGTTCTGAAAGGTGCGCGAGATGCCGCGCGCGGCAATCTGGTCGGTGCGCAGGCCAAGCAGCGATTTCCCATTGAATTCGATTTTTCCTTCCTCGGGCCGGTAAATGCCGGTCAGGGTGTTAAAGAAGGTCGTTTTCCCGGCCCCGTTCGGGCCGATGATGCTGACGATTTCACCCTTTTCCAGATGAAAAGACATTTTATTAACGGCGGTCAGTCCGCCAAAGCGTTTGACGACATCGGTCGTGCGGAGCAGTGTCATGGTGTCCTCGCCTTATCCTTCCTGCGTTGGTTCTGGTTCATCGAGGGACAGTTCCCGCTGTCGCCGCCGGGCCGGGATAATGCCGCCTGGCCGGAATATCATCATGACAATCAGGATGATGCCAAAGAGCAGCCGCTGGTACTTGGCCGGGTCCAGTTGGGTGGACAAGTCCCTCCAGGCGAAGTTAATGATGGGAATGACGGCGTCGCTCTGGCGTAGTTGACTCAGATAGAGCGAGAAACCTTGCAGGATTTGCAAGTTCAGGATGGTGACGGTGGCTGCGCCCAGGATGACACCGGGGATGCTGCCCAGGCCGCCCAGAATGACCATCGAAAGCACGCCGATGGATTGCATGAACGAGAATGATTCGGGGCTGACGAAGGTGCGGCTGGCGGCCATCAACGCGCCCATTACCCCCGCGAACGAGGCCCCCGCGGCGAATGCGCCCAGTTTCAGGCTGACGAGCGGAACGCCCATTGCAACGGCGGCGGTTTCGTCTTCGCGGATGGCGGTCCAGGCGCGTCCGATTTTCGAGTCCTCCAGGCGCAGCGTCACCACGATAATCACGAGGATGACGACCAACGCCAGCAGGTAGAACATGACATTGTAGAGCGTGGCGGTTTCGACTTGGCGGCCAACAATCGGCTGGAAGACGGCATTGAAACTGTCCACCACGAACTGTGGCAGGGTGGGGCGCTGGATGGGGGTGATGCCCTGCGGGCCATTGGTGAAGTTCAACGGTTTATCGAGGTTATTGGCAAGTTGGCGGATGACTTCGCCGAAACCGAGCGTTACGATGGCGAGGTAGTCTCCACGCAGGCGCAGTACTGGCGAACCGAGCAGGATGCCGGTCAGTGCCGCGACAATGATGGCAAGGAACATGAACAGGTAGAACGCATCGCCGGGCAGCAGGAAGGGCAGATTGGGCGGCTGGGTTCCTGGCGCGAAAGGCAGGACGTAATATTGCTGCGAACCAAAGAAAGCCCACAGGTAAGCCCCTACCGCGTAAAACGCAACATAGCCCAGGTTGAGCAGCCCGGCAAACCCGACCACGATGTTCAGGCCAAGCGCCAGGGCGACAAAAACGCTAATCTGGAAAATGATTTCCAGGTAGAAGATGTTTCGCACCCCAATGATGGGAATGACAACCAATGCCATGAATATGCCCAGCCCGAGTTTGAAGCGGTTATCGGTTTTCAGTGCATACAGAGTGCCGAAGGAAGTAAGCAGCAAGAGAAAAGCAAGGTTCGAGCGCGGGCTGACATAGACCAGGACAGTTCCCAGGATGATATGCGCCAGGGTAAGAATATAAGGCAATGTACCTTGTTGGGCTTTGTTTCGGAGGTTGTCAAGCGAGAAGCGGTTCATTGCTTTCCTCCTAGGCTTTCTGGGCGACGTTTTCGCCCATCAGACCTTGCGGGCGGAAAATCAGGACGAGGATGAGAATGCCAAAGGCGAAAATATCTTTATATTCCGCCCCTGCCGCGCCCATGGTAAAGGCGGAAAGATAAGAGCCTGCAAAAGTTTCCAGCATCCCCAGCACGATGCCGCCCAGCAACGCCCCTGTCAGGTTGCCGATGCCGCCCATGACGGCTGCGGTGAAGGCTTTAATACCAGGAAAGAACCCGACGAAGGGGTCGATACGGGTGAACTTGGCCGCATACAAGACCCCGGCTGCGCCCCCCAGCGAACCGCCTATGAGGAAGGTCAGCGCGATGATGCGGTTGACATCCACCCCCATCAGACTGGCAGTCGGTCGATCCTGGGCAACCGCGCGAATGGCCTTGCCAATTTTGGTGGCGTTGACCAGGTAGTTGAGGATGACCAGCATAATTACTGCTGCCAGAATAACGATGAGCGATTTGATGGAAATACCCAGCGTCATGGCTGTTCCACCCATATTCATCTGGCCGAAGACCAGCCGCTCATCGAAATTGCCAAAAGTTGGAAAAATTCGATTGAATTGCCCGGTCGTCAGACTTTCAACCAGGCGAATCATGTCTTGAAGAAAGAAAGAAACGCCAATGGCTGAAATGAGTGGCACCAGCCGCGCCGCGCCGCGCAACGGGCGGTAGGCGATGCGTTCAACGGCCATGGCAAGACTTCCAGCGGCGACCATGCTGGCCAGGATAGCAAGGATTAGCCACAGATATGCCATGCCAAGCGGGGCGGTTCCCAGGATGCCTGCCGAATCCAGCGCAATCAGGATTTCTACGCCCACAAAGGCGCCGACGGCAAAGATTTCGCTATGTGCGAAGTTAATGAACTCCAGCACGCCATAGACCATTGTGTATCCCAGGGCGATGGCGGCGTACACAAAGCCGATTGTCAGGCCGTCAATTAAGACCTGAGGCAGATTGACCAAGACATACGTAAAAAGGGAAACGTTGAAACGCGCCACAACGCTTTGCCCTGCTGCAGATTTATCCAGAAGGAGCGACAGGAGCAAGACAATAGCAGAAAGAATCAGCGCGCTGCCGACCGAAAAAACCAGCATTTGCCCTAGTGGTCGCAGCAACTCACGGATGTTGATGGTGCCGAAGAATCGTTTCATAGACCATCCCGAATAAGAAAGTTCTCCCGGCCTCGCAAAGAGACCGGGAGCGCGTTGCTAGCAAACTGGTTTATGGAGCGGGAGGCGCAATGTCGAGGGTTTCGACAATGGTGTTCTCGGCCCATTTGGCAGGGTCAGGCGAGACAACCTGGATGATGAAGTATTGGGCCGTGACAGGGTCACCAATGCTGTTGAAAGTGAAGTTGCCAGTGATGCCGCTATATCCTTGCAAGGCGCGGATGGCCTGGGTCACTTCGGCGCGGGTGGGCATTTCGCCATTCTTGGCTTTGGCGGCGTTTTCAATCGCTTTCAAGCAAATGCCCATCGCATCGAAGCCTTGGGCAGCAAATGGCTGTGGGTCAGAGCCAAATTTGGCTTTGAAGTCGGCGATAAATTTGGCGGTACCTGGATAAACAGAGGCGGGACCAGACACGGTGGAATAGAACGTGCCGCCGCCCTGCACCAGGGCATCCCCGGCGATTTTGGCAGCATCGCTCGAGTCGAAGCCGTCATCGCTCAGGAACATGCCCATATAGCCTTTCTCGCGGGCTTGCTTGAACAGCACGGCAGCCTGGAAGGCCATGCCACCGAAATACAACACATCTGGGTTGGCAGCCAGGATGGGGGAGAGGATGGCGTCGAAATTGGCTTTTTCTTCCGTGCCTTCGAAGCCAAGTACCTGCATACCAAGCCGCTCTGCTTCCTGTTTGAAGAATTCGGCAATACCCTGGCCGTAGGCCGTCTTATCGTGGACAACGAAGACCGATTTCATGCCCTTGTTGAAGGCAAAGTTCGCGCCCACCACGCCCTGCACGTCGTCACGTCCCACGATGCGGTTGACTTCGGCATAGCCGCGCGTGGTGACTTTCGGGTTGGTGTTGGCCGGGGAGACGTTGGCCAGACCAGCGTTGTGGTATTCTTCAGACGAGGGAATCTGCACGCCGGAATTGTAGTGACCGACCACGCACAGAATCGCCGGGTCGGACACAATTTGCTTGGCGTTGGCAACGCCGGTGTCGGGATTGGCCATGTCATCGAAGGGGGCCAGCTCGACCTTGAAGCCCATTTCGGTTAAGGCTGCGCTCATCTGCTCGAGGCCGAGTTCGGCTCCGCGTTTGATGTCCACGCCGACGACGGACTGGTCGCCAGAGAGGGGAGATTGCGTGGCAATTTTGATGGTTTTGGCCGCGCTCCCTCCGCCGCAGGCGGTCAACACCATGCTGGCAATCACCAGCAACGAAACGAGAAACAACATGCGTTTTGACATTCTTCTTCCTCCTTTTGAAAATGAATGTGAGACAAATCTGTGTGCCCCAGCGGGCGCACAGGAAAATACTACAGTTTTTTTAAGCAAAGGTCAAGTGAATTAAGTAACAATTTTTTAGTTGTCTGACAATTGTTGCGATGCGTCGTTGTCTGGCTCAAGTTCGCAACTGGGCGCGAATATCTGGCTGGTCGAGCCGGAAAATCAGGTAGAACGAAATTGCCATGCTCACCAAGGCGGTGATGCCAAACAACCAGTCTGAGTTGCCGTTGGCGCTGACAGTAGTGGAATAGAACAACATCATTTTTACGATGAAGTTCAATCCTTGCAGGAAAATGATGAAGGTCAGCGCGAGTGAATTGCCGCGCTGCAACATGTATCCCGTAAAAATGAGCAGCGCTGTTGCGACCAGGACTGCGCCGATACCGCCAAACAGGATTTTGGGCGGCAAAATCAGGGGCGCTACGGTAGGCAGGACAAAGAACAGCAAGATGCGGTTGTTGATTCTCATTCCCAATCTCCTGATTAATGTCCGCCAAGATAGGCTTCGATAACGCTGGGATTGTGCAACACTTCTTGGGCGCTGCCTTCCAGGGTGATTTGACCGGTTTCTAGCACATAAGCGCGGTCGGCAATCGAGAGCGCCATTTGCGCATTTTGTTCTACCAACAAGACGCTGGTTCCCTGTTTGTTGATGTTCTGGATAATCTCGAAGATTTGTTCGACCAGGATGGGCGAGAGACCCATAGAAGGTTCATCCAGGAGCAGCATAGATGGGTGTGACATCAGGGCGCGGGCAATGGCGAGCATTTGCTGTTCGCCACCAGAAAATGTTCCGCCCAACTGGTTCTGTCGTTCACGCAGGCGAGGGAAAAGCGTAAAGACGTTCTCGAGGTCTTGTTTGAACAATTTTTTGTCACGCTGGGTATAGGCGCCCATTTCCAGGTTTTCCATGACTGTTAAAGTGGCGAAGATTTTTCGTCCTTCTGGGACCTGTACAATGCCTTTTTGGACGGTTTGTTCTGCCGGAATCATGGTGATATCCTCGCCGCGAAAGATGACGCTGCCCTCGCGCGGCTGCAAGAGCCCGGAGATGGTGGAGAGGGTGGTGCTTTTGCCTGCGCCGTTGGCCCCAATCAGGGCAACGATTTCGCCTTTATCCACATGAAAGTTGATGCCCTTCAGGGCGTGGATGGCCCCGTAATAGACATGGAGGTTTTTCACTTCGAGCATCATTGCGCTTTACTCCGTTGAAGTTTTTCTGCGAGTTCGGCGGCGCCGCGCCCCAGGTAGGCTTCGACCACGCGCGGATTAGACTGGATTTCCTGCGGCTCTCCATAGGCAATCACTTCGCCAAAATCCATGACGGTGATTTTTTCGCAGACGCCCATCACCACGCGCATCTGGTGTTCGATGAGCAGGATGGTTAGTTTGAATCGGTCGCGAATGAAGTGTATCAGGTCCATCAGCGCTACCGATTCTGCCGGGTTCATGCCCGCAGCCGGTTCGTCAAGGAAAAGCAAGGTTGGTTCGGCAGCCAGGGCGCGGGCAATTTCGAGGCGGCGCTGTTCGCCGTAAGGCAGGTTGCGCGCAATTTCTGCCTGGCGGTCTTCGAGCCGGAAGATGCTCAGAAAATCCTGCGCTTTTTCGAGTAGTTCTTTTTCTTTGGCTTCAAATTTACCGTTGCGCAGGATGGCATCCTGTATGCTGTACCCGGCATGGGAGTGGTATGCGATGCAGACGTTTTCCAATACAGTCAGGCTGGGGAACAGGCGAATGTTTTGGAACGTGCGGGCGATGCCCATCTGATTGATCGTGTGAGGAGGCAACCCGCCAATTTCCTGGCCTTTGAAGGAGATTTTCCCGCTGGTGGGCAGGTACACGCCTGTAATCAGGTTGAATACGGTGGTTTTTCCGGCTCCGTTGGGGCCAATCAGCCCGGCCAGGTCACCCGGCTGGAGTTCGAGATTAAAATTGTTCACAGCGCGCAGGCCGCCAAAATTCTTGCTTAGGTTTTCCACTTTGAGCAGGGGGCCGCTGGTCGTGTTTGGGGCTATCGATGTCATGGACGTACCTCCGCGACTGGTTCGGCTTCGCTGGGCTGGTTCTTTCGTAACGTTGGCAGCACCTGGCGCAGGAAAGGAATCTCATAATTGCCGAAAATGCCCGCTGGTCTGAGTAGCATGGTGACGAGCAAGAGCAGCGGATAAACGACAAACCGCCAGGTTTCGAAGCCTTGTGGCAGCCACAACCGTAACACGCCTTCCAGAATCAATGCCCAGGCGAAGGACGCAAAGACGGTTCCGGTGATGCTGCCTAATCCACCAAATACGATGATAATCATGGGGTCGAAGGACTTGATAAAGTTGAACGTATCAGGATGCAGGAATCCGTTGATATGGGCGTACAGACCTCCGGCCAGCCCGGCTAGGAAACTTCCTATTACGAAGGCCATGATTTTGTATTCAGCAATGTCAATCCCCATGGCTTTTGCGGCGATTTCATCTTCGCGCACGGAAATAATGGCACGGCCATAACTGGAGCGTAAAAGATTGCGCACGAGGGCGACAACCAGCACAAGGAAAATGAAGACCCAAAAGAGGGAAGTCACTTTGGGAATGCCGACCATGCCGCGCGCGCCCTTCATTTCAACAAACCCCAGGAGCGTATCGGAATTATCGAGCAAAATTTTGACGATGATAGTGAAGCCCAGGGTGGCAATGCCGAAGTAATCGGAGCCAAGCGAGAGGATAGGCAGACCGAACAGATAACTGATTTCGGCAGCCAGAATGGCGCTGAACAAGACGGCCAGGATGAAGACAATTTGCATGGCAGCCGCAGCGGGAAGCAGATTCAGGGCTCCAGTGACTACCGGGGTGACGGCAATGCCGATTTGAATGGCCAGCGCCGAAAGCAGGATAGTGCTGGTCAGATAGAGTGTGAAAGCGGAGAGCGGGTCCAGTCCTCGCACTTTAGAGAGGCGCGCGTGCAGCCAGAGAATTGCAATCCCAGAGAGCGAGGTTGCCAGCGCTAGCACCACCAGGCCGTCGGCGCTTTTGTTCACGTCCCAGCGGTAGGTGACATCTGCCGCGGCGTACGCGCCAATCGCATAAAAGCCCCACTGCCCTAGTGAAAATTGGCCGTTGAAGCCATAGATGAGGTTCAGGCCAATGCTGACAATCGCCATCACGGCACCCAGGCGGATGATGGTATTCCAAAATTGGCTCAGTATTCCCGCACTGACCAGGATTTGAAGAACCAGGTAAACAGCGAATGCGCTGCCTAAAAACCAAAGCGTGGATTTCGAGAGTTTGTTCAACATGGTTATTATGCCTTTTCTCGCTCTGGTTCGCCGAAAATTCCGGTGGGGCGCACCAACAGCACAATAATCAGGATGCTGAAGGCGATTGCGTCGCGCAGCGGGGTGGAGATATACGCTGCAGAAAGCACTTCGGCCTGGCCCATGATGAGCGCGCCGATGAATGCTCCTGGAATACTGCCAATGCCTCCCAACACGGCTGCCACAAACGATTTCAAGCCAGGCAAGATGCCCATCCAGAAAAAGATTTGCGAGAAGGCAATGGCATATAACATGCCGCCGGCCCCGGCCAGGGCTGCGCCAATGGCAAACGTGGTAGAAATAATTCCATCGGCATTGATGCCCATCAACCGCGCAGTTTGTTTGTCATAGGCAACTGCGCGCATGGCTTTGCCAATGCGGGTTTGTCGTACAATGAATTGCAGACCCAATAACAGGGCAATCGAAGTCAAAATAATAATCAGCGCGATGTTGGAGAACAAGATGCTGCCTTCGGGAGGTGCATCGCCCCGAAGAGGAACAATCCCGTTGGCGCTGATTGCCCAGGTGACAACTTCAATAGGGCGTTTGTATGTGATGAAGTTTGGGGTGAAAACGAATTGCAGCGCGGCGAAGTATTCCAGAAAGAATGAAACGCCGATGGCAGTGATTAACGCTGAGATGCGTGGCGCATTGCGTAATGGTTTGTAGGCGATTCGTTCAATGATAATCGCCAAAAGCGCGCAAGAAATCATGGAGATAACGATAACAAGAATTGCGCCGATGGCGATGGCAATTCCATCGGGCAAACCCGGAAGGAGGGTTTTCGGCCACAGATGTGCTTGAAACCGCGTGACAGAGTAGAAGCTGACAAAGGCTCCGATCATGAATACGTCACCGTGCGCGAAGTTGATTAGCCGCACGATACCATAGACCATTGTATAGCCAAGCGCAATGAGAGCGTACACGAAGCCTAATTGCAGCCCGTTGACAATCTGTTGTAGAAACAGGAGCGGGTTGGTTTGCAAAGCGCTCACAAGCTGCCAGGCAGCCAGCAAGGTGACCAGGAGAAGAAAGGCTTTTCCTAGCCAGCGTCTTTCAATAATTTTTTGGAGAAACGATGAAGCGGGGGATGTGTTCATGTTCACCCTGATAATGATGACAAAGAAGGGGCAGTCTTCAGGCGACCGCCCCTTCACTAACTTTCTTGCAATTTACGGAGCAACGCTCTCAGCAAAGACAACTTTACCGTCTTTGACCTGCATCACAACCGCACTCTTGATGGGGTTGTGAGAAGCATCGAACGTGATTTTGCCCGAAACTGCATCGTATTGCAGGGCAGCCAATGCGTCTTTGACCTTGGCGGGATCATCGGCACCTGCCTTTTCGATAGCTGCCAGCAACAGGTTGGTCGCATCGTAAGCCAGTGTCGCCAGCGCATCGGGTTTGGAGCCGTATTTGGCTTCATAGCGCTTCACGAAATCCTGCACGATGGGGCGGGTATCCTCCGCTGAGTAGTGATTGGAGAAGAAGCCGCCATTGGCAGCCGCCAGGTCAAGGTCGCTGGAGTCCCAGCCGTCACCACCCATCATCACAGCCGTCACGCCGCGCTCTTTGGCCTGCGCGCCAACCAGGTTGACAATGTTGTAGTAATCGGGCAGGAACAGGACATCGGCTTTGCTGTCTGCCACTTTGGTCAAGATGGCCGAGAAGTCGGTATCCTGGCTGGTATAGGCTTCCTTGCCAACAATCGTGCCGCCACCTTCGGTGAATGACTTCTCAAAGGCTTCGGCAAGGCCTAACACGTAGTCATTCCCTTTATCGTACATGATGAAGGCGGTCTTCTTACCCTGACCAAGCGCGAACTTCGCCATCACCAGGCCCTGGAAGGGGTCGATGAAGCAGGCGCGGAAGATATATTGCTTGGTTTTGCCAGTGTTCGGGTCAACCGTCACAGCCGGGTTGGTGGAAGTCGGGCTGATTTGGACGACGCCTTTGGCCTCAGCGATTTCAGAAACAGGGATAGAAGCCTTGGAGCAAACTTCACCCACGATGTATTTCACGCCATCCTGGTCGATGACTTTGTTGGCTGCATTGACAGCAGGGTCGGCAGTGCATTGGCTGTCGGCAACAACCGCTTCGATTTGTTTGCCCAACACGCCGCCTTTCGCATTCCACTCTTCGATGGCCAGCAGTGCGCCGTCACGAGTAGAAACGCCAAAGGTCGGCACCGGGCCGCTCAACGGAGCCAGGATAGCGACTTTGATTTTGTCGCCACCGGCCGCGCCGCCGCAAGCGGTCAGTACCAGGCTGGCAACAACCAGCAGGGAAAAAACAACGAACAGACGTTTAGACATACTTCTTCCTCCTCAAAAATTGATTGGTGGTTTCACTTTCTGCGAATATGGTCAAGCGGAATTTGCCGAAAATCCGCCTTTCGCACATCTGAATAAAAATGATACAGTTATTTTTCTAAAAAAGCAAGAACCTGTCTGACATTCTCCGTACAATTGCCCAATTGGGTCATTTTATGATTGCCCATACAGCACTTTCTCGCGCACGCGCAGGTCGGTGTTTCGGATTTTCATCGCCAAATCGGCGGCCAGGTTGTACATCAGGCGGTAGCCGAGTTGAGGGTAAGTTTCACACAGCATAATCAGTTTATCGCGCGGGATGACCAGCAAGCGTGTATCCTTGTTCTTTGCCTGGGCGGTGGCGGAACGCAGGCCTTCATCGACCAGGGCGACTTCGCCGAAAGATTGTCCCCGCCGCAAAGTGGTCAAGACGATTTTTTCGGCCTTTCCTTTCACACCAACAATGCCCGGATCGACGATGATATTCACTTCACCCTGCGCAATGACATACAGTTCTTTGCTAGTGCTGTTTTCCTCGAAAATCGTTTCGCCAGCGTTGAAGGATTTCTGCTGGCACAGGTTGGCAACCAGTTCCAATTGGGTTTGCGTGAATTGGTAGAAGATGTCGCTTTGTTTAAGAAAGGTGATGAGTTCGCTCATGCGGGCCTCGGGCTGTTTTGTAAAATACGAGACTAGTGTAGCATAAACCAAATCCTGAAACAACGGGCAATTTGTCTGACAGATTCTACGGAAATGGATTGCTCAGCCATTCCATTGGATTGACCTGGATGCCGTTGGCCCACACTTCCCAGTGTAAATGAGCGCCAGTGACACGGCCCGTGCCGCCCACCAGACCGATGATTTCGCCTTTCCTGACCATTTGTCCTGCTGTCACCTTGAGCTCAGACTGATGCCAAAAGCCGCTATATACGCCCCATCCATGGTCAATAATGGTGGCGTTGCCGCGCACGGTCAGGAAGTCGGCGAAGACGATAACCCCGTCTGCCGGGGCGGTGATGGGTAGGCCGGCTCCGCCACAGAAATCGACTCCACTATGGAACGAATAATATTCCTGACCCGTCCCAGAGCCGATATAAGTACGGCGGTTACCATAGCGCGATGTGAAACAATCGGGGAAAAAAGCCGGTGATTGGAAGATTCCCTGCCAGTAGCGGGTTGGGTTGGCCGGGCGGGTCAGTTCGATGATTTGTTGCGCTTCCGGTTCGGTAATGGCCGGGTCGATGGTTTCCGGTTCGACCAGCAGCAGCGGGTCGTTGGGGTAGAAGCCCGATTGCACAATCACCATTTGTTCATAAGTCTGGCGGGCGCCATCGGGCAGGGTGGCTTCTAATCGCAGAGGATATGGCCCTGGCGTGAGCATGGCATGAATCCCTTGCAGGGTCACATAACTCCCGTCGTCTTGCTGAAAGAAGTTGAGCGGCATATCTACCAGCATCCCGCCCAGCGAGACGCCCGGCTGGGTTTGGATGACAATTTTGCTTGTGCCGCCCTGGGTCATGGGCAGGGGGGTAACTTGCACGCTGGCAAACGCGGAGGGCATCCCGTTCGATTCACTGGTTTCAGAAATCCCGGTAGGCGAATACAGGACATCGCCAGGCAGGGCCGCCCAGGTGCCGGGCAGTTCGTTGATAGTTTTTAACGTCCAGGGGTTGCTGCCAGCGCGAATGGCGGCTTCTAGCAAGGTTTCACCCTGCGCCAGACTGACTCGATTTTGCAGCGGGGTGATGTTTTCCTGCTGGGGTAAGATAACACCCATGCCTGCGTACAGTTCCGATGGACTGGTGATGTGATTCAGTTTGCGAAGGAAAGATTCAGAGACGCGGTTGCGGCGGCTCAGACTGTGCAGGGTGTCGCCGTAGTTCAGAACTTCGGTCGTCAGCACCCCGCTGATGCCCTCCAATCCAGGAATGACGATTTTTGCCCCGGCGGCAATGTTGTTGGGGTCGCTGATGTTGTTGACAGCCATCAGCTCGGCGAGCGTCACGCCAAAGCGGCTGGCTATTAGCGACATGCTGTCACCGGGTTGGATGATGTAAACCGGGCCGGGGGGCGGAGTGGTATCCTGGGCCTGGGCCGGCAGGATGGGTAGGGAAAGGGACAAAATCAGGACGGCAAAAAATAGTCGTTTAATCATGGTCGAAGGCAATGTGGTCGCCTGGTTGCAGGTCGCCGTGCCGGGCGGGATGGTATTCGATGACGTAGCGGGCGGGTTTGCGCGGCCCATAAAAAGGACGCCAGGATTTCGCCAGCACAATATCCACGACCTCGCCCTCGCCGTTGACCCAGGCCACTGCCAGATCGGTCCAGACGAAGAGCATGTGGATAGATGTTTCGATGCGGCTGTCGCGCGTCTCTACCAGCACCAGACCTTCGCCGCGCTCCAGGCTGGAGCGGAAGGTGAACCCTCTCAGGCGCGATAGGAACGATTGACACCACATTCCTCGAATGGGGGCAATCTGCGGGTTGCTCTGGTTGCGAATGGTAACGAGATGGTCTTTCATGCGTTCCCAAAAAGAGAGGGCGGCCTGTGTCGATGAAGGCCGCCCTGCTCTGGTTTTAATCTGTTTTCTTGCGCTCCAGCACTCTCTCTACGCTGGCAAGAAGGTCTTCAGGGCTGAATGGCTTGGAGATGTAATCATCTACCCTGGCGATTTGCAGCCCCAGCACCTTGTCGATATTCTGTGCCTTGGCAGTGACAACAATCACGGGAATATCCCTGGTTGTTTCGTTCGCTTTCATTTGCTGGTATACTTCCCAACCGTCTATGTCTGGCATCATCAGGTCGAGCAGAACCAAATCGGGTTTCTTTTCCTGAATTTTTTTCAGCCCCTCTTCACCGCCTGTTGCTCCTTCGACTTCGAATCCTTTTCGCCCCAGGATGATACGAATCAAGTCAATCATTTCGGTTTCATCCTCAATGCAAAGGATATGGCGGTTGAGTGTATTCATGAACAATAGTCCTATGAAAATAAGTGTATTAAGTTTACCATAAGCCGACGTGGGGTAGAATATGAAAATTATCACATGGAATGTCAATGGAATTCGAGCTGCGTTGGGGAAAAACCTCAAGCCTTGGATGTTGGAGCAGTCACCGGATGTGTTTTGCCTGCAAGAGATTAAGGCCACTCCCCAGCAGTTGACCGACGAACAGCGAGATTTTCCCGGCTATAGCGTGGTCTGGAACCCGGCTCAGCGCCCCGGCTACAGCGGGGTGGCGACCTTCTCGAAACAAGAGCCGGGTGAAGTCCAGTTGGGGTTGGATGAAGAGCGGTTCGATGTCGAGGGGCGGGTCATTCGTACCCGGCACGATGATTTCTTTCTCTATAACATCTATTTTCCCAATGGACAGCGCGGCTATGACCGGGTGGAGTACAAACTTGATTTTTACGCCCGCCTGCTGGAGATTTGCGATGGCCTGCACGCGGCGGGTGAGAATATCATCCTCACCGGCGATTTCAACACCGCTCATCAACCCATCGACCTGGCCCGCCCCGACGAAAACGAAACGACCTCCGGCTTTTTGCCAGAGGAGCGCGCCTGGGTGCAGAAATATCTCGAACACGGTTTCGTGGACGTGTACCGCCGCCTGTATCCGGAGCGCGTGCAATATACATGGTGGACCTACCGCATGGCGGCGCGCCAGCGCAATATCGGCTGGCGCATCGATTATTTCCTGGTCTCTGAACGTCTGGCCGGGCGCGTTCGAGATGTTATTATCCACGAGGGGGTCACTGGCTCTGACCACTGTCCGGTGGAATTGGTGATTGATTGAATTTGGATGGTTTTTGGCAGGAATATATTAGAAAATCATATAACGCAATCCATTTGAAAACCAATTGTGACAGTGTATGGTATATAATCCTTCCGACCGATATAGGAGGTCTGTGTGAATAACTCTCGAAACCAATCATTGCTCATCTACGCCTTACTGTTCATTGCCATTATTGCAATGGTACTCTTCCAAGTTCGCCAGCCGTCGAATACGGAAGCACCCTTAACCATCAACCAGGTTGCCGCTGATGTGAAGGCGGGGAAAATCAAGCGAATCGTAGTTGAATCGGATAATCGTTTGCGCGTCATTTACCCTGGCAGCAGCGGCTCTGAAGTAGAAAGAACTGCCCATAAGGAAGACAGTACATCCCTGCTGAACCAACTCGTTTTGCTTGGCGTTACGCCGGAACAACTTGCCCCTGAAAAATTACAGGTTGTCATTAACCCACCCAGTTCGTGGATGACCGTCTTGAGTGTGTTGGGCTACATTTTGCCGTTCATCCTGATTATCGGCCTGTTTTTTTGGATTTTCCGGCAGGCGCAAGGCTCGAATAACGCCGCCATGTCGTTTGGCAAATCGCGGGCGCGCATGTTTAGCGGGGAACACCCGACCGTCACCTTTGAGGATGTGGCCGGGGCCGATGAATCGAAAGAAGAACTCAAGGAAGTGGTCGAATTCCTGCGCGAGCCGCAGAAATTCATCCAGCTGGGCGCGCGCATTCCTAAGGGCGTGCTGCTAGTTGGGCCTCCGGGGACGGGCAAGACTTTGCTCGCCAAAGCGGTTTCGGGCGAGGCGGGCGTGCCGTTCTTCTCGATTTCTGGCTCGGAATTCGTGGAAATGTTCGTGGGCGTGGGTGCCAGCCGAGTGCGTGACCTGTTCGACCAGGCCAAGCGTCATTCGCCCTGTATCATTTTTGTCGATGAAATTGATGCCGTTGGGCGCCAGCGCGGCGCGGGATTGGGCGGTTCGCACGACGAGCGTGAGCAGACTCTCAACCAGATGCTGGTCGAAATGGACGGTTTCGATACCGATACCAACATCATCGTCGTAGCCGCCACCAACCGCCCCGACATCCTCGACCCTGCCCTGCTTCGTCCGGGCCGCTTCGACCGGCGCGTGACCCTCGATCGCCCCGATGTGAAAGGCCGCGAGGCGATTTTGAAAGTGCATGTCAAGGGCAAACCACTCGACCCACAGGTGGACTTGGCCTCTGTGGCGCGTGGCACGCCTGGTTTTGTCGGCGCAGACTTGGAGAACCTGGTCAACGAGGCCGCCATCCTGGCTGCCCGCCGCAACAAACGCGCCATTGGTCAGGCCGAACTTGAAGAGGCCATCGAGCGGGTGGTGATGGGCCCAGAACGTAAATCGCGCCTGATTAGTGACGAAGAGAAACGCATTATTGCCTATCATGAGGCCGGTCATGCGGTGGTTGCCAATGCCATTGCCGAAGCCGACCCGGTGCAAAAAGTCACCATTGTTGGACGCGGACAGGCTGGCGGCGTTACCTGGTTCCGCCCGGAGGAAGACCGCATCCTCATGTCGCGCAAAAAGCTGTTTGCCACGTTGGCTTATGCCCTGGGAGGCCGCGCTGCCGAGGAACTGGTCTTCGACGACATCACATCGGGTGCCTCTGGTGACATCGAACAGGTGACGCGCATGGCGCGCACCATGGTCACACGGCTGGGGATGAGCGAAGAATTGGGCAACCGGGTGTACGGCCAAAAAGAGGAACTCATCTTCTTGGGACGCGAAATCTCCGAGCAGCGTGATTATTCTGAGGCAGTAGCCGAGCAAATCGACCGCGAAGTCCGCAGAATTGTGGATGAAGCCCACAAGCGCGCCCAAACCATTCTCCGCGAATATCGCCAACAACTGGATGATGTGGCCAACCTATTGCTCGAAAAAGAGACCATTACGCGCGAAGAATTCGAGAAGGTCTTCCCGCCGCCCTTCCCCAAGAAAAGCGGCACTCCACAGTTGGTATGGGTAGCGGCGAAGTGAGGGGTAAATAGGGAAACACTGAAACAGGGAACCAAGTAAACAGGGTAGCACGGAAACAAGTAAAATCGGAAACAAGGAAAGCCTCCTGAATTTCAGGAGGCTCTTTTCTTTTTCTGCGTACCTGTGTACTTACTTCTTACCTGTCTACCTGTCTACTTCTCCGCTTCCTTGTGCTGCCTCACCAGTTCGCGGCGCAGGATTTTACCGACGGTGGTCTTGGGCAGTTCCGCGCGGAATTCGACATGGGTTGGCACTTTGTAGGCTGCCAGTTTTTCCTTGCACCAGGCTTTGATTTCATCTTCGGTCAGGCTTTCATCCTTTTTGACAATCCAGGCCTTAACGGTTTCGCCGCGATACGGGTCGGGGATGCCCGCCACGCCGCATTCCAATACTTTCGGGTGGGCAATAATGACTTCTTCCACCTCGCGCGGCCAGACCTGGAACCCGCCTGGCTTGATGAGTTCCTTTTTGCGGTCGACGATGTAGAAATAACCGTCGTCGTCCATGCGAGCGATGTCGCCGGTGAACAGCCAGGGCGCGCCGCCATCGCCCAGGTCGCGCAGGGTATTGGCGGTCTCGGTGGGCATGTTGTGATAGCCTTTCATCACTTGCGGCCCGCGAATCACCAGTTCGCCGATTTCTCCCAGGCCCAGTTCGGTCACGCCGTCATCCAGGCTGATAATTTTGCATTCGACATCTGGAAGCGGCATCCCAATCGAGCCGGTTTTGTTTGTCCCAAACATTGGGTTACAGTGGGTGGCAGTTGGCGCTTCAGAGAGACCAAAGCCCTCGAATAGTTTCCCGCCGGTTAAGGCCTCGAATTTCTCCTTCGTCTCGCGCAAAAGCGGCGCGGAGCCGGAGATACAGGCCTTAATCGATCTTAGATTGTATTTGCCTGCTATCACGTCGGGATGATTGTTGAGCGCGTTATACAGCGTCGGCACGCCGGGGAAGATAGTCGGGCGATACTTGTTGATGTTTTCCAGCACATCTTTCAGGTCGCGCGGGTTGGGAACCATTACCATCGTCGCCCCGGCTGCCAGGGCAAAGTTCATGCCTGCCACCATGCCGTAAACGTGGAAGAGCGGAATTGCCATCAGCATAATGTCTTTGCCGGGTTCCAGCGCCTTTCCCAT
Source organism: uncultured Anaerolinea sp. (assembly GCA_964422545.1). GTDB lineage: Bacteria > Chloroflexota > Anaerolineae > Anaerolineales > Villigracilaceae > UBA5195. The sequence continues at coordinate 88,784 of CAYRBO010000013.1, read as the reverse complement.
CCAGGCTTTGATTTGGAGCGAGTTGGCAACAATGTTGCGATGCAGGGCCACTGCGCCTTTCGAGATGCCAGTCGTGCCGCCGGAATACTGGAACAGGCAGGTATCGTCTGGCCCGATATCCAATTTGGGGCGGTCGGCGGGCGTATATTTTTTCAGCAGGTCTTGCAGCCAAACGTCGCCCGCTTGCAGGCCGCCTTCGATGCGGAAGCCGCCCTTCTTCTCGCGTGCCAGGGTGAATAAAATCCGCAGCACGGGCGGCAGGGTTTCTTTCAAATTGGTGACAATCAACGTCTTGATTTTGGTCTTGGGCTGGGCGGTTTTAATCGTTTTGTAGAAATTTGTCATCACGAACATCACTTCGATGCCCGCGTCGTTGACCTGATGCTCGATTTCGCTCGGCGTATAGAGCGGATTGGTCGCCACCACCACGCCCCCGGCCTTCAAGATGCCGAAATAGCACATCACGAACTGCGGCGTATTTGGCATAAAAATACCGACCCGGTCGCCTTTCTTGACGCCCATCGCCGCCAGCGCCCCGGCAATCTGGTCGGTGATTTCGTTCATTTCCTTGAAAGAAATGGTGGCGCCCTTAAACAATGTGCAGGGCCGGTCGGGATACTTACGCGCCGATTCTTCCAGAAAATGGAATAGCGGCACTTTGGGGTATTCCAGGCTGGCTGGAACGCCATCGTCATAGTTCTTCAGCCACGGACGGTTCTCCATCGTCACTCCTCCTTCAATTGTGTGTTGTAATTAATTTGTCTCCTCGCAATTTAAAGTATAAGGAAACACAATAAAAAGTCAACTACAGGAAAAAATTCACAAATTCTTTCGGATAAACTGCTCGATCTCCTCTACAGAAACGTAGCCTGCTTCGAACCAGCGGATAGCCGGGTCGTTTTCTTTGAACCAATTCGCCTGGCGGCGCACGAAAATGCGCGTCAGGCGTTTCATTTGGGCTTTAGCCTCCTCCACTGTCATCTCGCCGCGTAAGACCGCCGCCGCCTCGCGGTAGCCGATGGCCGACATGGAGGGCAGGTCGGGCGAATAGCCTTTTTCGATTAAGAATTGGACTTCATTTAGCAGCCCCCGGGCGAACATTGCCTCGATGCGCGCGTCCACCCGCTGGTACAGTTCCTCGCGCGGACGTTTCAGGCCGATAGCGATTAGCCGGTATGGAGAGCCTGCTGCCCGCCTTTGCGCTGAGAATGGCTGCCCGGTCGTCAGAATCACCTCCAGCGCGCGCACGGTGCGGCGCAGGTTGCGCGGGTCGATGGAGTCGGCGGCCAGCGGGTCGAGAATCCTTAATTTGTCGTGTAGCCAATAAATATCGTGTTCTCCCGCCAGGGTTTCAAGGATGCCGCGCAGGCGCGGATGCGGCTGCGCTTCGGGCGGAGTCCAGCCTTCGGTTACGGCGCGCACATATTGACCGGTTCCGCCTACTAGCAAGGGGAGATGCCCCCGCTGGTGAATGTCTTCGATGACCCGGCGCGCCTCCTGCTGGAACAGGGCCAGCGACCAGGTTTCATCTGGATTCGCCACATCAATCAGATGATGCCGCACCCCGCGCATTTCCTGAGCTGACGGTTTGGCCGTGCCGATGTCCATGCCCCGGTAAAACAGGCGCGAATCCGCCGAAACGACCTCCCCGCCAAGGCGCAGGGCCAGTTCGATGGCGAGGTCGGTTTTGCCAACGGCTGTTGGGCCGAGGAGGAGGAGGAGGGGAGGGGGAGTCAACTTGAGTTTTTGATTTATAGTATTATGGCGCAGGATTTGCGCGATTAGCGCAAACCATAACAGCCTTTGGCTGCGGCCCGCGAAGCGGCTGCGCTATGAAACGGTTATCGACTCTTGGCCTTTTTCGTGCAAAGTAACAATATATTCTTTGTTATTCTCCGCGCTTTTACCATACCCAAGTAACTCAGCCAAAATATCGGGAGTCTTATATTTCAGATTGCTCCCTTCGCGCTTAATTCTATTGATTGCTTCGTCGATTTCTTCATAACTGTAACTGGTGAAAAACGGCCAAAAGTAGTCTGACGCCCACAATCACAAACGCAAAAACACAAGTAACTGATCAGGCTGATTGATTTCACGCCTGATTCGGCGGGCTAACCTCCATGATGGGGGCAAGCGCCCTGCCTCAGTACAAAAAAGCCCTTGGGCTAGTCCGCTTCAGCGGACTTTTCTGCCATGAGTAGGGGATTCATCCCCGCGAAACCACAATGGCTGAACAGTTACAAACACAAATAGGCGTTTTCGATTGCCACCAGCACTAAAGCTGGCAACTCATCTGGCGAAACGCGCTTTTTGTGTTGAGATAGTTCGGCGTCATTGAGCAATCCGTTGTCTTTCCTGGCAGGGTCTTCAATTCGCGGATAATTTTGGACAGTCACTTGCGCTCTTCATTTTTGGGAATTTTGATAACTATACAGCCAAATTCCTGACAGGTCAATTATTTCGCTGTAGATGGAATGCGCGTTCTGGTTTTGTATTTACTTTGACTTGTTTGTATTACTGTAAAATGCCACCGGTTGGCGGCGCAACAATAATGTATTGTGATGGGATAAAGTAAAATTGATCATTCCATCACCGAGAGAATCGACCATGACCATTATGTTCGGACTGTTATCCGCCATCGTGTGGGGCGGCGGGGATTTTGCGGGAGGGCTGGCCAGCCGCCGGGTGGGGGCCTGGCGTGCTGTGTTTTATGCCGAAATCATTGGGCTGGTCTTGCTGCTGGCCGCCCTGGGAATCTACCGGGAAGGGCTGATTTCGACGCGCGGGCTGCTGCAAGGAGCCTCCGCCGGGGCGATTGGCTCGCTGGGCTTGCTGGCTCTGTATCGCGCCATGGAAGTGGGGAAGATGAGCATTGCCGCGCCGGTCTCGGCCCTGCTGGCGGCCCTGCTGCCGGTGGTGGTTGGCGCGCTAACGGCCGGGCTGCCTCCGCTGACGCAAATGGCAGGCGTGGGGCTGGCGCTGCTCGCCATTTGGCTGGTTTCGCAGACTGAGGGGGATGCCAGGCTGCGCCTGGAGCGGCTCTCTGACTTGCGGCTGCCGCTGGTGGCCGGGATTGGCTTTGGAACCTACTTTATCCTGATTCACGGCGTGGCCCAGGAAGCCACCCTGTGGCCGATGATTGCCTCGCGTACAGGCGGGACGCTGGTGCTGGTCATTGTCCTATTCCTGCGCCGAGAATCGGCCCGCATCCCGCGCGCGGGCTGGCCGCTGGTGACGTTGAGCGGTACGCTGGATGTGGGCGGCAATCTGTTTTATGTCCTGGCGGCCCAAGCGGGGCGGATGGATATTGCCGCTGTGTTGAGTTCGCTGTACCCTGGAATGACCGCCCTGCTGGCCTGGTTCGTGCTTAAAGAGCGCATCTCCGGCGGGCAGAGACTCGGCATCCTGGCAGCCCTGGCAGCGATTGTGCTGATGACGATTTAAGTCAGCCTGTTTTCTCCACCACCCAAAAATGCGACAGGCCGAACCATTGGAGCGGGGTGCGCTCTAAAAATTGCAGTACCGCGCGCAGGAGTTTGCCAAAGACCCCAAAGCGGGCAATCAGGTTGTCGTAGGCCCCGAAAATGACCCTGCGCTCGATGAATTTGACGGGCAGGCCGTCGAACAGCGCGGTCAGGTCGCCAAAGGCATACACGCGCACGTGCGGGGCCAGTTTATCGCGCAGCAGGCGCGGCAGGTAGTTGACGAGCGGGATGTTGCCGAATTTGTAGCGTCCGCGCCAGTAGATGCCGTGCGTCTCGAAGGGGTAGCCGATGTTGGGGACGAAAATGACGGCCCGCCCGCCGGGTTTGAGGACCCTGACCATTTCCTGCACGGCGCGGCGGTCGTCGGCGACGTGTTCGAGGACTTCGTGACTGAGAATCAGGTCGAAAACGGAAGCAGGATACGGCAGAGATTCTCCGGCAGCGTTGATGATGCCCGGGTTGCGGCGGCCCGCTTCCAGCGTTCGCTCGAAGTCGAATTCCAATCCAAAAACAGAGCCGCCCAGCGGGGCGAGTTTTTCGATGTACATGCCTACGCCGCAGCCGTTTTCCAGGATTTTGCCCTGGAGGCGCTGTCCGGCGGCGCGTTTTATCATTTCGAGGCGGCGCTGCTGCCCGGCGCGCCAGACGTAAGATGGTTCGCCGCGCAGGGCGGCTTTTTCGAGGTTGCGTTGTTCGCTCATGAAGGCTATTATATCGAGAAGATGATGTAAAATAGGGATATTCATACGCAAATCCACGCAGGAGAGGACGCCGATGAAAGTCACCGTACTTCAAGAGAACCTGGCGCGCGGTTTGAGCATTGTCTCGCGCGCCGTATCACCCCGCAGTACCTTGCCGGTGCTGGCCAATGTGTTGATTGCCACCGATGAAGGCCGCTTGCGCCTTTCGGCCACCAACCTTGAAATGGGTATCACCTGCTGGATTGGGGCCAAAATTGAAGAAGAAGGCTCGACCACCGTCCCGGCCCGCACCTTTGCCGACCTGGTTGGCACGATGCCCGACCCGCAGGTCAGCCTGACGCTCGACCCGCGTACCCAGACCTTGAACGTGCGCTCTGGTTCATCCACCAACGACATCAAGGGCATCGACGCGCAGGAGTTTCCGCCCCTGCCCGTGCCGGATTTTGGCGAGGCTATCCATATCAACGTTTCCGACTTCAAAGAAATGATTCACCAGGTGGCGTTTGCAGCTTCGACCGACGAGGCGCGCCCGGTGCTGATGGGTGTGTTGCTGAAGGTGGAAGGCGATTTGGTCACCCTGGCCGCTGCCGATGGATTCCGGCTCTCGGTGCGGACAGCAACCCTTTCCAGCCCGGCGGCCCAGCCGGTCAGCGCCATTATCCCGGCCCGCGCGCTTTCGGAACTGGCGCGCATTGCCAGTGACGGTGAGCAGATGATTCAGATGGTGCTGCCTAGGGGGCGCGGCCAGGTTGTGTTCCGCGTGAAAGATGCTGAACTGGTCTCGCAACTCATCGACGGCACATTTCCCGATTACCAGCAGATTATCCCGCGCTCGTATAAGTCGCGCACCCTGGTTTCGACCGCTTCGCTGCTCAAGGCTTGCAAACAGGCCGAAATCTTTGCGCGCGAAGGCTCGAACGTAGTGCGCATGAACATCAAAACCAGCGGAGAACTTCAGCCGGGCGAGGTAGAAATTTCGGCCCACAGCGAGGAAACCGGCTCGAACGAGACGATTGTCGAGGCAACGGTGGATGGCATCCCGCTTTTGATTGCGTTCAACGTCAAATTCCTGCGCGAGGTGCTAGAAGTCATCAAGACTCCAAACGTTGCCATTGAAACCTCCGCGCCAAACGCGCCAGGCGTCGTTAAACCGGTCGGAGAAGATGGTTTTATCCATGTGATTATGCCGATGCACCTGGGATAAATGCAGAATGTAGAACAATGAATGCAGAATGCTGAATGATGCCCGTAGGTCATTCTGCATTCTGCATTTTGCATTCATTCGTGAAATTATGACCCTCCCCAGTCCCTCCTCCGACCGCGTCCTTAATATTTACCTGGCGCTCAACCAATATCCCATCCTGGCTTCGCGCATCCGCGCCAAAATGCGCGAAATGTTGTTGGCGCGCGGCATTATTCATGCTGAAGAATTCGAGGCCGAGGTACGAAAAAAGGCGGTCGAATCGCAAGTTCGGGAGGGATTGCACGACCCCTATGGCGAAGAATCCTTTGAATTATGGGAGTTGCGCCTGGAGCGGGTGCGCGATGCCCTGACCGATTTCTACTTTGCCTACAATCTGCTCTACGAAGATTTCGAGTCTCTGGTGCGTCAGACGGTGGGGGAACGCGGCGAAGCACCCAACATGATTTATTTCAACCCGGAACTTGCGCCGCAGGATATGCTCTTCGAGCAGGCTGAGATGATTGAACGCCTGCCGCCCGATAAACGCAAAATGCTCGATGCGCGCTTGCAGGAAATCAAGGTGGTCCTGATTCGTACCATGATTAGTGACCAACTGGCATATATTAAGATTGCAAGGCGATGGTTTACCATCGCTGATTTGGATGAAATTCGCAAGCGCAAAATAGGGTATGGCAAGATTGGCGGCAAATCGGCAGGCATGCTGCTGGCTTACCGCATCTTGCGCGAGGTCGCCTCGCCCGGCCTGCGCGCCTCGCTGCGAATCCCAGTCTCCTATTATCTGGCCTCCGACGTGTTTTATTCCTTCCTGGCGACCAACGGGTTGGTGCATTGGTCGGACCAGAAGTACAAGCCTGAAGCCCAAATGCGGGCCGAGTTTCCCATCATTCAGCAGGAATTCAAACAGGGCCGTTTCCCCGAAGACATCGCCGAACGCCTGCGCGCCATTATTCGCGAGGCCGATGGACGCCCGTTGATTGTGCGCTCCTCCAGCCTGCTGGAAGACAATTTTGGCACCTCATTTGCCGGCAAATATGACAGTTTTTTCTGCCCCAACCAGGGTACGGAAAAAGAAAAACTGCGCGACCTGACGCGCGCCATCACCCAGATTTACGCCAGCGGCTTGAACCCCAATGCCCTGCTTTACCGGCATCATAAGGGGTTGGCAGATTACGATGAGCGTCTGGCGGTGCTGATTCAATTCGTAGAGGGTGAAAAAGCCGGTCGCTATTTCTTGCCGCAGGGGGCGGGTGTTGGGTTTAGCCGCAACCTGTACCGTTGGTCGCCGCAGATTCGGCGCGAAGACGGCTTCTTGCGCCTGGTATGGGGACTTGGCACCCGCGCGGTGGATGCGGTTGCCGACGACCATCCCCGTCTGGTGGCCCTCAGCCATCCCCTGTTGCACCCTGCCTCGTCAGTGGAACTCATCAGCCGCTACTCGCAAAAATATGTCGACCTGCTCGACCTGGAAGAAAATGCCCTCAAAACCGTCCCGCTTCAGGATGTGTTAAATCCACGCTACCCGCCGCTGCGTTACATTGCCCAGATTGACGAGGGCGGTTATCTGTCCGCCATTCGCACCAGCACAGCTGATACGCGCTATATGGTCGTTACTTTCGACGAAATGCTGCGCCGCACTCCCTTTGCTGCTTATATGCGCGAAATGCTCGCGCTGCTCGAACTCCATTACGAGTCCCCGGTCGATACAGAGTTTACAGTGCGCGTGCCAGACCCTTACAGCATTCAGCCAGAAATAGAAATCACCCTGTTGCAATGCCGCCCGCAAAGTCACATCGATGCAGGCGAACAAATCCATATTCCTGAAGAACTGTTGGAGCAGGATATCGTCTTCTCCACCCGGCGCATGGTGCCGCACGGGCTGATAGAGGACATTCGTTATGTCCTGTTCGTTACCCCCGAGGGTTACTTTCACCTGCCCTCTGCTGCCGACCGCGTTCGGTTGGAGCGCGCCATCGGCCAGTTGAACCTCGCGCTCAAAGGACACAATTTCATTTGCGTCGGGCCGGGACGTTGGGGAACTTCCACTCCTGATTTGGGCGTGCACGTCGCTTATGGCGATATTTACAACACCCGGGCGCTGGTGGAACTCTCCGGGCGGGATATTGGCACCTCCCCTGAACCTTCCTTCGGCACGCACTTTTTTCAGGACCTGATGGAAGCGCATATTTACCCGCTGGCAATTTACACCGATGACCCAGATGTCATCTTCAAGCGCGAATTTTTCTACTCTACCCCCAACCGGCTGGGAGAATGGTGCCAGAATGTGGATGAAATCCTTTCGAACACACTGCGCCTGGTCGATGTGCAGGATTTTCGCCCTGGTTCCCTGCTCGATATTATCATGGATGATGAGGAAGGCCGGGCGGTGGGTTACCTCAAGCGCGCATAATTTTTTATATGAAGGCGTAATGTTCTTTCCTTCACAAATCACATGAGTTGGTGATATGATTCTGCGCAGGCTGCCCCAGGCCGAGGTTATTTCACAGACAGTTTTATCCCATAAGGAAAAGTTGAATAATGTGGCAATTGGTGGTCACTTCGCCAGATAAGGAGCCAAAACTGGTTGAACTCAAACCAGGTAAATTAACCATTGGTCGCGCCTCGACCAATGGAATTGTGATTGATGATGTTTCTGCCTCGCGCAATCACGCTGAAATTTTTCTGGATGGCCCAACCAACACTGTCACCCTGACTGACCTCGGCAGTACAAATGGCACGTACGTCAACCGTCAGCGACTGGTTGGTTCCTGTCACCTGCATCCCGATGACCTGATTCGTATCGGGATGATTGTCATTCAAGTTGCCCACCAGACCGGTAAAATCAGGCAGGCTTCTAGCATCAGTGGGACGCATCATTTTACGCGCGAGTTGGTTCTGGAATCTGTTGAAGAACACTCCCTGCTCATTTCTGAAATTGCCCAAAAACTTAACACTATCCTCGATACTGCTACGGCGATAAAAGAAGTGACGCAAATGATGAAACGTTCGATGGGCGTCGATTATTGTGAAATCATGCTGCAACGGGAGTTGAAGTTCCTGGAAACCTCTGACTTGACCGACCCCCTTGCCAAGCAGGCTTTGCGCAACAAAGCCGCTGAAGTGGCGCCTGCCACCATGTTCGTTCCTATCATGATTAACGAACTGGTAGTTGGATTGATTGCTATGCACAAATCGCGCTCTGGCGCTTTGCCTTTTGACCGGCGCGATTTGCAGCTGGCGGTTGCCATCAGTCATCAGATCGCGCTCACTATCCAGCGCATGGATCTCCTCGAAAAAGTGCGACAGGAAGAGCATGTCCGCCGGCTGCTTTTGCGTTTCGTTTCTCCCACCGAAGCCGAGTTTGTCCTCAAAAACTATCTTGCTACCGGCGAACTACCGCCTCTTTCTGAGCAAAAAGTAACCGTCCTGTTTGCCGATATTGCCGATTCAACCCGCCTGGCCGAAACATTAGGAACAAAACATTTTGCAGAAATCCTGAACAATTTTTACCAGGTCGCTGCTGACATTGTTTTTCGGCAGCATGGTATGATTAAATATCTTGGGGATGGTGTCTTGGGGATATTTACCGAGCGGGAGGGCGAAATACGGCCTGAGGAGAAATCTGTATTGGCTGGGCGAGAACTTATTCAACAGCTTAATCACACCGGCTCGCTCGACAGCAACCGCCGCCTTGTTTTTGGAGTCTCCATTAATACTGGAAAAGCAATGGTTGGCTATGTTGGTACGCGGGACCGCGTAGAATTCACCGCGCTTGGCGATGTGGTCAATGTTGCTTATCGAATGCAAGAGTATTCTCGGCCTTTCAAAATCATCGTTGGCCCAGCCACTGTGGCTGCTATTACAGATAAATATCGTTTCAGCCGCGTTGGCGGTGTTGCTTTGCGAGGGCGCGAGGGTGCAATCCAATTATATCAAGTCTTGTTATAGCGCACCGCTTCGCGGGTTGTAGCCAAAGGCTGCTTTCATTTTCTGCGCCATTCTGCCAAAATTTGCGCTACGAGGCAAACCCGAATGGCGCGAACGATGTAACTGTTGCGCAATAATGTGACAAATTAGTCCCGATTTACAGAAGGATGTCATTTGACAGCATTCCCCAAGATTAGTATAAGAACATAAGCATTTACACTACCTAAGGAGAAAATACTATGGCTATGAAAATTCAAGATGACTGCATTGCCTGCGGTGCCTGCCTGCCGGAATGCCCCACCAACTCTATCAGCGAAGGTGACATCTACGTCATCGACCCTGAGACCTGCGTGGAATGTGTCGGCCACTTTGATGCGCCTCAGTGCGTTGCCGTCTGCCCGGTTGACTGCATCGTCAAAGCGTAAGCAAACTTGCGGCGGCAGGTAGGGGGCGCCCCCTGCCTGCGCCCCTATTCGTTTACTGGAAATATCGTTATAATTCTGACAATTGAATATTCAAACCTTCGGGGCAGGGTGACACCTGCGCTGCGAAATCGCAGTGTAAGTGAATTCCCGATCGGTGGTAAAGCCCACGAGCCTTTTTAGGCGGTGCGCCTTTCTTCTTTCTGAGAAAGCAGGGCATCTGTTGAAAAAAGGCATGACCTGGTGACACCTGTATTGTGCGCGCAAGGCACAACACGGCGATGAATTCCGGGGCCGACGGTATAGTCCGGATAAAAGAAGGTCAAGACCCAAGAATGGGTCTGTTTTGCCGTCAATGTCCCGAAAACGTCCGCGTTTTCGGGATTTTGTTTGCGCAAGGTCTCTTTACGCCCCGACAATTCGCTGCCGGGGTGTTTTTTACCGGAAGCATGATAGAGATGCTATGGATTTGAACCTTGTCCGAAAACTGGAAATCCGCCCCAATCCGAAAATCTCGAATTTGCCTTTCCTGGTTCCGATTGTGGTGATGGTATTTGCTGTTGCAGGTTGGGAGTTAACCGCGCGTCTGACTGGGCTGCCGGCTTTCATTTTGCCCTCGCCGCTACTGGTGGCCGAGCGTTTCTTACGCGCGCTGAGTGATGGAAGTTTGCTGCGTCATACAGCCATTACCCTGTTGGAAGTTTTGTTGGGATTGTTTTCGGGCGCATCCGCTGCGCTTTTGTTTGGATACGCCATTGCCAAAAGCCGCCTGTTCGAACGGCTGGTCTCGCCTTTTCTGGTTGCCAGCCAGGCCATCCCGATTGTTGCCATTGCGCCGCTGTTGGTCATCTGGTTTGGGCCGGGCATGTTCTCGAAAGTTTTGATTTGCGCGCTGATTGTCTTTTTTCCGGTACTGGTCAATACGGTGGTGGGTCTTCGCGCCGTTCCGCGTTCGCTCTATGAGTTGATGCGTTCCCTGCGCGCCAGCCGCGCCCAAATCCTCAGATTGCTCGAAATCCCAGCCGCGCTGCCGGTCTTCCTGGGTGGGCTGCGCATCGGGGCGACGCTCTCGGTGATTGGGGCGGTGGTTGGAGAGTTTGTCGGCGCAGACCGGGGGTTGGGATTTCTCATCAACGTTGGGCGCGGGCAGTATGACACGGCGCTGGTGTTTGTTGCCATCATCACCCTGGTCGTCTTGGCGTTGACCTTGTATGGGATTGTCATCTTGCTCGAAAGCCGCCTGTTGGCGTGGCAGAATCAGTAACCAGTAATCAGTAACCAGTGAGATAGTTATCAGAGGAGAAATTATGTTCAAGAGAAATATCTTTTTGGTCGTCGCTCTTGCAGTGTTGCTAACCGCTTGTTCAACGGGGGCCGTTTCCAGCCCGGAAAAGGCGGAATCCGCCCCGGTTCAGATTAAACTCCCGATGGGGTATATCCCCAATGTCCAGTACGCGCCGTTTTATGTCGCCGTAGATAAGGGCTATTTTACCGAGGAGGGCATTCAGGTTGAATTCGATTATTCCTTCGAGACCGATGGCGTAGCGTTAGTTGGCGCGAACAAATTGCCGTTTTCTCTTGTCTCGGGCGAGCAAGTTTTGCTGGCCCGTGCCCAGGGCTTGCCAGTTGTGTATGTGTTGGGGTGGTATCAGAAATATCCCATTTCAATCGTTTCTCATGCTGAAGAAAACATCCTCACGCCCGCCGACCTGGCCGGGAAGAAAATTGGCCTGCCCGGTCTGTTTGGGGCCAATTATGTCGGCCTGCGCGCGCTGCTTTATGCTGCTGGCTTGAAGGAAGCCGATGTAACGCTTGAATCGATTGGATTTAACCAAGTCGAAGCGCTTGCCGCCCGCCAGCAGCAAGCGGTGGTAGGCTATACGGCCAATGAACCGATTGTGTTACGTGCCCAGGGATACAACATCAACGAAATTCGCGTGTCTGACTATGTTCAATTGGCCTCCAATGGCATTTTGACCAACGAAACCGTTTTGAAGGAAAACCCCGATTTGGTGCGCGCCTTCAACCGCGCCTTTCTGCGCGGGCTAAAAGATACCATCGAAAATCCCGACGAAGCCTACGAGATATGCAAAAAATTTGTCGAAAACCTGGCCCAGGCCGATGACAGCGTGCAAAAACAGGTGTTGGCGGCTTCGATTGCGATGTGGGTCACGCCCAAACTCGGCTATTCGGACCTCGCTGCCTGGGAAAATATGCAAACCTTGCTGCTGGAAATGGGGATGTATCCCAACCCAGTGGATGTTTCCAAAGCTTTCAGCAACGATTACCTGCCCTAAATATGAACCGTAAGTCGGCCCACCCTGCGCTGTCTGTGCGCGATTTGAGTGTCTTGTTCCCTGATGGAAATGGGGGCTTGCATGCCTTGGGAGCAGTGACGTTTTCTGTTTATCCGCAGGAATTTGTGTGCGTGTTGGGGCCTTCGGGCAGCGGCAAAAGCACCCTGTTGCGCGCTCTGGCCGGGCTATTGCCGCCTACCACAGGTGAAATCAGTTTCGACGGAGGGGGACGCCCTCGCATTGGGTTCGTGTTTCAGCAAGCCAACCTGATGCCCTGGCGTTCGGTTCTGGAGAACATCACTCTGCCTCTCGAAGTGGATAAAATCCCGATGGAAACAGCCCGTCAGCGCGCCCTGGAGATGATAGAACTGGTGGGGCTGCAAGGCTTTGAAAACAGCCTGCCGCGCGACCTTTCGGGCGGCATGGCGCAACGCGTGGCCCTGGCGCGCGCTCTGGTGCATGACCCTGACATCCTGCTGCTCGATGAACCCTTTGGTTCGCTTGATGCTTTGACTCGTGAGCGCATGTGGACGGAACTTTCACGCATTTGGCAGGCCCGGCAGCCAACCCTGACCGGCGGGCCAGGCAAGACCGTCATCATGGTCACGCATTCGATTAGCGAGGCACTCTTCCTCGCCGACCGAGTGTTGGTGCTAACTGCCCGCCCTGGCAAGGTGAAATTGGATTTGAAAGTAGATTTGCCCCGCCCGCGCGAGGAGGATATGCGCTACACCCTCCATTTTGGCCGCCTGGCGCGCAGGCTGAAAGATGCAATAGAGTAGGACAAGGTATTATCTTGTCCTACCTTCAGATTTGGAATTGAAGGCTTACGCAAAATAAACAGGATTGACAGGATAAAAGCCCTTTAAATCGCTTGAAAACATCCTGTTTATCCTGTATATCCTGTTGAACACCGATATTTGCGTAAGTCCTGGAATTATTGGATTTTTGGGCAGTCGGCTTATTTTGCATCAAAGATTGGTACAATCGCCTCATGCAGCAAACATCGTTTTCCCGCGCGGTTTTTGAGCAAGGTCAAGATAATCAATTTGCCGCTCTGGTGCTTGCGCTGGCGCTCGTCACCGGGGCGGTTGCGCGTTTTTTCCCAACCCTGATGGCCGGATTCCCCATCAACGACGGCGGGATGTTCGCCGTGATGGTGGATGACCTGCGCGCCAGCGCTTACGCTCTGCCGGTCTTTACATCCTATAACCTGGATAGCCTGCCTTATGCCTACCCGCCGCTCGGGTTTTACCTGGGGCGGATTCTGGCCGACCTGACCGGTTGGAACTCTGTGGAAGTGGCGCGCTGGCTGCCAGCTTTTTTCGCCTCACTGGCGGTGGGGGCGTTTTACCTGCTGGCGGTTCGATTGCTGCCCGCCCGTCTGCACGCTGCCCTGGCGACGTTCTTCTTTGCGCTTACCCCGCGCGCTTTTTCGTGGTTTGTGGAAGGCGGCGGAATCACCCGCAGCCCGGCGCAATTCTTCATGCTGCTCACCTTTGCCAGCGTGGTGGAACTCTACCGGCGCGGCAGGCGGCGCGATATTTTGTGGAGCGGCCTGTGGGGCGCGCTGGCTGTGCTTTCGCATCCTGAAGCCGCTGTTCATGCCGCGTTTTCCTGCCTTTTGTTTTGGTTCATGCTTGGTCGCTCCCGACAGTCTTTTTTGCATTCGGTAGGGGTTGCGGGGCTGGTAGTCCTGCTCTCCGCGCCCTGGTGGGTCACTGTGTTGGCGCGGCATGGCCTTGAAACGATTCTGGCTGCCGCATCTACCGGCCAGAAGTGGCTGGCGCTTTTCCACCTTTTGTTTTTCTATTTCACCGAAGAGCCTTATGCCACCCTGACTGCTGTGCTGGGGCTGGTTGGGCTGGCCCGCCAGGTGGCCTGCCGCGAATGGCTGTTGCCGCTCTGGTTGGTGCTGCCTTTCATCGTCGAGGGGCGCAGCGCGCACCTTCCCGCCGTGATTCCGCTTTCCATGCTGGCTGCAATTGCAGTGCTGAATGTTGTTTTTGCAGCCCTGCGGACTATCCAAAGCGGAGATGTGGTTGTCGTGCAGCCTCGATATGGGGTTACGCCCACCGAACGGGGGATTTTTTTCTACCTGTTCTTGTATCTGCTGTTCTCCTCGCTGGTGTTTGGGGTTCAGATTTCCAGCGCGCGCGTTTACGAGGGCGATCAGGTTGCCCTCGGCTGGATTCGAGAGAATACGCCCCCTGAGGCGCGTTTCCTGGTATTAACCGGCTCCCGTTCGGTCTCTTATGACCCTTTGCCAGAGTGGTTCCCGGCCCTGGCAGAACGCCATAGCGTGTACACGGTTCAGGGGCTGGAGTGGGTGGCAGGCGAGAGTTTTTCTGCTGCGGTGCGGAACGCGGCCCGGGCGCAGGATTGTCTTTTGGTCAGCACAGCCTGTGTTTTGGAATCCATCCAAAACACCCCTGTAGATTACATCTACATCTCGCGCTTTTTGCGCACCGAAAACTTCGCGCCGCTCGACCCGCCGCGTACCTTTCCGTATGTAGAAGCGGGCTTGCGGCAGGAGGAGCGGCTCCGGTTGGTCTATGAGAGCGAGGATGCGTTGGTATTCGAGGTGGTGAAACGTTAATCAGCGTATGAAGATGACAGCGGTTTCATCGCGGTAGGCTTCGCGCCAGTGTTCGTCCAGGAGTGCTTTCGCCAGCGGCCAATCAGGGGGGATAATGACCCATTGCACACCGTATTGTTCTAGCGTGGCTTGCCAGCCTTCCGCCAGGGTGATGACTTTTTCATATTCCTTGCTGACATCGCCGCGCACATCGGTCTGACTGTCGATGAAGGCCAGTTGCGCAGGCCACAGACGCAGAAGTAGGTAGCCACCCCAGTCAAAGGCGTTGAACATCTTTCCTGTTTGGGGATTGTTTTCTAGCCAGTCCACTGCCTGCACCGGGAACGTTTTTGGCGAGAAGTGGTTATCTGTGCCTAGCGCGCCGGTCAGCACCAGACTGCTAACCAAGATTACAGTGACAACAGGCCAGACTATCCCGCGCAGGTTTTCCTCGACGCTGGCAAAGAGTGTTTCCAACCTTTCGATGATGTGGGGCCTTGACCTGTCCGCAAGTGCGCTGGCCAGCAGGAGCGGAGCGGCCACGCCGTACAGGTGAACGTTGCGTGCTGAAAGCAGGCTCATCATGCTAAACCCGGCTAGCGCAAAGGCTTGTCCGGTGTTTATTTTCTCTTTTTTGGTTGCCAGCAGGAAAATTGAGAAACCGAGCAGGGCGAGCAGTACCAGAAATTGCGGCTGCGAAAAATCGGGCGGGTTGGTTTCGTTGATGCGCGACATCAGATAACGATTATTGATGTAGCCGAAAACTGTTTCCCAGGTGTGCAGGCCGACCGGGTTGATGAATGTCACCAATAGAGATGAGAAAAATGCCAGGCCGAGGCTTTTGCCTGTTTCGATAGGCGGCTTTTGGGTTGAGAAAACATGGTCCCAAACCCAACCTGCGCCATAGGCGCCCAGGACGAGTAGCCCGGCAATAAATTCTCCATGCATGTTGCCCCAGAGCAGCATTGCCAATGGGAAGAGCCAGTATTGTTTCGATTTGCCATGCTGTATTTTGTTCGCCCAAACCAGGTAGAGCGCAAAAAAAAGCATGGTGAATAAATGTGGGCGGGTTATCCAATGCAGGGAAGTGATTGTTGCCCCCCAAGCGGTTAGCGCAATCGCTACGAGTCGAATTGGGCTGCCCGATCTGGGCGCAAGCGAATGGTAACGCAGGATTTCTTCGTAAACCAGCAGAAAGGTTATGGCGAGCAGGATAGCCGCCAGCAGCACAATCCCATCCAGGCCAAAGAGCGTGTAGATGATATAGAAAACAACCCCGGCCAGCCATTCGTGCGGTACCAGTGGTGTTCCCTCGTAGACGTGCGAAAAAATATCAGTTGTTGGGATGGCGCGTGTTTCCAGAACGATTTTTCCCATCAGTAAATGACGGGGCAGGTCGCCGTCAATGTTCAACATGCGTGGGCCAAGCAGCAACACAGCGATAAACACGGCCAGGAAGAGAATGTCTCGAACACGTGGGATGATGTAACGCTGCATATTTTATTTCGTGGGTTATTCGATGGCTTGCCGCGTGATTTTTACAAAAAAGTCCACCGGCTCGCCGGTGGACTCATGTTACTCACCCAAATAATCACGCAATTTGCGGCGGACGGAGGGGTGGCGCAGGCGGCTGAGGGCCTGGGCTTCGATTTGACGGACGCGCTCGCGGGTGACGCCCATTTTGCGGCCTACTTCTTCGAGAGTGTAGGCTTGCCCGTCGAGCAGGCCATAGCGCAGTTGCAGGATGCGCACTTCGCGCGGCGGCAGACCATTTAGCACCTCGCCCAGGTGTTCGCGCAGCAGGTTGTAGGTGGCGGTGTCGTCGGGCGGGGCGGCTTCGTCGTCCTCGATGAAATCGCCTAGAACGGAATCTTCTTCGTCGTCGGTGGGGGTTTCAAGCGAGAGCGGACGGCGCGCCACTTGAATCATGTTCTCAACTTTCTTGGGCGGCACTTCGAGGGCGTCGGCCAACTCTTCAACGGATGGGTCGCGCCCGAGCCGCTGGGTCAGTTGGTGCTGGACGCGCAGCAGCTTGTTAATCTGGTCGCCCATGTGGACGGGGACGCGGATGGTGCGACCCTGGTCGGCAATGGCGCGGGTGACGGCTTGCCGAATCCACCAGGTAGCATAGGTTGAGAATTTGTGTCCGCGCCGGTAGTCGAACTTCTTGGTGGCGCGAATCAGGCCGATGTTGCCTTCTTGGATGAGGTCGAGGAATGGCACGCCGCGCCCCATGTATTTCTTGGCAACCGAAATCACCAGGCGGCTGTTGGCGGTGATGAGATGTTCACGGGCAGCCCAGCCGTCTTCGATGAGCGCGCGCAGTTCGGTGCGGCGGCGCGGGCTGGCATTGCCCTTGGCAAGTTCTTCGCGGGCGATGCGCCCGTTTTCGATGCGCTGGGCAAGTTGCACTTCTTCATCGGCAGTGAGCAGAGGAACGCGGCTGACTTCTTTCAGGTACAGGCCAATTGTGTCGTCGGTGTCGATGTTGGCGAGGTAATCGTCGATGTCGAGCTCCGGCTCGGCTTCGGCGGTTTCTTCTGGAACGGTCAGTTCATCTTCCGGGGGTTCAACGACAGTGGCATCTTCCATGAAGGGGATGCCCGCGCTCAAGAGCGCCGCGAAGGCTTCTTCCAGCTGTTCCACATCCTGCTCGGCTTCTGGGAAGAAGTGCAGGATGTCATCGATGGTGACGTAAGACTTTTGCCGCCCCAGTTCAATGAGGCGGGCAATAGGGGAATATTCTTCTTCCTCTTCCACAATCAGTAGAGGCTCATCCATTCGTTTGGTTTCCTATTCATTCGTAAAATCAAAATCAGGATACTCTTTTTCCAGGCTTAATTCAATACCTGAAATTGTTTTGCTATTGTCAATTCCGCAAGGCGGCCTTAGGGCGTTGGCGTAGGTTCTAATGCTGGGGATGGTTCTGGAGCAGGCGTTTGAAGGTACGGCGGCGCAGAGAGCAGTCTTACGAGGGTTTCAATGCTGTACGCGGCTACTACATATACGTTCCCATCGGCAGTTTGGAGGTAATACCCGCTCTGAGTGACGGTTTTCGCCCCGACGTTGAAATTGACCTGACTGCCATCGGTCATCAGCACGGAAAACCGATAGGCGGGCGGGTCCAGTGAAATGGAGGCCAGGTCAGGCACGGGGTCGATTTTGTTCAAAATCCGAAGGTTGGAGAGTTCGGATGCGGCGGAATCGACCGCGTTTGGGTCCGCCGGGACTTCGCCCTCGGCGGTCATCAACATCCAGATGCCCGCGCTCCGGTCGAGGCTGACAGATTCTCCGCTGAAACGCTCGATGGAGATACGCACGGCCGCGCCTTTTTCGGGGCCGATGATGGTTCCCAGGCTGGCCGCTGTTGCAGTTGAGGTGGGCCGGATGGCGCGCTGGATGACATTTTCTGGCTGCTGCATATACCAGTATAGACCCGCCAGGATTGCCAGGATGACAAGCATTACAACAGTGGAGCGGCGCATTTCCCTATCCCCTCCGGCGGCGCGAGAACCAGGCCCATACCCCGCCTCCAATCACCAGCAGCGGGATGAAGCACAACGAGGTCAGGATGATGCCAATGAAACCCAGCGTGCCGGGCGCATTGAAGGTGCGAGGCGTGGCTGTTTTGGGAGTCAGGTTGATGAGGTCTTCCTGTTCGGCGGCCCAGTCGATGGCATTGATGAGAATGTCGCCGTTGCCGCGTGAGTAAAGCGCGTCCGCGGCAAATTCTGAGTCGCCAAACACAACCAGCCGTCCCTTGGTGGTGGAATTTTCTGCTGCCACGGCAAGGGTGAGCGGGCCGGGGTTGTCTTGGCCCTCGACAAAGTTAACCTGGTTCTGGTCGATGGATGCGAAATCGGTCTCTCCCCAGGCGTTGAAGCCGGTCACGACCAGGGGCGTCAGAGTGGCGCTGCCTGTCTCGCTGCGCGCCGTAATCGAGCGGGCGGTTGGGTAGACGGAGTTAAGCCCCATGAGCCTTTCGGTGATGGGATGCCGGGCATAGGCCGCAGAATCCGAAATTGCAAAGGAGGCCGGGTTCACGTTCGGGTCAATCACGAAATCATTATTGAGGGTAATGCCCCATTTCGTCAGCAAGTTGGCCAGCGGGTCGGGCGTATCGCTAAAGCGGGTGAGCGGATGTGGTTCGTACATCACAATGAGTGAGCCGCCGTTGTTTAGGTAAGTCTCTAACGCCTGGACTTCAGACTCGGCCAGCGGGACTTGCGGCCCGGCTATGACAACCACTTTTGCATCCTCAGGCACGTTCCCCACGCCTTGCAGGTTCAGCGGGTTGACGGTGTAATTTTTTTTGCGCAGGCTGTTGGCCGCCTGGGTCAAGGATGTTTCGGATGTCTGGTCTATGGAATGTTCGCCATGACCGGTCAGGAAATAGACGATACGGGTCTCTGGATTCATCAACCGCAGCAGGGCGGCATCCAGTTCTTGTTCACTGGCAAACGTGACTGGTTCTTTTTGCTCGCCCATGAACAGGATAATGGTTCCGTCGCGTTCCACCCCGTCAGTCTGGGCGGAAATTGGATTCAGCTCCGGGTCAATGAATTCATAACTGAACTTTTGGTTCGAGTTTTGAACGAATCGGTCGAGTAGTTTGCGCGTTTCATCGCTTGGATAGCGCGCGGTGTAATAGGCGCGGGCAATTACGGGCTGTGGGAGCGAACCCAAGATTTCAATTGTTTCAGAAGACAAGGTGTTACTTTTGTCTTCGGTCAGGTCCCATGTTTTTTGATTCTGGTAGGCCAGCACGTTGACGAAGATGAGAATCCCGACGAAAGCCAGGAAGGTGATAACGGAATTGCTGCCATATTGAACCTGGCGTCCTACCAGAAAGCGGCGCGTGCCTTCGGGGTCGAGGATGGCTGTGATTGCCAGGCCGAGGATGATGCTCAGGCCGGAAATCAGGATGCCGTTTTGGACAATATCCGGGTCGACTGTCACCAACCCGGCAGCGGTCAAGCCGCGCACCAACAGGAATCCGACGAAAGTCAGCAGGGCCAGCAGCGATAAGACGAGTCCCAGGAAAGCGAAACGGCGCGGGTTGGTTTTCATCTCCACCTCCGAATTTCGACGGCTGTGGTGCCGATGAGCAGGCCCAGACCGGTCAGGCTCAGAAAATAGACAATGCTAGAGAGTTTGAGAATCCCCTCATTAAAGTTATCGTACACCTGGGAACTCAAATCAAGATAGCGGAAGAAGTCGCCGCCGACTGGCAAAATCCCGGCTGGCGCGCCAATCAGCCACCACAAGACGACAAAGACCGAAATGGTGGCAAAGAAAGCCGCCACCTGGTTGCTAAACATTGCCGAAAAGCCAACGCCGAGCGCCAGCAACGCCGCTGTTGTCAGAATGATGCCCAGATAGCCAGAGACCATCAGAACTTGGTCGATGCCAGGCCGCACGAGTTGGTCGAGCAGGAAGGGGAAGACCAGGGTAATGGCTATCAGGACGAGCATGAAAAGGAATGCCCCGAGCCACTTGCCGGTTACTAGTTCGAAATCGCGCACTGGGGCGGTTAGCAGCAGTTCCATCGTTCCCATGCGCACTTCATCGGCGAGCAGGCGCATGGTTAGGGCAGGCACAGCCAGGATGAGCAGGAAGGCCATCGGCCCGGTCACCATGCGCGTATCGGGTGCATCGGCATATCCGAAAGGATTGGATGTGTAGTAAGACAGGTTCAGCACAAAAATCAGCCCGATGATGGCCAAGAAAAGAAAAGCCACTGTATAGGCAATTGGGCTGGTGAAGTAGTTGGTAAACTCACGCTTGGCAATTGTCCAAATGTTGCGCATCTTGCTTACTCCTCATTGACTTCCATGGCGGCCTCGTCGCGGGTCAGTTGCAGGAAGATTTCTTCGAGGCTCAAATTGACCGAGCGCATTTCCAGCAGGTCATAGTTCGACTGCACCACCAGGCGCGCCACTTCGGGGCGCAAGTCTTGCCCGGGCGCAAACTGAAATTCAAGGGCGCCTTCCCCCTTGGGTTGGACATCCTGGATGCCCTTCATTTGCCCGATTTTTTCTATCAGTTCTGCGGCCTCGCCGCGCACCCGCATATGCACCCGCTCCGCGCCGGTCAGCCGGGCTTGCAGGTTTTCGGGTGTGTCTTCAGCGACAATTTTGCCTTTGTTAATGATGAGGATGCGGTCACAAAGTTGCTGAGCTTCCGAAAGGATGTGCGTAGAAAGCATCACCGTGCGTTCTTTTCCGACCTCGCGGATGACGTTGCGCACTTCGATGATTTGGGCCGGGTCGAGGCCGATGGTTGGTTCGTCGAGAATCAGCACTTCAGGCCGGTGCAGCAACGCCTGGGCCAGGCCAACGCGCTGACGCATGCCCTTCGACAGATTGCCGATGTACCCTTCGGCCCGGTCGAGCAAGCCGACCATTTCGAGCGTTTCTTCAACTCTCTCTTCTCCGTTTGGAATGTGGCGCAGGTCTGACATGAACTTGAGATACCCGAACACGGTCATGTCGGTGTAAAGCGGAACGGTCTCAGGCAAATAGCCGACCCGTTTGCGTACCTCCAGCGAATCGGCGACCACGTCATATCCGGCGATGGTGGCCTCGCCGCTGGAGGGCGGCATGTAGCCGGTCAGGATGCGCATCGTAGTGGTTTTTCCGGCCCCGTTTGGTCCCAAAAAGCCCAGGATTTCTCCCTGGCGGGCTTCGAAGCTGATGTTATCGATGGCCTTGCGCAGCCCAAAATTTTTGGATAATTCGTTGACTCTAATCATGCAATCTCCCAATGCTTGGAAATTGACGAAACAAAAGGCACGGCAGCACAAGGCGGCGGTGCCAAAGTGGATGGGTAATCGGTTTTTACTATACAATAATTCCCAGGGAGAAGTCAAGCACCTTTCAGAACTCTAATAAAATGCTAATATTTGTGATAGTTGGAACGCATTGTAACGAGGAATTCATTCTTCGCGTTTTCAGCAATAATCCACATCCATTCTTGCTTGAAATATCTAGTAGAGCATCTGCGCTACGTTTCCTCGACCACTCGCGTCATATTATTGATCCACTTTTTCGAGAAATACCGCCACAGACCGGCGGATAGTTTGGTCACTTCTTCGCTCAGCGCTAGCAAATACACAAATTGCAGCGGCAGGCCGAATGCAAATGCGCCCAACGCGGCCAGCGGCACGCCCACCACCCAGATGACCAGGCCATCCAGGATGAGCGAAAAGACTGTGTCGCCGCCGGAGCGCAGCGCGCCGATGATGATAATCATATTGCTGGCGCGAATCCAGATAGCCAGCGCAGCAACTGTCATCACCCGATAGGCATTCTCGATGACGACCGGCGAGACGTTGTACAGCCCCAGCACTGGTGTTCGGATAAGCAGAAGAATACCCCCAATCAGCCAGCCAAAGGCGATTGCCAGCCCAATCGAACGCCCGGCGTAAATGTGGGCCAGTTTCTCCTCGCCCGCGCCAATTTTGTTGCCTACCAGAACCGCCGTCGCGTTGCCCAGCCCAATCAGCAGCGCAAAGGCGATATTATCGACCGTGCTGTAAATATTGATGGCGGCGATGGTCTCCGTTCCCATCCGGGCGTAGATGATGTTGTACGTCGTAATGCCGAACGACCATAGAATCTCATTCAGCGCCACCGGCAGAACCGGCTTCATGATTTTCCAGGTGAAGGCCAGGTCGAAGTAACGCAGTTCGGCCAGCGTCGCGGCAGCGGGCGAATCGGCCTGGCGGTACGTCATTACCAGCAGGGCCAGCATCTCCAACCCACGCGCGATATTTATCGCCATCGCCGCGCCCAGCACGCCCAACATCGGCAGGCCGAAGGCTCCAAAGACCAGCCCGTAGGTCAACGCCGCTGCAACCGCCAGCGAGCCAATCGAAACGGCCACCGGCAGGCGCACGTTCCCGGTGCTGCGCAGGGTGAAGGCATACGT
Source organism: uncultured Anaerolinea sp. (assembly GCA_964422545.1). GTDB lineage: Bacteria > Chloroflexota > Anaerolineae > Anaerolineales > Villigracilaceae > UBA5195. The sequence continues at coordinate 66,241 of CAYRBO010000013.1, read as the reverse complement.
AAACGTCACCGCAAAAAAGATGAACGACCAGCTGAAGGCGCGCAGATAATCGGCCCCGGCTTCGATGACGCGCGCATCGGTTGAATAAATGCCGATGAGTTGGGAGGGAATCAATTGCGCCAGCCCAAAAAACAAGAACGCCGCGCCTACCTGCAACTTGAGCGCCAGTCCCAGCACCTTGCGGATGTTCGGGACATCGCGCTTGCCCCACAATTGCGCCGTGAAAATCGCCGTTCCACTGCCCACGCCAAACAACACCAGGTTGAGCAGAAAGAAAATCTGGTTGGCCAGCCCAACTGCCGCCACCGCTACCTCGCCCTTTTGGCCGATGATGACTACGCTCGCCATGTTAAGCGATGATGTAACCAATTGCTGGGTCGCAATCGGAATGGCAATGTGTAAAACCTGCCGGAAATAATCTGGGTCGCGGTAAAACGCGCTGACTTTTTGGAAAAAATTGGGAGATTGTGGCATAAAGAACCCTGAAAGCGTCTGATTATACCGCGCCCGCGCATTCTGCGCCCCTTACAGGGTTGCCCGCGACTCTTCCGCCGCTGACTCCTGCCTCCCTATTCTGACCAGCCAGTTATACTTTCCCGACGCGGCCTCCAACGTCCGTGACCGCATCTTCAGCCCTGCCAGGCTTGTGCAACTCGAAGAGCGCGGCGAGACCCTGGTCGCCTGGTACAACTTCGTTGTTCCATAGTTTTTGGTCGAGGAGAGTAGATCCTTATGTTCCAGTTCCGAAAATCGGAACACGGTGTAAACTTTTTTATGTTCACCTTTGAATTTATGAAATATTAGACAACGTCACTTTGGCGGGGTCACAGAATGTGTGACTTTTGTCACAAAAGCAAGTGATGTCTTGTACTGACAACAAAAATGCAAAATACCCATACTATTACTTATAAGCATTCCTGACAGCCTCAGGCTTTGTTTGGAATCCACCATAAGTAACCCAAGGAGGGGTTATGTCGCCTGCCGAAACTGTTCTCACCAAAGGTGCGGGGCTCAAGAAACCGGAAGACTTGACGCTCTTGCACGAGGTGGCAGAGGCCACAGCGGGCGTGTCGCATTTGGAAATGTGCATTCAGTGCGGCACCTGCGGAGGCTCTTGTCCATCTGCGGCGGATATGGACCACACGCCGCGCGCTTTATTTGCCATGCTGCGCGCCGGAATGCGCGAAGAAGTCCTGCGCAGCAACACGCCCTGGATTTGCGTCTCCTGTTATCACTGCGTCGTGCGCTGCCCACAGGAGGTACACATCGCCGACGTAATGTACACGCTCAAAGGCATGGCCATCAAAGCCAAAAAATATACCGACTCAAAACCGCCCGATTTCTCCCAAACCTTCGTTGGAATGGTCGAGACATTCGGGCGAAGTTTTGAATTGGGCCTGGCCTCGCGCTTTTATCTCACTCACCAGCCGCTGCGCCTGCCCGGCATGGCTGGCATGGGGCTTGGCATGCTCACCAAAAAGCGCATGAACATGCTGCCCACGAAAATCAAAAATATGGAACAACTCACGGCCATTCTGAATAAGGCCAAAACCCTGGAGTTGACCTCATGAACAAATATCTCTTTTACCCCGGCTGTTCAATGGAAGGCAGCGCCAGGGCATATTATGAATCCCTTAAGGCCATTCAAGGCCCCCTGGCAATTGAACTGGAAGAAGTCGAGGACTGGAACTGCTGCGGCGCGACCGAATACCTGAGCATCAATCTGATTCCGGCCTACTCGCTCATCGCCCGCAACCTGGCATTGGCTGCCAAACAGGTCAACGGCACAAACACGGTCATGGCCCCCTGCTCGGCCTGCTACCTGAACCTCGAAAAAGCCGACCACTACATGGCCGAACGCCCGGCCCTGGGCGAAAAGGTCAATCAAGCCCTGGCGGCAGGCGGCCTGCATTATGACCCCGGTTCGGTGCAAATCCGCCACCTGGTGGATGTGATTATCAACGACATCGGGCTGCAGGCCGTTAAAGCGAAAGTGGTGCGGCCCCTCACCGGCCTGCGCATCGCCCCCTATCTCGGCTGCATGGTCCCCAGGCCCGACTACGCCAAGCGATGGTCAGACCACGAACACCCCTCCGAACTCGACGACCTGATGAAAGCCCTCGGCGCGGACGTGATTGATTTTCCGATGAAAACCGCCTGCTGCGGCGGCCATATGACCCAAATCGGCCCCGAAACCGCCTACGAACTCATCCGCCGCCTGGCGGCCGAAGCCGAAGAATACCAGGCCGACATTATGGTGACGATGTGCCCGATGTGCCAGATGAACCTGGACGCCTACCAGGGCGAGACCAATCGCCACTTTGGCACCAACTACCACATGCCGATTGTCTTCTTTACCCAGTTGATGGCCGTCGCCTTTGGAGTCGACCCCAAACAAGCCGGGTTCGGTCTGGAACTGGTCAGCGCCAAAGACGCCCTGGCGCGTATCGGGTTGAAAGCGCCTGAGCCAGAAAAACCCGCCGCTCCGCGCAAAAAACCGGAGGGGCTGCCCATGCCCAAACCCCTGCCCAAAAAATATGCCAGCGGGCAGGAAGTCGTTATGGAGGAGTAGGAGGCCAACATGAGCGAAAATACTCCCGCAAACAAGCCTAAAATTGGCGTTTACGTCTGTCATTGCGGCTCGAACATCGCTGGAATGGTGGATGTCGAAGCCGTGCGCGATTGGGCGCAGGAACAACTCGGCAAAGATGGCGTAGTCGTCTCGCGCGATTACAAATTTATGTGTTCCAGCCTGGGCCAGGAATTGATTGAGAAGGACATCAAAGAACTTGGCCTGGAGCGCGTAGTCGTGGCCGCCTGCTCGCCGCACCTGCACGAGAAAACCTTCCGCACGGCCAGCGAACGAGCCGGGTTAAACCCCTACTTAACGGAACTCGTCTCCATCCGCGAACAGGTTTCGTGGGTTCATACCGACAAAGCCGTCGCAACCGAAAAATCCAAAGCCCTGGTCGCCGGTACGGTCAACCGCGTCGTCTATAACACCGAGCTCGAACCGCTCAAAGTTCCCATTAACTCTAACACACTGGTGGTGGGCGGCGGCATCGCGGGCATTCAGGCCGCGCTCGAAATCGCCAACGCCGGGTTCCACGTTTACCTGGTGGAACGCGAACCGTCCATCGGCGGACACATGGCGCAGTTCGACAAAACTTTCCCCACCCTCGACTGCTCGGCCTGCATCTTGACCCCGCGCATGGTGGAGGCTGGCACGCACCCCAACATTACCCTGCTCACCTGGAGCGAGGTGATGAGCGTCAGCGGGTACATTGGCAACTTCAACGTCACCATCAAAAAACGCGCCCGCTACGTCAACGAGGAACTTTGCACCGGCTGCGGCATTTGCGTCGAAAAATGTCCGCAAAAGGTAATTGACGACGTTTACGAAGCCGGGCTGGGCTACCGCAAAGTGATTTATACGCCATTTGCCCAGGCCGTGCCAAAATACCCGGTGCTGGATAGGCCCAACTGCACCTTCTTTAAAAACGGCAAATGCAAAGCCTGCGAGAAATTCTGCCCAACCAATGCGATTGACTTTACGCAAGAAGACGAATATCTGAACGTCGAAGTCGGCAATATCATCCTGGCGACCGGCTACGACCTGTTCGATGCCCGCCGAGTGACCAACTACGGATATGGACGGCTGCCAAACGTCTTTACCAGCATGGAATTCGAGCGGATGAGCAACGCCGCTGGTCCCACCGGGGGCGAAATTACCCTGCGCGATGGCAAGACCAAGCCCCAAACGGTCGGAATCATCCACTGCGTTGGCTCGCGCGACAAGAATTTCAACAACTACTGCTCCAGCATTTGCTGTATGCAAAGTCTCAAGTTTGCCCACCTCGTCAAGGAGCGCACCGGCGCGGATGTGTACGAGTTCTACATTGACATGCGCACGCCCATGAAAGCCTATGATGAGTTCTACCAGCGCGTCCTCGAGGAAGGCACGCTCTTTGTGCGCGGTAAAGTGGCCGAAGTAACCAACGCCTCGCACGGCCCGCACGAAAAAGGCAAACTCATCATCCAGGTCGAAGACACCCTGGTCGGCAAGCAGCGCCGTATTCCCGTTGATATGGTGATTCTCTCGACCGGCATGGAGCCGCGCCGCGATGCCAAGCAAGTTGGGCAGTTGTTCGGCATTTCCTGCTCCTCCGATGGCTGGTACATTGAGCGTCACCCCAAACTGGACCCGGTTACCACCATGACTGAGGGCATCCTGATTGCGGGCTGCGCCTCGGGGCCAAAAGACATCCCGGCCAGCGTAGCGCAAGGCGCCGCGGCCGCTGCCCGCGTGTTGGATAAAATCCTTCAGAAGGAAGTCGAACTAGAGCCAATCCGCGCGACGGTGGATGAGGCCAAATGCTCCGGCTGCCGCATCTGCAACAACCTTTGCCCCTTCAACGCCATCTCCTTCATTGATGATTTGGCCGTGACCCGCATTAACCCGGCCCTCTGCCAGGGCTGCGGAACATGCGTGGCGGCCTGCCCGGCGGGAGCCATCAGCGGCACCGGATTCTCCAACGAGCAGATTTTCGCCCAAATTGATGGGCTGCTTATGGGAGTGTAATATGACCGAAAACTTTGAACCCGTTATCGTGGGCTTCACCTGCAACTGGTGTTCGTACCGTGCCGCCGATGCCGCCGGTACGGCCCGCGTGAAATACGCGCCCAATGTGCGCCTCATCCGTCTGATGTGCTCTGGCCGCCTCGACCCGACCTTCGTGATGAAGGCCCTGGCTGGCGGCGCGGATGGAGTCCTGATTTCTGGCTGCCATCCTGGCGACTGCCACTACATTGACCAGAACTACAAGGCTCTGCGCCGCTTCCTGCTCCTGCGCCGCACGCTAAAAGGCTTCGGCATCGAACCGGAGCGCATCAAACTCGTTTGGGCCAGCGCTGCCGAAGGCGTGCAACTGGCGCGTGAAATTGACTCCTTCGTGGAGGATATTCGCAAACTCGGCCCGCTGAATTGGCCCAAGTGGGACTCAAACGGCCACGCGGCTGAAAAACAACCGGTTATGGAGGTGACCGCATGAGCGACAAACCGAAATTTGCCATGTACTGGGCAGCCTCCTGCGGCGGCTGTGAAATCTCGGTGCTGAACATCGCCGAGAAAATCTTGGATGTAGACGCCAATTTCGAGCCAGTCTTCTGGCCGGTAGCGATGGATGCCAAATACAAGGATGTCGAAGCCATGGAAGACGGCTCCATCCTGCTCACTCTCTGGAACGGCGGCATTCGCAACGACGAAAACGAACACATCGCCCACCTGTTGCGCCGAAAATCTAAGATACTGGTGGCCTTCGGCTCGTGCGCCACAGAGGGCTGCATCCCCGGCCTGGCCAACCTTTCACCGGTGGAAGAGATTTTCGCCACCGCCTACCATACCATCTCCACCGACAACCCGCAGGGCATCCACCCGCAGCCGACCTTTGAAGTTCCCGAAGGGACGCTAACTATCCCAGCCCTCAAACCTGTTCTTAAGACCCTGGCTCAAGTGGTGGATGTGGATTACTACATGCCCGGCTGCCCGCCCGAACCACACCAGATTGCGGCAGTCATTGACCTGGTTATCCAGGTGGTGCAGGGCAAGGCTCAATTGCCGCCCAAAGGCGCATACATCGGCTGCGGCAACTCCACCGTCTGCGACGAATGCCCGCGCGCCCGCAACGTCAAGACCATCACGGCCTTCAAACGCATCCAGGAAGTGGCCCCGCTCGACCCGAACTTGTGCATCCTGGAGCAGGGCGTACCGTGCAACGGCCCGGCCACCCGCAGCGGCTGCAACGCCCGCTGCCCGCAGGTCGGCGCGCAGTGCATCGGCTGTTACGGCCCGGCGGAGGGCGTGCTGGATTACGGCGCGCGGCTCATCACTGCCTTCGCTTCCGTCGTCAGCGCCAAAGAGCCGGAGGAAATCGAAGCCATCCTGGATGGCATCCCCGACCCAACCGGCCAGTTCTATCGCTTCAACCTGGCCGATTCTCTGCTCCGCGCCAGCACCGCCGCGTGGAAGAAGAACGGGCATTAGCAGGAGGCAGCCATGACCATGCAAAGAATCTCCATTGACCCCATCACCCGCCTGGAAGGTCACGGGAAAATTGACATTTTCCTCGATGAAAAGGGCGATGTTGCCAATTCCTACTTCCAGATTCCTGAACTGCGCGGCTTCGAACGCTTTTGCGTTGGGCGGCCTATCGAAGAAATGCCTCTGCTCACCAACCGCATCTGCGGCGTCTGCCCCGAGGCGCATCACATGGCAGCAGTCAAAGCGGCTGACGCAGTCTATCACGTTGACCCGCCGCGCACCGCCAAAATGCTGCGCGAACTGCTCTACATGGCCTTTTACGCCACCGACCACACCACCCACTTCTACGCCTTGGGCGGCCCCGATTTCATCGTGGGGCCAGACGCCCCCGTCGCCGAGCGCAATATCCTCGGCGTGATTCACAAAGTCGGGCTGGAAATTGGCGGCAAGGTCATCCAGATGCGCAAATACGGCCACGAAACGGTCGAAATTATCGGCGGGCGAAAAGTTCACCCGGCCTCCTCCATCCCCGGCGGCATCACCAAGATTCTCTCCGAGGAAGAGCGCAAACACATCGAAGAAATGGGACGTTGGGCGATTGATTTCGCCCTGTTCAGCATCCAGGCCTTCAAAGACATCGTGTTGGCCAACAAAACCTACCTCGACCTGATTGTGGGCGATGTATATACCCACAAAACCTACTACATGGGCCTGGTGGACGAGAACAACAAAGTCAACTTCTACGACGGCAAGGTGCGCGTGGTGGACCCTGACGGCAAAGAGTTCTGCAAGTACGCGCCGAAGGATTACCTGAGCCACATTGCCGAACATGTCGAGCCGTGGACTTACCTGAAATTCCCGTATCTCAAAAACGTTGGTTGGAAAGGATTTACCGATGGGAAGGACTCTGGCGTCTACATGGCGACTCCGCTCTCGCGCCTGAACGCCAGCGACGGCATGGCCACGCCCAGGGCGCAGGAGGCTTACGAGGAACTTTACGCCACCCTGGGCGGCAAACCCGTCCACCAACGGCTCGCCATTCACTGGGCGCGGCTGGTGGAACTGCTCTACGCCGCCGAGCGCTGGGTGGAACTGGCAACTGACCCCGAAATCACCTCGCCCAACGTCCACAAAGTGCCAACCGAAGTCCCAACCGAGGGCGTAGGCATTGTGGAGGCTCCGCGCGGCACGCTGACCCATCACTATTGGACCGACGAGCGCGGCATTGTCACCAAAGCCAACCTGATTGTCGGCACCACCAACAACTACGCGCCAATTCAGATGTCCACCAACAAGGCCGCCCGCAACCTGATTAAGGGCGGAACAGTGAATGAAGGCTTGCTGAATATGGTGGAAATGGCCTTCCGCGCCTACGACCCGTGCTTCGGCTGCGCCACCCACTCACTGCCCGGTCAAATGCCGCTCGAAATCACCATCCGCACCCAAGATGGTGACGTGGTGGATGTGGTGAAGCAGTTTGTGGATTGATAAAGTACAAAGGTACACAGGTAGACAGGTAGACAAGGAAACACGCGAGTCTCCCTGTCTACCTATTTCCTTGTCTATCTATTTCCCATGAAAACACTCATCATCGGCCTCGGCAACCCCATCCTCGGCGACGATGGCGTGGGTTGGAAGGTGGCGCAGGAGGTGGAGCGCCGCTTGCCCCCCTCTCCCAATGGGAGAGGGGATGGGGGTGAGGGAATCGTTGTCGAATGCCTCTCGCTGGCCGGAATCTCGCTCATGGAACACATGATTGGCTACCAGCGCGTCATCCTGATTGATTCGCTCAACACCGGCAAATACGCCCAGGGCGAGGTGGTCACCTTCAGCCTGGATTCGCTCGAAGACCTGACGCACGGTCACAGCGCCTCGGCGCATGACTTGTCGCTGAAAGGCGCGCTAAAACTGGGGAGAAGCATGGGCGCCGACCTGCCGCGCGACGAGGACGTTCAAGTCGTCGCCATCGAAGCCGCCCATGTTTACGATTTCACCGAGGAACTGACCCCCGAAGTGGCCGCCGCCGTGCCAAAGGCGGTAGAAATAGTGATGAATAATTTGGTAGGGGCGGGATAATCCCGCCCCTACTTTTTCTCTTTTGCCGCATTGATGATTTGCTCCATATCCTGCAAGTGCAAATCGAGCGCGCCGACCGAAACCTGAATCTCGCGCAGAGAGAGCGCCAGCGCAATCATCATCAAAATCAGGCTGAAGCCGAAAATCCATTTGCCCACTGCCAGCCAGCCCGCGAACAGCGCAAACATCGAGACCACGCAAAACAACAGGCTGGCAATCCCAAAGGCCTGCATATCGCGGATTAAGCGAATGCGGTACTTCAGGTTGGCAATCTGCCCAACGTAAACCTCGTTCTGGTCAATTTTGTATTTGGCATGTAAATCGCGGATGAGATTCGCCAGGGTTAAGAAGCGGTTGGTAAAGGCCAAAAGCAAAAGCGAAATGGCCGGGAACAACAGGGCGGGGGTGGTGACGTTGATTTCCATGATTGAAATTATAATCAATCTATTGGAGGAACAAATGAGCAAACTAGAAACCGCGCGCTGGATCGAAAAAGACCGCAGGCAACTGCACCCGGTCTATCACCCCAAGAGCCACGAAAATCCGCTGGTCATCGAACGCGGCGAGGGCGTTTGGCTATACACCACCGACGGCCAGAAAATTCTGGATGGCATGGCTGGGTTATGGAACGTCAACGCAGGCTATGGGAACGAGGAATTGGCCCAGGCCGCTTACGACCAGATGAAACAGATGGCCTTCACCTCGAACTTCGCCGGCATGACCAACCTGCCCTCCATCCTGCTGGCCGAGAAACTGGCTGGCTGGGCTTACGAGGGCCTCAACACCACCTTTTTCGCTTCTGGCGGCTCCGAAGCCAATGACTCGGCCTTCAAAACCGCCCGCTATTACTGGAAGCGCAAAGGCAAGCCAACCAAAACCAAAATCATCGCCCGCAAAGGCGCCTATCACGGCGTGACGATGTATGCAACCTTCGCCACCGGGCTGGAGAAATACCACACCATGTTCGGCCCGGCCATTTCTGATTTTATCCACATCCCGGCTCCCAACCCTTACCGCTTCGAGGGGGAACTCCAGCCCGGAGAAAGCATCGGCCAGGCTGCCGCGCGGGCGTTGGAGGAGGCCATTCAGCGCGAGGGCGCGGAGCACATCGCCGCCTTCATCGCCGAGCCAGTGATGGGCGTGGGCGGGGTCATCGTCCCGCCCGATGATTACTTCCCACTCGTCCGTCAGATTTGCGACAAATACGAAATCCTGTTCATCGCCGATGAAGTTATCACCGGCTTTGGGCGCACCGGCGAATGGTTCGCGCTCAAACACTGGAACGTCAACCCCGACATTTTGAGCTTCGCCAAGGCCATCACCAGCGGCTACGCCCAACTGGGCGGGATTCAAATTTCGGATCAAATCCGTGAAACCATTGAAAGCGCCTCCGAGGGCGAAGCCTACATGCACGGCTACACCTACTCCGGCCATGCTGCCGCCTGCGCTGTTGGCCTGAAAAACCTGGAAATTATGGAACGCGAGAACTTCCCCGAACGCGCCCGGCGGCTGGGGAAACGCCTGCTCGACGGCCTCCGAACTCTGACGGAATTCCCCTTTGTGGGCGATGTGCGCGGCCTGGGGCTGGTGTGCGGGGTAGAAATTGTCTCAGACAAAGCCGCCAAAACCCCCGACCCGGCCCTGGCCATGCGCATTTTCAAGGCTGCCCAAACGCACGGCCTGCGCTCCCGCCCGCTCGGCGCGACGTTAGCCTTCGCCCCGCCGCTGGTCATCAGCGAGGAGGAAGTGGATGAAGTTGTAAAACGCCTGGGGGCAGCGATGGATGGGGTGATGTAACCTGAACCGTTGTATAATCACCTTACGAGGTGCAGTATGACAGTAGCAGAACTCTTTAAATCGGTAAAATACATCACCAACGACAAAGGCAAAAAATCCGCCGTCGTAGTGGATATGGAAGTCTGGGAACAAATCGTCACCCTGCTGGAAGACCTGGAAGATGCCGAAGAGCTGGGGCGCGCGCGCGCAGTCAAAGAGGAAACCATTCCCTGGAATGTCGCTCGGAAAGAATTGAACCTAGAAGGGTAAAGCATGTACCAGGTCGAACTGCGCCGTTCCGCTTACAAAGACCTGGAAAACCTGCCAGCCGAATACCTGCGCCTGATTTCCAAACACATCGATTCGCTCGAACAAAACCCGCGCTCCGTTGATTCAAAGAAACTCAAAGGGGATGCGGGTTATTCTTTGCGGGTTGGCGCATACCGCGTCTTGTATGACATTGACGACAGCGCGAAAGTTGTAACAATTTATCGGGTCAAACATCGCAGGGAAGTATACCGACGATAGAGCAATCAAACTCCGGGACGGCGCCACCCTGGCCTTCGCCCCGCCGCTGGTCATCAGCGAGGAAGAAGTGGATGAGATTGTAAAGCGGCTAGGGGCGGCGATAGATGGGGTGCGGTAGATGAAAAGGAGCGGTCCGTTTCGTGGACAGCTCCTTTTATGTGACATATGACAGGCAAAAGCAGAACAAACTTCTTAATTTTGTATCCCTATTGACTTGTTCTGCCGATTTCACGTAATATATATTTGTCCACTTAACAGTAATGCAAGCTGTAGCATTTTCGAGTCGATAACCACCAGATGTGGCGGGTGAAACGTACTTCTGTAACAAACAATTTCGCTATACATAGGCTGCGAGGATTTCATAAGGAAAACCACCGTGGACGATACCACACCACAATCCTTATTTGCCGGAAGATACCGATTCACCGACCCACCCGATGAGGATTGGGACATTGGCCGCAGCGGGTTCGCGCAGCCAGCCATAGACACGCAAACCAACCGGCTGGTGGTCATCAAACACACCGATCCGACCTCCCCGCATGCCGACCGGCACGAACAAAGTCTGCAAAACGAAGCCAAAGCCCTGAAAGCCCTGCAAGGCATGGGGGTGCCAGATTTATACCAGGATGCACAGGCCGAATACGGAAGCGCCAGGCGTTTTACCTACCTGGTTATGGAATACATTGACGGCCTGCGGGTGGAGAAAGAGTTTTACCGCCTGGAACCCGTCGAACGGGCCTACATTATTACTGAACTGCTGCGTCTGATAGCCATCGCGCACACCCAGGGCATTGTGAACGGTGATATTGACCTGAAGCATTTGTTCTGGCGCAGAGAACAAAAACAACTGGTGGTCATTGACTGGGGCAACGCGAATTTGGGTGTAAATACCCAGAAAAACGGCCTGTTTGCCTATGACCTGGCGCGCTGTGCGGAAATTATCTATGCGCTCGTCACCCGGCGGGGCAGCGCTCACCCAACCGGCTCGCTGGCCCTGCCAGCAGAATTGTATCCCGGCCTGCCTCTCCTGCCAGATGAATTTTACACGTTATGCGCCTGGGCGCCTCGCAACCCGACCGATGATATCCGAACGCCGTTGACCGCCCTGAGACTGTATCAGGCCGCGAAACAATGGCTGCAACGACTGGAACCTGCATACCAGCCGGACGACTCGCCGCTGCGCAAGCCGTTTGCCCCTGTCGAGCAGCAGGCCCAAACCCATCTCAAGCCCAAAGGCGGCCTGCTCATACCCATATTCATCGCTGTCGTACTGATTGGTATAGTGTTGCTCGGACGATTTGTACTTTGGCCGTTGATTGTCCTCACAGGCACCCCAACGATTGAAAAATCTGCCCCACCTGTGGCAACAGCCACTCAAACAGTAACCATAACCCTGCCGCCAACTATTGCAACTCCAATCGAGAGCCCCGTCTCTCCAACGATTACAGCAACGCCTACGCCATCTGCCACCCCTTTCAGCATTCCAACCCCCGGAACATATTCAAATCACATTTCGCTGGAAATAGCGTGTCAATCGGAAGCAAAACCCACATCTGCGCCTGAGGGCCTTCAAATGCGCGCTGATAACAACTGGCAATTCCGCATCCCAGCCGGGCGCGAGCCAAATTACCGGGTCGAGGCTGACTTTTCCACGTGCAACGGGCTGAATGCGCAATCCCTGACAGCCATCAGCCTGTATATGTATGCATTCAAAATCGCCCAGGGAAGCGAATTTGGGTTCTTTGTTGAATATGACAATGGACTGAGGCTGGAATACACTCTGGTAGCAGACGACAAAAATTTCGTTTACTTGCGATTCCGGGAAAACAACGCGGCCCTGCCCGACCAGCAATTACTGCTCATTCCGCCCACGCCCATCCCTGGAACAGCATCGAAATATTACCAGTACTCGGCCATGCTTTTCCTGGAAATCACGAAAAGCACCAATCTCCTTTACCTGAATCCAGGGCGCGGCTTCAACACCCTGAAACCGGCAGACATCGTTCCCTCTCGCATGTTCCGAATGGACAGCGTCATCCGTCCGCTCTCGGCAGAGATTAAGTTGAAACGTTTTGGGCTGGTTGGCTACGGCCCGGAGGTTCAAGTCCTGCTCCTGCCGCTCAGTTTCTATGCAACTCCCTGAGGCCATCACGAGGTCATCCCATGAAAAAGCTAGGCGAACTCTTTACCGATTTTTCCCGCATTGACCTGGACGCGCGCGGCGGGTACTCGCGGGTGGCCGAGGTCAATGCGGTCAACCCAACTGATGGGCATAAACCCCAGCGCGCCTTCAAACTGATGCGCCACGAGATTGACCACCAGCGGACAATGACGCGCTTCATCGAAGAATTCCGATTGCTGAGCGCCATCTGCCGGGACGCGAATCCTCCTGAACCTGTCACGCGGATTTACGACAGTGGCTTCGCCCCGCTCGAGCTTTCCGAAACCCTGCACCGAAACGACCTGCCAGATCCCGAATTGAGCCTGATTCCCATCGGGATGGACCTGGGCCTGTTCGAGAAAACCGGTTGGGAACTCCAGCAAAAAGAACCGGGCCGCTGGCTACCCTACCTGGTGGTGGAACTGGCCCCGTATGACGACAGCCTGCTGCGCCAGATTCACCACCAACCCCAGGACGACTTCTCCGGTCTGTACCGACTGCCGACCGGCGAAGTAATTGCGATGGCCCTTCAACTTTTAGACGTGATGGAATATCTGCACAAACAGCACAAACGCGCCTATATGGATTGGAAGCCAGAGCACCTGTTCTGGAGCGGGGAGAAGCGACAGGTCAAACTGATTGACTGGAACGTCAATACTCCGCTCGATGACGGCCCCGGAGAACGCCAAAACATCCGCGATGACATTCGCATTTTCTGCGGCGCGGCGCTTTACATCAGCCTGACCTTTGTGGACCCCGATGAACCCTCCCGCTCGATTGGCCCACGCCCGACCCGCGAACTCGGCACGCCCGTCCCGGAAATTCGTAAACGCTACTGGACCGACCGGCCCGATTTTCACCAGCGCGGCAAGATGCTGGACGACAACATCAAGAAGATTATCCAAAAGGGGCTTGACCCGAACCAGGGCTTTGAAACGCCGCAGGAATTGCGCCAAACGTTGCTGCAATATGCCCAACGAGAATTGGGGATGACCGCCGCCGAATTGAAACCCGGATCAGAACCCGAAAGCGAGTATTTCCTGGCCTTGAAAGCCATGCGAGATGCGCAAGCCCAACTCTTGAAAGCGCAGCAAAACCTGATTGGCGCGATTGGAAAACATGGCGAGACGCTCGAATACAACCGCTTGTTCGAGACTATCAAACGCGCCCTCAAGAACTTCCCAATTTCCTGAATATGAGTAATCGCCTTCGCTAAAGGTAAACGCCATGCACCCAACCGATTCCACTCCCTCATCCCCGCCCGAAAAATCGGCCCGCGCTAACCGGCTGGGCGCCCTGCGCATCCAGTTGCGCAGCCAACTCCCCAGCGATTTTCGGCGTGGCATGAACCAGGCGCGCCAATGGCTGCAAATAGACCCGGAAGACGCGGAAATATATGGTCTGCTGCTAGAAATTGCTACGGAAAACCCCGCCCTGTGGGAGGAAATTCACAACCTGCTTGCCAGCCATGCCGAACGTGGCTCGCAGACCGCCGCGCAAACCCTGCGCGGACTGGAAAACCTGGGCATCGGAGTAAATGAACTCCCCTCCACGCAAACATCCAATCAGACCATATTTTCATCTGACCTGATGTCTGATGCCGATGACGCCTACTATGCCGCCGAATTCGACAAAGCCGTGCGCCTGTACCGACAGGTACTGGCGACCGACCCACAAAATACCCGCGCCCGCCAGCAACTCGAGAAAGCGGAAATCAACCGGATTTCACAGAACACCAGGGTCAGTTTCCCGCGCGAGGCCATGCAGATGTATCGGCGTGCGCGCTCCTACATCGCCGCCAGAGATATTCACTCCGCCATTGGCATGCTCGTCGCGGCCATCGAAGCGGCCCAGGCCGCCGGTATGAAATTCCCCGAAGCGGAAGACCTGCTGCAAAATCAGCAGTATATGTTGACGGCATTCGAATATGTTGAGAATGCCGAACAATCCATCCAGGAGGGCGATTGGGACAAGGCGTTCGATTTATATGAACGAGCCTTGCGCATTGACCCGGATGACCAAAAAAGCAAGGACACGCGCGCCCAACTGCGCGAACTGCTGGGGGCAGAAAGCATTCTGGAATCGCTGGGCGACGGCCTGAGCGGGAAATCTGAGCGTATCGAGAAACTGGCAAAAATCGCCAGCGCAATCAAGAACGGTGAAGGTGTAAGAAAGCTTTCCGGCGCGCCGCGCTTAAAGAAAATGCGCGCCCGCTACAACCTGTACCAGGCTGCAACAGAACTGGATACGGTTTCGCTGCTCGTTCGATCGCTATCCCCACACTTCACCACGCTAAAAGAAGCAATTGACTCCGCCCGAAAGGTCTTGGAAAACAATGACCCAGCCCTGCAATATGCCGAACGCTGTCTGAAACAACAGCAGCCCTTTCGGTTTGCTTTGCCACTTTTGATTTTTGTCATCGCGCTGGGCGCTGCTCTCGCCCTCTGGCAGCCCATTTCTGCGGCTCTCAGCCCGGCCCCAACGTCCCTCCCGCCGCCCATTACAGAAACGGGCACCTTCACCCCAAGGCCAACCCAAATCCTACCCCCTACGTTAACTGCAACGCCAACTCTAACCGCCGCGCCCACATTCACGCCCACCCTGCCGTCAACAACAACCTGGACGCCCATTGCTTTCTCTCCAACCCCTGCCTTTACCTTCGGGTATGTAGCCACATCTTCTGGCGTCAGCGCAGTTGACAGAATTGATATCCCCAATGGCAGAGTCATCGCCAGGTTATCCAGAAACCAGGTTGTCAAAATACTCGAAAAACGAACCTCCTTTAGCATTGATTATTACCTGTGCGAGTGGGAAATCAACGGCCTGACTGGGCAGGGTTGGATTCCGGTAAAGTATATTCTGACAGGCAATCCGACCAACCAGCCCACCGAAACGCCAACCCCCTGATGTTACGGCAAATTAAGTATCAGGAGAGGATATGAACGAGTTCAGCACTTCCAGCCAGCCAGCCAAACCCGACAACAGGGAGAAGACTCTCGATTCCCTGCGGTTACAACTGCGCAGCCCGCAGCCCAGCAGCGTCAAAGCCGGCCTGGACCAGGTGCGCAAGTGGCTGCAAGACAATCCGGAGGATTGGGATGTTTTTCAGTTGGTTGTGAACGCCGTCGCAGAATCTCCAACGCTGCGCGAGGAGGTTCGCAACCTCGTCCAGGGATTCGCGGAAAAAGGTTCTACCGCCGCCAGCGAAGCATTGAACAAACTTGACGATTTTGGTCAATCACTATCCAGCCCGGCGACCGGCATTCCTGATACAGCGCAAGATAACCAACCTGTGCCAGAGGCGCAAGAGTTATTGAAAGAGGCCGATGACGAATATTACGCGGCGCAATACGACCAGGCCATCAGCCTGTATCGTCGAGTGCTGGAACTCGACCCCACCAACCTGCGCGCCCGCCAGCAGCTCGAAAAAGCTGCCCTGAATCGGATGGCTGGAATACCGAACCCCAACCTGCCCCGAGATGCTGTTCACGCTTACCGGCAGGCGCGCTCCTACATCGCCGCAGAAGACTTTAAAACTGCTGTAACCTTCCTGAACATGGCCATCGAAAAAGCCCAGGAGCGGGGCATGAAGTTTCCGGAAGCAGAAGCGTTTCTTGACATCACACAAAACCAGATGTTAGCGGTCACTTACAAAAAGGATGCGAGTCTAGCTATCCACGATGAGCGATGGGAAGATGCGGTCGATTTACTCCAAAAAACGCTCAAGCTCAACTCAACTGACGAAGGCACAAAAAATCTGCGCGATGGCCTGCAGAAGTTGCTCAAAGCAGAAGCCCTGCTTGACCCCTTTGCCATCCAACTGGACGATAAGGAACGAAAAAACAAAGTCCAGGCAATTTCGGCTCTCTTAATGGAAACAGCAGGCATCAAAGAATTGGTCAACGCCCAACGCTACAAAGCCCTGCTGGCGCGGCACAGCCTGTACAAAGCCGAAGCCGACCTGCCAGAGAGTTGGATACTAAAAATTCTTGCGCCGCACAACAACATCAAAAATGTCCAAAAAAGCGCCAGGAATGTTCTGAAAAGCGATGACCCTGCGCTCCAGTTCATTGAAAGCCAGATGGCCGCGCAAAGACCGGCCCGCTGGATTGCGCTGATTTTGCTGACTTTGATATTCTTGAGCGCAGGAGTTTTGATTTGGCAGCCCATTTCCGCGGTCCTCAGCCCGGCCCCAACACCCTTCCCGCCGCCCATCACAGAAACAGCCACCTTCACCCTAAGGCCAACCCGAACCCCGCCGCTCCCTACGCTCACTGCAACACTAACTCTAACCGACACGCCCACACTGACACCCACCGCGCAGCCAACACCAACCTGGACGCCTATCGCTTCATCTCCAACCCCTGCCTTCACGCTCGGATATGTTAACGTTTCCGGCGTCAGCCCGGTTGATACAATTGAAATTCCCAACGGCAAGGTCATAGCAAGACTTCCCAGAAACCAAGTTGTCAAAATACTCGAACGACGAACCGCCTTTACGATTGATTATTACCTGTGCGAGTGGGAAATCAACGGCATCATCGGCCAGGGTTGGATTCCGGTAGAGTACATCAGAACCGGCAGCCCACCTACTACTTCCATACCACGACCATGAAAATAGCAAGCATATTATAGAAACCTGCGGAGACCATATGAGTGAAAATCCAAAAGAACCATCGGATAATCAATTAGCAGCAACGAAGTTCCAGTTGATGAGCAAACGCTCGGGCGAAATTCGGGTTGCGCTGAAACAAATCCAAAAATGGCTGGCTGAAGACCCAGAAAATCCAAAAATTTACCAGATGATTCGCGATGTAACAAACGAACAGCCAGAGTCAGCGGATCTATGGAAAGAAGTAAATGAATTATTAGAGACTATCAGCCAAAAAGGTTCAACACTAGCATCAGAAACGATTGAATTGTTGCCTGTGACGACAAAAGATTTATTGAATCGCGCTGAAGAGGCATATTATGTGGCTGATTTTGAGAAAGCCTTGCGAATCTGCCGCGCAATCTTGCACAAAGAATCTGAAAATCGACAAGCAAAGGATTTAATAACAAAAGTAGAACTGGCAAGAATCCCTGCAAAACCAGCCAGGAACCTCCCGCGTGAAGCGGTAAGCTGGTACCGGCGGGCGCGCTCGTATCTGGCAGCGAAAGATTACGAAACCGCTGCCACATTTTTGAAGGCTGCTATCGATTCGGCAAACGTCGGCGATTCGGATTTTGAAGAAGCCAGAGAACTACTCAAAGAAGTCGAGCGTTTGTTATCAACCTCAAAAAGCCGGCCGAAAGTTTTTATCAGTTACGCTCATAAAGACGAAAAATTCAAAGACGATCTTGTAACCATGCTAACCCCTTTACAAAACCAGGGCATTCTCGAAATCTGGCAAGACAGGTGCATTGAAGAAGGGGACGAGTGGTTTCAGGCAATCAAGAATGCTATGAATACTTGTCATTTGGCTTTGCTGTTGATAAGCAGGCATTTCCTGGCATCACGATTTATTCAAAACGAAGAACTGCCGTCCTTACTTCAGCGCCGCAAGGAAGAAGGCTTGCGCATTGTCCCAATCATCATTAGCGATTGCTTATGGAAAGAAGTGCCTGTGCTCAAAGATATTCTTGCCCTGCCCAGAGATGGCAAACCCATTGTTAGTTTTAATGAGGGCAATGGCGAACGAGACGAGGTTTGGACCAATATTGCCAAAACAATCGGGGAGCGTGCCAAAGAAATCGCTAGCAGGCAGTAAGAATCATGCAGCCCTCCACCCCCTATCCTCCGGCACGGAGTTGCCGCCATCTACCACAATCAACTGCCCGGTGATGTAGGATGCGTCGGGGTGGGCTAGAAAGCGGACGGCGTGGGCAACTTCGGCGGGCGCGCCGGAGCGTTTCATGGGGGTCAGTTCCCCGGCTCGTTTTTCGGATTCGAGTTGGGAGGCGGTGGCTATCCAGCCAGGGGCGATGGCGTTGACGGTGATGCCGTCGGCGGCGGTTTCGAGGGCGACGGCGCGGGTGAAGCCCCACATCCCGGCTTTTGCGGCGTGATAGGCTGAATCGCCCACAAAAGCCTGCACTGGGCCGCTGGTGGAGGCAACGTTGATGATGCGCCCATACTTTTGGGCGCGCATGAGCGGCAGCACGGCGCGGGTGACGAGGAAACAGGTGGTCAGGTTGCGCGCCAGGCTCTTTTCCCAATCGGCCAGCGATAAATCATCCACCCGGCTTTCGAGTTGTTCGTCTTCGGTCACCACGGTCATGCCGGCGTTGTTGACGCAAATCTCGAGGCGGCCAAATTCGGCGCGAAGGTCGTCTAGGATGCGCTGGACGGCTGGCGGCTGGGTCAGGTCGGCCACATAGCCCCTGGCGCGAATCCCTTCGGAACGCAGTTCGGCGGCGCGTTCGTGAATCCGGTCGGTGGTGCTGACCAGGGCCAGAGCGGCGCCATCCAGGCCGAGGGCGCGCGCGCTGGCGAATCCGATTCCGGCGGGTGAACCGGCTCCAGTAACGAGGGCAATCTGACCAGATAGGACGGCCATGTCTCAAATTCCGGCGTTGCTGAGCGAAGCGAACATCTGCGAGAGCGCGGTAGTCAGGCTGGGGTGTTCGACCTCGAAGTGCGCAATGGCTTCATCGAGCCGGGAGAGGGTGGAAGGCAGGGAAGCGCCTTCAGAACGTTCCAGCAGGGCGTGGATGTCGGCGTCGAGCGCGCGCAGCAATTCGCGGCCTTTTTCGTCTATCTGGTCTGCCGTTTCTAGTTCGCGGCGGAGTTGTTCGAGCAGGGTTTGGAATTCAGGGGTATTCATCATGAGCCTCCTCTCTCGGTTAAGCCGGATAGGTTTAATTCTATTTTACGCTTTTTTGGGCGGCGCAACAAACCGCCTTATCTCGAATTCACGCGAATCGGTTTTTAGGATGTGGGCCAATTGCAAATCGGATAAATATACTCCCTATTGACTTGTCAGAATAAATGTTCTAAAATAATCTCATCGTTACTTGCGTCCCTTTGCCAATGAGGAGAGAAAATGCAAAAAATCGTCCCTTTCTTGTGGTTCGACACCCAGGCTGAAGAAGCAGCCAATTTCTACGCGTCCATCTTCGACAACTCGAAAATCCTGGAAATCTCCCGCTACGGCGAGGCCGGCCCCGGCCCGGCAGGCACGGCGATGGTGGTGAATTTCCAACTCGCCGGGCAGGAGTTCAGCGCCTTGAATGGCGGGCCACAGTTCAAGTTTAACGAGGCCGTCTCGTTGGTGGTAAATTGCGAAAGCCAGGCCGAAGTCGATTATTTTTGGGAAAAACTGACCGCTGATGGCGGCGAGGAAAGCATGTGCGGCTGGCTGAAGGATAAATACGGCCTGTCATGGCAAATCGTCCCCACGGCGCTGGGTAGTATCATCGGCGGCCCCGACCTTGCCGGAGCGCAACGGGCTGTTCAGGCCATGCTCACGATGCGCAAACTGGATATTGCCCGATTGCAAGAAGCCTACGAGGGGAAATGAACGCCACAGCCTCCTTTACCAACACCGCCTGGGAAGAGACTCCCTACGCCGAAATCGACGCCGGCCGCAAACTGACCCGCGTTCGGGCGACTTTTGCCTACACGGGCGACCTGGAAGGCGAGGGGACGGTTGAATATCTGATGGCCTACGCGCCGGATGGCACCGGCAGCTTCGTCGGGCTGGAACACATCACCGGGCGGATAGGCGACCGGGCTGGTAGTTTTGTCGCCCAACATACGGGCATTTTCGACCCGCAAGCCGTCCACACCCGCTGGGAGTTTGTCCCCGGCCTGGGAACGAGCGCGCTTGAGGGGCTGACCGGCGGCGGGAACCTGGTTCTGGAAGGTCACGGGCCATACCCATTCGATTTCGAGGTTCAATTCACGGGAGAAAAATCATGAGCAGTGTTCGTGTATTGGTCGGCACGCGCAAAGGCGCGTTCATCCTGACTTCTGACGAAAAACGCGCCAGCTGGCAAGTCAGCGGCCCGCATTTCGCGGGTTGGGAAATTTACCACATCAACGGCTCGCCTGCCGACCCCAACCGGCTCTACGCTTCGCAATCGAGCGGCTGGTTTGGGCAGGTCATCCAGCGTTCGGATGACGGCGGCCAGACCTGGAACCCGGTCGGCAATCAGTTCGCCTACGAGGGCGAAACCGGCACCCATCAGTGGTATGACGGAACCCAACACCCCTGGGGATTTACCCGCGTTTGGAACCTGCAACCCTCGCTGAACGACCCGGATACCGTCTACGCGGGTGTCGAGGATGCGGCCCTGTTCAAATCAACGGATGGCGGCCACTCGTGGCGGGAACTGCCCGGCCTGCGCAGCGCTAAGGGTCACCTGTGGCAGCCTGGCGCGGGCGGGATGTGCCTGCACACCATCCTGCTCGACCCGTCGAACCCCGACCGAATCTATGTCGCCATTTCGGCGGCGGGCGCTTTCCGAACCGACGATGGCGGGCAGACTTGGCTGCCGATTAACAAAGGGTTGAAATCTAATTTTGAACTGCCCGACCCGGATGCGGATGTCGGCCACTGCGTTCACAACATCGCCATGCACCCATCGCGCCCCGGCGTGCTGTTCATGCAAAAGCACTGGGACGTGATGCGCAGCGACGACGCGGGCGGCCTGTGGCGCGAGGTGAGCGGCAACCTGCCAAGCGATTTTGGCTTCCCAATTGCCGTTCACGCCCACGAGCCAGAGACGATTTACGTTGTGCCAATCAAAAGCGATTCGGAGCATTACCCGCCCGAAGGCAAGTTGCGCGTCTATCGCAGCCGGGGCGGAAGCGAGCAGTGGGAAGCGCTGACAAACGGCCTGCCCCAAAAGGATTGCTACGTCAACGTTTTGCGCAGCGCGATGGCGGTGGACAGGCTCGATTCGTGCGGAATCTACTTCGGCACCACCGGCGGGCAGGTGTATGTTTCACCCGATTCGGGCGACCACTGGCAGCCCATCGTTCACGACCTGCCAGCCGTGCTGTCGGTCGAAGTGCAGACCCTGCCATGATTCGGGTTACGCTTCCGCACCATCTGCGCTTGCTGGCAAAGGTCGGCAGCGAGGTCGCCATCGAACTCGAAGGCCCGGTTACGCAGCGCGCCATCCTGGATGCGCTGGAAGCCCGCTACCCAATGCTGCGCGGTACTATCCGCGACCACCAGACGAAGGAGCGGCGACCTTTCATCCGCTTTTTTGCGTGCGGCCAGGATTGGTCGCACGAGGGGTCAGATGCCCCTCTGCCGGAGGCGGTTGCCAGCGGGCGGGAAGTTTTTCGGATTGTAGGAGCGATGGCAGGAGGGTAAAATGCCTGAAGGCGAGAACAATTTCCCAAAACTGGCGCAGCCTGCCCTGCGGGCCCTGGCTGGGGCTGGAATCCGGTCGCTGGAACAGCTGGCAGGCTACAGCGAGGCTGAAATCCGCCAATGGCACGGAATTGGGCCAAATGCGTTGAAAACGCTCGGCGAAGCGTTAAACGCCAAAGGGCTGTCCTTTCAAAAAGAAAGAGATTTCCATGAGTCTAAAGAATGACACATTTTCTGCGGAAGAAAAAGCCGCGATGAAGGAGCGCGCCAAAGAGTTGAAGGCCGAAGCGCGCATGAACAAAGACCGGGCGGAGGGGGAAAAAGCGGTCTTTGCGGCCATCGCGCAGATGCAGGAACACGACCAGTTGTTGGCAAAGCGCCTGCATGAGATTGTTACAACCAGCGCGCCCGAACTGCTGCCCAAAACCTGGTACGGAATGCCAGCCTACGCAAATAAAGAGGGCAAGGTCATCTGCTTTTTTCAGGCTGCCAGCAAGTTCAACGTTCGGTATGCTACCTTTGGCTTTCAGCATGATGCGAATCTTGACGAAGGCAATTTATGGGCGACTAGCTTCGCGCTGAAGGCCTTGACCCCCGCCGAAGAAGAAAAGATTGCCGCGCTGGTCAAGAAAGCGGTCAGGAGTTTGCAGGAATGAACAACCAGTCGAGCCAGCGGCTTTTTGGCATGAAATTTGGCAAAGTATATCCGCTCTACGTTCAAAAGGCAGAGCGCAAACATCGCACAAAGGAAGAGGTGGACCGAATTATCTGCTGGTTGACTGGCTATGACCAGGCCGGATTACAGCAGCAAATTGAGCAGGGAAACGACTTTGAAACCTTTTTTGCGCAAGCGCCCGCCCTTCATCCCAACCGCACGCTCATCAAGGGCGTAGTATGCGGCGTTCGGGTGGAAGAAATCGAAGAACCCCTGATGCAAAACATACGCTATTTGGACTTGTTGATTGATGAGTTGGCAAGAGGAAAGACGATGGAAAAGATTTTGCGACAACAAGCGGTTCGGTCATAATCTAAACTTTTCACAGCATAGAGCATGAATCTCTGGCGGCCCTGGTCTGGTGCGATACCCGCAAACGCCACAACATTTCGGAGCGTGCTGCAACAGACCAACATTCTGCGCGAAGTGGGCGAAGATTGGCGCATGGGACGCATGTACCTTTCTAAAGAAGAATTGGAAGCCTTCAGTTTAATCGAATCAGACATCTCTCCCGATGGCAGAGGGGAGAAAAGTTGTTGGTCTGCGCCAGAAAGTCCGTTTTGCGCCCTCCGCTTTCGTCTCTCAATGGGAGAGGGCCAGGGTGAGGGTAGATAATAAAGGGTGTAAAATTAGGCCGTTGACCCAAAACCAACCAGGACGGAAAGGCGGCCTACATGATTCCCCTCGAAACGTTCGAACCCAAATTCCAGCGGCTGTGTGAAACCATTCGCAGCGAAATGAAGCGGCTCAAAGTGCCGGGCGCGGCGATTGGCATTTACCATGACGGCCAGGAATATAGCGCCGGGTTTGGCCGCACCAGCCTTGAGAATCCCCTGCGCGTCACGCCCGATACGCTTTTCCAGGTTGGCTCCATCAGTAAAACCTTCACCGGCACGATTCTCATGCGGCTGGCCGAGCAGGGCGGGTTAGATTTGGATACGCCCGTCCGCAAGCTGCTGCCCAAATTCAAGATGAGCGACCCCGAAGTGGAAAAGCGGCTGACAACCCGCCATTTGCTCACCCATACCGGCGGCTGGCTGGGAGATTACTTTGACGATTTCGGCAATGGCGATGACGCCCTGCAAAAAATGGTCAAGAAAATCCGCAAACTGCCGCAAATCACGCCGCTGGGCGGGCCCTGGTCGTATTGCAACACCGGCTTCAACATCGCCGGGCGAATTATCGAGGTTCTCACCGAAAAACCCTATGAGCAGGCCGCCCAAGAATGGCTGCTCGACCCGCTGGGGCTAAAAATGACCTTTTTCTTCCCCAGCGACCTGCTGATTACGCACCGCTTCGCCGTTGGTCATCAGAAAATCGGCAAAAAAGTGAAGGTTGCTCGCCCCTGGGCCATTGGACGGGCCGGGAACTGCGTCGGCGGCGTGGTTAGCACTGTGCGCGACCTGTTGACCTATGCCCGCTTCCACATGGGAGATGGCTCGAACGCGCAGGGCGACCCCGTCATGAAACGCGAATCGCTCGAAGCCATGCGCGCCGAGCAAGTGGACGCAGGCGGGCGCGGCAAAATGGGTCTCTCCTGGTTCATCCGGGAAGTGAACGGCTTAAAAATCTACGGTCACGGCGGCGCGACGCACGGCCAGCAGGCCATGTTCCACTTTATCCCGCAGGAAAACTTCGCCGTTGCGTTGCTGACCAACAGCGACGAGGGCGGCATCATCACCGATAACCTGCTCAAGTGGGTGCTGGAGACGTATTTTGATACATCTATCCCCGCCCCTCACCCCCTGCAAAAACCTGAAGAAGAACTGGCCGAATATATCGGTCATTACGAATTGCCGCTTTCGGCTTTTGACCTGGTGGCCGGAGATGGAGTACTCATCAAAAAAGACATCCCGCGCGGCGGATTTCCAACTCCCGATACGCCGCCCGGTGCGCCTGAACCGGATGTTCGTCTGGCATTTTATGAGTCCGACCGTCTGATAGGGCTGGACGAGCCCCGCAAAGGCGCGCTGTGCGAATTTTTGCGCGATGAAACCGGCCAAATCCGCTTCCTGCGCATCGGCGGACGATTGCATCCCAAAACAGGCTGAAAATCAACATGCTCTCCAAAATTACCCTTCTCCTGTTAATCCTCTGCCTGCTGACCGCCTGCAACCTGCCTCAGGCCGCGCCGCAAGCCGCCCCAACAGTAGATTCTGGTCTGGTTGGCACCATCGCCGCCCAAACGCTGGAGGCAATGTACACGCCCATCCCAACGCAGACAGGCACGTCTATCCCAACCAGTACGCCCAACGTAACGGCGACCATGACCCTCACCATCACCCCCACCTACGAAACGCCATCCGCGCGCTTCGAAGGCGATACCAACTGCCGGGGCGGGCCAGGCACAGCCTACCAGGTCATCACGGTCGCTCGCAGCGGACAGAAAGCAGAAATCGTTGGCAAGGCCGAGCAGGGCAACTTCTGGCTCATCAAGAATCCCAACGGCGATGGAACATGCTGGATAGCGGGAGATTTTGCCCAGACCTCGGGCAGCCTTCACCTGCTGCCAACCGTCACCGCTCCGCCGACTCCCACAGCCGCGCCGCCCAAAGCCCCCGCCTGGCAAAGTTGGACGTATTCTTGCGCCTTTGCCCCCGGCGGCAGCAATGCCACCGTGCAATTGATTTGGTCCGATAACGCCCAGAACGAAGACGGCTACAACGTTTACCGTAACGAACAAGTGATTGCTTCGTTTGGGCCAAATACCACCTCTTACACCGATGTTGCCTTCGTAACGGCAGGCGGCTCGCTCACCTACGTCATTGAAGTTTACAGCCCTGCCGGGCGCGCCCGCAGCAGCCCGGTGACGGTGACCTGCCAATAAAAAGAGATTATGCCAAATTCCCGCATGGACTTAATTCGCCTGCTGGCAGCGCGCCTGGAACGCCTTTCGGTCGATTCGATTTGGGCGCGGCGGGCCAGCGGTTTGCGTCGTTCGTTGGTCAAGGCCATCGAGGCGGCAGATTTTGGGAACGAATACCCTGCAGAGCAGTTGGACCTGCTCATCGAGCATAGTTTCGACATCCTGCGCAAAGCCGCGCGCGAAATTCCCGACGCCGAAGCAGAGTGGAAACGGCTGAGGGCGCAGTGATTCAGTAACCAGTAATCAGTTTTCAGTAATCGGTCAGGCCAACCAGGGGGCGCATGTCCCGAAATTACGAAAATGCCACACCTACCCTGTCTGAAGAGTTCTTAAAGTAAAAGTAAAGGTATAATCTGGCTGGAAGCAACCACAGGAGAAGCAAGCATGTCTGATCGCGATATTTGCAATCCACAGCCCTCAAAAATCGTCCTGTACACCGCCTCGTGGTGTCCCGATTGCAAACGGTCTAAACTCCTTCTTGAGAGTTTCGGTATCGAATATCTCGAAGTTGACATTGGCAAAGACAACGAAGCCTACCGGTTTGTGGAAAAAATCACCCGCCGGGTGCGCATCCCAACCCTCTTTTTCCCCGATGGCACGATGATGATTGAGCCATCCGACGAAACTTTATCTGCCAAAGTAAAAACACAATACCGCCCATGAGTGACCTTTACACGCTGCAACCTTCGCAAATTGTCCTGTATGGTACTTCCTGGTGCGGAGATTGCCGCCGCGCGCGGCAAATCTTTGCCCAAATGAATGTTTCATGCCTGGATATCGACATTGACGCCGACAAACAGGCCGAGGCCTTCGTCAAACAAATCAACCGGGGCAATCGCTCCGTGCCAACCATCGTCTTCCCCGATGGTTCAACGTTGACTGAGCCGGATAACGTCAGTCTTTCAAACAAACTGAACCAGTACAGACTCGCCACAAGATAACACGTTTCGAGCCTGTGGAATGACCGCCTGCGCAGCCCGCAGGCTGGCAGATTCATGTATACTTGGGGTCAATGAATATCGACATCCAAACCCTTCATCACACCTACCCTGGCGGCGTAGAAGCGTTGCGTGGAATTTCAATGCGCATTGAAGCCGGCGAACAGGTCGCCATCATCGGGCAAAACGGCGCGGGCAAGACGACGCTGGTTAAGCATCTGAATGGACTGCTCCAGCCCACGCGCGGCGAGGTGTGGCTTGGCGACTGGAACACGCGCCAGGTTACGGTGGCAAAATTAGCGGCGCGAGTGGGCTATGTGTTCCAAAATCCCGATGAGCAGTTGTTCTGCAAAACCGTTGAGGAGGAAGTCGCTTTCGGCCCAAAAAATCTCGGTTTCGACGCCGAAAAAGCCAGCGCTCTGGTGGAAGATGCCCTGCAATTGACCGACCTGATCGGGAAACGCGAATCTAACCCGTATGACTTATCGCCCACCTGGCGCAAAATGACTGCCCTGGCATCGATTCTCTCGATGGACACCCCCATCGTCATCTTCGACGAACCCACAACCGGGCAAGATGCCGCCTCGGTGGCGCGCATCGCCCGCATCATTGCCCGGCTGCGCGAACGCGGAAAAACTGTCATCACCATCACCCACGACATTGATTTCTGTGCCGAGAACTTCGCGCGCGTCATTGCGCTCGCGCAGGGACAAATCCTGCTCGATGGCCCGGCGCGCGAGGTGCTGGGGCAGGAAGCGATTCTCGCCGAAACTTTTGTCGAGCCGCCGCAACTGACCCGGCTGGGAAAGCGTCTGGGACTCTCTGAAACCGTTATCAGCCAGGACGAGTTCCTGGCAGCGTATAAAAATTCCATCCAAAATTAACCCTATTTTCCTGTGGGGGGCTATGAGCGACTCTATATCGTCAACTTCATTACAGCCTGTCAATGTCTTTGAACGAATCCACATTCTCGACATCCTGCGCGGGTTCGCCGTTTTCGGCATCCTGGCCGTCAATATAGGCGGGTTTGCCAGCCCGGCCTACCTGCCAGGTTACGAATTTGCTGGAAACCTGCCCTGGTACGACGAAATTGCCGAGGCCCTGGTGCTGTACCTGGCCGACGGGAAGTTTTTTACCATTTTTTCGTTCCTGTTTGGGATTGGCTTCTCGGTCCAACTGGCGCGCGCCGAAAGCAAAGGCCGAGACCTGATGACCTTTTACCCTCGCCGCCTGGGGGTTCTGCTTGCAATTGGCATCCTGCACGCCATCCTGTTTTGGGTGGACGACATCTTGCGCCTGTATGCGCTGCTGGGCTTCTTGCTGCTCGTCTTTCGCAACGTATCGAATCGCAGCCTGGTTGCATGGGCGGGTATCTTCTTCGCTTTAAATTATGGACTAAGCCTGACAACTGCTCAAGCGGAGTTGCTCATGCCTAATCTTGCTGATGTGGGGCGCGAAATTTATGTGCGCGGTTCATTTCTTGATGTTGTGCAGTTTCAATCCTTGGCAAGCCTGTATGTATTCGTAAGAGTATTGCATATCCAGGGAGCCAACGTCATGGCACTTTTCCTGCTCGGCCTGCTGGCCGGGCGGGTGAGGTTCTTCGAGAATTTGCCCCAAAATCGCCCGCTTCTCCAAAAAATCCTGATTGTTGGGCTGCTAACCGGAATTGCGCTCAATGGAATTCACCATTGGCTGGAAACCTCCTGGCTGGCCAACCTGGACTTTGTTGTTGGCGCGCTTGGCTTCTCGGCGGCGTATGTCAGCGGGCTTTGCCTGCTCTCGCTCACAGATACCGGGGCAAAATTGCTTGCGCCTCTCGGCCAGACCGGGCGCATGGCGCTCACCAATTACGTTCTGCAATCGGTGATTTGCTCGTTCCTGTTCAACGGCTACGGCCTGGGATTGTATGAGAGAGTCGGCGCGGCGGGGCTGTGGGGCTTCACGCTTGCCATCTTTGGTTTCCAGGTTTTGCTAAGTAATTGGTGGCTGACCCACTTTCAGTTTGGCCCGCTCGAATGGGTCTGGCGCTACCTGACTTACCTGCAAAAACCGCCATTTCGTCGAAAAAAGCATGAAAAACTATTCGCCGGTATTGTACAATAGCAAGCAATAGTCATTTGATTACGATATCTTCACCAGATATGTAGGACAAGATATTATCTTGTCCTACCAAAATTTTGTCTAAAATCGAGTAGAAAAAGGAGAAAAATGGTGTCAATAAGCTTTCTGGCAATCGTCCTGGTGGTTGGCGGGGTGGCCGGGCTGATTGTGGTCATCGCGCTGGTCTTGTTGTTCCGTAAGGGAGACCAAATCGATTTGACCTCCCCAACCGATACGAAGCCGGAATGGATGCGCCAGACCCCGCCTGCCGAAACGGTCGCCGCCACCCTGGCAGACGAGGAAGGCGTGCAGGTCTTCGACCATGACCCCGGCGAAAAACTGGCCGCGCCGTTTGCTGAGCAAATTGAGGACATCGTGCAGGCCCGCCTGGCGAAACACCCCAAATTAAGCAAATACAACGTTGATTTTGGCAGCGCTCCAGATGGCAGTCTGGAAATTCATGTGAACGGCCAGGTGTTTACAGAACTCGACGACCTGCCCGACGAATCTCTGAAAGCACTCATCCGCGAAGCTATCGAAACCTGGCGCAAAACGCATTAATGCGCGCCTATCTCCACAACCTTCTTAAGATTGCGCGCGGACAGCGCAACCTGCGCCCGCGCCTGGCGATGGTCTATCTGACGACTCATTGCAATCTGAATTGCGTCTATTGCGAAGATTACGGGGCGAGGCGCAATGAGACTGCAACCGCCCCGCCCGGTCTGGAAACGGCGCAGCACATCCTGCGGGTCGTGCGGGGCGGAATTGCGCGTCTGTGGCTGACGGGCGGCGAGCCGCTGCTCGTCCCGTACCTGCCTGAGTTGCTGGACTATGCCAGGGGGGAGTTGAAATTCCGTGAAATCAGCCTGATTACGAATGGAACGCTGCTCTCGCAACGGCTGGAAATTCTTCCGCATCTCGACCGGCTGGTCATCAGCCTCGACTCATCCGACCCGCTGGCGCTGGCCGCCGTTAATCTGCCGCTTCCCTACGCTGAAGCCGTCATCGCCGCCGCCCGACAGGCCGCCCAATTGCAAAAAACACACCGCTTTCGGCTGGTCGTCAACGCTGTGTTGACCCCCGAAACCCTGCCAGGAATGGAGTCCCTGCTGGATTTCTGCGCCCGCCAGAATATCCTGCTCTCCTTTTCGCCCCAATCCTTCAACAACTGGCCGCGCTACGAACTGTTGGCCGCGCCCGAATATCGCGCCTTTCTCGAACGAATCATCGCCGCCAAACGCCGCGGCGCGCCAATCGTGGGCAGCCTGGCCTATCTCAAAACCCTGCTCGAACAGACTCCCTATGACTGCTACCCGGCCCTGACCCCGCGCATCCTGCCGGATGGTTGGCTGGTCTATCCCTGCCGCCCGATGGAAAAGGCCGGGGCCGAGCAGGGCGGGCGCGCCGTCAACCTGATGCAGGTCGAAACCTGGAACGAGGCCTGGCAGGCAGCTCAAACCCGCTACGGCGAGCCGCCCTCGGCCTGCCAATCTTGCTTCCAGCAGTGCTACGCCGAACCATCGCTCATGCAGTCACGCCCGCTGGAATTGCTGGCCGAGCGGTTGTTCTACGCGCGCGGATTAGATTTGACGACGTATGCGCCGGGGTAGTATCCATTCTTGACATGGCGCAGGCGTCATCTTGATTCAACCAGGACGAAGCCAGGTGACGGAAACAGCCAACAAGGTTATTGCCACTTTGCGCCAGGCAAACGTGACTCTCGAAGACTTTCTGCAAATGCTTGATGAAGAACGCAAGCACTACTTCCAGGAAAATTACGGCAATTTCAATGGCTGATAGAGCAGATATAGTCATCATCGGGGCGGGCGTGGCAGGGTTGACGGCTGCCCTGCACCTGGCCGAACGCGGCCTGGCGCCGCTGGTACTGGAGGCCAATTCGCGCTTCGTGGGCGGGCGGCTGGCCGGGGGCGAAACGGTCGAAATCAACGGCGCAGCATTTCGGCTGGAACATGGCTTGCATGGCATCTGGTCGCCATATCGCAACTTTCAGGCCATGCTGGCGCGCAATAACCTGCGGCCAGTCTTCATCCCAGCGCAGGAGGAAACCTGGATTTATAACCATCGCGGCCATATCCGGCGCGCTGAGGTGGGCCGCGCCATCCGCAAGAGCTGGTTTCCCGCGCCGCTGCATTACCTGCAACTCTTCTTCAGCCCGCGCTTCTTGATGATGCTCGACCTGCGCGATTGGGCCTCGCTGTTTCACGTTTGGGCCGGGCTGGTGATGGGGGTGGGAATTGACCCGTTTGGAGAAAACCAGCCCATGGAGGGGATGACGCTTGGCAGCATGACCAAACGCTGGTCGCCCGCGCTGAAAGCCTTCTTCTTAGGACTGGCGCGCAACGGGTTGGCGGCGCGCCCCGACGAAGTGCCGCTTTCGGGCTTTTTGGCTTTCTTGCGCTTTTATACTCTGCTGCGGCGCGATGCCTGGAATTTCACTTACCTGCCCGATGACGGCGGCACATCCATTACCGAACCGCTGGCAGGCCGGGTGAAAGCGCTCGGGGGGCGTATCCTGCTTGGGAAACCAGTGAACAGGCTCCAGCGGGGCGAGTCGGGATGGACTGTCCATAGCGCGCAAGAGTCCTTCGCCGCGTCTCAGGTCATTTTAGCGGTGGAATCCAGCGCGGCGCAATCCATTCTACAGGCCAGTTTTGAGCGCGAGGATTTGTTCTTTCCGCGCTCATTCTCGAATGCGGTGGTTCGGATATGGTTCGACGCCCTGCCTCGCAAAGGCGCGGAGGCGGGCATTTTTACCGGCGATTTTATTCTGCACAATTATTTCTGGCTGCACCGGCTGTATAACCCGTACCGGCGCTGGGCGCGCGAGACGGGCGGGAGCTGCATTGAGACGCACATCTACGGCCCGCCCGAAGTTTTGGAAAAGCCAGACGCGGTTTTGTTGGCAGAGGCCATCCAAAATGTCAGTCTGGCCTGGCCCGAACTGCGCGGTCGTCGCATGGGGCAGCATATCCAACGCAATGCTGCCACGCATACCCTGCCCGCTGTTGGCCCGCGCGAAAAACACTTGGGGACGGTGACGCCCTGGCCTGGTTTGTTCTGCGCCGGGGATTGGGTGCGGCACACGTCGCCTGCTTTCTTTCTGGAACGGGCTTGCGTGACCGGTATCGCGGCGGCCAACGAGGTGCTACAATTGCTTAGCCTGGAACCCTGGCCGCTGTTAGATGCGCCCCAGCCCGAACCCTTTGCAGCCTGGATTGAGCGCCTGATGCGCGCCGGTCGCCGCCAGCGCCGCAAACAGCGACACAAAACCAACCCCGGAGAAAACCATGACTGATTTCGAGTCTCGCCTGCCCGACATGCTCGCCCTGTTGAAAACCCTGGTCGAAACCGAATCGCCCTCCAGCGATAAAGCCGCCGTTGACCGGGTTGGTACGCTCATCATTCAAGAGTGTCACCGCCTGGGAGCAGACGTGGAGATTGTGCCAAATATGCAAACTGGTGACCACATCATCGCGCGCTGGAACGCGCAAGCCGCAGAAGCGCCTATTTTACTCTTGCATCACATGGATACCGTCTATCCGCTTGGGACGCTGGCGCGCATGCCATTTTATTCCAAAGACGATAAAACCTACGGGCCCGGCGTCTTGGATATGAAAGGCGGGGTTGTGGTTACGCTGGCCGCAATTGCCGCGCTGCGCGAAGCGAGCGTGCTAAATCGCCCGGTGACAGCGCTCTTTACTTCCGATGAGGAAATTGGCAGCGGCACATCACGGGCTTTGATTGAAACACTGGCAGCGCAGGCCGCCGTGGCGCTGGTGCTTGAATCAGGGCTGGAGGATGGTTCGATTAAGGTCTGGCGCAAAGGCGTGGGCGATTTCACAATTCGAGCCAGGGGGAGGGCGGCTCATGCGGGCGGGGAACATGAAAAAGGGCGTAACGCCATCCGCGAACTGGCCTACCAGGTGCTGGAAATCGAAAAACTGACCGATTACCAGGTCGGGACAACCGTGAACGTGGGCGTCATTCGCGGTGGGACGGTGACAAACGTCGTGCCGGAGGAAGCGGTGGCCGAGGGCGATATTCGTATCCTCGTTCCCGAGGAGGCCGCGCGCATCGAAGCCGCGCTCAAATCGCTCAAACCGGCTTTTCCCGATACAACGGTAGATGTATCGGTGGAGTTCAACCGCCCTCCGATGCCGTTTAACGAGGCCAACCAGGCCGCCCTGGCAAAGGCACAGAAAATCGCCGCCGCGGAAGGAATCGAATTAAAAGCAGGTGGGTCGGGCGGCGGGTCTGATGGGAATTTCGTTGCCCCGCTCGGCGTGCCGGTGCTGGATGGTCTCGGCACGGTCGGGGCAGATTACCACTCGGAGCGCGAGTGGATTTATACCGACAGCTTGGCCAGTCGCGCCCGGCTGGTGGCGGCGCTCATCCGGGATTGGTGATACGAGGAATTATGCCTGCTTACCCAATCACCATCAACGGCCAGGTCGTCGAAATCGAAGCGGAAGCGGAAATGCCGCTTCTGTGGGCGTTGCGCGACCTGCTGGGTTTGACTGGCACAAAATATAGCTGCGGTATGGGGATTTGCGGAACCTGCACCGTGCTGATTGACGGCCAGCCGGTTCGCTCCTGCATTACGCCGGTCTCCAGGGTGGCCGGAAAGTCCGTGTTGACCATTGAAGGACTCTCGCCGGATGTCACCCATCCGCTCCAGAAAGCCTGGCTGGAAGAGCAGGTGACACAGTGCGGCTACTGCCAGCCGGGGCAAATCCTGACCGCTGCTGCTCTGCTGGAGAAAAACCCGGCCCCCACCGATGCTGAAATTGACTCGGCTATGTCGGGAGTGTTGTGCCGCTGCGGAACGTACCAGCGCATCCGCAAGGCCATTCACCGCGCAGCGCGGGGAGGCTAATATGCGCAGTAAAAAATTCAACCGGCGCGACTTTCTCAAACTGGTATCGGTGACGGGCGGCGGGCTGGTGCTGGCCCTGTATCTGGATGCCTGCGACAAACTTCCCCCAGAACTGCCGCTTCTTTCTGCCAAAGACCCGGCCTCCGAGCCGGGAGCAGTCACGCCGAACATCTATGTCAAAGTGGATAAAGAAGGCATTCTGACTGTAACCGCCTTCCGCTCTGAGATGGGGCAGGGAATCCGCACCGCGCTGGCAATGCTCGTCGCCGAGGAACTGGATATCGCTTGGGAGAATGTGCGCATCGAACAGACTCCCGCCGACAGCCGCTTTGGCAACCAGCACACTGGCGGCAGCCAGAGCGTAACCAAATATTACACTGCCTTGCGCAACGCCGGCGCGGCGGCGCGCCAAATGCTCCTCCAGGCTGCCGCGCGCCGGTGGAATGTGAAGGCAGAAGATTGCCGCACCGAAGCGGGCTTTGTTATCCATCCCAAAGATGGGCAAAAACTGGCCTACGGCGACCTGGTAGAAGATGCCGCCAAACTCAACCCGCCGCTGACTGTCAGAACCAAAGAAACGGATTTCAAAATCCTGGGAACTGAACTCGGTCACTGGGACGCGCCCCAAATCGTTAGCGGAAAGGCCATCTTTGGCATGGATGTGCGCGTTGCGGGCATGTTGTTTGCCGCTGTTGCGCGCTGTCCGGTCTTCGACGGGAGGTTTTCCAGCGTGGACGATTCCTCGTCGAAAGCCATCCCCGGCGTCAGGCAGGTCATTAAACTCGATGACCGGGTGGCCGTCCTGGCCGAAAACTCATGGGCCGCTATTCGCGGACGCGATGCCCTGAAAATTACCTGGGACGAAGGCAGCAAGGCCGCCCTGAACAGCGAAACAATTCTCTCCGAAGCCGCCGGGCGGCTGGCTAGAGCATCCGAACCGGCAAATCTGCTAGAAGCCGTCTATGAGATTCCTTATGAGGCGCACGCCACGATGGAGCCAATGAACTGCACGGTTCATTTTCACGATGACGTATGCGAGGTTTGGGCCCCCAGCCAAACCCCGCAGTCGGTTCAAAAAGCAGTGGCGCAGGTCAGCGGCCTGCCGCAAGACAATGTGATTGTTTACACAACGCTCATCGGCGGTGGATTTGGCCGGCGCTTGCAGGTGGACTATGCCGTAGAAGCCGCGCAGGTGGCAAAAGCGGCCAACGCGCCGGTGCAGGTGTTGTGGACGCGCGATGATGATATGCAGCATGATTTTTACCATCCGCTTTCGGTCCAATACGCCTATGCTTCGCTCGACAAGCCAGGCCTGCCAACCGTCAAGATTGAGTATGGGCAGGGAGTCCCAACCGGGGATTGGCGCTCGGTGGGAGAATTCCCCGCAGCATACTCAAAGGAATGTTTTACCGATGAACTGGCGCGCCGCCTGGGACACGACCCGCTCGACTTGCGGCGTGAACTGTATCGTGACAACCCGCGCGCCCTGGGTGTCATCAACCTGGCCGCCGAAAAATCGGGCTGGGGGTCGGCGCTGCCCACCGGGCAGGGACGCGGCATGGCCTATCATGCCACATTCGGGGTAACGCATGTCTGCCAGGTGGCGGAAGTGGCAGTGGACGCGCGCGGGAACGTGGGAGTCAAGCGCGTGGTCTGCGCGGTCGATTGCGGCAGGGTGGTCAACCCTGGCAACATCAAGGCTCAAATGGAAGGCGGCATTGTGTTCGGACTGACCGCCGCCCTGAAAGCCGAAGCCACGCTCCAAAATGGGCGCATCCAACAGTCCAATTTCCATAACTACCCCATCCTGCGCATGGACGAGATGCCGTTGGTCGAAGTACACATCGTCGAAAGTGATGCAAAAGCCACCGGAATCGGCGAGATGGGCGTGCCGCCCATTGCCCCGGCCGTGGCAAATGCCGTGTTTGCGGCAACCGGCATTCGGGTGCGCCACATCCCCATCCGCCCGGCAGATTTAAAGGTTTGAAAAAATTTCAGGAGACAGCATGATTTCAAAAGGGAATTTACTGGTACTTGCTCTCGCGTTTTTCGCCGCATTGATTCCCTTCCGTAGCGCATCGGCAGACATGGGGCCGAAACCGTCAATGGAGTTTACTTTCGAACAGGAAATCGCCGGAGAGCCACTCACCATCCTGGGCGGGGAACTATACGAGTGCGACCTGCCCGATTGCAGCGACGCCAGACCACTGGAAAAAATAGCCGTGCAGGGGTTTATCTGTTACAACAACGGGGTTTGCGAAGCAGTTTCTTACGGATTCCGTCAGTATCACTACCTGGAACTGGAATTCTCAGACGGAGTGATGCGCCGCAGCAACATTTTCGAGACCAGCACCTTTCAGGGAAAATACAGGGTGACCATCCGTGAAAATGACCTGCTTGTGCAAGCCCGTTTTACGCTCGACCCGTTTTCAGGCCAGACGTATGTCATCCTGTGCTGCGGTTGTCTGCTTGGCCTGCTGACAATTACCGCGTTCGTTGTGCTGGTCGTGCGTCACACAAAATACGGGTGATAACAACTCTGGTTATAACCCTTGTCATTGAAGGCATCGCCGCTATTTTTTATTCTCACTGGCGGCATAAGCCGATGATGCGCATTGCGTTAATGGTCAGCCTGACCAATCTGCTGACTCAACCCCTGCTCTGGCTGGCTGTGACCATTTTTTATCGCGCTTACCTGCCGATCCTGCTCTTGTCCGAACTCGGAATCTGGCTGGTGGAAGCGGCTTTCCTGCGTCTCGCTCCCACCAATCGCCTGGCGTGGGACGAGGCGTTCGCACTCAGTTTGGGCATGAATCTCGCCAGTTTTGGAATTGGATGGTTTCTGCCTGTTTAACCCACCTACGGCACCGCAAAAATCCCCAGGTGATTGCCCACTGCCCGCTCGCGGCCCGGAATCCCCAGGTCGATGGGAGAGTTCATCACCTGCAAGCCTCTGCCAGGCCAGTCAATGACCATTGTGGATGAGCCTCCCCCGTCGAGCATAATGGCGTTGTCGCCGCCGTAGAACAGCATCAGTTCGGCCAGTTCGGCAATCGTCGCTCCCTCGCTGTAGAAGGGCTGGCGGCCATCGACCACAATCAAAATCAGACGCGTGCCGGGGCCATCGAGACCAACCGCCGTGCGCGGCGCGGCGCGGGTATCATTCAGGTCTTCCATGACTTGCCTGTCACGCACCAGCCAGCTCATGCCAGAAATAGCGTTATGCACTTTGCGCGTGGGTTTCCCAAACGAGGCTTCCTTACGGTCATTGATGTATAGAATCGGGGATTTTGGGCTGTACGTGCCATATTGACGCCCATTCGATGCCCCCAAACCCAGCGGCCGCACCGGGTCGCCCGGATGAGGATAATAATCGAACAGGCTATTCGACCACCAGGGGGTAAATCCATCTCCATTGATGGCAATTTGCACCCCAAACTCATTGGCAAACTGTTTCGTGGTGCGCGCCCGCAGCGGGGTATCTTTATCTCCTTTTTCCGGCGGCGTGACCAGCACCCTAATATTTTTGCAGGTCAAATCAACCGTGACGATATGCGCAATCATCGTGCGCGGCAATACATGCGTTTTTCGATAATACACTACGCACGGGTAGATTTCCTCGCGCATCTCCACCGGCGCGGGGCGCCCACGGTAGTAGAAAAAAACGACAGCCGCCAGGAAAATCCCCGCCGCAGCCAACCCGAGCAAGAGTTTCCGTTTCATGCGCCGATTTTACCCATGAAACAGGCCAGGAGAGATGAGTCTTTTCTCATGCAAAAAATTTCCCCAATCCCTGATACAATCGGTGCATTATCAGTAAGTCCATCCATAGCCAAAGGTTGCTCTGATTTGCACTCATCGCGCAAATCTTGCGCCATAGTACTATATCCTCCGACTGCTGAAGACAAGGAAAGCACGTGAATTTCAACCAATTCAAACTGGATTCCCGCCTGATGGCTGGAATCAACCGCGCCGGGTATACCGAAGCCACTCCTATTCAAATTGCCGCCCTCCCCGCCGCGCTCGAAGGCCGTGATTTAATCGGCACCGCCCAGACCGGAACCGGTAAAACCGCCACTTTTGTCCTGCCCATCCTGCAAAAACTGCTCAGCGGCCCGCGCAGCCTGGCCCGCGCCCTGATAGTTACCCCCACCCGTGAACTGGCAGAACAAATCAACGACAACATTCGCACCCTCAGCGCCGGGACCGGGCTGCGCTCGGCCACCATTTATGGCGGGGTCAGCGCGGCGACGCAGGTTAAAGCCCTTAAGAGTGGGGTTGAAATCCTGGTCGCCTGCCCGGGCCGCCTGCTCGATCTGGCCGCCCAGCGCTATGCAAAACTCGAAACCATCGAAATCCTGGTTCTGGACGAAGCCGACCGCATGTTCGACATGGGCTTCCTTCCCGATGTGCGCCGCATCGTTAAACTTCTCCCCACCAGACGCCAAACGATGCTTTTCTCGGCCACCTTCCCGCCGGAAGTAGAAAAACTGACCGCCGAAGCGCTGACCAACCCCCAACGGATTGCCATCGGCCTGACCCGGCCGGCCCACACCGTTGCGCACGCACTGTACCCCGTCCCCAAGCATCTCAAAACCGCGCTGACATTCGAGATTCTCAAACGCACCGATACCAATTCCGTGTTGATTTTCGCCCGCACCCGTCACCGCGCCCACGCGCTCGCCAAAAAACTCGGACAAAACGGCTACCGCGTCACCAGCCTGCATTCCGATCGGACGCAAAGCCAACGCCAGAACGCGCTCAACGGCTTTCGCAGCGGTCACTTCCAGATTATGGTTGCCACCGACATCGCCGCGCGCGGCCTGGATGTGGATAGCATTTCGCACGTCATCAACTTCGACATGCCCGACACCGCCGACGCTTACATCCACCGCATCGGACGCACCGGACGCGCCGAACGCAATGGCGACGCCTTCACTCTGGTCACGCCCGATGATGACGAGATGGTGCGCGAACTCGAAAAAATCATCGGCCAAAAACTGCCGCGCGAAACCCTGGAAGGTTTCGATTACATGCTGCCCGCTCCGCCCCAACAAAGCCAGCCTGCAACACGCGGGCCGCGCCCCAGCCAGCACCGCGCGCCATCCCAATCACACCCGGCCCACCCCCATCTACATTTCACCCCAAAAAAACGCTGAACAAAATCCCGCCATATGGCGGGATTTTGTCAGGTTGATGATGTGCTAGAATACATGCAAAATGATACAAGTTACGCCACGTAAGGATATATGCACCGGCTGATTCCACACCTAATTCTCCAAAACTATGCATCTGGCAGACTGAAAGGGGAATTTTTGGCTATCGGGATGTTTGCCGATATGTCGGGCTTTTCGGCCATGACCGATGAATTGATGACGCACGGTCAGCATGGCGCGGAAGTGTTGGCCATTGTGCTGCGCAAAGCCTTCGTCCCGATGATTCAAAGAGTATATGAGCAGGGCGGGTTTGTTGCCACGCAAGCCGGAGACGCCTTTACCGCGCTCTTCCCCATCAGCGGGGACCCGCAAGAAGCCGCCCGACAAGCCCTCACGGCAGCCATTGAAATCCAACGGCATATCCAGTCTCAATCGCGCCCGATTACGCCTTATGGAGAATTCCCAATTGCGGTCAAAATCGGCCTGAGTCTCGGTCAGGTCGCCTGGGGCATTCTCGAATCAGGCGACGGCCAACAAGCGGTCTGTTATTT
Organism: uncultured Anaerolinea sp.; assembly: GCA_964422545.1. Classification (GTDB taxonomy): domain Bacteria; phylum Chloroflexota; class Anaerolineae; order Anaerolineales; family Villigracilaceae; genus UBA5195. The sequence goes on along the minus strand of CAYRBO010000013.1, from coordinate 27,126 downwards.
CAAAGGTTCAGCCATCAATGACAGCGCGTACGCCGAACGGTTTGCCGGGCGCGAACAAATCATCTTGTCGCCCTCGGTTTATGAAACAGCCCGGCAATTTGTCCGCGTTGAAGCCACAGAAGACCACTACCGGTTGCTCGAATACACTGGCGAACGAGTCCAACCGGTGAATGTTGAACTTCCCGCCTTCGACTTGGAACTCGCCAGCCGCTTCTTCCCAAAGGATTTGCTCACCCAGCGTTTTGCAGGCGAATTTCGCCAGGTGGTTGGGCTGTTCGTCGGTATGCCCGATGTCGAGCAAGAGACTGAGTTAGAGCGCGTTATGCAGGTAGTGTTCGAACTGAAAAACCAGTACGGCGGGTTGGTTAAACTCTACTTTGGCGACAAAGGCCCGCACATCCTGGTCATCTGGGGCGCGCCGCTAGCCTTTGAAAACGATGTCGAACGCGCCCTCAGTTTCATCCTCGACCTGCAAACCCGCGTCCAAACACCCATCCATGCCGGAATCACTTATCGCATTGCGCACGCTGGCTGTATCGGCAGCGCACTCTCGGAGGAGTATGCCACGTTTGGGCGCGGGGTCAACCTGGCCGCCCGCTTCATGACCTCGGCCCCGGCGGGCGAAATCTGGGTTGATGAGTTTGTCGCCAGGCGCGCGCGGGCCAATTTCGACTTCGAATATGTCGAAGCGCGCGACTTCAAAGGGTTTTCTCAGCCGCAAAAAGTCTTTACCCTGCTGGGGCGCAAGCCTGCCCGCGAAATCGAATACATCGGCGAGATGGTCGGGCGCGAATCCGAAATCCGTCAACTTCAAGAATTCATCCAGCCGATTTTCGAGGGTCAACATGCCGGGCTGATGCTGGTCTTTGGCGAACCGGGCATGGGCAAAAGCCGGCTGGTCTATGAATTTCTAGGCAAAATCCCTGCCGAGCGCGCTACCTGGCTCCTGGCCCAAACCGACCAGCTCCTGCGCGAACCGCTCAACCCGCTTCGCTATGGGCTGCGGCATTATTTTGGCATCTCGGACCAGGCTGGGGAGGAGCGTAACAAACGCAACTTCAAGGGAAAACTGGATGATTTGATTGCCTCCACGTCAGTCAAAGAACTGGCCGAAGAGTTGGAGCGTACCCGTTCCTGCCTGGGCGCGTTATTTGGATTGCGCTGGCCCGGCTCCATCTACGAACAACTCGATGCAGAAGCCCGCTACCAAAACACCCTCATCGGGCTGACCGCCCTGCTCCAGGCCGAGAGTCTGCGCCAGCCGGTCATCCTGTTCATCGAAGATATCCAATGGCTGGATGATGATACCGCCGCGTATATTCCCCGCTTGCTGCGCGCGCTCACCGCGGACGAAAATACCCACTACCCCGTCGCGCTGATTGCGACTTCCCGCTACGAGGAAATAAAACTACCCCTCAGATCGCTTTCGCACTGTAAAATGGATCTGGAACGCCTCGACCAGAAATCGTTGGCAACTTTGGCGCAAGTCCACCTGGGTGGGAAAGCCAGCCCAAGCCTGCTGGCTCTCATCAATTTGCGCGCCGAGGGTAACCCCTTCTTTGCCGAGCAAATCTTGCGTTATGCCCAAGAAGAAGGCCTTCTAACCGAACAACATGGGCAATGGGTCTTTGCGCCAGGTCAAGAAGTCCCTGCCCTGCCAGTCGATGTCAATGCTCTGCTGGTAGCCCGCCTCGACCAATTGGTGCAGGAAGTCAAAGAAACTGTTCAGTCCGCGGCCATTCTGGGGCGGGAGTTCGAAACCCGCGTCCTGGCCCGCCTGCTGGAAATCCAGGAACTTCGTCCTGCGGACTTAAACGAAACGCTGGGAATCGCCGAACACGAAGCCATCTGGGCCGCCCTGAGCGACATCCGCTACATCTTCCGTCACGCCCTGATGTGGGATGCGGCCTACAACATGCAGCTACACGCCCGTCGGCAGACTCTCCACGCCATTGTGGTCGAGGCCCTTGAAAGCCTGTACGTAAACGATTTGTCAAATCACTACGGGGAACTGGCCTACCATGCCGAGCGTGCTCATCTGGATGAAAAAGCGCGCGCTTACCTGTTCAAAGCCGCCGACACCGCGAAAAATGCTTATCAGAACAGCCAGGCCGACGATTACTACACCCGCGCTTTACGCTTAACTCCACCCGACGACCTGGCCGGGCAATACGACCTGCTGTTGGCGCGTCTCGAAGTCTACCAAACCCAAGGCCGTCTCGACGAATGTCAGCGCGACTTGCAACGCCTCGACGAGCTGGCGCGTCATCTTGGCGACCCAGAACGCATTTTGGAAATTCTTATCCGTAACACTGAAATCATCTATGATAAAGGCGAAGCAACCCAATCCCTCTCCAGCGGGCTGCAAGCGTTGTCGCTGGCAGAATCCCTGCAAAGCAGTAAACAAGCCATCAGAATCTACATCATGCTAGGCAATGCCGCGCAGCGGCTGGGCGGCTATGACCAGGCTCAGGAATTCGCTCAAAAGGGTCTGACATTGGCGCGCGCCCTGGGCGACCGCCTGATGGAGTGCAGACTCTTAAACACCATCGGCATGTTCCATGCCGAACAGAATAACCTGCGCCTGGCAGCGGAAAACTTTCACCAAAGCCTGGAACTGGCCCGCCAGATTGGTGACCTGCGCCTGCAAGCCCGCCCTCTTGCCAACCTGGGCATGACGGCCATCCGGCGCGGCGACTTCGTGCAGGCCCGCCTCTACAGTGAACAATCGCTTGCTCTGGCTCGTCAAATCGGCGCGCGCAATGGCGAAACCGTGATTCTCGGCAACTTGGGATTCATCGCCAGCAGTCTGGGAGATTACACCCAGGCAAGTAACTATATCGAATCCAGCCTGCGCATTGCCCGCGAAATTGGAGATAAATACAACGAAGCCATTGCCCTCATCAACTTGAGCGCCCAGTTTGGGGCACTTGGCGAACATCACAAGGCCATCCAATCTGCTGGCAAGGGGCTGCAAATTGCATATCAGATTGGCGAACAATCCGCGGCGGCCTGGGCATATACCTACCTGGCGCATAGTTTATTTGCCAGCGAAAAACGCGAAGAAGCAGAAGAAGCCTACCAAAACGCCTTGCGCATTCGCCGTGAACTCAACCAACTGGTGCTTGCGACCGAACCCCTGGCTGGGCAGGCCCGCATTGCAACAGCGCGTGGAGAAACCCAACGCGCCCGCCAGGTTGTCGAAGAAATTCTGGCGATTCTCGAACGAGCCGGAAACCTGGATGGCACAGACCAACCCCTGCGCGTGTATTTCACCTGCTACCAGGTGCTGAAACAGACAAACGATGCGCGCGCCCACAGCATGTTAGAAAACGCCTATTCCTTGCTGCAAGCGCGCGCCACTCAAATTGCAGATGAAGTCAATCGTCAGAGATTTCTGGAAAGCGCAGAAAATCGGGCCATCCAAACGGCCTGGCAACAGGTGAACGTCTAAGGCGTCCAGCCAGTGGCCGGGTCGTCTGCCTCCAGTTCGGCTCTTACATTGCCGTTCCCCAAGTCGTCATACCGCAATGGGAGAATCTCTTTGCCGTCAAAATAGACCAACTCCCCAGTGGATTTTGCCAACTCGATAGCGTATTTCACCTTCACGTTTCTTTTGGCGGCATTTGGCTTCTTCTTCAAGACAAAATTTGCCACCCAGCGCACCCGATTGCCTTTGTATAACTTATCGGTCAGCCCTGGCGGAAAGCGCTCCGGCACAAGGTCGAACTGCTCGTCATCGAAATCGACATCGATGTCCCCGGTAAATTCGGGAAACTGATTACGTGAAATCTTGATTTTTTTCATGCCATCTCCTCTCTGGCCTTTATTATCGCAAAAAATGAAATGAATTTCATTAAAAAGCCATTATCTTTATACGAAATATCGCGCTTATAAACAAAAGGAAAATCTCATGAAACCAACCTCGATTATCCTGCTCGGCTTTGCGCTATTGGTTATTATAATGGGTTGCACGCCTGTTGAAATGCCCACAGTTACCCTTACCCCACCGCCAAATACCCCATCTCCTCTGCCCACTGCCACAGTGACCCCTGCGCCCACAAATACCGAAACGCCCGTCCCTGCCGCTTCGATGACCCATACCCCGCAGCCAACGGCGACCGAAACGCCCACCGCCACCCCCACCGAAACCGAGACCGCCACCATCACCCCCACCTACGCTCCCCTGCGCGGGAAAACCAACGTCGAGAAAGTCACTTGCCGCTACGGCCCTGGCGCTATGTACCTGTACTTTGTGGGGCTGAACAAAGGCACGCCGCGCGACATCCTGGGCCGCAACGACGATGCCTCCTGGCTGCTCACGCAGGCGCGCGGTGATAACAAATCCTGCTGGATAAAAACCGACCTGATGGACCTGAACGGCGACCCGCTCACCGCGCCAGTCATTCACCCTGACGATTACCGCCTGCCCCAATCACCCTATTACGGCCCGCTCACCAACGTCACCGCCCGGCGCAACGGCAGTGAAGTCATCGTCTCGTGGAGTCCACTCATCCTGCGCGCGGGTGACGATTCGCTCCAAACGCCCTACGTCCTGCAAGTTTGGGTCTGCCGCAACGGACAGCCAATCTTCGAATCCATCGGCTCGTACGACACCACCGTCAAAGTTATCGACGAGGGTGGCTGCGGCATCCAATCACGCGGGCGCATCACTGCCGCCGAGAAACACGGTTATACCCGCTTTGTAGAAATCCCCTGGCCGTAATCCTTGTTCCTAACCATTCCACCATTTATACTCACCAAAATCCATTAACAAAAGTTAAAACACATGTCACATACTAAACGCTGGATACTTCTGCCACCGATCACCGAGGCTGCCCGCGCCGAACTCAAGGCTTTCCCTGAAATCTTGCAACAACTGCTCTTCAATCGTGGCTACGCTACCGATTCTGCCGCGCGTTCCTATCTGCGCGCGCAGGTCGACTTCGACACCAATCCCATGCAATTACTGGGCATGGAAACTGCCGTTGCGCGTATCTGCCGCGCGCTCAACGACGGGGAACTCATCGCCATCTACGGCGACTATGACGTAGACGGCGTGACCGCTACCGCCTTGCTTGTGCAAACCCTGCGCTCTCTGGGCGGGAAGGTCAGGGGGTATATTCCTAATCGCTTTGAAGAAGGCTACGGGCTGAACCCAGAAGCCTTCGACACGCTCAAAGCCGAGGGCGTTGGACTCGTCATCAGCGTGGACTGCGGGATTCGCTCCCCCGCTGAAGCCGCGCACGCCAAAAGCATCGGCCTCGACCTCATCATTTCCGACCACCACCACCCTGACGTGGACCTTCCAGAAGCCCTGGCCGTCATCAACCCCAAGCGCGAAGGCGACCCATATCCTGACAAGGATTTGGCCGGGGTAGGCGTGGCATATAAAATTGCGGAAGCCCTGCACCGCGCCCTTCAACCTTCCAGCCTTCAACTTGAAACGTTGTTCGACCTGGTGGCCCTCGGCACTGTCGCCGACCTGGCCCCGCTCACTGGCGAAAACCGGATGCTGGTGCGCAAAGGTCTGCTCAAAATCCGTACTACGGCGCGCCAGGGACTTTATTCGCTGGCAAATGTCGCCAACCTGTCTCTGCCGAAAACCACCGCCATAGATATTGGCTTCGTGCTTGGCCCACGCCTGAACGCTGCCGGACGGCTCGATTCAGCCCTGGCTGCTTTCGACTTGTTGACTACGGAGGATGTCTTTGTTGCCGGTCAACTTGCACAAAAACTTGACCAGCAAAATCGCGACCGACAATCATTGACCCGCAAAATCCAAGAGCAGGCCGAGCAAATGGCAATGGATGATGACCCCGCTGCCCACCTCATGTTCGCCGTTCATTCTGATTTCAATTCCGGCGTGGTTGGCCTGGCTGCTTCGCGCCTGGTTGAAACTTTTTACCGCCCCGCTGCCGTCGGGCAAATGGGCGAAGAGACAACCCGCTGCTCTTGTCGTTCTATTCCTGAATTTCACATCACCGAAGCGCTTGACGAATGTAAAGACCTGCTCGTTCGTCACGGCGGACACGCCGCCGCCGCAGGGTTCACTGTCGAAAACGCCAAACTACCCGCCCTGAAAGCACGCCTGCAAGAGATTGCCCACCGCAAACTGGCTCACCTTGACCTGCGCCCCTCGCTCACTGCCGATATGGAAGTTCCGCTCTCCAAAATGACCGGCGATGTATTGAAATTCCTCGATTATCTGCAACCGACCGGCTACGGCAATCCAGATGCAATTTTCGTCAGCCGGGCTCTTTCCGTGAAAAGCGCGCGTGCCGTCGGCGCTGACAGCAAACACTTGAAAATGACCCTCAGCGACGGGCGCGTCACTTTCGATGCCATTGGCTTTCGTCTCGGCCCGTTGCTGCCCGAACTGCCCATCGGCTCAAAAGTGGACGTGATGTACTCTTTCGAAAAAAATGAGTTTAACGGTCGGGAAAGTTTGCAATTAAATCTCAAAGATGTAAAACGCGCCGGAACTCCCGATTAAGCCAACAGCGCGAGGAAATCTCCTCGCGCTGTTAGCTTAATTCTGCTCCAATTCAATCTATTCCCGTTTCAGGGGGTATCGAATCTGCTTTCAATTCCACGGTTGCGCCCACTGCTGGAGCACCTCGTTATCTTTAATGTGTATCCGCCGATTTTTAACATCGATGGCCCCGGAACGCTCTAACTCACGCAGCGAGCGCGCCACTACCTCGCGCACTGTTCCCAATCGCGCGGCAAGTTGGTCTTGTGTCCAGCGGGTTGAGCCATCGCCACTCAGGTCTTCTGGCGGAATTTCGCCAATCAGTCGCGCCAGGCGGTGTGTAATCTGATAAAACGCCATCTCGCTGACCATATTGACCAGGTGGCGCATCATCCGCGCCAGGTTTTGGATTGTTTTGCGCATAAATGCCGGGTCTTTGCGCATCAGGGCCTGCACTGCGTGGGCATCCACCACCCAAACAGTGGTATCCTCCAACGCTTCCACATTAACTGGGTTTTCTCCGCCATCAAAAACCGGCACTTCGTTACAGGTATCACCTTCCTGGATAACACGAATGATGTGCTGGCGCCCTAAAGGGGAAACGCGAAATAGTTTAACGCTGCCTTTTTGGATGATGTGCAACCCAGCGCAAGAGTCGCCTTCCCAAAACAAGACCTCACCTCGCTCGAAGCGTCGCAGGGTGGTCGAAGCAGCCAGTTCGTTGAGGGAGTCATCCCCCAACCCCTGAAAAAAAACGTTCGTTCGCAGCGTTTTTATTTTTTCCTGGTTATCGATTTTAAGCGATTGCATAATCTGATTTTACCTGAACTCGCGGGCAGATTGCGCAAAATGGCTGGGTCGGAGTAGAATTATGCTATGCACTACGGGAAAAATGAGTGAGCCGCATTAAAATTGTAATCGCAGAGTGTTTTGTGATACATTGTACGTAACGATTCCAAACCATCGAGAGGACCCCATGAAAGCGACCAAGATTCTCCGCCATGACCAGGAACTGATCGACCGCTTTCTGGCTGTGTTTGGCCTGGGAGCAGTCAACGCGGCTCAAAACAAACCCGTCCAACCGGGCTTTTTCATTTATGGATGCAGTTTTATCAAAGAGTTTATAGAAGGGAACTACTTCAAAAAAGAACAGGTGTTGCTCAGGACGATGGAGGAAAACGGGCTGGCTTCAGACAGTGGACCTCTCCAGCACATGCTCGAAGATATAGCAAACAGCAAGGAAATGAGCGATGAACTGCTGGCGGCCGCGCGTCAGTGGCAGGCAGGCGACACGGATGGGCGAAATTCAATCATCTGGGCCACCAGCGGCTACGCATCCATGTTGCGTCAGCACATTGACCGCTCACGCAGCATCATCTTCCCCTTGGCCGAACAACTCATTCCGCCTGAAGAACAGTATAAAATCGCAGAAGCATACAATCACATCGTATTCGAAGAAAGTGAAAACCATCCCTTTGAGCACTACGAAAAAATCGTTGCAGCCCTGAAAGACGAAGCCGACGATTGGAAATAAGAATTCGCAACATCAAACATTGCTCAAAGTTTTTCATGAGTGATTTTCGGTTTCAGCAGCCCGCCGAGGCGTTCTCTTTCGGAGGAAAAACATGCCAGAACATCCCTATCAGCAAATAGAAATCCTGCTATCGAGCGCCGATGCCGAAAAAATTCACCAGGGGCTGGAACTTGTCAGGAAGGAAATAGCCCGGATCGGCTCGAAAGAGGCGCGTCCTCTGTTTGAGATCGTAGCGATGCTCTTCCATTTCGACATGCTCGACCGTCCCGACTTGGTACCAGTCTTGAACGAAGCCGTCAGCCTGGTGGTTGGGTTTGGTGATTGGGTTATCCCAGAACTGCTCCATGAACTGGACGATGGAGACCTGAAAGCCCAACTGACGATTGGTCACGCTCTTGGACGGATTGGCGCAGACGCTATCCAGCCGTTGATTGCAGAATACAACGCAACCAGCAATTCAGCCCGCCGCGTTTTTGTTCTATATGCTCTGGGCAAAATTAAATCACCACGCGTTATAGAAGCCCTGCCATTGGCGCTTGAAGCAGTCAATTCCGCCGACCTGGAACTGCGCGATACCGCCACGCGGGCCATTGGTAAATTTGTCGAGTTTATCCCTTCGCTGCAAGAGACCGTGCGCCAGGAAATCATTCAGAAACTCCAACGCAATCTGGCCGACAGCAGTCCCGTCATCCGCGCAAAAGCCGTGCGAAGCCTGGGCAAACTGGCGAAATTTGGTCATATGCTGCCCGAAGAGCGAGCATCGCTCAAGTCCATTCTTGAGCGGTTGATGGGCATCGACGAACATTATGAATGGGATTATGCATACATCGTTCGCCGTGAGGCCGAAGAAGCATATCAGTACGTTCAATAAATAGGCGCAAAACGCATCAGAGTCATTTCTGCACGGTGAAATCTCCCAGAGTGGCCTGGCCGTGCGTCAAGACGTAGAAGCTGCGTCGAGAGGCCCTGTCGTACAGGAAATCGGTGACGAGGTAGCCCAGCGCAAAGCATTCCTCGAAAACCTGTCGGGTGAAGACGCGCCAGGCAGCTGCGAGTGAAAAATCGCCCTGGCGGACCTGCATAAAATCGGCAGGGATTTCAGCCAGCAACATGGCTTCGTCAGGGATGGAGAACTGTTCGGGCGGGCGGACAAAAGAATCAGCCCCGATGGTTACATGGTAAATGTGCGGGATGCGGGCGCCGTCATAGTTTGCAATTCCGAGTTCCCCGCGCGGCCTGCGTCCCAGCCGCCGCTCCACCCGTTGCGTGTTCACCCACCAATCGACCTGGAAACGGTCCGAAGCCAGCCCCACGTTCAATCCATCCCGCATTTCCCCATACACTTCGCGCAAGTAGGTATTACAGACCGCGCCCAATCGGGCAATATTGAGATAGGCGTTGCGACTCTGAAGAGGGTCGTACGTCCAGGTGACACGGTCGATGCCCTGCTTGCGCACGACCTGCCATTGGGCGCGCTTGAGCGCGAATCCGATGCCAGAATCGCGCATGCCGGGCAAGACGCCAAGCATGTGCGAGCAGTGCTTGAGGCGGGGGCCGTCTGGCACTTCGTACAGGCCAGGAAAGCCGAACGCGAACCCAACCATTTTCCCATCCTCGAACGCGCCCAGCGCCAACCCGCCATTGTGAGCCGCCGTGATGAGCAGGTGCAACGGCACGACCTCCGTTTCGCTGCCCGGCCAGATAAGACGCTGGAGTTCTTCTACCTCGGCCATTTCTGCGGGGGATTCTAAAATGCGAATTTCCATAGTGTTTCGGTTCTTCATCTACCTGGTTTTTCGGTTGAGCGGTTTTGAAAAGAGGGTGCGCCGGGCCTCGCGCGCCCAGTTGACGCCTTTCAAATGGTCGAGCCGGTAGCTAAAGCGCGCCGGTAAGAAGCCGAACAGCCGCGTGACCGAATCAACCGGGCAGGTGCGGTTATAGGACAAATAATCGACCCAAAAAGTGGAAAACGGGAAAGATGGGATCATGCTTTCGAGAGCAACGGTCAGTGAGCGCAAAGCCGGAAGGGGCAGGGGCGCAAGCCAGCGCCGCCGGCCGGTGGTTTCCATGATAATCTCTAATGTCCGGCGGAAAGAAAAGTATTCGGTCCCGCCGATATCATAGGTGTGATTGATGGTTTCTGGGGTGTCATTGGCCCACAGCAGGCAGGTAACCAGGTCTTCGACCCACAGCGGTTGGATAAGCACCTCGCCATCGCGCGGCAGGAATAGGAGTGGAAACATGCCCACCAGGCGGGCCAGCGAGGTGGTGAAATGGTCTTCGGGGCCGTACAAAAGCGCGGTGCGGAAGATAGTATGCGGCACGCCACTGCGCCGGATGTGTTCCTCGGCAATTCCTTTAACTTTGAGCAGAGGGTAATATGAAGAGCGGTCGGCGCCCAAATGGCTAACGTAGAAAAAGCGCCGCACGCGCATTTCGGCGGCTGCCTGGGCCAGGTTGGCCGTGCCGCGTCCATCTACTCCCAAGACATCGCCGCGCCCGCCTTCGTGTTCGGCCCCTGCCAGGTGGTAGATGACATCTACGCCGCGCAGAGCCGCCCGCAGGCCGCGTTCATCGTTCAGGCTGGTGACGGCCACTTCCACCGGCACGCCGCGCGGCAGGGCCGGTGTATGCGGCGAGGGTCGAATGAGCGTACGCACCTGCTGTCCATTGGCAACCAATTGCCGCACCAGGGCGCGCCCAACAAAGCCAGTTCCACCGGTTACAAGGATCATGCAGCGGATTATACACGCGACTCTACTCAAAAATTACCTATCTGCTTTACCTGATCAATCTCGGCGCCGTCTGGATATCACACTCTGGCCTCTCACTCTCAAGCGGACGAAGGTGAAATATTTTTCCCAAAGACCAGGGTGCGATTGCGGCCGCCACTTTTGGCCTCGTACATGGCCTGGTCGGCGTGCTGAATGAGTTTGTCGAGACTATCGGTCTCCGAACCGAATTCGGCCACGCCCAGGCTGAGCGTAATGCCAACTTCGGCCCCGTTGACCACTAGCCGAAAAGCGGATACCTTTTCCCGAATGCGTTCGGCTACCAGGTAGGCTTGCGTGAGCCGAGTATAAGGAAGCAAAATGACAAACTCCTCCCCTCCATAACGCGCCAGGATGTCGGCATCGCGTAAATGCTGGCGGGTCAATTGGGCCAGGCTGCGCAGCATTTCGTCTCCAACCCGGTGTCCGTAGGTGTCATTCAGTTTTTTGAAGTGGTCGATATCGAACATGATGGCCGAAAGCGGGTGACCATACCGAACGGCGGCGTTGAATTCATGAACAGCGACCTCGAAAAAATAGCGGCGGTTGTTTGCGCCGGTCAGCGTATCGGTGCGCGCCAGCAATTGCTCACGAACGTAGGCCTGATATAGTTCCTGGTTTTTTGCCTCCAACTCGGCTTTGGCCTGGCGCAAGGCATCCTCGGCTTGTTTTCGCTCGGTAATATCTTGAATGTGTGAAATGAGATATAGCGGCCTGCCTGCGCCATCGCGCACCAGCGAACTGGAGATTTGGCCCCACAAAACATGCCCGGCTTTGTGCAGGTATTGTTTTTCGTAGGTGCAATGCTGCCGGGCGCCGCTGACGGCTTGTTCTAATAGTTCGTGAATCTTATACTTGTGACCTGGAATAGTGATGTCATTGACTTCCATTTGTTCGAATTCGTCTGATGTGTAACCAAAAATCCGGCACATTTGCTGGTTGACTTTCATGAACTTGCCGCTCAAATCTACCAGGCACATGCCAATATTGGCGTTCTCGAATGCCAGGCGGAATAACTCTTCGCTCTGCCGCAACGCATCTTCTATTGTTTTTTGGGCGCTAATGTCGTTGACAATGACCAAGAGGGAAGGATGTTGGCCGGTGGAACGGTCATCGGTCTCCAGGCGGCCTGTCAGGCGGACGCACAGGTCGCCTGTTGCTTGCTTGGGGCGTCGCGCGAGGCGCATATCCAGGCTCTTATCCTGCGGATTATTAAAAAACGACCTGAAGCGACCCAGGAAAATTTGGCGGTCTTCTGGCAGGATAAACTCCGCCAGCGTTTTTCCCACGATTTTCCTGGCGCTTAGTCCCAGCATGTCGGCAAAGGTCTGGTTGGTTTGCAGGATGATTCCGTTCGCATCCAGGCTGATATAGCCAACTGGGGCCTGGTTATACAGGCGGGCGTAACTATCACGGGCGGCCTGCATCTGTTGTTGGGCGCGCAGTAGTTCTTCGTTCTGGAGTTCCAGTTCGATTTGATGCACCGACAGGTCGTGAAGCACCCGCTCTAGTTCGGCATGAGCCTCGGGTGAAGTTTTCGCCGATTGGCTGGCGAGCAATTTTTCGGCCTGTTCGCGCAGCAGTTTGCGCTTTTCTTCCCAGGATTCGCTCATGTTTGCCCCTTCTGGGCGTTCAGCCTGCGCTGTAACTGTTCAAGCTCGGCTTGGGTTTTGCGCAGGGCATTTTCCACTCGTTTTCGGTCGCTGATATCGTGGAACAGAGTTGCAAACTGGCCTGCTGTCGGGCAAAAGACTCGCACATCGAAATATTTATCCAGGCTGCGATTGTACTCCTCAAACTCAAGCGCCGCGCCGGTCAGCGCCACTTGCCCGTAGCGTTCTAGCCAGACAGACTCCAGGTCGGGCAAGATTTCAAGCCCTCGCCTGCCGATGACCTCCTCCCCACGCAGGCCGGTCAGCCGCTCGAAGGCTGGGTTGACGTTTAGGAAACGATAATCGCAGGGCTGGCCGTGTTCGTCGAGGATGATTTCGTGCAGGGCGAAGCCGGTCGTCATCTCGTTGAACAGCCGCCGGTAGCGTTCCTCGCTCTCGCGCAGGCGCTTGCCACCCAGGCGATATGGCGTGATGTCCTCAAAGGTGACGTATACCCCGTAAGGCTTAGAATCCCCTTCGTTGAATTGCGGAATGGCATTGACCCGAATCCAGGTGATGGCATTTTTTTTGGGATTGAACATCCCCATCACCTGGCCGCGCACCTCCTGGCCGCTGCGCAGGGCAACCATCGCCGGGTGCTCCTCGCCGGGGAAATCACTTTCGTCCTCGCGGATGGCGCGCCAGCGCGGGTCGAGCGAGGTGCGCCCTTGCATCTGGGCCAGGCTCATCCCCAAGATTTTCTCTGCCGCCGGGTTGGCCGAAAGAATTTCGCCTTTTTCGTTCTGGTAAATCACTCCTTGCAGCATCGTCTCGAACAGGGTGCGGTACTTTTTCTCTTTCTCGCGCAGCGCATCTTGGGCCTGTTTGATGGCGGTAATCTCAACGAACGAAAGCACCGTCCCCGAAAACGTGGCCGGGCCGACTTCATACGGCGTAATACGCGCCAGATACCAGCGTTTCTCCAGGCTACGGACTTCCAGTTCTTTTACTCTACCATTTTTTTGCACTTCCTCAATCCATGCAATCGGGTTACAGTCCACCAATTGATGCGTGATGTGCGTAATTGGCCGCCCAATATCGGTTTCGAGCAGTCTAAACAGGCGCGTTACCTGCGGAGAAAAGCGGCGCACTTCCAGATTTTCATCGAGCAAGAGAATTGCCATTTGCGTTGCGCTCATCAAATTCTCCACGTCGTTGTGCAGTTCGGTCAATTCGATAATTTTGCTCTGGTACTCGGCGTTGACCGTGAACAACTCCTCGTTCGTCGACTGGAGCTCCTCGTTGGTTGACTGCAGTTCCTCGTTGCTGGCGAGCAGTTCCTCGTTGGTGGCCTGCAATTCTTCGTTTGATGTTTCTAACTCCTCGATGGTGGCCTGCAAATTCTCGCGGGTAAACTGGAGTTCCTGCTCCATGTCGCGCAGGCGTTCCTCGGCCTCCTTCGTCAGGTCATAAGAGAGGATGGTCTGGCTGCTCTCCACTGCTTCGCGCTTTACTTCCCCAATGAACACCGCCGCCAGTTCTTCCTGTCCGCGTTTGTGCGGCAAGGGGCAAATGCGTAAATCTATCACCTTGTTGCCCGATTGGCTCGACAGGCGAATGTTGGAGAAATGCACCTCCTGGTGCTGGCGGAAAGCCTTCTGGATGCCGGTGGAGAGTGGAATGGAGAGTTCCCTGACCGCCATCTTCGAGATATCGTTGACCAGTTTGCCGCTCGGTAGTTTGAAATACCCTTCAGGGTTGCCCAACACATGCAGCACTTCCAGGGCTTCGTTTACAACCAGCGACAGGGGCAGGTAATCTCCGGCGACAGATTCGAGGAAACGCTCCAGCACGCGCTCTTCCTCAGTAGCGCGCAGAGCGCGGCGCGTGCCGGCAAACTGTCCGCGCAAGTCGCGCGCGCGGGTATCGGTAATCGAAAGCGGGTGCGCCGATTCGCTGATTTGTTTGATTCGCCCCCTCGAGCGATACAGTTTCAGGCGAGCATCGAGCGTCTCGAAGTAATCACCCAGTTCGCCAGTCGTCTCGCTGGTTCCCAGAAGCAAAATCCCGCCTGGGCGCAGCGAGAAGTTGAAAAACTCCAGCACTTTGCGCTGCAAAATCGGTTGCAGATATATCAACAGGTTGCGGCAGCTGATAAGAGAAATATTCGTAAAGGGCGGGTCCTTCACCAGGTTATGCTGCGCAAACACCACCATCTCGCGGATGCTGCGCGTAATTTGGAAACTCTCATCGCGTTTATGGAAATACTTCGCCAGCAGGCGCGGAGATAAGTCGGCGGCGATGCTTTCGGGATAGACGCCGGCGGCGGCATAATGAATCGCATCGCGGTCGATGTCGGTCGCAAAGATTTTGATGTCCTTGTGCAATCCCAACTCGTCCATCTTTTCGCGCGCCAAGATGGCCAGGCTATAGGCTTCCTCGCCAGTGGAACAGCCCGCCACCCATAGCCGGATTTCGCGCCCGTTCTCTTCTTTCAGCACATCGGCCAGATACTCTTCCGACAGCCGGTCGAAGACCTCCTGGTCGCGGAAGAAACTTGTCACGCCAATCAGCAACTCGCGGTACAGGGCCGCTGCCTCGCCGGGGTATGTCTGCAAATACGCCACATACTCGCGGATATTGTCAATCTGGTTGACCGACATGCGCCGCTCGATTCGGCGGCTGACCGTGCTGGGCTTGTAATAAGTAAAATCGACCTTGCAGCGCTCGCGCAGAATGGCGAAAATGCGCGTCAGGCCGTCCTCGTCGCCCAGAAGCGTCTCAGAGCGTTCCGCCTTTGCAACGTAGGGATGTTTGGTAAACAAAAGCAGTTGGCCGGGCATCCTTTCAGGCGGCAGGATGAAATCGGCCAGCCCGGTCGAAGCTGCCGCGCGCGGCATCCCGTCGAATTTGGCGCTCTCCTCGTCCTGCACCATCACCATGCCCCCATATTCCTTGATGGCGCGCACCCCGCGCATCCCGTCGCTGCCCGTGCCAGAAAGGATAATCGCCACAGCCTTCTCGCCCTGGTCTTCGGCCAGCGAACGCAGGAAGACATCAATCGGCAGGTTGACTCCTTTTGAATGCTCCTGCTCAGTCAGCAGCAGTTTGCCGTGGAAAATCGTCAGGTTTTTTTTGGGCGGAATCAGGTAAACATGGTTGGGCTGCACCAGAATCCCATCCTCGGCGCGCAATACTGGCATGGCGGTCTTCTTCGAGAGCAATTCCACCATCAGGCTCTTGTAATCGGGCGAAAGGTGCTGGACGACGATAAATCCCAGCCCGCTTTCGGGCGGCATATTCGTAAAAAAGGTCTCGATTGCCTCCAACCCGCCCGCCGAAGCCCCCAACGCCACATAATGCGTGGGAAGTGCCAATTCCGCCGCGTTGTTGCTCCTTGTCGCCTTCATCATCGTGACCACGCTTTCTTTTATTTATGAAAAATATCTAATTTATCCAGTTTATTGTTCATATTTTACCCTATCCGAAAGGCGAAGTGTAATCACCCTGGACAAAAAATCGACAAACTCAAAGCGCCGGGACGCGCGCCTGGTAAAACAGCCAGCGCCCCAAAACCTGTTCGCTCAAAATCAGCAGGAGAAGCGGGAGATTTAACCACGCCTGGGCGGAATCTGGCGCGAGGGGCAGGAGACTGACCCCGGCCATCGCCAGCGCGATACAGACTCCCCGTACCCGGTATCCCGTTTCGTGAGCCTGATTCTGGCTAAAAATGACCACCCCCGCTTCGAGCGCCAGCAGAACCCACAGGGGCAGCCAGGCCGAAGCCAACCCCGCCCCGAAAGAGACGCCCGCCCAACCCAAAATCCCGGCACTGAGGAAGAACGTCGCCTCGGTTCGCCAGGTGTTCCAGCGTGGAGCCGCTTTGAAGCGGTAAACCTGGCTCATGCTGTAAACGAGCGCAACCCCCAGCGGGGCAGTTATCAGTGAGCAGTAATCAGTTTTCAGTAACCAGTGTTCGATAAACCAAACAAGCCACGAAAAGCCAAACAGCCCAAAGACTAAAATCTCTCGGCTGAGCCACGATTTTTGCAAGTGCATCACCGCCCGCCAGGCATTCTTCTTATTCCCCAGGTGGAGAAAAGACACCAGCCCGCCTAGGCCGAGCAAAAGGCCAATGGTGAGAAGGTGGAATGAGGAAAGAGGAGAGAAGAACGAGACGAATGCCATGCCTGCCGCCATTTGCGCCAGCAAGGTAAAGACCACCAGCGGCAATTCTTCGATGGGCTTAGAGCGCAAAGGTTTCACTTCTTCCCAATTCGAAATCGTCTTTTCCTGCCCATTCTGCATCGCCGGGTGGGGTTTAATCGCCAGGTGCGGCTGCGTCCGCGAGAAAACTGGCAACGGGAAGGGATGCTCCGTCCCTGGTAAATCCCACAATTGCTTATAACTTTCACTGGTCACTGAATACTGGTCACTGATTACTGAAAAATCCAACACCCGCATCGGGCAGGCCGCCACACAGGCGGGGGGGAGGCCCGCGTCGAGGTTGTCCATGCAGAAATTGCATTTGGTCATGCGGCCCAGTTCGGGGTTGTACTGCGGCACGGAGTATGGACAGGCCCACGAACAATAGCCGCAGCCCATGCACTTCGACTCGTCAATATAAACAATCCCATCCGCGCGCTGGACGAAGGCGTCGGTAGGGCAAACCCCGGCGCATTTGGGGTGCACGCAGTGGTTGCAGGCGAGGGACAGGTTATAGGCGAAAACGTCCGTTGTCCAGGCGTCGCCCTGTTGCTGCCAGCCACCGCCGGAAATCTCATACACGCGTCGCCAGAGTACGCCGCTGGGCAGGTTGTTTTTGTCTTTGCAGGCAATTTGGCAGGCCTTGCAACCGGAACAGGAACTCGCGTCAAAAATAAAAGCGTAAGTCATTACTGTTCCCCCGTTTTTCGGTTATCCCGTTTTCCGGTTGAACTGGATAACAGGTTAACCGGATCACCGCTAAACCGGGCAACCTGTACCATAATCGTATGCTGCGCCGTGCCGAAGGCGTAGGGCGTCCATTTTTCGGAGGTCAGGACGTTGATGCACCCGCCGAAATCCACACCGCTTTCATTGGGGGCCCACCACGCGCCCTGGGGAATATCCACCACGCCGGGCAGGATGCGCGGGGTGACGCGGGCGGGCAGCACCAGTTCGCCGCGCGCGTTCCAGATGCGCACCAGGTCGCCGTCGCGGATGCCGCGCGCGTTGGCATCTATTGGGTTGATGAAAACCCGCTGCGGAAAGGCCTCCTCCAGCCAGTCGTTGTTGGCGTGGGTGGAGTGGACGCGCGCCAGGGTGTGGTGGCCGATGGCCTGGAGCGGAAATTCTTTCTTGTCCCGCGTTCTCAAGCGGGATTGTGCACGGATCACACGGAATTCACGGAGTGACACGGAATTCCCTTGTGTTTCTCCGTGTTTTTCCGCGTGTTCCGTGTTTTCCATGTCCGAAAATGGGTGTTCCCATTCTTGAATGTATTTTGGGATTGGCGGAATTTCGGCGGGGTTGTGGCGGTTATAGAGTTGTGCCGAGAAAATTTCGATTTTGCCGCTGGGGGTGGGCAGGGGATGCTTTTCAGGGTCGCGGCGAAAATCTTCAAAAGCGATGGCGGGCTTGGTGACGGGGTTGCTCCACGCGCCCAGGTTTTTCTCAAGAAATTCGTCCAGCGTAGGCAAATCGGGGAAACGGGAAGACCGGAAAACCGATAAACAGTATTCCACCCAGGCTTTTTCATCGCGGCCCTCGGTGTAGGCCTCGCCAATGCCCAAACGCTCGGCAATTTCGGCGCAGATTTGATAGTCCGATTTGCACTCGCCCGGCGGCTCAACCAGTTTGGGCTGGAGAATGACTTCATCGGAGTATTTCCAGCCGTCCTCCACGCCCCAGGTCTCAAATTGGGTGCAGGCGGGGAGAATAATGTCGGCGAAGCGGGCGGTGGGGGTCAGGAAGTTGTCCTGGACGACGAGGAATTCCACTTTGCTTTCGTCGCGCAGGATTTCGGCGGAGCGGTTGACATTGGCGTGCTGGTTAATCAGGCAGTTGGTGGCGACGGCGTAGATGAGTTTGATGTCAGTCTCCAGGCGCGGGGCGCCGATGACGCCATCGGCGGCGGTCATCTCTTTTCCGCGCAGCACGGCCTCGGTCCAGAGAAAGACCGGGATGGCCGCTTTAACGGGATTCTCACCGGTGTGGAAAACCGTCCATTTGCCGCCGCCATCCGGGGCCTGCAGTCCCAAGCCGCTGGCCCAGCCGCCGGAAATGCCAAAATTGCCGGTGATGGCCGAGAGAACCGCCCCGGCGCGGACGACTTGCTCGCCATAGGCGCGGCGCTGCATTCCGTAGCCCTGGTACAGCACGGCGGGCTTGCGGGTGGCGTATTCGCGGGCGATGCGGGCGATGGTGGCAGCCGGGACGGCGGTGATAGCCTCGGCCCAGGCCGGGGTTTTGGGCGTGCCGTCGCGCACGCCAAGCAGGTAGTCGGTGTAGGATTCTTCAGACTCAAAGCCGGGGGGCATGGTGGAGGCGTCCCAGCCGAGGCAATAGCGGCGGATGAAGGCTTCGTCGAGCAGGCCTTCGGTGAGCAGCACGTAGGCCATGGCGGTCATCATGGCCGCGTCTGTGCCGGGGCGGATGGGAATCCACTCGTCGGCCAGGGCGGCGGCGGAGAGCGAATGGCGCGGGTCAATGCAGACGACTTTGGCCCCATTCTGGCGGGCGAGTTTGATGAAGTAGTCGGAGTTGGTGCCGTCGCGCATTTCGGCGGGATTCCAGCCCCACATCAGGATGGTGCGGCTGTTCAGCCAGTCCTGGCGCTGATTGCCGGTGATAAGCGTGCCCCACACGGTGGGCGTGGCGGCGTTGATGGCAGCCCACGAGTAGGAGTTGTAGATGCCGAGGCAGCCGCCATAGAGGTTCATCAGGCGGCGGGCAACGTGTGAGCCGTTGAGCTGGTTGTAACTGCCCGTGCCGTAGGGGACGAACAGGGCCTGGTTGCCGTATTTGGCTTTGACGCGCTCGAATTGGGCGGCGATGGTATCGAGGGCTTCATCCCAGGAAATACGTACGAAGTGCGAGGTGCCACGTGCGCCGGTGCGTTTGAGGGGATAAAGCAGCCGGTCGGGGTGATACTGGCGGCGCAGGTAGGCGCGTCCGCGCGGGCAGGCGCGCAGTTGCGGGGCGGCCAGGCTGTCGGGGCGGTCGTCGGTCTCCAGGCGGATGATTTTGCCGTCTTGAACGTGGGCGATGAGCAGACAGCGTCCGCCGCAGTTGTGGGCCGGGCAACCGGTGCGGATTTTGGTGATTGGGGATTGGAAATTGGAAAGCGAACGGCTCATATCCTTAAGTGTAGAGGATATGAGTAGGGATAGGTAGTGATGGATGTAATCATTTATTGGGGAACAAAACACCCTGCGGGTCGCAAGCGTACGAGGCGGGGCAGGTGGACAACCGACGAAGCGGAGGGGGTGCTTCGTATCTCAGCCTGGTATGGGAAAAAAGAACCTTGTTTTGGAGCCGGATATTGCCCGGGTTTTCCCGCATGATGAGGTGATTGATGAAGCGTTAAGGCTGGTTCTCAAAGCGGCGAAAATTTCGCAACAGCAAAGACAAATCGCAGAAGAAAAAGCAGATTACATATAGGGGAGTGACTTGAGGTATAACACAATCAGAATAGAGAAATCAGCCAGCATATGAAATAACGCAGCGGGCAACAGGCTTTTTGTGTGGCGCGAGACTTGCCGCCAGAGCCAGCCTACCCCGGTCAGGATGAGGAAACCAATTAAAACCCATAAAGGTGTTACAAACAAGGCCATGATTATGATGTGATACCCGGCAAACAAGAAATCGACTGGCTGTGGTAAGCAGGAATCACTGCCAAGAATGCCGCGCCAGTAGATTTCTTCCAAGAAAGGGTTGACCAGGGTGAAGTAGGTGATGAAGGGCAGCCAGGTGTCTTTGCGCAGGCCAAGCGCTGAGATGCGCGCTGGGAAATCGACGGGTATCTCCATCAGCGGCCAGGCGAGCCATAGCCCGATGCCTGCGGCTAGACCGGCGAATGCGACCGGGATGAGAACTGGCAACGAAATAGGAGCCAGTAACGGGTGAGTCCGTTTCCAATTCGATAGCAGGAGCGGGATAAGGCCCAGGTGAAAGCCAATTAATGCGCCCCAGGCGCTCCGCAGGATCATCATCTCAAAAGCAACCGTCAGATAAGGCAGGATGACCCAGGCAAAACGCAAGTTACGCCCCACCGCCAACCGCCCGCCGAATCATGCCTATTGCGCGGGCCTGCCAGGAGACTGCGCGTTTCAACTGCGGCAGACTGGCTCGCGCGGCAGCCTCGCCACGCCGGGCGATTTCTGGAATATCGACCCGGTCGAGCAGGTTGATGTCGGCCACATTCGGGCGAATCAGGACTTCCGGACGGTCGAGTTGCAGGCGCAGTTCGGTCATCTGTCGCTGACCGATATCAATCGCATCGACAAAGATTCGGACAGCCTGGGTAATATGCAACCGGGCAATCTGCTGGGCCAGTGGCTCTGGCACGGGCAGAGGTACGTTGAGCGGTGTTTTGGGCGCATCGAGCGGAGCCATGAGCGAAACGGCGACCACTGGCAGGTTGGGAGCGAGGGCGCGAGCCGCTCGCACGGGAACCGGGTCGAGAGTGCCGCCATCGATTAATGTATATTCGTGGTAATGGACGGGCGGGAACAGGCCGGGAACGGCAATCGAACCTTTGATGGCCTCAACAACGCGGCCTTGCTGCAAGATGATTTCGCGGTTGCTGTTCAGGTCAACTGCCACTGCCGCGCAGGGAATGGGTAGTTCAGCAAATGTATCCTCGCCGAATTGCTGGCGCAGAAAGTCGTGAACGCCGCGTACCCCCAGCAAACCGGGGCCATCAGTCAGCGGCCAGCCATAGAGCTTCGACTGGTCCACCGATTGCATGACACGAGTAACTTCGTTCACGCTTTGCAAGCGCGCATACAACGCGCCGACAATCGAACCAATGCTCGTCCCGGCGATGGCGCGGATGCGAAAGCCTTCCTGTTCGAGAACGCGCAGTACACCCAGATGGGCCGCGCCCCGCGCCCCGCCACCACCTAACGCAAGAGTAATATTCATAAAAAATCAAAGTCTCCGCTGAAAATTATACCCGCGCCAGGTTTGGCTGTAAAATAAATCTGGCCATCAGACTTGGCCGGAGGCATTTTTTCGTCTTATGAGTCTATCAATCGCTAAAGTCTAGATTATTTCAACTTTTCCTTCTTCCCAAAATCTCGGTACAGGGTGAGCGGGGCCAGTACGCGGCGGGCCTCGTCTGCGTCTTCGCCGGTAATCCATCGGCGCAGGTAAACGGCCAGGCCGGGGCCGAGCATGTAGCCTTGCCCGCACATGCCAACCGCGTTGAGATAACCCGCCAGCCCCTGCACTTCGCCGACAATTGGCGCTCCGTCGGGAGTCATCGGGTACAGGCCGCGCCAGGTGCGGCGGACCTTGATATTTTTCAGGCAGGGCATGATGCCAATCATGCGCCGCGCCACCTGGGGCAGGAAAACCGAGGTTTCGCGGGTATCCATGCCGACGATCGGCGGGTTGGGCGTGATGCAGAAAATCACCTGCCCGGTGTGGTGCTGGTAGAAGTAGTAATTGGCCGAATCCTCGGTCGGGTGGATATCCACCACCATCGGGCGCAGGAAGCGCGCCACCGGTTCGGTGATGCCGCCCTCGTGCGAATCGGGCTGGACGGGGACATCTACCCCGGCCAGGGCGGCGACCTGCCTGGCCCACGGCCCGGCGGCGTTGACCACCATCGCGGCCTGGTACGCTCCTTTATCGGTTCGGACGCCCGTCACGCGCCCGTTTTGTCGCTCGATGGCTGTTACCGTCTCGTGGTAGTGAAAGTCCGCGCCCAGGGCTTTGGCGCGCCGCTCGAAGGCCAGGACGGATAACATCGGCGAGGCGCTGCCATCGCCGGGCGAGAACGTACCGCCGAGTAGCCCCTCCGGGTTGAGGGAGGGGATGATTTCGAGCAGCGCAGGCGCGTCGTACCAGTCAATGTTCAGCCCAAACTGCTTCTGGGTGACGAGCAATTCTTTAAGAATCTGCTCCTCGCGCGGGTGATAGGCCACAAAGGAGTAGCCGCCTTGTTCCCAGCCGATGTCGTCGCCGTAGGCTTCCTTCCAGGTCGAAAAAATTTCCAGGCTTTTCAGGCAAATTTGAATTTTGGCCGGGTCGGAATGCGTGGCGCGGATGCCGCCAATGGCTTCCTTGTTCGAACCTTGCCCGGCGCTGGCAAATTGGTCCAGTACAAGCACTTTTTGCCCGGCCTCGGCCAACTGCCAGGCCAGGGGCGCGCCCACGCTGCCCGCGCCGATGAGGATGGTGTCGTATTTGTTTAATAGCATAATCAGCTCATTTCCCTTGTCGTAAGTGGTAATTGGCGATTGGTAATTGGTAATTGGTAATTGGTAATGACCATTTACCACTTACTGCTCTTTCAACCCCGCCAGCACGCCAAGCGGCACTTCAACGAACAGCGGGCGGACGGTGCCTTCGGTCACTTCGCTCATCGGCACGCCCAACTCGCGGAAGGCGCGTTTGATGAGGCTGCCGCAGGTTTTGCCGCCGCAGGCGCCCATCCCGGCGCGGGTGATGGCCTTGATTTCGTTCATGTCGCGCACGCCGCTCTGGATGATAGCCTTGATGTCGGCCAGGCTGACGCGCTCGCAGCGGCAGACAATCAGGTCATCGGTCAGGCGTTCGACCCACTGCTCCAACGGGGCGGCGGCTTCGCGGTTCTGGACTTCGATTCCGGCGATTTTGTTGGCAATTGCCTGCGGGGCGCGGACTTTGACCAGCATGGTGCGGTCGGTTGTTTTTGCAATTCGCGTCCGCACGACCTCGACCCGCCCCAGGGCGTTGCCGCCGGTATCGGTAACGGTCACCCAGTCTCCAGCGTGGAGCGCGTCGCGCCCAAATTCGTAGGGAATGGTCACCAGGGCCGAATCATCGGTTGATTTGCGTGTATCCACCAGGGTAATCGCCAATCCGGGGCAGATGGTGACGCATTTTTCGCAGGCAATGCACTCCACCCCCAGTTTTTTGGCGATGTAATCTGGCACATGGCGGATGTCGTGTTCGTCTATGAAAATCGCGCCCTGCGAGCAGACCGAGGTGCAGGGGTTGCAGGGGATTTCCTGGCTGCAATGGATGACCGGGTAAACGGCTTCGTCGTCATCTGGGATGCTTTCGTGCGTGATTTGGCCGGGGCGAGATTTCAGGATTTCGGAAGTGCGGAACCAGTCGGCGGGGATTTCTGGCACGTCGTGGCCGAGGGCGCGGGCAATTTCGAGGCCGCGAATCTTGCCGGAGAACATGGCGGCGGAGGCTTCGGCCACCTCGTCGGCATCTCCGGCGGCGAAGGCGGTCAGCCCGAACTCGCGGGCTTTGCGGTAGAACTCGTCCACCGGGTCGAGGCCGACGGCGATGAGCAGGGTGTCACAAGGGAAGGTTTTTTCGGTGCCGGGGATGGGTTTCCAGTCTTTATCAATGGCTGCGATGGTGACGGATTCGACCGAATCGGTTCCATTGGCGCTCAGGACGGTGTGGGAGGTGTAAATTGGCACGCCCATGCGGACGAGTTTGTCTTTGTGGACTTTGTAGCCGCCGCATTCGGGCAGGGCTTCCACCAGCCCGGCGACTTCGATCCCGGCTTGCAGGGCATGGTAGCCCGCAATCAGGCCGACATTGCCGCCGCCGACGATGAACAGCCGCTCGGCGCATTTCACCAGGTCGCGGTTGACCAGGGTTTGGAAGGCCCCCGCGCCATAGACGCCCGGCAGGGTATTGCCCTTGAAGGTGAGCGATTTTTCGCGCGCGCCCGCCGCCACCAGCAAGACGCGCGGCTCGACCAGCAGGTATTGACCGTCACGAACCACGCCGACTTTTTTGTCGCTATAGACGGCAACGGCGGTGCTGTTCAGCCAGGTTTGGATGCTGGGGTATTGCGCCACCTGGTCAGCCAGTTTGGTGGCGATGTCAATGCCGCGCGTCCCGGCGTAGCAGGCGTTAATCGAGCCGAAAAAGCGGTGGGTTTGCAGGACGAGTTTTCCGCCCAGGCGGTGCTTGTCGTCTATCACGAGGGTCTGGATTCCGCGCTGGCCGAGTTCGATGGCGGCGGAAAGTCCCGCCGGGCCGCCGCCGATGACCAGGCACTCGACCTGGAGGGTCTCTATCGGCTGGAAGGTCTGAACGGGTTGCGCATGGGGCAGTTCTGGCAGTCCCTTAACGGGTTCGACCGCCATGCCCGGCTTGACCAACGCCATGCACGATTTGACCGGCAGTCCATCGGCAATCACTGTGCATTGGGCGCATTGCCCGTTGGCGCAGAAGATGCCCTGCGGCGCGCCGTCTTTGGGGTGGTAGCCAAAGACGCGGATGCCGTTGGCGAACAGGGCGGTGGCAATCGTCTCCCCGGCGCGGGCCTGGAGCGGCTGGCCCTGCCAGGTGAACGTAAAAATATCCCGCTCCTCGATGGCGAGGATGGGATGGGAGCGAATGCGATAATCGGTCATCGGGGGGATTCCTTATCGGCAAACAGACGCAGGTTTGCTTTCAGGATAGCAGAGCGCGCCCCGCCGCGCTAGTGATGATTATCACAAGTTTGGGATGTGAGAAGGGACGATTTCAGGTTCATCTCACGGCGGCGTGTTCGTGCCAGGCTTCGATGACTGTTTGGGCCTGTTCTTCGAGCAGGTGAACAAGCTCTTCGTCCAGTTCACCGTCATCGTGGGCAAATTCGGCTTCGCCGCACAGGCCGGTATAGGCCTGGTAAACCTGGGTGGCGCGGAATTCAGGGTCAGGTTTGCCGGGGATGGCGTCCAGGACGCCGCGTTTGGCGGTTGTGACGCGCTTCCAAAACTCTTCCTGGGCCGACATGAGGGCCTCCTTTGCGTGAAAAAGAACAGGCTGTATATTCATCTTACGCTGTTTGGGCGGCGTGTCAAGAAGGTGTGTATCGCCCCAGAAGGCCGCAGGCCCGAGGATTAGGCGCCGCCCGGTCTGGTGTGCCGGGAAGGAGAGTTGTTGCGCCTGATTTAAGAAATGGTACAATTCGCGCGCAGGCGATGGAATGCCGGCAAACCTGGGAGACTGAAATCATGCAAAATGTGCTGGTGACTGGCGGCGCGGGCTTTATCGGCGCCAATTTTGTTCGTTATCTCCTGGCAACAGAGCCCGAGGTGCACATTTACAACCTCGATGCCCTGACGTATGCCGGGTCGCTTGAGAACCTGAAAGATTTGCCTGACCCCGCCCGGCACACCTTCATTCAAGGCGATATTTGTGATGCCGGTCTGGTGAATCGCCTGATGGTTGAGCAGGCGATTGATACGGTTGTGCATTTTGCCGCCGAATCGCACGTTGACCGTTCCATTCATGGGCCGGGGGCCTTTGTGCAGACCAATGTGGTTGGCACCTTTACCCTGCTCGAAGCCGCCCGCGCCGCCTGGGCAGGGCAGACGGCGGGCCGGCGTTTCCACCACGTTTCGACCGACGAAGTTTTCGGGTCGCTTGCTCCAGAAGCCCCGGCGTTTCGTGAGGACACCCCCTACGACCCGCGCTCGCCTTATTCGGCCAGCAAAGCATCCTCCGACCATCTTGTCCGCGCTTATTTTCATACCTACGGCCTGCCGGTCAGTGTCACCAATTGCTCGAACAATTATGGGCCGTTTCAGTTCCCCGAAAAACTGATACCGTTGATGATTCTGAATGCCAGCCTGGGCAAGCCGCTGCCGATTTATGGCGATGGCCGTCAGGTGCGCGATTGGTTGTATGTTGAAGACCATTGCGAGGCCATTTATCTGGTTTTGCGCGCTGGCCGCCCCGGTGAAACTTATAACGTCGGTGGTGAAAACCAGCCCTATAATATTGACCTGGTGCGCCAGATTTGCGCTCTGCTCGATGAACTGCGCCCCGATGGCGCCCCGCACGCCCGCCTGATGACCCATGTGGCCGACCGCCCTGGTCATGACCGCCGCTATGCAATGGATATTTCCAAGATTCGGCGCGAGTTAGGCTGGGCGCCGCGTCATGATATTGCCAGCGGTCTGCGCGCCACGGTGCTGTGGTATTTGCAGCATACCGATTGGGTCAAAACGGTCTTGGGCAGCGCGGGCTATGCGGCCTGGCTCGAAAAAAATTATGCCAAAAGGTAAGTGATGCCTGAGTCTCCGATTGTCTCGCTGGTCATTCCGGTGTTTAATGAAGCCGGGGTCATTGAAATCACGCACGCCAAAATTGCGGCAGTGCTGGCAGGTTTGCCGTATCCATTTCGGATTTACTATGTGGACGATGGCTCCACCGACGGAACGGCTGATTCGCTCTCGGCGTTGGCCGCGCAGGACGAGCGTGTGCGCGTTCTCACCTTGAGCCGGAATTTTGGTCACCAGGCCGCTCTGACCGCCGGGCTGGATCAGGCCGAGGGTGAAATTGTGATTTCGCTCGATGGCGACGGTCAGCACCCGGCGGAGATGATTCCCGAAATGATTGACCTGGTACGTCAGGGGTATGACATTGTTCAGGCTCAGCGCATTGAAGCGGGTGGTTTTTCGTTCAAGCGGCTTTCCTCGGAGGCTTTTTACGCCCTCATCAACCGCGTCAGCGGGACGAAAATCCACCCCGGGGCTGCCGATTTTCGGGCGCTTTCGCGTCAGGCGCTGGATGCCTTGAAAGCCATGCCCGAGTATC
>CAYRBO010000012.1:48320-124342 GCA_964422545.1 uncultured Anaerolinea sp. | reverse complement strand
TTAAGATTTTCCGTTGTGCCACGTTGTGGCCGTCGTGGTTAAGGGGTTTCTTTTCTGGCTTGTTCGGGTTAGGTAGTGCGGGATAACATCCAAAACCGGTAGAGCCTGCTTAATCTGTGATGGCTGCGTATGCCAGGTTCTCGAACATCTCTGGCGCGCGCCAGAATCCGGGCATGGTCTGCGCCATCAAAATGCCGACCAGTTCCTCCTGCGGGTCGACCCAGAAGCGCGTGCCAGCCGCGCCGCCCCAGCCAAAGGAACCCAGCGACCCGCGCCGGTTGCCCTGAGATAAATCCGTTAGCACGGCCACGCCCAGCCCCATGCTGAAGCCAAGATCGGTGGCGATTTCACCAGGCGGGAAGGGCAGGTGCGGGGTGGTGAGCACCTCGAAGGTTTTGCGGCTGAGCAGGCGGCGGCCCTTGAATTCGCCGCGATTGAGCAGCATTTGGGCAAAATTCAGGTAGTCGGCCCCCGTCGAGAGCAGGCCGCCGCCGCCGGAAGGCACGGGCGGCCTGACGGTGCGGTCGAAGTCCATTTCTTTAGACGGTTGCAGTTTGCCTTCCTTCGGCTCATACATTGTCACAAGGCGGTTCAGTTTCTCGCGCGGAACCCAGAAGCCGGTATCGACCATCTCCAGCGGGGTGAAAATCCGTTCTTGCAAGAAAATATCCAGCGGTTGGCCGGAAACCAGTTCGATGAGATATCCCAACACATCGTGCGCCAGGCTGTACCAGAATTTCTCGCCGGGCTGGTTGACCAGCGGAAGTTTGCTCAGCCGCTTGATGAATTCTGCCCCGCTTTTGCTCTCATATAACCCGGCTTTTTGGTACAGTGTATCGACCGGATGCTCGGTCTCGAAGCCGTAACTCAACCCGGAGGAATGGGTCAGCAGGTGGCGGATGGTGATGGGGCGCTGGAGGTCGGTGGTGAAGATGTCGCCGCCGGGTGCGCCCGCAAAAACCCGCATTTCGGCAAATTCGGGCATCCAGTTACTGATGGGGTCATCCAGCAGGAAGTGGCCTTCTTCCATCAGCATCAGCACGGCGGTCACGGTGATGGGCTTGGTCATCGAGTAGATGCGAAAAATGCCATCGACGGGCATGGGGCGCTGGTTTTCGATGTCCATCCAGCCGGTGGTGGCGCAGTGGAAGACCTGCCCGCGCCGGGCGAGCAGGGTCAGCGTTCCGGCCAGCTCGCCCCGCTCGGCGTAGGTTTGCATTATTTTGGGGATGCGTTCCAATCGTTCGGATGAGAATCCAACTTGTTCGGGCTGTATCGTTTGCATAATGTTCCTTTCGGGAGATAGAACAGGTGAGAGTCACTTTAGAAGTGACTCTCACCTTGTTTGCCAGTTTTACTCCACAATCACCCAATCACTCGCGCTGCGGCCAAACACTTCGGGGCTATACATCTCCTCGGCTTTGGCGGGCGGGACGATGAAGATGCCGGGGGTGGTGGCGCGGGCGATGTAACTGTACTGGTACACGCCGTCCCACAGCAGGGAGGCAAAGGCTTCGGCGCGCTGGTCGCGCATGTTCTGGTGTTCGTACCAGGGGCCCCACCACCACCAGCCGTAGCGGATGGTGGTGTCGTTCGGGTCTTGCGGCACGCTGCCCGAAACGGCCAGGGCCGGGTTGATGATTTCCAGCCCCGCCGGGAGCGGGTCCACCAGGGCAACGTGATAGCGGCGGTTGTCGGCCACCATCGTCAATTTGACGCGCACCCGCGCCCCAGCCTTGATGTGCCAGCGGCCATCAGAGTCTCGGTACACGTCTTCGGGGTTATCCACCGCTTCATAGGAGCGCGTGACGACGAAGCCCATATCGAGCGCGTCCAGTTGCAAGTCGCCGGGGGCGTAGCGCAGGCCAAGCCGGTAATACAACCGTCCGGGGCCTTCCTTGCCCAGAATCAGGTTCTCCGTCCCGCCGCCGAGCGCGGTCTGGTTCAGGAGGAAGTCCATCGGGATGGATAACTCATGCTGCTCGGTCGTCCGTCCGCGAAATTCGCTGCTGCCGGCGTAGGCGTCGCCCAGCCAGATGCGCGCTACGAAATCGGGAGTTTGGGTCTCGTAGGTGTTGAAGTAGCGGTCGAGCGAGAGCAGGACGAAAACATTCTCTTGGGTGTTGCCCCAGCGTCCGCGCGTGCGATGGGCCAACAGGCCGTTGACCACTTTCGGAATCAAATCACTCTGGGGGTTATCGCTCATCAGCGCGTCGAGCAGGATGGCGTCGGTGCGTCGGTCGGAGGAGAGCAGCAGGTAGGTCTGGTCGTCGTAGGCGGTGGTGAAGTTGGCGGCCCCGGCCGTCTCGACCACGCGGTTGTTCACATAACGGCGAATCGCATCTCGCTGCGCTTTGTCTTCGATGACCGGCCACAGCCAGCCGATGGCCTCCATCCGCAAGTTTTCCAGCCCGGCCTCGCGCAGCAATTTCTCGGCCTTGACCGAATCGCGCTCACCGGTCAGGCTGCGCACATACAGGGCATACGCGCTCAAGGTGCGGCGGGTTTGCTCGCTATACCAGTGCGGGTAGCGCCCTTCGATGTTCCACAGGTACGAGAGCGCGTTCTGGAGCATCTCCGGCGGCACGTCGTAGCCTTTTTGTTGCGCGCGAATCAGGGCGTGCGTAACGTGAATCGTGTTGAAGGGAATGGATTCGAATCCGCGCTGCCAGTAGGGGAAGCCGCCATCGAAGTTTTGCATGCCCCGCAGTTTTTCGATGTCGCGGCGCAGGGCAGATTCCATTTCGGCGGGCGCGGGCAGCCCCTCGGCCTGGAAGGCGGTCAGCACATCGCGCAGGGCCGCCACCGAGAGAATCCGCGAGGCCAGTTGCTCGGAGCATTCGAAAGGATAACTTTGCAGGTATAGCACGGCATCCGTCAGGGCCGAGAGGGCGGTGGAGGATGTGCTGATTTCCAGTCCGCCGTATTGCGGGAAGACGCCGGTTGGCTGCTGCACTGGATGGGCAATTGCGCCCTGGTCGAGGACGCCGTAGGTGGCGAAGGCCTCGCTGGTAGCCGGGGTATAGACCGGCAGTTCGATGACTGCCGCATCGCTGTACGAGCCGGAGACCGCCGCCACCTGAATTTTGACCGTGCCTGCCATGACTGTGCTGGCCGGGAAGCGCACTTCTAGCCGGTCATTGGCCGGGATGGTAACTCTGATCCCCGACTGGGCTAATTCAAGATTTGCGGCGCGGACGGCCACCTCGACCGTCATCGGCAGGTCGGTCTGGTTTTGCAGCACGACCGGCAGTTCGAATTTATCGCCAAAGTTCAGGAAACGTGGCGCGGAGGGTCGCACCATGAGCGGCAGGCGGGCGGTGAGATTGGCCTCGCCTACGCCGAATTTTTTCCCGCTCTCATCTACCGCCACGACCATGATGCGATAGCGGGTGAGATTATCGGGCAGTTTGATATTGACGCGCGCCCGGCCAGAGAAATCGGTGCGCACCGAAGGTGAGAAGTTCGCCAGCGGGTTGAAATCTACCCGGACGCGGATGGGGTCGGGGGCGGGGGCGGGGGCGGCAGGGCCGCCTCCACCGGTTTCCACGAGAGCAGTCGCTTGTGGGGCGGCGGCAGGCGCTTCTGCGGCAAAACTGCGTTCCATCTTGTCTTGCGCCGCGTTTTGCACGGCCCCGGCCAGCGAGAGCGGGTCCACCAGCACAATGCTGGCGCGCGCATAGTAAGAAGAGAGATTTGCGCCTCGTTCGGCGTAGAATACCGCCAGCGGGTCGCTCAACTGGTAGTTGGTGAGGGCCAGCACGGCTTCATCCACCACCACCACTGCCAGTTCCGCGCCGGCGACCGGCACGCCGTTCGCGTCTTTGAGGGTCACATCCAGCGCCGTCTGGCCGCCGGGTTCGAGTTTATCCCGTTCGGGGGTCACTTCCAGGCTCAGGGTTCGCTGAAGGGGCGGAATTTTCAGGTTGAGCGTTCCGCTGGCATAGGCCGGGCGGGGCGGGATGCCGGTTATCGCCTCGCCTTTGTCGTCAGTGCGCGGGGCTTCGCCTACCAAATCCACCTGAATTTGCAGGTTGGGCAGGTGTTCCTCGCGGATGGGGATTTGCAGGGTGGCGGTGCCATCCGTTATCGTAAATCGCTGCGTGTAGAGCGTGCCGCTGCGGCTGACGGTCAGCAGGCCCTCGGCGGGGTTGAAGGGCGATTGCACCAGGATTTGGGCGGTTTCGCCGGGCTGGTAGGTTTCCTTATCGGGGATGAGCGTCACTTCTTCCTGCTCCACCTTGCGGGCCGGTGGACGCTGCCCCCCGCTGACCCAGCGCGTGATGCTGGACTGGTTGCGGCGGCCCAGGCTGTCGGTGACGGTGGCGGTGATTTTGTAACTGCCGCCGATGTTTGTCTCGAAGGTACAGGTCAGCGGCTCAAGCGCGGAGTTCATCGAGCAGACCTGTGGGTCGGCTTCCTCCTCGCGCCATTCGCCCTCGCGGAATTTCCACTCCATGCGGGCGGCTTTGACCTCGACCGGCCGGCCGGGGATGGGGTTGCCGTCCAGGTCGGTGACGATGAAATCTACTCTGAGCGGCGTGCCGCGCGAGACGAAGTAGCGCTCACTGCGCAGGCCAATGTACAGGTTGGCCGGATGCACCAGCAGGGTGGTGGCGCTGGCCCAGGCCTGGCGGTTCACGTCCATCACGGTCGCTTCGGCCACCACGCTGAGCGGGCGCGGTTTGGCGGGCTGGCCTTCCTGCTGAAAATCGAGTTGCAGGTAGTGTTGTCCGCTTGGGTCGGTTTTGCCGGTAAAGGTTTCAGTGCTTGTCTCGCCCTCGCCGGGGAAATGCTCGCCATAGATGCGCCACCACGGAATCCACTCGCCAAAAGTGAAATCGGGCCACTTGGGCGGGGCGTAATGGCCGGGCGAGGTCGTCACCCGCCAGGTGACATCGGCATTCGGCAGCGGGCCGCCCGCGTAGTATTTGGCTTCCACCGCTACCACCGCCGAATCACCCACGAAGTATGGGCCGCTGGTCTCGTTGCGGGCATTCACCTCGAATTCGGGGCGGCGAAATTCTTGAATTTGGAAGGAATGCCCATAACTTGAACCATCCAGTCCTGTTGCCAGGCTGAAATACACGCTGGCCTGTCCCAGGTTCACCTGTTCGGGCAGGGTAAACGCCAGGTCGAAGCCGCCCAGGGCGTTGACCGCCGCCTGCCCGTTCAGCAAATCGTTGCCGGTCGAATCGGTCACGCGATAGGTGAGATTTCCCAGGCTGCCTGCCAGTCCCACGTCGCCGGTTTTTCCGCCACCGATGAGGCGAATCCAGCCCTTGAGATGGACTTCTTCGCCGGGGCGGTACATGGCGCGGTCATCGAAGACATACCAGCGCAGACTGTCGCGCTGCGGAACAGCCTGCCAGGAGTCATCTCCCCAATAATAGGTGGAGCGCGGCAGCAGGGCGGTATCCTCCCCCAGCCGGGCGGTCAGATACGCCGCGCCGGAGGGGATGTCGAAACGCGCCATTCCATCGGCCCCGGTCAGATATTCGCGCGTTCCATCCGAAATCGTCACGCCTGAAAGCGGCGCGCCGGTTTGCAGGTTGGTCGCCCAGGCGGTCATCTGCTCCTGGTCATGGTAGGCATCCAGCCCAATTTGGGTGATCTGCACCCAGGCATGGATGGTCTGCGATTGCCGCAGCCAGGGGTCGAGTTCGATGAGCGGTTTGGGCGGTTCAACCACCACAATAAACTGCCCGTAGCCGTTCTTCGTGTATGGGCTTAGGTCAATATCCACCTGGGTCAGGGTGTCATCAGGAATGGACAGGCTCAGGCTCTGGTCTGAAACCAGTGTGCCGGGCATGGGGGGCGGGTTTTCGCGCCGCCAGTCGCGCAGGTAGGCCTTGAAGGCCGGCCAATCGGCGGGCTGCACGGCGTAAATACGCGCGCGCAGGCGGTTGTAGTTGATGGCATAAACCGAAAAGAGCGGTTTGAGCGCGGAGGGGTCAAGGGTAACAAAAATTTGCTCCGGCCCGACCAGCAGCGGCTCGGCTTTCCCCACCCGAAAGGTCAGGCGGCGGTCGGCGCCCAGTTTCTGCCCAAAAATATCCTGAATCTCCCCGCTGACCGTCACGGTATAGGTCGTCTGTCCGCTGGTCTGACCGCTAATGTTGAGGGTGTTACCGTACAGGTTGACCGACGCGCCGGGGATTTCTGGCTCCACCCGCAGCATTCCATCGCGGAAGGTTTGCGGGTCAATCGGGTTGTTGAAGCGGATGTAGAACGGCGTGAGCGGGGGGCATTGGTCGTCATACCACGAACAGCCATATTCCTCAATGCGCAGCGGCGCGTAGGTCGAAAAACTGTACGACTGCGCCTCGCGCGTCACCAGCGGTCCCTCGGCAGAGGGCGCGCCTGCCCGCACCGTCACCGTCACGCGCGTATCGGCGGGCAGGGGTTGGGTGGCTTTGAAAGCCAGCCAGCGACCTTCCGGGTAGCGCAAGAGATTATCTTGCGCCACTTCTTCCTCGCTCGCCAGGCGCACCGTTACATCCCGCCCGCCCGCTTGCACGGTGAGCCACCCCAGCATGGCTGCCGGGTCAATTCTTTGGTCAAAGGCAATCACAAAAAGCGGGTCGAGCGGTTGTGGCTCGTCAGAGGGGTAAGTTGCCACAACCTTTGGGGGCGGCGTAGTAAACGTCCAGGTCACCGCCTCGGCCAGGGCGTTTCCGCTCATGGATTTCGTCCCGGCGGGGATGGTTACGCGGTATTCGGTCGCTTTGGGCAGCCGGTCAATCAGGTCAGAATCGTACTCAAAGGTCAGGGTCTTCGTCCCCAGCCAGCGCCAGGTGCCGGGCAGGGAGGGTTCGATGATGACCGGCACATCGCGCAGGGCCAGGTCGCTCAACGTACCCAGTGGAACCATCGGCTGGTTGAAGGTGATGGAGAGGAACGGGGCGATGGGGATTTCGCCCTCTGGCGCATAGCGCAGCACCTGAAGCGGCCCCGCTTCGCTGCCGGTCACGGGTGGGCCTTCCGTTTCGAGGGGCGGGAAGGCATCCCGAACGGTCTGGCCGGGGCGCGGCGGCGGCAGCAACTCGGCGGGCAATTTGAACTCCACCTGCTGCGCCGAATCCGCCTCCAGCGCGGGCAGGCGCGCCAAAATGCGGGCAATTTCTTCGTCCGAAAGCGGCTCACCGGTTGCCAGCGGAGGGCGTTCCACCTGCGCCGGTTGCGATTGTCCTTCGCTCAAAAGAATATTCATCTTTGTTTCGCCTCCCTCCGCGCTCGAAGTTTCATCGGGTTGAGAACTCGTCCCGCCCTGGATGGGGATGGTTGCTTCGGGGCCGGGCGTCTGAAACAATCCTGGCGCGAAGCGGTTGACCAGCAGGGCCAGCCCGCCCAGGCAAATTACAGCCAACAGTCCGATGAGCGCAGCGGCCCATCCTTTGCGGATACGGGGGTTTTGTTCGGCGGTCATGGTGCTTGTCTCCTTCTCCCACAAGACGCCCTGCGGGGCAGGCCGGTTCCCAGCGGATATTGAGATTATACGGCAAAAAGGCAGGTGACGGTCATCTCGAAGATGACCGTCACCTGCTTGTAACCAGAATCTGCCGGGAAAAACGGGTTAGAACCCGCTGATTGTCAGCCAGCGGTTGCCGGGCAGGGCAAAGACGCCTGCCACGACGAGCAAAATTGAGACCAGGATGGCGAACAGTCCGTTGCGGTAACGGGTCTGGTCATCACGGTTTTTCCACATGGAGGGCAGGTGCGCCACGAGGACCGCGGCCAGCATCACGGCCAGGTGTTCCCAGCGGTGTCGCAGGCCGAAGCCGCCCTGAATGGCGAGCCCGCTCCAGACGAAAAAGGCCGTTCCCAGCAGCAGTTGGGCGTCCATCAGGCCGCCAAAGGCCGAGGCCAATCCACGCGCGGCTTTATCGTAAGGCCGTTTTTGGATGAGTCCCAGCGCAAACTTGATGATGATAGCCAGGGCCACCAGCAGGATGACCCAGCGCAGGATGGAATGGATGGTGAGTAGGATGGTCATAGAGTCTCCTTACCAGGTTTTCTTTTTGGCTTCCCAGGCGCGCACTCGCTCGAACAGTTCGGGCAGCGGGCGCAAATCACTAATTGGGACGGAGTAATTTTTGGTTTGGGTCTTGCTATACTGGAAGACGCGGCTGCCGGCGTAGATGGTGCTGGCCTTGCGGCGGAATTCCTCGCGCGCCATGTAACCCGTCAGCCAGATGTCCATGCCGTAAATCCAGATGTTGCCCCACTCGTGCGGCTGGATGATGTAGATTTCGCCTTTTTTGGGGCTGTGGATTCCCAGCCTCGCTTTGGGAATCGCATCGGCGTGGATGTAGGCCAGGCTGTGGTAGTCCTTTTCGGCAAAGGCGCGCTTAAGCGGTTCGAGGGTCAACGTTTCGGTGATAAAGTTTCGTCTGGCGTCCTGTCCGCCAATTTCGATGCGCAGCGGCGCGTCGCACTCGCTTTTGAGGGCCAGTTTGCCGAGCGTCGCCCAATCTTGCGGCCTCGACCAATCGGCGCGCAGCGGGTGGATAAGGTAAATCCGCTGACCGGCCTCCACCGCTTTCTGGATATCATCGGGTGAGTTGGTGGTCAGGCCGAGCAGGAAGGCGAACAGGTACAAATCCTGGTCGGTGTGATTGGCGGCCTCGAACTGGTCTTCTGGAATTAGGGCTGGGGCGTGCAGCGCCAGGCTGGGGTTGCGGCGCATGGAGGTAATTTGTTTGCGCTTAGAAATGATGAAAGTTTTCAGGTCGCAGCGATGGTTGCCGAGCGAAACATCATACCGGTCAGGTTGGGTGAAAGGCGTCGCGCCTTTTGTATCGAATGGTATGTTTTGCTCTCCCAAATAACGACGGAAAGCCAATTCCACCGCCACCCCGCCCACAATGCGGCGCAGGCGCGAGTAGAGCGAGCCGCCCATCCGGTCATAGGTATAGGACAAAGAGCGGGTTGCATAGCAGATGCCGCCTTCGGTCAGGTCGGGAGTATAGGGCAATTTAATAAAGTCGGGGGAGGCAATCATGGCGGGTCAACAGGGCGATACTCGATATTCGATGTTCGTAATTTGTTATTCGAACCGAAACTGCAAGCAATAATGATGAAACGTGTTACTGACCCAGGCGCTGCCCAGGCCGAAGGGCGCCAGTCGCTGGTTGTCCTGCATCCAGATTTTTTCATCCTTTAGGGTGTAGACCTTGCCTAGTTCGCGTGCAATGTCCCACGCCAACGGGTAGATTTTACCGCCTTTTTTTACATTTTTGACAATAATGGTCAGGTATGCCTTGTCTTGCAAGAGCGGCTTCAGCCCGCTGTAAATGTTCACCAACAGTTCCAAGAAAGTTTCGTAATCGTGGATGTTGCCCAAATCGCGCGGATGGTCGGAGTAGACCACGTCCAGGCCGTCCGATTCGCGCCGTTTTTTCTGGTTTTCTGCCCCTTTGGCGTGCAGCATGTCCCAATAGGGGGGAGATGTGAGAACGTACTCCACTTTGGGTATGCCATACTCGACGGCTTGGGCCGCGTCTCCTTGAATGATCTCGGCGGCCAGCCCAGCTGAATCCGATGTCGCCGCTAAAGCAGCTTTTTCCTGGCTGATAATTTCCCGCGCAATCTGGGCGTAGCGGGGATTTAACTCGATGCCGTAGGAATTGCGCCCGGCCCGCAACGCGGCCACCAGCGTCGAGCCGGTTCCGCACATTGGGTCTAGCACCGTTTGGCCTTTTTTGGTGAAAAATTCGATGAACTCCTGCGCCATCGTTTCGGGGAATTTGGCGGGATGCGCCAGCGTGTTTTTTTTGCGCGGCGGCGGGTTGTGGATGAACCACGATTTTTGAAATTTCAGCCAGGTTTTGGGGTCGAGGTCGTTGAGTTTGTTTTTCAAGGGTCAGGTTCCAGGTGTCAGGGTCAGGGGTAGATTGTAATTGGTAATTCGTAATTCATAAATCTCCAATAACCACTTACTAATTACCGCTCCCTCTTGGCGTTCGGCTGGGCAGGGGGGTGTTGCTGGGGGTTAGGGTGGGAGTAGGGGAGACGTAAGAGACGGCGTGGATGCGCAGGTCGGAGAAGGAGACGTTTAGGCCAACTTCGCTGCGGACGCTGGCAAAGTAGCCCACGCTGCCGCTGCGAAAGACCTGGTCGAAGACGGTGAACTGGTAGCGGTCGTTCAGGAAGAAGCGCATTTCGGTCCCGGCTGCCCACACGCCAAGTTTGACCTGCCCCGGCGCGCCGCGCGGCAGGTCGCCGCTCGCGTCCCACTCGGAGAGCGGGTAGGTTTCTCCGCCGCGCGCTCGTTCGATGCGCATTTGCCCGTCACAGGTCAGGGTGAATCGGTAGGTGTAGGCTTCGGTGGCGGCCCGGAAGAACATGCCGTAGGTGTCGCGGCCCTGGCAGCGATTCAGGTTGACGCGCGTCTCGGCGTAGAAATCGGTCAGGATGAGGCCGGTTCGGATGCTGGCGAGGGTGACCGGGGCGGTGTTGGCTGAGAGAATCAGGCGGTTGCCGATGAGCAGGACGTTGTTGCTTCCCTGGCTTTCTGCTCGGGCGTTGGTCCAATCTGCCGGGTTTGAGAAGTCGTCGGTGTAGAGCGAGGCTCCCAGGCCGGGGAAGGGTTCGGGGGTGGCGCTGGGCTGGAAGGTGGGAAAGGGGGTGTGGGTGGCGGTGGGCGGGAACCAGACGATGGTTTCAGTGGGGGAAGGCGTTGGGGCCGTGGTGGCAGTTTCCAGCGGGGAGGCGTCCACGCCTGGGGCGCAGGCCGCGCCTGAGAGCAGGAGCAGGCCGAGGGCCAGCGACCAGAGTCGGTTGGTCAGTTTTTTCCAGATAAAATCTTCTGGACACGGATGACATGGATTGCGCGGAATCTCACGGATTTTTCTAAAAAAATCCGTGTAAATCCTTTGAATCCGTGAAATCTGTGTACGGGTTTTGGGTGTTGATGTCAAGAATCGCGGGCAGGGTTTCACGCCAGGATTGTACCCGAAAATGCGGCTGGTGAGTTTTATCGTCATTTTTGGTGGCGATTCACAGATACGCGGAATGGACAGGTATTGTACAATGGGGTTACCTATACTTTCAAAAGGAGAAAACTATGCCCGATAAAGCCGTCCTCGTCACCGGAGCGTGTGGTGAGATTGGTCAGGCACTGGTTCAGAGTTTGGCAAGTAAGGGAGGGTATCGGATTGTGACAACCGATTTGGCGCCGCTCCCTGATTCGTTGAAGGATTTCTCAGCGGAGCATCTGCAAGGCGACCTGGTGTACCGCGTCAAGCAATTTTACGATTACAACTTCGATATTATTTTCCACCTGGCGGCTTCGCTTTCTTCGAAGGCGGAGGTGGCAACCGAAGAAGCGCACCGCATCAATGTGGAAGGGACGATGCAATTGCTGATGCTGGCGGCTTATAAATCGGAAAAGCGCGGCAAGGCGGTTAAGTTCCTGTTCCCTAGTTCGATTGCGGCGTATGGATTCGACAGCCTGGAGGCCAAGCGCAAAGCCGGGCGGGTTACGGAGGACGAGCATAACCATCCGCACACCATGTACGGCGCGAACAAGTTATATTGCGAGAAACTGGGCGAGTATTACGGCAATTATTACGGCCAGCGTCACCTGGATCCCCAGCCGCCGGTGATGCTTGATTTTCGCGCCATCCGCTTTCCTGGCCTGATTAGCGCCTTTACCCTGCCAAGCGGCGGGACGAGCGATTACGGCCCAGAGATGCTGCACGCCGCCGCGCAGGGGCTTTCGTATTCGTGCTTCGTGCGCGAGGATACGAAGATTTCGTTCATGGCGATGCCGGATGCGATTAAAGCCCTCCTGATGCTGACCGAGGTGCCGCGCGAGTACCTGACCCGTCAGGTCTATAACATCACGGCCTTCAGCCTGACGGCCGGAGAGTTCCGCAAGCGCGCCGACAACGCCTTCCCCGGCACGCGGATTGTGTTCAACCCGAATCCGCGCCGCCAGGGGATTGTGGACTCGTGGCCCGAAGACATGGACGATTCGGCGGCCCGCAAAGACTGGGGCTGGCAGCCTGATTACGACATCGACCGCTTTTTCGACGATTATTTCCTGCCCGAAATCCGCAAGCGCTATGCGGTGCGGCCGAGTTTGCGGACGCAGGAGTGAGGGGGGAATGTTGAAGGTTGAAAGTTTAAGGTTGTAACGTCGACCGCCGACCACAGGAAAGGGTCGGCGGTTTTTGGTGGGGGTATGGTTATGGCTTTTCCAGCCCGTGCGCTTCGAGCAGCGGGACGTTTTCCAGTAGTTTGGCGGTCGGGCCGTCGGCGACGATGCGGCCCTCGTCCATGATGACCATACGCGGGAAAATCTCGCGCGCCAGGGCCAGGTCGTGAGTCGAGACCAGCATGGTGAGGTCGAGTTCTTTGAGCAAATTAATCAGCGTGCGGCGGGCGCGCGGGTCGAGTCCGGCGCTGGGTTCGTCGAGTACGAGCAGCTGCGGGGACATCGAAAGGACGGTGGCGATGGCAATCCGCTTTTTCTCGCCGACGCTCAGGTGATGCGAGAGTCGGTCGCGGTAGGCGCTCATCCGCACCCGCGCCAGGGCTTGTTCCACCCGTTCGCGGACTTCGGCTTCGGGGTAGCCCATGTGCAGCGGGCCAAAGGCCACATCCTCGAAGACGGTTGGCGAGAAGAGTTGGTCATCGGGATTTTGGAAGACTAGCCCAACAGCGGCGCGGATTTGGGGCAGGTTTTTCTCGGTTACGGGCAGCCCGGCGACGCTGATATTGCCTTTGCCGCTGTTCAAGATGCCGTTCAGGTGCAGCATCAGGGTGCTTTTGCCCGCTCCGTTGGGGCCGACCAGAGCGACTTTGTCGCCCTTGCAGAGGTTGAGATTGATTCCCTGTAAGGCGACATGCCCATCGGGGTATGAAAAATGTAAATCATTGACCTGCAAAACGTCACAGGTGTAATCTGGAATAGTGGGATGGCGCGTGGGGTGGGTGACGGGCATTCAGCCAATCCTTCCAATCAGTTGAATAAAGAGAAGCGCAAGAATGCTTACCGATAAAACCAGCCAGTCGCGGCGGCGCATGAGGTGGGCGCGCAAGGTGCGCATTTGCCCGGTGTAGCCGCGCGCCAACATGGCATTGTAGATGCGGTCGGAGCGTTCGTAACTGCGCAGGAACAGTTGCCCGGCCATGTGACCGGCGATTTGGGCGCGCCAGAAAACCGTCCGCCCGCTTTTTTGGCCGGGAATGGCCGCCGAGCGCGAGTCGCGGGCGCGCAGCAGGCGCAGGACTTCATCGGTCAGCACGAACAGGTAGCGGTAGAGGAAGGCGACGATGGTGGTAAGCACCGCCGGGACGCGCAAATGCTCGAAGGCGTGAATCAGGTCGGGGAACTGGGTGACGGCGACCAGCAGGATTCCGGCCTGGACCGAGAGCCAGGTGCGCAGCAGGATACTGCCAAAGCGGATGACGCCTACGTCGGTTGGAACCAGGCTGATTCCGCCGACCGTCCATTCGGCCAGCGGCTGCCCGGAGGGGGCGAAAATGGCTGAAACGGCCACCAGCATAAAGGGCAGGGCGATGAAGGAACGCCGGAAGGTGAAATCGACGCCCAGGTTCGAGGCGGAATTTGCCAGCAGCAGGAAAATCCATCCCAACCCGAAGGCGGCCCAGGCGCCATCGGGCAGCAGGGCGTTGGAGAGAATGAAAGCGACCGTTACCACGACCTTCACGCGCGGGTCGAGGCG
Organism: uncultured Anaerolinea sp.; assembly: GCA_964422545.1. Classification (GTDB taxonomy): domain Bacteria; phylum Chloroflexota; class Anaerolineae; order Anaerolineales; family Villigracilaceae; genus UBA5195. The sequence continues at coordinate 110,645 of CAYRBO010000012.1, read as the reverse complement.
GTGCAGGGGGCTTTCAGCGGCGTAGTAACGGTCGAAGGCGTCAGCATGCATGGGGGAACGGATGGCTTCGCAAAGCGGATAAACGGATGATGAAGCGGAGAAACGGATTAGGCATTGCGTTTCTTCAGCATTCCGCCCACCACCACCATCAGCCCCAAAACTACCAGCGCGCCGACCACGCCTGCCACGATCGTCGAAAGGGCCGTTTCGCCCAGGAAGGGGATGGTGTAATCGGGCAGGATTTGGTATGGTGCATCGAGACCCGCTTCGAGGAAGCCAAAGTCTTCGGCCACGCGCTCCAGCCCGTCGGGGTCGGCTGAGGCCAGGGGCGAGAGCAAGACGGCGATGAGTGAGACAATAATCCCGGCGGTAATCCAGCCTCGCCCGCCTTTTTCGGCGACGGTTTCGGCCTCGAGCAGGTCGGGGCGGGCCTGTATGATAAAGGCCAGCGCGGCGACGGTGATGAGGGCTTCGCCAATGCCAATCAGGACATGCACACCCAGCATGGCTGGCATGACGATTTGCAGGCTGGATGTGCCGCTAATCCAAAGTTGGAGGGCGGTCAGCAGCGCGGCGGCGATGGTCGAAAGCCAGGCGGCGACCCCGGCGACGGCCAGTTTGAGCGTTTTGTTCGCTGAACCTGAAACGATACGGTATAACCCAAAGCCAATCATGGCGGTGAGAATGCCCATGTTAAAAATGTTGGCGCCCATCACCAGCAGGCCGCCGTCCTGGAACAGGAGCGCCTGAACTGCGATAACGGCGGTCATGACCAGGATTCCTGCCCAGGGACCAAGCACAATGGCCGCCAGCGCGCCGCCCAAGAAGTGGCCGGAAGTTCCGCCTGCCACCGGGAAGTTGAGCATTTGCGCGGCGAAAATGAATGCTGCCATAATGCCCATCAATGGAACTTGCTTTTCGCCGAGCGCTTTGTTGGTTTTGGAGATGGCGATGCCAACGGCAATGCTGGTCAGCGCCCAGAAGATGAGCGAAACCACCAGGTTCAAGAATCCATCGGGGATGTGAAGGGGGGCTGGAGCGTAGTGCATTTTATTCTCCTTTCGGTTTGCATTGCGGGCAGTAGCCCATGAAGGTGAGATGATTTTCTGTCAACCTGTAGCCAGTGGATTGCTCCAATTGGTCATACAGCGGCTGTAACTGCTCATGCTTAACTTCAATTTCTTGACCACAGGCCTTGCAAATCAGGTGGTGATGGGCGTGGGTGACTATTTCATACTCCAACCGCCCATTGGCGGTGCTTGTAGCGCGAATGAAGCCGTTGTCTCGCAAAAAGTCGAGATTGCGATAGACGGTTGGCTCGGTTGCGCCGGGCAGGAGCGCGTGCAGGCGCATGAAAATTTCGGTTGGCGTGAAATGCCCGCTTGAATCGTACAGCACATTCAAGATGGCCATGCGCTGGTGCGTCAGGCGGAAGCCTTTATTGCGAATTTGATTGGCAACGTGGGCAGGGGAACAGGTCATGTGCTTATTGTAACTTCTTACAATAAAAAGTAAATACCAAAAGCGAAATGTTCACCTTTTTATTTCTATAGAATGATTATGATTGGTGAGACTCTCAAAAAGTATCGAGGTTGGGTGGTTCTTCCAAATCTCCTATTTCCTGTTTTACTTATTTTGATGTATAGTAGAAATATAAAATTGCACTGACTGACTGGAATCACATGACCGTCCTCGGAGAAATCTGCCCTTCCTGCAAACTGCGCAACAAACCTGGCGCAATTCTGTGCATTTTTTGTGGCGCGCCGTTGAAAGGCGCGCAACAGGAAACCCGCGCCACTGACCGGCTTGAAGAAGATGACTATGTTGCAAAGCAGCCCGGTAAGTATACCGATTCGCTGGTCCCCCCATCGGGGTTGGGCATTTATCTTGAAAACACGCTCCCTGTCACGGTTATTGGCGACGAAGAAGCTATCTTGGGGCGTCGGGCGGCTGGCACGGGCGGACTGGTCATCGACCTGGTCCCATTCGATGCCATTCAGTTGGGTGTTTCCCGGCGTCATGCTCTCATCCACCGCGAAGAAGATGGATACTACATTACCGACCTCAACAGCACCAACGGAACTCGCATTAACGGCAGGCGTCTCTTGCCCAATACTCCCTGCCGTCTCTCTAGCGGGGATGTGGTGCGGTTAGGCCGTTTGAACCTGCTTGTGCTTTATAAGTGATAAATGGATGCGTAACTTTTGAGGCGCGCTCGACCCTTATATTGTTAACCCAACCCAGGAGCAATCATGCAGCAACAATCCGGCAGATTTTGCCCGTCTTGCAAACTTTACAATGAACCAGGGGCAATCTTTTGCGTTCATTGTGGCGCGCCTTTCGATGAGGCCAATATCCGCCCTGTCACCACCACCCGCTTTGGGATGCCTGAACCCGCGCAGCCTGAGGCGAGTGACCAGCCTTCACCTCTTCCACAGATTGTTCCAGACAGCGGGATTGCCTTTTTCTTTATCGATGACAAAAAGCCCTTCGAGTTACGCGCCGATGATGAGTTTGTGATTGGTAGGAAAACCGACGACACCCCTGAAAATTACGTTGACCTGGCAAATTATGACGCCTTTGGGCATGGGGTTTCACGCCGCCATGCAAAAATCCGGCGTGTCCCTCAAGGCTATGAAATCACTGACCTGGAAAGCACCAATGGAACTTGGGTCAACGAGCAGCGCATTATCCCCAACAAGGCATATCCGCTTCCCAGTGGCGCGCTGCTGCGCCTGGGTCGAATGCGGATGTATGTGGTCTACAAAGAACCCGCAAAATAGCCAAAAAACAAACTGCCGGGCACAAAACCCGGCAGTTTTTCATTTCTGGCAGAGTAAAGCCACCCAATCGTTGATTTGGCGGCGGTCTAGCAGCCGCAAGCCGCGTTCTTGAGCCGCCTTAATGACATCCTCGGCCTGGTGTTCCAGAATGCCTGCCAGGATGATGAACCCGCCTGGCTCGACGAGTTCTGCCATCCCGGCCTCGAACAGGCGAATCAGGATGGGGGCCAGGATATTTGCCAGCACCAGCGGGGCGGAGGAGATGGAAAACTTCCCAGCCCGCACCTCTTCCACCGAACCGATTCCCAGTTGGAACGCCTCGCTGCTTACGCCGTTATTTTCGGCGTTTTCGCGGCTGTTGGTAATGGCCGCCTCGTCAATATCCACGCCCAGGGCAAATTGCGCGCCCAGCTTGAGCGCCGCCACCGATAGGATGCCCGACCCGCAGCCGACATCGATAACCGAAAATTGGGTATTCGAGTATTCGATATTCGATTTTTGGCTGTCGAAGACGGTTTCCAGCAAATCCAGGCACATCTGCGTGGAGGGGTGCGCTCCGGTTCCAAACGCCATGCCGGGGTCGATTTTGATGCCAATCCGCGTCTGGTCCGACAAATCCATCCAGGCTGGTAAAATCATCAGGCGTTTGCCAATTGGGATGGGCTGATAGCGCAACTTCCAGGCTTCCATCCAATTCTGGTTGCCGATGAGCGTGTAGGTTGGTTTGGGAAGGGGTTGGATTAATCCCAGGTAATAAAGCGATTCTTCCATCTCGCGGCGCGTTTCGTCGAGCCGTTCATCCATCGGCAGGTAAGCCTTCACGGTAATATCGCCGGTCGGCGTGCCTTCATCCTCGTCGTTCAGGAACTCGACTGCCTGCTCGGTCATTACGCCGTTGGGGGCAAACCGCCCCAGCACATCGGCCACCGCCTCGGCCAGTTCGCCGGTCACAGTTAATGAAACTTCCAGCCAGTTGGTCATTTATCCACCAAACAATTCGTTAAGTTTGTCGAAAAAGCCCTTTCCCTGCGGCTTGGGGGTGGTTCCCAGGGTTTCGGCCAGTTTCTCGAACAGGTCGCGCTGTTCTGCCGTCAGTTTGGTGGGGATTTCCACGTTGACGATGACCTTCTGGTCGCCGCGCCCAGTTTGGCGCAGGCGCGGCACGCCCTTGCCGCGCAGGGTGAAGACTCTGCCTGGCTGCGTGCCTGGCGGGATGGTCAGTTTTTCCATGCCGTCTACTGAGGGGATTTCAATGTCCGCGCCGAGAACGGCCTGGGCGATGTTGATATCCAGGTCGAGCAAGATATCTTCGCCTTTGCGTTTGAAAAACTCGTGCGGCAGCACATCTACTGCCAGGAAAAGGTTGCCGTTGGGGCCGCCGTTGCTGCCCGGTTGTCCCTCGCCGGGCAGGCGAATTTGCATTCCGCTATCCACGCCCGGCGGGATGGTCACTTTTTTGTTCACTTTTTTGCGTTCCAGGCCTTTCCCAGAGCAGGTGTGGCAAACGGTTTCGATGATCTGGCCGCGCCCCTGGCATTTTGGACAGGTCACGGTTTCGACCATCTGGACGATGAAGGTTTGGCGCACCTGGCGCACTTCGCCGCGCCCGCCGCAGGTGGAACAGGTAGATACATTGCTGCCTGGTTCCGCGCCGCTGCCCCGGCAAGTGGAGCAGGTTTCATCGCGTTCGAAAGTGATGTCCTTCTCTACGCCGAAGACGGCTTCCTCGAAAGTCAACTGCACCGACATCTGCAAATCGCGCCCGCGCCGGGGGGCGTTGCGGCGCGCGCTGCGTCCGCCGCCGAAGCCAAATAGCTCCTCGAAAATATCCTCGAAGTGAACGCTGAAATCAGGCGCGCCGCCCATATCACCCAGCCCGGCGCGGCCAAAGCGGTCATAACGGGCGCGTTTTTCGGCGTCGGATAGCACGCTGTAGGCTTCGTTGATTTCTTTGAATCTTTCCTCCGCATTGGCTTCTTTACTCACGTCGGGGTGATACTGGCGAGCCAGTTTGCGAAACGCAGATTTAATTTCATCTGCCGAGGCTGTGCGCGGCACGCCCAGGATTTCATAGTAGTCACGGTTGGTTGTCATAAGGTCTTCTTTACATGCGGGATGCGGTTATTTCTTGCCAAAAATTCCTGGCGGCGGCTCAGGGAATTGCCCGCCAAAGCGCTTCAGAATTTCCAGGTTCAGTTCCAGGGCTTCGACGGCAGGCCGGATGGATTTGGGGTCATTGGTGGTAAGCATAGCACGCACATCGAACGCGGCTCTCTCCACATCGGTAATCGCGCCATCTGGCACTCTATTATCTGCATGGATGATGGCCTGCTCGGCGCGGTACAGGGCCGAATCGGCGCGGTTGCGCAGGTCGAGCAGTTCTCGGTTGCGGCGGTCTTCTTCGGCGTGCGCTTCGGCGTCCTTGCGCATTTGCTCGATTTCTTCCGCGCTCAGGCCAGAAGATGCCGTGATGGTGATGTTGTGCGAGCGTCCGGTTGATTTGTCGATGGCGGAGACTTTCAGGATTCCGTTTGCATCCAGGTCGAAGGTTACTTCGATTTGCGGCACGCCGCGCGGCGCGGGGGGAATGCCGTCTAGGACGAATCTTCCCAGCGACTTGTTGTCGGCAACCATGGGGCGCTCGCCTTGCAGGATGTGAATCTCGACCGAAGTCTGGTTGTCCGTCGCAGTTGAGAAGACTTGCGTCCGGCGGGTAGGGATGGCGGTGTTGCGCGGAATGACAGGCGTAGCCACGTCGCCCAGGGTTTCAATCGAAAGCGTGAGGGGCGTGACATCCAGCAGCAAGATGTCTTTCATCTCGCCTCCCAGCACTGCGGCCTGGATGGCTGCGCCGACCGCTACGACTTCATCGGGGTTGACGCCAATGTGCGGCTCTTTGCCAAAGAAATTGCGCACTGTCTCGCGGATGGCGGGCATGCGGGTCATGCCGCCTACCAGTACCACCTCGTGAATTTGCTGTGGAGTGAGACCGGCATCCTTAAGAGCCTGCCGAACCGGTTCGAGGGTGCGTTGCACCAAATCAGCCGTTAATTGTTCGAATTTGGCGCGGGTTAGTGAAACGGCCAGGTGCTTAGGGCCGCTGGCATCTGCTGTGATGTAGGGCAGGTTGATTTCGGCGCGCGGAGCGGCAGTAAGTTCGATTTTGGCGCGCTCGGCGGCTTCTTTCAGCCGCTGGACGGCCTGTTTGTCGCGGCGCAGGTCAATAGCGTTTTCGCGGATGAATTCTTCGACAAGGAAATCCATGATGCGCTCGTCGAAGTCGTCGCCGCCCAGGAAGGTGTCGCCGCTGGTGGCGCGTACCTCGAACACGCCATCTCCTACTTCCAGGATGGAGACATCGAAGGTGCCGCCGCCCAGGTCATATACGATGATTAATTCATTTTTCTTTTTATCGAGCCCATACGCCAGGGAGGATGCAGTAGGTTCGTTGACAATGCGGATAACATCCAGCCCGGCGATTTTTCCGGCGTCTTTGGTAGCGTTACGCTGGGCGTCATTGAAGTAGGCCGGGACGGTGATAACGGCTTGTTTGACCGGCTGGCGCAGGTAGGCTTCGGCGTCGATTTTTATCTTGGTCAAAATCATGGCGGAGATTTCAGGTGGCGCGTATTCTTTACCAGCCATCATCACGCGCGCATCGCCATTTTCGGCAGAGGTAACCTTATAGGAAATGCGCGAAAGCGTTCGCTGTACCAATGGGTCATCAAATTTGCGTCCCATGAATCGCTTGACCGAGGAAATCGTGCCTTGCGGGTTGATAACTGCCTGGTTGCGGGCCGCGCGTCCCACCAGTCGTTCCCCATTTTTGTTGATGGCGACTACCGATGGAACCAGCCGCTCGCCCTCCGACGAAGGGATGACGACTGGTTCGGTCCCAATCACAACTGCGCAAACGGAGTTGGTTGTACCGAGGTCAATGCCGATGATTTTTGACATCTACGCTCCTGGCAACTTTGGCGCGCGGCAAGAGATGCAGTTACTGGGCAACTTTGACGAGCGCTGGGCGCAGTACCCGCTCCCCGTGCATATATCCCTGCCGCAGGACGGCGGCAACTGCGCCGGATTCGTGCGTTTCGCTGGGTTCTTGCATGATGGCTTCGTGCAGATTAGGGTCGAAGGATTTTCCTTCAGCCTCTATGCGCAGGATGCCTTCTTTTTCCAGGATGGATTGGAATTTGCGATAGACCAGTTCGACGCCATTTGCCCAGGGTTCATCTGCCGGGCGGTTGGCAAGCGCCAATTCCAGGTCATCTAAAACGGGCAGCAGCTTTTTGACCGTTTCGCCGGTGGTCCACTGTCCCATCTGTTCTTTTTCCTGCTCCACCCGGCGGCGATAATTGACGAAATCAGCCCGTTCGCGTTGGAGGGCCTCGAGGTATTCCTGGGCTTTGGCTTGCGCTTCGGCCAGTTGGGTTTTCAAGGCCTCGATTTGTTTTTCGGTTTCCGATTCTTGGTGATTGAGTATTGTATCTCGACTTTCAGTATTGGGGTTTTCTTGTTTACGCTTGGTCATCGGTCAGTTCTCCTGCAAAGGTATCGTTAACTAAATCGCTCAACAAACCGGCGACATAGCGCACGGTTGGGATGGTACGGTAATAGGACATGCGCATTGGGCCAAGCACGCCCAGCGTGCCGGTTACAACCCCGGGAACGCCATAGCGCGCCAGCACCATCGAACATTGACGCAGTTCTTCCCAGGCGCCCTCGCCACCGATGATGACTTGCACGCCGCCTACGCCGCTGTTCAGGATGGTGCGGGACAGCAATTCATGGAGCAGGCTGCGCTCCTCGAACAGGCGCAACGCGCGGCGGGCTTCCTCTGAAGCGTTAAATTCGGGTTCGGCCAGGACGTTGGTCAGGCCGTCATAGTATAGTTCCCCAGCCACGCGCTCTCCGCTGCGGCGCATATCTTGTGCTATCAAGGTGGCGATGTCATTTTCCAGGGCGTCGGCGCGCAGCGGTTGGGAAGAAATTTCATCGAGCGTGCGGCCCTCGAAGACCTGGTTTAGCCGCGCTGCGGCGGCAGAGAGCCGTTCCTGCGTGACCGGCTCGGCCAGGGTCAGGATTTGCTGGTTGACCTCGCCGCCGACCAGCACCAGTACCATCAGCACCTGCCGTCCCTGAGTAGAAATGAGCTCGACGTGTTTGAAACGCGATTTTTCGGCGTGCGGCGCGGTGATGAGCGAGACGGCTTGCGACTGGTGCGCAAGAACCGAGGCAGCCAGGGTCATCCATTGTTCGATTTCAGGACGCGCCTGGTGAAACTGGTGGCTGATGGTGTTCTGGATATTTTCGGGCAGTTCGGGGTGCATCATGTGACCTACGAAATAGCGATAACCGTCCTCAGTGGGAACTCGCCCTGCGGAAGTGTGCGGCTGGCGCAGGTAGCCCATTTCGGTCAGCGCGCCCATCTCGTTGCGGATGGTCGCCGAACTCAGGTCGAGGTGGTAGCGCTCAACCAGGCGCTGCGAACCGACCGGCTGGGCGGTGTCGATATAATCGCGCACCACCAGCATCAGGATGGTTTTCTGGCGTTCGGTCAGGTCAGGCATCAGTCACCTTCAAAAATTTAGCACTCGCAATAATTGAGTGCTAAAAAGTCCGAATTAATCATAACATGCGGGTTGGGGTGCGTCAATAAGAGGAACGTTAGAGCCGCGTTTTGAAAGTAACTTGAAAACAGTCCTGAAAATTGACCTGGAACAGGATGCGATTCGATTAACAAATAATTAACACCCGTTATAATTGAGATATGTCCAAACCACTCCGTTATACCCTGGCGCTGGCTCTCCTGGCGGGTTCGCTCGCCTTGCTGGTCTGGGCTTTCTGGCCGGGTGAGCGGGTTATCCGCCGCCAGTTCATCCAGCCGACCGAAATGCAGCTGCCTGCGCCGGGTGGCTCGCTCCTGTTGCCGCGCGGCCTGGCATGGATGAATCAGCCGCTTGAAATGGCCTGCCCCATCCGTGTGGCAGACCGTTTTGCTTTAATTTTGTGAATTGAAAGGAAACAACCAGGTTGACCACTCTCTTTTTTGCGACCGATATTCATGGTTCGGATATTTGTTGGAATAAGTTTTTGAATGCGGGGAAATTTTACGGGGCAGAGGTGCTCATCCTGGGCGGCGATATGACCGGCAAGGCGGTCGTGCCGTTTCTCAATTTAGGCGGGGGCAAGTACAAAGTCACGTTGTTGCAGCAAGAATTCTATGTTGAAGGCGAGGCGGAATACCAGGAGATGGTCAAGCGCGTTCGCAGCCGGGGTTATTATCCGTACCTCGTTACGCCCGACGAACTGGAAGAACTCTCCAAAAATCCCGATACGGTTCATGACATTTTCGTCCGCGAGGTGCTGCGGGTCTTCGAGCAGTGGATGGAGATTGCCGCGCGCAAACTGGCTGGGACGGGTATCCGCGTGTACGTCTCTCCGGGGAACGATGACCAGTTTGAGATTGATGAGATGATTCGCCAATCGCCAGTCATTACCCTCGCCGAAGGAAAGGTCATTCCACTTGATGCGAATATCGAAATGATTTCTTCGGGCTGGAGCAACCGCACGCCCTGGAACACTTACCGCGAGGAGGATGAGCCTGACCTGGCGCGGCGGTACGAGACGATGATCGCGGGGTTGAAGAATCCAAAACAGGCCGTATTCAATATTCATGTCCCGCCCTATCAATCTAATCTCGATGAAGCCCCAGAATTGGATGAGCAGTTGCGCCCCAAATATGCTGGGAACGCGCTCAAACCGGTTGGCTCCACTGCCCTGCGCGCAGCCATCGAGAAATACCAACCCTTATTGGGACTGCACGGCCACATCCACGAGGGACGCGGACACAGCCGCATTGGCCGCACCCTGTGCATCAATCCCGGTTCGCTCTATGAGCAGGGTGTCTTGCAAGGCGCGCTGGTCAAGCTGGGCAAGAATAAAATCGAAAGTTATGTGTTGACCCAAGGCTAATCATTTTGCGATTGAAAGATTGGGCGATTTTGTGATTTTTTATACCGAAATCGTTCAGTCACCAAATCACCAAACCACCAAATGAGGAGTGCTTATGTCCGACCTTTTCATCCGCAAGGCCACTGGTCTGGTACGTTCGTGGTCTGTCTTCGACGCATTTGTATATGCGTTCTTTTCCATCAACCTCGTTACGCTGGGCCTGTACAGTTTTAGCCAGATGTATTATTTTGAGGGTGGGCTGGTCTGGTCGCTGGTGGTCAGCGCCTTGTTCATTCTTTTCGAGGTGGTCGTTTATGCCTCGCTGATTGCCGTCATGCCGCGTTCCGGCGGTGATTACGTCTGGCAGAGCCGCATTTTGGGCGGCGGGATTGGCTTCATCCTGGCTGTTACTGGCTGGTGGTTCATCCTTTGGCTGTGGGTTCCGCTCTATGCCGATATGCTGCGCCACATTGTTATTACGCCCATCCTGGGCCTGCTGGGCGCAAAAGACATTGCCCTCTGGTTTGGGCAGACGAAAATCGGCCTGTTTAGCACCGCTCTGATTACGCTGGCGATTGTTACAGGATACATTGTGTTGGGCATGAAACGCTACGCCCAGATTCAAAAGTGGTGTTTTTATGGCGGCATCCTAGGACTCGTGATAATGATTGGTCTGCTCCTGACGGGTTCGCCCGCAGCCTTTCAATCTGGGCTGGAAGCGAACGCTGTGACCCTGTTCGGCGCCCAGCCGGGAGTGTATGCCGCAACAGCCGCCGCCGGGCAGGAAGCCGGAGCCGCCCTGCCGCTGACAGGCGGCACGTTTAACCTGGTGCTGCTCACTCTGCCGTATATTGTCTTCTTCAACTTGTGGCCCAACTGGGGCGCGACCCTCTACGGCGAAGTGCGCGGCGCGACCGATTTCAAGCGCAACTTCGCGGGCATGGCCTCGGCTCTGGTTGTCACCACCGTTTTGGGCATCGTGGCCCTGTTTGCGATTGCCCGCACCATCGGCTGGGATTTTTATGTCCAGGCCAACGGCGCATGGTGGAATTACGCTTGGGGACTGACCGAAGTCGAACCGCCCCTGCCCATTTGGCCGTACCCGGCCTTGTTTGCCGCTTTCCTGACCGATAACCGTCTGTTACAACTTCTGGTGGTTGGATTGATGAGTTTGTGGTGGTTTGGCTGGAGCGGGACGGTCTTCCTGTCCTCGACCCGGGTTGTCTTTGCTGCTGCCTTCGACCGCCTGCTGCCCGAAAAAGTGGCTGAAGTGGACGCCCGCACTGGTACTCCACTTATTGCCCTGCTGCTGATGGTGGTGCCATCCATTATTGTTTCCTTCCTGTTCGCTTATGATGTCTTTGGCTTCCGTTCATTGACCCTGGCCTCTACCCTGGTGATTGCCGTCACTTACTTTGGCACGACCATCGCCGCCATTTTGCTGCCCTATCGCAAACCCGAAATGTATAACGCCTCGCCGATAGCGAAGTATAAAGTATTTGGCATCCCGCTTATCACGGTGGCCGGCCTCATCTTTGGCTTGTTCCTGGGCTACCTGTTGTTCCAATGGCTGCTCGACCCGAATGCCCTCTATGGCATTGGCTACAGCATCAACCCGAATGGCTATAAAAACGGCACGTCGCTGGCCTTCATGGGCATTCTCTATGGTATCGCTGCCGCCATTTACTTTGGCTTCAAAGCCTACCGCAAACGTACTGGCATCGACCTGGATAAGGTTCATGCCGAAATCCCGGTGGAATAACAAAATGGTGAATGCGGAATGATGGATTGAAACCCCTTCTTCCGCATTCATCACTTATCACGCATCATTCCTTGGAGTTTTATGGATCCCACCTCAACCGAAATCGCCCTTGAAATGAACCGCCTGATAGAAGCCGCCCGCCGCGACCAGATTCACCTGCGCGCCATTGGCGGGCTGGCTGTGCATTATCACAGCCCTCTGCGCCAGCAGACCTTCCAGCGCGAATATGCCGACATTGACTTCGTTGTCCACAAACACGAGCGCCGCAAATTGGATGATTTTTTTCGGCGCATGGGCTACCTGCCCGACCGCAGTTTCAACCTGTTCAACGGCGATAAGCGTCAGATATTCGTTCAGGAAGGCACAGGCCGCCGCATCGACGTCTTTGTGGGCGATTTTGAAATGTGCCACAAACTGCCGCTCAAAGACCGCCTGCAAGTCCACCCTATTACTGTGCCGCTGGCTGAGTTGTTTCTCTCCAAAACCCAAATCATCGAACTCAACCGCAAAGACGCGCTTGATTTGGTGGCGCTCTTGTTAGATAATGAAATCGGGCGCGGCGATGACAAAATCAATCTCGAACGCATCTGCCACCTGTGCCGGCGCGACTGGGGCCTGTTCAAGACCACCACCATCAACCTGAAACGTGTCGAGGAACTGGTCAATTCCGATGACATCAACCTGACTACCCCCGAACGCGAAACCGTCTTGCGGCGTATCGAAGAAATCCGCAGGGCCTTAATGTTGATGAAAAAGAACATCCTGTGGCTGGCGCGCGACCGCGTTGGCACGCGCATCCGCTGGTATGCGGAAGTGGAAGAAGTGGAGCGATAAGCGCTCTCCGGCTCATGAGATATTCCTGCCTTTGCCTTCTCCTGATTTCCCTGCTGTTCCTGCCTCTCGCGGCTTGTGGCAGGATTCCTGCCCAAACGCCCACTCCCATTCCAACCTGGCCGCCTTCGGCAGGCTCCCCCACGCCAGAACGTCCGATCGAACCGCTTGAACCTCCCCTCTCCATTGCCGTTGCACCGGCTGTACCAGAACGGCGATTGCTTTCGCTGGATTATCCCGCCCTGGTGCGGTTGGGTGATTCCGAGCGGATATATTTAACCCTGGAAGTGGACAAGCAGGGCAACATCACTCCTACTGCGCGGGCCGGTGGGAACATCGTGCAGGGCGAAGTCATCGAAATCCCAAATGTTTACGACACGCATCATCTGTGGGCCGAGGCCCGTCTCGACCTGGCCGGGGTGGTAATTAAGCCATCTGACATTGTCAGCGAAACCATGTTCCCAGGGCAAACAATCACTTTTTTTTGGAGCATCCAACCCCAGGCGGTGGGCAACTACAAAGGCACAGTCTGGCTTTACCTGCGCTTTATTCCAAAAGATGGCGGCCTCGAAAGCCGCCGGGCGCTCTCGGCGCAGTTAATTGAAATCGAGGCGGTCACTTTCTATGGGCTGAAGGCCGATACGGCGCGCTGGCTTGGCCTGGCCGGGACAACCCTGAGCGCGGTAGTAGGGTTCCCTTTCTTTAAGGAAATCGTCAAGTGGCTGTTTTCTCGCCGCAAGAAGCGCCGCCGCTAGTCGGATGTACCGCCGCTTTCAGGCGAAGGTCTCTCATCAACTTTGCCCATCACTTATCAATGCAGGTAATAGATTTGCCAATTTTGACTAAGCAATTCAAATACATGACAAATATCACTTTGTTGAATTACAAGGGTAAGTTTATCGAATAAACCCGCTATGATACAATCACATCAGTTTGTGACAAAATCCCCAAGCGCGAAGGAGTCTTTATGCAGAATCCCTGGATATATGTTGGCCTCTTTCTGCTGGTCGGGATTATCATCCCGATTGCGCCGATTGTCTTTTCGGCGCTGATTGCGCCCAAGAAACCCAATCCCATTAAACAAAGCACGTATGAGTGCGGTATCGAAACAGTGGGGGATAGCTGGGTGCAGTTCAAAGCACAGTATTATGTCTTTGCCCTGGTGTTCCTGATTTTTGACGTGGAAACGGTTTTCCTTTTCCCCTGGGCGTTGGCCTTGAACGCGCAAAACCCGGCGGTGCTGCCGGTGTTCATTGCGGTGGAAGGCGTGATTTTCATTCTCATCCTTCTGGCCGGGCTGGTCTATACCTGGCGCAAGGGATTGCTGGAATGGGTTTGATTTCCACATTGACATTGAAAGGCTGAGAGGGATTTCCTGTCAGCCTTTTATTTGTTACAGAGGAGCGCTCCATGGAATTTTGGACAGACCCTATCAAGGTCATCTATGAATGGTTGATGATCACGTTCACTGGCTGGGGCATGGCTGGCTGGCTGGCGGATATCCTCATCAACCTGATTGGCATCGTTGTGCTGATTATGGCAGCAATGGTGCTGGATATTATGCTGGTGTGGGTGGAACGTAAGGTGGTTGCCCGCTTCCAGGGTCGTCTCGGCCCGAACCGGGTTGGACCCTGGGGCTTGTTCCAACCTTTCCCCGACATCATCAAACTCATTATCAAGGAAGACATCACCCCCGCTGGCGCGGACAAGGTGGTCTTCAACCTGGCCCCGATTCTTTCGCTGGCCTCGGTCATCTTCCTGTGGGCGGTATTGCCGCTGGCGGCGAACGTTTATGGCGTCGATTTGAACGTCGCCCTGCTCTACCTGGTGGCGGCGGGCGCGATTGGCACGCTCTCCATCATCATGGCGGGTTGGGCCTCGAACAACAAATATGCCCTGCTCGGCGCGTACCGCATGGTGGCGGTCATGATTTCATATGAAATCCCAATGATTGTCGCCCTGTTGATTCCTACTCTGTTGGCCGGGACAATGAGCATGAAAGGCATTACCCTGGCGCAGCAGGAGGGGCTATGGTTCGTGCTGCTTTCCCCGCTTGGGATGCTCCTGTTCCTGGTGGCGGCCATCGCCGAGTTGGGACGTTCGCCCTTCGACCTGAGCGAAGGCGAATCGGAAATCGTCTCTGGCTTCCACATCGAGTACTCTGGCATGAAGTTTGGCCTGTTTTACGCGGGCGAACTGCTGCACGCTTTTACCTTCGGCGCATTCATCGGGGTCTTGTTCTTTGGCGGATGGAATTGGCCCCTGCCCTGGGGCGATAAATATGCCCTGGTTGGGATTTTCAACGTGCTGGCCAAGGGCATGTTCTTCTACTGGGTCATTATGTGGGTCAAGTACACTGTGCCGCGCCTGCGCATTGACCACATGCTGGCCTTCAACTGGAAATTCCTGACCCCTGTGGCTTTTGCGCTCTTGATTGTCACGGCGATTGTCCATGCCATTTTCAAAGAGATGACGCCCTGGGTGTATGGCCTGGCGATGTTCCTCTCGAACGTGCTGGTGGGCTGGGTTGTGCTGGAAATCCTGCGCGGCAGCGCCCGCAAACAACGCGCGGTGGAAGAATCGCCCGCGCCGCTGGCGCAACATTAATCGGATGGGGAGCAACGTATGGATGCTTCGCAAGTTATCTTTTTCCTGAGCGCGGCGCTCATATTGGTTTCGGCGGTTCTCGTTGTCACAGTTCGCAACCTGGTTCATGCCGCGCTGTGGCTCATCGCAACCCTGTTTGGGGTGGCAATTTTGTACGTCTTGCTCGAGGCCGGGTTCCTGGCGGTGGTTCAAATCGTGGTTTACATCGGCGCGATTGCGATACTCTTCATCTTCGCCGTCATGTTGACGCGCCGCGACTTGCTGAGCCAGACTTCGCAGACCAACGCCAATTGGCCGGTTGCCTTGGGCGTGAGCGCGCTTGCGCTGGTTGGAATTGCCTTCATCGTGCGCGGATTCATTTTCTCACTGGACCGAATCCCTGCGCCCGCGCCGGATAACACCCTGGAACTGCTGGGACAGGCTCTAATTTCGCCAAACCTGTTCGTTCTGCCGTTCGAGGTGGCATCGGTGCTGCTGTTGGCGGCGCTCATTGGCGCGGTCTACGTGGCGATGAACAAGAAATAGGAGGACGCGCATGATTCCGCTTTCCTGGTATCTCTATCTCTCGGCGGTGTTGTTCGCGATTGGGTTGTATGGCGTGCTGGCACGCAAAAACGCCATCGCCATCTTGCTCGGTATCGAACTGATGCTGAACGCCGCCAATATCAACCTGGTCGCCTTCTGGCGCTATGGGACTCCCTCCCTGATGGCTGGTCAGGTGTTTGCGATTATCGTTTTTGCGGTGGCAGCGGCGGAAGTGGCGGTGGGTCTTTCCCTGGTCATTTCCATCTACCGCGCCCGCAAGACGGTCGTCGCCGATGAACTCGATTTGATGAAGTGGTAGGAGACACGTTATGGCCCCTGAAACCCTCATCTGGCTTCTTCCCCTGCCACCCCTGCTGGCATTCTTCCTGATTGTGTTGTTCACCAACAAGAGCAAAGCCCTCAGCCACACGATTGGCGTGGGCGCGGCGGCGCTCTCCTGGCTGGGCAGCATGGTCATCTTCTTCCAGGCGATTGGCATCGACCATTTTGGCGAGAAAATTTTCAAATCGTCCATCAATTGGCTGCCGACCGGTACGGATTTCCTCAAAATCGGCGTGCAAATTGATCCACTGAGCGCAATTACGCTCTTCTTCGTGGCCTGGACGATTTTCATGATTTTCCTGTACAGCGTCGGCTATCACAACTTTGGCCAGCCCGAAGGCGACCACGATAGGCCCGGCCTGCCGCCGCACGGCGCGACCGTGACCGATGAACACGGCCACAAACACACCGTTCTCTCGGTCGAGCCAATGTACAGCCGCTTCTTTGCCTTCCTGGCGCTGTTCGCCTTTGGCATGTACGTTCTGGTCGTCTCCGATAACCTGCTGACCCTGTTCGTCGGTTGGGAAATTATGGGCCTTTGCTCATACTTGCTGATTGGCTTCTGGTATGGCAAGCCCTCGGCCCGCAACGCGGCGGTCAAGGCCTTTATGACCACCCGTATTGGCGATGTGTTCATGCTGCTCGGTCTGGCTCTGCTCTATTCGGCTACCGGCACGCTCAACTACCGCGCCATTTTCTACAATCAAGAAGTGCTGACCCATCTGGCCGAAACGATGACCCCGGTCTTTGGCCTCTCCGCTGCCGGGCTGATTGGCCTGCTCCTATTCATCGGCACCATCGGCAAATCGGCGCAGTGGCCGCTGCACGTCTGGCTGCCCGACGCCATGGAAGGCCCGACCCCCGTCAGCGCTATGATTCATGCGGCTACGATGGTTTCGGCGGGCGTTTACATGGTCATCCGCATCTTTCCGCTGGTGACTGCCGATTGGCACGGTCACGGGCTGACCACCACGATGAGCGTCATCGCCTTCATCGGCGCGTTCACCGCCATTTTTGCGGCCACCATTGCCGTTGCGCAGAATGACATTAAGCGCGTGTTGGCCTACTCGACCATCTCGCAGTTGGGCTTCATGATTGCCGCGCTCGGCATGGGCGCCTACATCGCGGCGGCTTTCCACCTCGTTACCCACGCTTTCTTCAAGGCCCTGCTCTTTCTCGGCTCCGGCTCGGTTATTCACGGCATGGAGCATGGCGTCATGCACACCGGCAATCACAAGGTGGACCCGCAGGATATGTGGAACATGGGCGGCCTGAAGAACAAGATGCCCATCACCTTTTGGACCTTCCTGATTGGCGGCCTGGCTCTCTCCGGCTTCCCGTTGGTAACGGCTGGCTTCTGGTCGAAGGATGAAATCCTGGCCGATGCGTTTGCCCACGAACACTGGACAATCCTCGCCACCCTCTCCATCGCCGCGCTGCTGACCGCCTTCTACACCATGCGCCAGATTACGCTGACCTTCCTGGGCCAGCCGCGCACCAAAGAAGCGGAACACGCTCACGAGACGCCCTGGACGATGACCACGCCGCTGGTTGTGCTTTCGGTTTTTGCGGTTGGCTTCGGCTGGCTTGGCATCCCGGAGCATTTCCCGGTCATCGGCGGCCTGATTCCGAACTGGTTCCACGAATTTGTCGGCGGCACGCTCATTGAACATCCCAAAACGGTTGAGTTCAGTTGGGTCCCGCTGACGATTTCGCTCGTTGTCGCGCTTGGCGGCCTGGCGCTTGGCTGGCTGGTTTATAAAGATGTCAAGGCTGGCGATGCTGACCCGCTCGAAAAACCGCTCGGTTTCCTGTACCCATTCCTGAAAAACAAGTGGTACTTCGACGAGTTCTATGCTTTCTTCGTCATCAAGCCGATGACCTGGGTTTCGGAAGTCTTTACCTATCAGTGGATGGACCGGGGCGTCATCGATGGCATCCTGCACTTCTTTGCCCGCGCTGCCTTGTTCATCGGGCATGTCTTCCGCAACTACTTCGACAAGCCGGTGATTAATGAACTCATCGGCGACAAACTGGGTGCTTACTGGACCTTCCAGCCTGCCGGGCGCGCGTTGAGCAAGACGCAGACCGGGCGCATCCAGACCTATCTGATTGGCGCAGTTGCCGTCTTCATTGCCATCGGCGCCGCGCTGTATCTCTTCGCCTTCTAAAGGGGAGTGGACAATGGACTTCATCAGCACTCACCTGCTTACTACGATTTTGTTCTTCCCTGTTGTTGCGGCGCTGGTCATTTGGTTCCTGCCCTCTGACCAGCCAAAGGTCATCCGTTGGGCGGCTTTCCTCGCCAGCCTGGTTCCTTTTGGCCTTTCGGTCTGGCTGTGGACTCAGTTCAACCCCTCCGCGCCTGGTTTCCAATTCGAGGAGCAGTACACCTGGTACGAGGCGATTCACTCCACGTTTCACGTTGGCGTGGATGGGTTGTCGCTCACGATGGTCTTGTTGACCACGCTCCTGACCCCGCTTGCCCTGCTGGCCTCCTTCAATATCACCGAGAAGGTCAAGGCTTACATGATGCTCTTCCTGTTCCTGGAAATGGGCATGTTGGGCGTTTTCCTGGCGCTCGACCTGTTGATTTTCTTCGTCTTCTGGGAAATCGGCCTGGTCCCGATGTATTTCCTCATCAACCAGTGGGGCAGTCCCAAAGGCGAGCGCGAACTGTGGGGCGGCATGAAAGTCTCGGCCCGCAACTACGCCTCGCTCAAGTTCATGGTCTATACCATGGCCGGGTCGCTTGGTCTGCTGCTTGCTATTCAGATGCTCGGCGTCTTGTTCCAGACGTATGATATCGTGACCCTGGCCCAAAAGTGGACTGGTTACAACGAAGCCACCCTGCTCGGCATGAACGTTTCGACCGTCAAAACGGTTGCCTTCTGGGCCTTCACTATCGCCTTTGCCCTGAAAGTGCCGGTTTGGCCCTTCCATACCTGGCTGCCCGATGCGCACACCGAAGCCCCTACCGCCGGTTCGATGATTTTGGCGGGCGTCCTGCTCAAACTAGGCGCGTATGGCTTCCTGCGGCTGGTGCTGCCCTTCTTTCCCGCCGAATCACACCAATTTGCCGGCTGGCTGGCCTTCCTGGCAACCATGGCGATTGTCTTCGGAGCATTTGCCTCTTTCGGGCAGACCGATTTCAAGCGCCTGGTGGCCTATTCCTCGGTCAACCACATGGGCTTCGTGCTGCTCGGCATTGCCGCGGCGGCCAAAGCCATCGGCAGCCAAGATGCCACCATCGCCCTGAACGGCGCGGTGCTCCAGATGTTCAATCATGGCCTTTCGGCGGCGGGCATGTTCTTCCTGGTCGGCGTGATTTACGAACGGACGCACACCCGCGACCTGAACGAATTCGGCGGCTTGTTCCCGCTCGTGCCGGTCTATGGCGGCATTCTCATCTTTACCAGCATGGCCTCGCTTGGCTTGCCCGGCCTGAACGGCTTTGTCTCCGAGTTCCTGGTTGTGCGGGGCGCGTTTGGGGTGGGCTTTGCCGGTGGTGAATGGAATTACATGGCCGTTTACACCGCGATTGCCATGCTTGGCCTGCTGTTCACCGGCGCGTACATTCTCAAAGGGATTCGCAAAGTCTTGCATGGGCCGCTCAATGAACATTGGGCGCACGGTGAACACAAACTGACCGAAATCAACACCCGCGAGATTCTGGTCATGGCTCCGCTCATGATACTCATCCTCATCCTCGGCGTTTGGCCGATGTGGATGCTGGATATCATCAATAAAGCCATGCTCCTGTTGTTCTCGTAGAGCGAGGTGACAAAATGCAATTTCCCGTCTTGAGCATCATCGTTTTCGCCCCGTTCATCGCCGCCGTCATCATGTTGTTGATGAAGCCGGAGGCCAAGAACGAAATCCGCGTTACGGCGCTGGCGGCGGCCGTCTTCGACCTGGTTCTTTCGGGCTGGGTTTATTATCAGGTGTACATGCACCCCTCGCTGGAATACCAGTTCATCGAAAAATATGACTGGCTGCCGGTGTTGGGCATTTCGCTGCACTTTGGCGTAGATGGCATGAGCGCCCCGCTCGTCCTGCTGACCGGCATCGTCATGTTCACCGGCGTTCTCATTTCGTGGGGCATCGACGACCGACCGCGTGAATTCTTCGCCTTCCTGTTCCTGCTGGCGGGTGGCGTGTTCGGCGTGTTCGTCTCGCTCGACCTGTTCATGCTGTTTTTCTTCTACGAAATCGCCGTCTTCCCCATGTACCTGCTGATTGCCATTTGGGGCTGGAAGGTCACGCGCGAATATGCAGCCATGAAACTGACCCTGTACCTGTTCGTTGGCTCGGTCTTTGCCCTGGTTGGCGCGCTGGCAATGGTCTTCGTGAATTATCAGAATACTGGCGTCCTCACCTTCGACATGCTCGCGCTTGAAAAAGCCGGGTTCTCGCAGGCTTTCCAGTACATCTGGTTTCTGCCGACCTTCCTGGGCTTTGCGGTGCTGGGCGGTATCTTCCCCTTCCACAACTGGTCGCCGGATGGTCACGTCGCCGCCCCGACCGCTGTCTCGATGTTCCATGCGGGCGTCTTGATGAAACTCGGCGCGTTCGCCGCCCTGCGGGTGGGCATCATGCTCCTGCCCGAAGGCGCCAAACAGTGGGCCTGGCTCATCTTCGGCCTGGCAATGGTCAACGTCGTCTATGGCGCGTTCATCGCCATGATCCAGCAGGATATGAAATACGTCATCGGCTTCTCGTCGGTCTCGCACATGGGGCTGGTAGCCCTCGGTTTTGCGACCCTGACCCGCGAGGGCATGTTGGGCGCCGGAATTCAGATGTTCTCGCACGGCGTGATGACTGCGCTCTTCTTTGCTGCCGTTGGCATGGTCTATGACCGCGCCCACACCCGCCAAATCCCCGAACTGGGCGGCATGGTCAAGCCCTTGCCCTGGGTGGCAATCGGCTTCATCATCGGCAGCCTGGTTTCGATGGGCATGCCCGGTTTCTCCGGCTTCGTGGCCGAATTCCCCATCTTTATGGGCGTCTGGCAAAAGAGCGCCTTGGCGGCCATTATCGCCTCGCTCTCTATCGTCATTACCGCAGCCTATGTTTTGCTGGTCGTGCGGCGCGCCTTCTTTGGCGAAATGCCCAAGCAGTTCGAGCATCATATCACGCCCATCACCCCGCTCGATAAAGTCGCCATCGTCACGCTGTGCGCCTGCATGGTGCTGCTCGGCCTGTTCCCCGGCCTGATGGCCCCTATGGTCTCAACTGGCGTGGAGAACATTCTCCGCATTTTGGGAGGTGCATAAATGAGCCTCAACATTCTGGCCGTCTTGCCTGAAATCTTCATCCTGGTCGTTGGGATTCTGGTGCTGGTCCTCGACCCGTTCTGGAAAAAGGATGAAAACCGCCGCGTCAACCTCGGCTGGTTGACGGCGGGCGGCCTCACCGCTGCGCTGGTTCTCAGCCTCCTGCTCGACCGCCCCTCCGAGCCCGTTTTGGCTTGGGGCGGCATGGTGCGCTTCGATTGGCTGGCCTTCGTCTTCAAGATGTTCATCCTCTTTGCCTCGGCCATCACCGCCCTGTTTTTCATGGATGTGGAGCAACTCGGCAAACGCGCCGAATCCTATCTCTTGCTGCTGGCCGCCACGATTGGCATGTGCCTGATGGTCTCGGCCAGCGACCTGGTGATGTTGTTCCTCGCCATCGAAACCACTTCCATCCCGATGTATGTCCTGGCCGGGTTCATGCTCGAAGACAAGAAATCAACCGAAGCGGGCTTCAAGTACCTGCTCTTTGGCGCGATGACCTCCGGTATTTTCCTGTACGGCCTGTCGCTGGTGTACGGCTTCTCTGGCACAACCCAAATCGAGAACATGCGCAGTTACTTCACCAACCTGAATCCTATCTCGGTTGGTGTCCTGTTCCTGCTCGTGGTCGGGCTCGGCTTCAAGATTTCGCTGGCCCCCTTCCACTTTTGGGCCCCCGACACCTACGAAGGCGCGCCGACGCCGGTCGCCGGTATCCTTTCAACAGCCTCCAAAGCCGCCGGGCTGGCCGTCCTTATTCGCCTGTTCATCACCGCCTTCC
Organism: uncultured Anaerolinea sp.; assembly: GCA_964422545.1. Classification (GTDB taxonomy): domain Bacteria; phylum Chloroflexota; class Anaerolineae; order Anaerolineales; family Villigracilaceae; genus UBA5195. The sequence continues at coordinate 88,781 of CAYRBO010000012.1, read as the reverse complement.
CGCAGGTCGATGCCAACTGGCAGTTAATCCTGGCCGTTCTGGCCGCGCTCTCGATGACCGTTGGCAACCTGGTCGCCCTGGCCCAAAAGAACCTTAAACGCCTGCTGGCCTATTCCTCTATCGCGCACGCGGGGTATGCCCTGGTGGGCGTGGTGGCTGGGAACGAACTGGGCATCAAAGCCGTCGTCTACTACCTGATTGCCTACGTTCTGACCAACCTCGCTGCTTTTGGTATCGTCGCCGCCTTTGGGCGTGTGACCGGTTCGGACGAAATCCGCGCCTATGACGGCATGAGCCGCCGCTCTCCTTACCTGGCGCTCGCCATGCTGGTGGCTTTCCTCTCACTTTCCGGGATGCCGCCCTTCGGCGGGTTCGTCGCCAAAGTTCTGGTCTTCGCCGCCGCAGTAGAAGCGGGTTGGTACTGGCTGGTCATCGTTGGCGTCATCAATTCGGTAGTGGGCGTTTACTACTACCTGACCGTGATGAAATACGTTTACCTTTACCGCATGGAAGGCGAGAACGAGGAAGCGCACCCCATCCCGGTGACGCGGCCTTACGCAATTGCCCTCGTGGTGCTGACCATCGGCATCATCCTGACCGGCACCATCTTCGCCCCTTGGTTCGGCCTTTCCACCGAAGCCGCTCTCAGTCTATTCTTCTAGCCGATTTCCCTATCTCGCGCTCGCGCCTCCCCGAAATTCTCTATTTGGATTTTCGGGGAGGTGTTTTGTATAGCTAGTTTGAATACAAGCGGCCAATACGCACCATAAACTGTGGTAAAACTTGGAATTATGACTTCTCTCCCTACCCTTTTCCTCGATTTCCCCTTACCTTTTTCTCCCTCGAACATTCCCGACCTGCCTGTATACGGACTCGCCATCGATAACCGCCAGGTTCAACCCGGATACATCTTCATTGCCCGCCCCGGCGCATCGGTCGATGGACACGACTTCATCCCCGACGCCATTCGCCGGGGCGCGGTGGCTGTCGTTGGGCAGAGGGAAATGCCCGCTCTATCCGTTCCGTACATCCGCGTACCCGATTCGCGTCGTTCCGTGACTCACCTCGCCGCGGCCTTCTATGGGCATCCGGGCAGGAAATTGACCGTCATCGGCGTCACCGGCACCGACGGCAAGACCACCACCAGCAATCTCCTCTATCAAATCCTGGTAGCCGCCGGTCTCAAAACAGGCATGATTTCCACCGTCAATGCCGTCATCGGCGACGAAATCCTCGATACCGGCTTTCATGTCACCACGCCCGACGCACACGATGTCCAACGTTACCTTGCCAAAATGGTGGAATCTGGACTGACGCACGTTGTTCTCGAAACCACCTCGCACGGCCTGGCCCAGCACCGCGTAGATGCCTCGCAATATGATATTGCTGTTGTCACCAACATCACCCACGAACACCTCGACGAACACGGCTCCTACGAAAACTACCGCGCTGCCAAGGGCCGCCTGTTCGAGTTGCTGGCGGATACGGTCGACAAGCCGCAAGGCAACCCGCGCTTGGGTGTCCTGAACATGGATGACCAGAAATCTTACGGCTATCTCTCCTCACTTCTCACTCACCAATCGTCACGCCAGGTTTCCTATGGCCTGACTTCCGCAGCCGATATCCACGCCGAAAACATCACCTACAGCTCCTCTGGTCTGGCCTTCGAAATCGCAGGTAAAGACTTTTGTATTCCCACGCGGATTCGCCTGGTCGGTGCGTACAACGTTTTGAACTGCCTGGCTGCCTTCTCGGCGGCGGTCGTTGGCCTGGGCATCGACCCGCGAACCGCCGCGCAGGGGCTCGCCAACCTGCCTGGCATTCCAGGCCGCATGGAAGTGATCGACCTCGGTCAGGATTTCACCGCCATCGTCGATTTTGCCCACACCCCTAACGCTCTCAAAGTGACTCTTGAAACTGCTCGCCAGATGACCAAAGGCCGCGTCATTTCCATTTTTGGTTCGGCTGGCCTGCGCGACCGTGAAAAACGCCGTCTGATGGCCGAAACCTCCGCCGAGCTGGCCGACATCTCCATCCTGACCGCCGAAGACCCGCGCACCGAATCCCTCGATGACATCCTGGCTGAGATGGCGGCTGGCGCAGCCGCCAGGGGCGGCCTGGAAGGGGAGACCTTTTACCGCGTCCGCGACCGGAGCGAGGCAATTAAGTTCGCGCTGCGCCTGGCTCGTCCTGGTGACCTGGTGATTGCCTGTGGCAAAGGCCACGAGCAATCTATGTGCTTTGGAACGACTGAATATCTCTGGGATGACCGGACAGCGATGCGGGCGGCGCTTTCTGAATATCTTGGCATTCCGGGCCCCCAAATGCCATACCTGCCAACACAAGAAGAAAAATAGCGCCGCATCCAATTGCACCCTTTGAAACAGTATGCCACCACCTAACAAAATTCCGACCATTTCTTGAGAAAATACGCCTTGACTACCATTGCACCACAAATCTAATCTTTTGGGTAAAGATGTTGCAAAATTGGCTGTAAAATTATCTCATCTGTTTGTAAGAGAGTGCCTATGTGGGTTGAACCTGTGCTTCTCGAAGGAAAATACATTCAATTAGAACCGCTGACCGAAGAACATACCCATCGGCTCTGGCTGATTGGTCACGATCCCTCTATCTGGCGCTACATGCTCTACGGGGAACTGACCACCGAGCAGGGCATGTTGGCGTGGGTGCGTGATATGTTAGCCCGCAAAGCCGCCGGGACCGACCAGCCCTTTGTTGTTATCCACAAAGAAAGCGGCATGGTGGCTGGGGCTACCCGTTATCTCGAAATCCGCCCGCAGCATCGCGGACTCGAAATTGGCGGAACGTGGTATGGCGTTCAGTTCCAGCGTACCGCTGTCAACACTGAAGCCAAATACCTGCTCTTACGCCATGCCTTTGAAACCCTCGGAGCCATCCGCGTGCAGTTCAAAACCGACAGCCGCAACGAACGCTCGCAGCGCGCTATTGAGCGGCTGGGGGCTGTCCGCGAGGGGGTGCTGCGCAATCACATGATTCTGGATGATGGCGTCATTCGGCACTCGGTCTATTACAGCATCCTGAACAGCGAATGGCCGGCTGTCAAGGCGCATTTGGAGCAGAAACTGGCATAGGGCCTCCTTCCTGGGAGATACCGCCGCCTGGGTGGTGGAAACCAAAGACCTGGCCGAAATCGACATCGCCCGCCTCGCCCTCGGCCAAAGCGCAATCGTCAAACTGGACGCCTTCCCCGGCGAGGAATTCCGCGCCACCCTCACCGCTCTCGATCCGGTTGGCCGCGAATATCGCGGCGACATGACCTACCAGGTCACGCTCACCCTCGACCAGGCCGATTCCCGCTTTCTCTGGAATATGACTGCGACGGTGAACATGGATACCGGTCAGGACTAATTGCCTGTCAATTCCGGGGAAGGCTCATAAAATCCCGCAACTGCAACGTTGCGGGATTTTTTATCGGTGATATACTCGATTCATCCATTCCAAGAATCGAGTAACATTGAACACTTCAACATCCCCCCTTAAAGAACCGCGCACCGCCTTGCGCCCGACCACGCTCGAACAACTGCCCCCCGCCCTGCGCGAAGCCGCCGCCCGGGCCGGCTGGACTTCCCTCGTCCCCGTCCAGGCGCGCGGATTGCCCTACCTGCTGGCCGGGCGCAACATGCTCATCCAGGCCCGCACCGGCAGCGGCAAGACCGGCGTCTTCCTGTTGCCCCTGCTGGAGCGGCTCGACCCAAAACGCCCGCACTGCCAGGCGCTGATTCTCGTCCCGACCCGCGAACTCGCCAAACAGGTTTGGCAGGAGGCTGAAAATCTATTCGGCGACTCCGGTCTGCGTTCAGTGGCGGTCTATGGCGGCGTCGGCTATGGCCCGCAGACCAGCGCCATCAAAGAGGGCGCGCACATCGTGGTCGGCACGCCGGGGCGCGTGTTAGACCACCTGCTGCGGCGCACGCTTTCGCTCGAACATCTCAAAATTCTGGTTTTTGACGAAGCCGACCGAATGCTCTCGATGGGCTTTTATCCCGATATGCGCGAAGTCCAGCGTTACTTGCCCAAGCGGAACATCCATACCTGCATGTTTTCGGCCACCTTCTCCGATGCGGTGCTGCGCAGCGCGCGCGAATTTATCCACGAGCCGGAATTCCTGAGTCTGAGCACCGACCATATCCACGTCACCGAGACCGAACACGTCTTTTACGTGGTCGAGGGCATGGACAAAGACCGCAGCCTGGTGCGGCTGATTGAGGTCGAGAACCCGGCTTCGGCGATTATTTTCTGCAACACCAAAGCCCAGGTACATTACGTTGCCGTCGTCTTGCAACGTTTCGGCTACGACGCCGATGAACTGAGCGCGGATTTGTCGCAGTCGGAACGTGAGCGGGTGCTGGAGCGGGTGCGCAAAGGCACGCTGCGTTTCCTGGTCGCCACCGATGTGGCCGCGCGCGGGTTGGATATTCCCAGCCTGGGCTGCGTCATCCAGTATGAGCCGCCTGATGAAGTCGAGAACTACATCCACCGCGCCGGGCGCACCGGGCGGGCTGGCGCGAGCGGGGTGGCGATTTCACTGGTCAATAAGGGAGAACGCTACGCGCTGGAGAAAATCGCCAAACAGTACAGCATCCCGCTCGAGGAGCGCGCGATTCCCAGCGACGAGGATGTGGCCGCCGTCGTCGCCGAGCGTTTGACAGCCCTGTTGGAGGCAAAATTGCGCGCCCGTGACCGGCTCCAGACTGAGCGCTCACGCCGCTTTACGGCCCTGGCGCGCAGCCTGGCCGAAAACGAAGATGAATCGGCCATCATCACCATGCTGCTCGATGAGTATTATCAGAACAGCCTGCACGCCCCCGCGCCCCAACCGGATGGCTCGCCAACACCGATTAAACGGGAGCCTGCTCACCGCCGGGCCAGCCAGGGCAGCCGCAGCCGCCGTCGCCGCTAACGGTCATTAATCCTGCTTGATTAGCGAAATCTTCATCTTTATTCTGATGCCCCGCTCTGGGAAATCCAGGCCGGGGCATCGGGTTTTGCAGCCGCGAGTTGCAACTATTTATAGGGGCGCGCATCTAATGGCAGGAATCATTATTTCTCCAATCAAGGGAATCGCCTATGCCAATGTATGAATATCGCTGTACCGAGTGCGGCGCGGAGTTCGAGAAACTGCTCCGCTTTTCGGAAGCCGACAAATTGCCCGCCTGCCCTAACTGCCAGGGGACGCAGACCCGCAAGAAGCTCTCGGCGGTGGCGTCTTTCGGCTCTTCTGATGCAGGCTCTTTTGCCTCCGGCGGTAGTTGCAGCCCGCGCGGCGGATTCAGTTGAGCGGGTTAATCGTCGCGGCCGTGCGCCGCAAGAGCGTCCCGAAGGCTGTGAAAACCGGCGGTTTGCCCTGGGGAAACCCTTCGAGACGGTTCCTACAATTAGGAAGGTGAAAAATGAACGAATTGGGATTCCAGGCCACGCTCCATCTGGGCTATGAAGCCGCCATTGAGAAAGTGACCGAGGCGCTCAAGGCGGAGGGCTTTGGGGTGTTGACCAACATTGATGTCAAAGAGACGATGAAGAAGAAACTGGATGTCGATTTCCGCCGTTATGCCATCCTGGGGGCCTGCAATCCGCCCCTGGCGCATCGCGCCCTGAGCGCGCGTCCCGAAGTCGGCCTGCTTTTGCCCTGCAACGTCATTGTTTACGAAGAAGAAAAGGGAACGGTCGTCAGCATTGTTGACCCGCTGGCCATGTTCCAGCTCGTTGATGCTCCAGAATTGGAATCAGTCGCCTCCGAGGCGCGTCAGCGGCTTCAGCGAGTGGCTGCTGCGTTGGAAAATCTTTGACGAAGGGTAACTGCCTACCCCCTCATCCCCAGCCCCTCTTCCTTTTGGGAGATGGGGGAAACGAGGATGGTTTTGTCGCTTTTGGCAAAAAACATGACCACATACTTTGAAACCCACCGCCAAACCCTGACCATTTCCACCGACCCGGCCCGCCTCGACCACGACGCGATTGCCGACCTGCTGGCGCGCTCCTATTGGGCCAACGACCGCCCGCGCAGCCGCCTCGAACTGGCCCTCGAACATTCGCTCGTCTTTGGCCTGTATGATGGCCCGCGCCAGGTGGGTCTGGCGCGCGTCGTCACCGACTACTCGATTTTTGCCTACCTTTGCGATGTCTTCATCCACGAAGACTATCGCGGACGCGGGCTGGGCAAGTGGCTGGTCGAAACCATCCTGACCCATCCCGATTTGAAAATCGTGCGCCGCTGGCTGCTGGCCACCAGCGACGCGCAGGGGCTTTACGCTCCGTTTGGCTTCCTGCCGCTGCCCGAGCCGGAGACGTGGATGCAAAAATTCACCCCGGTTTTCCCTGAAAACGCATAGCGTAGCCGCTTTGCGGGCCGCAGCCAAAGGCTGCTATGATTTGCGCTAATCGCGCAAATCCTGCGCCATAATACTATAAAGTCATCAGTGAGCGGAAGTGCCTCTAACTCCCGCTCACTGATGACTGTTCACTGAATATTGAATACTGCTCACTTCCCCCCCAACGCCATCTTCACCGCTTCATAGACATTCACCACCCCGTAGCCATAAGCCGCGTTGGGCGTGCCGCCCTCGAAGCAGTCATTCTCCAGGCTGCCCGTGTATGGGGATGCGGTTTCGATGATGATTTGCTCGGTGCGTTCGATGTCGCCGATTAAATCGGGATTGGCCGACCACAAGAGCGCCACCACCCCGGCCAGGTGCGGCCCGGCCATCGAAGTGCCGCTGTTCGGGCCGTAAGTGCCGCCCGGCAGCGCGGAGAACACGTCTGCGCCGGGGGCCACAATGTCGGGCTTCATGCGCCCGGAGCCATCTGCCGTGACCGGGCCGCGGCTGCTGAACTCGGTCACGTTGCCGAAGCGATCCACTGCCCCAACCGAAAAGACCGCGTCATACAACGAAAGCGGCGCGTTGATGGTGGAGCAGCTTGGGCCATCGTTGCCCGCCGAAACGACCACGAAAATCCCGGCAGCGCGCAAGTGTTCGGCGGCCACGCGCAGCGAATCGGGGTCGCAGCCCTCAATTTCGGGGCAGCCCCACGAATTGTTCAGAACGTGCGCCGCGCGGGTGGGGTCGCCATCGGTAAACGGGTCGCCGCCCTGTGGAAAGGGCGCCAGCATGAACTGCATACAATCGAGGTACAGGGCTGGGTTGCCCAGGTTGCGAGCCAGGTTGGCGCAGGCGAACCAGGTCGCTTCGGGGGCCACGCCAATCCCGCCCGCGCCCAGAACCGTCCCCAGGGTGTGCGTGCCGTGACCGCCCGCGTCCACCGGCGAGGTCGTTCCGTTCCAGGGGTCGAACCAGTTGTAATCATCACCTTCTTTCGCGCCGCGATACTGCGCCGCCAGGGCCGGATGAGTCCCCTCCACGCCGCTATCCGACTGGCCGATGACGATGCCCGCGCCCCTGACGCCAAACTCCTGCCAGACCTTATCCGCGCCTATCATCTGAATATTCCAGCCGGGGTTTTCCTGCACGCTGGTAAATGCCCCAGGGCTAATACCCACCGCCGGGACCGGGCGCAGGCGTGGGCTGGGGATGACCCTATCCACTTCGGGGCGGGTCAGCAGGTACAAGCGCGCCAGCGTGCCGCCTTCCACTTCCAGCGCGTTGACCAGATAGTATGGCGTGTAGCCAATTCGGAGGGCGTCCAGCGCTTCTCGTAACCCAGATTGCGTGGCGTTGGCGTGCGCCGTCAGGCGGGTATAGGCTTCCGTTAGCCGTTGGTTGCGGTCTTTGATGGAGGTTACATCTGAAATATCGGCCTGGTCTTTCAGGATAACGAACAGCCGGTCGCCATAAAAGCCGCGATTTCCGGCGAAGAAGTACAGCGCCAGGAGCAGAATCCACGCCGCTGCCGCGCCGATTCCTGCCGCCGTTTTTGACCAGGGTTGCCCGCTGAACATCTTTCGCGCGCCCCAGGCCAACCCGCCCGCCAGCCAGCCCAGCCCAATGGCAATCGCCACCGCCCGAAAAGCAATTCCCCCCAGGTCGCCCAGCAAGATGGTCAATTCGGTCGGGTCGAAGAACCCCAACCCGGCGGCAGCCAACAGCCCGGTCGAGAGGGCGATTGCGGCGATAGAAGGCTTGAGCGCGGCCAATGCAAAGGCAAACGGAGGCAACAGTCCGAGCAGAATCAATTGCCCGCCGTCGTAACCCAGCGCCGAGCCGAGCAGCGCCAGCAGCGTGCCAACTCCCAATCCATCCAAAAAGAAATTTTCGGTACTGGCCGAGAGCAGTGACGCCGCCAGCAGGCCAAACGCCAGCCCGGCCAGCAAGTGCAAAAACGTATCTCCAGGCGAACCGAGCGCGCCAAAGACCGCCAGCGGCGCTATGCCAATGGCTGCCACCAGCAAACCGGCGGGGATGGAGGCAGGTTTCCAGGTCCATGCGCCGCGCCGCAGGAAGAGCGCAAGCGCGGCTCCGGTCAGGGCGATGACCATCTGCCCCAGCGCGCCCGCCTGGTCGTTGTTGGGCCCAAGCAAGCGCAGGCCAATGGCCGGGAAGCCCACCAGCGCCGCGCCCAGCCAACCAGCATACACCGGGCGGTAACGGTCGTCGCGGGTGAAGAACCACAGCAGGCCAATGACGAAGGAAAGCGAAACGGCCTGGATGACCAGCCCAATCGCCCCGGCCCAGGCCAGCTGCTCCGCGCTGCCGCTTGCCAGCGCGATTTGTTCCATGAACCACAGCGCAACATGCCAGGCCAGAGTCCCACAAAACAGCGTGGGCGCGAACAAGAGAAATAAAACGGTCCCCAGGGTGGAACGGGAAGGCGTATTTGTTTCGGTCATAGCGTAATCTCCCATAACCCGCGCACGGAATTGAGCAGGAATATCTTATCACACCCGGCCAGGTCTTCTACCCGAATGATCGCCTCGCGCAGCCGGCCCTCAGCCAGCCATTGGGCGCGGGCTGTGCCGGGCAGCAGGCCGCACGTCACCGGCGGGGTGAGCAGTTCGCCATTGCGCTCCACCACCAGGTTGGCAATCAGGCTCTCGGTCAGCTCGCCGCGCTCGTTCCACAGCAAAACGTCGTCGCAATCGGGCAGGCGGGCGGCCTCGTACACGGCGCGGTATGTCGTTTTGTGGTAAAGGGTGGGATTTTTCGACGCGATGGGATGTTCCGCCAGTTTGACGTGGTACGGGGCTGGCAGCGGGTTCAGCGCGGAACATTCCAGGCTGATTCCGCCTTCTGAGTCGAGCAGCAGGCGTACCCGCTGGGATGTTTGCCCCCCTCTCCCGCAGGGAGAGGGGCTGGGGATGAGGGTGAGAGTCGCCAGTTTGCGCCGAATTTCCACCTCGTGGCAGGGGAAACCGAAATAGGCGGCCGATTCTTTCAATCGTTCCAGGTGTCTTTCCAGCAAGGCAAAGCCGCTTTCGGGCGTCCAGAGCAAGGTTTCGAGAAGCGAAAAATCGGGCGGCGTTTCGGTCAGGATTTTGGCTTTGTTGTAGGCTTCCTGCATTTCATCGCGCGGTTCAGAATCCCACACAATCCCGCCGCCCAGGCCGTATTCGACCTGGCCGGAGCGTTTTTCCAACAAAAACGTGCGAATTGCCACATTGAACTGCGCCCGCCGATTTGGAGCGATGTAGCCCAGCGTGCCGGTATAGATTCGGCGCGGGGAGTTTTCCAGTTCGCGGATGATGCGCATGGTGCTGGCTTTGGGCGCGCCGGTAATAGAGGCCGCCGGGAAGAGCGCGCCGAAAATCTCCGTCAGGCTGGCGGGGGTTTGGCACTCTACCGTGCTGGTCATTTGCCAAACGGTGCGATATTTCTCCACCTCGAACAGTTTTGGCACGCGCACGCTGCCCAGCCGGGCAATGCGCCCCATGTCATTGCGCGCCATGTCCACAATCATCACATTTTCGGCGCGGTTTTTCTCCGAGTGATGCAGCCAGTTGGCTTGGGCCTGGTCGTCCTCCAGCCGCAGGCCGCGCGGGGCGGTGCCTTTCATCGGCTTTGAGAGCAGTTTTTCGCCATCCAGCGTAAAAAACAACTCTGGCGAGGCCGAGCCGATGACCCAATCGTCAGTTTCGGCCAGTACCGGGTAGCCGCCCCCCTGGGCATGAACGGCGCGGGCGAACCATTCGCGCGGGTCGCCAGAAAACGGCGCGCGCAGCCGAAAGGTGTAATTGACCTGGTACGTCTGCCCGGCGGCAATCTGGTGCTTGATTTGGTCAAACCCGGCGTTGTATTCGCCTGCGCTGACCGAAGGCTGCCAGGCCAGGGGCGCGCCCGGGCCGACTTTCGGCGGCGCGGAAACCGCCCGGGGCGTTTGGTAAATTCCAAACCAGAGCAGCGGAAGGCCGCCAGGGTCCTCGTGCGTCACCAGGGCCGGGTCAAAGCCAGAGGCGGCTTCGTAGGTCACAAATCCCGCCGCCCAGCGTCCGCGCGCTGCTTCGGCTTCGACGGCCTGCAAAACCGTCAGCGCCTCGCCAGGCGCGCGGGCAACAAGCACGCTGACCGGGTTGACAAATTCCAGCCAGCGTTGAGAGAAGTGGTCGAATAGAAGGATGCGGTTTGACACGCGAAAATTATAGCATGTGAGTTATACTAACCCCATGCCCACTCTTCTGCTCAAACCCGGACGTGAAAAATCACTCCTGCGCCGCCACCCGTGGATTTTCTCTGGCGCGGTGGATAAAATCACGGGCAATCCGCAGCCTGGCGAAACCGTCGAAGTGCGCGATGCGCAAGGCAACTGGCTGGCGCGGGCGGCCTACTCCCCGGCCTCTCAAATTCGGGCGCGGGTCTGGACCTTCGACCAGGAGGAAGCCGTTGATGCGGATTTTTTCCGGCGAAGGATTTCAGCGGCGCTGAAACAGCGCGCCGTTTTCGGTCTTTCCCCTCTCCCTGTGGGAGAGGGGCCGGGGGCGAGGCCCGTTAGCGATGCCATGCGCCTCATCCACGCTGAATCGGATGGACTGCCCGGCCTGGTTGTTGACCGTTATGGAGAGATTCTCGTCTTGCAATCGTTGACGGCTGGCTGCGAGTTCTGGCGCGAGACCCTGGCCGACCTGCTGCTCGAACAGACCGGCGCAACTGCCCTCTACGAACGCTCCGACGCCGATGTGCGCGAACTGGAAGGCCTTCCGCCCCGCACGGGTCTCTTGCGCGGCTCGAATATCGAATCTCGAATAACGATAAGCGAATACGGCCTTAAATTCATCGTCAACATCGCAACCGGCCACAAAACCGGCTTCTACCTTGACCAGCGCGCCAACCGCAGGCGGGTAGGGGAACTGGCTCAGGGCCGCGACGCGCTGAATTGTTTTTGCTACACGGGCGGGTTTAGCATTCACGCCGCGGCGGGCGGCGCCAAATCGGTTCTCTCGGTAGATACCAGCAGCGAAGCGCTGGCGCTCGGGCGGGAAAACGCCCTGTTGAACGGGATACAGGCGAATAGTTTAGACTGGCTCGAAGCGGATGTGTTCACAGCCTTGAGAAAATTTCGGGATCAAAATCGCTCCTGGGACTTAATCATCCTCGACCCCCCAAAATTCGCCCCCACCGCCGCCCAGGCCGAGAAGGCTGCGCGCGGCTACAAAGACATCAACCGCCTGGCCTTCAAACTGCTGCGGCCAGGCGGCCTTTTGGTCACGTTTTCCTGTTCCGGCGGCATTGACGCGGCCTTGTTCCAGAAAATCGTCGCCAGCGCCGCGCTCGATGCGGGCGTGGAGGCACAGATTGTCGAATACCTGGCGCAAGGGCCAGACCATCCGGTCTCGGTTCACTTCCCCGAAGGGGCGTATTTGAAGGGGCTGGTGTGCGTGAGGGGGTAGGTGTCCTGTGAAAAATATTTTCGCGCCCATCCTGCGCCTGATTTCAACCCTGCTGGCGGGCAAAAACCCGCCACCAACGCCCGCCCCTTGCCGGTTTTGCGGCCAACCCGGCCACGCAGCAGAGGACTGTCCCCAAGCCGCCAAATTCAAGTTGTTCCACGTTGACCGGGAATAGAGCGTTGCCCGGCATCCCCGTCAAAATTTTGAGATAACTACCTGGCCGTGAATAGGTGGGAAACTCTTTTCAGGCTGGGATTTACAATTTGGGAGAGATTGAGGCTGCCTTGCGCCTTCATTGGTAAAATCAGCGCGAGGAAAATCACCCATGACTTACAAACATCCCTCCATCCCTTTTCAGCCTGTGGCCGACCCTGCCGCCATTGCGCGCGCGCCGCAGGTCCGTTTCACAGTCCTGACGGACCGCCTGATTCGGCTGGAATACAGCCCCGATGAACAGTTCGAAGACCGTCCCAGCCAGGCGTTTTGGTTTCGTCGACAGCCCGTTCCATCCTTTCGGTTGAATCAAACCGATTCGCTGGTCGAAATCGACACCGGCGCGCTGCATCTCTCCTACCGCGCCACCTCGCGCGGCTTCCGGCGCGATACGCTCAGCATCACTGTCCGAGCCACTGGCGTTACCTGGCGCTACGGTGATTTGGACCATCAAAATCTGCGCGGCACCGGGCGAACCCTGGATGGCGCCGATGGCGCAATCGAACTGGAACACGGCTTGCTCTCGCGCTCCGGCTGGTCGCTGGTGGACGATTCCGATAGCCTGGTTTTCGATGAAACCGGCTGGCTCGCGGCGCGCCCGGCGGGCAAACAGCGCGATCTGTACTTTTTTGGCTACGGTCACGATTACGCCGCCTGCCTGCAAGATTACTGCAATGTGACTGGCAGCGTGCCGCTCATTCCGCGCTGGGTTTTGGGCAACTGGTGGAGCCGCTACTGGGAATATTCGCAAGCCGAATTGCAAAACCTGATGCTGGAGTTCCAGCGCCGCGAGACGCCGCTCTCGGTCTGCATCATCGATATGGATTGGCACATCACCAACACCGGCAATGCCAGCAGCGGTTGGACCGGCTACACCTGGAACCGCGAACTCTTCCCCGACCCGCCCGGCCTGTTGCGCTGGCTGCATGAGCAGGGATTGCGCGCCGCGATGAACCTGCACCCGGCGGATGGCATCTGGCCGCACGAGGAGATGTATTCCGAAATGGCAAAGCGCATGGGATTTGACCCGCAAGATGGTCAGCCCGTGCCATTTGACATTGCCGACCCAGAATTTACCCGTCATTACTTCGAGGTTCTGCATCACCCCTACGAAGAGCAGGGCGTAGATTTCTGGTGGATGGATTGGCAGCAGGGCGCGCGTCTGTCCGAATCGCGGCGCGAAGTGGCCGAGAAGATGGACCCGCTCTGGTGGCTGAATCATCTTCACTTTTATGATTTGGGCCGCGATGGGAAAAAACGCCCCTTCATCTTCTCTCGTTGGGGCGGCCTGGGCAATCACCGCTACCCAATTGGCTTCTCCGGCGACAGCGTCGTCTCCTGGAAATCGCTGGCCTTCCAGCCCTATTTCACCGCCACTGCCGCTAACGTTGCCTTTGGCTGGTGGAGTCATGACATCGGCGGTCACATGTTTGGCATCGAAGACCCGGAACTCTACACCCGCTGGGTGCAGTTCGGAGTCTTCAGCCCCATCCTGCGCCTGCACTGCACCAAAAACCCCTACCAAGACCGCGCGCCCTGGGCCTTTGGCGAAGACACCTTCCAGGTTGCCCGCGCCGCCCTGCGCCTGCGACACGCGCTCATCCCTTACCTATACAGCATGGCCTGGCGCTTTAGCCAAACCGCCATTCCGCTCTGCGCGCCGATGTATTACGAGCATCCTGAAGATGAAAACGCGTATCTCTGTCCCAACCAATATTTGTTTGGCAGCCAACTGCTGGCCGCGCCTTTCGTCGCCCCGCGCGATGATGATACCCGCTTGAGTCTGGCTTCGGTCTGGCTGCCTGCTGGGGAGTGGTATCACTTTTTCAGCGGAGAACGTTTCTCCGGTGGGCAGTGGGTGACAGTTTACGGCGGGTTGGAAGACATTCCGGTCTTTGCCCGGGCTGGGGCCATTGTGCCGTTGGCAGGGGAGGAATCACTCTCCAGCACCGAGTCGCCGCAACATCTGCGGCTCGAAATCTTCCCCGGCGGCGGTGAGTTTGTCCTGTACGAAGACGATGGGGTGAGCGGCGCATACCAGCAGGGCGCATCCAGTCGGATTCGCATTGCGCAAATGTGGCAAGACTCCCGCCAGATTCTGCGAATTGAATCGGCGCAGGGTGAAACCCATCACCTGCCTGCCCATCGTCAGATGGAACTTCGCTTCCGCGCCATACGTCAGCCCGATCAGGTACGTATCACCCGGAGCGGGCAGCCACTTACAGTAGAAACCTCCTGGAACGAAGCCGAATCCGCTTTCCTGGTGCGCGGAATCTCCCTGACGCCCTCTGACTCGCTTGATGTGGAACTCTCGGTCAATGTGGGCAGCCTGCGCCAGGCGCGCGACCGCCGCGCCGAAACGGCGCGCCGTTACCTGCGCGCCTTCCGCCTGCCAAGCGGGGTTAAGAGCGAAATCGACCGCCGCCTGCCGCAACTGCTGGCCGACCCGAATCTGCTGGGGGCGGAAGCGAGTTATCTTAAGCCTTCTCAACTGGCCGCGCTGGAACACGCGCTGAAGGAGTGAGGCCCCAGAACGTCCTGAAGGTTTAAGAGACCTTTGGGACGTTTTTTACAGTTTCACCCTCATGTTTGTCAGTGCCCGCGCTTCTTCCATCGCTGCCTCGCGAATCGCAATTGGGAATCTCCCCGTCAATGGGCTGATCCGCGCGCCGAGTTCCGATGCCTTCCACATCGTCCATGCCAGCGGGCGGGTGAAGCCGCTCAAATCCACCGCTTGCTTGAATTCGGATAGGGTAGCCGCATCCCAGCCGCCCGCCAGCCCATATAAGAACAGGTAAACCGGAAAAGACGGCAGGATTCCGATAAAGAAAATCAGGATGCTGGTGATTTCATCTTCACGCCATAGCAGGTTGTTGATAACATCTAGGATGAAATAATGGGCTGCTGCTGCCAGCAGGGGTGCAAACAGCGATTGCCAGAAGTAATATTTCTGCGGGTAACACAGTTTGTGGTTGATAAAGTAGGCCACCAGTCCTTTTGCAGCCAGCCCAACGAAGTAAGCAAAAATCAGCCCTGTTACCTGGAAACGTTCCAACAGTAGCCATGCCAGCGCTACGCGGAGGCATTGCTCGCTGAACACCAGCGCCGATTTTAGCCAGGGCTTGTTCGCGCCCAGTTGAGTCTGGTCGCCGACCCACGAGGGGAACTGAATCGCGCCCCAGATGGCGAGCGGGATGATGTAAACAGCCGCCCGCTCGAATTCCGCGCCGGTCGAACCTAGGATGAATTTCGGACCGACCGCCAGCAGCACCGCCCCCAGGAAGGCGCTCATCAATCCACCCCATTTGTACATCATCACGTTGTAATATTGCGCCAGCAGCCGTTTTCCGCTCGAAACCGCCTCTGAAACCGCTGCCATTGTGCCGTCGAATAAGATTGCCACGATGTTAAAGGCATAGATGAAATTCTGCGCCATCACCCAGTTGCCCCAGATTTCGGCGTAATTTACCAGCCGGGCCTGTGTAATGGCAATTTCCGCAGCCTGCCCGCTGGCCCAGGCCATCGAGCCGAGCATCTCGAACACACCGAAACGGAAACTGGATTTGATGGTGTCCCAATCGAAATGCGCCAGGAAAATGATTCCCGCGTTATAGCCGATGCTCCGGTAGAGCCACAATCCCAGCACCAGCACCAGAAACTCTGAGATGTAAGCCGCGATTCCCATCCCAATCACGCCGCCGTTCGCGCCGCCGAAGACCGGATTCGAGACCCCCCAGCGGTACATCATCGTCACCACCACCGGCTGTACCACCATTGGGAACATCGTCCAGGCCAGGTCGAGCGCGCGCGAGTAATCCTGGCGTTGGAAGCCGGTCAGCGCGTGCCGGAAGACCTGAAAAAAGCCTGGCACTTGGATGAGCGCGTGGACAATCACGCTCCAGGTATAGAGCGCAAATGCTGAGGAAGGCGCGTAGGTGGCGGTCAGTGCAATCACCAGTGCCACTTGCACCGCGCCCGAAATCGCCTGCCACCACACGAACAGTTGCCCGAACTGGATGCCGCGTTTGGGGTCATGCACGCGGTACTCGCTCATGTACTTGATGAACGCAATCGACGTTCCCATGTCGAAAAACGTCCACATCAGGTTAAAGAATTGCGTCACCCGTCCCCAGGTTCCGAGGGCCTGCGCCGAGGGCAAAATGTAATTCGGCAGAATCAGATTCTGGTAGATGATGAGCGGAATAAACAGCACAATTCCCATCGCCAGGGCCAGCAAGAAGCCTGAAAGCGGTCGGTGAAATCCGACCTCCTCCCAGGCGGTCCGCGCCTCGCGCGTCTCGAATTGTCCCCGGTCTGTTACAATGTTTTCCAGCACTTCGGGATGCGCCAGGCTGTAACGGCGCACGAAGAAAAACGCCACCAGCGTCAGCGCCACCAGCGTCAACACTGCGCCGACAATCAGGTTCCGTTCAGCGGTGTGCGGCACGGGCGAAGCCGGGTAGGCCGCAAATGTCAGCGGTATCTCCCCGGCGGCGCGCATGGTCAGGTGGTAAATCAGGTAATTGAAATAGGCCCACTCCTGAATTTGCGAATTACTCTCGCCCAGGAAGGCCGTCCAGACGAACACTCGCTCACGGTGCGAAAACAGAATCCAGTCGCCGGATTCATAGCCTGTCACCAGCGGGGTGAGGGAGGACACTGGTGATTCGACCTGGTACCGTTCCCGAATCTGGGGCGCGCTGTTCCACATGATTCCGTTTACAAGCGCATCCGAACTTCCCTTAGCCTGCGTCACGCTGATTGGGTTGTCTGCTGCCCTCAGCGTGAGCGGAATCCCCGTCACATCTTCCACTTGCGAGCCGCTGATTTCCGTCCCCAGCAGGAGCACCACCCCCGCGCCGGATTCAATTTGCCCTGGAATTCTCTCGTCTGAGGGAATCTCCCCGTTCAAGACGAATACATCCGCTTCGAACGGGTTTACCACAAAAACAAAGACTCCCGCCGGGGCGAGAGTCAACGCCGTATAGACTGAATCCTGTTCCCCGGCGTAGTATACGCGAATCGGGTCGCTGGCCTGTACCGGCAGAGTCCAGCCGAACAGGAGTACGAGTAAAACCAGTGTAATGATGATTTTTTTCATGGGATTCCTTTCTGGACGCTGCTCAATCGCCGGGTTGGTTTCTTCTTTCTGCAACCGCGCTTTCGATAATCGATGCCATCGCGCGCAGGTGACGCTCGTATGTAAACTCTTTTACGCTTTCTGGAGCATCGCGTTGGATATGTTTCACCGCTTCCCGATTTGCAGGGTCGTACACCCATTCTATGGTTTTACAAAGTCCCTGTGGCGTGCCGTCGAAGAGGATGCCGTTGGCGTAGTTTTCGATGTAGTCGGTTACGCCCAGCACCCTGTTCCCATTGACTATGCTGATTTTTCCTATACGGATTGCGTTGAGGTAGGTTTGTTGGCCGGCCGCGCGCGTTCCTCCAGCGCGCAGGGGAGTGACGACCATATCTGCCTCGCGCATCAGGCGGATAAATTCCTGATGCCCAACCTGAACAACCTCTACATTCGAGGGGATATCCTTGCGTCCATCGAGCATGCGCGTCGCAACGACAAATTTGCGGCTTGGCAGGAGGCGGGCGGCAACCAGCAATAAATCGTAATTGCGGCTTGGGTTTCCCCCCGCAAAAATGTAACCTTTTTCGGCAACTTCATATTTCCCGATTTCATCGTCTGTGAATGTGTAGTGATACAGGCACGCCTGCACTTTTTCGGGCGCAACCCCCCAAAGTTTTGGGAAAATCTCTTTTTCTCCCAATGACTGTACTGCATAGCGTTGAATGACACTGTCCGCCAGCTTTATGCTCAATTTTTGAAGGCTGTATTTGACGATATTCCCCCTGTTCCACATATCGCCGGTCATCACAATCACCGGTTTGCGTTTGAAAAAACGAATCAGGATGCAGGCTGCCAAATCGGGCTGAAGAGGGCCGCTGGTGCTATCCAAAACCATTACTTCAGAGTGCTGCGCCCACTTCAGCAGGGTGAACAGGCGTCGGATAGAAACCACCAGTCCCTGAATTTTGCCACGCGGCGAGGGGAATTTTGAATAGGCAATGTATGGCGCCTGCCCGGATTGCAGGGGCGGCAAGTCGAGGTCTACGGTGACGATGTATTTTTTATTGTTATCCGTTTCCATGATGTTTGCGTTCTGGCGCCTTGCGTCTGTTAGTGTTGAGCACCTTGCCATCGTTGATTGTATTCTCCGACTAATAGTGCGTTGACCAGGGTATCCACCCAGTAAGTGGGAGCGTAGAGGTCCACTTTTGGCTGTGGTATCACCGGAGCGGATGTCTTCTTGACCAGTTGCACGCGCGCCACGGCCAGGTCATCCCCGTCGATGGTTGTGCGGGCAAGAACCCGTCCGCTGGCGTCGGCGATGAAGGTTTGGTCGAAGTACCCGGCTTCGATGAGGATGTTTTCGGCATCGGGGATGTATTTCCACAAATCGGGCCGTGCTGCCAGGAAACCCGCAAACGATAGTTGCGGGCGCGACAGGCGCGATTGGAATTTTCCCCCGCCAGTGGTCTGGAGCGCCGGAACGCCCAGCCAGGCGCTTTGCTGGAGAAGCAATTCCCCAAAAATCTTTTCGGCGTTGTGATAGACGGCGTTCATTAGCGGCCCTAACCCGGCGGCATGGACTGAATGCCCATCGGGAAATCGGATGGTCATTTCATGCAGGAAGGGCGGGCAACTGCTAACCAGCATTAAATCCACTTTCCCGGCGTAGGCCGCCCACAGGCTGGGGTGAACGGTGTCCCAGCAAATCAGCATCCCAATTTTGCCCAGTTCCGTTTCAGCCGGGGCAAGCGGGTGTTTGCGCGGGCGAAAATAAGCCCGTTCCCAGCACCAGGGATAGGATTTGTCGTAGCGCCAGGTTTTTCCATCCGGCGCAACCAGCAACATAGCGTTGTAGATTCCATCCGGTTCGCGCAGCAACAGGCTGCCCGCCAGGTAAAGGTTGTGTTTTCGCGCGGCAGATTTCAGCCAGGAGACGGTCTGCCCTCCGATGGGTTCGGCCAGCGAGTAATTCCGGTCGTGATATTCATAACCGGTGTTGAACACTTCGGGCAGGACGGCAACTTCCGCGCCCTGGGCGGC
Source organism: uncultured Anaerolinea sp. (assembly GCA_964422545.1). Lineage (GTDB taxonomy): Bacteria > Chloroflexota > Anaerolineae > Anaerolineales > Villigracilaceae > UBA5195. The sequence goes on along the minus strand of CAYRBO010000012.1, from coordinate 69,630 downwards.
GGCCTGCGAGACGAGTTTATCAGCCCGCTCCAGACGGGATTCGGTCGGCGCAGGCGAGGCGTCCATGCGGATGGCGGCGAGAGTAACCGGGCGGGACATCTCAATTTCCCCGGCCTATGAAGAATAACAGAAAAATGCTCGCGCCGCAGGACAGGGCGCACAAAATCACGACTGCAACCAGGCAGCCCGGCAAGAAGCGCCGCAGGCTGGTCCACAACGCATACGCGCTGACCGCCCCAGCAGCAATGGGCTGCGCTCGGCGCAAGGCGTTGGTGACGAATTCGGTCTCGGCCTGGGCTTTCTCGGCTTTCTTGCCGCTGAAGCGGGCGTTTTCGGCGGCTTTGAACGGGTCGAAGATGGGTTTTCCGCCCGGTGTTGCTGGAGGCAGCTCAGGAGCGGTGAACTGATTCCAGCGTAAATCCACTGGAATGGTGAGCGATGTGCCGCAGAACGGGCAGGTCATCAGGGTTTTGTTGGGCGCGGGTTCGACCGGCGCGCCGCAGGCCGGGCAGGGAAAAGAGTTGGGCATCGAAGCACCCGAATTTTACGAAGTTTTTTGGATTGGTATCGAATAGAATGAATCGTTAAGGTTTTTTGTAGCGCACAATGCGCTCTTGATGTAATTTGGATTCGCCAAAGTTGAGAATAATCGCAAGTTCGTAGCCGGTCGCCGCCAGATAGTTGATGGCCTGGGCTTTGTGAGCATCATCGATGTTTGAAATGGCTTTGAGTTCAAGGATGATAAGGTGTTTTCGGAGAATTCGTGTTATTCGATGCTAAAGTATGGGTTCCAGGCCACTTCCCAGGGATGTCCATCGGGGTCGGCGAAGTAGCCGCTGTAGCCGCCCCAGAAGGTATCGGCAGCGGGTTTGAGCAGGGTTGCCCCGGCGGCCAGGGCCTCGGCCATAACGGCATCGACTTCGGCTTTGTCGGCAACGTTGTGGGCCAGGGTAAAACCGCCGAAAGGAGAGCGTTCGGCAGGCAGGAGGGCGTCTTCTGCCAGGGAATCTGAGGGATAAAGCGCCAGCCAGGTCCCCTGTAACTGAAAGAAGGCAATTCCCTCGCCTTCTTTGTAATTGGTCGGCAGGCGCAGGCCGTCGCGATAAAACTTAACCGACTTTTCTATGTCGGAGACGCCAAGGGTGATGATTGAGATTCTGGGTTTCATAGGTTAAGGATACATGCGAATTGAAAAAGAAGAAAGAGGGAAGAAGAGAGCTTGCGTATCTTTCTTCTTCCCTCTTTCAGGCAGAATGGGCCGAAAGGCAGGTCTGTTGGGCTTTGTCTATTTTTGGTTCTTAAATTTCGACCACAGCCACGCGCCGACAATCAGCACCAGGCCGAGCAAAATGCCCCAAAACTGTGGGAGCAGGGAGGCCGGAGGCTGGATGGGCGATGTGGAGGTGGCAGTTGCTTGGGGGGAGGGGATGGCCTGCGTGGGCGCGGGGGTGCTGGATGGCTGGATAGTTGGCGCGGCGGTTTGGGTGGGGGCGGCAGTCGGTTCGGGAGAAGCCACTACCGGCGTTGGCTGGGGTAAATAGACTGCGTTCACATCGGCGGGTTCTGGTTGCAGCATTTCGCCGGGGGCGAAGATATCCAGCAGGCCATTGAAGATGACGAAACCGTTGTTTGTGCCGAGCGCGCGTTCTGCAAAGCGCAAATCGAGGATGAAAATGCCGTTTTCTCCCAGTACGCGCGCGCCTTCAGGGGTGATTTCGAGCGCGGTGTTGGCGTTCAGACCAATGGCAAGGTGGTCGGGGTGGTTGTAGGCCAGCGAGAACAACCGCCCAAAACGTTTGTCGGCCAGGATTTGCGGCTGTAAGGTGAACGGGAGTAAATTGACACCTGGTTTGATCTCGGTTTTGCCTTGTATAAAAGAACGTTGAACGGCGATTTCTTCTTGCTCTGCATCGCCTGAAGGCGTGGGTGGATGGGCAGCATAGAAACTCCCCATCAGGGTGGCTGCGGCGTTATCGGCCAGGATAGGCATGCCTTTCATCCAATACATCTCTTTGACCCACTGAGGCGGGGTCATCTTGCTGGCGTCGCGCCCTACGAAAACCAAGCCGGTGATTTCGGGCGAGGGCGACTGGTGAAATACGCCATTGGCATCGGCCACCCAGACGTTCGCTTTTGCGCCCAGTTTTATGAAGGCATCTGCGTAGCGTTTGGCAGTGCGTTCGTTGGCGGCAGGCGATGCGCCGCCATCGGCAATGACCAGCAGGTTGGCGTTTGGCCCGCCTGCAAGTTCGATGAAACGCTTGAGGATGGGGTTGTCATCGAGCGCGTTGGAAATATCGCCGGAAAGGACGAGCGCGCCCGCGCCCTCAGGCAGTTTAAGAGACTCGAAGGAACGTTCTATCTTTTGGGGCGGTTCGTAGCGCAATTTATCCAATTGCGCTGCGCGGGTTTTCAAGTCATACGAGGAATCGCCCGGCGAGAGCAGGCTGACCAGCACGTTGCGCGCGCTGAGCAGCGGCGGGCGGGTTTCGGAGATGGACACATAGCGGACCGAATCGGCGGCGTGATAGGTCTCGGCGTCCAGCACGGTGACGGTGTACAGCCCAAAGACATTGCGCAACGTTTCATTTTCGACGATAACCCCGGTGTAGGCATCTATGCCAACGCCTACATGAGGCACATCAGGGCGCACAATGACGCTGACCAGACGCCCCAGCCTGGCCCGCTGATAGAAATGCTGGTCAATGATGGCATTTTGTACCCCAAACGGCAAGCCTCGTTTTTTCTCTGTGTTCCAAACGTCCACTGCACCGTAAAAGAGAGCGGTTTCTGGCGCGTAATTTGTGGTATAGGCGGCCAGCATGAATTTGGACTGCATAGCGCTGCCTGCGCTGGTGCCAGCAATGATAGTGCCTTTTTGGTGCAATTCAGTCAGCCGCGCTTCAAAGGGGGTTCCAAGGATGGCTTGCATAGCAACGGCCTGGTCACCGCCTAAAATATAAATGGCGGAAACGTCATTTGAGAGCATTTCTAATATTTGGGAGTCAGCGGCATCTTCGCGGGTGAAGAGTGGCAAGAGTAAAACTTGGCAAGTCAGGCCGGAGGGCGCATTTCGCTGACAGGCGCCTTCAATCTGTCTGCGGCGTTCCTCGGCATCTTTTAGATTTTGGGTGCGTTCGCTTGGGGTAATTTTTTCTGCATTTGTGGCATAGGGCGCAGCAAGAACCAGGATTTTTACCAGCCCATTGCGCGCATTGGCGACTGCTTGTTGCGCAAATCCATTGTAAGTGTCGGTATAGCCGCCGCCAATCGGCAAAAGCAACCCCGGAACGCTTTGCGCGCGCGTTGGCCCTGTAATTGCCATCATAATCAGGAGCAAACCGGTTATATAAACAGCACGAAATGGTTTCATAACGGCCCTTTTCTAGCGAGAAATGTGACGAGGGTCGAGCGCGTCGCGCAACCCATCCCCGATGTAGTTGATGGAGATGACAACCAGGAAAATCATCATTCCAGGGAAAATGGCAGTCCAGGGGGCGGTTGTCATTTGGCTCTGGGTGTTTGAGAGCATGTTTCCCCAGGTAGGGGTGGGCAGTTGGACGCCAAAGCCCAGATAAGATAGACCGCTTTCACTGATGATTGCGCTTGATAGTCCTAAGGTTGCCGAGACGATGATAGGACTGGCGATATTTGGCAAGATATGACGGAACAGGATGCGCGCGTGGGAGCCACCCAGGGCGCGACAGGCTTGTACGAAGTCACGTTCACGTAGTGCCAGGGTAGAAGCGCGCACCAATCGCGCTGTTCCCATCCATGAGAGTCCGCCAATCACGATGGCTATTGGCAAGAAGGTCCCTGCTTGGAGGTTGGGCAGGTCGAGCGTGCGCAGAAACATGCCTAGCACAATAAGCACGAACAGGCGAGGAGTAGAGAGGAAAATTTCGGTCAGACGCATCAGGATGCTATCAATCCAACCACCAAAGTATCCCGATGACAAGCCAATGAGTGTGCCAATAAAAATGGCAACGTTCATTGAGAGCAGCCCGACGGAGAGGGAGATGCGACCTCCGTAGAGAACGCGGCTCCACAAATCGCGTCCTAAATCGTCCGTTCCCAACCAATGTTTTGCTGAAGGCGGTTGAAAGCGGTTGAGCAGGTCTTGTTTCATCGGGTCGTATGAGGCTGTCAGGGGCGCGAATAGAACGAGCAGGGTGATAAGAAGGAGGATAATCATGCCCGCCAGAGCCATTTTGTGCTTTCGGAATCGCTTCCAGAACAAGTGAAGAGGAGATTGTTCGGAGGAAGAACTGGATACGAAGGCAGCAGAGATTGCAAGAGAGGCGTTGGATGATTTATCAGCGGTTTTCATGGTTTACGAAAGCCGAATGCGTGGGTCGAGCGTGGCATAAACGACATCTACGAGCAAGTTGGAGAGAATGATAAGGGCAGAATAAATGACCAGCGTTGCCATGACCAGCGGATAATCGTTCTTAAGGGCAGCAGTAAAGTACAGCCGCCCAATACCGGGCCAGGCAAAGATGGTTTCGGTGAAAAGAGCGCCCCCAAACAATGAAGGCAAATCCAGACTGACGAGCGTGACCAGTGGAATGATGGCGTTGCGCAGGGCATGTTTATAAATGACCATTTGTTCGCGCAAGCCTTTAGCGCGGGCCGTGCGGATGTAATCTTCATGGATGACATCTAACATGGCAGAGCGCAGATAGCGCATGTATTCTGCTGCTGAGACAAACGTCAACATGCTGATTGGCAAAATCAAGTGGCGGATGCGGTCCACCAGCGAGAAAGGTTCTCCAAGCGTGTACATGCCTGCGCCCGGTAAGAGAGGCTTGCCATCTGGTCCGCGCAGCAGAACGGCAAAAAGGATGATGAGCAATAGCCCAAACCAAAAAACCGGCAACGATTGACCTGCAAAGGCCAGTGTGGTGAAGAAATGGTCAAGCCAGGAATATTGCTTAATGGCGGAAAGGATGCCTAACGGAATGGCAACCAAGAGGGTGCAGATTAAAGCCAATCCCATCAGAAGTAAGGTATTGGGCAGGCGGCTGGTGATTTCTTGCAACACCGGGCGTTTTGAGGTGAGCGACTTTCCCCAATCGCCTTGCGCTAAGTTTCCGAGCCATTTCAGATAACGGATTGGAATAGGGTCATCTAGCCCCAGTTTGGCTCGGATGCGCGCCAAGTCTTCGGGGCTCATGTCCGATTTTTCTGCATAAACGGTCATGAATCCGCCTGGCACGGCAGAAATCAACCCAAATAGAATGAAACTGACGGCCAGCAGGGTAAGAACAGCTTGAAAAAGACGGCGAATGAGGTAAGTGGTCATAGAAGGTTGAAACGTCAGGACAGGCCAACTAAAGCCTGCCCTGACGTGCCAAATAAGGTCACTTGTTGAGCCACCAGTTTTGAGCGCCCCAGGCAAAATCTACAAAGCTTGGGGAGATGGTCAAATTGTGAAACTCGATGCGATGGGCAGTAATGGAGAGTCGCTCGTACAGGTAGATGCGGGGAATATCCTGGTTGATTTGCTTGGCCACTTTGCAATATAGTTCTTTGCGTTTGGCAGTATCTGTAATCAGAGCGGCTTCGTCAATCCATTGGTCTACATCTGCATTGATGTAGCGGCTAAAGTTTGCGCCAGCCCATTCGTTTTCGGCAGTGGGGATACGATAGCTGCTGTAGTTGCTGAACAAGTGGCTATCGGGATCGAGCGCAGGGCCTGTTGTGTATAGAAGGATGTCGAACTTTCCTGTGTCACGAAGTCCATCGCTTTCGCCGCCGGCGAAGAATACGTCGGAAGGCAAGTTTTCGATGGTCAGTTCAATTCCAACGGCTTTCAACATTTCTGCCAAAACTTGTTCGGTCTGTTCTCTCAACAGGTTGCCGCTTGTAGAGTTGATTTTCAGGCTCAGGCGCAGGCCGTCTTTTTCACGAATACCATCTGCGCCTAATTGCCAACCGGCTTCTTCAAGCAAGGCTTTGGCTTTTTCGGGGTTGAACTCGCTGGCAGGCTGTGGACAGGCAAATGGTCCTACTGGCAAGACGCTGTTGCCTGGGCTCACATTGCCGTAGAGCAAGGTATCGGCAATTTGCTGTTTGTCAATCGCATATTGAATGGCTTGCCTTACGCGCAAATCGGCCAAGATGGGGTGAGGCGCAGTATTTGGGTCTGCGGGCGCGCTGCCATCATTGGCGCCAAAATTAAGCACCAGCAGCTCGTTCTCTCCGGTGACCGCTGCAGCATAGCTTACTCCCTGTTCGCTCATTTTCGCTATCGTGGGCAAATCTGCTTCGGTGATGTCCCAGAGTGCATGAATTTCACCGGTACCGAGCAATTGAATGCCTACTTCACGCGATGGCAGGATTTTAATGATAACCTTGTCTAGGTAGGGTTTACCTGCTTCGCGGTAATAGGGATTTTTAACGAAGGTAAGATGGTCGCCTGGAACGTATTCATCCAGTACAAACGGGCCGGTTCCCCAGGGTTTTTGGTTGTATTCCCATGTTTCCATCTGGTCAAGTTCCCCGGCGTCATGAGGCACAATGTAGGCAAACAAGCGCAGGTAAGGGGCATATACTTCGGAGAACGTGGCCACGACAGTGTAAGGGTCAGGACATTCCAGCGTTTCAATGTCACGATACCCTGAAGTGCTTACCTGAGAAAGGTCTGAAAGAGCGCCTTCCATGGTGAAGCGTACATCTTCGCAGGTAAACTCAAGGCCGTTTGAGAATTTGACGCCTTTGCGTAACTTCCAGGTGACCACTAAACCATCTTCGGAGACGGTAGGTAGTTCTTCGGCCAGCACGGGTACATATTCTCCCTGGTCGTTGACCTGTACCAGGCCTTCTACAAATAGAGATGTGACTGCATCCTCAATAGACGAAGTAGTGAGGAGTGTGTTGAGAATAGATGGTTCTTGGGGCGAGCCAAAAATGAGGGTTCCCCCGCTGACTGGGGCATTGGGATCGGTGGTGGGTTGAGCAGGCGCTTCGGGCGTGGCAGGCTGCTGCGCCTGAGAGGTTGGCTGCTCTGGCTGGGGCGGAGGAGGGGTCGATGGGCTGCTACATGCTGAAAGCACGAGAGCCAGCGCCAACAACAACACGAATGGCGATTGGATAGGTTTCATTTTCTTCTTCTCCTTCTGATGAAATTGGGATATACCTGGCTGGATTATTCGGCCAGCGAAGGGCGAAAGGGAATGACAGCCTTTCCGGTTGAGTAGTTATAGGCGCAGCCTGAAGTAAGAACATGAACAATTAGTGGTGTTGCCGCTACTGCCCGACCATGTTCGACTTCTGCTGCGTCTGAATCGGAAATTTGTCTGCCATCTACAATTGTCACAGCGCCCGTGCCGCATACGGTTAAATTTTCTTCATCTTCGAGAATGACTGCTGTATCTTCGTCTATGCCAATTCCCAAAATGCCTGGGTGCGCGGCGACGGCGTAAATTAATCGTCCCAACCGGTCACGTTGGCGAAAATGCTGGTCGAAGGTAAATTTATCTGTGAACCCTAAGCCGGGAGCGAACTGAACAATCCGTTCGCGCGGCGTTGGGCCGCTTTTGCCATATGCAATCATGGTTTTGGATAAAACGGAAGCGCCAGCGCTGGTGCCTGCAATAACGCAGCCATGTTGATAGGCTTGCAGAAGCGCGGATTCTAATTTGCTGCCGCCTAAAAGTTGCGTAATTCGCATTTGCGCGCCGCCTGTAAAAAAAATGCCGCTGGCAGATTCGATTAAACGCAAATTTTCTGGGTCGTTGGCTTGCTCGCGGCTGCGAAATTCCAGCGCAATTGCTTGCCTGGCGCCCAATTCCAGGCATTGTTGAACGTAGATAGAGCCGGTTTCGGTCAGGGCGGAGGCTTGAGGCAAAATGACAATGTTGGCATCTGGCCCGCCAGCACGCTCGATAAATGCGCGCATAACCCGAGGGTGTTCCTTATTTAAAGCGCCGCCAATCGGTATGAGCGTTTTTTTACTCATGAATAATTTCCTGTAGTTTCAGCGCGGGCGTTTGCCAAAGATTCGAGCAAATGTTGCGCAGTGGAGATGATGTGTTTCCGCATGGCTTGTTCTGCTGCCTGAGGCTGATGCGCGTTGAGCGCATTGAAAATGGCGAGATGTTCATCTGCATCGGTCAGGTCACGTTCGGGCAAAGGGCGCGTGGCCGTGAAAGCAAAGTTGCCTATTAACATCGTTGGGAAGGCCGCCCACATTTGTTGTAGGGCGCGAACAAGATATTCTCGACGGCTGGCTATGAAAATTGTTTGGTGAAATTGACGATTGAGCAGGCGGTAAGTGCCGACTTGTTCGGGAGCGGCATGGTTTCCCATTTCTTTCATCAGACTCGCAAGTGTTTGAAGTTCGTTTTCTGTAATATGCTGCGCAGCATAGGCAGCGGCGCGGCCTTCCAAAAAAGCGCGGTGCGCATACAGGTCTTCGATATCCTCTGCTGAAAATTCAATCACCCGCACGCCGCGATAGGGAACATGCTCGATGAGTCCTTCGGCGGCCAGTTCTTTCAGCGCTTCGCGCACCGGCATTTGGCTGACGTTAAGTTCCTGCGCCAGGCGTTCCTGGCGCAGCCACTCGCCGGGCTTGTAGCGGCCCTCTAAAATGGCGGCGCGCAGTTGTTCGGCCACAAGGTTGCGCAATTGGCGGTGGGTGGATGATGTCTCGGTGAGCATAGGAAGATGTTTCCGAAATCTGGTGTTAGATATTAGATATTATATCTAATATCTAACACCAGAATAGCATGTTTCCAGAGGAGAGTCAAGCAAAAATCGGTTTTTTTAAGAAAAAACGCCAGCCGTTTTGGCTGGCAAATTTTGCATTCAGATATTTGATGGCGTTTTGGAGATACCCCCACGCTACGGTTTGATGACCAGCATGAGGAACAGAATGCTGGCGATTAGCGTGCCGACGAAAATGATGGCTGGGGCCGGGTTGTTCTGTTCCACCGATTCGACCCGAATGGCTTCAAGCGACTCGAAACCCATCAGTCGCAGCACGCCCCAAACGATCAGGCTGGAAATAATAGCAATGACCGGCCCCCAAAAGGTAATCATGCTCAAAATGCGCGGCAGCGCGCCAAAGAAAGCCCGCCATGCTTCGGGCGAGGCCAGGAACGATAACCCCTGTCCAATCACCAGAGAGGCAAGCAGCAACCAGATAAAAGCGGGAACTTTTTTCATGTGTCTTCTCCTTGGGTGTTCGATGCTCGAATAACGAATATCGAATTATGAATACTGAATATCCTGTTCTTGTATGCTAAAACCTGTCCAGAGCGTATCTTGCGCCCCGCCGCCGGAGCGGTAATCTTCCACCAACAGATGCATATCCCCGCTCTGGGCATAGATGAAGCGCGCTTCGGCCCCGCGCTGAATATGCAGTCCCTCTCCTTCGGTGAAAATGACCTGCGAGCGGCCAATATCCACCATTTGCCAGCGGCGGCTATTATAGTCAAATTCTACCCTGCCCATCTGGTTGTTTTGCCCAAAGGCGCGCGCATGGGGCAGGAAATAGCGTTGAATATGCTGGTCGTCAATCGCCTGGCGATTTTCGAATAGGTAAAAGCGGTTTTGCCAGTTGAGCAAATAGGCTGACCGCGCTCCTGATAGCGAGAATCCGGCGTACAGATTGCCGGTGAAGGTCCAGGGAACATTGGGGCCGCGCGAGGCCTGCCATAATTCGGCAATCAGCGCCCGCCCCTGCACGCGAAAATCCCGTTCGCCATTTGGCAGGCGCACCCGCACCCCGGCGCCCACTTGCAGCCCGGCCAGGTGAACCGGGGCAGGAAGGTCAATCACCGGTTGTAAGATGGAGCCGCAATACTCGCATTTGCGCGTCGTAGGGCCAATGTTCGCGCCGCAAGAAGGACATTTCAGGTCGGTTGGGATTTTTTCTGGGATGTTGAACTTAAACGGGTTTTCGGCGGCTCTTGGTTGGGCAGCAACCCGGTTTGCGGCGGGAAATGACTGCGCTGGGTTGACCTTGTAAGGTGGCCTGGATGCGCCAACTGGATGGGAAGGGGTGCTACCGCCCGAAACAGCCTCTTTGAGTGCTTGAATTCCATTGCTCAGGGCAATCAACCCAGCCAATCCCCACAGGAAAGGCCCCACTGGGAGCGGGAAAAATACCAACAGAAAGATACCCACCACACCGAACAGGAACAAACTTCCAACTAAATTTTTCATCGCTGCGCCTCACCAATCGCTATCCCAGCTGCCGCTGTCCGAGCCGCTGTCCCAACTGTCCCAACTGCCGCTATCGGAGCCGCTGCTCCAACTGTCGCCGCTCGAATCGCTGCCCCAGCTGTCGCTGCTTGAATCGCTCCCCCAATTCCAGCCGCTGTCATCCGAACTGTCCCAATCATCATCGTAACTGCCCGAATCGCTCACCCAAGAGGACGACGATGATGATGACTGGCTGACTGAATCCAGGTTATAGATGGCGCTGCCGATTGCCCCGGCAAACAGGCAGATGGAGAGAAAAAGGTACAAAATGCCGGTAAAAACTTTCCTGACCATGAATTTTTATCCTGTTCCAAGAGCGGTTTTGTTTGGTCTGACTTCAAAAGTATACTGTTTTGAAGCGCATCTTTCAACCGGTAAATTATCTCTGCTCGAAGTATAATCGCCCCATGACCGACCCCAAAAATCGAGCTGTCACCCCTGAAGCCAAACCCGATGACCGCATTGACCACGCCCTGCGCCCGCAAAAACTGACCGACTTAATTGGTCAAGACCAGGTGAAAGAAAACCTGGCGATTCTGATTGCGGCGGCCAAACAGCGCGGCGAAGCCCTGGACCACGTTTTGTTCTACGGGCCGCCTGGCCTGGGTAAGACCACTCTGGCGCACGTCCTCGCCAACGAGATGGAAGTCAACATCAAAATCACCTCTGGCCCGGCCATTGAACGCGCTGGCGACCTGGCGGCCATCCTCACTAACCTGCGGGCGGGGGATGTCTTGTTCATTGATGAAATTCATCGGCTTGGCCGGGCAGTGGAGGAAGTGTTGTATCCGGCGATGGAAGATTTTGCCCTCGACATTGTGATTGGCAAAGGGCCATCGGCGCGCTCCATCCGGCTCAAACTGCCGCGTTTTACCGTTATCGGGGCCACCACCCGCCTGGCGCTCGTTACAGCGCCGCTGCGGGCGCGTTTTGGGGCCGTTTACCGGCTCGATTACTACGACCAACCGGCGATGGAATCAATCGTTCGCCGCGCCGCAGCCATGCTGAAAGTGGAATCGGACTCGGATGGGGTAGCCGAAATTGCCCGCCGCGCGCGCGGCACGCCCCGCATTGCCCTCCGTTTATTGCGCCGCGCCCGCGACTATGCCCAGGTGCGCGGCCAGGGCTACATCACCCGCGAGATGGCCGCTCAGGCCCTTGACCTGATGCAGGTTGACCCGCTCGGCCTGGACGACGTGGACCGCCGGGTGCTGAAGGCCATCATCGAAAAATACAACGGCGGCCCGGTGGGTCTCAACACCATCGCCGCCGCCATCAGCGAAGAAGCCGACACCATCATGGACGTAGTTGAGCCATACCTCCTGCAATTGGGCTTCCTCGACCGCACTCCGCAAGGCCGCGTGGCGACGAAATTAGCGTATAGCCATTTAGGGGCAGCCTATCCCGAAGACGGGGCGCAGCCCAGGCTTCTTTGATATTTGACTGCTTTGGTACACAGATGACACGCACCTGATACCGTGAAGATTTTGCACGCAAAGCCGCCACTTGCCCCGCGCCAAAGCAACGCGGGGTGTGCGGGCGGTGCCAGAGAGAGTGCCAAGTTTATAAGATAAGTTTTCTTTGCGAACTTTGTGGCTTTGCGCGAGGAAAAAGTATCAATCGGAGCCGCGAAGTCTTATTCCGAACTGACGTTACGAAGGTTTAACGCGCAGTCTTGAACTGCCGCAAACCTGATAAGAACCTTTTCCGCAAGAATTTGATTGATGAGAGAGTATGGAATCGATTGGCCGTTTTCTCATGATTGCTGGTATCCTCTTATTTTTGGTTGGCGGCGCGGTCTTCCTGGCCGGTAAATTTGGCCTGCCGCTCGGACGCCTGCCCGCTGACATCCGCATCGAAGGCCAAAATGGCTCATTTTACTTCCCCCTGGCGACCTCCATTTTGGTTTCGGTCGCGCTGACAGTGTTGTTGAATATTTTCTTGCGCTTGTTTCGGAAGTAATCCCCAAACCTTGTTATGGCTGGAATAATGCGTGAATTCCAACTGGATACTGATTACTGCTCACTGAATATTGCCGAAGGCCCCGCCAACGGGCCTTTGCTGTTGCTCCTGCATGGCTTCACCAACCGCTGGCAGGTCTTTAATTCTATTCTGCCGGTTCTCACTCCAAAATGGCGGGTCGCCGCTTTCGATTTCCGCGGACACGGCCAATCGGGGCGCGTGCCCGGCTATACAGCCGATGCTTTTTATCGCGATGGCGTGGCCGTGCTGGAGCATTTCGCCTCCGAGCCGGCGGTTTTGCTCGGTCATTCGATGGGCGGCTCGATTGCCCTGCACCTGGCGCAAAACTTCCCCGAAAAAGTCCGCGCTGTTGTAACCGGGGATACTTCGTTCGACCTGTCCATGCACATCGAGATGATGAACAGTCGCCGCCAGGTCAAACTATTCGGCCTGCGCCGCAAACTGGCCGGGCGGCCGGTGGAAGAACTGCTCCGGCGTGGGCTGCCGCCTGCCCAGGCCGAGGAGATGGCGCGGCTCGACCCGCATGTCATGGATTTTCACGCCGAGGGCCGGGTGGAAGAGTTTTTTGCTGATGTTCAAGACGTTGATTTCGATCGCATCCGCTGCCCGCTGCTCTTAACCCAGGCCAGTCCCGAAAAAGGCGGATTGCTGCAAGACGCCGAAATCCCGCCTGTGTTGGCGGCGCATCCCGAATTCCAGTTCCAGCGCTTCGAGACCGGTCACGATTTGGAGATTGAGAAGGGGCTGAAATCTCCGTTTTGGCAGGCGGCGTTGGGATTTTTAGATGGCTTGCACTTCAGATAACTATTGGTCGAACAGCCTGAAGTGGCAGGCGAGGGATAGCGCGACTATTTTATATGTAGGTATTGAGTTGCGGTGGTCTCGATACACAAAGAGCGCTACTCGACCACCGATAGGAACGGCAAAATGGCGTCCGCTACCTGCCCGGCGGCGGTGACGGGGGCGCTGTGGTTGGCGTTGACCAGACAGTCATGCGGGCCGGGGCGGCGCGGGGGGACGGAAATCCAGTCGTGTTTGCCCCACACCATCAGCGTGGGGATATTTGGCAGTTGGAAGGGCCGGCCCGCGCCCGCCGGCAGACTGTGCAGGGTGCGTTTCAATGTTTCGCGGCGGCAGGCGCTGATTTCGCGCATCCAGACGGCAGAGAGCGGATGTGGCCGCAGGTTGAATGCTAGCAAACGGATTAAAAAATCCAATCGGGGACCGCTCAAGATGAAATCGCCTGTTCGAGACCAGTGCGAATCCAGCCACAGGGCCAGGCGCAATCCCCAGGCGGCGTGGAGCGGCGTTTTTAACGGGCAAAGTAGTATCGCTCGCTGTACGGCTTGCGCATCCAGGTTCAGGTAGGCTTCGGCTACCCGCGAACCGCTGGAGTAGCCCAGCACGTTCCACTGCGAAAATCCGAGTTCGCGCCGCAGGCCGCGCAGGGCATGGGCAGCGGCTTGGAGGTAGTGGGCGCGGGCTGGGGGCATGTCCGACGCGCCGATTCCCGGCAGTTCTGGCATGACGAGGGTAAAATGGGGGCTGAGGCGCGGCAGCAGGTTTTTCCAAATGTTGAACGAAATCCCAAAACCGTGCACCAACAGGAGCGGCGGCCCCTGTCCTTGCACTTGTACCGACAACGAGGCAACTTTTGGCATGGCAAATATCCTGATTTTTGTATCCAAAACGGGGGGCGGGCATATCAGCCTGGGCGAAGCGCTGCGCGACCTCCTCATCGATAAACACCGGATTGAGTTAATCGACCCGCAGCCGCGCATTGTTCACTGGCATTATCGCACGGTCAGCCGCCATGCGCTCTGGCTGTGGGCGTTGGAATACCGGCTGAGTAACGGCCCGCGCCGGGCGCGTTTGGCGCACACCCTGGCACAGGCTTTGGCGCCGCTCATCATCCGCGCGATAGAGCAATTCAAGCCTGACCTGGTGATGACGACCTACCCTTTCCTGGCGAATGAAGTGATGACGGCCATGAAACTGTGGCCGCGCGTTCGGCGTCCGTTTGCCATGCTGCTCTCGGACCCCGGCCCGGTGCATTCAGCCTGGCTTACCGAGCGCGGCGCAGACGCGGTTTTTGCGCCGACCCGCGAGACCTTCCAGCAGGCGCTCGAGGCCAAACTCCCGCCGGAGCGACTGCACCTGACCGGCTGGCCGGTGCGCGGACAATTCTATCACGCCGGGCAGGAGCGGGCCGAAATCCTGGCGCGAATGGATCTGAACCCAGACCGGTTTACCGTCTTTATGCAGGGCGGCGGCGAGGGGGCCACCGGCTACGCAGCGGCGGTCGAGCAACTCTCCAAAATTCAGGGGCTGCAAATTATCCTGGCGGTGGGGACGAATCACGCGCTGTATGAGCGATTTCGCGGACACAAGAGCGTGTTTGCCCTGCCGTTTACCAAAGAAATCGCCCGTCCCATGTCGGCCGCGGATGTGGTGATGGGCAAGGCCGGGCCGAACATCCTGTTCGAGAGCGTGACGCTCGGCAAGCCGTTCATCGCCACCTCGTACATCCCCGGCCAGGAAAAGCCCAACCTTGATTTCATCCGACGCTACGGGTTGGGCTGGGTGGCGCTCGAAAAGCTGGCGCAGCGCGCTCTGCTCGAAAATCTTATTCACCAGCCGGAGCAGTTACAAGCCGCCCGCGAATCTGTGCAGCGCTACCGGGATTGGAATACCCAGGCCGCGCGCCAGATTCCGAGTCTGGTGGATGGCTTGCTGTCTGTATGAGAATGATAGCGTTGCGAAATAGAAAAAGCGCGCCTGCCAGAGTTGGGAGGCGCGCTTGTGACTGAATACTGAAAGCTGAACTACCCGTTCTTCTTCTGGAATTCCTTCATGAACTGTACCAACGCTTCTACGTCAGAAAGTTCGACGGCGTTGTAAATGGATGCGCGCAGGCCGCCCACTGAACGGTGACCTTTCAGGCCAATCATGTTCAGTTTTTTGGCTTCGCTGGCGAATTGGGCTTCCAGCTCCTCGGTTGGCAGGCGGAAGGTGACGTTCATGCGCGAACGACATTCGGGTTGGGCGTGGCCCTTGAAGAAGCCGCCGCTGGCGTCTATGGTCTGGTAGAGCAAATCGGCTTTGGCTTTGTTGCGGGCTTCGATAGCCGCCAGGCCGCCCAGTTTCTTAATCCACTTCATCACCAGGCCGACCATGTAAATTGAGAAGCAGGGCGGGGTGTTGTAGAGTGAGTTGTTTTCGACCTGCACTTTGAAATCGAGCATAACCGGCAGATTGGCTGGGACGCGCTCCAGCATGTCCTCGCGCAGGATGCCAATCACCACGCCTGCCGGGCCAACGTTCTTTTGCGCGCCGGCATAGAGATAGGCATATTTGGTCACATCCAACGGGCGGCTCATGAAGTCCGACGATGCGTCGCAGACCAGTTCGACGCCCGCCGGGGGAACGGGTTCCTGGAAAAACTCGACGCCATGAATAGTTTCGTTGGAGCAGTAGTAAAGGTAAGCGGCGTGAGGGTCGAGGTCAAGGCTGGCGGGCAGGCTGCTGTAGTTGCTGGCCTTCATGTCGGCGGCAACGCGCGTCGCGCCGAGTTTCTGAGCTTCTTGCACAGCCTTTTTGCTCCATGCGCCGGTCACAATGTAATCGGCAGAGCCGCCCGCCGGTCGCAGGTTCATCGGAATCATCGAAAATTGCAAACTAGCGCCGCCCTGCATAAACAGAACTTTGTAGTTGGCCGGGATGTTGAGCAGCTCGCGCAGGTCGGCTTCGGTTTCGTTGAGCATCGCTTCAAATTCTTTCGAGCGGTGGCTCATTTCCATGATAGACATGCCTGTACCTTTGTAATCCAGCAATTCGGCCTGGGCCTGCTGCATTACTTCGAGCGGCAATCCCGCCGGGCCGGCGTTGAAGTTATGCGCGCGATGAATGGTTTCGGACATAGTTTCTCCTTCTCGAGTTATTTGGTTATCCGGTTATCCAGTTATCCGGTTACCTGTTTGCCTTTTTACAAGCCCATTATAGCCCCCTGTCTGATAATTCACAAAGTACATTCGGCATGTTTATCGACTGATAGTTATCCGTTGACAAAGGGTTTTGCGGTTGTTAGAATGATTTTGTGGTGAATTATCCGTTCATAGGCAGGGTTCAGCCGGTGTTCCGGGGCTGACCTTGTTTTCTTAACCCCAACCCACAGGAGACAATCATGAAAGTCCTCGTCTGCGATAAAACAGAAAAAGAGTGCATCGAGCAGATGCGCGCCGCCGGTCTGACGGTTGATACTAACTTTGAAATTACCCCCGAAGAGTTGCTGACGGTCGCCCCGGCGTATGACGTGTTGGTTGTTCGCTCGCGCACCAAAGTCCGCCAACCGCTCATCGATGTTTGCCCCAACCTGAAACTGATTGTGCGCGGTGGCGTCGGCCTCGATACGATTGACGTGGACTATGCCCGCGCCAAAGGCATCGAAGTCCGCAACACCCCGCTGGCCTCCTCCGATTCGGTGGCCGAACTGGCAATCGGCTACATGTTTATGATGGCGCGTTCGCTCTACAAGGCCACCGAAACAATGAAAGCCGAAAAATGGGAAAAGAAGGCTTTCGAGGGCGTGGAAATCGGCGGCAAGACCCTCGGGCTGATTGGCGTGGGCAACATTGGCAAGGCCACCGCCAAACGCGCCGCCGCCCTGGGCATGACCGTTTTGGCCTATGACCCGTATGTCAAAGAATTCGAATATGGAAAACTCGTTTCGCTCGATGAATTGCTGGCTGCAGCCGATTACATCAGCCTGCACCTGCCCAAGACCAAAGAATCGGCAGATATGATTGGCGCGGAACAATTCGCTAAAATGAAAGATGGCGTGCGCATCGTCAACTGCGCGCGCGGCGGGATTATCAACGAGGACGCCCTTTACGAAGCCTTGACCAGCGGGAAAGTGGCCGCCGCCGCCCTAGACGTGTTCGCCGTTGAGCCGCCCACCGACTGGAAACTGCTCAAACTCGATAACGTCATCGGCTCTCCGCACATCGGCGCGGCCACCAAAGAAGCCCAGGGACGGGTGGGGGCCGAAGTGGCGCAGATTGTCATCGAATTTTCAAAAAAATAATCCAATCATGATGAAACTATACCCCGACCTCGGCATTCTTATCCCCGAAGTTTACCTGCCCCAAGCGGGTATTGACCTGACCCGCTGGGCGACCATCGCTGTTGACCAGTTCACATCTCAGCCAGAATATTGGGAACAGGTGGAAAAATTCGTCGGCCAAGCCCCCTCCACTTTGCGTCTCACCCTGCCCGAAATTTACCTGGAGCAGCCCGGCGAGGCAGAGCGCATCCAGAACATTCAAAAGACGATGCGCGAATATTTGGATGCCGGGTTGCTCCAGCCGCGCGAAGGGCTTATCTACGTCGAGCGGACAGTCGGCGGCAAAACGCGCAAGGGCCTGATGTTGGCGCTCGACCTGGAATGCTACGACTTCACCAAAGGCTCTACCAGCCTGATTCGTGCCACTGAAGGCACGATTGTCGAACGCCTGCCTCCGCGCATCAAAATCCGCGAGGGCGCGCCGCTCGAACTGCCGCATATCCTGGTGCTGATTGACGACCCGGCGCGGACGGTCATCGAGCCGCTGGCCGCTGCCAGGGATTCGCTCGAAAAACTGTATGATTTCGACCTGATGTTCGATAGCGGACACCTGACCGGCTATGCTGTTCCCGACGAGAGCGGCGTCATTGCAGCCTTACGCGCATTGGCTCGTCCTGAAGTCTTTGCCGCCAAATATGGCGTTTCGCCTGACCTGCCCGTCCTGCTCTTTGCAATGGGCGATGGCAACCACTCACTCGCCACCGCCAAAGCCATCTGGGAAAAGAATAAGGCCGTCGTTGGCATGAACCATCCCTCGCGCTATGCGCTGGTCGAAATTGAAAACGTCCATGATGAAGCATTGGAGTTTGAGCCGATTCACCGCGTCCTGTTCGGGCTGAAAACCGACATCTATGCCGCGCTTGAATCCGCTTTTGGCGCGAATTATGCTTATCGCCCGGTAGAATCTGCCGCAGCGATGGTGGCTGCTGTGGATGCGGGCGACCCAGACGGTCAGCTGATTGGATTTGTGGGCGGCGGGCGTGGATTTGGCCTGGTGAAACTCAGCAATCCCTCCACCAACCTGGCCGTCGGCACCATCCAGGCCTTCCTCGACCCCTTCCTGAAGCAGGGCGGCGCGGAAAAAATTGACTATGTTCACGGCGCGGATGTCACCGTCCGCCTCGGCGGGCAGCCCGGCAACGTTGGCATCTACGTCCCTGGCATGGCCAAGGGCGACCTGTTCAAAACCGTCATTTTGGATGGCGCCCTGCCGCGCAAGACTTTCTCGATGGGTGAAGCGCGCGAGAAACGCTTTTACGTCGAAGCGCGGAAAATTCAGTGATTCACTCCTCCGCCTCTTCCTGCCCCTGGCCTTCTTCTGACCTGCGGCGCGGGCGGGGCGGGGGCATCACCGGCTCGGCGTAGAGCGCTACATCCAATACTTGGTCCATATGTTCAACCGGGATGATTTTCAGGTCGGTGCGCACCCGTTTGGGAACATCTACCAGGTCTTTCATATTCTTTTCGGGCAACATGACCACCTTCAGCCCGGCGCGATGAGCGGCCAGCACCTTCTCGCGCACCCCGCCAATCGGCAGCACGCGCCCGCGCAGGGTGATTTCGCCAGTCATGCCCACTTCGCGGTAAATGGGTCGTCCGGTCAGGGCCGAAAGGATGGCCGTCGCCAGGGTGATGCCCGCGCTCGGCCCGTCCTTCGGGATGGCGCCCTCTGGCATGTGGACGTGGATGTCCATTCGCTCGAAGACGTCCAACTCGATGCCGAACAGGTCGGCGCGTGATTTGATATAAGTCAGCGCGGCCTGACCCGATTCCTGCATCACCTCGCCAATCTGGCCGGTCATTTGCAGGCCGCCTTTGCCTTCGAGAACCGCCACTTCGATGGTCATAATCTCGCCGCCGTTTTCGGTCCAGGCCAGCGAGGTCGCCACGCCCACTTCGTCGCGCCGTTCGGCCTCGCTGCGCAAGAATTGCGGCGGGCCGAGAAATTTCTCGACCACGTTTGGGGTGATGATAGTCGGGAATTCTTTCTTTTCGGCTTTCAGGCGGGCCGCCTTGCGGATGACGCGCCCAATCTCCCGCTCCAGGTTGCGCACGCCCGCCTCGTAGGTATACTCGCGGATGATGCGCTGGAGGGCCGTATCGGCGAAGCGCAGCCCGCTGTCGGTCATCCCGTTTTCATCCATTTGGCGTGGAATCAAGTAGCGGTCCGAAATCGCCATCTTCTCTTCTTCAATGTAACCGGGGAACTCGATGACTTCCAGCCGGTCGAGCAGCGCATCGGGGATGGTGGCGAGGGTGTTGGCGGTTGCCACGAACATCACTTTCGACAGGTCAAAGGCGATTTCGAGATAGTGGTCGCTGAACGAGTTGTTCTGTTCCGGGTCCAGCACCTCCAGCAGCGCCGAGGAGGGGTCGCCGCGGAAATCAGAGCCGAGTTTATCAATTTCATCCAACATAAAGAGCGGGTTCGCGCTTCCGGCCTTCTTCATCGTCTGAATAATCCGCCCGGGCAGCGCGCCGATGTAAGTGCGGCGGTGGCCACGAATTTCGGCCTCGTCGCGCACCCCGCCCAGCGAAACGCGCACGAACTTGCGTCCCAGCGCCTCGGCGATCGAGCGCCCGAGCGATGTTTTCCCCGTTCCGGGCGGGCCAACAAAGCACAAAATCGGCTGGCGTTCCTTTTTCGGCTTTAACGAACGCACTGCGATATATTCCAGGATACGGTCTTTGGCCTTTTGCAACCCGTAGTGGTCTCGGTCCAGGATTTTTGCGGCATTGGTCACATCCAGGTTATCGTCGGTGAACACCGACCAGGGTAAATCCAAAATCCACTCGATGTACGAACGGATGATGCCCACTTCGGGAGCCATCGGCGGCATCTGGTTCAGGCGTTCGATTTCCTTCAGCGCCGTTTTGCGGGCTTCTTCGGGCAGTTTGGCCTGTTCCACCTTTTGGCGCAGTTCGTTTACGTCGCGCGTCCAAATGTCACCCTCGCCCAGTTCCGTCTGGATGGCTTTCATTTGCTCGCGCAGGTAAAACTCGCGCTGACTCTTATCAACCTCGCTCTGCACCTTGTTGTGGATGTCTTCTTCCAGTTCCAGCACATCCAGTTCTTCGGCCAGCAGCTCGTTGACCCGTTCCAGGCGCGCCTTGGGGTCGGGCATCAGCAGCAATTTTTGACGCTCCTCGAACGAGACCGAAATCGAGGTGGCAATCATATCGGCCAGCCAGCCCGGCTCTTGGATGTTGAGCGCAAACAGATGCGCTTCTTCGGGGATGGAGCGGTTCAGTTCTACCACGCGGTCGAACATATTCAGTGCCGAGCGCATTAGAGCCTGGGTTTGTTTATCTGTTTTGGTTGGCTCATTGATGACCCGCGCCCGCACCTTGATATAAGGGGTAAGGCGCGTAAACTCTAACACCTGCACCCGCCGCCGGCCCTGCACCAGCGCTGAGGAATTGCCGTCTGGCATCGTCAACAGCCGTCCGACCGCAATTTCCACGCCGACCGGCAGGAAATCGCCCGACTTGGGCGCGTCCTGCTCCGGGTCTTTTTGGGTCAGGCCAATCACCGTCTGGTTGCGCTCCTGGGCGGTTTGCAGCGTCAGCAGCGCGGCCTCGTTATCCACAAAGACCGGCGAAACCATGCGCGGGAAGACCACCAGGTCGCGCAACGGCAACACCAGGGCCTCGAACACCCCATCGCTGTCGGTCTCATGGTTTGGCACGCGGTACAGCTCCTCTGTCCGCTGGCTAATTGCCATTGTGAAATCTTCTTCTTCCTCGTCCCAATCGTCATCTTTCAGGTTCATAATCTTTTATCCATTCTCGGTTGACTCCGTTAATCATCCGCTTTTCCGCTTCATCCGTTGTCCAATCTGCTTATCCGTTTTGCGCCTCTGGCACCGCCCGCCAAGGCAGGTGAGCCATCCGTTGACCACATCCGTTGTCATATCCGCTTATCCGTTTTGCGCAGCCATCCGTTGACCACATCCGTTGTCATATCCGCTTATCCGTTTTGCGCAGCCA
>CAYRBO010000012.1:0-48220 GCA_964422545.1 uncultured Anaerolinea sp. | reverse complement strand
TCCGTTGACCACTTCTGCCGTGACAAACATGCTGCCCGCCGAAACGATGACATCACCCGTTTCAGCGGCTAATTCCAAGGCCCGGTCCAATGCCGTTTCGACGGGGGCAGCCGACTCGTACGCCACTGGTACTTTTTTTGCCGTTTCGATGATTGTTTCCGGCTCTAACGCGCGTGGATGGTCGGCACGGGTGACAAGCAGGCGGCTGATTATACCCTTCATTGTGGTTAACATGGCGAAAATATGCTTATCTTCTGAAGCGCCAAAGATGAGAATGACCTTCCGCCCTGGGAAGTATTCCGTCAAAGCGGCGGTCAACTTCTCGAACGAATCCTCGTTGTGGGCCGAATCAAAAATCAGGGTTGGGTTCTTGCGGCTGGCAACTTCAAAGCGGCACGGCCAGCGGACTTCCGCAAAACCCTTCGCAATCTCTGCATCCGACAGGTCGAATCTGCTCTGCTTGAGCGCTGCGTAAGCCGTCACCGCATTCGTCACCTGATATTCGCCTAAAAGTGGGATTCTGAACACTGAAAACCCCGCCAACCCATTCGGGGCAGGCTGCTCACTGATGACTGGTAACTGAATCCCGAATGTTTGTCCATCCAGAGAGTTTTCCCCACGCTCAAACGCCACTTCCCGGCCAACCACCGTTAAAGGCGCATTTTTCTCCGCTGAAACCCGCTCCAACACTTCCAGCGCCTCCTGTTTCTGCGGCGAGGACACCACCGGCACGCCTGGCTTGATGATTCCCGCCTTCTCCCCAGCGATTTTCGCCAGCGTATCGCCCAGAACGGCAGTATGGTCATACGAAAGCGAGGTAATCACCGCAACGCGCGGCGTGATGACGTTGGTTGCATCCAGCCGCCCGCCTAGCCCGACTTCGATGACCGCCGCGTCCACTTTTTTCCGCGCGAAATACAGAAACCCAAGCGCGGTGGTAATTTCAAAGGTTGTCAGCATTGGGATGGCCGCCACCGCCGGTTTGATTTCTTCCGTTAAATCCGCCAGTTCCTCGTGCGAAATCGGTTGCCCATCAATCTGGATTCGTTCGCAAAAGTCAACCAGGTGTGGTGAAGTGTACAGGCCGGTTTTGCGCCCCGAAGCAGTCAACGCGCTGGCACACAACGCCGAGGTGGAGCCTTTGCCCTTCGTCCCGGCGATATGGATGGTCGGGTAAGCATCCTGCGGATTGCCGAGCGACTCCATCAACTGGCGCATTCGCCCCAAGTCAAAGTTAGCCGCCGCCAGCTGGTCGGCTTTTTTCAGGCTATAATCCACGAAGGAATAGAGATAATCAAGCGCAAGGTTGTAACGGGTTTCAATCTCCATGAGTGGGATTGTA
Organism: uncultured Anaerolinea sp.; assembly: GCA_964422545.1. Classification (GTDB taxonomy): domain Bacteria; phylum Chloroflexota; class Anaerolineae; order Anaerolineales; family Villigracilaceae; genus UBA5195. The sequence continues at coordinate 46,878 of CAYRBO010000012.1, read as the reverse complement.
ATCCGTAATTCGCAAATCGCAAATCGTAAATCGTAAATCGTAAATCGAAATATGCTCGCTGCCCTCACCATCCACCTCCACCTGCCCGGCTGCGGCTCGCTGAAAGAGAAGCGCGGCCAAATCAAACCCCTGCTTGCGCGCCTGCGCCGCGAATTCAACGTCTCTGCCGCCGAATTGGATTTGCAAGACGCCCACCAGCAGGCTGTCATCGGCTGCGCCATGATTGGCAACGATGCCGCTTATCTCCAGTCTGCGCTCGAAACCGTCCGCCGCTGGGTTGAAGCGAACTGGCGCGAAGGCGAAATCATCGACCAGCGCATCGAACTCTATCCCTGACCTTTCGACCTTCTACCTGTTTCCCTATCTACTTGTTTCCTCCTTTCCTGTTTTCCCTGTATACTTGTATAAATTTATCAGGAGATATTTTTATGGACTTAAAACTACAAGGTAAGCGCGCTCTCGTTACCGGTGCCTCGCGCGGATTGGGATTTGCCACGGCCCGTCTGCTCTCGCGGGAGGGCTGCCTGCTCGCCATTAACGGCCGCGATGATACCCGCCTGCAAACCGCCGTGCTAAAAATTTCCAACGAAACGCGCGGATTGGTCTATGGCCTGCCCGGCGATGTCAGCAAGCCGGATGAGGCTGAATCTATCGTCCGCGAAGCGGCGGAAACCCTGGGCGGGCTAGATTTGCTGGTCTGTAACGCGGGCGGCCCGCCGCCGGGCGCGTTCGAATCGTTTGACGAAGAAACCTGGCAGAAAGCCATTGACCTGGCCTTCATGAGCAACGTGCGCTTGATTAAGGCCGCACTGCTAGCCTTGCGCCAATCTGATTCGGCCAGCGTGCTGACGGTTACTTCTTACTCGGTCAAGCAGCCCATCGCTAACCTGGTCTTGTCCAACTCCATTCGCGCCGCCACGGTTGGGCTGACCAAATCCCTGGCTCTCGAACTGGGCAAGGACGGCATCCGCTTCAACTCCATCCTGCCGGCCTGGACCGAGACCGAGCGCGTCACCGAACTGATGACCGCCCGCGCCCGCATGAACGGCACTTCTGTCGAGGAAGAAATTGCCAAACAGGCAAAGGAAAGCCCACTGGGGCGCATGGCCTCGCCCGATGAATTTGCCAATGTGGCTGTCTTCCTGCTCTCCCCGGCGGCCTCATATGTAACCGGCGTGATGCTTTCGGTAGATGGTGGAATGTACAAAGGGACTTTATAGAGACTTTTGTCACAGCAATAGGCTGAAAAAGGCGGTATCCTTGGGCAAATTTATCGAATAGGAGCCAACCATGTCCGAAAAAATCTGCCTGAATTGTGGCCGCACGTCCCAAGAAATCCCCTTGCTGTCGCTTGAGTATCGAGGCCAGAGTTATGCTCTCTGCCCCCAGTGTATGCCGGTACTGATTCACAAACCGCATATCCTTGCCGATAAACTGCCCGGCGCGGAACATTTCGACCCGGCCAGCCATCAGCACTAAAGGGAAATAGAGAAACAGGTAAACCCCACAATCTGGTAAAAGAACCGCCTCGCATCTGGTATCATTGCGGGGCGGTTTGCTTATGAAAAAACTTTCTCACCTTACACGCACATCCCTGCTCCTGTTCTTCATGTTTGGCCTGGATAAAGCCCTGGCTTTCGGGCGTCTGTTCATCGTCTCGCGCACCTTCAGCCTGCCCTTGCAAGATGCTTTCAACTCGGCCAACAACCTGCCCGACCTGCTCTTTGCGCTCATTTCGGGCGGTGCATTTTCGATGGCTTTTATCCCGCTTTTGCGCCAGTTCATTACCCTGCGCGGGCGCGAGGCCGCCTGGGATTTATTCTCACGGGTTGCCAACCTGATGTTCGTCGTCACCGGCTTGGTAGCGTTTTTCGTCGCCATATTTGCCGAGCAGATTGTCAGCGCTGAAGTGGGGATTGCCCCCGGTTTTGGCCCGCAGCAGCAGCAACTGGTCGCCGACCTGATGCGGCTCAACCTGGTATCCCTGATGATTTTCTCGCTCAGCGGCCTGGTGATGGGCGGGTTGCAGGCCAACCAGCACTTTCTGCTGCCTGCGCTGGCTCCATTTTTCTATAACGTGGGTCAAATCGCTGGGGCGCTTTTCTTCGCGCCTGTGGAGCCGATTACGATGGGCGGAGTCACGCTGCCTACGCTTGGCTTGGGTATTCATGGCCTGGTCTATGGCGCCATCCTGGGAGCAGCCTTGCACCTGCTGATTCAAGTCCCCGGATTGATTAAGTACCAGTTCCGCTGGACCGCCTCGCTGGATGTGCGCAACTCCGGCTTAATCGAGGCTCTCAAGTTGATGGCCCCGCGTTTGCTGACCATGCTCGGCATCCAGGTCATGTTCCTGGCGCGTGACAACCTCGCTTCGCGGCTCGACCAGGAAGGGGCCGTTTCGGCGTTGACCTACGGCTGGATGATGATGCAAGTCCCCGAAACGCTGCTCGGCACGGCAATCGCCACCGCCTTGCTGCCTTCCCTGGCCGAGTTTGCAGGCAAGAGCGAGTGGAAAACCTTCTCAGAAACGCTGGAGAAGGCCTTGCGCGTCTTGCTCGCGCTGACCATCCCGGTCGCGGCGGTACTCATTGCCGGAATCAAGCCGCTGGTGACGGTCGCTTTTGGCTTCGATGAAGCGGGAACCAACCTGCTGGTTACAACGTCTCGTGTATATATGCTCACCCTGGCCGGTTACGCCATGCAAGAGACCATGTCGCGCGCGTTTTATGCCCGCAAAGAGCCGCTTATGCCGCTCGTTGGCGTACTGCTGCGCCTGGTGATATATCTCGCCATCGGCATTGCTGGCGTGACGCTGTTGCGTGAAATTGGTGCGTACATCATTGCCGCTGCCGAACTCGCGTTGGCCGCCGAAGCGATTTTCATGCTGACCATGCTCAACCGGCGGCTGGAACGCCCGGTGCGGGTTTTGACGGCGGTCGGCAAAGGAGTAATCGCCGCCCTATTAGGCGGAATCACGGCTTACAGCCTAGCCGTCTACCTGCCCGGTGGGGCAGTTCCAACTGCCCTGGCGGGAATGTTCGTGGGTGGAATCCTGGCCCTCGCCCTGGTCTGGTCCGAATTTCGCCTGCTTTTCCGGCTTTAAAATTAGGATATAATCGCGCCTATGTCTGAATCTAACCCTACCAATCTCTCTAGTACACAACCCAATAAAATCAAACGACGGGGCGGCGCCTCGTTTTGGATAAGCCTGTTGGTTTTGCTGGTCGTCATTGCGGCGGGCAGTTTGGGTGGCTATAGCATGGGCATTTCGGAACGCGTTGCGGCGGCCAAAGCCCAGTCAGCCGGCCAACTTGATGAACAAATGGCTGCCGCCCGCCAGGATATGGAAGCCGGGCGGTATGAAATTGCCCGCCAGCGGCTGGAATGGATTTTGAGCAAGGATGCCAATTACCCCGGCGTGAGCGAGATGCTGGTCGAAGCCCAGGTCAGGCTCTCCATTACGCCTACGCCGTTGCCGTCTCCCACGCCTACGCTAACTCCCACGCCCGATATGCGTACCCAGGAAACCATCCTCGCCAACGCTCGTCAGCAGATTCAATCCAAAGATTGGGATGGCGCGCTTGGCTCCCTCGATGCCCTGCGCAAGGCCGATCCAACCTATCATGTGATAGAAGTGGATGGGATGTATTATGTCGCCCTGCGCAATCGCGGCATCGACCAGATTCTTGGCCGGGGTGTCTTCTCGACCACCAACCTGGAGGGCGGCATTTACGACCTGACCCTGGCCGAACGCTTTGGCCCGCTTGATAACCAGGCGCTCAGCCTTCGCACCGGGGCGCGCATGTTTATCCAGGCCTCTTCTTTCATGGAAGTTGATTGGCCGCAGGCTGTTGCATATTTTGGCGAAGTCTATCGCTTGTACCCAGGCCTTCGTGATGCAACCGGCGTCACCGCCGGGCAACGTTACCGCGAAGCCTTACTTAATTATGGTGACTTGAAAGCGCAAGAACAAAAACTGAAAGACCGCTGTATTGCCATCGACCTGTGGAATGAAGCCGCCGCTATCAGTCCGCTTGATAACGCATACTCCGCCAAATACAACCAATTATTCCTTGAGTGTTATCCTCCTACGCCGACCATTGACCCGGCATCTCTCTTTACGCCTACGCCAGAAGTAACGGTGGAACCGCCCACTCCTGAACCCAGCCCAACCCCTTGAACGTAACTCAAACAGCCCGTTTCATCCTATCAAAGGTGACAGCCGTGCCCAAGGCGACTGTCACCTTTACAGATAATAATTGTCAGATTTGTGGTACACTCAAACAACGATAGGTTCAGGAGCGTCAACATGCCAACTTTGTCCAGGGAAGCCATTTCCATCGATGTTGGTGTTCGGCTGCGCCAGTTGCGCGAGGGGCGCAAAGTTTCCATGCGTGCCCTGGCCCAAATGAGCGGTCTTTCTGCCAACGCCTTAAGCATGATTGAACGCGGCAAAACCTCGCCCTCTGTTTCCACGCTCTATCGCTTGGCCGATGCGCTCGGCGTGCCGGTGACGGATTTCTTCAGCCCCGAATCATCCCGCAAAAAGGTGGTTTTCCTGAAAGGCGAGGAGCGACCCCGGCTGCCCTTCATGCGCGGCCTGTGGGAAGGTCTGGGCGGCGAGCAATTTTCGGGCCGAATGATGCCGTTCATGCTCACCCTGGAAAGCGGGGCCAGCAGCGGGCCAAACATCGTTGTTCACACCGGGCATGAGTTTGTTTACTGTCTGCGCGGGCAGTTGGAATATCAAATTGAAAATCAGGTCTATTCCCTTGAGGCCGGTGACAGCCTCCTGTTCTCGGCGCAATTGAAACATCGCTGGCGCAACCCGGGCGGGGTGGTTTCCAATGTCCTGATAATCATCTCTGACTATGTAGAAGGCGACCAGCCCATGCCGCTCCACATGGACAAATCGCCTGCGTAACGCGCAATTCATTCTGAAGATACCGTCCCAAAGGTTTTTGATGAAAGATTTCCGCATTTTTCAGAAACCTTTGGGGCGTTTTTTACGAATCACCTTGTTCCTGTTCGTTGTTGCTTCGGGGTTGCCGGGTTCTCCACATCTGGCGCGCGCCTTGCCTTCGGATGGAGAAGTCATTCAACTGTCGGTCAGGCCGCTCCGGCAGTCGAAACTCACCTCCTGCGGCCCGGCAGTCCTGGCAATGGCGTATCAGCACGCTTATCCGATGGGGAGCATCAGCGAACGCTCCCTCCTGACCTACGCCGAAAGGCAGGGCTGGTACACCGAAACGAAATATCCCTACACCAGTCCGGCTAACATGGTCAAAATCATTCGGCATTACACCCAAAATATCTCCAGCGGGCAGGTCGTTTCACCGCAAGACGGCCTCGATTTACTCTTCCGCGAACTGCGGCGGGGAAATCCTGTGATTATTGACGCGCTTACCTTGTTCGACAACCCGCGTTCGGGCGCACACTTTGTGCTTGTCACCGGTATTTCGGTTGCTCCTGACAACAAGTACGCCGTCACCGTCACCTATATCGACCCACTCACCGGCGGGACGAAATCCGCGCCGTATTATGGCGAGGGCGGTTTGTGGAATGCCTGGCGGCGCAACGGTGACCCGGGCGGCGCGGGTTGGTGGCTGGTTATCCCGGCCCCGCTTGATTTAGAAACTCCGATTCGCCTGGGGGCATGCCTGGCGTTTTAGTACCCGCGCTCGAAATCAATGACATGCTCCAGCGGCGCGCCCGCGATGTAGCGCCGGTAATTTTCGATGAACACCCTCGCAATCTCTGCCGGGAAACTGGGCGCCGAGGTATGGAATGTGATATAGAGATTCCTCGTCGTCCAGAACGGATGACCCGCCGGGAGCGGTTCCTGCTCGAAGACATCTAACACCGCGCCGGAAATTGCTCCCGCTTCCAGGGCCTCAATCAACGCCGATTCATCTACCGTGCTTCCGCGCCCAACATTGATGAACAACGCGTGGGTTGGCAGTTGGGCCAGCAGTTCTGCGTCGACAATCTGGCGGGTGGCGGGAGTATTGGGCAGCACGCAAACCAGATAGTCTAACCCGTTGGCAAAGTCCAAAATCTCCTCGTCGTGATAATACTTGTCCACATGGTTACTTGTCTCGCTCGATTTGGTATATCCACGTACCGTCATCCCAAAAAACTTCGCCGTCCGCGCCAATTCCGCGCCAATTGAGCCGACGCCCAACAGCCCGATGGTCTTGCCGCGCAGCGTGCCGGTCAGGGACGAATCCCAGCGCTGTTGTTTTTGCGCTTCCAGCCGTTGCAAAATCTTCCGCTCGTGTAGCAACAGGTAAGCCAGCACAAACTCAGACATCAAGCCGCCAAAGACACCGCGCGCATTGGTGAGCGTGTAGTCACGACGCATGGCGGGGTCGAGCAGCGGTTCGACTCCGGCCCAGGTGCTTTGCGCCCACTTCAGGGCGTGCAGATGCGGGAGGGCGTTTCGGAGGAGGTTGGGTTCGCCAAAAGCGATATCGCAGTCAGCGGGGTGGAACTGCCCTTCGCCGGATACAATTTCCAGCCCCGGCAGGTTGGCGTCCTCCAGGATGACCCGGTAGTCGCTGGCTTGTTTCGAGAGTAGCAGCAATTTGTGATGGGTGGTTGTTGATGACATGCCCAACAGTTTAACACAATTGGCCCTTCGGAATCCGTTTCCCATCTCCCATGAATCATGGTTAGAATCAAACCACGAGGTTGCCATGCAAAAACACGCAACTCCATCTCCCATACTCCGGGCGCGCATCCAGCGTAAACGCCTGCAAAAGCGGCAGATGCTAACCGAAGCGCGCGCAAGCGAACGCCGCTTCCGGGAAGCCATCCAATTCCTGCCCATTCCGGTTGGAATTTCAGACCGCCAGGGGCGCGTCTTGGCTTATAACCAGATGTTTACAGACATCTTTGGCTATACTATCCAAGACATTCCCACCATTGAAGACTGGCTGAAACTCGCTTACCCGGATGAAGCGTACCACCGGCAGGTGCTTGCAATCTGGCAGGCAGATGTGGATTTGGCCTTGGAGCGCGGAACGTACATGCCAGCACGTGTTTATGATGTTGTTTGCAAAGATGGCAGTCACCGTCTGGTAGAAATTATTACCCAACCTGTGGGCGATTTACTAGCGACAACCTTCAATGATGTAACTGAACGTAAACGGGTCGAAGAATCACAGCGCCTGTTCAAATCACTGGTCGAGAATTCATCCGATGCAATTGGCATGTCTACGCCTGAAGGCAAGCACTATTACCAGAATGAAGCCTTCAGCCTCTTATTCGGTGAAATTGGAGATTATCTGCCAGATACACTTTATGTGGATAGGGAAGTGGGGAAGCAGGTTTTTGAAACCATTATGGCGGGTGGGCAGTGGGTTGGCGAAGTGAAAATGTACGCCAAAAATAAAGATATTCTCGATATCTTTCTGCGTGCTTACCCGAACGTAGATGAAAATGGACAGATTGTCAGTTTGGTTGGTATTTATACAGATATTACCGAACGCAAGCGCATGGAAAATGCACTGCGTGAGAACGAAATCATATTTTCATCCTTTCTTGAACATAGCCCGGTCTATGTGTTCTTCAAAGACAAAAACATCCGCGCCTTGCGTCTGAGCAAAAACTACGAACAAATGCTAGGAAAGCCGATTGCTGAAATCCTCGGCAAAACAATGGATGAGCTTTTTCCTTCTGATCTGGCAAAAAGTATGGTGGCTGATGATTTGCGTATCTTGAACGAGGGCCAGCGCGTTCAAGTCATTGAAGAATTCAACGGTCGGGTGTATGAAACGACCAAATTCCCAGTTTTCAGAGATGGACAGCCCGAAATGCTGGCCGGGTTTACCCTTGATATTACCGACCGCGTGCGCGCTGAACAAGCCTTGCGTGAGAGCGAAGCGCGTTACCGTGCCTTGTTCGAGCGGGCCAACGATGCGATTTTTGTCGAAGACCGCAACGACCGTATTATCGATGTCAATCAGCACGCCTGTGAATTGCTCGGCTACACCCGTGAAGAATTGCTCCAAATGCGCGTTCCTGACTTGATTGCGCCCGAAATGGGGCGCAGGAGACGCGCTATCGAGGAAGAATTTACCCTGTACGGCGGCAAACCCTTTGAAAGCCTGGATGTTCGCAAGGACGGGGCGCGCGTTCCGGTCGAAGTCACCAACGCCTCCTTGCCAAACGGGCTGGCCCTGTCTATTGTGCGCGATATTACTGGGCGCAAGCAAATCGAGGCAGCCTTGCGCGAAAGCGAACGCCGTTTCCGCATTTTGTTTGAACATGCCGGGGTTGGCGTGGCCCAGATTGACTCAATCACCGGGCAGTTTATCCAGGTCAACCAAAAGTATTGTGATATTGTCGGTTATACCCGCCTGGAAATGCAGGGGCTTGATTTCCAGACCATTACCCATCCCGATGATTTGCAGGCAGACCTTGACCTGATGGAACGCTTGAAAAAAGGCCAAATCTCTGAGTTTACACTGGAAAAACGTTACTTCCGCAAAGACGGCAGCCTGGTTTGGGTACACTTGATTGTTTCTCCTCTTTGGCGCCCTGGGCAACCCCCGGATACGCATATCGCCGTTGTTCACGATATTACTGAGCGCAAGCGCGCCGAAAACGAATTACGCGAAAGCGAAAAGCGCTTCAGGGTGTTGTTCGAAAATGCCGGGGTGGGCGTAGCCCAAGGCGACACCAATACCGGGCGATTTATCAAAGTTAATCAGAAATATTGCGCAATCCTTGGCTATAGCCGCCAGGAAATGGAAAGCATCGATTTCTCATCGATTACCTATCCCGACGACCTGCAAAAAAACCTGGATTTGCTGGAGCAGTTGAAGCGCGGGGAAATCCCCGAGTTTACGATGGAAAAGCGCTATATCCGTAAAGATGGCACGCTGGTCTGGGTTTTGCTGACCGTTTCTCCGCTATGGAATCCGGGCGAGCCGCCCTCAACCCACATCACCGTCGTTCACGACATCACTGAGCAAAAGCGCGCGGAATATGCCCTGCGCTACAGCGAGGCGCAAATTCGTAAACTCAATCGAGAATTGGAGCAGCGCGTTGCCGAGCGCACTCTCCAGCTGGAAGTCGCCAACAAAGAGCTGGAGGCTTTTGCTTATTCTGTTTCTCATGACCTGCGCGCCCCGCTGCGCGCGATTGATGGATTCTCGCGCATTCTCGTGAACGAGTATGCCCGGGAGTTAAGCGCTGAAGCGCGTGAACTGATTGACAAGGTACGTTCCGCCAACAACAGTATGAGCCAGTTGGTAGATGCCCTGCTGGGTCTCTCGCGCATGACCCGCGCCGAGATTCACCGCGAACCAATCGACCTGAGCCCGCTGGCGCGCAGCATCCTGGAGTCGCTGTCGCGGGAACAGCCCGAAAGGGAGGTGGAATGGCGTGTGGCAGACCAGGCGGCTGCTGATGGCGATTCGCGCTTGCTGCGGGTCGTGCTGGAAAATCTGCTCGGCAACGCCTGGAAATTCACATCTAAAAAAGAACGGGCGTGTATTGAATTTGGAATAGAGGAACGAAACGGCGAGACCATCTATTTTGTGCGTGATAATGGCGCAGGCTTCAACCCCCGCTATGCCGATAAATTGTTTGGCGCATTCCAGCGGCTGCATCGTTCCGACGAGTTCGAGGGAACGGGCATTGGGCTTGCCACCGTTCAGCGCATCATTCACCGTCACGGCGGGCGCATCTGGGGCGAGGCCGAAGTGGGCAAAGGCGCCACCTTTTACTTCACTCTCAGATAACCTGGCAAGCGCAGTTTAGTTTCGCTTTTTGAGCGGTTATTGGTTGTTCTGACTCTTTTCTGTTACTTTGTTAACCTGACCTTAACTTGACAAACCGGGCCAAAAATTCAATAATAATGATGAAATTTGAATATTCAACCAAAAAGAGAAATTTCCAATAATCGATGAGCCTGCTTTTCCAAAAAACAATCTCCCTTGAAGCTCTCCAGGTCATCAGCGACCCCTTACGGGCGTGCTTGTTGGGTCTGTTCGCCGATGCGCCAACCACCGTCCCTCAAGCGGCAGCGCGGCTTGGCCTGCCCGTGACTCGCCTGTATTATCACGTTCATCACCTTGAAAAGCACGGATTCATCGAAGTTGTTGAGACGCGCCCAGCCGGAGGGATGATGGAGAAGGTCTATTATGTCACCGCCCAACAGTTCATTGTAGACCGGCAGGAGTTCTCGGCCCAACCGGAGCAGGCCATCGAACAGGCTAATCTGCTGATTGACTTCACCCTGAACAAATCGGCCAAAGCGATTCGCAAGAGCATAAAAACCAACGTGATTGACCTGACCCAGCCTGCCCCACACCCCCGAGCGCTGCAAATTCGGCGCGGATTAGGGCGACTCAACATCTCTCAGGCTGTGGAATTTCAGAAAAAAGTCAACGCCCTCATTGAAGAATTCACCAACCTGCAAAGCGTAGAAACAGAAGCGCAGGGAGAATATCTGCTGGCTGTTACCTTTTTTCCCATCTCTCTGACGGGAAAGGTTGAGGAACAAGATGATTAATCGTTGATTTTAGATGTATCGAGGAAACCTATGAAATCGCAAATCCGTGAAACCCTGAAAAAACGAGTGAAACAAGTGCTTGTGTTTGCCTTTTTTGGGCTGACTGGTTTAGGAATTGGCACGCTGCTGGGCCGCCTGACCCCGAAGCCCGGTCCGGCTCTATCGCTCACCATACCGCAAGTCATCCTGATTGGGTTGGCCGCCATTTATCTGGCGCTGCTTACTCATGAGCTGGGCCACCTGCTGGCCGGGAAACTGGCCGGAATGCGACCTTTTCTGTTGATTACCGGCCCCCTTAAGGTGTTTGCAACCCAAAAAGGCCTGCAAATCGGTCTCAATCGCAACCTATCGCTCGCCGGCGGCCTGGCGGCCTGCCTGCCCCAAACCACCGACAATCTCAAACGGCAGCTCCTCATCATGGCCGCTGGGGGGCCGCTCAGCAGCCTGCTGGGCGGTTTGATAGGGCTAGGGCTGCTCTTCACCCTGCCATCCGAATCAACCTGGAAATACGCCAGCCTCCTGTTTGGCGTAACAGCCCTGGCAATTTTCGTCGTGACCAGCATTCCGGGCAAGACCTCCGGCTTTCAAACCGATGGCGGGCAGATTCTCTCCCTGTTACGGGGCGGGAATGATGTGGAACAGCGCGCCCTGCTGGTTATCCTGCAAGCCGAATCGCTAAAAGGAACGCGCCCGCGCGACTGGCCAACCGACATTCTACGCCGCCTGCTCGAGATGCGAACCGACTCCATGCTTAATGCCGCCACGGGACTCATGCACTACTATCATGCCCTCGATAGCGGGGACCTGGCTCGCGCGGAAGAGTCACTGCAAACCCTGCTGAAGGACGAAACGCAGCTGCCCGAAGGATTAAAGCAGTCCACATACCTGGAACAGGCTTTTTTCCAGGCGCTCTATCGCGGCGATGCTTCCTCTGCGGAGAAGTTTTTCTGCAAGAGCGCGGGCGCGCTGGTCGAAAAATCCACTATCCTGCGCGCCGAAGCCGCGCTCTTGTTTGCCCAGGGTCAGCGCGAACAGGCCCGGCAGAAAGCCGCCGAAGCAATTCGTCAATCGAACCATTCTTTCGATGTTGGCGCGGCGGTTGCCGAGCGGGAATGGCTCCAGCCAATACTGGAATCTGCTTCAGAAACGCTTTCCCTAAAAAAGGATGAATCTATCAATGAGCCATAAGCCTTTCGCGCTGCTGATACTGATTTCCTTGCTCCTGACGGCCTGCGCTTCCCAGAATGTCCCCGCCGCGCCCCAGCCTTCGATTCCGCTGGAAAAATGCGCTCTGGTCTCGCCGCGCGGCGCGCAGACTGATGCCCGCTGCGGCGTGTTGACTGTTCCCGAGGACCGCGCCAACCCCGCCGGGCGGCAAATCGACCTCAACATCGCCGTTATCCCGGCCATCAAACGCAATCCGGCTCCCGACCCGCTCTTCCTGCTGGCGGGCGGCCCCGGCCAATCGGCCATCGAGACCTTCCCCAGCCTGCTGCCGCTTCTGTACGATATTCACGAAAGCCGCGATATCGTCCTGGTCGACCAGCGCGGCACGGGCAAATCCAACCCCCTGCGCTGCCTGGATGTAGAAGATGAAACCCTGAGCGATGAGCAGGCCCTCGAGCAGTTGAAAACCTGCCCGCAGCGGTTGCAGGCCGACCTGCGCTTCTACACCACCGAAGTTGCCATGACCGACCTCGATGAAGTTCGCGCCGCGCTTGGCTACGAGACCATCAACCTGTACGGCGCGTCTTACGGCACGCGCGCCGCGCTCACCTATCTGCGTCTGTTCCCGCAGCGGGTGCGCACCGTCACGCTCGATGCGGTGGTGGATGCAGATTTTGTGATGTTCATGGATGCCGCCTCCGACGGCCAGGCCGCGCTCGATGCTTTTTTTGCCCGCTGCAAAGCCGACCCGACTTGTAACGAAACCTTTCCGAACCTGGAAGTGGAATTTCGTGATATTCTGGCGCGCCTGGAGCAGGATTCGGCAGAGATTACCCTGCCGCACCCGCTCACCAACCGTCCGCTCGACCTGACGGTTACGCCGCGCCTGTTGACCAACATGGTCTTTAGCACGCTCTACGTCCCCGACCTGGTCGCCACCCTGCCGGTTTCCATTCACGCTGCTTATGCTGATGAAAACTACATCCCGCTCGTTTCTACGGCCTTCATGGTGGATGCTGGATTATACGATGGCATGTTTTACGCGGTGACTTGCACCGAAGATGCCCCGCTGATTGACCCCGCCGAAGCCGCCCGCCGCAGCGCGGAAAGCGTTTTCATTGACCGGACGGTTGATTTCGCCGCTGTGTGCGCCGCATGGCCGCGCGGGGAGGTTTCAGCCGGGTTCCGCGCCCCGGTGCAGTCGGATGTTCCCGTTCTGATTCTTTCCGGCGAAGCGGACCCCATCACCCCACCGTATCACGCCGAAAAAGCGGCGGAAAGTCTCAACAATCACCTCCACATCATCTTCCCCGGCATGGGGCATGGCAACCTCGCCAGCCGCTGCGTGGCAGACATCCTGCGCGATTTCATCAAGGCCGGTTCACTGGCCGGGCTGAATACCTCCTGCGTGGCGAACATCCAGCCGCCGCCGTTTTTCGTCAACTTCAGCGGGCCGCGCCCGTAAGTCGGAATTAATTCCGGCTTACAGAAAGAAAAGCCATGATACAAGTTCAATCCCTTTCTAAATCCTTCGGCAAAGTCAAGGCCGTCCAAAATGTCTCCTTTTCCGCGCCAAATGGGCAGATTACCGGTCTGCTTGGCCCCAATGGCGCGGGCAAAAGCACCACTCTGCGCATGCTCTACACCCTGCTTAAGCCCGATGGCGGCACGGCGCAGGTAGATGGTTTTGACATCATCCGCGCCCCTCTCGAAGTGCAGCGCCGGATTGGCGTGCTGGCCGATGCGCGCGGGCTGTACCCGCGCCTGACCAGCCGCGAGAACATCCGCTACTATGGCCGCCTGCACGGCCTGGGCGGGGAAACGCTCGAAAAGCAAATCGAGACCCTGCTGGCGATGCTCGATATGCAGGAGATTGCCGACCGCCCCACCGAGGGCTTCTCGACCGGCGAAAAACTCAAGGTGGCGATTGCCCGCGCGCTGGTACATAATCCCCAAAACGTCCTGCTCGATGAGCCGACCAACGGCCTGGATGTGATGAGTACCCGCGCCATGCGTCAGTTTATCCAGCGTTTACGCGACGATGGCAAATGCGTCTTGTTCACCAGCCACATCATGCAGGAAGTGGCCGCGCTGTGCGACCAGATTATTATCATTTCACACGGACAGATTTCTGCCAGCGGCGCGCCCGATGACTTGCGCCGCCAGACCGGGCAGGAGAATCTGGAAGACGCCTTCGTGGCCGCCATCGGCTCGGCGGAAGGATTGGAACGATGAACAGGATTTGGGTCATTTTCCACAAAGAAATGCTCGACAACCTGCGCGATTACCGCAGTTGGACGACCGGCATTTTTTGGGCCTTATTTGGCCCGTTGATTATGGGCGCGATGATTATGATGGTCGGCAACACCTTCCGCGAGAGCGCCAAACAAGCCTTGCGCCTGCCGGTGCTGGGCTCGGAACACGCTCCCAGCCTGGTGGCTTTCCTTCGACAGCAGAATGTCATCATCGAAGCCGCGCCCGCCGACCCCGAAGCGGCAGTGCGGGCCGGGGACATCAACGTTGCCCTGGTCATCCTGCCCGAATATGGCGAGGACTTTACCGCCGGAAAAACCGCTCGGGTGCGGCTGGTCTTCGACAGCACCCGTCAGTCGGCGCTGGGCGATATTCGCCAGGCAACCCGGCTGCTCGAATCGTACAGCGAATATATCGGCATGTTGCGGCTTAGCCTGCGCGGGGTCAGCCCCGAAGTGGCGCGGGCGGTGCAGGTCGAAGAGCGCGATACGGCCACCCCGCAGAGCCAGGCCCTGATTTTCCTGTCGATGCTGCCGTATTTCATCATCTTTGCCATTTTCAACGGCGCGGCCCCGGTCATCACCGATGCAACCGCTGGGGAGCGCGAACGCGGCTCGCTTGAACCGCTGCTCATCACCCCCCTGCCGCGCGGCTGGTTTGCGGTGGGCAAGATGCTCTCGGCCATCCCCTTTGCCGCTCTTAACCTGGTGATTACCCTGGCCGGGTTTGCGGCGATTTTCAACCTGCTGCCGGTGGAAGAACTGCTGGGAATGCAAATCGAGATGGACGCCGGGGCGCTGACGGCCATCTTCCTGGTCTGCCTGCCGATTGTCCTGCTGGCCTGCGCCATCCAGACCCTGATTGCTTCTTTTACCAAAACGACCAAGGAAGCCGGCACCTACCTGCCCTTCGTCGGCCTGATTCCGGCCCTGCCGGGCATTGCCCTGGCCTTCCTGCCGGTCAAGCCGGAGTTGTGGACGATGCTGATTCCCACCTTCGGACAGCAGATTCTCATCAACCAGTTCCTGCGCTCCGAGCCGATTTTGATGAACAATATCATCGTCTCGGCCCTGGTTACGCTGGCCGTCTCGGTGGTTATCACCTGGGGCGCGATTAAATTCTACGAAAACGAGCGGATTGTAATGGGCAGGTAAGCCCTTGACTCTCCAGTTGCTGGAGGAGGTAAGATAACGGCATGATGCGCATCCGTGAGTTCTCACGTCTCAGCAGGGTTCCCATCAAGACCTTGCGCTTTTATGATGAAGTCGGGCTGCTTCCTCCTGCAAAGGTGGATGACTTCACTGGCTACCGTTTCTACGCCTTCAGCCAGTTGGCGCGCCTGCACCGCATTCTAGCCCCTTGTCAATCTTCGCCCTATAATGCACCACTAACCTCCAGCCAAACTGCGCCACCGATCTTCGGCCAAAGTGCGCCACTTTGCACCAGGGGCAAACCGAATTATCCTCGCGGGTCACAAAACTGTCCGGAGGAACCCAGTGCAAAGAAGGCTGAAATACATGGACATACGAGAAATCTTGCGGCGGCTACGGGAAAAGCACAGCGACCGCCGCATAGCAAAGGACCTTAACATCAATCGGCGCACAGTGCAACGCTACCGCGCCTGGGCGTTTGCCGAGAACCTGCTCAGCGGCGAATTGCCGGATCACCAAACCCTGGCAGCGAAACTACCACCCGAACAAGTCCCGCCCCAGAATGTCTCCAGCGCCGAGGCATATCGGGAAAAGATCGAACAATGGCTGGACGAAAAAGTGGATGTCAGTGCCATGCACCAGCGGATGCGAGAAAACGGGTATGCAGGTAGCTATTCATCCGTTTTGCAGCTGGCGCGATCGATTTCCCCGAAAACGCCGGAAGCCGTCACCCGGATCGAGTGCCAGCCTGGGGAGGAAGCCCAGGTGGACTTTGGGTATGTTGGCCTCATGCTGGATGCAGATGGGAAGCCGCGCAAAACCTGGTCATTCGTAATGGTGTTGTCGTGGAGCCGCCACATCTACGTGGAATTTGTCACGGACCAGACCATTGCCACTTGGCTGGCCTGCCACCAGCACGCGCTGGAGTATTTCGGTGGGGTTCCCGGGCGGATCGTGATCGACAATCTGAAAAGCGGCATCACCAAGTCGATTTGGGACGACCCGCAACTGCAAATGATCTACCGCGAGTGCGCCGAGCACTACGGCTTCCTGGTGCACCCCTGCCGCCCACGCACCTCTGAGCACAAAGGCAAAGTTGAGCGCGGTGTGGGTTATGTGGAAGGCAACTTTCTGGGTGGGCGCGGCCAGATGAGCCTGAGCCAGGCCAACCGGGAAGTACGCCAATGGTGTCTGGAAACTGCCGGGAAGCGCATTCACGGAACCACGAAAGAGCGCCCGCTGGAACGCTTCCAGAAAACGGAGAAATCTCGGCTGAAAACGCTGCCCGAAGAAGCCTATGACCTGGCAATTTGGAGCCAGCACAAACTCCACCGCGACTGCCACCTGGTCTTCGAAGGCTCGTACTACTCGGCGCCCTTCCGATTAATCGGCCAAAAGCTGTGGATTTGCGCCAGCGCCCGGCAGGTGCGCATCTACAACGACAACTACGCATTGATCGCCACCCACGAACGGGCCGCCAAGCCCGGCGAACGGCGCACGCATCGCGACCATCTGCCACCCGAAAAACTTCCCGGGTTGGAACGCAACCGACCCGGACTGCTGGAGCAGGCCGCCGAAGTGGGCCCGGCCACCCTGAAACTGGTGACCGCCCTCCTGGATAGCACCGGCCTCGACCAACTCCACCCGATGGGCCGCCTGCTGCGCTTGCAGGAAAAATACACCCCGCAGCGTCTTGAGGCTGCCTGCCAACGGGCGCTGGATTACAACGACCTGTCCTACAAGACGGTGAAACGCATCCTGGTCCAGAACCTTGAAAACCAACCCCAGGGCATCCCGGTGGAATTACCCCCGGCGCGCACTTTTGCCCGGCCGCCAGCGGAATTGGTGGGCTCCCTGACGGAGGTGCGCTCATGGAACTGAAACCCCAGCTTGCCAACCAACTGCGCGGGCTGAGAATGTCCGGCGTGATGGAGACCCTCAGCGCTCGCGAGCGCCAAGCCATCGATGGACAGTGGTCCTACCTCGATTTTCTCTCCCGCTTGCTGGAAGATGAAACCGAACGCCGCGCCCAAAAGCAGCTCGCCCAGCGGTTACGCCGCAGCACCCTGAACACATCGAAAACGCTCGAGGGCTTCGATTTCCAATTCAACCCCGGCCTCAACCGCCAGCACATCCTGCAACTGGCCGCCTGCGACTACATCCGCCAGCATCGCAACCTGTTGATCTGCGGCCCGACTGGGGTAGGGAAGTCACACCTCAGCCAGGCGCTTGGGCAAGAAGCGGCCCGCCAGGGTTTTGACGTGCTGTTCGTCTCCGCCCAGAAAATGCTCCAGCACATTCACGGTGGACGCGCGGATGGAAGCCTGGAGCGCCGTCTCAACACCTACCTGCGCCCAGACCTGCTGATCCTCGATGACTTCGGTCTCAAGCCCATCCAACCGCCCGGGCCGGAAGACTTGTACGATGTCATCAACGAGCGCTACGAAAAGGGAAGCATCCTGTTGACATCCAACCGTGCCCCCGCTGAATTCCCCGACCTGTTCCACGACCCGCTCCTGGCTTCCGCCGGGCTGGATCGCCTGCTCGACCGGGCGGAAGTCCTGATTATCCAGGGAGCCAGCTACCGCGCCCAAAACCGTGCGCGTATCGAGCAGGAAGCACCACCCAATCCATAACCCCATGCCGCGAATTCTCCCCCAAAATGAAAACGAGAACAGCCGCAAAAGGACCGTTCCCGTTTCGAAAAGGGGGGGACGCCTATTTTACTCGAAAAACAATCTACGAGGAGACCACCCGCCGAAATAACAAATCAAACCTAACCCCGTCCGTACTACCCCCGGCAAAGTGGTGCAGTCTGGGTGAATACAGGTGGCGCACTTTGGGTGAATATCCCTGGTGCATTCCGGGCGATTATTGACACCTTGTCCTGGGGACAGATGTAAAACTGTTTATCGGCATCAAAAACGAAGTTGGCCAGCAGGCCTCTGACCTGCCTGCCAAGTCGGGGACTTGCGCTACATTCTGCGAACACGGGCGCGTGGGACAGGTCTCTGACCTGTCTGCGCAAGTCGGGGATTTGCGCTACATTCTGCGAACACGAGCGCGTGGGGCAGGTCTCTGACCTGCTTGCGCAAGTCGGAGACTTGCGCCACATTCTGCGAACATGGGCGGTGGGGCAGGTCTCTGACCTGTCCGCCCTCCTTCGGGTACGATGTCAAGCCACAAATTCACGCATGAGTCGGGCGCATTCGTGCATTCGTGCAACATTCGTGGACGGGTTCTCTCCGCGGCAGCATTCGCGCGGCGGGCTAACCCCCATGGCGAGGGCAAGTGCCCTGCCTCAGTACAAAGCGGACTTTTATGCCCTGAACAGGGGATTCATCCCCGTGAAATTTTGCGGCTTTGCTTTCCGCAAGAATGGGCAGGTATAGTACAATTCCTCCCCATGAAACCATTGCGCATTCTCTTTCTGGCCTCCGAGGCCGACCCATTCGTCAAAGTTGGCGGTTTGGGCGATGTGGCCGGGTCGTTGCCTTATGCTTTGCAATCGCTTGGTGATGGCATTGACATTCGCCTTGTCATCCCCTTTCATACATCCATTCGCGCCGAGGGCCTGACCCTGGTGCGCGAGACAGTCTTCACCATTCCCCATTATGGGCGTGAAGTTCCCGCGCAGGTTTTTTGCACCGATGTCAACGGGCTGCCGGTTTACCTGATTTCCGGCGCGCCGGTTACGGGTTCGCTTAAAGTGTATGACCCCAACCCGCAGGCTGACGGGGAAAAATATGTCTTTTTCTCCATTGCCGCGCTCGAAATGGCGCGCCGTCTCGATTGGCGTCCCGACATTGTTCACGCGAACGACTGGCACACCGCCGCCGCCGTCTATCAAGTCCGGCGAATGCAAGATGACCCCTTCTGGAAGGGCGTCAAAACCGTCTTTTCGGTGCATAACCTGGGCTACATGGGCGCGGAGGCCGAAAACGCGCTGCTGGCATATGGCCTGCCCCCCATTCAGGAACCGCTCCTGCCTGAATGGGCGCGCCGCCAGCCGATGGGGCAAGCCCTGTGGGCGGCAGATGAAATCGTGGCCGTTTCGCCCTCCTACGCCGAGGAAATCCAGACCCCCGAATACGGCTATGGCCTGGAGACCTATCTCCAGGCCAACCGCGCCAAAGTGACCGGCATTGTCAATGGCATTGATTACTCCTTGTGGAACCCGGCCAAAGATAGCGCGCTTGAGGCCAGATTCGACGCCTCCACGCTTACCGAACGCGCCCGCAACAAAGCCGATTTACAAGCCCAGTTTGCCCTGACAGAAATGCCCGATTCTCCCCTGCTGGCAATGGTCACGCGCTTCGACTTCCAGAAAGGCGTCGATATTGCCCTGAACGCCCTGCGCATGGTCACCGACCTGCCCTGGCAGGCCATCTTGCTTGGCACCGGCAACGCTGCGCTCGAAGAAGCCGCCCGGTTGCTCGAGGCCAATTTTCCGAACCGCGTAGCTTCGGTCATCCGGTTCGATGCTCGCCTTTCCCGCCAGATATACGGCGGCTCCGATATCCTGCTGATGCCCTCCCGCTATGAACCTTGCGGCCTGGCGCAGATGATCGCCATGCGCTACGGCGCTGTCCCGCTGGCGCGTGCCACAGGCGGCCTGCGCGATACCATCGCCGACCGGCGCACCGGCTTCCTGTTCACCGACGCCTCCCCGGCAGTCATGGCTGCCACCATTCGGCGCGCGCTCCAAGCCTACCGCAACCCCGAAACCTGGCAAGCCATCCAGCGCGCTGCCATGGCCGAAGATTTCTCCTGGGAAAAATCGGCCCGCCAGTATGTAGAATTATACAGGTCGTTGTAGACCATTAGCACAAAACTCTAAACGAGGTTTTTATGACCTTCAAACGTTCTTCCGGCATTCTCCTGCACCCCACCAGTTTCCCTGGCCCGTACGGAATCGGCGACCTGGGGCCTGCCGCCTACCGATTCATTGATTACCTTGCCGAAACCGGCTGCAAACTCTGGCAAGTGCTTCCCCTTGGGCCAACCGGTTACGGCGATTCGCCTTATCAATGCTTCTCGGCCTTTGCGGGCAACCCCTACCTGGTCAGTCCCGATTTTCTAAAAAACGACGGCCTGCTGATGGAAGAAGACTTCCATGACATGCCCGCCTGGCCCGAAAACCGCGTAGATTTTGGAATGGTTTTCAATTGGAAACCGGCCCTGCTCGATAAAGCCTATCGCCGCTTCGAGTCGATGACCGATACCCCCCTGCGGGCTGAATTCGAGTCTTTCTGTGCTGAACATGCTTCCTGGCTATTAGATTTTGCCCTGTTCATGGCCCTCAAGGATGCCAACGGTGGAATCGCCTGGAACGAATGGCCCGAAGCCCTGCGGCGGCGTGAACCCAAAGCGCTTGCCAAAGCCCGCGAGAAGCACGCCGACGCCATCCGCCGCCAGGAGTTTCGCCAGTTCCTGTTCTTCCGCCAGTGGAACGCTCTGCGCAGTTACATTCACAGCAAAGGGATACAAATCATCGGGGATATTCCCATCTTCGTGGCGATGGACTCTTCGGACGCCTGGGCCAATCCCGATTTGTTCTATCTCGATGAAAGCGGCAAGCCGACGGTTGTAGCGGGCGTCCCGCCTGATTATTTCTCGCCGACCGGCCAGTTGTGGGGCAATCCGCTCTATCGCTGGGAAGCGCACAAAGAAACCGGCTATCAATGGTGGATTGAGCGCATTCGCGCCACCCTCAGCCTGGTTGATATAGTCCGTATTGACCACTTTCGCGGCTTTGCCGGGTATTGGGAAATTCCTGGCAATGCCCCAACTGCCCAAACCGGGCGCTGGGTGCCCGGCCCTGGCATAGACTTGTTCCTTGCCATCAAAGAAGCGCTCGGCGATTTGCCCATCATTGCCGAAGACCTGGGCGAAATCACCCCCGATGTCATCGAACTGCGCGATACGCTTGGCCTGCCCGGCATGAAAATCTACCAGTTTGGCTTTTCCGGGCCAGATAACCCCTTTCTGCCGCATCATTACCCGCGCAATTGCGTGGTTTACACCGGCACGCACGATAATGACACCGCCTGGGGTTGGTATCGAACCGCCCCGCAGCACGAACTCGATTTTGCCCGCCGCTATCTCAACGTGAGCGGCAACGATTTCGCCTGGGATTTGATTCGCTCGGCCTGGGCCTCGGTGGCCGTCTTTGCCCTGGCGCCTTTGCAAGACTTTATGAACCTCGGCACTGAAGCGCGCATGAACTTCCCCGGCAAGGTGGGCGGCTTTTGGTCATGGAGAATGCCCGAAGGCAGCCTGACCGATGACTTGAAATGGCGCATCCGAGAATTGAATTATCTCTACCAGCGCTAAATGCAGCGTCCCGAAGGTTTCAAACCTTCGGGATGTTTTTATTCCCTGGCCGCTGCATAAATCCCGGCCAAAATCAAAACCCCACCGATGATTTCGAGCGCAGAGGGCGCTTCACGCAGGATGAAAAACGCCAGAATGGTAGAGCCTATCGGTTCGCCGAGCAGAGTCACAGCCACGAAGGAGGCCGGCAGGTAGCGCAGCGCCCAATTGAAGGTGGAATGTCCCAGTAGTTGCGGAACCAGCGCCAGGAGCAGCATCCACAGATAGTTAATCGGCGGGTAGCCGAAGGGGGATTGGCCTGCCGCGAGCATGATGATAATGAGAACGAACGCGGCCATGCCATAGACGACGAAAATGTAGGGAATGAGCGACATCTTGGCCCGCAGGCGGCGGCCAATTAGCAGGTATCCGGCCCCCATCCAGGCCCCGCATAAAGCCAGGAAGTTGCCCCATAAAGCCTGACCTTGCAAAAATTCGGACAAGGGTGGGCAAACAAGACCGTTTTGAATCTGGCAGGTTTCGCTCAACCCCACCACTGTCCCGCCGAGCAGGGCCAGCGCCAGCCCAATGACAGCTGCCCGGCTAATAGATTCGCGCAGCACGAGCGGCGAGAGAATCGCCACCCACAGCGGGGTGGTGCTGACCAGCACGACCGAACTGGCGACCGAGGTAAATTCCAGCGATGAAATCCAGGTGGCGAAGTGCAAGGCCAGGAAAAAGCCGGAGAGCAGCCCCAATCCTAACTCGTGGCGCGACAAGTTGTTGATTTCAGCGCGGTGACGCGCCAGGGCAACGGGAGCCAGTACCAGCGCGGCCAGGGTCAATCGCACCGCCGCAATCACCAGCGAGGGGACATCTTGCTGGGCGTAGCGAATAAAAATCGCTGCGGTCGAAACAGCAAATACGCCACCTGCGATGGCGAGGTAAAACAGGGCTGGGTTGCGGTGCGAGGTGTTCAAAATGCTCCTTTTTTACCCTTTCCCCATGTTCCGCTCTTTAGAAAATGGGGAAAGGCTGGGAAGGGGGTATCACCCGTATTGGTGATACGAATCATCCTATCACGGAATTGATTTTCAGTTTTCACCCGGCTAGAATGTCCCTGTAATCCTAAATCACCCCGGTTGTTCCGTCAACCCTACCCGTAATGCGGAATTCGTTCTGCGTTGCGATACCCAAACAGGAGAAAACCCGATGGCATTCGAACTTCCCAAACTTCCGTATGCGTATGAAGCCCTTGAGCCGTTTATTGACGCTCAGACCATGAACATTCATCACACCAAGCATCATCAGGCTTACATCACCAATCTGAACGCCGCGCTCGAAAAGCACCCCGAGCTGGGCGGATGGAGCCTGGACGACCTGATTGCCAAACTGGCTGAGGTTCCCGAAGACATCCGCACCGCCGTCCGCAATCATGGCGGCGGCCACTGGAATCATGATATGTTCTGGAACATCATGGCCCCCAATGCAGGCGGCGAACCAACCGGCGCGCTTGCTAAGGCCATCGAATCTGATTTCGGCTCGTTTGCCAACTTTAAGGCCGAATTCGACAAGGCTGCCATGGGCCGCTTCGGCTCTGGCTGGGCCTGGCTGGTTGAAAAAGGCGATAAATTGGCTGTTGTTTCGACCGCCAACCAGGACAACCCGCTGACCGATGGCCTGAAGCCCCTGCTGGGGATTGATGTATGGGAACATGCCTATTATCTGAAGTACCAAAATCGCCGCGCCGATTACGTCGCCGCCTGGTGGAACGTAGTCAACTGGGAGGCGGTCGCCAGCCGCTTTGGCAAGTAAACAAGCCTTTGGCAACAAAAAATCCGCGCCCTTGAGTGCGGATTTTGATATAATGGATTCGTCTGGTCGTATTTCCAACCAACATCCCGCCCAAATGCGGGATATTCAGAGGAGGAACTTGTATGACTCATGTAATTACCAGTCTTTGCCTGCGCGATAGCGGGTGCGTGGAAGTCTGTCCGGTGGAGTGCATTGTCCCCGGCAAGCCGCAAGAAGAATGGCCGATGTTTTACATTGACCCCGACACCTGCATTGATTGTGGCGCGTGCGTTCCCGAATGCCCGTATGCGGCCATCTTCCCCGAAGATGAAGTTCCTTCGGCTTACACGGCCAAGGGCGGTGAATTCATCAACCGGCTTGGCTTTACCGGTCACTATGAAGGCACCAACCATCACGGCGAGCCGGTCGTTCTGGATACCGTCAAGCAGCTGGCCGCTGGCGAAGTCGTTGACCTGACGAGCGACATCCAGCTCAATGCCGATTACTTCTCGAAAGGCCCCGGCTACAGTTCCAAGTAAATGATTTAGCAGTAGTGACTCTACTGCAAAAAGGCAATTAAACACAAAGGACACAAAGTACACGAAGGATTCTTGAGAACCCAATTTGAAATCTTCAAATTTCTCGCAAGAAACATGACGAAATTTGCGCAATGTCTTAAAAACTTTGTGTCCTTCGTGGTTAGAAAAAGGTTTTTGCAGTGGAGTCAGTAGTTCAATAACAATTTGCGCTACTTGATAGCCGCTTCCAGCACCGCCAGCCCAACGGCGCGCGCCTGGAGGCGGTTATTGTTTTCCAAGACGACGACAGCCGCCAGGGGGGTTCCTTGCCAGCCGGAGGTTGTTCCACCCATGAACCAGGCCACCGCGGCGTCAGATTCGGACTCACCGCTGCCAGTAAACGACCAAAACGTGCCGGTTTCTGTCTTGAGCAGGTTCTCTACATCTCCCGCCGCCAGACATTGAGTGGCTTTTCCCAGGCTGGGCAGGATGATCCATCCTTGCGCGGGCGTGTCGACGGCCATCACCAGTTGCCCTGCCGGGCAAATTCCCTTGTGGCTGAGGGCAGCGGCGGCTCGAATGAGTTGAACTGGGCTGATTTGAATATCAAGCGGGGACGAGACGCCGGCAGATGTCGCAACCGGCAGCCTTAAGGTTGGTTGCTCGTAAAACCCCAATTTTTCGTATATGGCACGCCGTTCTTCCTGGCTGATGTTTGTCCGTCCATATTGGGCTTGCAGGAAAGGTGAGACAATCTCGCCTGGCGGGTAGAGTCCCTGGGTGGCGCGGTTCAGCAGCGGGGCGTTGGGGGCGGAGAAGATGGTTGCATCGAGCAGGTTGGCGTCGTAGGTCGGGTGCGAGGACATGACCAGGATTTCGCCTGTTTCAGCGTTCATCAAAATCACCGCGCCGCGTTTGTCTTTCATCAATTTATCCGCTGTTGCCTGGATGTTCAGGTCGAGACTGAGACGCACATTCAGGCCAGGCGGGGGCGTGCCGTATAAGACATGCTCCCACCAAATTTGTAGGGTGGGAATGCCTTGCAGACCGCGCAGATAGGGGTCGAGGGTTTGTTCCAGCCCAGCCTGTCCGTAAACCGGATGGGTGTACCCAACGACCGAGGACAGCTCGGGGATATTGTATTTGCGCTGGTAACTGCCGACCTGGCCCTGGACGGAGGTAATGGCCTGGTTACGGCGGTCGAGCAGGTTGCCGCGCGGCACGAAGCGTTCGGCAATTGCCCGGCGGGGGTTGTCGGTGCGAGTCAGCAGGTCGTCGGCCCGCCAGGTGGCCCACCAGCCATAGGCCAGGGCGCAGGCCGTAATGCCCAGGCAGAGCAGCCCGGCAGTTTGCAGGTAAGGCGCAGGATAATTCAGCGGGGCAGGTTCTTCATCGAGTTCGTTGCTGATTTGAACCAGGATAAGCAGCGCCAGGAAGGAGGTCAGCAGAGATGAGCCGCCATAAGAAACAAAAGGCAGGGTTACGCCGGTCAACGGTAACAACCGCAGGTTGCCCCCAATGATGAGGATGGCTTGCGCGCCGAAGTACGTTGCAATTCCGGCGGCCAACAGGCGGCGGAATTGACTGCCGGCGCGGATGGCGATGACGAACCCCCGCACGACGAGCATGGCGAACAGGCTGAACACTGCGATACCACCCATCAGGCCGTATTCTTCGCCGATGGTTGTGAAGATGAAGTCCGAATGCGCCACTGGCACGAGGCCGGGCGCGCCCATGCCCAGTCCACGCCCATCCAGGCCGCCGTTAGCAACGGCCAGGATGGACTGGACGACCTGGTAGGAGAGGCCCGAGGGGTCGGCCCAGGGGTCAAGCCAGGTGTCGATGCGTACCTGGATGATATCGACCAGAAAATAGCCTGCCAGGGTGGTGGCGGCCAGAGTGGTAAGCGAAAACAGCAGCAGGATGCGCCTGCCGCTTGCCATATACACGATGGCGGCGTACAGGAAGATAAAGATGGATGCGGTCCCCAGGTCGCGCTGAAAGAACAGGATGAGCAGCGCCAGCCCGGTGAGGAACAAGGTTGGGTAGAGCAAGGGCAGCAGCCGGGCGTGGGCGGCATCCCTGCCCGCAAAGTAGGCCGCCAGGTAGATAACCAGAAGGAGTTTGAGTGGTTCGGAGGGCTGCAGATAGATTCCACAGCATCCCAGCCACAGGCGCGGGCCAGTGCCGCCCGGGTTCGACCCCAGCACCAGCGTCAGCGCGGTTAGCAGCAGGCCGCCCGTCAACAAAATGTACTTATAGCGGCGCAGGATATCCAGGTTTTGGGGGAATTTCAGCCCGGTCAGCAAGACAATTATGCTGATGACCAGCCAGGCAGCCTGGCGCAGTCCGAAACCCTCGCTCAACCGCCAGATGGAGAGCAAGCCCCAGCCCGCCAGCAGCGCGGCGATGGGGAAGATGTATGGGTCGGCATCGGGGGTGTGGCGGCTGAACTGGCGCTGAACCAGATACACCACAATCATCCAGGCCAGCACCCCAACCCAGTGCGACCAGCGCAGTTCGACATCCCAACTGCGCAGCCGCGCCGCCGGGGAAATAGTGAGCGCCAGGGCGTTGATGGATAGAAACAGCGCTGCCAGTTTGAGCAGGCGGCTTTGGATGGGGGCGGGGGGGAGGTAGGAGGAGAACAAAGCGGGGGTCAGTAATTCGTAATTGTTGGCTTCTGGGTGTGCAGATTACGCAATTACGGATTACGCATTCGGTAGATATTTCTCCACCAGCAGATTGAGTTTTTGACGCGTTTCTGCCGGAATGACCGCCGGGTTGGTGATGAGCGCGGTGGCCAGCGCGTTGTGGCAGCCGCAGGGCTGCTCGTCGGGCAGGCTTTTTGCCAACAGACGCAGGGCTTCTTGGGCCAGTTGGGTATTTTTGTTGAGGGTCTGGATGACCATCTCGACGGTGACGGGTTCGGCGGAAACATGCCAGACATCGTAATCGGTGACGTGCGCCATCACGGCATAGCACATCTCCGCTTCGCGCGCCAGGAAGGCTTCGGGGGAAGCGGTCATGCCGATGATGGACATGCCCCAGGCGCGGAAGACGTTCGATTCGGCTTTGGTGGAGAAGCGCGGACCTTCGATGGTGATGAATGTGCCGCCTTTGTGAACAGTGCCTCCTGCTTGCTGTACCGCCTGGTATACACTCTGGCTTAATCCCTGGCAAAATGGATCGGCGACTCCAACGTGCGCTACCAGTCCATCGCTAAAGAAAGAGCGCGCTCGGCCTTTGGTGTTGTCATACAACTGGTCGGGGATGACGATGTGGCCAGGGGCGTAATCTTCGCGCAGCGAACCGCAAGCGCTGACGCTGATAATTCGTTTCGCGCCGAGCATTTTCAGCGCGTAGATGTTGGCCCGATAGTTCACCTCGGTGGGGGAGATGAAATGACCGATTCCGTGCCGGGCCAGGAAGGCGATTCGTTTCCCTTCCAGCGACCCTACCACGATTGGCGAACTGGGCTTCCCGAAGGGCGTTTCCAGGTGATGTTCCTGCACATTGCTAAGGGATGATATCGCATATAATCCCGAACCGCCGATGACGGCAAAGTGGATATTTTCTGCCATAAGTTGTTTCTCCAGGTTATTCAATGCTGACGAGGAGTACTGTCTGTCCGCATTGGATGGTATCTCCGTTCACGACGATAGTGGCTGTTTGCACGGTCTCGTTGTTGAGTTTGGTGCCGTTGGTTGATTGCAGGTCTTCGAGCCACCATTGGTTATGATGATAAGACAAGCGCGCATGGCGGGCCGAGGAGGCGGCATCCTCCAAGACGACTTCGCATTCCGGGTCGCGTCCAATCAGAATATTTCCCTGTGAAAATTGTAGCGTTTGTGACGATTCGCCGGATGTCTGAATAAGAAGGCTGAGGGGAGTGACTTTGCGGGATGATAGAAAGACTGTCTCTTGCTGTAGCGAACGCCAGAGCAGGTAAAGAGTCCATCCAATGAAGGCATACAGGGCAACCGCCGCCAGGATGCGCAGGCCCAGCAGGAGCACGGCGCTCATGATAGATCTTCGTCTTCTGATGTGGCTTCTTTAGGGTTGAGGGTATCTCGTAATACGGCGGTGCGGCGTTCGCCACTGGCTGGAGAGAGCGGAGCGGTCTCGCCGGTATGAACGGAGGGGGGCGGGTTGTCTTGCCCGAAGACGATGGGCAGGCCAGCCAGTGAAATTACATCCCCCGGATACAGGACGCTCTGGTTGATGCGCTGTCCGTTGACATATGTGCCGCCGGTAGAGTTCAGGTCGAAAATAATGAAACGCCCGCGAACATATCGGATTTGGGCGTGATAGCGCGAGACGCGCGGGTCATCTACGACAAGATGGTTATCGAGACGCCGCCCGATGTTGGTGACTGCCTGGTTGAGCGTGAAGACTTTCGTCCCGCCGACAATCAGGAAAGCGGCGCGCGCCGGGCTGTCTTGGTCTTCGCCTGGACGTATATCCTGAGTCTCGGCAACCGCGTTTGCTTTTTGGAAGCGCACCCGCACATCGTCGATTTCAACCAGCGGGTCTCCAATCATGCTAATGGTCAGTATGCCGTCGAACCGGACCCCGATTTCGCTGGCGACAAGGCGGAAGATTTTTGTCAGGCCTTCTACCAGGCGCGGGTCTTTCTGCCATTGGGATATCATTGAAGGATGTACAACCAACTGGAACTGATGCGGCAGCACATTGGTATTCTCGTCCAGTCCCTGGGTTGCCAGATTGGAGCGCAAAGTTTCGGCCAATTGGCGAGAGATACGGTCCCGGTAATTGGGCCCTGGCATATACTTGACGAGGTGCACCTCAATCAGATTTTGCAGGCGGGTTTCGATATCGCTTAATTGGAAGGCCATAAAACTGTTCCTGGGGCATCAATACTCAATTATTATAGAATTTTGTGTCAGATTTTGCAACCCATCAGGTAGTTCTGTCGTTCTTGCTGCTGATTGCATTATCACATAAAGTGGATGGTTTGTGCAACTTTTTCAGCTAGCCAATTTGGATGAATAAAGCCAATTGGTGAAAAAAACTTCCAGGGCGTTGGCCTTGGAAGTTTTTTGTTTATAACGGGATGGATTTTCCGCAGTGGGGGCAAGTACGCTCTCCCCGCAAGACCACAAACCCACATGCGGCGCAGGTGCGTGGTTGAACGTTTCCTAACGGGGCACCGCAGGCGATGCAGCCCCCCGTACCGACTGGGTTGGGAGTACCACAGTATTCACAAACTGCGCGCTGAAGCCGTTCTGAAATCTGGGTGCTGGCGCGGCGCGATTGAACGATTTTGCCCACCACTTGCCAGACATTCTCGCTAATTTGCAGGTTTTCAATATCTTGGGCAATGTCATCCAGTCTATCCAGCAAATTCCAGGGGTTGCGGAGCGTGGCAAACAATGTTTTGCCCATGCTGGCGGCTACGCCCATCCAGGCCTGCTGCCCCACAGTGACCATCACGCCATCGGTCACACGTTGTATTTGCACGGTAATGGCCGTCTGTCCGCCGCTGGCTGCGCCCTGGCGGGTGGCAATTTGCACTTTCATGCTGCGGTTATCGCCAAAAGCCTGCGCGCGCAAGTTGCCGCGATTAAAGTTGGCAATGAGCGCGTTGGCCACATCATCAGGGGTCAGGTCTCCGTGAAAAATTCGCTGTTCCATAGTTTAGATTATAATCGCCTTCACTTGAAATTCAAAAAATAGGTGTTAAATGCGTCTTACGTTCAAGTTGATCAGCCTGCTTTTGTTGCTTGGTTTGGCGGCAACCTTTGTATTTAACGTGCCTGCCTCCCATAAAGTTGCGGCCCAGCAGCCAACCGGTTCGGTTCCCACCGTTACCAGCACCTCCACAGGCCGGATGATTACTGTTACCTATAGCGAACCAATCAACATCCGCTCTGGGCCAAGTACTTATTTTTACCCGGCAGTAGGCGTATTGCTGGTGGGTGAAAAAGCGCCAGCCATTGGGCGTTCTCCGGGCGGGGATTGGATTAAGATTCGTTACCCTGGCATCCCGGGGGATGTCGGGTGGGTCTATGGCCCTTATGTGAATCTCTCGCCGGGACCGAACCTGCCGATTGTGGAGCCGCCTCCCACGCCGACGCCGCTCACCACCCCGACCATCGACCCCACATTGGCGGCGGCTTTCCTGCCCCAATATACTCCTACCCGTTTGCCAACTTTTACCCCGCCTGCCCCACTGGTTATCCCGACTTATGAGAATCCCGATGAGCGGGCAGTCGGCGTGCCGATGGGATTGGTTATCACGCTGCTGGCGCTGATTGGCGGCTTTGGCTCGCTGATTTCGTTTCTGCGTGGGCGTTAAATTAAGACGGAATCGGTCTTTCTTTACCATAAGCTTT
Source organism: uncultured Anaerolinea sp. (assembly GCA_964422545.1). Lineage (GTDB taxonomy): Bacteria > Chloroflexota > Anaerolineae > Anaerolineales > Villigracilaceae > UBA5195. The sequence goes on along the minus strand of CAYRBO010000012.1, from coordinate 16,796 downwards.
TAAGATACGAATCGAGTGAGGCTTCATGGCAGAGAATAAAGCAAGTGTGATTGTTGTGGGGGCCGGCCCGGCGGGTTCGACCACCGCATACTTCCTGGCAAAGGCTGGGATAGATGTCTTACTCGTGGATAAGAGCCGTTTTCCACGCGATAAAGCGTGTGGCGATTCAATTGCGCCGCGCGCGGTAGAAATTTTGAATCGAATGGACTTGCTTGGCTGGGTCGAAAGCCAGGGTTATGTCCGCCAACGGGGAATGTTCATGAGTTCTCCTAATCTGACCAGTGCGCGCATCCAACCCACGCAGACCGCGCCGTTCCCTGCATACCTGATTCCGCGCCTGGAGTTCGATGCCCGGTTGGCTCAGCAGGCTGTTTCGGCAGGCGCGCGTCTTTTGGAAGGTACGCATGTCCAGACGCTGGAGAGGAACGGCACAGGCTGGGTGAACCTTTTGGCCCGCCAGGCTGACCGGGATGTGAAATTGACTTGCCAACTGGTCATCGCTGCCGATGGGCCGCATTCTTCTTTTACGCGTTCCCTGGGGATGGTTCCTGGCCCGGCGGATGCGGTGGCCGTGCGCCGATACTATGAAGGCGTAGAAGGTGAACCCGGCTTGTTAGAATTACACTGGGAAAAATCGGTATTACCCGCCTATGGATTCATCTTTCACCTGGGAAACGGCCGCGCCAATGTAGGGACGGGCATGTTTGCCAAAGATTTGCAGCGCCTGAATCCCAATCTTCATGAGTTGTTGGAGCGGTTCATTGCGAACAACCCTTACGCTCAAAACGTGCTCAAAAATGCGCGTCCGCTTGGACGCGCCGCCGGGATGCCCTTCCGCGATGATGCCGAAAAAGTCAATCCGGCAGCAGACCATGTGATGCTCGTGGGCGAGGCCGCCGGGGTAGGACATCCTATGTCGGGCGAGGGGATTGGCCCAGCCATGGTAAGCGCCGAAATGGCTGCCGAAGTTGCGGTGGGGGCACTGCGGCGCGGCGATGTGTCGGCTCAAGGCCTGGCAGAGTATGCCCGCCGATTTCATGCAGAATTTGACCCGCTTCATCGGTCTGCTCTGTTTGCGCGCAGCCTGTTAACCTACCCTTTTGCCGTGAATATGGCGATTCGCGCTGCGAGCAAACGCCCAGAAGTCGCCGCCTTGTTGCACGATATCTTGCTTGGGGTCACTTCTCCGGCGGAAATGCTGAAGCCCGGCGCAGCCTTTAAGGTGTTGTTCTCTTGACTCTCCCTCATCTGCCAAACACGAACGCCAGAAGCGCAAGTGCTCTTCTGGCGTTTTGCATTAAAAGCAGACACCGGTTGCGGAAGTCCCCCTTCCTGTGTACCGGTGTCTGCAACGTGGGCCCCAAACCACGTTTCGCTTTATTGTCACTATCATACCGAAATTGCGTAGACAGAACGTAGACACACCTTTCTTTTTTGTTAGGAACTTGCAAACTGGCAAGCTGGGGTTACAAAAAACGTAAAATCTATTCCTGCTTGACATCTGCCCGCCTCTCAACGGATAATAAGGGTGTTATTTTCCTAAGATTGGAGACACTATGCCTGTCATTTCATTGATGACCGATTTTGGCCTGAAAGATGGCAACGTGGGCGTGATGAAGGGCGTGATTTGGAAGATTGCGCCTGAAGCCCAAATTTCAGACCTGAGTCACCTGATTGCGCCGCAAAACATCCGCGAGGCTGCCCTGATTTTGTACCGTTCAGCGCCTTATTTCCCTGAAAACTCCATCCATGTGGTGGTGGTTGACCCTGGCGTTGGCACAGCCCGCCGCCCCATGGCCGCCCAAATTGGGACGCAGTATTACGTTGGCCCGGATAACGGCACGATTACCTTGCTGCTCGAACAGGCTGAAAAAGAAGGTCAGAAAACCCGTTTTGTCCATCTTGATAAATCGGAATACTGGCTGCCGAATGTTTCTTACGTTTTCCACGGGCGGGATATTTTTGCCCCGGCTGCGGCGCACCTGTCGATTGGCGTGCCGCTGACCACGCTCGGAACGCCTTTTGACAACCCGGTACGGCTCGAATTGCCCAAACCAGAAAAAACCGTTACCGGCTGGAAAGGTGAAATTATCCACATCGACCATTTTGGGAATGTGGCCTCCAATATCCGTGTGGAGCACCTGGCCGAAGCACTCAAGGACAAGGATAAAATCAACGTGCGGCTGGCGGGTGTCGAAATTCACGGGTTGGCCAATACGTTTGGCGAGCGCCCGGTGGGTGAGTTGATTGCCCTGCTGGGCAGCACCGGCAACCTGATTGTTTCGGTGGTCAATGGCAGCGCCCAGGCGCGGCTGGATGTCAAAGTGGGCGACCGGTTTGAAGCGATTTTTGAATGATGGCTGATACTCCCCTCCTCGTAGAAAATGTTTCGTTTCGTTACCGTGACCGGCAAGGGGCGGCCATTCATAATATTTCCTTTTCGGCGGAAAAAGGTGAATTGGTTTTGCTGGCGGGCGCGAGTGGATGCGGCAAAACCACGCTGATTCGCGCCATCAACGGGCTGATTCCGCGCTCGTACAAGGGCGAGTTGACCGGCAAAATTCGGGTGATGGGGCAGGAGACCGCCGGAATGCCGCTCTCGCGCATTTCGCAGATGGTCGGGACGGTACTACAGGACCCGGAACGGCAGATTCTCGGCACGAAGGTCATCAACGAAGTGGCCTTTGGGCTGGAGAATATGGGCCTGCCGCGCCCCGAAATCCTGCAACGCGCCGAGGAAGCGCTGGCCTACCTGAAGATTTCGCACCTGCGCGATCGAGAGACTTTCAACCTTTCGGGCGGCGAAAAGCAGAAGGTGGCCCTGGCGGGCGTGCTGGCGATGAAACCCTCTGTTTTGCTGCTCGATGAACCGCTCGCCAGCCTGGACCCGGCCTCGGCGCAGGAAGCGCTGGAGATGGTGCGCCGCCTGGCAGGCGAGGGATTGACCATCCTGATGGTAGAACACCGCGTGGAGGATGTGTTGAAAATCCATCCGAGCCGGGTGATGTATATGAGCGAGGGCGAAATCCGTTACCTGGGTGATGCCGAGGGCCTGGCGGAGGCGGTTGATGTCCGCGAGGTCAAACTGCCGGCGCGGCAGATTGCCCGGCGCGCGGAGCGGGAAAAGGCCTCAGAAAAGTTGACCTTTTTGCCCGGCGCGCAGGCTGAGGCCGGGTCTGAGTCCCCGCTGGTGCGGTTCGAAAATGTCACCTTTGGGTACGAGTCAGGGCGCGAAGTCTTGCATGGGATTAGTCTCGACATCAAAAAAGGCGACATTATCGCCGTGCTGGGGCCGAACGGAGCCGGGAAAACGACCTTCGTGAAACATGCGATTGGCCTGCTGAAGCCGAGGGCTGGTCGGGTGCTGGTGAATGGCAAGGACACCCATCACGCCAGCGTGGCTGAGATTGCCAGCACGCTGGGGTATGTCTTCCAAAGCCCCAGTCACATGCTGTTCGCGCCGACCGTGCGCGAGGAACTGGCCTTTGGACCGAAAAACCTGAAACACGCGCCCGCGCAAATTGAGCAGGACGTGAAACATGCGCTGGAGATTGTCAACCTGGCCGACAAGGGAGACGACCCGCCGCTTTCGCTCTCGTTTGGGCAACAGAAGCGGGTTTCGATTGCGGCGATTTTGGCGATGCGCTCGAAAATCCTGGTGATGGACGAGCCGACCGCCGGGCAGGATTATAAAAACTACATCAATTTTATGGACGCGATTTTGCAATTGCCGGGCTTCGAAGCGATTTTATTCATCACGCACGATGTCGATTTGGCGGTGATTTACGCCAACCGGGTGATTTTGGTGGCCGATGGCGCGGTGCGCGCCGATGGCCGGCCGGAGGATGTGTTGAAAGATTATGAACTGCTGCGCGCCTGCCGCGTGGTGCCGAGTTCCCTGCTCGATTTGAATTTGGAACTGTTGCCCAAAACCGGCGGGTTTTTGCGCGCCGAAGGGCTGGGAAGCGTGTTGTAATGCTGTGAATCCACTAATCTACACCAATCATCACGAATATTCGTGGGGATTGGCGCAGGTTAGCAGACAAAAACCATTTTTTCATGGAGGATGAGATGGATAAAAGGCTCGTTTCTGTTGTTGGGCGCTGGTCGTCCTGCTGGCGATTTTCGCCATTGTGATGTTTGGGCTTGGCACAACCGAAGCGCTCGGCCCGTTCAATTTTAGCGTTGACCAGGCCACCCTACCGCTGCGCTTCGCCTTTGTGGTGGTGGGCGTGGCGATTGCCTTTGTGGTTTACTTCCTGACCAAGGAACATCCCATTTGGGAAGTCGGCACGCGGCATGTGGTTTACATGGCGATTGGCGCGGCGCTCTACGCGGTCTTTTCGTACTTGTTCAACGGAACCGTGTTTGTCGTCCCGTCGCTCAGCCAGGTTTCGCTGCGCCCGGCGATTGCCATCCCCATGTTCTTTGGCTATGCCTTCGGCCCGGTGGTCGGATTTTTCACCGGCGCGGTCGGCAACATGTTCGGCGATGCGCTGACCGGCTTTGGCCTATCGCCCCAGTGGAGCATTGGCAACGGGCTGGTGGGCTTCGTCTCTGGCCTGGTGGCGCTGTTTGGCGACAAGAAAAAGAGCATGGATACCGTCCTGTACGCCAGCGGCGCGCTGGCTTTGCTGGCAACGGTCATGTTCTTTTTGAATCGCAGTGAAGCCAATATGCTGTACTATGACGTGCCGAATAATGTCTTTGGCGATCAGCAAATTTCGTGGTTTGCTGGACTTTCTATTGTGATTGGCTTCATATTGGTAGCAGTGGTGCGCTTTGCCTTTGGTCAGAACATTGATATTGCCGCGGCTGTCACCTGGGGCATGTTGGGCAACATTTTGGGCATCGGTTTTGCGGCCATTTCCGATATCTGGATTAACGGCTTCAGCCCGGCTGCTGCGATTGTGGGCGAGTTCCTGCCCGCCGCCGGCCCGAACCTGATTTTCGCCGCCATCCTGGTCCCGCTGCTGGTGGTGGCATACACTTCCGTCCAGCGCCAATCGGGACGGTAAGTATTTGGTGATTTAGGAATTGAGTGATTGGGTGAATTTAGACAACCCAATCACTCAATCACCAAATCAAAAAATCATAAAATCACAAAATGTTAGTTGCCTGGCGTTACCGCCCCCGTAAATCCCTTGTCCAGTGGTTCGACCCGCGCGCGTGGGTGATTTTCTATCTCTGTTTCCTGTTTTCGACCCTCGCGTTTTGGGACATCCGCTTCTTGCTGCCGTTTTTGGGCATTGCCCTGCTCTGGCTGTTTACCTCGGGCCTGCGCTGGAGCGAAGTGCGGCGTCCCTTCCTGTTCATTGGGATGTTCGTGACCTTTTTCGCCTTTCTGACCTTCCTGACCGGGCGCGGCGGGATGGAGCTATACGAGACCGAACACCTGATTCGCCGTTACGAGGCCTCGTTTACCCTCCTGGGCTGGCGCCCGGCTCTCGATATTACCGTCGAGCGGGCTTTTTTCGCCGTCAGCCAGTTTGCGCGGGTCTTCAGCATTGCGGTGATGACGATTTTGATTCCCTACTCGCTGAACCCGGCTCTGTATGGAATCACTTTCAAAGGATTGGGCCTGCCCGACAAAATCGCCTACGCCATGGACCTGACCATGCGCTTCATCCCAACCTTTGCGCGTGATTTCCAGTTGACGATGGATGCTCAGCGGGCGCGCGGCTACGAACTGGAGAAAATCAGCGGCGGCCTGATCGAGCAGGTGCGCAAACTCGGCCCAATTTTCGTCCCGGTCACCATTCACGCCATCATCGGCTCGGAGGACATCATCGACGCAATGGATTTGCGTGCCTTTGGGATTGGCCCGCGCACCTGGCTGGAGGAATTGCACTACCAGCGGCGCGATTATGTGCTGATTGCCAGCGGGGTTGTTATTTTGGCGGCCTCGGTTGCGGCCGGTTTCGCCGGGCTGGGAAATTTTTGGGTGCCCGAGACTCTCATCCGCTGGGCGACGGGTGGGTAAAACTGGCAATTTCGCGGGTCTCAATACGCGGCAAAGAGCGCCGCTACTCGACCCTCGATTTCACCCAAACGATAAGAAGCCCGGCAAACTCTGCGTTATCATCATAACTTTAGAGGTATCTTTCTATGAATCCCCTCAACCAACGTTTACGCGAGACTTTCCTGTTCTATTCCAGTGACCTGCTCGCCAACCGCGCGGGTCAACTTTCGGAGCGCCAGCAGGCCCGCCAGCAGGCTGCCGGGGTTAGCCTGCGACTGGGGATGACGATTTTTATCGTCATCATGGTCGGGACATTGGGCGTGATTGCTTTCGCCTCCCTGCAATCTGGCACGGCCACCAGTCTCACTGACCCGGAGTTGTTAAATACGCTTGGCATCGCCAGCGCCGTCATTGGGTTGATTATCCTGCTTTCGTACCTTTTCTCTGGCAGGAATTACATGAAAGCCGCTAAGTCGAGCAAGATTAAGGTGGCCGAGGGCGAGGCGCAGCCCGGCAAAATCAAAGCGGACGCGGCCCATTTCGAGATTAAGATTGGAAAATCAAAAATCCGCCTGGTGACGCTAGGCCAGTTTGAGGCGTTCGAGATGGGAACTGCCTACCGGGTCTATTACCTGCCCGGGCCGATTCCGACCATCCTTTCGGGCGAGGTGATTGGCACCGAGGCTGAGGCCAATCAATATCGGGAAGCCGAAACCTCCATCGAAAAAGACACAGTCCTTGAAGGCCATCGCCGCACCCGTCCGATTGGGATTGTGCTGGCCGTCTTGACGATTGGGATTCCCTTGACGGTGTTCGCCGCCGCCAGCCTGCCCGGAATTTTACGCTTCGTGGTGATGGTGGTACTCTGGGGGGGGGCGATCGTCTTCGTCTTGTGGGCGCTGCGGCGGGCTTCAGGCTAAAGCATTCTGTAAATCACCCGCACCCGTTCCCCCATAAGCGTTGGCAGGCCTTTCTCTAACCAGCGCTGGAAGTGTGGCGTTTGGCGGTGCGCTTCCAGGTCGGCTTCGGCGCGGTAAACTTCGTAGAGCATGAATCGATGCGGGTCATCGGCCTGTTGGAGCAGGTCGAAGCGTTCCACGCCCGGCTCTTTGCGGCTTTCTACGGCGTTGGCGGTTGCTTCGGCCAGGAAGGTTTCGAGCAGTTCGGGTTTGACTTCGAGATAGACGACTTGAACGTACATGTTTGACCTCGTTTTCGTCAGGGTTACCCGCCGTTAACCGTCAGCAGGTGGATGGAGCGGCGGTAGAAATAGGTCAACAGCAGGCCGAGGGCGGCAATCCAGGCCAGTTGCATTCCGATAGTCGCGGCAAATGCCTGGGTGGAGGGTTCCACGAATAGCCGGGCGGGCGCGTAGAGCATGGCCTGGAAGGGCAGGGCGCGTGAAATCGCATAGAGCCAGGAGGGGTAAAAATCGAGCGGAATCAACAATCCGCCAAAGATGAAGGCAAATTTCTGGTAAATCCACTGGAAGGCGGAGATGTCTTCGACCACGAAGGCCGAAAGCCCAATTAAGGCGGCGATGCAAAAATTGAGCGTCCACGCGCCGAGCAGGGCGATGAAGACCAGCGGCCAGCCGCGCGGGTCGGGCGGCGGCCCTGCCAGCCACCAGACGATGGCCCCGCCGAACAGCGTATTAAGCGCGGCGCGGAAGAGCGTTTCGCCCATGGAAGTGGCGTAGTGATAGAGCAGGAAATCATACGGCTTGCTCAAGATGTAGGCAATCGAGCCGTCCTTGACCGCGTCGGAGATGGTGTTGCCCAGGCGCGGGCGGCTGAGTTCGATGGTCTCGGCCAGCATCAGGTACCAGAGCGTCATGCCGAGGGTCAGGCCGTTGATTTCGGCTGCCCCGGCAGACTTGAACGTGACTGACCACAACTGGTAGAAAATCCACATAAAGGGCAGGATGAGCAGCGAGCGACCAATCAACTCACCGGGGTAAGCCAGCGAGTTGACAACCTGGGTGGTAAAAAGGAACCAGTATTTTTTCATTGGTTCGCCTGCCCGTAAATCATCGCAATCACTTCCTCCAGCGGCGGGTCCGAGATGGTGATATCCACCAGCGTTCCGGCGGCGGAGAGGCGCGCCAGTACGGCATCGGCGGGGGTCTGGCGGGTATCGAAGGCCAGTTTCACGCCGTACCGCCCGGTCTTGAGCGTCTCCATGCCTTCCAGCCTGAAATCCGGGCTGATTTCCCCGGCGTAGCGCACTTCCACCAATTTGCGGGTCAGGAATTTACGCTTGAGATTGGACACTTTGTCGCGGTAAACAATCTGACCGTGATTGATGATGATGACGCGGTGGCAGAGCGCTTCCAGGTCGCCGGCATCGTGCGAGGTCAGCAGCACCCCAACCTTTTCCTGCTCGCTCATGGCGCGGATGGCATCGCGGATATGCTGTTTGGCGACCACGTCCAGGCCGATGGAGGGTTCGTCGAGCAGCAGGAGTTTGGGCTGGTGGAGCAGGGAGGCGGCCACTTCGCAGCGCATTCGCTGTCCGAGCGAGAGTTTGCGCACCGGGGTTTCGAGCAGGTCGCCAATTTCGAACGTCTCCGCCAGATAGGCAATCCGCTTTTTTGTCTGGGCGTCATCCAGTTCGTAGATTTTGCCAAACAGCGTGAAGGTATCGATGGCGGGCAGGTGATACCACAACTGCGGGCGCTGCCCAAACACCGTGCCGATGTGGAAGGCCAGTTTTTGGCGCTCCTTCCAGGGCGTGTAGCCAAGAACCTGGGCCTCGCCGCCGCTGGGGTGCAGGATGCCGGTCAGGATTTTGATGGTGGTGGATTTCCCGGCTCCGTTGGGGCCGATGAACCCGAGCAGCTCACCCGGCTCCATCTCGAAGCTGAGTCCGCGTACCGCTTCGACGGTCGAATACTCTGGCCTGAACAGGGCGCGAACACTGCCGCCCAGCCCGGCGGCTTTGCGTTTGGTTTGGAAGGTTTTATACAAGTTGGAAACAGTGATGGCGGGCATGGGTATATTGTACAGGATGTTGCGCCGAATGGGATTCGCCGCTACACTTAATTTCTATGGCAATTTGGCGGCTTTCCGCTTTCACCCTCTTGCTGACTCTTTGGCTGGTTGGCTGCGCGCCTCCGACAGTGGAGCCAACACCGGCCCCGACCTTGACCCTGACCCCCAAGCCAAGGCGGCTCCCCACCTCCACGCCTTTTTACCCTGTCACGCCGACCGCGCCGCCTCGCAGCACCTCGATTGTCACATTGACGCCGGTGCTATTTCCGTCGCTTACCCCGCTTCCGCCGAAATATGTTTTTCCTGTTCAACCGGCCAGCCTGGCCCATTTTGAAGAGGGCGTAGAGAGTCACGGCTATCCTGCAATCGATATTTTTGCCCCCCTTGGGACGAAATTCGTCGCCGTGACGAAGGGCGTGGTGGAGTTTGTCAGTTATGAAGACCGCTGGCAGCCGGAAAATGACCATCCTGCTCTGCGCGGCGGCCTGGCGGTGTCCATCCTGGGTGATGACGGCTGGCGTTATTACGGTTCGCATCTTTCAGCCATTGCGGAGGGAATTGCGCCCGGCGTTATTGTGGAGGTCGGGCAGTTGCTTGGCTATGTGGGCGATAGCGGGAACGCGCGCAATAAAACCCCGCACCTTCATTTTGGCATTTCGCGCCCCACCTATGCCGGTGATTGGATAACGCGGCGCGGCGAAATCAATCCGTTTCCATACCTCAATGCCTGGCTGGCCGGAACAGACCTGGCCCCAAAATTCCCGTGAAAATTTCCATTAACTTGTCTCAGACAAGCCGGAAAACGAACATCCTTTTGTGGTTTTCGTTTGGGTGTCATTTATCAGGTTCGAAAAGCCTGGCATAACGGCGGATTGCTATTGTAAAAAACAGAAAAGCCGCGCAAAATATAGATGACTCTGCTGCAAAACCGGTTAATGTAGAGAGCGCAGAATGCGCAAAGTTAAGAATTTACAAAATTGGCAAAGATCTATGCTTTTGTATGTAAAAGCCGCAAAAAATCTCTTCGCTCTTCCCTGGTACTGCCCGCTCACCCCGCGCTGCTTTTGCGCGGGGCAGGTGGCAGGCGCGCGTGCTTTGAGTGGAGTTATAGAGGTATTTTCACCAGGATAAAACCATGAGTACGGTAAAAGAGCGCGTCGAGAACTACTTTTTTGGAAACCCGAAATCAATTGGGAAAAAGATTTTGTTTATCAAACGCGATAAGAGACTGGCAGAGTACAAACAATACCTGGATGAGGTTTATGAATTTGGGAATGTCTGGCATGGAATCACCGGCTACCTGCGCGGAGAAAGGGTTTCAATCATTGTCACCGGGGTTGGCCCCAGCGCCGTCGGTGATGCAGCCTATGCGCTCAATCGTCCAAATGCAATTTGTCTCTATTCAGGCACCTGTGGTGGACTTGCGAAAACGCTAAACATTGGTGACTACTTCGTAGCAGAGCAGGCAATTTGTGGCGATGGATTCTCGTTCCATTTAGGATATGCGCCGCTCTCGTCAGTCTTTAGTGCGTCAGACTTGTCGAGGGCGATAAAAACATTCCTCACGGAAAAGTTTGGATGCGTCGGTAGCGGAATGGCGTTTACCACCAGCACGGTTGTTCGCGAGTTTGAGCCTGATTTTTGGATGAGTGTAAACAAAGAAGTTCAGGCAATCGAAATGGGCGCAGCAGCATTTTATGCCGCCGCGCAAGCCACCGGCAAAAAGGCAGCCGCCTATTATTGGGTAACAGATTTGCCCCGAAGAGGCAAGAGTTTTTTAGAAGCGTTGAACCCGCAAGAGATGCGAATCAAACAAGAAAGGTACGAACAGGCGGTTTCGTTAGATATCGAGCTGCTCGAATGCGTGGAGTGAAGATGGCTGGCTCTAGCCAATACGCGATATATAACCCCTTGTCGCCCATCCCCAGGGGGGCAGACCATCCGTTGCGCGATTTGCTTCCCGACGATGATGAGCATGGCTGGCACGTGGCGCGCAATTTGCGCAAGCCGCTCAACCATCTTGATTTTCTGCGACAGAAAGAAAACCTTGCCGCGGAACTGCATCTCCATTCTGAACTTACTCCGCGTTCCTGGTTCGACGTGAACTATGAATTGCTATCTCAACACCAGGCAGGAAAGGTCTCTACTTCAGGCGTCATCAGGCAACTGGCGGCTCAACTCTACGCGGCGGGACATGCTCTCTCTGAAGATGAGATTATCGAAAAACTGCGCGCATACGCCGCCATTCGGCACATGGAATTCCACCCAAGCGACATCTGCAGCCTGACTTGTCGTGGCTGTACCTATGGTCACGATGACACTGAGCGCAAGCCCGCTCCCATCTGTTTTCCTTTTGGAAGGCTTTGCAGCATTGTCCAAATGCGCCCCAGGTCAATGGTCATCATCGGAGGCGGAGAACCAACATTGTACAAGAGCGGTGCTTACCGTTTCAAGGAAATGGTCGAAGAAATCCGGCATCTCCATCCTGGAATTGCGCTGGCTTTGATTACCAACGGCGTATACAAACCTCCCGGAAGCTGGCCTGAACAATTGCAGTGGATCAGGGTCTCTCTCGATGCCGCCACCGATGAGACTTATACTGCTTTCCGGGGGAAGCGAATGTTTCAACGCGTTGTCCAGAATTACCTCAGCTATCTCGACCATGATGTTCGGTATGTTGGAATTGGGTTTTTGTTTTCACGGTTGAACATCCATGAGTACGCGGCGGTAGCAAGATTCCTTTTTGACCTGGTCAGGCGAGAAAGACCCGAATCGCTCCATAAAGTTAACATCCAATATCGCCCACTGCGCTTTGACCCGAATACTCCTTTCGCCCTGCGCTCGCTCGCCATCACTGAAGAGCAAATCCAAAAGGTGGTGCGTGAAATCCGCGAATTGGCAGATGCCTCGCCGGAAATCAAACAATTCCTGCGAAATCAAACGAATATAACAGCCGTTCTTGGAGGAAACGCCCACCAGGCGCATGAGTTTTCGCGCTGTCACTATAGCCAAACGTTCCGCATCGTGCGTGCTAATGGTGATCTTTTCCCCTGCTTCATTCGGGTTACCGAGCCCGATTTCAGACTCGGCAATATCATTACGGACCCCCTTGAAACCATCGCCCTGAATACGTTATTCGTCGGCGCTCGACGTAAACCCTTTTGCGATTCGCATGGATGCAGGCAATGCCATGTTAACTACGTCTTTGAACAGGGACTCAGGCAGAATATACATCCATCCACTGCCCCAGAGGTACTTGCTGACCCCATGTATTGAAGGTCTATCATCTGGATGAAGGCCGAGTCCCATCCCGCGTCGGGGGGGCAGAGCAGCAACATTCAATAGATTTACCCCATCTCCCACCGGGAGAGGGCAGGGGTGAGGGCGTTTTAGTAGAACAAATGTTTAATGTGATATTGTCAAAATAGGGCTCTCCCGTTTCTGGCGGGATTCGTCCACAGATTTCGCAGATTACACAGATTTGGTTCTTAAAATCGGCGAAATCTGTGTCATCTGTGGATAGATTTTTACTTCTTCCCGTTAAAAACGGTAGAGACCAAAATAGTTACAAAAACGACAAACTTTGCCTATTGCATTGTCTCGTCGAACTCTGTACAATGGGTGCTGGTCTTTGCATTTTTGTAAGGTTGCAGACGTGAAACAGGCTGCTACCTGCCAAAAGTGCTGGTTCTCTGGTTTGCCTTTATGTTTTCATTCTGACTGGGGCCTTTTTATAAGTGGAAGGTTATACCATGTTTGTTTCCAAACGATTGGGTCAGATGGCATTTGGCCTGAGCCGAATGCTCATTTTAGTTTGTCTGGGTCTATTCTTTCATGTCCTGGATGTTGGCGCTGGCGCAAACCCGGCGCGCCTGGCTGATACAACCGGTCAACCGGCTTTTCCGCGTACGCTCTGGCCTGAAAGCGCTGAACCGGCGCGCCCGAATTTTCAGGACAGCGGCGGCCCGGTGCAGTTGGGGACTCGCTTCCGCGCCAGCGTGGACGGCTATGTGACCGGCGTGCGCTTTTACAAGGGCGCGCAGAATACCGGTACGCACGTCGGGCAACTGTATGCCGCCAATGGCGCGCTGCTGGCGTCCAAGACCTTCACCAATGAGACGGCAACCGGCTGGCAGACTGTCTATTTCGATGCTCCGGTGCGAATTATTGCCGGGCAGGATTACATCACCTCGTATCATACTTCGTCTGGATTTTTTGCATTTTCTGGTAATTATTTCTCGGCCAGCCTGACCAACCCGCCGCTGCTGGCCCCTTCCGATTCGCCCTCCGCGCCCAATGGGGTATACACCTATTCTAATACGCCAGCCTTTCCATCCCAGGGTTGGGAGCAGGGCAATTATTGGGTGGATGTCATCTTTGAAACGCCCGAAATGCCCGCCAGCGGCACGGTAGGGGTCAAGGTAGGCACAACCGTCAGCCTGCGTTTTATTCAGGCAATGGATGGTTCGACCTTCGCCAGCGACACTTTCCAGCTGCGCGATTCGGATGGCAATCTCGTTCCGGCGAGTGTAATGTATGACGCCGCGACGCAAACCGCGCTGTTGACTCCCTCCAGCCAGTTGAAGAACGCTTCCACCTATACCGTCATCATCCTCAATGACGTGCGGGATGCGCTTGGCAACCCCTTGCCCGCCGACATCACCTGGAATTTTACGACCGAAGCGGGGTATCCTGATTCCGGTCCCGGCGGCCCGATTTTGGTTGTCACCAGCACCTATGATGGTTTCAGCCGTTACTATCCCGAAATCCTGCGCGCCGAGGGGCTGAATGCTTTCTTCGCTACCGACATCAGCGGAGTGACGGCGGGGATGCTCTCGAATTATGACATCGTCCTGCTGGCGCGCATGACCCTTTCCGATTCTCAGGCTGCCATATTTATCAATTGGGTTCACAATGGCGGCAACCTGATCGCCATGCGCCCCGACCCGCGCCTGGCTTCCCTGCTGGGGGTAACGCCTGCCGGCGACCCACCCTTAAGCGAGGGCTACCTGCTCGTCGATACGGCCTCCTGGCCTGGCACAGGCATTGTCGGTCAGACCATCCAGTATCATGGGCAGGCCGACCGTTATGAGTTGAGCGGCGCAAGCCTTGTTGCGATGCTGTACGCGAACGCCAACACCCCGACGACGCATCCGGCTGTGACCATTAACGCAGTGGGCGCGAATGGCGGCCAGGCGGCCCTGTTTGCTTATGACCTGGCTCGCTCGGTGGTACTCACCCGCCAGGGCAATCCGCGCTGGTCGGGTGATAACCGCGACGGCATCATTCCCACCCGTTCCGCCGACCTGTTCTACGGGAACAAGCTGGGCGACCCGCAGCCCGATTGGGTCAACCTGGACAAAGTCGCCATCCCGCAGGCTGATGAGCAGCAGCGTTTGCTGGTGAATCTGATTCTGGGCATGAATCTCGACCGCAAGCCTCTGCCGCGCTTTTGGTATTTTCCCCGCGACGAAAAAGCCGTCATCGTGATGACTTCTGATGACCATGCCAACAATACCAGCAACAACAGCATGTACGACGACCGGCTGAACCAGATGAATTCCTTCGACCCGCCCGGCTGCTCGGTGGAAGATTGGGAATGCGTGCGCCAGAGCATGTATCTTTCGCCGGGTTTCACAACCACATCGGCTGAAAACGCCAAAATCCAGGCTTATGTGGCGCAGGGGCATGAATTTGGCGTCCACGTCTCTACAGAATGCGCTGATTACACCAATGCTGCGCTGAACACCTTCTTTACCAACCAGGTTGGCTGGTTCAACAGCACCTTTCCCTTCCTGCCTGCGCCGGTTTCTGAGCGAACGCACTGCGTTCCCTGGAGCAACTACGCTTCCCACCTCGACGTGCGGCGCAGTCATGGCATTCGGCTCGATACCAATTTTTACTATCATCCGCCTTCATGGGTCAATAACCGCCCTGGTTTGTTTACCGGCTCTGGCCTGTTGATGCGCTTTGCTGACATAGACGGCCGCGTGATTGACGTGTACCAGGGCGTTACCCACATGACCGATGAATCGGGACAGACCTTCCCCTTTACCGTCGATACCCTGCTTGATAACGCGCTCGGCCCCAACGGGTATTATGGCGCATTCATGGCAAACATGCACTCCGATTCGGGCGCGTATTTGCCCGCCAACATCGCCATCGTCCAGTCGGCGCAGGCGCGCGGCGTTCCGATTGTTTCGGCCAAGCAAATGCTCACCTGGCTGGATGGCCGCGAAAGTTCCAGTTTTGGTAATTTGAGCTGGCAGGATGGGGTTCTGACTTTTACCATTTCTGCCGATGCGCGCGCGCGTGGGCTGCGCGTCATGCTCCCCGCGCAGGGTGCCAGCGGCCCTCTTGTCTCCATCTCGCGCAATGGCGCGCAGGTCTCCTATCGCACCGAAACCATCAAAGGAATCACGTATGCCTTTTTCGATGGTTTGAGCGGAGATTACCAGGCTTCTTATGTGCCAGATACCGCCCCGCCGGTCATTTCGGATATCGCTGCCGTTGTCAGCCCGGAAGGGAATACAGTCATCACCTGGAGCACAGATGAATTCGCCACCTCGCGGGTGGATTATGGCACGAATCCCGCCGCTCTGACCCTGATCGCCGGCCAGCCCGCGCTGGTCACCTCCCATGCCATTACGCTCACCGGCCTGACCCCAAACACCACTTACTATTACCGTGTCATTTCGGCAGATTCAACCGGCAACCCGGCCAGCGCGCCCGTTTCGCCGCTGACCTTTACCACGCCCATCCTGCCTTTCATCGACACGACCCGCGCTGATTTCCTGGCCGGAACGCCCGCATCCTGTTACCTGGCCGAATCGGGCAACGGGGAAGTCAGCCTTACGCCCGCGCTTGGCGAGGAATTTTCAGGCTCCTCCCTGCCTTCCGCCTGGAGCCAGCAGGCATGGGCTCCCGGCGCGACCGTGTCGGTTGTCGATGGTCAACTCATCTCGGACGGAATGGGCTTTTACTACAACGCAAGCGGATTTACGCCGGGGCGTTCGCTCGAGTTCGAGGCGACCTTCAGCGCGGATGATTACCAGAGCATTGGCTTCATGGGTTATCCGGCCTGGAATACCTACTGGGCCTTCTTTGGCACTTCGGGCAGCACCAGCCAGGTCTATGCCAGTATCAGCGGCGGGGTCAATGTCTCGGTGGGGAATCTGGTCGGCACGAAGCATCGCTATCGCATTGATTGGGCCGGCAACACATTCACTTTCTTTGTGGATGGCGCCCAGGTGTACCAACACACCGTTGGCTATCAATTTACTTTGCGCCCCGGTGTCATCGATGATACGGTCGATGGCCGCCCGGCGCGAATCGACTGGATGCGCCTATCCCCATATACGTCACCTTGCACTTTTACCTCACGGGTGTTCGATGCCGGGCAATCGGTCGATTGGCAATCTTTGACCTGGGCCGGAACGCTCCCGGCCAACACGTCTGTCCTGTTCGAGACCCGCAGCGGCGGCACGGCTCCTCCCGATTCATCCTGGTCGGCCTGGCAGGCGGTGGGCGCGTCGAATATACCCAGCCCGGATGGACGCTATCTGCAATACCGGGTCACGCTGGCCTCGTCGAACGCATCTGTCACGCCGGTTATCGAATCGGTTCTCATGTCCTATTTACCATCCAGCGGTCCAACCTCGACCGCCACCCCGACTGGCACGGCAACCCTGACCCCCACGCCCCTGCCGCCGACTTTGACCGCCACCCCGACCGGCACGGCGACCGGGACCTCCACGCCCCTGCCGCCGACTTTGACCGCCACCCCAACCGGCACGGCCACCCTGCCCCCCCCCCCCCCCCCCCCCCCTCTGCCCCCCCCC
>CAYRBO010000011.1:57456-126097 GCA_964422545.1 uncultured Anaerolinea sp. | reverse complement strand
GTTCCACCAGCACGCCGCTGGTGCTTTCGGGGTGGATGAAGGCGTAGCGTTTGCCGTCGGCGGCAGTGCGCGGCTCTTCGTTAATTAGGCGGATGCCTTTTTCTTTGAGATGCTGCATCATGCCTTCGATGTCGTCCACTTCCAGGCAGACGTGGTGCATTCCGGGGCCGCGCTTGGCGAGGTATTTTGCCAGGCCGGAGTCGTCGCTGGTTGGCTTGACCAGTTCGATTTCGGCCCCAGCGACGGGCAGGAAGGCGACCTGGCTCTTTTCGGCTGGCACATCGCGCAGTTCGTGCAGCTCAATGCCCAGCGCGTCGCGCCAAAAGGCCAATGATTTTTCCATGTCATCTACGACAATGGCGACGTGGTTGATGTTGTTGATTTTGGGCATGGGTTCCTCGTGGAAGTTTATTCGATTTTCAAATTCCCCATCAAGCCCCACAGCCCGCGCATCAGCCTGTGACCGAAATCGGGGTTCAGGAATTGCGCCGGGCAAGAGCCGGGGATAATGTTGATACTATTTTCATGGCAAATGCGCACGGCGTCTTGCGAAACGCTGGTCATATCGGGAACCAGGCCGGGTTTGGTTCCCATCATGCAGTGCATCCAGACGTAGCCAACCTGGGCTTCCAGGCATTGGTTGACAATCTCTTCCGTCACCGCCGGGCTGGCGAGGATGAAGACTGCATCGGGCTTTTCGGGGGTTGAGAGCAGGTCGGGGTAGCATGGGTCGCCGTCGAAGGTTTCTGCGTGCGGGTTGATGGCGTAAACGGTGTAGCCGGCTTGTTTGAATTTTTTGTAATTCAGGTTGGCGCCAGTGTCACGGCTGTTCGAAACGCCGACCACCGCAATGCGTTTTTGGGCGAGGAAATCTTGAACGAGGGTGTTCAACTGGGACATGTTGGGAGCATTCCTTTCGATGCTTACGCGATTATATCTTCACCCGACCGCTTTTTGGGCATGTTACTCCGTCTCAATTGCCATTGCCACCGCTTCGCCGCCGCCCAGGCACAGGCAGGCCAGTCCGCGCTTCAGGCCGCGCTCTTTGAGCGCAAAAATGAGCGTGACCAGCACCCGCGTGCCGCTCGCGCCGATGGGATGCCCCAGCGCGATGCCGCCGCCGTTAACGTTGACTTTGTTCCAATCCCAACCCTGCCCGGCCAGCTCGTAGCCGTTTGCCAGCACCTGCGCGGCGAAGGCTTCGTTGAGTTCAATTAAATCCACATCGGCAAAAGTCCAACCGGCTTTGGCAAGCACTTTGGGCATGGCTTTGGCTGGGGCGGCGAACAGCCATTTTGGTTCGAGCGCGGCCTGCCCGTAAGCGACGATGCGCGCCAGGGGCGCCAGCTCGTGCGATTCGGCGTAGGCCCGGCTGGCGATGACCAGTGCCGCAGCCCCGTCATTCAGCGTGGAAGAATTCCCGGCGGTGACTCGCCCATCGGGGCGGAAGGCCGGTTTCAGCCGGGAAAGGGTTTCGATGGATGCGTCCCGGCGGGGGCCTTCATCGATCTCGAACAACGTGACTTCGCCTTTGCGGCCCTTCAATTCCACCGGTACAATTTCCGCCTTGAATTTTCCCGCATCGATGGCCGCAACGGCTTTCTGGTGGCTTTGCAGCGCGAATGCATCCATCGCCTCGCGGGTCACTTCATATTCTTCGGCAATGAAGTCTGCCGAGTTGCCCATGCCCCAGTTCTCAAAAGGGTCCCACAGCCCATCGTGGAGCAGGGCGTCGGTCAGTTGGGCGTGGCCGTAGCGCAGTTCGTTGTTGCGGCCATTGAGGATGTATGGCGCGCGCGACATGCTCTCCATGCCCCCGGCCACGAAAAGCCGCCCGTCACCGGCGCGGATGGCTTGCGCAGCAGACATGACCGACTTTAGCCCAGAGCCGCAGACCTTGTTGAGGGTAGTTGCGCTCACACTGGCGGGCAGCCCGGCAAAGATGGCCGCCTGGCGGGCGGGCGCTTGCCCTTGCCCGGCCTGGACGACATGACCCATCAAGACTTCATCAATCTCGTCGAGATTTTCCAGCCCGGCGCGTTCGACCGCCGCTTTGACGGCAGCCGCTCCCAGTTGCGTTGCCGGGATTCCGCTCAACGCGCCCTGGAATTTTCCAATTGGCGTGCGCGCGGCAGAAAGGATGACAGCCTCGCTCTCCTTGCTCATCGTTCCTCCTTTTTGAAATTGTCCTTTGGTATTCTTATTATACGTTTACCCGCCAGCAGCGCAACGATTGGCATATCAATTGGATGAGAACCTATCCGAAAAGCCGCCTAATTTGATTACCGCCCGTAGATTAATCTCCGGGCGAAGCCGGGATTGCGGAAATTTTCGGATAAGTTCTTATGCGAGTTGGACGGCTTTGGCTGAATTGGAACAAAACTGGAATCGAATAGACAAACATCGGCAGCGGGCTAACCCCCATCATCAAAAGGCCAATTTTTTACCGAAGCGGGCGGGGGGCGCAAGAGTCCCGCGAATGATGGATGGCCTGCGGGGCTTCGTTTGTTGTTCCCTGCCCGGCAGCAGCGCAGCGGATGGCGCAGCCACCGGCCAGGAATTATTCGGTCTTTTCAACCACAATCGTCGCTTCGGTCACAAGCGCGGCCACCGCGCCGACCGCCGCCAGGGTGGGGGCCAGCACCGCCCCAACCACGCCAATCGTCAGCGGAAATTCGACCAGCACCTTGCCAGATTTGTCCTTAATCATCACCCGGCGGATGTTGCCTTCGCGCAGCAGCTCTTTAACTTTGGCAAGCAGTTGCTCGCCGTTGACCGAAAATTCTTCGGTGCGAAATGGTTCAGACATAACGCCTCCGCTTTTATTTTACCCGCTCTCGAATGTACCTGACGACCTGCCCGGCCACATCGAAGCCGGTGGCGCGCTCGAAGCCCTCGAAATCGGGCTGGCGGTTGACTTCCAGAATCATTGGCTGCTGGCCCTTCAGGCGGATATCTACAGCAGTGATTTCGCGCCGCAGGGCGCGGGCGGCCTGCTCGGAGAGCGACTGAAAGCCGGGGAATTCTTCTAATAGATGGGGGGTGAATTGTCCACCGAGAGAATGGTTGGTACGAAAATCTCCGGCAGGCGGCTTGCGGCTGACCATGACGGGCAGCGCCTTGTAGCCAATCACCAAAACGCGGTAATCTTCTTCAGCGGGCAGGTATTCCTGCAACATCAACTCGCCGTAGGTGTAGTGCCACAGGCGGCGGTGAAGTTGTTCGGCGTTATGAACCAAATAGGTGTGTTCGCCGCGCGCGCCATGCACGCCTTTGAGAACGCAAGGATAGCGCAACTGCTCGGCCAGCGCTTCTACCTGGCGTGGGTTGAACAATTGCCAGGTGCGCGGGCAGGGCAGGCCGTGTTCGGCCAGCACCAGGTAGTCGTGCATTTTGCTTACGGCGTAGCCCTCGTCGGTCAGGCTTTGGTCAATGACCACTTTGCCCGCGTCACGGAACAGGCGGGCAACCGTCAGGGCTTCGGAGATGTACGGGTAAAAGGTGCGCACCACCAGCCCGTCGCAAGTCTCCAGCAAGTTAATGCCCACCCCAAACAGGCCCGCTTTTTGGCCTTCAATGTCGAAACTGATATCGTGAATATTGCAAACGATTAAGTCCAGTCCTTGCTGCCGGGCGGCTTGCTGTACCCGGCGGGTGGTGTACACTTCTTCCCATCCCAGCCAGACGACTTTCATCTATGACTCCTGGAAGTTTGGAGTGCAGGAGATTGCTCCTGCACTCCATCTATCAAGCGGTACCCAGACCTTTGACCGTCCCGAAGGCTTTTTGAAGAAACAATTCGGACGACAAAACCGAGCCTTCGGGATGTTATTCACTACATCGGGAAGCGGCTGATGACAACCGCCGGGCTGGGCAGGGTGACCTTGTCGCCGCCTTTCAGGTCGGCAGGGGCTTTGCCCGCTTCTTTGGGCGCGGATTGATAGACGAAAATCGGCGTCCCTTCAGCAGCGGATTTCAATTCGATGTAGGCCTGACCGGTCAGGTAGCCCTCGGCGTCCACCGCGCAGGAGGTGACCCAGCCGATGACTTTGCCGCGCTTCTCCAGCACCGGGTCGCCGTTGTGGGCCATGCGCACGCCTTTTTCTGCAAATCGGAAGCGCGCCACCACGCCCTTGCGAGTCTGTTCGGCGGCCAGAAGAGCATCGCGCCCGATGAACCAGGGTTTGTAGAATTTGACGTAGCCGATGAAGCCGCTTTCGCCAATTCCAAGGTCTGGCTGACCGAATTTGCCGGAGCCGTCACCCATTTCATGCCCGTAGAGCGGCAGGCCGGCCTCGGTGCGCAGCGAATCGCGCGCGCCCAGACCAACCGGCTTCAGCCCGAATTTTTCGCCCACCCGAAGCAGCGCCTGCCAGAACTCGGCAGCGCGTTCGGGGTGGATGAAGAGTTCATAAGCCACCTTCTCGCCCGTGTAACCGGTGCGCGAGACAATCAGGTCGAAGGGTTCGCTGATGCCGTTTTGCTTTGTCCCCAACCGGGCGTCGCACAGATGCGTGCGCTTGAGGGCAGCAATGCGGGTGTGGGTTTCGGCATCCGCGCCGAGCGCCAGCAGGATGTCGGTGCTGCGCGGGCCTTGCAGGGCGATGTCAACGCGCATATCGCCGCCCGCCTTCGGGTCACGCAGGTTGCGGAGCAGGGCGTTATAGCCAAAGGCGCGCGCCCAGGGCCGGGCGGCATCCACCTTCACCTTGCCATCGCGCACGGCTTCGAGCCAGGCGCGGTCTTTATCATCGTTCGAGGCGTTCACCACCATCAGGTATTTGTCTCTCGCGCGGCGGTAGACCAGCGTGTCGTCAAGCACCTTTGCGTCGGGAGTCATGAAGTGGGTGTAAACCGACGCGCCCGGGTTGAGTTTCCCGATGTCGTTGGCGCACACGCTATCGAGAAACGCGGCGGCATCCTCGCCTTCGATAGAATAAACGCCCATGTGCGAAACATCGAACAGCCCGGCGGCCTGGCGCGTGGCGAGATGTTCCTCCAGCACCGAACTGTACCAAACCGGCATTTCCCAACCCGCAAAGGGGATGAGTTTGGCGCCAGATTGTTTGTGGATTTCGTACAGGGGGGTGCGGCGCAGGGGAGATTCTTTCTCTTCCCATTGAAAATCGGGCAGGGGATCCCCGCTGCCGCCGCTGATTCCGATGTAGAAAGGTTTGTTCGCGGCGACGGGGTTGCCCTCCGCGCTGACCGCTGCTTCTGTTGATTCGGCCACAATCACCAGCCCGGGGATGTGCCTGGGCGAATAATCGGGAGTGCCGTCCAGGTTTAGCGAAGTATAGCCATCCGAATGTCCGCGCAGCCAGGCAGCAGTCAGCCCGGCTTGTTGGGGCGGCACGCTCAGGCGGAAGCGGGTCAAATCGAGGCAGGTCAGCGTGCCGGTCACTTCGCCGCGCGGGGTGAAAAGTTTGGTTGGCTGGCTCTCTCCGGGCTGAAGGGCAGAGACATCACTGGTGAGGACATAGTTCAAGAATTGGCGAACGCGAAAACCGTAAATCTCGAATACGCCGCTTGAGGGGTCATCGATGTAAAAGAAATGGGGATAGCCGTGTTTGGTCGGCACGAAATCGACTCCGGCCGATTCGGCCAGGGCGCGCACTTTCAGGCGGGAATCTTCCAAAATGTTGAAATCCACTTTGGCGCGGCGCTTCACCCGCTTGGGATTGGGCGTATCGATGCGGTGCGGGGCGGCGGCCAGCAGCACATCGGCAATGATATCGGCCAGCTGGCGGGTTTTCTCTTCGTCGAAACCGCGCTGCGTAATCCAGGGCGTGCCAAGCCGCACGCCGGAGGGGTCATTGGCAGCCAGGTCGCCGGGCATAGTGTTGCGATTGGCGACAATGCCCACCAGGTCCAGAATGCGCACGGCGCGGTCGCCGGAAAGGGTTGTGCCGTCGGGTGCTTTGATGGGGCGGCAGTCGATGTTGAGCAGATGAGAATTGGTGCCGCCATAAGCAATCCGCAGGCCGCGCTCTGCCAGGCGGTCGGCCATTGCTTTGGCGTTCTTGAGGGTTTGCTCTTGCAAGACCTTGAATTGCGGCGTGCGCGCCAGTTTGAAGGTCAGCGCCAGGGCCGCAAAGATGTGGACGTGCGGCCCGCCCTGTTCGCCGGGGAACACGGCGCGGTCAATTTGCCGGGCCAGGTCTTTGTCGGTGGTTAAGATGATTGCGCCGCGCGGCCCGTGCAAGGTCTTGTGCGTGGTGGACGTGATGACGTCGGCGTATCCTACTGGCGAGGGGACAACTCCCGCCGCCACCAGTCCGCCGATGTGGGCAATATCGGCCAGTAAATAGGCGCCCACAGCGTCGGCAATTTCGCGGTACTTCTTCCAGTCGGGAATCCAGGGATAAGAGGAATACCCGGCAATGAGCATTTTTGGTTTATGCTCTTTTGCCAGCGCCATCATGGCATCGTAATCAATCTGCTCGGTGGCAGGGTCGATGGTGTACGAGACGATGTTAAAGTATTTGCCAGAGCGGTTGACCGGCGAGCCGTGCGAAAGATGCCCGCCGTGGAACAGACTCATGCCCATTACCGTATCGCCTGGTTTGACCAGGGCGTGATAGACGGCGTTATTGGCCGGGCCGCCCGAAAGCGCCTGCACGTTGACGAAAATCTCATCTGGCCCAATGCCGTTGGCGGCGAAGGCCTCGGCGCAGCGGCGGCGCGCCAGGGCCTCGACTGTATCGGCATATTCGACGCCTTTGTAGTAACGCGGGTCGGCGTAGCGGCGGTAATGCGCCAATTGACTGGCATAATCCAGAATTTCGGCTTCGGTCTGGGTGCGGGTCGATTCATTGGGATACCCTTCCGCGTAAATATTTTGGAAGGAAGACATCATCGCTTCGCGCACAGCCAACGGGGCCTGGCTTTCAGATGGAATTAAAATCAACTTGCGGGCCTGGCGTTCTGACTCAAGTTGGGTCAGTTCGTATACTTCCGGGTCGAGGTCGGCCAGGGAGCCGCGGAACAGGTAATCGGACATGCGAGTCTCCTTGTGGGGATAGTAGGTTTTATCACGGGTCGTGCCGAAGGGTTCTTATAAGCGGCGCACGAGACCTTCGGGATGTCGATGAATTGCTAACAAGTGAATTGTAGAACGGTTTGGCAGCGACGGCAAGAGATAAACGTCATGCCCTCCGCTTGAATTTGGATGAGTTTTGTTCTATAATAAATTTACAAAACCTTACAATTCTGTAAGGAAGCGCAAAGCCTGAGGGGGGCGGCTTTGTTGATTCCAGTCCCCATCATTCATTAGGGAGGAAAAGCATGAGAAAGCAACCGTTTTCTTCGCACGACCCAAAATTTTCATTCATCCTGATATTCATCCTATTGTTTTCCAGTCTGCCGTTGGTTGAGGCCAGCGCACGGCCTGTGACCGCATCTGGGAACGGCCTGTACGCCGAATATTTCGACCTGGAAGGTAACCCCTATCTGTTTGAAGGCCAGCCGCTAGTGGTGAACGGCGAAGGCCCGCTTGACCATCGTTGGGACATCTTTTGTGGACCCGCCAACCTGGAGAGCTACTACCAGGGTGTTTGCGCCAGGTGGGCCGGGGCGTTTAGCGCCAACGGAACGCCGTTTCAGGAAATCCTGACCGGCTATGTCGAAGCGCCACAAACCGGTAGTTATGTCTTCTATGGCAATATTGATGATTTTGTCGAAATCACCCTGCTTGGGCAAACCTACACCTTCAACTTGCCTGCTGGCGGCCCTTATGCGTTGCCCCCACTCAACCTGACCGCCGGGGGGTTGTACCCCATCAGCATGAAGTTTATGAATCAGGGTGGTGTTGCCAGGCTTAACCTATTCTGGCAGTTGCCTGATGGAACGCAAGAAATTGTTCCACGCCAATATCTTTATACCAAAGCGCCCAATTTGCCCCCAACCGCAGAAGCAGGCGGCCCCTATGCCGGGCTGGAGGGCAGCCCGCTGACGCTCGATGCGTCCGGCTCCTCGGACCCCGACAACAACATTGTCGAATATGCCTGGGACCTGGATAACAATGGCAGTTACGAAACCATCGGCCTCAGCCCACAAGTCACCTTCAACGACAATGGCACATTCCAGGTTGGGTTGCGCGTGACCGATGCATATGGCGAGAGCAGTACCGATGCCGCTGAGATTGTGATTGCCAACGTCCCGCCGGTTATATCTGCCATAAACGTTCCTGCGACGGTCAACCTTGGCGCGTCGTTCAACGTCCAGGCGAATTTCGATGACCCTGGTCTGCAAGATACATTTACCGCCACCTGGGATTGGGGAAATGGTCAAACCTCGCCGGGAACGGTCTCGAACCGCAGCGTAACCGGCGCGTACGCTTATCCTGCGGCTGGGACATTTACCATCACGCTCACCATCACCGATAAAGACGGCGGCGTGGGCAGCCGCTCTGTTTCTATCGATGTGGCGCAGCCCATCGTCAATGCGGATGCCGGCCCCGACCGTTCTGCGGCGGAAGGCGAAGTCATCTCCCTCGATGCCTCCGGCTCTTCTGACCCGTCGGGAGGCATATTGACCTTTGCCTGGGACTTCGACAATGACGGCCTGTATGACGATGCCAGCGGCGTCGCGCCTTCGGTTAGTTTTCCCGATGATGGAACATATCTGATTGGACTGCTCGTCACCAGCTCTACAGGCGCCTCCGCTGCCGATACCGCATTGGTGACGGTGAGCAATATCGCACCGGTTGTGCAATTGGACGGAGCGACCATCAGTTCTGATGGGAAATTTTTCGCTTCGGGCAGTTTTAGCGACCCCGGCGCAGATACCTGGGGTGGAACAGTGGATTACGGCGATGGGAGCGCCCCCCAGCCGCTTATCTTGCAGGCCAATCAAACCTTCACCCTTCAGCATATCTACTCTTCTTATGGAAGTTTTCTGGTACAGGTCTGCATTAATGACGATGACGGAGGCCGGGGCTGCGCGCAAGTTTCGATTGAATATCTTGACAATCGCCCGCCCGTTGCCAATGCCGGCGGCCCCTATTGGGTGCGCGAGGGGGGGACGATTCGGCTGAATGCTTCCAATTCCTACGACCCCGATGGCGACCGTCATCTTTTGTATGAATGGGACCTGGATGGAGACGGCGATTTCAGCGATGGCTCTGGCAGGAAAGTGGCATTTTATGGCGAGGATGACGCGATTCAGACCGTTTGGCTCAGGGTCACCGATAGCAAAGGCGCGAGCAGCACTGCCAGCACAACCGTCACCATCGCCAACGCGCGCCCATACATCGTTAATCACTATATCAATCGGTTTACTAGCGTAGGCGCACCCATCTATCCCTGGGTCGAATTCCGCGACAGAGGTTTATTCGATACCTTCAGCGCAATATGGGACTGGGGAGATGGCACGCAAACCGAAGCAGAAATGATAGATTACTCTGCGTTTGGCGAGCATACCTACAGCCGGCCTGGCCGCTACAAAATCACCGTCACCATCTATGACGATGATGGTGGAAGCGTGAGCATGACCCGCTGGATATTCGTCTATGGAGGCTGGAGGAGATAACCAGCCCAGGGAAAGCCCCGCCC
This sequence comes from uncultured Anaerolinea sp., assembly GCA_964422545.1. Lineage (GTDB taxonomy): Bacteria > Chloroflexota > Anaerolineae > Anaerolineales > Villigracilaceae > UBA5195. Next base: position 116,543 of record CAYRBO010000011.1, on the reverse strand, counting down.
AGATTGGATGGGGCTTTTATATTTCTGAAATTGTAAAGTTGACGCGCTTTTTCGCCTGTGGTATTATCGCGGCACAATCCAATAGCCCCTAAACGGCACTCTTATCCAGAGAGGCGGAGGGAACGGCCCTGTGAAGCCTCGACAACCGGTCGGCCTCGCCGAACACGGTGCCAATTCCGACAGACGGATGTTCTGGGAGATGAGAGGGCAGCCGCGCCTCTTGCAAATTGCCCTTTCAGTACGTCCGAAGGGGCAAATTTTTATTCTTAAGGAGAACCCTCAATGAGCAATACCTTTATGAACTCGCCCAAACTTCTGTTCACGTCCGAATCCGTGACAGAAGGGCATCCCGATAAGATGTGCGACCAGATTTCGGACGCGGTGTTGGATGCCTGCCTGGAGCAAGACCCCTACTCGCGCGTGGCCTGCGAAACCGCCACTAAAACTGGCTACGTGATGCTGCTGGGCGAAATCACCACCCATGCCTTCGTCAATTTCGACGAATTGGTACGCAAAGTTGTGACCGAAATCGGTTATGACCGCGCCAAAAAAGGCTTCGATGGCAACACCTGCGGCGTGCTTTCGGCCATTGCCAGCCAAAGCCCCGATATTGCCATGGGCGTTGACCATGCGCTCGAAGACAAAACTGGTGAAATGAAGGATAAGGACATTGAACATGTTGGCGCGGGCGACCAGGGCATGATGTTTGGCTTTGCCTGTAACGAAACCCCCACCCTGCTGCCCATGCCCATCTACCTGGCCCATAAACTCAGCCGCCGCCTGAGCGAAGTCCGCAAAGATGGCACGCTCGAATGGCTGCGCCCGGATGGCAAGAGCCAGGTGACAGTGGAGTATTCCTATGGAAAGCCAAAACGGATTGATACCGTGCTGATCTCTACGCAGCACGCCCCGGAAATTTCTCAGGAAGAAATCCGCGCAGCAGTCATTGCGCATGTCATCAACCCTGTCTTGCCCGCTGAAATGGTAGATGCAGACCTGAAGATTTACGTCAACCCCACCGGACGTTTCGTCATCGGCGGCCCCATGGGCGATGCCGGGCTGACTGGGCGAAAAATCATTGTGGATACTTATGGCGGCATGGGCCGACATGGCGGCGGCGCGTTTTCGGGCAAGGACCCCACCAAAGTGGACCGCTCCGCGGCGTACGCCGCGCGCTGGGCAGCCAAAAACGTGGTCGCTGCCGGGCTGGCCGACCGTTGTGAAATTCAGGTGGCTTATGCCATTGGCGTTGCGCACCCGCTCTCGGTCAATGTGGAAACGTTTGGCACCGGCAAAATCAGCGACGAAAAGATTGGACAACTGATTCTAGAACACTTTGACCTGCGTCCTGGCGCGATTATCCGCGACCTCGACCTGCGCCGTCCCATCTATCGCAAGACCGCCGCTTACGGGCATTTTGGCCGCGACGATGTGCAATTCCCCTGGGAATCGACCGACCGGGCCGAGGCCCTGCGCAAGGCTGCGGGACTGTAAACCCCCACTTCACCAGTTAAAGCAGCGTCCCGAAGGGTTTGAACCCTTCGGGACGTTTATTTTTACTGTCCGGCGGCTGCCAGGGCCGCCTCGATTTCTTGCTGGAAGACCTCGAACGGCATCGCGCCGGGTAACAGCCGTCCATTGATGACGAAAGACGGGGTCGAAAGCCCGCCGGATGAATATTGCCCGGCAGCCACCAAATCGGCGTAATTGGTGGTCGAGGTAATATCACGGGCGGCGTTTTGCTGGTCCTCAATCAGCCTGGAGGCATATTTGCCGTTAGTGAAGCAATCCCTGAAAGTGCCCATGTCAAGATCCAGTTTTTCTGCAAAAGCCATCAGGCGCGCATCTGTAAACTGCCCCCGATTAGGACCTTCCATCAGGTTGGTAAAAATAATATCGTGCATTTCCCAAAATTTACCCTGGTCGCCTGCGCAATAGGCCGCCTCGGCTGCCCGTCCTGATTCAGGGCTGAGGAATTGCCCAACCGAACGATACTCAAAGTAGACCTTGCCGGTTGCAATATATGCCTCAACCAGCTGGTGTTCGGTTGTGGTTGCAAAACGTCCGCAGTGGGAACATTTGAAGTCAGAATATTCGATGATTTTCACCGGAGCGTTCGGGTCGCCCATTGTATTGAAATTTGCTTGTGGGCGAGGCTTCAATTCAGGCATGACGATTTCACCCACTGGCTGGTTGGCCGAGATGATGAAAAATAGGGCGATTGCGGCTACCACGAGCAAGCCGCCCCCTATCAGCATCATTCGCTGCATTTTTTTCTGACGCGCGCGTCGCTCGCGCAATTCCTGGCGTTTACTCATTTTCTTCTCTATCCTTTCGATGTAAAACAAAGTAGCAAAATTTTCCCATGCCCGATGTGTTTTGTCCAGTAGCCACAGATAAGAGTTGGATTAAAGAGAGTTGGCGAGGCAGTGCAATGGCCTCGCCAACGGGGAATCGGTTGAAATCAGCCTTAGGCTGGGAGTGAAACTTGCGGAAGATGCTGCATGGCTTCCTGCACAGCCTCGGCGGGGTACTCGTAATCTTCCAGCCCATTGTGCAGGTATTTTTCGTAAGAAACCATGTCGAAATGCCCGTGTCCTGACAGGTTGAACAGGATGACGCGCTTTTCGCCCTTTGCTTTGGCATCCAGTGCCTCATCGATGGCGGCGCGGATGGCGTGCGCGCTCTCAGGGGCCGGGATGATGCCTTCCGCTTTGGTGAATTGCACCGCCGCCTCGAAAGTGGCGCGTTGCTTGACTGCCACCGCTTCCACCAAACCGGCATCGTACAACGCCGAAAGGGTGGGGGCCATGCCATGATAGCGCAGCCCTCCGGCGTGGATGCCCGGCGGCATAAACGTATGCCCCAGGGTGTGCATTTTGACGATGGGCGCCATCTGTGCGGTGTCGCCGTAATCGAAGGTGTAGACGCCTTTCGTCAGGGAGGGCGTTGCTGTCGGTTCGACCGCTACCAGCCGGGTACGCTGCCCGTTTTTGAGATTCTCACGCAGGAAGGGGAAGGCAATCCCGGCAAAATTCGAGCCGCCGCCCACGCAGCCGATGACCACGTCGGGATATTCCCCGGCCATATCCATCTGCTTAAGGGCTTCCTCGCCAATCACGGTTTGATGCAGCAAGACGTGGTTCAGCACCGAACCCAGTCCGTACTTTTTCTTTCCGCCTGAAGTGGCCGCCACTTCCACCGCTTCCGAAATGGCGATGCCCAGCGAGCCGGAGTTTTCGGGGTCTTGCGCCAGCAGGGAACGTCCGTAATTGGTCTGGTCGGTGGGGCTGGCAAACACCTTCGCGCCAAAGGTCTCCATGAAAATGCGGCGGTAGGGCTTTTGGTTATAAGAGACTTTGACCATGTACACTTCCAGGTCAAGGCCAAAGTAGTTACAGGCCATTGCCAGCGAAGTACCCCACTGCCCGGCTCCGGTTTCGGTCGTCATGGCGTGCGTGCCGCTGATTTTGTTGTAAAAGGCCTGAGCCACAGCAGTATTGGGCTTGTGGCTGCCCACCGGCGAAGAACCTTCGTATTTGAAATAGATGTGCGCGGGCGTGCCGAGCGCTTTTTCGAGCCGCGCGGCGCGAATCAGCGGGGTGGGCCGCCATAGTTTGTAAATTTCGCGCACTTCTTCGGGAATTTCGATGTAGCGCTCGGTGCTGATTTCCTGCAAAATCAAATCCATTGGGAACAGGACCGACAGGAAATCGGGCGTGACGGGTTCGAGCGTGCCGGGATGCAGCACCGGCGCGGGCGGCACCGGGCTGTCGGCATTGACGTTGTACCAGAACTTGGGCAGGTCGGCTTGTGACAGGTTGAAGCGGGTTTGGTCAGACATGATAATTTCTCCTTGAAGGTGGTTTGGGCAAATTGTCCATTTGCCTTACGGGACAAAGATGGGGCCGGGGACCTCCCCGTTTGACGGATGCTCAGCGAGGCGCTGGGCGTAGACCTGCTCTGCCGATAACACGGCGAGAACCTCCCCGGCAACAACTCCCTGCTCCTGGGCGGGAATCTCCCTGGTGCGTTCCCCGTCGAAAGAAGATTGGGCTTGTGGGTTCATTCGTTCCTCCTTTTCACGGAAGCATGCTCCCGCGCATTAGAATAAAAAACGCGCTCATCCCATTGCCGGGACGAACGCGAAGTCCGTGGTGCCACCCGAATTAGGCCGCCGCTTAACAAAAAATCCCCGCGGTGTTGCGGGGAAAAAAGCCAGCCTCACTCGTTCCGGGTACGCTCTCATGGAAAGAGTTATACCCTGGCCCTGTAACGGGAGCCTCCCGGCGCAGACTACTTGACTGGTCTTGTTATGACCAACTTTTATCCTGCAACTCCGAGGTCCATTCGGCGCTGTCGTTTCGGGCAGGGCTTTCACCACTTGCTGCCTGCTCTCTGATCCGTCGTACTGCGCGTACTCGTCCTCATCGCGGTTTTTACTATATAGGGCGTGATTATATGCCCCCAGCGTGATTTGTCAAGGCAAATTTTACCGAACGATTGCAAATCGATGCCGATTCTGGCTCGTTCTGTCGCGCTCATTTCTATCCGCTGTTATAATTACTTGTATGATTGAGTTGACAATCCCCGGACGCGGTGATTTGAATATCGAATACCTGGTGATGGACGTGAACGGCACGCTAGCCCTGGACGGGGTACTGCTCGAAGGCGTTGCCAAACGGATTGGCGCGCTGCGCGACCGGTTGGAAATTCACCTGTTGACCGCCGATACGCACGGACGACAGGCCGTCATTGACCAATTGCTCAACCTGCAAGCAGCGCGCATTCGGGGCGGGCGCGAGGCGGAACAAAAGGCCGAATATGTCCGCAGCCTGGGCGCGGAGCGGGTGGCCGCCATTGGGCAAGGAGCCAACGACGCCCTGATGCTGCGCGAAGCCGCCCTGGGACTCTGCGTCATGTCCATCGAAGGGCTGGCGACCGAAACACTGGCGGCTGCCGACCTGCTGATGCCCGACATCCTGAGCGCCCTCGACCTGTTCGAAAAACCCCTTCGATTGATTGCGAGTCTGCGCAAATGAGCCTTCCAGAAGACAAACGTCTCCCCGACGGCGAAGAGCCGTCCAGTGAAATCACGCCGCAGCCCGAATCCTCTGCTGAATCGGCCGGGCAAGATTCGGTCAGACAAGAAGCAGCACAAGCCTCGCCTAATTCGTCATTGGAATTTGATTTCTTGCGCATGGATAAAGACGTAGATGCTTTCCGCCGTCAGTTGCAAGAGATTGAATTCACGCCTGCCGCCATGCGCCTGCCCGAAGAACGTCCGGCGCGCCCGGAACCGCCGCGCCGCCGCCGGCGCAGCAATCGCATCCTCCAGCGGCCTGAGGCCAGTGAATTGGGAGACCGGCTTGAGTCGATTGCCCATCGTTCTGCGCCCACCATCGATTTTTTCATTTTCGCCTTCCTGTCTGGCTGTATCCTGGCGGTTGGCTATCTCCTGAATGCTCCGGCTATCCTGCTGCTGGGCATTATCGTGGCCCCGCTCATGGCCCCCTGGGTCGGCGCCATGCTGGCGGCCTCCACCGGCGAGACGCGCTTCTTGGGGCAGACCACTGGCGCGCTCTTGACCGTTGTGGGAATGGTCTTCCTGATAGGCGCGTTGGGCGGTTTTGCCTCGCGCCTGTTTCAGCCGATGGATTCGACCCAAGCTCTGCTGCACGCCCGCCTGTGGTGGCACGACTTGTTGCTGCTCATCCTCGGCTCGACCGTGCTGGTCGTTTCCTTTATTCAGAGCGAAGACAAACCGATTTTAGCCAGCCTGATGGTGGCTTACGAATTATTCCTTCCGGTCAGTGCGGCGGGTTTTGGGCTTGGCTCTGGCGTGGAGGGACTGTGGCCTCAGGCCGGGCTGGTGTTTCTCATTCACCTGGCTCTCTCACTCATCATCAGCCTGGTGGTTTTCTTCTATATGGGATTTCGCCCGGTTGAAACTTCGGGATATATCGTCACGACGGCAGTGGTCGTTGTCAGCCTGGCCTTTGTGGGCGGTTTCTTTGGATTGGGAACGCTGTTGAGCGCTCGTGGCGAAGAAGCGGCATCTACGCCCACGCCTTTCCTCACTCCCACGCAGACCATCTTGCCCAGCCCCAGCCTGCCTCCCACCAAACTGGCAACCATTACCCCCCTGCCGCCGACCGAACCGCCGACCGTCACGCCCGCGCCGACCGAAACGTTCGCGCCCGGCCTCAACCCCACGCCCATTCCCACGCCCATCTATGGCCGGGTGCAGGCGAGCGCCAGCGGCGACGGCGCAGTCATTCGCGCTGAACCCGGAGGAACCGCCATCACCACCGTTCAAAACGGCTACCTGGTGGAATTCTTGCCGGTGGACCCGGTCGTGCTGAATGGCGAGACCTGGGTCAACGTCTTGATTCGCACCCCCTCGCGTGACATCGAAGGCTGGGTGTTGCTGCGGCTCATTGTAACGGCCACGCCCTCCGGGTCGCCGTAGTCTGACATCGGCATCCAATGTCTTCGGCTTTGGGTAAACCATCCGCGAACTCCAACGTCTGCTGACGTTGGAGTCCAAATTTTCCAGGGAGTTTAAGAATATGCCCATTCATTTTGGCACCGACGGCTGGCGCGCCGTCATTTCAGATACCTTTACCTTTAGCAACTTGCGCATGGTGGCCCAGGCCATCGCCGATGCCGCCGCTTCAGAGCATTGGGATACCAAATCGACGCCCAATGTCAACCCGAACAAGTTTGTGGTTGGCTACGATACGCGCTTCCTTTCTGACCGTTACGCGGCGGAAGTGGCGCGCGTACTGGCCGCCAACGGTTTTAACGTCATGCTGGCCCAGGCCGACGCGCCCACCCCGGCCATTTCGTATGCTGTCAAATACAACAATGCGGCCGGGGGCGTGATGATTACCGCCTCGCACAATGCGCCCCGCTACAATGGCGTCAAGCTCAAGGCAGCCTATGGCGGCTCGGCTCTGCCCGAAGACTGCCGCAAGGTCGAGGTCTATATCAATGATAACGAACAACGGGCGCGCGGCCCCAACCTGATGGATTTCGACAAAGCCCGCGAGGTGGGTCTCATCCAAAAGTTCAACCCGCTTCCGGCTTATTTCAATCACTTGCGCCGCCTTATCAACACCGATATTATTGCAGAAAACCCACAGCGGTTCGTGGTCGATTCGATGTATGGCTCGGGACGGGGAACGATTCGCGCCTTTTTGCAAGGAACCGGCTGTGAGATTACCGAGATTCGCGGCGAGATGAACCCCGGTTTTGGCGGAGTCCACCCGGAACCAATTGGCAAGTACCTTTCTCCGCTGGCGGGAGCAATCGGTTTGGGGCAGGGCAATTTTGGCCTGGCAACCGACGGCGACGCCGACCGCATTGGAGCAATGGACGAGCGCGGGAACTTTGTCGACCCGCATAAAATCATGGCGCTCTCGCTGCAATACCTGGTCGAGCAGCGCGGTTGGTCAGGCTCTGTCGTGCGCACCGTCTCCACGACCCGCATGATTGACCGGCTGGCGAAACGCTACGGTCTGACCGTCCATGAAACGCCGGTGGGGTTCAATCACATTGCCGATTATATGATGGCGGAAGATGTACTGATTGGCGGCGAGGAGTCGGGTGGTATTTCGTTCAAGGGACACATTCCCGAAGGAGACGGCCCGATTATGGGCCTGCTGCTGGTCGAAATCATTGCCAAATCGGGCAAGACGCTCGGCCAGTTGGTCGATGCCCTGCTCAACGATGTCGGCCCGGCCTTCTATGAGCGCGCCGACTTGCGCCTTTCGCGCCCGGTTGCCAAGAAAGAGATGACCGACTTTCTGGTGAACCAGGCCCCGGCGGAGATTGGCGGCTTGAAAGTCATCGAAGTCAGCAGCCGGGACGGCGTCAAATACATCCTGGCCGACGACTCGTGGCTGCTCATCCGTCCCTCTGGTACCGAGCCGGTGCTGCGCGTCTATGCCGAAGGGCGCAGCCAGCCTGTTGTTAAAGAGTTGCTTGGGTACGGCCAGAAAGTGGCCGAGCGCGTGGTGTAAATAAGTGGAGCAAGATACTATCTTGCTCCACTTTCATTTTTGGAGTATCGTGTTGCTGCCTGCCGCTTTGGCTTGCTTTAGCAACCCTTCGGCTTCTTGAAGCAATTGGTCGGCGGTGCGAAATTTGCCTTCCGCAATCTGAATCAGGGCAATGGAGACGGTGACCTGGAAGGCGCGCCCATCCACTTCGATGGCGACTTCGGTCAGTTTCTTTTGCAGCCGCCGGGCGGCCCGCAGGCTGCTTTCAGGCGTGGTTTCGTGCAGCAGGGCGCCAAATTCGTCGCCGCCCAGCCGGCCCACCATATCTACTTTGCGCAAAACGCCCTGAATGACCTCCGCCGCTGAACGCAGGATAACATCGCCTGTTTGCAGGCCATACTTATCATTGATGGCTTTGAAGTTATCGATATCGAGCAGCAGAAAAGCGGGAGAGCGTTTGTAGCGTTCTGCTTCGCGCAGTTCTTCTTTCAGCCGCTTGAGAAAATGCCGACGGTTGTAGATGCCGGTCAGTGAATCAATCAGCGCCAGTTCGTAAAAATCTTGCTGAATGCGTTCCAACTCCTGGCGAGCGGCTTCCAGTTCGGCTTTTGGTTTTTCAGGTTCGGGTATGAGAACGGGCGGGGGGGGTGTTTCGGCACTTTCGGGTCTCACTACTTCCAGCCGCGATTTTAATTGTCGGGTGACAACACGGGCTTTTTTTTCTTCAGCGCGCTGTTCAGGCTGTTGGGTGTTCGAAAGGGCAGAGGCAAACAGTTTTTCGCGGATTTCAGCGGTTTTGGCGGCGACAATCACAAACCGGTTGCCTGTTTTCAACCCGGCGAAGACGATGTTGAGCGGGCCGCCGAGGGTTTGGATGGTTAGTTCGCGGTCAGAGACTTTGCGGTTGATGCGCAGGTCGGTCAGGAAAGCGCGCGCTTCTTCCAGGCTATCGCGTTCGACCAGGCGCAAGAAAACCGCTTTGCCTTTGTTTTTGTCGGTTGGCAGTAATCCCAGCCCATCCAGCGGAATTTGTTCGACTTCGCCCAGGTCGTTGCAGATGAGGATAAGTCCGGCGGGGGTTTCGCTCATATTGTTATTTTATCCCATAAAAAGCCGCCGATGTAATTCGAATGCTTTTATTACAGAGTCAGGGCTGCCAGACGTTCCCGTAGTCGCCCCCAGGTCTTTTGCATGAGCAGCCCCGTCCGCCAAAAGGCGACGGCAGCCATGCCGTGCGCAAAGACGGCAAACACGGGCGGGGTCTCGCCGGTGTAGTAGGTCCAGCATTCGCGGGTGGTTCCCCACAATTCCAGGAAGTATCCCAACCCAGAACCGGCGGCAAAGGTCAGGAAGGCCAGGCGATGGTCGGTGGGAGTCAGAATCATCAGCGCGCAGATGAGCAGAGCCAGGATGGTGTAGGATTTGTCGAAGGTCGGGGCGACGTACCAGGCCATGAGAACGTAGAACCCGCCGAAGGTGAGCCAGTACAGCGCCCGGAATGCGGATTCTGACCATTTAACGGTGACATGGCCGAGCGCGCGAGTGATGCGGTCAATGCTCAGGCTGGCAATCGGCCAGGCGGGAATGATCCACAGGGGCGGGCGTTCTGCTGTGTAATAATGCCACAGTTCGGTTTGCGTTCCCCAACTTTCAATGACTAACCCGCCGAACAGACCAACGAAGACAATCAGACTGTCGGTTTGCAGGTTGGCGCGCGCCATGATGGTGACGGACATGAAGGCGAAGATGCCGAGCAGCAGCCAATCGACCAGGGCGTGCCAGGGATACCCGGCCTGGGCATAGACCTGAATCATTTCCCAGTATTCGACCGCCAGCGGCCACCAAATATAGATGATGAGCAGGCAGGTGAGAAGAAAGGCGCTGAAGAGATAGGAAGAGTGGCGGGTGAAGCCGAGCGCGGCGCGCAGGTTGCTCATTCTGCCTCGATGATTTCCCCCCGCAGGCCATCGGGCGTGAGGGCGGAGATGCGCACCTGGTCAATCACATTCCAGCGCGGCGAGGGGGCATGGGCGCTGATGCGGATGTAGTTGCCGGTCAGCCCCTCCATCTGCCAGCCCCATTCGTCCAGTTCACTGGTCGATTCCCACAGGACGGGCAGGGTTTGGCCGATGAATTGTTTGCGATAGGTTTCTGTCAGTTCGCCGAATAGGGCGCGCAGGGCGGCGCTGCGGGCTTTTTTGACCTCAGCAGGCAGGTGATTTTTCATGCGCGCGGCGGGCGTGCCGGGGCGGGAGGAATAGGTGAAGACATGCCCACCGGCGAATTCCATTTCACGAACGAAATCGAGCGTCTCGCGAAATTCGGTTTCCGTTTCACCGGGGAAGCCGGCGATGACATCGGTGGTGATGGCGACCTGCGGGATGGCCGCCCGCGCAGCCTGCGCCAGTTCACGAAAAGAGCGCGGAGTGGTTTTACGCAACATTCGTTTCAGGACGGACTCGCTGCCTGATTGCAGCGGCAGGTGCAGGTGTGGCAGCAGGCGCGGGTTGCTCCAGAGCGCAAAAAAATCAGCATCCAAATCCCAGGGTTCGAGCGAGGAGAGCCGCAGGCGCGGGGTGTCGGTTTCGGCCAGGATGGCGCGGATGAGGGAAGCCAAATGGTCGTTGATGTCGTATCCCCATGAGCCGAGATGGACGCCGGTCAGGACGACTTCTTGCGTCCCGCCGGTGAGCGCCGCGCGAATATCGGCCAGCACTTCGGGAATGGGGCGCGAGCGTCCGGCCCCGCGCGCAACGGTGGTAATGCAGAAAGTACAGGCGTTATCGCAGCCATCCTGAACTTTGATGAAGGCGCGGGTACGCTGGCGCAGGCCGGGCAGGGTTTGGCGGGCGAGCGGCTCCAGGTCGAAGGTGTCGGGCGGCAAGCCTAAAATCGTTGCTACGAGGTGGTCTTTTTGGTCATTAGGAATGACGCGCCGCACGCCCGGCAATTCGGCGGCCTGGGCTGGCTGCAAACTGGACCAGCAGCCGGTGACAACAACTTCCCCCGCCCCGGCGCGGGCGGCCTGGCGGATTTTCTGGCGCGAATCGGCGGCGGCTTCGGTGGTGACGGCGCAGGTGTTGACCACCACCAGGTCGGCCCCGGCGGCTTCGGCCACCAACGCATGGCCCTCGGCGCGAAATTGACGCGCCATTTGTTCAATTTCCGCCTGGTTGAGGCGGCAGCCAATGGTATCGAGATGAATTTTCATCTTCTTTATATCTGGTTTGCGTTACCCGTGCGGCGCCGGGCGCAGGCTGAGAATGAGATGTAAGTTTTGCTTGGGCGCAGGAAAAAAACGACAATGCCTGCCCCGCGTCAGATGCTGCTTTGTTTCGTCTTTCTGTTAAAACACGATTCTATCCACCAAAAATTCACTCAATATCTCTTCGTCATAATCGAGCATATACTTTGGCGGGCGAGGCTTGCCATTTGCATTTCTTCCTTGATGGTGAATGCCCAGTAAAGAAATGTTTTCAGGGGTGATGGCAAGAAATAAAATTTCTTGTAATTCGGCTCTGGTTTTTCGATACCGAGATACGCTGGTTCTCTGCTCTCTTTCCAATTGGTACTTCGATTTGCCGCCCTTTAATGCTTCGTGCCAGCGCTGAAAAGACCGGTCATTGTCATTGTACTCGACATCGCATAAGCCGCTCACCTGAGATCTAAAGCTGATAGAATTGAGACAAAACACGTTGACAAAAAACAAGGGTTAACATGTTAGATTTAATTTGCTCTCCATTTAAGCCCGCTTTTGATGAATTTATTCAAAGCATTACGACTGAATGCTTAATTTGTTCTCCATACATAACCTTTAGTCCTGTGAAATCGTTAGTTCATGCAATTACACAAAAAAGACTCTCTAAAAACATTCCTATAACGATTTTAACAGATATTTCCTTACGTACGTTAGTTCAAGAAGCGACAGATATTTCAGCTCTTTTGTATTTATTTGAACATCATCCCAATACATCTTTTATTTATTTGCCAAAAGTTCACGCAAAAGTTTATATATCCAACAGGTCTAGTGCCATTGTAGCGTCAGCCAATTTTACCGAGGGCGGTCAAACAAAGAATTTTGAGTATGGCGTAAAAATAAGCGACCCAAAAATTGTTCAAAGAATTTACAACGACATAGATACATATAAAAATTTAGGCGCAGTTGTAACGCCAACACAATTAAAAGAAATTCAAGTTCAGGTAAAAACAATAAAAAAAGCAATTCAAACGGAACAGACAACCTTGACTCAAAAAGTACAACTTGTATCTTGTGAATTGCAAAAAGAATTAGAAGATAACTTAATAAGAGTTAGAGTAAAACAGAAAAGCGTAAATGCTATATTTTCTGACACTTTGCTTTACTTGTTATCTCAAAAACCATTATCAACAGAGGAAATGCATACGCTTATCAAGGATATACATCCTGATTTGTGCGACGACACGCTGGATAGAATAATTGACGGAAAGCATTTTGGGAAATTGTGGAAACATCAAGTTAGGAACGCGCAAGTAACATTGAAGAAAACAGGGCAAATATTTTACGATAAGGAAGCTCGTTTATGGTACAAAGCAAAATAGAAATACCTATCTTTTGTGAAAATGATAAGTGCCAAAATTATGGGAAACTTATAAATCTTGTGCGCGGAATTAGGTTGGAAGACATTGATTTATTTTATGAAAACTATGGTAATTCAGCAAACGATAATGATTATTGTAAGATATGCGGCGAATTGGGTGTAATCGAAGATGCCTATTTTTCGACACGAAAACGATAACCTGAAGCGACCGTCACCTCACGGCTTGAGGACGAAAAAGTTATCGAAATAGACATCCGCGCCGGGCTGGGCGAAGGTCCCGGCGAAAATGCCCACGTCGCCAATGGAAAAGTCGCTGTCTGCGGCGGAAGCGACTTGTTGGTTGTTGATGTACAGGGTGAGCGTGCTGCCCACGCAATCGCCGCGCACCTGGTTGGGGACGTTGCCGGTGTGAACAGTCGCAGTGGGGAGCATGGCCCCATCTCTCGTCAGGATGGAAACCTGTCCATCCTTCACCTTGCCAATCCCATAAAATCCATCGGTGCTGATGGCGAAGAAGTAGAAGTTATGGTCATCCACCAGGCGGCAGATGACTCCCATGCGGCTATCGGGCGGCCCGGCGGCGGGAAAGACCGCCGCTTCGACGCGGACGTTGCCAAACGAAAGGCCGGGGCGCGACCACAGGTGGGAATCTGGCAGGTTAACGATAATCCGATATGCGCCATCAGCATAACCGGCGGCCCCGGCTTCGAGCGTTTTCTCGCCCCACCCACTGCCGGGGTTTGAGAAGGTTTCCTGGTAAAGAAAGCCGCCGGAGGGGGTGAACGTCTCGGTAACCGAGGATGCTTTGCAAGCCAGGGCGGTGACAAGCAGGAGGAAGGGCAGAAGTGCGATTTGTTTCACGCTTTGATTTTACCTGACAATCGTAGCGTGGGTTGATAAACCCGTGCTTTGTTCTGTCCACAGTTCAACTGTGGACAGGACAATAATTTATGGAAAGTAGCGCGCTAAAATTTCTTGCGCCTGTTGACCATAAGGGCCGTCGGGGTCAAGGCGGGTCACGTCCTCGAAAGTGTCTCTGGCTGCCGCGCGCTGGTTGGTCTGGAGATAGAGCAGCGCCAGATGAAAAAGCGGGGCTGGCTCGGCTGGGGCAAGCGCAATGGCCTTCTCATACATGATTTGGGCCGATTCTGTTTCCCCGAGAGCAGCCAGGGCGCGCCCAAGCAGGTCTAGCGCCTGCGGATTTTCTGGTTCGAGCGCGTAGGCGCGCAGGGCGGCCTCGATGCCTGCCTCTTCCAGAAAGGCCTCGTATTCGACGCTGAAGGCCGCCAACGCCAGCCAGGTAGATGCGTCATCGGGAGCGAGCTGGGTGGCGGTTTGGTAATGCGCCAGAGCAGCCGGCAGGTTGCTCCGGGCAACGACTCGCGCCAGGGCCAACCGCCAGGCTGGGTTTTGGGGTTCGAGTTGGGCGGCGCGCAGGTAGTTGGCTTCAGCCTGCGGGTAGTTGCGGTTTCGTTCCTGGTACAGCCCCGCCATTGCCTGAATTCCAGCGGATTCGGGTTTAAGAATCAGGGCTTTTTGGTAATAACTTTCGACCAGACTGGCCTCTTCTCCCAATTGGTAGAGGGCTTCGGCCTGCCAGGCCCAGGCTTCGGCGTAATTTGGGTTCTCTTGCGCGGCAGCACGGAAGCCCTCCAGCGCGAGCGACCATTCGCCCAGGTTTGCCAACGCGCGGCCAATTAAGGTATGACGGTAGGCGGGGTCGTCTTGGAGGATGGCTTGTTCGAGCGATTGCCGCAGGAGATTGGAATCTGAACCTTTGACCTGCTCCAGGCTGGCGAGGGCGGCTTGCGGGCTGTCCACTGCCAGCAGGAGAGCCAGGCGGTAGCGCGCCCAGTCATTTTCAGGCTGCAGGTCGAGCAACCGGGTCAGGTAGAGGATTTCCAGCGGAGAATCTTGTTTGTGGGCGGCGTATTCTGCCAGGCGCGTAAACAGCGCCGGGGATGCGAATCCGGTTTGATATAACGGCAGCCAGGCTTGCGCGTAGGCTGAGTCGAAATCCCCTTTTAGGGAGTAAACTTCACCGAGTGCCAGCCATCCCTGGGGCGAGAGATGCTCTCGTTTCTGCGCGTCTAACAAAAGCGAGTAAGCCCGTTCTACATCTTTGGCCTCAAGGGCGGACAATCCGGCTTTTTCACGCAGCCCGGATTGCCAAAACAGCAGCCGGGCAGCGGATTCGTAATGTAGGGAAGCCCGCTGCGGCGAAGTTTGCCGCAAATTTTCGGCTCGTGAGATGTTAATGTATCCTGCGCTGACCGGTGGAAGGCCAATCAGAATGAGCAGGGTCAGCAATATAAGCGCATTGCGTTTCATGATGGTTGTTATTATACGTCTATCACTTAAGTTTCTTATAAGCCGTGCTATAATCTCAAAAAAATATGGAACTCATTAATCAGCTCATTCTATTTCTTGCCAATCCGCCGGGGAATTTCATCTATAACCTTGCTGTTCCCGCCATCTTGGTTGGCGCGCTTCAGGGAGCGGTCAGCCAGTGGCGCGCGACGGGGTATCCGCAGTCGCGGCGCATGGTGCTGGGGCTGGGGTTGACGCTGGCCGGGCAGGTGCTGTTGCTTGTGCTTGGCATTTTGATGTACCAGAAAATCTTGCCAGGGCTGGGTATCTTGCCGGTGCTTGACCGGGCGGTGACACTGTTCAGTCTGGTCTGGATTCTCTGGGTATGGGCCTTCCCCGAACCTTCTCGTCTGGCCGATGCTGCCACCGCCATCTTGAGTTTGTTGTTGTTGGCGGCTTTATTATTTGGGGCAGTGGAACGTTCGATGGCGCCTGTGGCTGCCAACACCTTTAATGCTTCCATGCAGTCGATTTTGTGGAGCGTGGGCGGGTTGGTCATCCTGACTATAGGCGGGCTGGCGCTTTTGTTTCGCAAGCCGCAGGGTTGGGGAACTGGTCTGACAGTGGTTCTGTTGGGACTGCTTGGATTTGTGCTAGACCTGTTTTTGACCCCCGCTCAGGGCGATTTTTCAGGGATTATGCGCTTTCTTTTGCTGGCAGGATATCCCCTGCTTCTGTCGCTGCCGATGCGCTTCCCCATGCCGGTCAACCTTCCGCGGACGCGCACGGTAGCGACTTACCAGGAAAAGGTGGCCGAATCTAGGAAACAACAGGCTGCCAGCGGGGAACAGACCAGCCAGCCCATCCGTGAGCGCCGCCGCTACAGCACCGACCCCAAAACGCTGCAATCCCTGCTTATCCTGGCGGCGGAGACCGACCCGACCAGCATTAACCAGTACATTGCGCGCTCGGTGGCCCAGGCCATGCTGGCCGATTTATGTTTCCTTCTCTACGTGGGCGAAGACAAAAATACGATTTTAATTGCCGCCGGATATGACCTGATACGCGAGGAAAATTTGGAAGGCGGCATCATGAAAAAGGACGATGTGCCGATGCTGGCAAATGCCGTCTTGCGTGGGAAGCCGCTGCGGCTTCCGTCCAGCACCACTTCGTCTGATTTGAAGGGCCTGGGAGAGATGCTGGGGCTTTCCAATGCCGGAAACCTGCTCAATGTGCCAATTAATTCCGAAAAGGGCATTGTGGGCAGTATTCTGTTGCTTTCTCCCTATTCCAACCGCGTGTGGAGCGCCGATGACCAGACCTTCCTGGCAAATATCGCTTCTTCTTTCGTTTCGATTGTTGAGCGTGGGAGACGTATCGACGAAATCCAATTGGAACGGGAGCGCGCCCGCCACTCTGCCGAAGAAGCCCAGGCTCAGTTGGCTCGTTTGCAAGCCAGCAATGCTGACTTGAACAATCAGATTGAAACGATGAAAAGCCAGGTCGAGCAGGCCGTTCGGTTGGCGATGGAACGGAATGAGGCTTCTGCCAAACTGGAAGAGCTGAGAACCGAAAATCAGAAGCTGCAGGAGCAAATCGCCGCTCTTTCAAACGGTATAACTCCTATTCCCGCCGCCAATGCGCAGTTGGAGAATGAGCTTCGCATGACCCTGCGCGAAATGGCGCGCCTGCAAAATGCTCTGGCCGAATCCAATATGAAAATTCTGGAATTGGAGAACAGGTCTTCTGGCGGTTCCAACCTGACCACCGACCAGGCCGAAGTGATTGCCTCCATTTCTCAGGAGTTGCGCCAGCCGATGTCATCCATTATCGGCTATGCCGACCTGCTGTTGGGAGAATCGGTTGGCATTTTAGGCGCGTTACAGCGCAAGTTTATCGAGCGCATCCGTGCCTCCACCGAGCGGATTGGCAGCCTGATTGACGACCTGATTCAGATTACCACCCTCGAAACTGGCCTGATGTCGCTCAAACCCGAATCGGTGGATTTGAATCTGATTATCGATAACGCCATGGCATATACTTCCAGCCAGTTACGCGAGAAGAATATCACCCTGCGCATCGATATCCCTGAAAACATGCAGCCAATCCATACGGACCGCGAGGCGCTTCAGCAAATCCTGATTCACCTGCTGCAAAATGCCGGTGCGGCCTCCCTGGTTGAAGGGGCTGTCACTTTGCGGGTGCGGACGCAAAAGGAAAACGAGAACGAGTATGCCCTCATCCAGGTCACAGATACCGGGGGTGGTATTCCATCCGAAGATTTGCAGCGCGTTTTTTCGCGCCTGTATCGCGCCGATAACGTTTTGATTCAGGGCGTGGGCGATACGGGCGTTGGCTTGTCGATTGCCAAAGCCCTGACTGAGGCGCAGGGCGGCCGCATTTGGGTGGATACGGAGATGGGAGTCGGTTCGACGTTTAGCGTGTTGCTGCCGCTCAAACATCCGGCGGATATGAAAGGCTGAAAAATGGAATCGCTGCGGCAGGTGGGTTCGGGACTGTTGTTTGGGCTGGTATGCCTTGCGATTGTGCTGGGAGGCTTTGCGCTCTCCATGGCCGAGGGCGGCATGGGCGTGGCTGCGATTCCATCCGCCACCTTTGCTCAGTCTGCCCCGGCGACGCGCGTTCCTGCTATCTCACCCACTCTGCCGCTCGAAACACCTACCCAACTGCGCAACCCCATTACTGACACGCCGGCTCCCACCGCAACAACAACTTTTACCCCGCCGCCGCCACCCACCAGCTGCCCGCCCCCTGTGGGTTGGGTGGCAATCGTCGTCCAGGTATATGACACCCTGCCCGGATTGGCGCAAACCTACCAAACCAGCGCCGATGCCATTCGCCAGGCAAATTGCCTGGTGAGCGACCAGTTGGTGCCCGGGTCGTTCCTCTACGTACCGCCCCTGCCGACTGCCACGCTTATCCCATGCGGCGCGCCAGCGGGCTGGGTGAATTATGTTGTCCAGTCGGGCGATACCCTGTTCTCGCTCAGCCAGAAATTCCGAGTGAGCGTTGCGGAACTTCAGCGTGCAAATTGCCTGGGCGGTTCGACCTTTATCCAGGCCGGCAAAGTTATCAAAGTCCCCAACGTGCCAACCAGCACGCCGCTCAACTCGGCCACTCCATCGGCGACTTTTATTGTTATCAAGGAAGAAACGCCTACACCAACCCTGACTCTGCCCGCGCCGACGACGGAATCCCCGCCCACGACGCTAGTACCATCACAGACTCCTATACCGCCATCGGATACGCCACCTCCGCCGAGCAATACACCATCTCCAACAGCGACCACTCCGCCAACGGCGACTCCGTAGCGTTAAAACGTCCCAAAGGGCCTGGCAAATGCCCGGCGCGAAAAATTCTCTCCTGCCTGTCCTGTGCCTGCTCCTGCTGGCTGCCTGTGGGGTGACACAGGCGGCACCGGATGTTTACGTCCCATATTACTTCGTCACTGTTCCGGCGAACGCCACTCTTACCCCCACCCCTTTTCAACCTTTTGTCCCGATTGCGTCCAACCAGCAATTCCCGGTTCTCCCCGGCCAGCCTCAGGCCGAGAGTTCACCCACGCTGCCGCCGCAATTGGTGACGGCTACGCCGCTCCCAACAGCCACGCTCCTGGCGCAGATTCCCGAACTCGCCAGCACGCCCCCGCCCCTGCTCGACGCCCCCAATACGATTACTTTTCTGCTGCTCGGCTCCGATTTGCGTCCCGGCTCGTCGTATCGCACTGATACGTTGGTGATTGCGATTGTCCGCCCGCATGATGGACAAGTTGCGCTGGTTTCCATCCCGCGCGATTTGTGGGTAAATATTCCTACGGTTGGGATGAATCGCATCAACACCGCCTACCAGAGCGGGGAGATTTATCATTACCCCGGTGGCGGCCCCGGCTTGCTCAAAGACACCATTCTGGCGAATCTGGGATTGCAAATTGACCACGCCGCAATGGTCGATTTTGACGGTTTCCGCCGCATTGTAGATGCCCTGGGCGGAATCGATGTGCCGGTTGCCTGTTCGTACACCGATTGGCGGTTAATCGACCCCTCCTATGACCCATATAATGAAGACAACTGGATGCTCTTCACAACCGGACAGGGCTTGATACACATGGATGGCGATTATGCCCTGTGGTATGCCCGCTCCCGCTCCAAGTCGAATGACTTCGACCGCGGCCGCCGCCAGCAAGAAGTCTTACGCGCTATCTACAGCCAGGCCCTGCGCACTGATACCATTTCGCGCATTCCACAGTTATATACCGATTTGAGTTCCAGTATCAAAACCGACCTGAGCCTGGGCGACATCCTGCAACTTTCTCCACTTGCCCTGCATCTGACCAACGCCGACATCCGCAGCTATTACATCGCTGGCGATTTGGTAACCGCCTGGATTACCCCCGGCGGGGCTTATGTCTTGCTGCCCAACACGGCGCTGATACAGGATATGCTCCAGCAGGCTATGTCACCTTCTCCGCGCCAGCAGGAGCGCCAGGCCTTGCGAATCGAAGTCCGCAACGGCAGTCCGTTCGACGGCTGGGATGCGCTGGCCGCTGAACGATTGAATTATGCTGGCTACGAGACCATTTTTCAGACTGCTGACCATCGCGCGTATGCCCAGTCCTTACTCTACGACCTGACTCCGGACCAGGACCGAGCGCGTTCCGCCAGCCTGCTTGCCGTGCTTGGGCTGCCCGATTCGGCCCTGGTTGCGGTTCCGTCACCTGGCGCCCAGGCCGCCTATGTGCTGATTATCGGAAGCGACTACGACCCATGCTTTAAGCCGCAGGAACTGACGCCGTAAGCGCGTTGCGTTAGCAATAGGGTTGGGAAGAAACGCAATCTCTCACGTAAAGCCGTAAAGACCACCACCTTCTATTTTTGTTACGCGTTTTGCATGAAATTTGTAGAACAGCCAGTCCCGACATTGTTAACTCGAATTAACGCAATGTTCAGGAATGGTTTCATATAGAGGGAAATATCAAAACCGTTTCAACACGGTCTTAATATATGGTTTTGCGAAGAAATATGCTACACTATGCGCGTAGTGAACTGTCGCCCAGATGCAAAGGAGAGCAACATGCCAACAACTGCTTCCGTTAGTGCGCATATTACTGCCAATACCACGATTCTGCCCGCCATCAGCGCGTATGAAATCTTCTTGAATGACCAGGGACGTTCTCCCTACACCGTCAAAGCCTTCCTGTCTGATTTGCGCCTGATGGCTTCGTATTTCCCGCCCGACCGGACGCTTGGCGCGCTCACTACCAACGACCTGAACGATTACTTCGAATGGATGCAGAACGAGCGCGGCGTGCCGTGCAGTCCAAAAACCCTTGCCCGGCGCATCACTACAACAAAATCCTTCTTCCGCTGGCTCAATAAAAATGGCGTGCTGCTGTTAGACCCGGCGGAAAAAGTTGTTCAGCGCTCGGTCATGTCGCCGTTGCCTACCATCCTGACCGATGATGAAGTCCAGTCTGTTATGTTGGCCGCCGACCGCTATCGGCGCAAATCCAAGCCAGATGCGCGTCCCTATGCCCTGCTCTACCTGCTGCTTGCGACCGGCATCAAAAAGAGTGAGTGCCTGGGAATTCACCTGAATCACATCGACCTGGCCGCGCCCGATGGCCCTATCCTGTTCGTCAAGTATGCCAGCCCGGTCAACCGCTATAAGGAACGAAAACTCTCCTTGCCCGATGATTGGGTTCCCGTTTACGAGGAATATGTTGCCCAATACAGCCCGGTCGACCGGCTGTTCCCCTGGTCGCCGCGCCGCCTGGAATACCTGCTTGAAGATATCGGTAACGACGCAGGGCTAGAGAAACACCTGTCCTTTGATATGTGCCGTTGGACCTACGCCATTGGCGAATATCAGCGTGGCGTTGAAGGCGATAAAATCCGCCAAAGCCTGGGCGTATCCAAAATCCAATGGCGGGAATTAAGCATGAAACTCAAGCAATTGGCTGGAAATTCATAATTCAGTGGTTTTCGCCCCGTAGTTTGGGCGCGCAACAGCCAGTTAAGTCCTGTAAGGCGAGAAACCTTGCAGGACTTTTTGACCCAATCGTAAGAAGTTGATAAAACTGCTTTCGCGGGATGTATTCCTGATAAGCGTGATGTACTATAATGTTATTACCAACTCAAAAAGGAGCAGACTATGATTAGCAAAGTGATGCAAGACGCAATCAACGACCAAATCAACAAAGAAATGTCCTCTTCTTACCTGTATCTCTCGATGGCCGCTTACTTCGAAGATATTAACCTCCCTGGCGCGGCCAATTGGATGTACATCCAGGCTGAAGAAGAGAACGAACATGCCATGAAACTCTTCCAGCATCTGGTTGACCGCGGCGGACGGGTTCACTTGAAGGCAATCCCCGCCCCCGAAACCGAATGGGCTGGGCCGCTTGCCGCTTTCAAGGCCGTCTATGAGCATGAACAAAAGGTGACAAAATCTATCCACGACTTGTACGAAACCGCCCTCAAGGAAAAAGACTACCCGGCCCAGGTCATGCTCCAGTGGTTCATCGAGGAACAGGTGGAAGAAGAAAAGAATGCCGCCGAAGTCGTCGCCTACATGGAGCGCATCGAAGCCCACGATACCGCCATCCTGATGCTCGACCACCGACTTGCCAAACGCAAGAAAGAAGAAGATTAGTTTCCAAACCAACAGACCCTAAAGGCATTCCGCCTTTGGGGTCTATTTTTGTCATTCGCAATCCATTTCATAGCAGGAGCGTCCTATGGAATATACCCAACTGGGCCGCACTGGCCTGAAGGTCTCGCGCTTGTGCCTGGGGACAATGAACTTTGGCCCCTACGCAACCGAGTCCGAATCCTTCGAAATCATGGACAAAGCCATCGACCTGGGCATCAACTTCTTCGACACGGCCAACGTCTATGGCTGGAAACTCGGCGAAGGCGTTACCGAGCAAATCATCGGGCGTTGGTTTGCCCAGGGCGGCGGGCGGCGCGAGAAAACAATCATCGCCACCAAAGTCTATGGCCGTATGGGCGACTGGCCGAACCAAAGCCGACTTTCGGCGCGCCATATCCGCGAGGCGGTGGAAGGCTCGCTTAAGCGAATGCAGACTGATTTTATTGACCTGTATCAGTTCCATCACATTGACCGTCTCACTCCCTGGGAAGAAATCTGGCAGGCCTGCGAGACGCTGGTCGCGCAAGGCAAGGTGCTTTATGTTGGCTCCTCGAATTTCGCCGGCTGGCAAATTGCCAAAGCCAACGAGGCCGCCAAAGCCCGCCACTTTATGGGATTGGTCAGCGAGCAAAGCCTGTACAACCTCAAAGACCGCATGATTGAGTTAGAAGTCATCCCTGCTTGTAAAGACTATGGATTGGGTTTGATTCCCTGGTCGCCGCTGGCTGGCGGGTTACTGGGCGGCGCGCTGGAAAAACTCGAAAAAGGCCGCCGGGCTTCTGAGGATAAGCAAAAGCAAATTGAGCAGAACCGCCCGCAGCTGGAAAAATGGGAAGCCTTTTGCCGTGAACTAGGCGAACAACCCGCCGATGTGGCCCTGGCCTGGCTGCTGACCAACCCGGTCGTCACCGCGCCCATCATCGGCCCGCGCACCCTGGGGCAGTTGACCGGCTCACTGCGCGCGCTCGAACTGAAACTCGACCAGGCCGCCCTCAAAAAACTGGATGAAATTTGGCCTGGCCCCGGCGGCGAAGCGCCCGAGGCCTATGCCTGGTAAACCAGAAAGAGCGGGAACATCCCGCTCTTTTTTTTTGTTGTACAATTAAGCGCTGTCATAGCACGGCCGCTTCGCCCAGGTGATTGAAGGTTGCTCTGGAGCAACAGAATGCTCCTCGCAATGGGATGGCGAAAGGAGATGCCATGAGTCCCAGAAAACGTCATGCTGACAGGAAAATCAGACTGCCGGATGAAACAGCCGTTTCCGCGCCGGTTTCTGGTCCGAAATCCGAAAAACCGCGCTGTGGTCTGTGCGGCAAGACCAGGAACCTGACCAAAACTGAATGCTGCGGTAACTGGATTTGTGACGACGAGCAAAACTACAGACTATTTTCGTTCGCGCGCAACAGCTGCTACCGCAACCACGACCGTTACACCCTGTGTGCTTTTCATTATCACGAGGGTCACTCAGGTGACTGGAAAACCTGCGACAAATGCCGCCAATCTTTTCCGACCGAAATGTATGTCTATCACGGCACAAACGAATACAATTTTGAGAAACTGCCCAACCCACCCTCTTTCGAACCAACCCACTGTATGCAATGCGGGCGGGTGATTTCGCTTTCACAGGATGGCTACATGCTCAAAGGGCGTGGGCAATATGTTTGCGAGGATTGCTCTGGCATAAAAAGTTTATTTTCCTGAGATGGCCTATGAAACGACAATTTTTACTGATATTCCTGATACTCAGCCTCGCTTTTCTTGCGCATCCAACCTGGGCAGGCGCCATTGCCCCGCTGCAAGCGCGCGACAACCAGGCGATTCTCGACTTCCCCAACGCGGTTACGTTCCGAGCGCAACTCTCGGCGGAAGTCAATATTCAATCGGTCGTGCTGGAATATGGCACAACCCAACTGACTTGCGGCGAAGTAGTTGCCAAAGCCTTTCCACAGTTCAATCCTGGCAGGAATATTAGCGTGGAATGGACCTGGGATATGCGGCAATCCGGCTCCATCCCGCCCGGCGCCAACATCTGGTGGCGCTGGCATATAACGGATGCCAACGGGCGCGAAAGCGTCTCTGAAACGAAAAACGTCACCTGGCTTGATTCTATCTACAAGTGGCAAACCCTGGCCGACGGCGACCTGCGCATTCACTGGTACAAAGGCAATCAGGCGTTTGCCCGCGAAATTCTCTCCGCCGCGCGCGCAGGCCTGGCCCTCAATGAACAAAGCGCTGGACTTAAGCCAAACGGAATCATCGAAATCTATATCTACGGCGATTACGATGCCCTGCGCAGCGCTGTTCTGTATGCTCCCTCTTGGACTGGCGGGCAGGCTTTTCCTGATTTCAACATCGTTATTATCGGTATCTCACCTGAAAACCTGGAATGGGGCAAAGATGCTACCGTTCACGAACTGACCCATGTCCTGGTGGGCAATCTCACCTTTTCCTGTCTGGGTGATGTTCCCACCTGGCTAAACGAGGGCCTGGCCGTGTACAGCGAAGGCGGGCTGGATTCGGCCTCCCAGCGACAACTCGACCAGGCCATCCGGCAAGATACCCTGCTGACCGTGCGTTCTATCAGCGGCGGCTTTTCTGAGGTCGCCGACAAAGCCAACCTTTCCTACAGCCAGTCCTACAGCATCGTCAAATTTCTGGTTGAGACCTACGGCCAGCCAAAGATGAATGAGCTGCTGCTGGCCCTGCGCGATGGCACGACCATCGACTCCGCGCTGGTCAAGGTCTATGGTTTCGATGTAGAAGGGCTGGAGGATGCCTGGCGGGCCGGGATTGGCGCGAAAGCCCGTGTTGCCGCCCCCAACCCAACCGCCACGCCCCAGCCGACCTACGTCCCGACCATTGTCCCGATAGGCGGGTTGCCGGTGGCGGTCACGCCTACGCCTATTGTCATACCCACGTCTTCAGTTTCTATCGAAAGTTCGCCAACCGCAGAACTCCCGCCCCAATTTCAGGCCATTGAACAAGATGTCAATCGGATGTTTCTGTGGGTCGGGATTGGTCTGCTCTGCTGCTGCCTGCTGGTTTTGGTCATTATCGTAGCAGCTGTGTATTTTGCGCGGCGCGGAAAGAAGGGAGGCGAACATGCGTAAAGCGTTGACAATCTTCATCGTCCTGGCATTAACTATCCCACTGCTTGGCATGGCCGGGGCCGGGCCAGTTTACCAGTATGGCATCCCGCTCAACCAGGCATTGGTGCTGGAGGGCAGTGAATCTACCAACCCGCGCAATTATGACCCGGCCACTACCGGCTCCGCTGGCGATAAGCGCATCTTCAGCGGGCTGGTCTCCTTCGACCCGCGCCTGAACCTTGTCCCCGACCTGGCCGAAAATTGGGACATCAGCCCAGATGGCACGGTTTACACCTTCTACCTGCGGAAAAATGCCAAATTCCACAATGGCCGCCCTGTGACCGCGCAAGACGTGGTCTACTCCTGGACGCGCGCTGCTGACCCGAACCTGCAATCTCCCACCGTGATGACCTACCTGGGCGACATCGTTGGCGTCCGCGAGGTGGTAGAAGGGCAGACGAAAACCATTAGCGGGTTAAAGGTCGTAGATGACCACACACTTCAGGTCACCATTGACGTACCAAAGCCCTACTTCCTGATGAAATTGACCTACCCAACCGCTTTCGTGGTAGATAAAGCCAACGTCGAATCTGGCTCGGAATGGTACCGCAAGCCGAATGCCACCGGGCCCTACCGCTTAAAAGAGTGGCGGCGCAACGAGGTGATGATTTATGAAGCCTTTCCCGATTTCTACCTGGGCGCGCCATCCATCCGCTATGTGGTCGTGACGCTTTATACTGGCGATAGCGTGCGCCTGTACGAAAGCGGCAAAGTGGATATGACCGGCCTTTACACCTACGATGTTGACCGTTTCACCGACCCAACCGAGCCGCTGCACCGCGAATTGGTAACAGGCGTGGACTTGTGTACCAGTTATGTTGTGTTCGATGTCACCCGTCCACCCTTCGAAGATGTGAACGTGCGAAGAGCTTTTAGCCTGGCCTTCAATCGCCGTCAATACATCGATGTCGTGTTGCGCGGACACGCTTTGCCAGCCCAGGGCATCTTCCCACCCGGCCTGCCAGGATTCAACATTGCACTTAACGGACTAACCTACGACCCGGATGCAGCGCGTCAGATGTTAGCCCAATCGAAATACAAAACAGCCGAGGGCCTGCCGCCTATTGTCTTCACCAGCGCGGGGTTTGGCAGTTATATCAGTCCGCGCGTGGCGGCTCTGGCGCAAATGTGGAAGCAAGTGTTGGGCGTGACCATTACGGTTGAAAATATCGAGCCGAATTTCTACTATGATACGTTGTACTCCGGCAATCACGGCCAGTTATTCAACTACGGCTGGTGTGCAGATTACCCTGACCCCGAGAATTTTGCCGATGTCCTGTTCCACACCGGCTCGACCCAAAATAGCGGCTATTACAGTAACCCTGACCTCGATGCTTTGCTAGAAGCCGCCCGAACTGAGCGCGAGGTAACCAAACGCATCGAAATGTACCAACAGGCCGAACAGATAATTGTGAACGACGCCCCGGTCTTGTTCCTGACACATAGTCTTTCGTATGAATTGGTCAAGCCATATGTGAAAGGATACGCCTATACTCCCATTTCTATCCCAATTGAGCGGTACATGTGGCTGGAAGGAAAATAGCACCCATCAAAGGCCTCCGGTTTACAAAAAACCGGAGGCCTTTATAATAAAAAAACCGGAGCCTTGCGGCCCCGGCCAATGTTGCTGACCTGAATTACAGGCTGGCGTTGATGGTGGAGAAGACGTTGCGGACCAGCGGGCCCATGATGGTGAGGGCAGCGATGACGACAACGGCCACCAGAACGAGAATGAGGGCGTATTCAACCATGCCCTGGGCTTTTTCTTTGAGTGAGAACAACATGGTAATTTTCCTTTCTGTGAATGAATGAAAAGAGATGTCTTACAAAAAAATATTAGACAGAACGAACAAATTACAGGCTGGCGTTGATGGTGGAGAAGACGTTGCGGACCAGCGGGCCCATGATGGTGAGGGCGGCGATAACGACAACGGCGACCAGAACGAGAATGAGCGCGTACTCAACCATACCCTGGCCTTTTTCTTTGAGTGAGAACAACATGGCTTTTTTCTCCTTTCTTTAGAATTTTTCTTTGGAACGCCCAAAGAGTTGAACTTACAATCCCTATTCTAATCACTTTTTCAGAAATTCCAAGAGTTTTTAATTACAGATAACTATCAATAGTCCCATTGGGGGAAGGTAAAACTAACAAAATGGCAAGCCTGTGACGTATATCACAGGTTAATTGGTCGAAATCCCGGCCAATCCCAGTTCAGGCGCGATGCGGCGCATGGCGGCAATAATGTTGCCGACATGCTCACCCCACAAGTCGATGCCAAATTCCTCAGCGGCTTTTTCCATCGCAGCCCGGTCGGTGCCAGCGGCAAAGGCTTTATCCTTCCACTTCTTTTTGACAGAAGATGGTTCCAGGTCATAGAGTGATTTAGAGGGCCGCACCAGCGCGACGGCGGTAATCAGCCCGGTGATTTCATCGCAGGCGTTGAGGGCTTTTTCCAGCCGGGATTCGCGCGAGACTCCGGTGTTGTCCCCGTGGCTGAGAATGGCGCGCACAATGACTTCATCCACCCCGCGCTGACGCAGGATGGGCGCCCCCTCAGCGGGATGCTGTTCGGCAGTAGGGTGAATCTCCCAGTCGAAGTCGTGCAGCAGGCCGGTCAACCCCCATAGTTCCACATCCTCGCCGAACTTTTCAGCATAGAACCGCATGGCTGCTTCGACGCACAACATGTGCTTCACCAGGTTCTCATTTTTGACGTATTCCCGCACCAGCGCCAGGGCTTCTCTACGAGTTATCATAGGTTATGCTCCAATAAAAGGGTGATAAGTTGAATCTGATGGGTTGTGTCTTGGATTTGCAGATTATCATCCTGCCTGGTTGACTTTGTCAACCTGAACTTTTGAGAAAAGAATTGCCACAAAATGTTTACGCAAATCTGGCTGTTGCGGGCAGCCTTGAGACCGGTTTTTAGTTGGGTAGTGCTACAATTAGAAAATCTACGAGATGCCACTCACTCGCATACTCACTGTGTTCTGGTTATTATCGTTACCAGAAGAAATAAAGGAGACTCCCATGCAAATCAAATGCTCATTTTGCTCCATGCCCTTTGCCCTGACCAATGAACAGGTTGCTGAAGCGGTTGAAATCATCAAAAAGGATACCCATGCGCATTACGACGCCCAGTGTCCCAAGTGCCGCCGCTCGACCAAACTGTCTAAAAAGGCCTTTGAACTTAATCCGGTCTATAAAAAAAAGATGTTGGAGAGTTAACCTCGCTGCTGGGGTGTAGCCTCTGGGCAGTCAATCAGGATAAGAGTAAACAATCATCGAATCGGAAAATCATACAATGATAAAAGCCATCTACTTCGACCTGGGTGGAGTCATCGTCCGCACCGAGGACAAGACCCCGCGGACCCAACTGGCCGCCGAGTTTGGCCTGACCTACAATGAAATGGACAAAATCGTCTTTGGCGGCGGTTCAGTCGGCAGCGCTGCCCGCGCCTCGACCGGCGCGCTGACCGAGGAAGCCCACTGGGTCAGCGTCACCCGCCGCCTGGGCCTGCCGCTCGACCAGCGTCCACGCATCCAGGAACAGTTTTTCGCCGGGGACAAAATTGACTGGAACATTGTCGAATTCCTGCGTGAAGCGCGCAAAACGCACAAAGTCGGCCTCATCTCCAACGCTTGGGATGGTCTGCGTCATTGGATACGCAAGGAAAAATTCGAGGACGCCTTCGACTATCTGACCATTTCCGCCGAAGTGCGCATCGCCAAACCCCTGCCCGGAATTTACCATCATGCCCTCGCTGCGCTTGGCGTTCGGCCTGAGGAAGCCGTCTTTGTCGATGATTTCAGCGAAAATATTGACGCCTGCCGCAAACTGGGCATGAAGGGCGTCTTTTTTCGTTCCGCTGAACAAGCTCTGGCAGATGTGAAAAGCCTGTTGAACGTTTAACTTAACGTTACAACCGAACCCCGTTACCGGTGTCTGTGCTGTTCCGTAAGAAACCCTCTTCGGTGCAGGGCGTGGTGTAAAACCGCTCGCGCCAGTGGTCGGCGCGATACCTGGGCATATAGAAAAGACGGCTTTCTTTTGGAAAGCCGTCTTTTGCTTGTTACGCTTTTACTCCTGCCATAACGCCGGGATTTCTGCCGGGCTGTAGGGCTTCAGGCGCACGTCGCGGATGCCGGAGCGCAGCAGGCGGGTCATCCGGTCTACGTCCATGGCGGCGGTCAGGACGATGGTTTTATCGGCCAGCCCGGCAGCCTGGATTTCGGCAATCAGCGCGTCGAAGTTCGCGCTTTCGAGATTTTGGTCGATGAGCAGCAGGTCGGCCTCGGAGGCTTTCGCGCCCCGTTTCGCGCCGGGAACGGCGGACAGGAAGAATTGCGCCCAGGCATCGTCATCGTCGAGCAGCAGGATGCTGCCCGGCGCGCCGGAGATTTCGGCTTTCAGGGGTTGGGCGGCGGGCAGGGTGATGTGAACGGTCGTGCCGCCTGCCTCCTCGCTGTGAATCTGGATTTGCCCTTGCAGCTGGGTGATGACGTGCAGCGCGGCGGGCAGGCCCAGACCTTGATGGTCTGGTTTGGTGGAGTAGAAAGGCGTCCAGGCCTTGTCGAGTACGTCGGCAGGAATGCCTGCGCCGTTATCGCTGATGGTGAGATAGACCTGCCCTTTGGCATCGGCCCTGGCGCTGAATAGGATGGAGTCTGCCCCGGCTTCGACGGCGTTCTGGAGCAGGTTGCCCAGTGCGCGCGCCAGTTGGGTGCTGTCTGCCACCACATAGGCGGCTTCGGGCGCGATTTTGGTCTCGACCCCCGCGATTCTGCGCGCGTGTATGGCGGCCTGGAGCACATCGGCCAGCAGGACGGGCCTCGGCTGCTGCTCGCGCGCCTGGCCGATGAGTTGTTCCTTGACCTGCACAATCATCTCGGAGGCTTCGGCAATCAGGTCGAGGTCTTCGCCCAGCGATTCGAGGTCGGGCTGACCCTCGGCCAGGTCTTCCTTCAGGCGGGCAATCGTCATGCTAATCGGCAGGGCTTTGTTGCCAATCCAGTGAATGGCCTCGGTGGTGGCGACGGTCAGGGCTTCGTAGACCTTGTTGCGCAGGATTTCGGCATGGGCGGCGTTGAGCGCATCGAGCATGTAAGCGTTGTTGATGGCGACCGCCAGGTGGTCGGCCATGGTTTGCAGGCTGGTGATGTCATCCTGGCTGAAGGCGCGTTCCTCCACGCTTTGAATGGTCACCGCGCCCAGTACTTTTCCGCCAAATGGCAGCGGCAGCGCCATTTCGGAGCGGGTATGCGGCAGGTGCGGGTTTTTGAAATGGACGCGCTCCTCGCCGACATCCAGCGCGATGCGGGCTTCGTTCAGGTGGATGCAGGTGCCAATCATCGAACTGCCGCCTACTTGTAGTTTGTGTCCCTCGGCCAGCATGGCTTTTCCGGCTTCGCCGTACCCGGCGCGCAGGTGCGCCCAACCGCCGCTTTCATCGGTCAGGAAAATGCCGGCGTAGTAGAAGCCGTAAGCCTCCACAATCGTATCGACCATCTTGGGCAGCAGCTCATCGAGGCTCAGGACGGAAGTGACCTCCTTGCCAACCTTGTTGGCAGCCTGCAACAGACGGGCGCGGCGCTCGGCCTGGCGCAGTAAATCCTGATTCTGGCGGTGGAGTTTGGCATTGGCAATGGCGACGCCCAACTGGTCGGCCATCGTTTGCAGGGCGGCGATGTCGTCATCGCTGAAGGCGGCTTCGATTTCGCTTTGCACCGTCAGCGCGCCGATGACCGCATCCCCGGCGATGAGCGGCAGGGCCATCTCGGAGCGGGTTTTTGGCAGGAACGGGTTACGGAAAAAGACCGCTTCCTTGCCCACGTCGAGCGCAATCCGCCCGCTGCGGTTTTGGATGGCCGCGCCAATCATCGAATTGCCGCCGATTTTGAGCTTGTGCCGTTCGGCCAGCATGGCGCGACCCGCCTCGCCGCGCCCGGCCTTGAGAACCGCCCACTCGCCGCTTTCGTCAATCAGGAAGATGCCGGCGTAGTAGAAGCCGAACTCGTCACAGATGATGTCAACCGTGCGATTGAAGAGCAGATTCAGGTCTAAAATAGATGCAATACTGCGTGAAACCCGCGCCGAAGCCTGTAACAGCGCGGCCTGGCGCTCGGCGCCGGTGGAATGGGATGCTTTCATAAGTTCTCCTCGTTTTATCAATCTCCGCGAATCCGAGCGAATTTGCGCGAATCTCGAACTTGCCCGGTTTTTTAGCGAAGATTAGCGTAGATTAGCGGATAAAAATCAGTCCGTCTTGCCCAAGATGCCCTGGATGAGTTCGACCAGACCCTGCTCGCGGCCCTTGACGAAATAGGCCCGCGCGCCAATTGTCATTGCTTCTTTGGCCTTGCCGACCTCGTCATACGCGGTCAGCACCACGGCTGGCAGGCCCGGTTTGGCTTCGATGACCTTCTGGAGCAAATCCAGCCCCGCGCCGGGCTTGTGCAGGCCGGTGAAATCGGGCATGTTCAGGTCGAAGACGGCCAGGTCGATAGCCGCCGCGTTGGCCTGGAAATTTTCCCAGCCGCTAATGCAGTCGTTGGCGGTCTGTACCTCGTACCCGGCGCGCAGCAGGGTCTTTTCGAGACTGCGCTGGACGAGTTTTTCATCATCTACAAGCAGGATGGTTGTCATACGTCGTTGGTCTCCTTGAAAAAACTAAAGTCCACAGATTTCGCAGATTTCGCAGAAAAATCTGTGCAATCTGCGAAATCTGTGGATGGATTTCATTTCGCCACCGGCAGCAACACAAAAAACGCCGCGCCTTTACCGGGTTCGCTCTCCAGCCAAATTTTACCTTCGTTCTGGCGTACCATCTCCATGCAGGCCGAAAGCCCCAGCCCGGTGCCGCCCTTGCCGCTCTTAGTGGTGAAAAACGTCATCCAAATTTTCTCCTGAAGTTCCGGCGGAATGCCGGGGCCGTTATCGCGCACGCAAGCCAGCAGAAAGGCCGGGTTAGAGTCGCGCTTCACAGAGACGTGAATGTGGGCATCAGGCCGCCCATCCATCGCCTCCCAGGCGTTTTTGACCAGATTATTGAACACCTGCTCCAACTGGCGCGGGTCGCCGAATATATCCGGCAGGCCGGGCGCGAAGTCGGTCGTTACCACGCCCTTCGGCAGGGCCATATTGCTCACCATGCGCTCCAACTCATCGGTCAGCGAGAACACTCGGGGGTTGCGCTGGCGCGCCGGGCCAATCAGGTCTTCCTTGATGGACAGAATCGTTTGGGCGCTGTTTTCGATGATTTGTAAATCTTCTAGAATCGATTCCAGGCTAACGAGCGCCATTAACTGCCTGGGCGGTTTTGTTTTTAAGATGTCTGCCAACGCGCTTAAATTGACGCCTGCAGCCTGGGCCTCCTCGAAGGCGTTTTCGGCCACCCCCAAGAGTGGATTTTCCTCCGCTGACTCCTTTGTCGCCGTTAAAACGGCCTGGAACGCCGCCAGGAGATTGAGCAAATCCTCGCGCACTCGTCTCACGCTGCCCGGCACGGGCGCGGCCTTGTTGCCCACCCAGTGAATTGCCTCGCCGGTGGCGGTTGCAATCGCTTCAAAGGTCTTGCTGCGCACCAGTTCGCGGTTGGCGGCTTCTAATTGACGCAACAGTTGCGCGTTGTGGATGGCATTTGCAATCTGGTCGGCTAGTGATTGCAAAGCGGTGATGTCATCTTCAGAAAACGCATTCAGCTCTGCGCTTTGTACCGTCAACGCGCCCAGGGCCTGCCCTTTGAAGATGAGCGGCAGCGCAATTTCGGAGCGGGTTTGTGGCAAAAATGGGTTTTTGAAATGGCTGCTTTCGCCTTCTACATCCAGCGCAATTTGCGCTTTTTGTTCCAAGATGGCGCGTCCGGTCATGGAATGAACGTCAACTGGCAGCCCATAGTGATTTGCGAGCATGGCTGCCCCTGCCAGGCCATGCCCGGCGTGCAATTCCAGACGCTGACCGTCTTCTGATAGCAAGAAAATTCCCGAATAATAAACGTCGAATTCTGTGCAGATAATCCCAACGGTTGAGCGAAGCAGTTCCTCCAAATCTAGAATGGAGGTGATTTCGTGGCTGACACGCGCCCCGGCCTCCAGCAATTTTTGGCGGCGGCGGAGCGCGTCGATGATGAGTTGGTTTTGTTTTTGCAGGTGGGTGTTGCGGGTCAGCGAGTTGGTCAACTCTCGGACGCGCGTTTCGAGCCGCTCGACGACCTCGCTCTGGTAGGCGCGCAGGTGGGTTTCGGCGTCGGCCAGCACTTCGCGCTTACCGGCCAAAAAGGCGCGCACTTGTTCCTCGAAAGTATCTACTTCAATTGGCTTGTTGAGAAAACCGGTAAACCCGGCGGCCAGGGCGCGCGAGCGCGTTTCATCGGTAATATCGGCGGTGACTCCTACGATGGGCGTATTGGCCGGTAAAATGCTGCGCAAACGGATGGCGACATCGACCCCGGTCATGCCGGGCAGGTTGATGTCGAGCAGCACCAGGTCGGGCTGGGTATCGCGGGCCAGTTCGATGCCGCTCAAAGGGTCGGCGGATTCCAGCACGATGAATTCCCCGGCCAGCAGGCGGCGCACCAGGGCGCGTGAATCGGCGTTGTCTTCCACATACAAAACCTGCGGCAGGGATTTGATGTCAGTCATGACATTTTATTTTATACACAAATCATCCATTTGGGCTTAACGAAATGATTAGAGATTCGATACAGTTTATAGTATTATGGCGCAGGATTTGCGCTTATCGCGCAAATCAGAGCAGCCTTTGGCTGCGGCCCGCAAAGCGGCTGCGCTATGCTATAGTACGACAAAGTTTATTAGGCCTTTGTGGGCACTTTTTGTACCCGGACCCTTGCACCGCCTGCAAGGGCAGGTGAAACGCGGAAGACACAGAGCAACACGGAAAACTGTTACTTAAAAGCTCTTTCCGTGCGTTTCCGTCAATTCCGTGTGTTCCGCCTGCGGGTTTCACAGAAAATCCAGCAGAATCATTTTATCTTCGTTTGGAAAGGAGCCTCTATGCAATACCGTGAACTTGGCCGCACCGGCTGGAAAGTTTCGACCGTCTCGTTTGGCGCCTGGGCGATTGGTGGCTCGTGGGGCGCAGTTGATGACAAGGATTCGCTGGCCGCCCTGCACCGTTCGATTGACCTGGGCGTCAATTTCATTGACACCGCCGATGTCTATGGCGATGGACGCAGCGAGCGTCTGGTGGCGCAACTCCGTAAAGAGCGGAGCGAGACGATTTATGTGGCGACCAAAGCCGGTCGGCGGCTCGACCCGCACCTGGCGAGTGGTTACAACCGCGCCAACCTGACCGCTTTTGTGGAACGCAGCCTGAAAAACCTCGCTACTGAAGCGATCGACCTGCTGCAACTGCACTGCCCGCCGACTGAGGTCTATTACATGCCCGAAACCTTTGGCGTGCTGGACGATCTGGTGCAGGCTGGCAAACTGCGCTACTACGGCGTCAGCGTCGAAAAGGTTGAAGAAGCGCTTAAGGCCATCGAATATCCCAACGTGCAGAGCGTGCAAATTATCTTCAATATCTTTCGGCAGCGTCCGGCGGAGTTGTTTTTCCGAGAAGCCAGGCATCGCAAAGTCGGCATCCTGGCGCGTGTCCCGCTCGCCAGCGGCCTGCTGACCGGCAAACTGACCGCGCAATCTAAGTTCGAGGCCGACGACCACCGCGCCTTCAACCGGCACGGCGAGGCCTTCGACCGCGGCGAAACCTTCTCGGGGGTCGATTATGAAACCGGGCTAAAAGCCGTTGACGAACTGCGCGCCCTCGTCCCAGAAGGCTGGACGATGCCGCAGTTTGCCCTGCGTTGGATTTTGATGCACGAAGCCGTCACCTGCGCCATCCCCGGCGCGAAAAACCCATCCCAGGCCGAAGATAACGCCCGCGCCGCCGACCTGCCGGAACTGAACAAGGCCACCCTGCACCGCGTCCGCGCGATTTATGATGCCTACATCCGGCCATTGGTGCATCACTACTGGTAAATCGACGTAGCGCAAGATACTATCTTGCGCTACGCAGAAAGGTTTAACATGACTCAAAAAATTCTCAACTGGGGCTTGCTCTCCACCGCCAAAATCAACCGCGCCCTCATCCCGCCGCTGCGCGTTTCGCTGCGCAACCGGCTGCTGGCCGTTGGCAGCCGTTCGCAGGCCGCGGCAGAGGCTTACGCCAGCCAATGGGATATTCCCAAAGCGCATGGCTCTTACGAGGCCTTGCTGGCCGACCCGGAAATCGATGTCATCTACAACTCGCTGCCCAACCACCTGCACAAAGAGTGGACGATTAAGGCGGTCGAAGCCGGGAAGCACGTCCTGTGCGAAAAACCCATCGGCCTGACGCCCGCCGAAGTCGATGAGATGGCGGCAGCGGCGCAAAAACACGGCAAAGTGGTGGCCGAAGCCTTCATGTACCGCCACCATCCGCAGACGCTCAAAGTGAAGGAATTGGTCGAAAGCGGCGCAATTGGCAAACTGCAACTGATTCGCGGTTCGTTCACCTTCAGCATGAAAACGGAAGTCAACATTCGCCTGAACCCGGAAATGGGCGGCGGCAGCATCTGGGACGTGGGATGTTACCCCATCAGTTATGCCCGCGCCATCGTCGGCCAGGAACCGGTTGAGGTCTTTGGCTGGCAAGTGACGGGGGCAAGCGGCGTCGATGACTCGTTCTTTGGACAGATGAAATTCCCCGGCGAAATCCATGCCCAGTTCGACAGCGGATTCCGCGCGCCGTACCGCACCCACATCGAAGTGGTCGGCTCAGAAGGGGCAATTACCGTTCCCTCGCCGTTCAAGCCGGGGCTGGAGGAAACCATTACGCTCTACCGCGAGGATAAGACGGAGCAAATCCCGATTCCGCGCCAGGAACTGTATATTGGCGAGGTCGAAGACATGGCCGACTGCATCCTGACCGGCAAAACCCCGCGCGTGACCCTGGCTGACAGCCGCGCCAACGTGGCGGCCATTGCCGCCCTGCTCGAATCGGCCAGTAGCGGGAAACCGGTCAAACTTCCGGAGTCTAAACTTTCGGCGTCCAACGTCTCCTGACGTTGGGTTGTCCAAAAGCGGGAGATTTTGGACCCCAAGAGAGCCATGAAAAATATCCACTGGTTAATTCTCGGCGATATTTTCGCCATTGCCCTCCTCACCGTGATTGGCTTTGCCACGCACGGCGAAACTGGGTTGGATTTTGCCCCCCGTATGTTGACCACGTTTGGGCCTGTGACGCTGGCCTGGTTCCTGGTTGCACCGTTTTTAGGGTTGTTTAACTCTGAGATAACGGGCAACCCGCGCCAGTTGTGGCGGCCTTTCGTGGGGATGGTCTTTGCCGGGCCGCTGGCCGCGCTGCTGCGGGCCTTGCTGCTCAATTCAGTCGTCATTCCCGTTTTTGCGGTTGTGCTGGCTGGCTCCGCCGGGCTGGGGATGGTCGCCTGGCGGGCTGCCTGGTGGTGGACATCGAGGAAAAAAGTCCCGCCGAAAACATGACGATACGCCCAGGCCAAGATGTTATAATTCCCACACTAGTTCCGCCTTTCTCTTGGCGCTTTTGGGCATCACAGCCCCAGAAGTGATGTGACGGACCCGTCAGAGACGGGGACGAAAAATCAGCAAGGTTTCATCCAGCCCTCTGTTCCAATTCTGGCAGGGATTCTCCTTTGAAGCGCGGGAGAGTCTTTGTCATCTCGTGCTTAATGAGATGAGCCCGGTGGCAGGGAGGAAACCAGACTGAAATTCATCTTTTCTGAACAGGAGAACCTGCATGTCCCCCATCAAAACCATTATCATGGGAGCCGCCGGGCGCGACTTCCACAACTTCAACACCTTCTTCCGCGGGAATAAGGATTATGAAGTGGTCGCCTTTACCGCCACTCAGATTCCCGATATCGAAGGCCGCCAATACCCCAAGGAACTGGCCGGGGAGTTATACCCCGCCGGAATCCCGATTTACGCCGAATCGGACCTGCCCGAACTCATCAAAAAGCATAACGTCGAACAGGTCGTCTTTGCCTACAGCGACGTGCCGCACGAATACGTCATGCACAAGGCCTCGCTGGTCAACGCCCTCGGGGCCGATTTCCGTATCATGGGCACCCGCTACACCCAGGTCAAATCGACCAAGCCGGTTGTCTCGGTTTGCGCCGTGCGCACCGGCAGCGGCAAAAGCCAGACCACCCGCCGCGTCTCGTTGATTCTGCGCGGGATGGGCTACAAAGTCGCTGCCATCCGCCACCCAATGCCCTATGGCAACCTGGTACGCCAGGAAGTGCAGCGCTTCGCCGATTACGATGACCTGGACGAGCATGAATGCACCATCGAGGAGCGCGAGGAATACGAACCGCATCTCGATAACGGCGTGATTGTCTACGCCGGGGTCGATTATGAGAAAATCTTGCGCCAGGCCGAACAGGAAGTGGACATCATCCTGTGGGACGGCGGCAACAACGACTTCCCCTTCTACGTCTCTGACCTGCAAATCGTGGTCGCTGACCCGCACCGCCCCGGCCACGAGGCGACCTACCACCCCGGCGAGACCAACGTCCGTGCCGCCGATGTGTTCGTCATCAACAAGGTCGATACCGCCGACCCAGAAAATGTCATCAAAGTCCGCGAGAGTCTGCGCGCCATGAACCCAACCGCCATCATGATTGAAGGCGCCTCCCCGCTGTTCGTTGACCATCCCGAAGCGATTCGCGGCAAGCGCGTGCTGGTTGTGGAAGACGGCCCGACCCTGACGCACGGCGAAATGGCCTACGGCGCGGGCTATGTGGCCGCCCGGCGCTTCGGCGCGGCGGAAATCGTCGACCCGCGTCCCTTCGCCGTCAAATCCATCGCCGAAACCTACCAGAAATACCCCAAGACTGGCCCGATTCTTCCGGCAATGGGCTATGGCACGGCGCAAATGAAAGACTTGGAGGCCACCATCGCCGCCGCGAATGTGGATATGGTCGTGATTGGCACGCCGATCGACCTGACGCGCGTTATCAAAATCAACAAACCTTACCAGCGCGTGCGCTACGAACTGCAAGAAATCGGCCAGCCGACGCTGGAAGATATTCTCAAAGCGAAGTTTGGTAAGTAGTGATTGGTGAATTGTAAGTGTGTTGCGTGGAAGGAAAGGCAAATTGCGCTACCTTCCGCGCAACTTTTTTATCATCAACCTGTTTTACCAATCATCAATCCAAAATCGAAAATCCAAAATCGCAAATCGAAAATCGAAAACCCCATGACCCCTCTCGCCTCAACCCTGACTACCCGTCTTTTGCCTTCTGTTGACCAGAAACTGCGCGACCTGCTGCTGGTTGCCGTTGGCGCGCTGCTGGTAGCGATTCTCGCGCAAGTGCGCATTCCGCTGCCGTTTACTCCCGTCCCGCTTACCGGGCAGACGTTTGCTGTTCTGCTGGTCGGGGCGGCGCTCGGCTCGAAGCGTGGCTTCGCTTCGCTCGGATTGTATACCGGCCTCGGCCTGGTTGGCTTGCCGGTGTTTGCGGGCGGCGCATCTGGTTTGGGTTACGCCCTTGGCCCGACGGGCGGATATCTGTTCGGTTTTATCCTTTCCGCATACATTATCGGCCTGTTGGCCGAGCGCGGCCTGGAGCGTGACATCCGCACCTCGCTGCTGCCTTTCGCCGTTGGAACGGTCATCATCTATGCCCTGGGCGCGGGCTGGCTGGCGTTCTACGTCGGCCCGCAGGCAGCAATTGCTAAAGGCGTGCTGCCCTTTTTGCCCGGCGACCTGCTCAAACTTGTCCTGGCGGCTCTGGCGCTGCCCGTCGCCTGGAGACTGTCCAGATAAAGCAAATTGACTGTGCTGTGAATTTGAATCAGGCCTGAAAGGTGTATCTGACTTTTCAGGCCTGATTTTATTGTAAAATGAATTGCCGTGCTGGCGGCATGGATCTTGAAGAATTTTACTGGTTGGCGACGTTTCAAACAGCCGCTTATTTTGTATGAGGCAAAATTATGCTCAGGTTGCCCGAACAATGGCCTGGTTTGCCCGAAATTTTACAGGCCGAAGATATTGCCAAATTCCTGAAGTTCTCTCTGTTTTTCATCTTTGTGCTTAGTCTATCGGGTCTGACGGGTGCGCTCTTTTTGCAAGAACCCGGCTGGAACACTGTTTTTTGGAATTCCCTGGCGCTGACAGTGGCTTCTATGGTTGCGATTTGGTTTCTCAGTCGCCGCAAAGTTTTATTGGCGGTATATCTTGCCGTGATTGGGAATGGGATTTGGCTGGCGTTGGCGGCCTGGATGGGCGCCGGAGTAAAGGGGATCACATACGCGGCCTTGATATTGCCGGTTCTGACTGCCGCGCTTTTCTTGGGGCGGCGGGCTGGGTTCCTGGCGGCTTTGGCTTCGGCAGGCTATGGGCTTTTCCTGTTGGCGGCTGGCCGCATGGGCTGGTTAGTGAATGCCGAACGCCCTCTTTCTGATGTTTTTGCCTGGTTGGCCAACACGGCCTTCTTTTTTATCTCCGCCCAACTCATCAGCATCTCGCTCTGGCAGGTAGAGCGCGCTTTGAGAAAAGCGCGCTCTGAAGTCGAGGAACGCGCCCAAACCGAATCTGAAATCCGCCGCCTGAACGCCGAATTGGAAGAACGGATTGCCGAACGCACGGCCCAACTGGCAGAGAGCGAAGAGCGCTATCGCCTGATTTCGACCGTCAGTTCCGATTATGTGTTCTCCAGCCGGATGACCGAAGATGGCAGCCTGGTTCTCGATTGGGTGGCGGGCGCATTTGAGAAGATAACCGGCTATTCTCTAGAAGAATATGTCGAGCGGGGTGGATGGCGCGCGGCTTTGCATCCAGATGACATCGAAACCGACCAGCGCGACATGGAAAGCCTCAAGAAAAACCAGCCGGTCATCAGCGAAGTCCGCACGTTTACCAAACAAGGTGAATTACGATGGGTGCGCGTCTATGCCCACCCGCACTGGAGTGAACTCGAGAACCGTCTGCTTGGGGTGTATGGCGCAGTGCAAGATATTACGGAGCGTAAACAAGCCGAGGAAGCCTTGCGCTCCAGTGAGCAGCGTTTTCGGACTCTGGTGGAACAATTGCCTGTTGTAACCTATCTTGACGATGCTGCTGCGTATGGTAAGACTCTCTATCTCAGTCCACAATTCGAGACCATGACCGGTTATAGCCTGCAAGAGGGATTGAGCAGCAACGTGGACTTTTGGTTGGAGCGCATTCACCCCGAAGACCGCCAGAAAGCCCTCGAAGCATATCAACGCTGCTTTGAGCATGGCAACCCCATGAACCGGGAGTACCGCTTTCTGACGCGCCACGGAGCCTACATTTGGGTGCAAGACCGAGCCATTCAGCTGAGAGATTCTGCTGGCTCGCCGCAACATATCCTGGGCGTCATGTTCGATATAACAGAACGGAAACAATTCGAACAACAATTGAAGCAGCAAGCTACCCAGCTCGCCGTGTTATATGACTTGGGACAAAAAATAGCCGCATCGAGTGGGTTGGAAGAAATTTACAACGCGACGCAGGATGCTGTTGGGCAGCTAATGCTGGTGGATGCTTTCTACATCGCTCTGGTCAATGAGCGGCAACAGACGGTTGAGTACGTTTATCTGACGGACAAAGGGCAGCGCTATCCAAACGATATCTTGCCGCTTTCCGAACATACCCTGACATCTCATGTGATTGAAACGGGAGAACTATTGCTGGTTACCAATCAAAAGGAGCAGGATGCTCTTGAAATCCAAAGCGGCTGGTATGGCACTGGAGAAAATACCCAATCTGTAATGGTGGCGCCGCTCAAACAGGGCGGCAAAGTAATCGGCGCAATTTCAGTACAGCATTATCAGCCGGGCGCCTATCAAGATGAACATCGTCAGGTTTTCATGACCCTGGCCAATCAGGTGAATACGGCGATTCAAAACTCCGGCCTGGTGCAGTCGCTGCGCTTGCAGGCCGCCGCGCTCGATGCCGCCGCCAATGCGATTGTCATCAGTGATGTAGATGGAGTTATTCAGTGGGTCAACCCTGCGTTTACAGCCATGACCGGCTACAGCAGCCACGAAGCCATCGGGCAGAAAAACAGCCTGCTGCGTTCCGGGTTACAGGGGCCGGCGTTTTACCAGGACTTATGGAATACGCTCGCGGAGGGCCGGGTTTGGCAGGGCGAACTGGTCAACCGGCGTAAAGATGGCAGTCTTTATGTAGAAGAACAAATTATTACCCCGGTGCGCGACGAACAGGGCAAGGTGTTTCGTTACATCTCGATTAAACAGGACATTACAAGCCGCAAACAGTCAGAACAACGAGAAATTCGCCGCCGCGCGATGATGGAAACCGTGATTGACTTGGGGAAAGCCGTTACCCAAATTACAGACTTGCGCCAATGCCTGCAAGAGATTCATCGAAGCGTGCAAGTGGGACTTGGATTTGACCGGGTTGGCTTATTTGATTATGACCCTGTTCAAAGGCAGGTGCGCGGTTTGATTGGAACCAATGCGGCGGGCGAGATTGAAGATACGCGCTGGTTTTCTGAACCGGTGGATGCGTATGAAGGCTGGGTCAAGGCAGTCAGCGAAACCAGGGGGCTGCACCTGGTTGAAAATTATTCCGCTGCTTATGACCTTACCAATCACCAAGACATGCGCGGCGTTGAACAGCACGCTACCCTGGCTGGCTGGGTCGGAGAAAAACCGGTTCTTTTGATTGGCGTCGACAACCTGCTTACCGGGCGTAAATTTCGTCCCGAACAATTGGAGGCTCTGGAACTTTTTGCCGGGTATGCTGGGCTGGCTATCCAAAACGCGCAGTGGAATGCCCAACTGGAACAGCGCGTGGCCGAGCGCACTCGCCAATTGGAAGCCGCCAACCAGGAATTGGAGTCACTGGCGTACACCATTGCCCACGACCTGCGTATCCCCGCGCGCGCCATGCACGGCTTCGCCTCCATTTTGAAAGAGGCCGAGGCCGAAAACCTTAACCCTGCGTCGTTACAGCGGCTCGACCGCATCCGCGATAGCGCAAAATTGATGGGGCAGCAGGTGGATGACTTGCTCGAATTCATGCGGGCGGGACACGTTGCGCTGCGCATTCAGCCGGTAGATATGAACAGCCTGGTCGAGACTGCCCGCGCGAGTTTAGAGAAGGAAATGAAAGGGCGCGATATCCGG
Organism: uncultured Anaerolinea sp.; assembly: GCA_964422545.1. Taxonomy (GTDB): domain Bacteria; phylum Chloroflexota; class Anaerolineae; order Anaerolineales; family Villigracilaceae; genus UBA5195. The sequence goes on along the minus strand of CAYRBO010000011.1, from coordinate 74,671 downwards.
GTGCGGGTGCAGGACTTGCCTGCCTGCCAGGGTGACCGCGTCCTGCTTCGCCAGGTGTGGGTGAACTTGATCAGCAACGCCATCAAATTTACCCGCGCGCGCCCTGTTGCAGAAATTGAAATCGGGGCGCGGGAAGTGGAAGAGAAGACCGAGTACTTCATCCGTGATAACGGCGTTGGGTTCGACATGAAATTCACCGGGAATCTGTTTGGCGCTTTCCAACGGCTGCACCATCCCGACGAGTATGGAGGGACCGGGATGGGACTGGCGATTGTTCAGCGCATTCTCCAGCGGCACGGAGGGTCTATCCGCGCAGAGGCAGAAGAGGGCAAAGGCGCGGCGTTTTATTTCACGCTGGGGTGATTTATTCTGCAAGACGAATTAATTTCGTCCTACGCCGGCGCTAAAAGAGTAGCGGATGGCTTTTTTCGAGCAGGTATCGATGCAGTTGCCGCACAGGATGCACTCGCTGTGTTCCATTTGTTCCATCTCGACCATCGCATTGACATCCAGCCCCATCGGGCAGTTGCGGGTGCAGAGTTTGCAATCGGAGCAGGCGGCGGCGTCTGCCACCAGCCGCAGGGAAGGCCAGGGCAGGCGGTTGCGAATCCAGCGCCCGATGACCATGAAAGGCGCCATCCAGCAGATGGTGTGGCAGCCGGCCCGGCGTCCGAAAATGACCGCCAGCCCGATGAACAGGAAAATGACCACGAAGTAGATGACGTACTTTTCGGGCGAATCCACCGAGACGCCGCTTTCCGTCAAATGGAGCAGGTTCACGCTAGAGTATCCTCCCGCCTGAATCAGCAGCCAAAGGATGATGGAAATCCAGGGAATCCAGATGAGCCACTTAATCCAGGCCACTTTATCGGGGTTCATGGCGCGGTTGTTGAGGGGTTCGGCGATGTCGGCCATGGCCGAGCCGGGGCAGACCCATCCGCACCAGGCGCGGCCCAGGAAAAGCGAGGAGATGAACATCAGCCCGAACATGACCGCGCTGCCGTTCAGGATGCCGTTCATCGCGCCGTCGATGATGACGTAGGGCGAGAGGAAGTTCATCGTCACCGGAAAAATCAGAAACGAGAACAGGACGAGGCCTTTGCGGATGCGCTGGCGCTTGGGGAGTTGTTTGAGCATGGGGAACCTTTCTATTCTTTGGGAACCTGGCCGTTCTTAATCCGCTCAATGACGCTTTCGGCCCAGGCCAGGTTGGCGCGCATGTTGGCCAGGCCGTTTTCGAGCGTCAGCAGCCAGAAAAAATGCTCGCGCGGCGAGGGGATTTCCTGCTGGAATGGTTCAATTTTGGCTGGAACCTGGTCATACTGCGCCAGAATCGCTCGCATAATGGCCGCGTAGCCCTCGAATTTGGCGAGGATTTCTTCGTCTGAGAGTTGCCCGCTGAAAAAGACCTGGATGAGCGGCGCGCTGCGTGGTTCGCTCAGCGGAGGCGGGCCAGAAATCCAACGCAATAGTTCAGCCCGCCCGGCCTCGGTGATGTGATACACCTTGCGGTCAGGTCGGTCTTCCTGCGGAATGCGTTCCATCTCTGCCCAGCCGTTTTCTTCCAGCCTTGCCAGGGTACGGTAAATCTGGCTCTGGTCGGCGGGCCAAAAGTGCCGGATGGACGTGTCGAAGATTTTCTTCAGGTCGTAGCCGGTGTAGGGGTGGTAGTTCAAGAAGCCGAGAATGGCATGGTCAAGGGACATATTGGACGTATTTTATATAAGATTAGTCATATAGTATAATAATCTTATAGAAGAGTCAATCATGACGAATGTCATCTTTTTGTGCTGCGCAATCAATCTTGCAATGCAAAATGCTCCGCCGCGCTGATGTCAGAGCGCGGGGGAGCCAGGAGAATCTGCATCTGGCTGCGTTGGATGCTCAATACATCTTACAACAGAGGGTTAATTTTGTAGCAAAACCTCCGCTCTCAAATGCAGTTTTATGTCATAATCAGGGGAGAATGGCTGGTATAATCCTGCTCTTTGCCCGGTAAGCGCTAAGGGCAGGAATTCACAGAAACAGTAGGAAAAACTATGCTCATCGACCAGGCAGAAATCTACGTCCGTTCCGGTAAGGGCGGCGACGGAATGGTACATTTTCACCGCGAAAAATACGTCCCGCGCGGCGGGCCCGATGGCGGCGACGGCGGCAAAGGCGGTGATGTCATTCTGGAGGTCAAGCCAACCCTCAACACCCTCAGCTCCTTCCGCCAAAAAGAGCGCTACCTCGCGCCTGATGGCAAAAACGGCGGCCCCAACAACATGTCTGGCAAGATGGGCTCAGATTTGGTCATCCCTGTCCCGCCCGGCACGGTCGTCTTCGACGCCGAAACCGGCGATCTGCTCGGCGACCTGACCGAGCCAGGCCAGCGGCTGGTGGTCTGCAAAGGCGGGCGCGGCGGACGCGGCAACCAGCACTTCGCCACTGCCCGTCACCAGGTGCCGCGTACTGCCGAAAAAGGCGAACCCGCCGAAGAAAAACGGCTGCGCCTGGAACTCAAATTGATTGCCGATATTGGCCTGGTGGGCGTTCCCAATGCTGGTAAATCGACCCTGCTTTCGGTGTTGACCAACGCCCGGCCCAAAATTGCCCCTTACCCGTTTACCACGCTCGAACCCAACCTGGGCGTGGCCCAAATCGACGACGCGACCACCGTCGTGCTAGCCGACATCCCCGGTCTCATCGAGGGCGCCAGCCAGGGCGCAGGCCTCGGCTTCGAGTTCCTGCGGCATGTTCAGCGCACGCGAGTTCTCATTCATCTGCTTGATGGCCTGTCTGAGGACCCGCTGGCCGATTTCAGCCAGATTAATACCGAAATGTCGCTCTTTGACCCTAACATTGCCAAAAAGCCGCAGATTGTGGCTGTTAACAAAATCGACCAGCCCGAAGTACTTGAGCGCCTGCCCCAACTGAAGCGCGAACTCAAAAAACGGGGCGTGACCAAAATCTGGGAAATCTCGGCCCTGGCGCGCGTCAACGTTCGTGAATTATTGCTGGCGGCGGCAGAAAGATTGGCCGAAACTCCCGCCATCGAGGATGCCGAAGCCCCCATGCCGGTCTATAAACCGAAAGAAGACCCCAAAGAGTTCACCATCCGGCGCGAAGATAACGGCGATTGGCGCGTCAGCGGCACGGCTATCGAGCGCGCCGCCAAAATGACCTACTTCGAGCATTCTGGCTCGCTGCGCCGCTTCCAGCGATTGATGGAAGCCCTGGGTGTCGAAGATGCCCTGCGCAAGGCGGGCGTCCAAAACGGTGACACGGTCTTGATTGGTGACTTTGAGCTGGAATGGCAGGATTGATGCTCGACCGGCAGGCTTTGTCTGACCAATCCCCCGCGTTTTTGTTGGCTTACAATACCGTAACCAGGGCTTAAATTGCTCTCCCTGGCCCGCCCGTAAGGGTATAATTTACGTTTGATGTTTTTATTCGTAAGGATGTTGTAGATAATGCGATACCATATTTGGACCGAAGGCTGCCAGATGAATGTGGCCGATTCCCAGCGGGTGGGGTCGGCGCTCGAACACCTGGGTTATGCCATGACCGAAAACCCCGCTGAGGCAGACGTTATCGTGCTGAACACCTGCGTCGTGCGCCAATCTGCCGAAGACAAAGCCTACGGGCGATTGAGCTCTTTCAAGCCACTCAAACAGAAAAACCCCAACCTGGTCATCAACCTGATGGGCTGTCTGGTTGGGGTGAAAGGTCACGAAAAACTCAAAGCGCGTTTCCCGTATGTGGATGTCTTTTCGCCGCCTTCAGACCCTGGCCCGCTGATTTCGCATCTCACCCAGGGCGAAGTTCGCTCGATGGAAGATGCCGAAACAACCCGCCGCTTTTTGACGATGGATGAAGAACTTATCCTGCCCGTCAACGAGCGCGGCAGCCTGGTCTCTGCGCATGTTCCCGTTGTTTACGGCTGTTCGCACGCCTGCACGTTCTGCATCATCCCCTACAAGCGCGGTGTCGAGCGCTCCCGCCCGGTGGGTGACATTGTTGCAGAAGTCCGCTCGCTGGCGCGGCAGGGCGTAAAAGAAGTGACCCTGCTCGGGCAAATCGTTGACCGCTATGGCAAAGACATCCCCGGTGGGCCGAACCTGGCCGGGCTGTTGCGGGTTATTCAAGATGTAGATGGCATTGAACGCATCCGCTTTCTGACCTCGCACCCGAATTACTTTGATGACGAAATCATCGAAGCGGTGGCCGAACTGCCCAAAGTGATGCCGCATTTCGAGATTCCCATCCAGGCTGGCGATGACACCGTGCTGCAAAACATGAAGCGCGGCTACACCCAGCAGCAATACCGCGAGCTGGTTGCCAAAATCCGCTCCCGCATCCCAGGTTGTTCGATCGCCACCGACATTATCGTCGGCTTCCCCGGCGAGACCGAGGAGCAGTTCATGCAAACCTGGCAGGTGTTAGCTGACCTGAAGCTGGATGTAGCCCATCTGGCGCGCTACTCGGTGCGCGAAGGCACAGTCGCCACCCGCCGCATGGAAGATAATGTGCCAGAAGAAGAAAAAATGCGCCGCTTCCGAATGCTCGAAGAGTTACAAGAGCGGGTTGTTGGCGAGATTAATGCAAAATATCTCGGAGAGAACGTTTCCGTTTTATTCGAGGAAAAGGTGAAAGGGCGTTGGAAAGGCCGCACGCCTACCAATAAATTGGTCTTTGTCGAATCGGAAAAAGATTTACGAGGCCGAATCTTGCCCGTCACCATTACCTGGGCTGGCCCGTGGAGTATGCAAGCCACGCTTACCCGCCAGCCCGCCATTCTTTCCTTGTAATTTGGAGAAGTTATGAAACCCGATAAAATTCGCGTCATTGCCATTTGCGTTTTTCGAAATGGCAACAAAATCCTGGCCTTCGAGGGATACGACACCATTAAACAGCAGGCTTACTATCGTCCTTTGGGCGGCACGGTGGAGTTCGGCGAGCGGTCTGACCAGGCGGTCATCCGCGAAATCAAAGAAGAAATCAATGCGGATGTCACCGCTCTGCGCTATTTGGGAACGATTGAAAACATTTTCATTTACGAGGGCAACAAGGGACATGAACTGGTGCAGGTTTACGATGGCCGTTTCGTAGATGAAAGTATGTACGAGAGAATCATCATCCAGGGCGTGGAAAAATCTTCGCCCTTCCGGGCGGTATGGGTTGATTTGGAAAAAACTGGGAATGGTTATCCCCCCTTGTATCCTACTGGCCTGGTGGAACTGCTTCAATCGACAAAAATTCCCGCCTGATGGCGGGAATTTTGATTCAAAGGCTATTGACAACTGACATATACAGGTTGCCAACCCCCGGCCCCATGGTGGCAATGGCGACAATAATGACGATTGCGACCAACACAAGAATAAAAGCATATTCGACCATGCCTTGGGCCTGTTTTAAGAACTTGTTCATTGGGTACCTCCTTTCTTAGAGAATCGAAACCAAAAAAGTGCAAAATATTCATAGTTTGATTTTAACCAATTTAAAAGGTTTTTAACTTTATAGTTCTGATAGTTTAATGGTTGCTCTATTCAAATCTTAACCAAAATTTCGTTTCTTTACGCTACTAGAATTTCGAATAGCAATGAATGGGGGAAGGCAGGCCGTAAATCCGTAACACAAAAAACTATTGACTCCAATTGTTAATTGTGCTTTAATGTAACCGGTTACTGTAACCGGTTACTCAGGCGCATATCATGACCAAACGGTCCTCCTCTGTTACTATCCGTGATGTTGCCAGGCACGCCGCAGTCTCTGTTGCGACTGTGAGCCGGTTTATTAACCAAAGCGCGCCGGTTTCACAGGAAGTAGCGGAGCGTATCCAACAAGTCATGTTGGATTTGAATTATAAGCCGCACGCAGCCGCCCGCCAACTGGCAACCCGCCGCACCCTGGCTGTTGGTCTCGTGCTTCACAATATGCACGCAGATTTCTTCGCGCCATTGTTGAGCGGAATCGAGGCGGTAGTCAGCGAGTACAAATACAACTTACTGGTTGCAACGTATGACCACAAAGCATACCCACATCGCTCCTCGCCCATTGGCCCGCACAATACTGACGGGTTGCTGGCTTACGCCGATTGTCTTAACGAGGAGCAATTGACGGACCTGTGCCGTATCAAATTTCCCGTTGTCTTGATTCACCGCACCACGCCGTCACATTTGAAGGTCCCGTTTGTGACCGTCGAGAACAAAGCCGCTATGCGCAAAATCATTTCGCATCTGATTGAAGAGCATGGGCGGCGTTCGATTGTTTTCCTGCGCGGCCCTAAAGAACAGGAAGACTCGCGTTGGCGAGAACAAGGATATCGTGATGCGCTCGATTCGCACGGGATTCCTTTCAACCCTGATTTGATTCTGAATGGTGAGTTCGACCAGCATATAGCCTACCAGAGTATTAAAAAACTGATTGCCCAAAATGGCGTACATTTCGATGCTATTTTTACGGGCGATGACGATGCAGCAGTTGGTACACTGAGAGCGTTAAAAGAAGCAGGGGTGCGCGTTCCAGAAGATGTGTCCGTTGTCGGTTTCGACGATTCTCGCCTGTCATCTTTCTTAAGCCCGCCTTTGACGACCGTGCGAGCCCCTACCGAACTGGTAGGGCGCACGGCTGCGCGTCTGCTGTTCAACCTTTTGCAAGAGCAACCGGCCGAACCAGCCACATTGCTACCTACGCAAATCATCCTTCGCCGTTCATGCGGCTGTGTCTATGATGCTAAAGCAGAATGAATACAGGAGGTGTCACGATTTGGATAATGATGCTGTAACCCTACTTACCCGCTATCTGTTTCTTTCCCAAAATCATAAAGAGGAGAATCTCACCATGAAAAAGTCCCTATCTATTGCATTTGGCTTGCTGCTTGTCGCTTCGATGGTGCTCACCGCTTGCGGCAGCCCGGCTACGCCTGCTGTATCTGAACCCACTCAGGCGGCTGCCGAACCTACCCAGGCTGCGCCCGAACCCACGCAGGCTCAAGCCGAACTCAAACCAGGCGACCCGCTGCCCCGCAACGAAACCATGTACTTCAATGGTCAACAGTGGGGGCCGGTTGTTTGTTGGAACCCATACTCTTCCAGCTGCAACAACGCCTTGGGTATCAGCCAGGGTGATAATGCGCGTGTCGTCATGTTTGAAACGCCCTATTTGTACAACATGCTCGACGGCAAGCAGTACCCTCTTCTGGCCGATGGTGATTACACCTGGAACGCCGAGCGCACGGAACTGACCTTCAAAATCAAGAAGGCAGCAAAATGGAGCGATGGCACTCCTGTCACGGCTGAGGATGTTGCCTATACCTGGGCGGCCCATATCAAATACAATACTCCAACCGGCGGCGGCAATAAAGATTATATTGAAACCATCGAGGCCAAAGACCCTGAAACGGTCGTCATCAAGGCGAAACTGGATGCAAATGGCAAAGCCGTCAATCCGTTGGTGGTTGCCGCGTATGTGAGCAGCAACTATGTAATTCAAAAGGCCTGGACACAAAAGCTAGAAGAACGCTCTGGCGGCGATGCGACCAAGTTCCTGTCTGATGTTGCAGAAGATGTGGTGTACTCTGGTCCTTATCACAAGTTCTTTGCCGATGAAACCAAAGTCGTTTTCGTGCGCGATGATAATTACTGGGGTCAGGACCCGTCTATGTGGGGGAAACTGCCTGCTCCGAAGTATCTTGCGCATGTCATCTTCAAAGACAATGCTGCCGGCTTTACCGCCCTCAAGGCCGGTGAAGTGGATGTCAGCCAGCAGTTCAATGCCAACATCCAAGACCTGTGGCTGAAAGAAGGCCTGCCGATTTCAACCTATCTGCCTGAGGCTCCTTACGGAATTGGCGCCAGCCTGCCAACTGCTTTCTTCAATCTCAACTCCCCGGGTCTTGACCAGGTGGCGATCCGCAAGGCCATTGCCATTGCGGTTGATTATGACACGATTGTTGCCAACGCGATGACCAATCAGTCGGCAACCTTTACCCAGGTTCCACGCTCGCTGATGAACCCGACCCCCGGCGAACAGGCCATGTATGACCATGATGCGGTGAAAGACTTGCAGTGGGTAGGCAAAGACTATGAAGGCGCCAAGAAACTGCTCGACGAAGCCGGCGTTGTTGATACCGACGGCGATGGCTGGCGTGAGTTCAATGGCAAGAAACTCAGCTACGTTGCTACTTGCCCCAACGGTTGGTCCGACTGGCAGGCAGCCATTGAGGTTGTTGCCGCTGCTGGTAAAGAAATTGGCATTGAAATTACCACCAATTATCCCGAATGGTCCGTTTACCAGACCGTTGTGACCAAATCGGATGCTCCATTGCCCGAAGGCTACGACATCTTCATGATGTGGAGCGCCGGCGCTGGCCCAACCATGCCGTGGGGCCGCATTCGCAACCTGCTCAGCTCCGAATTTATTGGCATGCCTAGCAACTGGAACGGTAACTGGAATCAGTACAAAAATGAGCGCGTTGATGAGCTGATTAAGGCCATCCCTGCCGAATCAGACGAAGCCAAACTGAAGGAAATGTACACCGAACTGGTCAAGATTTATTTGACTGAAGTTCCCTCCTTCACGCTCATGTACCGTCCACAGTCATTCCATGCCGTCAATGAGAGTGTTTGGACGAACTTCCCGCACCAGGACGATGGCAGCAACCCGCCCATTCCGCCACTGGACTGCACCGATGGTTGGGGCGTTGCTTGTCTCTATAACGTGACGCTGGTCAACAAGTAACCTCTCGCTCAAAAACATCCGCCATGTTCCTTGCAAATCGGGAGCATGGCGGATTGTTGTATAATGCAATCATTCCATTCACTTTAAGAACGCAATGACCAACTCGCGCTCTCTCCGAAAGAGACAGCAAAACGAACAAAAGAAGCGATTTTTTTGCCGAAAGCGACAAAACGATTGCTGTTTTCTCCCCTCTCCCCCTCATATGCGTACCATGCAGTGATAGAGAGACCAGGGGTGAGGTTTGCCAGGAAGTTACCGACAAGTATAGAAAGCCCCAAGAGGTGAAAACAGGAGGTGTTGTTTGAAAGGGTATTGGAAATACTTCATCAACAAGCTAGGCTGGCTTCTCATTACTTTTGTGTTTGCCTTCTTGTTGAACTTCACTTTGCCGCGATTAATGCCTGGAGACCCTGTGGCCGCCATTGTCTCACGGCTGGCTCAGGGAATGAGCAATGCAACTGGCGTACAGGCAATTTACCAGCAATATGCAGATTTATTCGGCACCAATAAGCCAATCCACGAACAATTTTTCATCTACATGCGAAATGTAATGCGGGGCGATTTTGGATTCTCCTTTAGCCAATATCCGCGCCCTGTTGCCGAGGTTCTCAAAACATCGATTTGGTGGACGATTGCGCTTCAGTTCCCGGCCATTATTGTTGGGTGGATCATTGGGAACACGCTAGGCGCCCTGGCTGCATATCTTAAGGGAGGGTTCGATAAAGTTCTGATGCCTGTTAGCATTTTCGTCAGCAATTTTCCTCCCTTTGGAATGGCAGTTATTCTCCTTGCTATTTTTGGCGTGGGTCTTAAGTGGTTTCCCACGTCTGGCGGATATGGGTTCGACCTGATACCGAGCTTTACCCCGGCTTTTATATGGTCTGTCATCGTTCACTATCAGTTGCCCTTCTGGTCGATTGTGCTGATTGCAATTGGCGGACAGGCAATTGGCATGCGCTCCATGGCAATTTATGAGCTGAATGCAGATTATGTGAAATTCAGCCGTTTTATGGGCATCAAAGATCGCAAAATCATCGGATATGTTTTTCGGAACGCCATGCTGCCGCAAATTACAGGCTTGGCGTTATCCATAGGCACAATGGTGGGTGGCGCACTCGTCGCTGAAATTGTGTTCAGTTACCCCGGGTTAGGGTACACCCTCCTCAATGGTGTCATGGGGCAAGATTATCCGCTCATCTCTGCCTCCACATTAATCATCACCATCATGGTCTTGGTGGCCAACTTCGTCATCGAAATCCTGTATGGGGTGATCGACCCGCGCATCAAAGCAGCCCAGGCAGATTGAAAGAGAGATGTGATCATGAAACACACCCTCCGACAAGTTTTTCGCTCTGGAAAATTTCTCTTTGGATTTTCCATTTTTATCACCCTTCTCTTAATCGTGACCATCTACCCGCTCATCATTCCAGATGCACCGTTAGCCATTCTTGGGCAGGGAACCTTTTTTCCGCCGGGAATTTACGTTAACACTTACGACAGCATTAATGCCCCCACTAAATACACCCTCAATCTGCCCAACGCCGACCTGCGGCGCATTGCTAGCAAATTAAGCGATGATGACCGCCTTTCCATGCAGGAATGGCTGCTGGTGGCTGGTGTACCCGAAAGTGAAATTGATATTCAGAACACCGAATCGTTGCTGACCTTGTGGAACACTCATTACGACCCCGCTAAAAACATCCCCGGCATGACAAATGCCAAACGAAATTACTTTATTCGCCTGAACAAATCTCTCCAGGGCCTCTTATCTGCCAACGATGAACTCATCGTAGCAAAAAGAGCCAGCAGTGGGGTGGGGTTGGAAGAAACAGGAGTGGTGAAACAAACGGATTATGTAAACATTGGAGAGGTTGCCAATGTGCGCGTCCTGGTTCTTGGAACTGATAACTTTGGTCGCGACATGCTCACCCAATTGGTTGCTGCCACTCGCGTATCATTACAGATTGGTCTTTTAGCCGGATTAATTGCAACTCTGATAGGTCTCTCTCTGGGTTTGCTTGCTGGTTATATCGGTGGACTTACGGATGATATTATCATGTTCTTTACCAATCTGTTTACAGTCATCCCCAGCTTTGTATTGCTGATTTTAATTTCCTACAGCATTGGACAGGAACAGCGCGGGGCCTTTACCGTCGCAACGGTCATTGGGTTTACCTCCTGGGTCTGGACAACCAGAGCCGTACGAGCGCAAGTTGTCTCCCTCCGTAATCGTGATCATGTTAACCTGTCGAAACTATCTGGTCATTCCATTGTCCACATCATCATTGCCGATATCCTTCCCTACATTGCCTCTTATGTCGTAATGGCACTGATTTTGCAAATTTCATCCGCCATACTGGCTGAGGCCGGGCTGTCCATTTTGGGGCTGGGCCCCAAAACAACTGAAGTGCCAACGCTTGGGCTGGTGATGCGCTGGGCCATGATTTACCAGGCTCATGTGCAAGGCTCGTGGTGGGCCTATTTCCCTGTCCTCGTCACGATTGCGCTCATTACCTTTTCGATGAACCTGATGAATACAGGTCTCGACCAAATTTTCAACCCGGCATTAAGAGAATAGGTGATTGAAATGTCCAGAGTCATGCTCGAAGTCAGAGAACTGACGACAAAATACGTTACCAGGTTTCAGGAAGATGTCTATGCAGTGGATCATGTTTCACTCAAAGTAGAAGAGGGAAAATCGCTCGGTATTGCCGGAGAATCGGGGTGCGGCAAATCTACGCTGGCGCTCAGTTTGATGGGATATTACTTTCCTCCCTTGCACTATACCAGCGGAGAAATCATTATTGATGGGAAAAACATCTCTGGAATGCACCCAGACGATGTGCGCAAATCTATTTTGGGACGGGAAATTGCCTACATTCCTCAGGCGGCCATGAATGCGCTCAACCCTACTCAAAAAGTGATTCACTTCATCGAAGACGTTGTTCAGGCGCATGACCCTTATAAGTCGAAAAAAGAAATCTATGAAATGGCGCGAGCCTTGTTTGAATATGTTGGCCTCCCCCCAGAAGTGCTGCAAAAATATGCTGTTGAACTTTCGGGTGGCATGAAGCAGCGCACCGTCATCGCAGTAGCGGTCATTCTGGGCCCCAAAGTGCTGATTGCCGATGAACCTTCCTCCGCGCTCGATGTCACCTCTCAGAAAATGGTAATTAAAATGCTGCGTGATTTGATGGAAAGCGGATTCATCAAATCCATGATATTCATCACGCACGAACTCCCCTTGCTCTATAACGTCACAGACGACATCATGGTTATGTATGCCGGCCAGATTGTAGAAAAAGGCACCGCCCAGGAAACCGTATTTGACCCCCTTCACCCGTATGCCAAAGGCCTGATGGGGTCAATTATTGTTCCGGAACAAGGTTTGCGTGAACACAAACTGACAGCCATTCCAGGCGTACCCCCAAATCTAAAAAATCCGCCGCTCGGCTGTCGCTTTGCCGAGCGCTGTAAATACGTTCGCCCCGAATGCAAGACCAATTCAGTTGGAATGCGAGAAGCTGGTAATGGGCGGTTGTATCGTTGCATCCTGCCAGAAAAAGAGTTGAGGGAGATGTATAAAAATGGAGCCTAACGAAACCAATATCATTCTGAGCGGAAGAGGGTTGACCAAAGTATTTGGTTTTGGCGCGCGCAAAACCATCGCCGTTGACCATGTAGATTTTGACTTTCGCGCAGGCGAAGTTGTTTCCATTGTCGGGGAATCTGGAAGTGGCAAAACCACCCTGGCAAAAATGCTGCTGGGGCTGATTAGCGTTACAGAAGGCGAAATCTACTATCACGGCAAAAAGCGCGACATTAGCTCTAACAAAAAGCGGCAGGAATACTGGAAAGGCATTCAAGCCATTTTCCAGGACCCGTTCTCCTCCTATAACATCTTCAATAAAATTGACGCAGTTTTATTGGATTGTATTCGAATGCGAGGCGGGGGCAGTTTACCATACGCAAAAAAAGTCGAAATGATGACCGAAGCGTGCAGTTTTGTCAATCTTAAATTCGCCGAGATGACGAATAAATATCCTTTTGAACTGTCTGGCGGCCAAATGCAACGCCTGATGATTGCCAGAATCTTTTTGCTCAAGCCCAAGATTTTGCTCGCCGATGAACCCACCTCGATGATAGATGCCAGTTCCCGCGCCACCATTCTGGACTATCTGATGAAGTTGCGCGACGAAACCGGCATGACCACCATTTTCATTACCCATGATATTGGCCTGGCATATTACATCTCTGACAGTGTTTACATCATGGAACATGGAAAAATTGTAGAAAGCGGCTCCGCCGACTCGGTCATCTTGCATCCCAAACAGGCTTACACACGGCGATTGATTAGCGATGTCCCAAAAATCTATGAAGAGTGGGACCTCTCAACCGTGTAACCCTATCCTGTTGCGATACTCATTGGAGAAGCGATACACCGACCTTGAACATCAAGCGAGAAAGGACACTTTATGTTAAAAGTTGCCGTGATTGGCGGCGGCTCCACTTATACCCCTGAACTAGTGAACGGTTTCCTGGCGCGTCACGAACAATTCCCCCTGGAGGAATTATGGTTGATGGACATCGACCAAGAACGCCTCGATATCGTCGGCGGTTTTGCCCAACGCATGGTCGCGTTCAAGGGCAATCCGTTCAAAGTCATCCTTACGACCGACCAGCGCGAGGCAATCAGGGACGCAAATTACGTCACTACGCAGCTGCGCGTCGGCCACATGGAAGCCCGTCGCCGTGATGAATATTTGGGAAAACGGCATGGCCTGGTAGGGCAGGAAACAACCGGTGTGGGCGGCATGGCAAAAGCACTGCGCACCATTCCGGTCATTCTAAAAATTGCCCAGGATATGCGGGAACTTGCCAGGCCCGGAGCGTTGCTCGTCAACTTCACCAACCCAGCGGGGCTTGTTACCCAGGCCCTCAGCAAATATGCCGCTGAAACACCCTCGGTTGGCGTGTGCAACGTTCCGATTGGGGCCAAGATGAAAATTGTCGAAGGCCTCGAAAAGGCGACAGGCCGGACAATCGACCTCGCCCACGCTGAGTTAAAAACCCTGGGACTGAATCATCTTTCCTGGCATCGCGGCTTCACCGTTGAAGGCGAAGATGTCTGGCCGCAGGTGATTGGCGAATTCATCAAAGAACTCCGGTCTCAGGAACATCCCGAATGGGACCCGCGCATGATTGAAATTACGCGCATGATTCCCAACTATTACCTGCAATACTTCTACTACACCGAGAAAAAGATAGCCGCGCAGCAAAACTGGCCGCCCTCCCGTGCTGACGAAGTGATTGAAGTCGAAAAGGGATTGCTGGAACAATATGCCGACCCCACCCTGAAAGAACCGCCTGCCGATTTGATGAAGCGCGGCGGGGCCTATTATTCCACCGTTGCCACGCAATTACTCAATGCCCATTTCAACGACCTGGGCGAGACGCATATTGTCAACATCAAAAACAACGGCGCGGTGGACGAATGGCCCGCCGACTGGGTGCTGGAAATGCCCGCAACGGTCAAAAAGAGCGGCATTGCCCCCATCCCGGCAGAACCCCTGCCCCCCGCCCAATTTGGGTTGCTAGCGGCAGTTAAAGCCTATGAACTATTGACCGTCGAAGCCGCAGTACACGGCGACCGCGAGGCCGCCTACCAGGCCCTCATGGTGCATCCACTTGGCCCGAAAGGCGATAAGGTGCAGGCTGTGTTGGACGATATGCTCGAAACGCACCGCGAACACCTGCCGCAGTTCTGGAAGTGAGTCGAGTGATGCCTGCCTGCCTCATCGTTAACGCTGACGACTACGGCCGCACTGCCGATATTTCGCGCGGCATCCGTGACGCGCACCTGCGCGGATTGGTGACATCCACGACTGCTATGATGAACATGCCCACTGCCGTCGAGGATGTCAAAATTGCTTTGCAAGAAACCCCCTCGCTGGGATTGGGCGTTCACCTGGTTCTCACTTCTGGCGTGCCTGTCTTGCCGCCCGAAAAATTGCCCTCGCTCACCACGCCGAAGGGTCATTTTTTGAGCCTGCCTGTTTTTACCAAACGCGCCGCCGAGCTTGACCCGGCAGAAGTCGAACCGGAATGGCGCGCCCAAATCGAAAAATTCATCGCCGCGGCTGGCAAAAAACCCACTCATCTCGATTCACATCACCACTCTTCTTATTTCACCCCTGGCCTGTTCCAATCCATGCTCGCATTGGCGCAGGAATACGATGTTCCCATCCGCCTGCCGCTGGCCGAGGCATCCAAATCCACCATGGACGGCATTCCCGGGCCGCTGGCAGCATCCATGCTTGAAGCGGCTCCCCGCCTGCTGGCCCAGTTCCAGCCGCGCTCTACAGATGGCTTTTTTGTCACCTTTTACGATGAAGGCGCCACCCGCGAAGAACTGATTCGCATTCTCGACCGTTTGCCAGAGAGCGGAACGTTCGAAATCATGTGCCATCCCGGCTATGTGGACGAAACCTTTGCGCGTGAATCATCCTATGCCTGGCAGCGCCACTCTGAGTTGGAGGTGTTGACTGACCCCCAAATGCGCGCCGAGATCGAAAAGCGAGGGATTCAACTGGTCAATTTTGCGCAGTTGTAAATCTAATATGATTGCACGGTAGATTCCGAAGTCTGCAAACTTCGGGCAAAATCGTATCGGTTAGAAACGAACACCCGCAGACAAACGCAAGCCTGCGGGTGTTTAATTTGACGATAATCAACCCAAAGCAAAGCCCGCTGCTTTGGCGCCAGGCAACCCTTTGCTTAGCCTCGGGCAAAACAACGAATGTTGGCATTGCAAATGGCAATTTGTCGCTCCAACTTAAAAAGGAACGGTCTGGAAATCGGCTAAAAAACTGCGCAAACCTGTTTCACCCGAAATATTAGCGTTGGCAAGCACCCGCGTAAACATTCAAGACATCCGCCACTCGCGCAAGTATCAGTTTGCGTGGGTGATTTTTTAGTTCGCTGTTACGAACTTTTTCGTATTGATCAGGCAGGTACTGACTCAAGAGGGCCAGCGGTAGAGGTTTGTCGCCCAGGCTGGTCATCAAATGCTCGAAGGCCTGCTGGGGTTCAGGCGCATTCCAGTAGTAACGGATGCGGTCGCTGAAGCTATAGGCGCGGGCAAATTTTTGGGCGCGGTCATCGCCGCCATAATGTTTTTGCCAGTGGGTGGGATTGGCGAGCATGGCTTCTTCCAGCGCCTTGCGGATGCGGGATGGGGAGGTGACGCCGAGGGCCTCTTCCATCTCCGCCAGGGCAAAGACGGCCTCGCGCAGGGCAAAGGTGAGCGCCGGGCCGACCTTGAGAATGGCGAAATGGTCTTCGACCAGGGCGCGCAGGGCGGCGGGAGTTTGATAATCGGTAGAATGGGCTTCGTAAACTATCCCTGGCACGGTTTCGATGAAGCGGGAGAGGGGCGCGGCGGCAGCGCGGTCGTATTCGTGGATGGTCTCGTCGCCGAACTCGACGCCGGGCTGCACCACCAGGGCGCGCACGCGCTCCCAGGCCGAGTCCAGCCCGCGCTTGTGGAAGGCGCGGCGCGTTGTCTCCAGCGTTTCGGCGGCGGCTTCGGGCGCGGTGACGGTGAGGTGGCTCTCCCCGGCCTTTGCGCCGCCGGCCGCGGGGACTTCGGAGCCGATGATGTAACGTAATTCGAGATTAGACATTGGTGATTCGAGGGCGCTCTGCTCGGCAAGGTGGGCAAGTTCGGCTGTGCGCTCGGCAATGACTTCCAGGGGCAGGCCGCGCTCGCCGCCCAGGGGCATGGAACAATCCAGGTGAATTTTGGTAAAACCGGCCTGCACATAAGCGCGCACCAGGTCTGCGGCTTTTTGCATAGCGCTTTGGGCAGGTTCGTCAGCCCAGGGCAGCGGGCCGAGATGGTCGCCGCCAAGCATCAGCCGCTCGCGGGGAAAACCCAATCGGTCGGCTATCTGTTGAACAAAATGAGCAAAATCGGCGGGGGTCTGGCCGGTGTAGCCGCCAAACTGATTGACCTGGTTGCAGGTGGCTTCGAGAAGCACGGGCTGGTTGTGGGTCAATCCGTGCTGCAGGGCGGCCTCGATGACCAGCGGGTGCGCTGAACAAACCGAAGTCAGGCCGAGCAGCGGGCCAAAATGGTGAGAGGCAGCCAGGTAGTCGAGGTAGTGCATGGGTGTCAGGTATCAGGTGTCAGGTAGGCACGCGCCTGGTCAAGGGTGGGCTGCGCGGCTGTGCCGCCAGCGGCTTGCGTGGAGAGCGCCCCGCACACGCACGCCAGGCGCAGGGATTTTTCTAGCGGCCAGCCGTTCAGGCAGCCGTAGATGAAACCGGCGTCGAAACTGTCGCCCGCGCCGACGGTGTCGACGACGTTGACGGGGATGGACGAGGCCCTCACCCCTGACCCCTCTCCCTGGGGGAGAGGGGAAGCTCTCACCTCTGACCCCTCTCCCTGGGGGAGAGGGGAAGCTCTCACCTCTGACCCCTCTCCCTG